>JAFAEO010000071.1 GCA_023423975.1 Pseudomonadota bacterium
TCACCTCGTACCATAACCACGGCGCCAATGCGCCAAAATAACCAACAATGCGTTTATATCGCCCCAGAAATTGCGTATATTTCTCGGGCAAAACAACATGACTCCAGTCCCGACGATAATGCTGGCAGTCAACGCCATTGGGTATAAATACTATTTTGTCGGCTCCCTGCGTGGACTCCAATGCCGACTCCTGCTCCAGCGCACGCGAAGAGGCTACGATATAGTCCGCATCGCCACCAAAAGCCTTGTCCTTCATTTGGTTCAAGGCGGCAACATTATCACCCGAAATCGCCGGGTCAATATGGTCAATGTACTCATACACCACTACGTTGCCTTCCAGCATATGCGGACCATATTGGCTGGCCACCGCAGTACTATAAAACGAACGCAACACCCCTTTCAGACTATTGGACTGCCTTGCATTAACCAGCCAGACATTATCACCAAGGTGACGTACGCCGTTGACATTGTCACTGGTCCAGCAATCAGTCTCGTAAAGCACCAGATAACCCAAACGCCCCATAGCCTTGGCCATGTGCTGAGGACGCTGGTACAACGGCACATTCCAGTCAATAACAACAGACTGAACAAAAACGCCTTTGTACTGCTCGCGGAAACCTAAAATATTTGATTCAAACTGCACCCAGCTTAAATCGCCCTCGCCATTAAAATTCCTTTCATTACTATGACGTGCCGATTGACCCAGAATACGACGCTTTAACGGTAACAGCGTCTGCTGCACCCGCCACGGTAACCGACGATACATTCCCCCTAACAGAGGCTTAATTTTATTAATCATATTATGCACATTTATGGGTCATTACAAACTATCGGTTTTTAGAGACAGTGCATAAATGATCAACAATGCGCCTGCAAGCTGCACCATCCCCATAAGGATTATGTGCATAGCTCATAGCCTGATAAGCTGCTGAATCGTTCAGCAAACTAGCTATTTCGCGACAAATAAGGTCAGGATCTGTACCAACCAACTTCACAGTACCTGCTTTTACGGCCTCTGGGCGCTCCGTTGTTTCCCGCATTACCAACACGGGTTTACCAAGCGCAGGGGCCTCTTCCTGAATACCACCTGAATCGGTGAGAATGATGTATGAGCGGTTCATGAGGTAGACAAAGGGCAAATAATCTTGCGGCGCCAGTAAATGAATATTTGGAACCCCGCTCAACAACCGCGCCACGGGCTCCTGAACGTTAGGATTAAGGTGAACAGCATAAACGAAATCCGTGTCAGGGAAAGCTTCTGCGCTGGCTCGTATGCTTTGGCAAATACGCTCGAACCCTCCGCCGAAACTTTCACGTCGGTGTCCGGTAATCAAGACCATACGACGTGTACCATTAAGGAAAGCAAAACGCTGCTCCATTTCCTGAATTAAACGCTCGTCGGTTTTGAGCTTTTGCACGACTGACAATAAAGCATCAATCACCGTATTTCCCGTTACAATGATGCTCTCTGTGGGCACCCCTTCCTGAAGCAGATTCTCTTTGGATCGCTCCGTTGGCGCGAAATGCATACATGCCAGCGCGCCAGTCAACCGGCGATTCCCCTCTTCAGGCCAAGGCGAATACAAGTCACCTGTCCGCAATCCTGCTTCGACATGGCCAACAGGAATCTGATGATAATAGGCGGCTAACGCACTGGCAAATGTAGTAGCCGTGTCGCCGTGCACCAACAATAGATCTGGCTTAAATTGTGAAAAAACATTTTTCAAGCCCTGTAAAATGGCGCTGGTAATATCATTCAGATCCTGACCGGGCTTCATAATATTCAAGTCAAAATCAGGTTGTAGTCCAAACAAACCCAACACCTGATCCAACATCTGCCTATGCTGAGCGGTAACGCATACCCGAGCGTCAAACTCCTCTCGAACAGCCAACTCGTTAACCAATGGCGCCATCTTTATTGCTTCTGGCCGAGTCCCAAAAACCGTCAAAACCTTCATATTATAAATCCTTTGACTCAGTCAAATAAAAGCGAACGGGTATGATCATGATTACCCTGATACGTCCTGCTCACAAATCCGTTGCACTGAGCATTTCATTTTTGCGCTTGTTAACCGCGAAATATTTTGCTCGCCCAAGTGAAGCGGAGCCAATCTAAATCAACACCCCGTAAATCATTACTTACGCCCCACTCTCAATCGGCAATATTATATGCTTTGGTGTGTTCAGTGTTCCCCCATAAAAACCGATTGTAATCGATCGATCTAATTTTATTCCCCTCCTGCGATAAAGGAATGAGCAATCGTACACACCGCTTGGCCACGAGTAAGTGTATGCAACAAATAGCAAGTAACCTACTGTAAATTTAGACAGCGATAAGGCCACACAGGGCAAAAGGAAAAGTGCGTAAAATGCCCCTCAAGGTCGAAAAGCGCCACCAGACCATAGACAGGGGCGGCGGGTTGGTCCTGTTTCTAGCCACCGCGCGCAACGCAAGGAGAGTCGCAACTTTTCAATCGCCCAAGCAGCCAATCACACAAAGCTTAATTGCCTGTCCAACCGCCAGGGTTTCCTTATAGCAATCAGGTTAAATGACCCACTTATGTCGGCAATTAATCCGCTTAATCTCGAGATTATATGGTGGCGGTGATCCACCAAGCGGCCTAGCTCGTACGGCAACAGGTTTAGCGCTAGAGGAGTGGCTCCACACGGGCTATTCGAAAGAAACCCCGAAAGATAAATATCAAGTTCACCTTATGTGTTTTGTTTGCATAATCACTTTTCGAAAATAGCCTTAAGCCTGGGCCACAAGCCCTGTATGACGAATGCCGACCCCTGTTTGGATAAATGGGTTCCATCTGAATACAGAAACTGTTTGCGCTCAATCATGGTCACGCAGCGTCCCTCCTTGCACAATACCGAATAGGGATTGATGAATTGGACGTTTTTATGGCTTTGCGCATATTTTTCCAGACTGCGGTTCAGCGCATACGCATTGCCCTTTTCTTCATTCAGTTCCAGATACTTGGCACACACCAGCGGCAGGTAGCCCGGCCGATCCACGCATGAGGCCAGCCCTACCTGGGAGCCCGCTCCAGGCGGAGTACCGATAATGACAAGTGTATTGGCCAGGCCGATCTGCTCATGAATGGCATCGAAGTTTTTTTCCAGAAAGCGGATATAGGCCTCTGTATTGGGGAAATCCACGCGCTTGCCGTCGGGCGTGCCCATGGTTTTCTGATAATTCTGATAGCTGACTGCGTACAGCAGCGGCACCTTGGACAACTTTGCCTCTTTCAGGGCATAGTCCAGCCGTTCCACACAATCCTTGCGCGGCACGCCATCGAGCAGGCGGGTGTAGCCAGGCCCAAAAAAGCAGCCATCTTCGAATGAGGTATCCACCCACTTCTTATTGGCCGCCAGGATCTGGTTCAAGCCGAAGGCGTACTGCCTGGCATAGCTGTCACCCAATAGGACGGCTGATTTGCGTCGACCATTGGCGTCCCCCAGTACTTGGCTGCCCATGGCAAACCCTTCTCCTCCGTATTGCTCTTCATGGAACCGGGGGGAATTGGCCATATGCTCGGCAAAATAGTCATTCATCCGAAAACTCATGCCATTACTGGTCATGATCATCAGGGCCGGCACGAGGATCAGCGCCAGTGCAAAAACGCGTTGAATAGTTTGTTTGAAATACCAACTGTACAGATCAATACGGCGATACCGGTTTTCCACCAGTACATACATCAAATAACCCAGAATGAACGGCGCAATCACCAGCGCCCATCTCTCGGACAACAGCAGCGGCCGGTAAATATAATATTTGTAGAAAACAATCAGCGGCCAGTGGATCAAGTACATGGAGTAGGAGATCAGCCCCACCGTGACCATAGCGCGATTTCTGAAGATATTGCCCAAATATTTTGCCGGGCTGGCATAGATGCACAGCGCTGCGCCAATGGCCGGCACTAATGCATGCAGTCCCGGGAAAGTCGTGGTTTTATCAAAAACAAAGATGCTGTACAGTAGCAGTGCAATGCCCAGCGCCATGATGATTTCGTACAGGATCACGCCTGGCGTATGCCGCTTGCGATAATCCACCGCAAACACCATCAGGCCGCCGATGGCAAACTCAAATACCCGAAAGGGGGTCAGATAATAATTGGCCGATGTGTCTACCGACAAATACCATTGCGACAGCGCCAATGACACCGCCCCCAGCGCCAATAGCACCCATGGCAACAAGGCAGGCTTGAACCGATAGACAAGAAAGATAACAAACGGCCAGATCAGGTAAAACTGCTGCTCCACACCCAGTGACCAGGTGTGCAGCAGCGGATTGGTTTCTGATGAGGTATCGAAGTACCCAGACACCAGCCAAAATCGGAAATTGGAGACCGAAAACAGAGCGAATACGCTGGAATCAGCAAGCGCAACGTAGTCATCTGGCGAAAACAGCAGGAACCCGGCAATCAGGCACAAAACCAGCGTCAGCAGCAGAGCTGGATACAGGCGGGCAACACGCCGGGCCATAAAGCGCAAAAACGAAAATTTGCCTTCAATGCAACTGTTGAGCAAAATCCCGGTGATCAGATAACCAGAAATGACAAAGAAGACATCAACCCCGACATAACCGCCACTGAACTCCTGAAAGCCAGCATGAAAAAAAAGGACGGCGATCACCGCAAGAGCACGAAGACCATCAACACCAGGTTCGTAGGATGCGGACTGCGTTTTGGAGGTCGTTGAAAACAGGGACATCAGGGCCTTTCTTTATTGAATAACGGGGACTATGTTAATACAAAACAATCGATTCCATGCCGCCGCCACCATGGACCAAGATGTAAATATTTAATAAATTCTCCGCATTTGGTTTGTCTACACTTTGGTATCGCTTCATTTGTACTGAAACAAGCTTTCGGTCTGAGCTTTGACTTTCGACAATCCCGGGCATCATCGCTTAAACCAGACAGTAAATACTTGATGAAACCACCGATCCAAACATCACAGCAACAACTATTTAGTGTCTGCCAAAATCGGTATTGATTATTTATGACTATTGCTTACGCCGATATAAAATGAACCGTAGTTGCAGGAAATTGACGCCCATACCAGCGAAACTGCCAATCATCACTCCATAAATTGGTTCAGCATACACGCGGGGAAACAAACTTATCGATATGGCATAGGCCGCATAATTGACTACTCCCCCTGCTGTCATCATACTGGCATAGCGCAGAAACTCGGAAAAAAGCCCGTCAGCTCGAGTATTATCGCGAAAGGTCGTGTTTCGATTCAACAGCCAGGTCACAAAAACAGCACAAAGAAATGAAACTGCACGAGCCCAATAACTTCCCAACAGTGCTTTCAGAAGATACAAGATGATTGTATCTACCAGAAAGCCAGCCGTACCGGCAAATCCGAACAATGCCAGATCCCTACATAACCGCCTGGAGATAAATTTAAACATAGAATTCGGTGTGTGAGTAGGACACGTTTATTGTCGAGTTTATATCTTCCCGAAAAATATCATATTTATAAATCAACTGGAGACCCGGGTTCCTGAGAGATCCTGTTCTTTGAATTTATTTTGTCTACAAAGAATGCGTTCAAAATTCGACATGTTTGCAGAATAACCGGCAAGACAAAATGCTTCCGTTTCAGTGAACATGGTGCCATGCCGTATCGCTCAGATACGTTTTCTGACGGCTTGTATCGCATATCGAAATAAGTGATAGGCACTTTGGAACACACCGATTTTCAACACTTTTCGATAAATGTGCCATTGCCAAAGTAGCGCTTTGAACTTGTTCGCGGACAGTGAACTATCATGCACGTTATACCGAACCCAAGGCTGGGATATTGGCAAAACGCATCTTGCAACAATGCTTTTTCTGCGAAAAATATCCAGCCAAAATATATAGTCTTCATGGCCAGTATTGACAAAGCTTATATCACCAATCAAATCTCGCCGTAACATGACTGTAGACAAACCGATACAATTTCCGTTCAGCAGTCGTGCATAATCGGCATACTCAGGGGGAACGACCGTATTAAGGTAAACACCATTCTTATACCGGTCGTACGCGGTATAAGAGAGAGAAACAAATAACGAACTCATGAACTGATGCTGTACCGCCAGCTTGTCCTTTACCCAAGTGTCGTCACTGTCGATGAAGGCGATATATTCGCCTTTTGCGTACCGCAGGCCTGTATTTCGAGTGTGAGCTACACCTGAATTCTGTTTATTACTAACAACAACGATTCGCTCATCTTTTTGCTTATAAGATTCAATAATCAATTGAGTCTGATCGGTGGAACCGTCATCGACCACGATCAGCTCCCAGTTCAGGTAACTCTGTCCCAATACTGATTCGATCGTTGCTGCTATAAAATTCTGAGCATTGTAAGCCGGTAAAATGATGCTTATCAGCGGATTATGCATGTCGTCGTCCGTTCATCAGTGTCGCCACGGCATTTAAATACACGCCTTTGTAGTTGATGTCGTAATAATTCGCATAATTAGTCTGCCATACCTGAGCTGCCATTTTGGCTTTTATGTCTACGTCAGCTTCTTGCAAAGTACCCAACCAGCGTTTTAATGCACCAACTCCCTCGGACACTGCCCATCCTGTATTAAGACTAGTAACCTTCTCTCCGGGCGGGGTTCCTTCTGTTGTAACCAACGGCACCCCCAACATCAGATGTTCATAATATTTGTTAGGGGCTGCGTATAAATGATTCGGCACAGATCGGTAATATAAGCCTGCGATGATATCCATCTTTTCCATTACTGCCAGTCCTTCCTTAGGCGAACGTGGCCCATAGAAATGAATATTTGCACTCAGTCCCGCTTTAGTTGCAATAAACGCTTCCAGAGGACCATATCCAGCAATGTGCAATCCGATTTCCGGACATTGAAGAGCGAGCTCAAGCAAATCTTCCAAACCCCTATGTACTGGTTCGAGGACACCAAAATAGCCTATGTTCCACCGGTTTCCCGATGGCGTATGACGAAGCGTTTTTTCAACTGCAACAATAGGCACATTCTCAAGCACAATCACATTTTTTGCATCAACGCTTAGCCCGTGTTGTTTATACCTGGAACTATCAGCAAGAATAGACAAATCTGCTCGCTTAATACAATAATTCTCAAGTTTGTCGATAGCCGTCGCCAATATGCCAGGCATCTTGCGCAGAGAAGTGTATTTGTCATAGATATCAAAAATCAGCGGGCGCCTGAACAGTCGGCTGAAAACAAAGCATGGAATGACACTGTCAAAATCGATAACATGTATGCACCCCACATTTTTCCGCATATGAAACAGCCTTTGGAACAGATAAATGTTCCAAAGAAGCAAGTTGAGAATGTTTTTCAGTCCGTTTCCTAAAGGCGCTTGTCGCTTGAAGTAGGAAAAGCGCGTACCTTGTTCAGGCGAAGTATCAGCTCTTGCCCACCCTACAAAATGATAGGAGATACCTGCCTGATCGAGCACCGACATATATTTTTTTAGTTTCCCGTCAAAATCGGGAATAAAAGACCTGACAAATACAAGGGCTGGTTTCATGATTAAAGCCGATCAAATTTGTAAACATATCAATCACACGTGACTATCGCACAGGGTAGCGTCCCGCTCTCTCTTGTGATCATCATTTGTGCTGGATAAAGAATGTGCGTAATTAGCGGGCCCCGGCCCCGGTGAGAACGGTTTTAACAGTAAGAAAAACTATATATATATCCAGGGCAATAGAGGCATTCTTGATGTAATAAAAATCATGTTCTATCTTGATCTGTGTTTCATCAACGTCTGCCGCGTAACCGGACCGCACTTGTGCCCAGCCGGTGATACCGGGCTTGAGCACATGCCGATAGCTATAGAACGGAATTAGTTCGTCAAACTGCTCGACAAAACTGGGCTGTTCGGGACGCGGACCGATCAGACTCATTTCACCACGGATCACGTTGATGTACTGCGGCAATTCGTCAATGCGCAGCATCCTGATAATACGACCGACTCGGGTAATACGACCATCATCTTCCTGCGCAAAGGCCTCGGTCTCGTCTCCGGTGCACGCCATGCTGCGAAACTTGTATACGGTAAAGGGCCGGTTGCCGCGACCAATGCGAGTTTGGGTATACAGGATGGGTCCGGGGCTGTCCAGCCTGATACACACGGCTGTGACGGCGCACACGATAAGCACCAGAGGCAGCGTGAGCAGAACAATAACTATATCAAACAGAAACTTCGTACGTTCGTAATTACGGCTGGGCAACAGCGAGCCAATATCGTTTTCAGACATTTTCCGGATCGATACCCGGCCCGTGAGCGATTCCAGCAAATGCTTGGCGTTGTAGACGGCGATGCCCTTGAGCACACAACGCGTTAGAAAGCGCTCCCAGGTGCCGTCAATGGCATCGAAATCGGCAACTACGCCGTCATAACGGACTTCCATGAGATCTGGCGCCTTTAGAATACGCGTGTCGATAAACGGAATCTTGGTCAGCTCAGCGGCACGCCCCATGTCGATCACCGCGAGCTTGACCTTTTTTAGATGCTGCAATGCCATAAACTCGATATGCAACCAGAACAAGGCCACCATACCGCTGGCAAACAGCAAATATCGTGATACCTCCAGGCGAAACACCAATACGATCAGAGACAGAATCAGATAGATCGCCAGAACCTGAGGTGCGACCAGGGCGGCATTTCGTCCCCCCGGGTAACGGGTCAGCAAGCGAAACACCGCCACGTTGGACAGGAGCAACGCGACCGTTGTGACCAGTGCTGCCGTGATCTGGCCATTATCGGGCGACCAGACTGCCCGCGGCCCCCACATCAGCACATAAGGTAACGCAACGCTCAAACTCCAGCCGACCACAATCGAAAACACCCTGGAGAACAGGAGTTGCTCGAAAAAACGGTCAAACCGGCGGGCAGGAATTAGTTCATTCACGTTTCAATACTGATCCATGTAATATACGACATGCATTACACTACGGATCGGAAAATAAAGCAGCTAGTTTACCGCTTAAAAGTCACAGTTCGCCTGCGAGCAATCAAAGTATTGAAAAGGCGCCATATTGCCGGCAACACCTTATTTCAAGGCGTTTCCGCCAAGAAAGAAGAATCATTCGCATTTATTCATTACGGTATACTTGGCGCTATCGCCCGATAAGCTTTAACCCTGAACTGTTTTTGGCAGGAACAACTTGAATACAGAACCGGATTCTCACAAACCGTTGACGCAAATGCCGCAGTGGCACGCATACGTCAATGCAATCAACGCGGCACCGCGCGTGGCTCCTGCACCACGGATTATCGAGGCCGGCGGCATGCAGATCGACCTGACGGCGCAAACCTATAGCGCTGATGTTCTTAACACCGCCACCGCGCTGCTCCAGGCACGCAACTTGACCGGCGCCCGGCAGGCGTTGTTTGACGGCGAACCCGTCAACACCACAGAGAATCGCGCCGCCTGGCACACCCAGCTGCGCACCCCCCGCCCCGTCGAGGAAGTAGCTGAAGAACGCAAGCGCGCGCTGGAATTTGTTCGGCGCAGCGATAGCGAGCGACGCTGGCGTAATATTGTTCATATCGGCATTGGTGGCAGCGACTGGGGCGTGCGGCTGGTCGTGGGCGCCTTCGGCTATGCCAGCATGTGGCGCAATATCCGTTTTGTTGCCAATATCGACGGCCATGCGGTCGAAGGCGGGCTTGCCGGCCTGGACCCGCGCGAAACACTCATCGTCGTAGCGACAAAATCGTTCAAAACGGCCGAAACCCTGGAAAATGCCAAGCGGGCTATCGAATGGATGCAGGCGGCAGGCATTGCCAAGCCGCTGAACCAGGTGATTGCCGTGACGGCCAACCCGCAGGCGGCTCAGGCATGGGGTCTGCAGCAAAGCCAAATATTCCAGTTCTGGGACTGGGTGGGAGGCCGTTTTTCCATCTGGTCGGCCGTGGGTGTCGCTGCGGGCCTGGCGGTGGGGCCCGATGTGGTTGCCGGACTGCAAAGCGGCGCCAAGGCCATGGACGACCATTTCCTGACCGCGCCCATCGAAGAGAATGCGCCGGTGCAACTGGCCATGGCCGGCATTGCCAACCGCAGTATCCTGGATTACGGCTCACTGAATATCTCGGCTTATGACTCCCGGCTGGCCAACCTGATTCCCTATATCCAGCAGCTGGAAATGGAGTCGCTGGGCAAATCGGTCGATATCAACGGACAACCCATCACTGTGCCTACGGGGCCGGCGGTGTGGGGGATGCCGGGAACCGATGCGCAGCATACGTTTTTCCAGTGGCTGCACCAGGGCAGTGATGGCGCGCCGGTCGATTTCATCGCCTGCCAGCACGAGGATCATGCCTGGAAAGAACACCACATCCAGTTGCTTGCTCATTGTCTGGCCCAGCGCGAAGCGCTGATGAACGGCAAAACATATGAACAGGCCATGCAGGAAAGCATGGCGGCCGGGATGTCGGAAACCGACGCCCGTGAGCTGGCGAAACACAAGGTCCACCCCGGCGGTCGTCCCTCCAACCTGATTATGATGCCCAGCCTGACGCCCTTTTCACTGGGTGCCCTGCTGGCCCTGTATGAACACAAGGTATTCGTCCAGGGCCTGGTGTGGGGCCTGAACCCGTTCGATCAATGGGGCGTGGAATACGGCAAGGTGCTGGCAACCGACATTACCGCTGAATTGAAGGGTGCTCCGGCACACACTTCGCACGACGCCTCTACGCGATACTGGATTGAACGCATTCGCTCGCAAATGGAATGAAAATTCTTTTCACCAATTTCCATAAGCGCAACGGCGGCGGGCACGTAACTTATATTCTGAACCTGCTGCGGCAGTTTGCCGACCATGACTGCTGGCTGGCCACGCCCGACACCAGCAGGCTGTTTCGCTATGCCCGCGCGCTGAACGGCGTCACGGTCAGGCCACAGGCCTTCAATTCCCGTATCGGCAAGATAATTCCAGAAGTACGCCAGTTGCGGCAATTGATCCGGCAGGAGCAATTTGACATTATCCATGTCAACGCCTCTGCAGATCACCGGCACGTGATGCTGGCCTGCCTGGGATTGCCGCGACGACAACGCCCGCGCATTGTCTTTACCAAGCACAACGACCATTCGGTGCACACGCTCGGACACCGACTGCGCGCCTGGCTGGCCACGGATGCAGTCATTGCCGTCAGCCACTACGTCGCAGGATTATTCACCGACAGCGCCTACGCATGCTTTCCGATACACGTGATTCATCACGGCATTGACGTACTGCATTTTGCACCAGCCACCCGCGCCGAACGAAGCGTGGCGCGCCAAAGCCTGCTGGGCACAGATGATCCGCAACTGATCGTCTTTGGCAGCACCGGCGGCACCGATTTTGAAAAAGGCTGGCTGGAACTGGTGTATGCAGTGGCGGGGCTGCCCGACGCATTACGCAGGCGTTGCCGTATTGTGGTGGCCGGCGACCCGCCGCCGGACGATATTATCCAGAGTATCAACGGGCTGCAAATGCAGGACCAGGTGATCTTTCCGGGGTTGCTGGATGATACGCGCCCGGTACTGGCTGCCAGTGACTTGGGATTTGTCTTGTCGCACCGGGAAGCCCTGTCTTACGCTGCGCGTGAAAGCATGGCCTGCGGGCTGCCAACCATCGTGAGTGACGCGGGTGGCCTGCCCGAAAACCTGGAGCATGGCGTGTCGGGCTGGGTAACGCCAACCCAGGACGTCACCGCATTGCGCGCCCTGCTTGCGCAGATTCTGCCCGATGCGGCAACCCTGGCAACGGTGGCCCAGCATACGCGGCAACACGCCGAAGCCTTGTTCAATCTGTCGGTCTTCGCCAACAGCACCATGAACGTATACAAAGGCATACGATAGATATGTTCCCTGGCTGAAGCGCGAGACGCGGTCTGTCGCGCCGCCTCACCCTGTTTGCGCTAGTTCGCCTGCGCGATTGAATTTGCGCTGCATAATTTGCACGATTTCACCCGCGTGATTGCATTTGAGCTACTTCGTTTAAGCCAGCCACCGCATAGGCCCACTCTTTTAGCGAGCCGCCCAGCCTGCCGCTATTGCTGTTCGCTGTCGTCGCTCCGATAGCCCTCTGGGTTGTTTTTTTGCCAACGCCAGCTATCGGACATCATCAACGACAGTCCGCGTCTGGCTGTCCAGCCCAGTTCCCGGCTTGCCTTCTCGGGATTGGACCAACACTCGGCAATATCGCCTTCGCGCCGGGGCGACAACGTGTACGGAATGGACACTGCCGTCGCCTCTTCAAATGCCTTGACAATATCCAGCACGGAATACCCTTTGCCCGTACCCAGATTCCAGATATGGGCGCCGGTTTTGTCCTGAATGAAATTCAAGGCAGCCAGGTGACCTTGAGCCAGGTCCACCACATGGATATAGTCACGCACACCGGTACCATCGGGGGTTGGGTAGTCACTGCCGAATATGGCCAGTTTTTCCAGCTTCCCGACCGCCACCTGGGTAATGTAAGGCAACAAATTGTTGGGGATGCCGTTGGGATCTTCGCCGATATACCCGGATTCATGCGCACCGGCGGGATTAAAGTAGCGCAGAATCGCCACCGACCACTGCGGGTCGGACTTTGCCAGATCCTGCAGGATGCGCTCGACCATCAATTTGGAGCTGCCATAGGGATTGGTGGGATTACCCACTGGGCAGGTCTCGGCAATCGGCATGCTCTCGGGCTCGCCATAGACGGTCGCTGAAGAGCTGAAAACGATGCGACGGACCCCGGCATCGGCCATGGCTTCGGTCAGCGTGATGGTCCCGCCCACATTATTATCGTAGTAGCGCAATGGCTGCCGGACACTTTCACCCACGGCTTTCAGGCCGGCAAAATGCACCACCGCATCAATCTTGTGCGCACAGAACAGCTCGTCCAGCACAGGCCGGTCGCGAATATCGCCTTCAATAAAGATAACAGACTTTCCGGTGATTTTTTCTACCCGGTTCAGCGAGGTGACCGAGCTGTTAGACAGATTGTCCAGTACGACAATCTCATGTCCTGCATTCAGTAACTCGACAACGGTGTGTGAGCCAATAAACCCGGCTCCGCCGGTAATCAGAAGTTTCATGCCAGGATTCCCACTATGCAGATTCAGATCGGAGTGATATAGACGGGATTATAGTGCAATGGATGGCGCAAAACCGGTGGGGGCAACTGACTGAAAAAGCAGGATGGCGGAATAATTGACAGGAAAACGACAAACCGGACAGGCCTACCTGCGCAGCCCGTCTCCGGTAGCGCATCCGCTTGTACCCACGGCGCCAGACAATGTCTGACGCTTTCGCAGCGTCGTTAATAAAGCGACAAAACACCAACCTGATCCCTTACGGCATCCATGACCATGTTGCTCGGGGCAAAAAAAGAGCGCAGTCCTCGAAGAAAGACTACGCTCTTTTGCAAACTACCCGGAAATGATCTAGCTCCGATCAGAAGCCGGCCGCGTGCGCCTGCTCGTCGGCATGGTAGGAAGAGCGCACCATGGCGCCGACGGCAGCGTGGGTAAAGCCCATTTTGTAGGCCTCTTCTTCGAACATTTTGAAGGTATCGGGATGGACGTAACGCAGCACGGGCAGATGATGTTCTGAGGGTTGCAGATACTGGCCAATGGTCAACATATCAATATCATGATCGCGCATGTCGCGCATCACCTGCAGGATTTCCTCGTCCGTTTCGCCCAGCCCCACCATCAGGCCCGATTTAGTGGGCACGTTCGGATAGCGTTGTTTACAGTCGCGCAACAGTTTGAGCGAGTGCATATAGTCAGCACCGGGACGAGACTGTTTATACAGACGAGGAACGGTTTCCAGATTATGGTTCATAACATCGGGCAGGCCATTGCCGAAAATGTCCAGCGCCTTGTCCAGGCGACCCCGAAAATCGGGAACCAGCACTTCAATCTGGGTTTTGGGGGAACGGCTGCGCGTCTCGTTGATGCATTCCACAAAATGCGCCGCACCGCCATCGCGCAGGTCATCGCGATCCACGGAGGTAATAACGACGTAATTCAGGCGCATGGCCGCAATCGATTTGGCCAGATTGGACGGTTCATTAACATCCAATGGGTCGGGCCTGCCATGGCCCACATCACAGAACGGGCAGCGACGCGTACATTTGTCGCCCATGATCATGAAGGTCGCAGTACCCTTGCCAAAACACTCGCCGATATTGGGGCAGGAGGCTTCCTCACAGACCGTAAACAGATTGTGCTCGCGCAGGATTTTCTTGATGTCGTTAAAGCGCGAATTGGGCGCCGCCGCCTTGACGCGAATCCACTCGGGCTTTTTCAGCCGTTCAACCGGAATAATCTTGATAGGAATTCGCGACGTTTTATCGAAGGATTTCTGTTTTTTGGTCGCGTCGTACTGTTCGTCTTTGACGGTTGGCGTTGCTACTGTGTTTGTATTCATAGTGAAGTCACGGCCCTTATGGGAATGGACGTTACGGCAATAAGGCAGGTGTATTTGCTGACGGCGGTTTATGAAAACCGCGTGAATTTCAGCTTATTTTAACGCTTAATAGGGGCTTATCCGCAAAAACCCTAAGCGCGCCATAAGTTTAGGCGGCGCCAGTGCCCATGGACAACGCAGGTGAGCACCGATGCTCCGGATGGGCAACCCGATGGACGGGACAGATTCTGCACGGATCAGGCTTCATTTCTGGCTACGTTGTCGCCTTATCGCCTACTCATGCCGGCCACAACGGCCCACATCAGGAAAACCGGGGCAACAGCCGCTCAAGCACGCGCATGCCAACTTCCTGCACAGTAGTAATGACACCCATGGTTTTCAGATCTACGGTTTGCAAACCCGCGTAGCCACAGGGGTTAATGCCGGCAAAGGGCTGCAGGTCCATATCCACATTCAGGGCCAGACCATGATAGGCGCAGCCCTGGCTGATTTTCACGCCAAGCGCCGCGATTTTGGCCAGACTGCCGTCCTGCAACGGCACATAGACGCCAGGCGCTCCGGCCTTGCGACAGGCCTGCTGCAGGCCGAAACTAGCCAGGGTATCGAGCACGACATCCTCGATCAGCGCCACGTATTCCTTGACGTAAATGCCCTGGCGACGCAAATCGACCAGCGGATAGACAACCAGTTGCCCCGGGCCGTGGTAGGTAACCTGTCCACCACGATTGCACTGGACTACCTCGATCGCCCCGGTATTGAGCAAATGCTCCGGCTTGCCGGCCTGTCCCAGTGTATAGACCGGACAGTGCTCTACCAGCCAGATTTCGTCTGGCGTCTCTTTGTGGCGAGCTTCAGTAAACGACTTCATGGCCTGCCATACCGGCGCGTAGGGCGCAGGCCCGTCCAGATGGCGTACCTGTACTTGCATCACAAAACGATTTTGACCAGCGCGTGTCCGTGCAGCGCACGATACAGATTATCAAGCTGCTCTCGGGAGGTGGCGCGCACAGTGAATGTCAGGCCGATGTAGTTGCCCTTGCTGCTTGGACGCATTTCCACCGTAGCCGGATCAAACTGCGGATCGAATTGCAACACGACGTCGGTCAGCAGTTGGGCCAGCTCGGGATGCTGAACCCCCATGACCTTGATCGGAAAATCACTGGGATATTCAATCAGCGACTGCTCTGGCGGGATGTCTTTCATCATAGTCGGGAGATTTCCTTGTCATATTCAGCCCTTAACTTCCTGTATATGTGGCCGGGTTGACCATTGCCAACCGGTGCGCCGTCCAGCTCCAGCACCGGCAGCACTTCCTTGGTGGCCGATGTAACCAGAATCTCATCGGCGGCAAAGACTTCTGCACGGGTAATGTTGCGGGCCTCAAACGGCACTCCGGCTCGCTCGGCCAGGGTTGCCAGCAGACCGTAGCGGATGCCTTCGAGAATCAGGTGGTTTTTGACGGGCGCCAGCAAGGTTCCCTCTTTGACCACCCACATATTGCTCAGGGAGCCTTCAGTCAGGAGATCATCGCGAAACTGGATAACCTCATCCACACCGCGCTCGGCGGCCATCTGGCGCGCCAGAACATTGCCCAGCAACGACACCGATTTGATATCGCAGTGCAGCCAGCGTTCGTCCGGGCCCGAGATCACGCGAATGCCACGCTCGCGCTGCTCTGGCGTTGGCCGGATAAAGGGACCGCTGGAGCAGAAAATGGTGGGTGCCACCGGCGGCACGGGAAATACATGCTCGCGTTTGGCAACGCCACGCGTAACCTGCAGATAGATAAAGGAATCGTCGGTGTTGGCGCGATCAATCATGTCCTGCATGAGGCCCGCCCAGAACTGCGCCGTTTTGCCGGTAGCCAGGCTGATGGCGTTCAGGCTGCGCTCCAGGCGCTGCACATGCTCGTTCAGCCGGAACGGCTTGCGGTTGTAGGCCGGCACCACTTCATAGACACCATCCCCAAAAATGAATCCGCGATCGAATACCGAAATCTTTGCCTCGTCGGCCCGTACATACTCACCGTTAAGATAAACGATGCTGTCGCTGTCTATACCCTGTATCACCACATTCTGCCCGAAAGATTAGCTATTGAAACTGCTCAGTACCTTGTCCCACATGCGTCCGAAGAAGCCAGCCTGCGGTACATCTTCAAGAACGTTGAGTGATTCCTGCTTGAGTACTTTGCCATTGAGCACAAACTGGACATTGCCTACTGTCTGGCCCTTGGCCAGCGGCGCAACCAGCTTGCCGTTGATCTGAGTAATGGTCTGGACCTTGTCTTCCATGCCACGCGGTACGGTCACGCTAACACCATCGGCGGCGCCCAGCTTGACCTCTTTCACAGTGCCTTCCCAAACGCGCGGGCTGATGAGCGGCGCATCAGCCGCCGCCACCTGTTTGGCGGTAAAGTTCTGATAGCCCCAGTCCAGCAGGTTCTGACTGACCTGTTCGCGTTCGCGCACAGTTGCCGCACCAACGACAACTGAAATAAGGCGACGATCATCGCGCTTGGCTGCTGCGATCAGGCAATAGCCGGCATCTTCCGTATGCCCGGTTTTGAGGCCATCCACGCCGATATTGCGGGACAGCAGGCCATTGCGGTTGTGCTGGCGAATTTTGTTGTAGGTAAACTCAGGCTGGCTGAAATAGTGATAATACTTGGGATGATCCTTGATCACGTGCTGCGCCAGCACCGACAGGTCGCGCACTGTCGTGTAGTGTTCCGGTGCCGGCAGGCCGGTCGGATCCGTAAAGTGGGTGTTGGTCATACCGAACAGCGCCGCTTCCTTGTTCATCTGGTTCACGAATACATCTTCGCTGCCGGCCACGACTTCGGCCAGTTGAATGGTGGCGTCGTTGCCGGACTGCACAATCATGCCCTTGATCAGGTCATCGACAGTCACCTGTGTATTGACCCGGATAAACATGCGCGAACCACCGGTGCGCCAGGCTTTTTCCGATACGGTCACTTCCTGTTCAGGCCGGATGCGGTTTTCGTCAAGTGCCGAGAAGACCAGGCTGGCAGTCATCAGCTTGGTCAGTGAAGCAGGCGAGACTTTCAGGTCCGGTTCCTGGTTGCCGATAATCTGGCCCGACGTGGCATCAATCAGAAACCATGCCTTGACATTGGTTTGCGGCGGCGTCATACCGGCCACATCTGTGAGCACCGGCGTACTGGCGTTGGTTACCGGCACGCTGGAGCGTGATTCCGGCTTGGGTGGTGTCGTAGGAGCAGGCTGCGCAGCGGATCCGGTTTGCGCACTGGTTTGCGTCGTATCCGAACCTGTGGCTGTCTGCGTGCTGCCCGAAGGCGTGCTGTTGTTGGTTTTATTGAAGAAGACATAAGCACCGCCTGCGACCAGGACGATGATCAGGATTAGAACAATACGACGTAGGAACATGGAAACGGATCCGGATAGAAGAAAGGATTTGAGAAGTGAGGGGCGTGCCAGTTAGGAATTATAAGCGCTTGCAGAACAAAAAGCGTTACACGGCGGTTTCGGCGGACATCTGCTGCAACGCATCAAGCACCAGTTTTTTCAATTCGATCAGATAGCCATGAAAAAAATGGGTGGCGCCGGGAATAACCGTGACGGCAATGCGATAGCTGACGATCCAGTCAAACACTTCCTGCAACGGCACTACTTCATCGCGCTCCCCATGGATCACCACTGTATTGGCAGGCAGCACCACCTCGCGCCAGGCGAATCGCTTGACTGCCGTGCCCACCAGAGTGAGCAATTGCGGCAAGGGCTGGCTTTGCTCTTCGCGCAACACAGAGTACAGTTGCGCCGCCACCGATGTGCCAAACGAAAAGCCGGCCAGCAGCCATGGCTTGCCGTCCAGTTGAGGGTGTGCAGCCAAAAACGCCTGAATCAGTTGCTGCATATCTGCGGTTTCGCCGCGCGCCTGGTCAAAACTGCCTTCAGATTTGCCAATACCGCGAAAATCTGGGCGCAGCACGGCGTAGCCAGCCTGCGCGTAGGCGCGCGACAGCGTCGTGACCACTTTGTTGTTGCGCGTGCCGCCATGCAGCGGATGCGGATGCAGAACCAGCGCCCAGCCCAGTAGCGGCTGGTCTGGATCTGGCCAGTCGACAAGGCAATCGATGCGGCCGGCCGGACCGACGGTATCAAACGGTTCAGTCTGGATGGCCATTAGCGTATCGGCCCTACTTCAATGGCACCTGGCCGAAATTCGGTGGGGGTCTTGACGGTCGCTCCCAGGCGCGACTCACCCGGTTTGAGGCCAAACCAGCCTGCGCCCAGTCCGTAAGTAAGGACATTGGCCAGGACGACAATAAAGAAAAGCGTGCGCATATCAGGCGTCCGTTGAGTGCTGTGCAAGCGCGCGCAGGCCGTCAAGGACCGGCGACTCGCTCTCGATGAGTGGTATTGTACCAAATCCCATATCGACGCTGAATGAATCGATGCGCGCCTGCAGTTCCGGCATGATCGCTGCGCGCGCGCCTCCAGTGACAAAAACCAGCGGCGCGCGGCCCAGATGTTCGGCCACCTGCTGCCACTGCCGGATCACGCCGCCCGTTTGCGCAGCCACAATGCCGGCGGCAATGGCCGCCTGGGTGTTTTGCGGAAATGACGGCCAAACCTGCGCCGGCATTGGGGCAACAGGCAGGCGGGCCGTCCCTGCGCCCAGCGATGATTGCATCATGCTCACACCAGGAAAAATCACCCCGCCCAGAAAAGTTTCATGATCATCGATGGTATCGACCGTGGTCGCCGTCCCGAAGCTGACCAACATCATCGGGCCATCGACGGGTCGCGCAGCCAGAATACCCAGCAGGCCAAGCCAGCGATCGGGCCCCAGCTCGGCAGGGTTGTGATAGCGGTTTTTCAGTCGCAGCAGGCGTGCTCCCGGTGTCTGCCACTGGATCGGGCACGGAGCAAGGATCGCGTCCAGTTCCTGCCGGATCGCCTCGGTGGTAACACTGACGCCCAGCGCCCTGGCCGGCGCCTGCGGCAGTTGCCTGATCAGATCGGCCAGCGCATTCAGATCCGCCGCTGCAAAGGCATGAACGCCCGTGTCGGCAGACCGGTCTGACGAGTCGAAAAGGGAAACTTTGATGCGCGAATTGCCCGCGTCAATCAGAACGGTCAGCATAGAGTCAGCCCTGGCCTTCAGGCCGGATAGAAATATCACCGATCGTAATGGGGTGTTGCTGCCCTGCACATTCAACCAGCAGGCAGCCATCCTGATTCACGCCACGAGCGGCGCCGGACAGGACGATCCTTTCATCCTGGATCACATTGACCTGTTGCTCGCGTAGCGCATCGATCTGCGCATGACGCGCCATGAAAGCAGCAAACCCCTGCTGCTCGTACTGCGCAAAGGCGTCGCGCCACGCCCGGGCAATGCGGGCAACCAGCAAGGCGATATCTTCCGAGCGGCCGGGGTCATCGCTCATGTCGCCCAGCACCGAGGTCCAGTCGGCAACCTTGCGTCCCAGATGCTGAGTCAGCGCCACTGCGCTGGATAAATTCATTCCCATACCAACAATAACTACGTGGTGGTGCGGCGATTCGCGTTGCAGCGGCCGGGTCGATTCGACCAGCAAGCCGGACAGCTTGGCCTGATCGTACAAAATGTCATTGGGCCATTTCATGAGCAGGCGGTCCTGTACTGCCGGGCCGGCGATTTTTCGCAACTGCTCGCAGGCGACAATTCCCACGACCGGGGCCAGCATGGGCAGGCGCGCAGGCGGCACGAATACATCGTAAGCGCAGGAAAACATCAGCGTGGAGCCTGGCGTATCCTGCCAGCGCCGTCCTGCCCGGCCGCGTCCACTGGTCTGGGTATGGGCGCCCAGCAGCGCCGGTCGGCCCATGGCCGATTGCGTATTTCTGACTTCCTGCATCAGATTGACGTTGGTCGAACCAATCTGCTCAACCCACGCAATACTGGCAAAGTCTGGCAATGCCGAATAAAGGGTCTTTTGCAGGACGGAGGCACTCGGTAACAGGGACATGGTTTATTTCAAATAAGGCTGCAACGCAGACATGATTCTATCGGTAGCGCCCTCGTGCAGGGACAGCCATTCTTTGGCAGCGCGACTCATGCCCAGGCGCAATTCGGGATTCTCCAGAATTCGCAATGCCAGGCCAATGGCCTCGGACGGCGTCTGGGCGCGGCGGGCAGCGCCCTCGGCCAGTGCATCTTCCACCGATTGCTGAAAATTGCGGGTATGCGGGCCCACGATAACCGGCAAACCAAGCGCACTGGCTTCAATATGGTTCTGCCCACCCAGTTCGGCAAAACTGCCGGCCACGATGGCTACGTCAGCCAGCCCATAAAAGAAAAACATTTCACCAACCGAATCGCCCAGCAATACATCGGCCGTGCGCAATTGGTTATCGGTCGGAAAGGTGCTGCGCCGGCAGAAGCTCAAGCCATCATCGGCCAGATAGTCGGCGACCAGGTCAAAGCGTTGCGGGTGCCGCGGCACCAGAACAAACAGCGGCATCCGATTCGGAGTGTGGGCAGAGGTGGCTTGCCGGTCTGTTCCGGCCTGTTCACCCTGCTCTGATTGATAGGTCTTTTTTACCTCGGCTATGGCGCGGGTAAATAACTCGTCTTCGCCTTCCCGAGTGCTGGCGACCACAATGACAGGCCGCCCGATATGGCGTCGCGCCACCTGCCCCATGTGCGACTGTTCGGGCGAGATGCGCAGGTCAAATTTCAGGTTACCTACCACCCTGGTGCGCTTGACGCCGATTTCCGCTAGACGTGCTGCATCAATGTGGGTCTGGGTGAGAATCAGATCAATACTGGTGAGCGCCTTGCGCAGCACACTGCCCAACAGTTGGCCGCGACGCAGCGACGACGGTGAAAAGCGAGCACTGGCCACGATAACGGGAATATTTTGTTTCTTGGCCTGGGCCACCATATTAGGCCAGATTTCGCGTTCGATCAGGATACAGCAGCGCGGCTTCCAGTAATCCAGAAACCCTTGCACTGCTTCGGGGAAATCGTAAGGCATCCACGCCTGGCACAACCTGCCGGTGTTGATGGCCGGCGCGAACAGTTTGCCGCCAATGGATCTGCCGGTTTCCGTAAAATGCGTCAGCAGAACAGGCAAGCCCTGGTCCAGCAGTGCCTGCACCAATGGCTGGGCGGCCCGCGTCTCACCCAGGCTGACAGCATGCACCCACACAGGTCGGTAAAAATTGAATACCGACTCGGCATAACCCTCATCATCATCATGCGGCCCCGCCTGCTGTTGCAGTCTTTCAGTATATCGACCGTATCGCTCGGGACCGCGAATATCCCAAACGCCACCTGCCTTGCGCGCACGCCGTTGCAGCCACCACAGCAACAAGGGTGAGGCCAATCTTAGGGTTGCAGTATAAAAAAAGCGATTCATGTTCTGATTATAGGTACCGGGACGACCATAGGGAAGATCACTATCAGGCCTGCAAAGCCTGCTTCAGTTTTGACACCACCATATCTCTCGTTGGCGGCAAACCCCGGTCGCCCAGGCTGGCAGTAAAGCCGCTGCCTTCCAGAGGCGTGCGGACCGGCGTCGAGGCACTGTAAATCCCGATGGTGGGACGACCAAGCGCCGCTGCCAGATGCGTCAGACCGCTGTCAAGACCGATCATCATTTTGCAGGCTGCCAACAGTTTAGCAACTTCGGTCAGATTCATTCTGGGTAAAACTTCGGCATTATCGAAATCCCGTATAAGCGCCTGCGCCCTTGCCGTTTCTTTTTCGTTCCCGGCAAGCAGCTTCAAGCTCAATCCCGCCTCCCTCAGCAGGCCAAATACAACCTGCCAGTCCTGTTCGGGCCATAATTTGTCTTCGCGGCTGGCTGACGGCATGATGACGGCATAATCCTGTATCGGCGTATTGTCGGTAAAGGACTGCAGTCCGAAATCAGGCTCCCCGGAGAAAGCATAGCCCAGCGCAGCAGAGGCCAGCAGGCGCTGACGACGCACGGCCGGCTGCCAGAACTCAACCTTATGACGCTTATGATAAAAAAGAGAGGCCAGCGACTCGCGTGCCGAACGCCAGTCCAGCCCATGGCGCTGGCCTTTTGCCTGGCGCACGACCCAGGCCGATTTCATCAGCCCCTGCATGTCCAGCACAATATCGTAATCCCGCTTGCGCAGGTTCTGGGCGAAAACCCGCCGTTCGCTGCAAGCCTGACGCGAGAGCCATTGCTTGCGCCAGCGGCGGTGGGAAATGACAATCACTTCGTGCACGGCAGGATGCCAGGCAGGAATTTCAGCGAAATGTTCTTCCACAACCCAATCGATTTGCGCGCCAGGCACATGCCGATGAATGTCAGAGATGGCCGGTAGCATATGTACCAGATCTCCCAGGGAAGACGAGCGAACAATCAGGATTTTTTTTGTCATCGTAGCGATTTTCGTACTGCGGCATGCCCGAAGGTCTGCCACGGGGTAACTGAGTGCCATCTCAGTGGGCAAGTAGCGGTGGCGACCAGCTGTTGCCGACGCCAGGCAATCCCTGCGTATTGGCCGCTATTGTAGCGAAGAATGACACTTTGCTGCAGTCGGGTCTCGCAAAGCGGGCTGCGCCTGAATACAAAACCTGCAAGTCGGGAGCAATAAGTGCCGGAAGAATGCATTCAGGCCAGTTCCAGTTCGGCCAGGATCGGCGCATGGTCGGAAATGCGCGCCCAGGGCCGCCCTTTGAGCACCTGCGCCGACAGGATGGTAAAGCCGCGTTGATACATGCGATCCAGTCGCAACCACGGGAACATGGCCGGAAATGTACGCGGTGGTGCCAGTTGATCTACGGCCATCAGACCGCGACCGTCCATCATGCTGCGCAATGACGTTTTCAGTCGCGGCAACTCGTTATCGATCCGCAGCGGGCTGTTGGCGAACACCTCGTGCAGGCCCAGCTCATGATCGAAATAAGGCGCCAGTTTTTCGTTCCAGTCGTTGAAATCACCAGCCAGAATAAGCGGCTCATTATCCGGCACCAGCCGCTTAATGCGTTCGATAATGGCAACGACCTGGCGGCCGCGGCTGGCGGCAAAGAGTCCCAGGTGCGCAACAAAACAGTGAACCGTTCTGCCGTCGATTTCCACCCGCGCGTGCAGCACGCCGCGCTGCTCCAGCCGATGGTCGGAAATATCCTCGTTCTCATGCTCCACAATGCGAAACCGGGAAAGCAGCGCATTACCGTGATCGGTGTCGGTGCGCACGGCATTGCAGCCATAACAGACATCCATCGCCAAATGATTTGCCAGCATATCCTGCTGCGCGTGCAGCGATTCGAACCGGCTGTTGCGGCCCTGCACTTCCTGCAGGAACACCAGATCTGCACTCAGTTGCGTCAACCCGGACTGCAGATCAGTAAGCGATACCCGCTTGCCAAACGCTGACTTGCCTTTGTGAATGTTATAGCTGACAACTTTAAGTGTAGTCATGACTTATTCTTATCCGAACAGAAACAGACGCCCAAGCAGGTCAAGCACGATACTGATGACCGGCAGCAGCACAACCTGCAACAAACCAAAGGCGATCAGACCAAGCACAATAAAAAACCCGTAGGGCTCCAGCCGCTGGTAGGCAATGGCCCACTTCGCAGGCAAAAAGCCGGCGATAATGCGGCTGCCGTCCATGGGCGGAATAGGCAGCAGGTTAAAGACCATCAGGAAGATATTGAGCGTAAAGCCGGCAATGGCCACCTTCCACCAGTAACTGTCCAGCAGGCCAAAGCCCAGCAGCACGCGCGCTGTAATCACCCACAAAATGCCCATTAGCAGATTGGCCAGGGGCCTGGCAAGCGCCAGCAGAATACTGTCTCGCTTCGGGTTGGCAAATTGCGACTCATTGACAGGAATTGGCTTGGGCCAGCCCACCACAAAACCCGGGTTGGCGGCAATCAGCAACAACGGCACAAGAATGGTACCGATGGGATCAATATGCCTGGCAGGATTGAGCGTCAGGCGCCCCAGCATCAGGGCTGTGCGATCCCCCAGCTTGTGAGCGACAAAGCCGCGTGCCGCTTCGGCCAGCGTAATGGCAAAAATGAGCGGAATGGCGTAAATGGTAATGGCACGGATAATCTCATCCATGATAGCGACGCCCCTCACGGCAACAGCCTGGCCGTTCAGCAACCATGGCCTGTGGCCAGACCTGCCCGCATCCACCATTCACATAACAATCGCCGGAAGAACCCGGCGCGCCGACAACAACACGATTCAACATATTTTTCATGACCCTATTTTAATCGTGAAAACCCACAAAAGAATGACAACCGGGTACCCCCTGTGATTTGAGCTGGACTGCAGATCTTGCATTCGGTTACGTGATTTGCCCCAATTTGCCCGGCGTTCCCGTATAAAATCGGGGCGCAGTCATACAATTTCAAATAAAAAAACCACCTGCCTGTTTCATTTGCGGTGGGCTTGCAACAGAGGGATCAAGATGCGATTAGACGATCAGGAACAAAGCAGCAATGTGGAAGACCGCCGAGGATCCGGCGGCTTTGGCCGTGGTGGCATGCGACTGGGAGGGGGAAAGATCGGCATCGGCACGATCGTCGTTGCACTGGCCGCCTGGTATTTTCTGGGCATCAATCCGATGACCATTCTGGGCGGTGGCGATATCATGCAAGAGCCCGCCGGCCAGTCACAGCAAGCCGGCCAGCCGGTTGCCAATGACAAGGACAAAGTATTTATTTCCAAGGTGCTCAAAACCACCGAAAACGTCTGGACTGGCATTTTCAAGCAGAATGGTGGCACCTATCAGAATCCGGCACTGGTACTCTACTCCGGCGCCACCCGCTCCGCCTGCGGCGTGGGTCAGGCAGCGATGGGGCCGTTTTATTGCCCTGAGGATCGCAAGGTCTACCTGGACATGAGCTTCTTTCATCAAATGGGCGCGCAAATGGGGGTTCAGGGCGACTTTGCACAGGGCTATGTACTGGCTCACGAAGTTGGGCATCATGTGCAGAATCTGCTGGGCGTCATGGATAAAATGGCCCAGGCGCGCAGCTCAATGAACGAGCGCCAGGCCAACGATCTGTCGGTGCGCGTGGAGCTGCAGGCAGACTGCTTTGCAGGTATCTGGGCACATGAGCTGCAGAAAGAAGGCACGATTATTGAAGACGGCGACATCGAGGAAGCCATGAACGCTGCCGCAGCGGTTGGTGACGATCATATCCAGAAGCAGGCTCAGGGTTATGTGGTGCCTGACTCCTTTACGCATGGCTCTTCAGAGCAGCGCATGAGCTGGTTCAAGCGCGGCCTGGCCGGTGGCGATATGAAACAGTGCAATACGTTTGCGCAGCAGTGACGCAGGGAGATACCCAGCCAACGCCGAATCAAGCACAAAACAGGCAAAAAATAATTCATTTTTTCAAACAAAACTGCCTGATGTTTGCCTTGATTCGGCGTTAAAACCAACTGATTCCACTTGATCCACCTATATCAAAGATTCAGGCCACTTGCACCGCGTAGCGGCACACAGTACAATAAAACAATGAATTGATAGCCCAAAGGAAAACGGGGGAATGATAAAAAGTTTTCGCCACAAAGGACTTGAAATTTTTTTCCGCACCGCTTCAACACGCGGCATTCAAGCAGCCCATGCCGCTAAACTAGGGCGAATATTGCGCTCATTGAACGTTGCCCAAGCGCCTTCTGACATGAACTTACCTGGATATGATCTACATCCATTGAAGGGGGATTTGAAGGGTTCCTGGTCCGTTAGCGTCAATGGAAATTGGCGTGTGATTTTTGTTTTTGTGGGAACAGATGTTGAGCTTGTCGACTATCTGGACTATCACTAAGGAGTAGCATATGAACATACTGAACCACCCACATCCTGGCGTCATTTTGCGTGAAGATGTCATTGTTCCGTTGGGTCTGACGGTAAGCGATGCTGCTGAAAAATTAGGCATGTCTCGAACCGCATTTTCACGCGTAATTAATGGAAAGGCGGGAATTAGCCCCGATTTGGCAATCAGACTGGAAACAGCGGGCATTAGCTCCGCCCGCTTCTGGATCGCCTTACAAGCTGAATACGATCTTGAAAAAGCCAAGCAGCATAAGCAACCAAAAGTTGCCCGTTTAATGGTTAACCCGGCGCTGACCTGACCAAAAAAACGGCTAATGAACGCCCACGCACATGACTCGGCAATACATCACTTTCTCATGAAAAACTGACGGGTTCGTTTGTCAAGTGGCGTCTCCCCCTATAAAACCCAAACCGACGTCTGCATCGGCGGATTATGATTCCGCCGCGCCTGCCCGCCTGCACCGAGTCGATCGCGATTGCTTGCCCAAACACTTCGCCCTGCTCAGAACTTTCTCTTGCTGGCTGCTTCGCTTTGATTGCGATGAATGTCATGCGTCACAAATGAAATATCATTATCGGGCATGGCAAGATAGTCGGGATGCGATAGCGTATTGCGAATATCCTTAAGCCCGGATTTCCAGTGATCGCGCATTGCACTCACACCGAACTGATAATCCTTGTTGTACGACTCGTACTCGCGATCACGGTAAATAAGCTGAATCACATTGCAGTGCTTGCTGTCGGCAATGGCCCGGGCCATATCCAGGGTTTCCGCATCCAGGCTGTGCTTGTCTGGCAACTGCTCCAGCACTTTGGCCATGACCGAGCGCATGCGCTGCATACGTGCCCATTGATTAGTCACGAGCCGGGTACGGCTGGAGTACTGGATTTCCTTGACCCGGTCATAGACCTGCAGCATATTATCCGGCAAATGCCCGCGGGCACTCCATAAATCCACCTGGAAGACCAGGGTGTCGGCGTTCACTTGCGCGTCCAGCACATAGCCAAGCGGCGTGTTGGACATGATACCGCCATCCCAGTAATATTCGCCATCGATCAGAACCGGCGCAAAGGCTGGCGGCAATGCGCCGGAAGCCATGAAATGCGCCGCTGTCAGGCGGTGCCTGTCGTTGCAGAAATAGGTGAAGTTGCCGGTGCGCACGTTCACTGCGCCGACCGACACGTTCAGATGCCCCTGGTTGATCAGGTCAAAATCACACAGCCGTTCAAGCGTCTCACGCAATGGCGTCATGTCATAAAAACCGGTCTGCTCGACGCTGCCTTTCGTATACAGCGAGGGAGGCGGAAAGCGCGGCGTGAAAAAGCCTTTTTGCCCGTCCATCATGGCAGACATGCCATACATGGCTGACAAACTGCTACGGGTCAGGTCATTGAACCGGAACAGGCTTTGCTCCAGCCACGGCATCAGTCCGAACCCATTATTGGGCTGGCAGATGGTATCCCAGAACTCACGGAGCCGTTGCGCCCGTTTGCCCGGCGGGTTTCCGGCAATGATGGCGGTGTTAAGCGCACCAATGGAGATACCGGAAATCCAGTTGGGCTCTATCCCGGCCTGCTCCAGACCTTCGAATACGCCGGCCTGATAGGCGCCAAGCGCGCCCCCACCCTGCAAAACCAGCGCAATCCGCTCGTACTCGGGCAACTGAACCATGATATGCCTTACTGCATGAACCAGCCGTGGCTGACCACGACCGATTGACCGGTAAGCGCGTTATTAGGAAACGCGGCCAGAAACAGGGCCGTCTGGGCGATATCTTGCGGCGTCGTGAATTCACCATCCACGGTACCGGCCAGCATCACGTTCTTGACCACTTCTTCTTCCGAAATACCCAATTCCTTGGCCTGCTCAGGAATCTGTTTTTCCACGATCGGCGTGCGCACAAAACCAGGGCATATCACATGCGAGCGCACATTGTGAGCCGCGCCCTCTTTGGCCAGCACCCGGGCCAGCCCCAACAGGCCGTGCTTTGCAGTCACATAAGGGGCTTTCAGTTTTGAGGCCTCATGCGAATGCACCGATCCCATATAAATGACCACCCCTTTTTTGGCCTTGTACATGTGTTGCAGGGCCGCCTTGGTGGTCAGGAATGCGCCATCCAAATGAATGGCCAGCATCTTCTTCCACTTTGCAAACTCGAACTTGTCGATAGATTCGATGGTCTGAATGCCTGCATTTGACACCAGAATATCGAGCGCGCCAAAGTGTGCGACAAGATCGTCCACACCCTTGTTGACCTGCGCCTCGTCGGTCACGTCCATGGCGATGCCGAAGGCTTTTCCGCCCGCAGCGTTAATTTGCTCTGCCACCTTGTTGGCGCCGTCCAGATTCAGGTCTGCAATGCCCACTGCGGCACCCGCCTTGGCATAGGTTTCGGCAATTTCCTTGCCCAGGCCGCTGGCCGCGCCAGTCACCAATGCCACTTTGCCGGCGAGTGAGGTTGGTACTTCGGTTGTCATTACATCTCTCCTGAAATTTCAATGAACGGGTGTGGGTACTCGCCCGCAGGCACGTCCCTGCCACTGGCGTGTAAACAAATAGGAACTGAACAGCAGAATAACAAAATTATAGGCCCACTGATCCGGTTAGGTAGCAACGCAATACAGACAGGCCGCAAATGAGCGAAAAAAAAGCCAGAATCAGATTCTGGCTTTTCTCCGGCTTATTCGACGACTGTTTTATTACGCAAGCGAATATGCAGTTCACGCAGTTGCTTTTCATCGACAGGCGATGGCGCCTGCGTAAGCAGACATTGCGCGCGTTGTGTTTTGGGAAAGGCAATCACATCACGGATGGATTCGGCACCGGCCATCATGGTTACCAGGCGATCAAGCCCCAGGGCCAGGCCGCCATGCGGAGGTGCACCGTACTGCAGCGCGTCCAGCAGGAAGCCGAATTTGGCGCGGGCTTCTTCGTCGCTGATGTTCAGGGCGCGGAATACCTTGCTTTGTACTTCTTCACGATGGATACGGACCGAACCGCCGCCGATTTCCCAGCCGTTGAGCACCAGATCATATGCCTTGGCATAAGCCTTGGACGGATCTGTGTTGAGAAAATCTTCGTGGCCATCTTTCGGGCTGGTAAAGGGGTGATGCGCGGCAAAATAACGACCCTCTTGCTCGTCATACTCGAACATAGGGAAATCAACCACCCACAACGGCTTCCAGCTGTTTTCGAACAGACCGGTAGACTTGGCAAAGTCACTGTGGCCCAGCTTGACACGCAAGGCGCCCATGGCGTCGTTCACGACTTTAGCCTTGTCGGCACCAAAGAAAATGATATCGCCGGCGGCCGCGCCCGACCGTTGCAAGATCTCACTGATCGCAGCGTCGTGCAGGTTTTTGACAATCGGAGACTGCAGGCCTTCACGCCCCTTGGCCGGGTCGTTGACCTTGATCCATGCCAGGCCACGAGCGCCATAGATGCTGACAAACTGGGTGTAGTCGTCAATTTCCTTGCGCGACAATTCAGCGCCACCGGGTACGCGCAATGCGACAACACGTCCACCCGGCTGAACCGCGGCAGCAGAGAACACCTTGAACTCCACGTCTTTCATCACGTCGGTCAGCTCGGTGAACTCCAGCTTGACACGCATGTCCGGCTTGTCGGAACCGAAACGGCGCATGGCTTCGTCCCAGCTCATGATCGGGAAGGTTGCGTCCAGGTCCACGTTCTGCACCTGCTTGAACACATGCCGCACCATGCCTTCAAAAATCTCACGAATTTCTTCTTCGTTCAAAAATGAGGTTTCGCAATCGATCTGTGTGAATTCGGGCTGACGATCGGCGCGCAGGTCTTCATCGCGGAAGCATTTGACGATCTGATAGTAACGGTCAAAGCCAGCCACCATCAGCATTTGCTTGAACAGCTGGGGCGACTGTGGCAGGGCAAAAAACTGCCCGTCATGTACCCTTGACGGCACCAGATAGTCGCGTGCGCCTTCGGGGGTGCTTTTGGTCAGCATGGGTGTTTCGATATCGATAAATCCCAGCCCATCAAGAAACTTGCGCACTTCGATGGAAACCCGATAGCGCAGCATCAGGTTGCGCTGCATTTGCGGGCGGCGCAGATCCAGTACGCGATGCGTCAGGCGAGTCGTTTCAGACAGATTTTCATCATCAAGCTGGAACGGCGGTGTGACGGACGCATTGAGTACTTCAACTTCGCGGCACAGCACTTCGATTTCGCCCGAGACCAGCTCCTTGTTGGAGGTGCCTTCAGGGCGGCGGCGCACCAGACCGGTAATACGGATGCAGTATTCGTTACGGATCTCTTCGGCGATTGCAAAGGCCTGCGCATTGTCGGGATCAAAAACGATCTGTGCAATGCCTTCGCGGTCACGCAGATCAATAAAAATCACGCCACCATGATCGCGACGGCGATGTACCCAGCCGAAAAGGGTAACAGTTTGATCCAGTTGATCAAGGCTGACTTGACCGGTGTAGCAGGTACGCATGAAAAATGCTCCGAAATTCTTTGATTTTGTGTAAATGCTTGAAGCGGCACAGGCCAGAGGCACTGCGCCGCCGCTGGCAGGCGGCAAATTATGCAGCGCTGCCTTCAGATGAGGAGGGGGCCGGCGCGGCTGCCGGCGCGGCTGCGCTTTGACCGGCACTGCCCGTGTCGGACTTGGCCGCAGCGTTGCCAGCGCCATTGGTGCCGCCGCCGCGGAAATCGGTTACATACCAGCCAGAGCCCTTGAGCTGAAAGCCGGCAGCAGTAACCTGCTTGGAAAACGTACTCTGGCCACACTCGGGACAGGTGGTCAGTGGCGCATCGGACATCTTTTGCAGCACATCCTTGGCATGGCCGCAGGCGCTGCATTTATATGCATAAATAGGCACAACGAACTCGCAAAAAACAGGTGAAGGGGGACTTATCCCCAAATTAACCCCTTATTTTATCGCAATTTAAAGGCCTGTATTTCCCAGAAGTTGCACGGGCAGCAAAAACATGGCCGCCGCCACCAACGTGGGTACCAGCGCTGCCAGCAACAGATATTTGGGTGAGATCGCTTCATCGGGAAAGCATCCCTTGAGGATGGAAAACCCCGCCGGATTAGGCGCATTGGCGATCACGGTCAGACCGCCGCCGGTCACCGCGCCGGCAACCAGCATATAGCGCCAGACCTCGTTGGTACCCTCCACCAGTGACCCGAGATAGGTTAATGCCGCGTTATCGGTGATCGCTGTCAACGCAGTTGAGCCCCAGTACAGCATCGCAGGCGACAATCCTGCCAGCAGATCCTGCAGCCACCATTGCTGCAGCCCACCCAGCACAATCAGGCCCGCCAGAAAGAACGCCACCATCAGCGCTTCTTTGATCATCAGCTTGTCCTGATAGTGTTCGTAGGCCGAACAATAGCCGACAAATAACATCATCAATCCCAGGAACACGGCCGGATGATGGGCGAAAATCACAATGCTGGCCAGAAACACCAGATGAATCAGAATGACAATCCAGGGGATCGGCGCACGTTCGTCGCTATTGGTCCGGGTCTGTTCCCTCGCATGTTCACCGGCCGCCACCAGCTCCTTGCGCATCAGAAAGGTCAGCACGCTGGCATTGATCACGACGGCGAGCGCCGCTTTCCACCCAAAATGGGTGGCCATATACACCGTATCCCAGCCAAATGAGCCCGCCACCATCAGCACCGGGGGCGCCGCATAGGAAGTTAGCACCCCGCCGATGGAAATATTGACGAACAGCACGCCTACGGCCATGTACTTGAACCGGGTATGGCTGCTGTGATCAAAGAACGCCCGCTTGAGCAGCAAGGCGGCCAGCGTCATCGCGGCCGGTTCGGTAATAAACGACCCGGCCAGCGGCACCAGCGTGAGCGTCAGAAAAAAGGTCGCGATCGAGGTTTGCAGGGGCAACACACGGGCCAGATAGCGCACCGTTGTGCCCACCATGACAAGAATCGGCCGGCTGGCAGCAACAACCATGATGGCAAACACGAACAGCGGCTCGGTAAAATTTCGGCTGTCCATATATTTGACGGCGCTCTCGAGTCCGCCGGTCACGCCCATAAAGATGATCAGAATGGCCGCCCATAAGCCGAATACGGCTTCCACTTCGGAAAAGGCATGCCACAAGCCTGAGTGCGGTCCGCCCCGATGCGCTCTTCTGGCAAAAAACGGCACCGAAAAGGTGTGCACAATGGCAATCGCAAACAGCACCGTTGCGATCAACTCGATCTTGTCCGGCATTATTATCCTTTATTTGTTACTAACGAAATGGGGGGATTTTACGAACATCCCCATGAAGATTTCAATCGAAACACAGGCAAATAAGGGTTTATCTGTGCACAATCGGGCTGGCTACAGCCGAGCACTGTCACAGGCACCCAGCCACACCTGGCAGAGCGCCTGCATTCCAGCTTTGTCCTCTTGGGTAAAGCGGTCTGGCTTGGGGCTGTCCACATCCCAGACGCCTATCAGCTTATCACCCCGGAACAAGGGGATCACAATTTCTGAACGGGATGCCGCATCGCAGGCAATATGGCCTGGGAAGGCAAATACATCCGGCACCAACTGGGCCTGGCCGGTTGCAGCGGCCGTGCCGCATACGCCTTTACCCATCGCGATGCGCACGCAGGCGATTTTCCCCTGAAAAGGCCCCAGCACCAACTCATTGCCATCGTAAAAATAAAAGCCGGCCCAGTTCAGATCGGGTACGGTGTGATACACCAGCGCCGCCAGATTGGCCGCGTTGGCAATATGGCTGGGTTCGCCGTCAAACAGCGAACGCGCCTGGGAAACCAGTGTGTCGTACATGGCCGGCACCGACTCAAAGCCGGAAGAATGATCGAAACTGAACATAATCTGTTTTGGATAGAGTGAGCGCCGCTGCTGCGAAACGACAGGCTCAAAGCAAGGCGCTCACGCTCAACAAACGGCGACATTGACTGGCAGGTATTATAGACAACACCATACCGCGGGATTCTGATTGTATCCACAAAGCAGACCCTGGCAGCAAAAACCACTACCAGCGTCGCAGGAAATTGCCTCACGCCAGCCACACGGCCCCCTTGGCCGGCAAAACCTTTAAAATCCTCTTTTCAGTATCAAATACGCCGTGAACCCGGCGACATTCTGCACACACCATGGCCAGCACGCAATCCGATCTTAACGACATTCGCCACAACGACTGGGTGGAGCATTATTTGCCCGCTGCCTGGCGTCCGTATGCACGGCTGTGCCGACTGGATCGTCCGGTTGGCACCTGGCTTACGCTGCTGCCATGCATCGCGGCGTTGATCCAGGCTCAGCACGGCGTGCCCACACTGCTGCGCTTTGTGGTTTTCTGCCTGGGCGCCTTGCTCATGCGCAGCGTGGGCTGCACTATCAACGACATTTGTGATCGCGACTTCGACAAGCATGTGGAACGCACCCGTTTTCGTCCATTGACCAGCGGCCAGATCTCGCTCAAACAAGCCATTGTCTTTTTGGTCGCGCAACTGGTGGCGGCCGCCCTGCTGCTGTTTTTCATCAATAGCTACAGCCGCTGGCTGGCGGTGGCCCTGGTGCCGCTGGTGTTCATATACCCATTGTGCAAGCGCTTTACCTACTGGCCGCAATTGGTGTTGGGCATCGCTTTCAATTGGGGAATGCTGATGGCCTGGTCTGACACCACGAATACGGTACCGCTGGCTGCGGTTCTCATGTGGTTGGGTGCGGTCACGTGGCAGATCGGCTACGACACCATCTATGCCTACACCGATATGAAGGACGATGAACAACTGGGGCTGCGATCTACCGCGCTGCGCTTCAGGGATCAGGGACTGGCCTGGCTTATCGGGTTTTACGCCGTCACCGTTGTCTTGTGGACCGTGCCTGGCATCATGCTGGGATTCGGTTGGCTTTATTACGCATCCATGCTGGCTATTGCCGTGCATTTCTACTGGCAACTGTCTACCTTTGACATACAGAAACCGGAGCGCAGCTTTGCGCTGTTTCGCGCCAACATCTGGACCGGCAGCCTGCTGGTAGCCGGTTCGCTGGGCGGCACATTGCTGTAAACACCAACAGGGTGGCTCGACCGCGACCACGGTCGGCATCGGCTTGCCCCAGGCTCGCGCCCACGCCCGGCTTTCGGGCTCCGCTGAACAACTTGCACAACAGCAACATCGTGGCCATAACCCGCACAGCACCGCAAGCATTCCCCTGTGGTTAACCCGAACCTCAACGAAACCAACATCAATAAATAATTCAATAAATCCAATGGTTAACCTAAAAATAAAGGGTTAACCCTAATATTAATTTAGCCGCAGATTCGGTACGCTCAGCGTCATCACCCGAACCAGACTTGAGTTGCATATGGCTACGACTACTACACTAGGCATCAAGGTCGATACCGACCTGAAAAACCGCCTTCAATATCACGCAGACAAACTGAACTGTACGCCGCACTGGCTGCACAAACAGGCGTTAATTACATATCTGGAACAGATCGAGCGCGGCCTGACACCCGACGAACTGCGCCATTTGGCACCTGCCGCCTCGGATAGTGACGGCGCGGTGACCTATCCACAGGACAACCGCAAGCCGCCCTTCTACGAATTCGGCCAGGACGTGCAACCGCAATCGGTACTGCGCGCCGCCATCACTTCGGCCTATCGCCGGCCCGAGCCCGAATGCGTGCCCTTGCTGCTGGAGCAGGCAGCACTGGTCAAGCCCGAACAGACACGGGAACTGGCGCTAAAACTGGTCAAGTCGCTCAAAGAAAAAAGCCCCGGCGGTGGTGTCGAAGGACTGATTCAGGAATTTGCCCTGTCCAGCCAGGAAGGTGTCGCACTCATGTGCCTGGCCGAAGCGCTGCTGCGCATCCCGGACCGCGCCACGCGCGATGCGCTCATTCGCGACAAAATCAGCCATGGCGACTGGAAGTCGCATATGGGCAGCTCTCCGTCCCTGTTCGTTAACGCCGCCACCTGGGGGCTTATGCTCACCGGCAGGCTGGTGGCCGTCAACAGTGAGCAGAATTTATCCAAAGCCCTCACGCGCATGATTGCCAAAGGCGGCGAGCCGCTGATCCGGCAGGGGGTGAATATGGCCATGCGTATGATGGGCGAACAATTTGTCTCGGGCCAGACCATTTCGTCAGCCCTGGCCAACAGCCGCAAATTCGAGGCCGAGGGCTTTCGCTACAGTTACGATATGCTGGGCGAAGCCGCCACCACGGCGGCCGATGCGCAACGTTACTATGAATCATACGAACAGGCGATTCATGCCATCGGCAAAGCCTCCGGCGGACGTGGCATTTATGAGGGGCCAGGCATTTCCATCAAGCTGTCCGCCCTGCACCCCCGTTATTCACGCTCCCAGCGCGATCGCGTCATGAGCGAACTGCTGCCGCGCCTGGTTGCGTTAACGCGTCTGGCCCGCTCCTACGATGTAGGCCTGAACATTGATGCTGAAGAGGCCGACCGGCTTGAACTCTCATTGGATCTGCTGGAAGCGCTCTGTGCAACGCGTGAATTCGAAGGCTGGAATGGCATTGGGTTTGTGATCCAGGCTTACCAGAAACGCGCCCCTCACGTGATTGATTATGTTATTGATCTGGGCCGCCGCACCCGCCACCGCCTGATGGTCCGACTGGTTAAGGGCGCCTATTGGGATACCGAAATCAAACGCGCACAACTGGACGGCCTGGAGGGCTATCCTGTATATACCCGCAAGGTCTACACCGACGTCTCCTATCTGGCGTGCGCCCGCAAACTGCTGTCGGCGCCCGATGCCGTGTATCCGCAATTTGCCACGCACAACGCGCAAACGCTGGCTGCCATATATCACCTGGCCGGCAACAATTACTACCCGGGTCAGTACGAATTCCAATGCCTGCATGGTATGGGTGAAGCACTGTACTCCGAAGTGGTCGGCAGCAAAAAACTGAATCGTCCCTGCCGCATTTATGCGCCCGTCGGCACACACGAAACGCTGCTGGCCTATCTGGTGCGACGCTTGCTGGAAAACGGCGCCAATACGTCATTTGTCAATCAGATCGGCGACGATAGCATTGATATCAATACCCTGGTTGCTAACCCGATCGACGTAGCCAGCGCCATTACGCCGCTGGGTGCGCCGCACGAGAAAATTGCGCTGCCGCGCGATTTGTATAGCACCGATGGCAAACCCGGCCGACGCAATTCCAGCGGCCTGGACCTGAGCAACGAGCATCGTCTGGGCTCACTTGCCGCAGCGCTGCTCAATGGCGCGACCCAACCCTGGCTGGCTGCACCCACGTTGTATAACGTCGACAGCGGCGAGGCCGACACGGCAAACCGCAAGCCGCTGCTCAACCCCGCCGACCATCGCGATGTGGTCGGACAAGTGATTGAAGCGAGCGCACAGGATGTAGACCAGGCCATGACGGCGGCCACTACGATGGCGCCCATCTGGCAAGCCACGCCCATCGAGGACCGGGCCCGCGCCCTGCGCCGCGCCGCGCAGTTGCTGGAGTCGCGCATGCAGCCATTGCTCGGCCTGATCGTGCGCGAAGCCGGCAAATCGCTGCCCAACGCCATTGCAGAGGTGCGCGAAGCCGTAGACTTCCTGCGCTATTATGCAGACCAGATCGAAGACAGCTTCAATGAAGACCATCATCGTCCGCTGGGACCAGTGCTGTGCATCAGCCCCTGGAACTTTCCGCTGGCGATCTTCACCGGACAGGTCAGCGCCGCGTTGGCAGCCGGAAACACCGTACTGGCAAAGCCGGCCGAGCAGACCCCATTGATTGCCGCGCAGGCCGTGGCCATCCTGCATGAGGCCGGCATCCCTAAAGAAGCAGTGCAGCTGCTGCCCGGCGCGGGCGAAACCGTAGGCGACCAGCTCGTTTCCCACCCGGACATTCGTGGCGTGATGTTTACCGGTTCCACCGAAGTGGCCCGCATTATTGCCGGCAAACTGGCCGGCCGCCTGGACAATCACGGTCATCCGATCCCGCTGATTGCCGAGACCGGGGGGCAGAACGCCCTGATCGTAGACTCCTCTGCCCTGGCTGAACAAGTTGTCTACGATGTCCTGAACTCCGCGTTTGATTCTGCCGGTCAGCGCTGCTCTGCCCTGCGCGTGTTGTGTATTCAGGAAGATGCGGCCGATCACGTACTGACCATGATCAAGGGCGCCATGAAGGAGTTATCCGTAGGCTGCCCGGATCTGCTCTCTACCGATGTAGGTCCGGTTATCGACACGCAAGCGCGCCAGATCATCGAACGCCATATCCTTAAAATGCGCCAGTCCGGACATGTGGTGGAGCAGTTGCCCATGGACGCGGCCACCGAAAAAGGCACGTTTGTCTCACCGGCCATCATCGAGCTCAATGACATCAGCGAACTTGAGCGTGAAGTATTCGGCCCTGTACTGCACGTTGTACGCTACAAGCGGCAGGAGCTTGATACACTGGTCGACAAAATCAATGCGACCGGCTACGGCCTGACCTTCGGCATCCACTCGCGCATTGATGAGACCATCGCCCGCGTCAGCAATCGTATCCATGCTGGTAATATTTATGTCAACCGTAATATCGTGGGCGCTGTGGTAGGCGTTCAGCCTTTCGGCGGCCAGGGTCTGTCGGGAACCGGCCCCAAAGCGGGTGGTCCCCTGTACCTGTATCGCCTGCTCTCGCAGGGCAACGACGATATGCCAAGAGGCATTGATCTGCCGGGCATCAATCCTGCCGGCACGCTCTTGCCGGGCCCCACCGGAGAGACCAATGTCTATCGCCTGGTGCCCCGGGGCACGGTGCTGGCCTGGCCTGCATCAGTCGAAGGCGCACGCCTGCAACTGGAGCAAATTCTTGAAACCGGCAACCAGGCCTTGTTTGTGGATGCTCCTTCAGTACGGGAGTGGATCGGCGCAGTGGCCAATGCTGAAAACCGTCAGCGCATTGAATTTATTGCCGAAGAGCGGATAGACGATGCCGTCCTGGATGCGGCATTGTTCGAAGGCGATGGCGACACCCTGCGTCGCTTGAACTTGCAACTGGCCACAAAAAAAGGGCCGATTGTTATTGCCCAGGGCCTGCAAACCGATGAAATCGCGCAGGGGCATCGCTATGCCATCAGCGGCCTGGTGCACGAACAAAGCATCAGCACCAACACCGCAGCGGCAGGTGGCAATGCGAGCCTGATGACAATCGCTTAGGGAGTGCAGAGACAGTGAACTGGATCACAGCGGGCAAAATCTGTATGCGCCCGCTGCACCGGGCCGAGGAGCCACCTTTGGACCCGGCGACCCATTCCGCTTTGCCGATTCTGCTTCGGAAACGCTGCCTTAGAGACGCTGCAGTGCAAATTCTAGCCTGAAGACTCTACCCTGGCATTAGCCACCGGCACCGGTGGTTGCGGGCGTACTCTGCCCTGCCTTATCCGGTTCTGCGCCAGCCGCTGCCGGGGTGGCCTCATCACCGGGCGGCGGTTCCGGATTCGGTGAAGCCGGCACGGCAGAGTCGGGCACCACAGCCGGATCACTGGCCGGTGGCAAATTCGGTCCGCGTTTGATATCGGCATTGGCGATGGTAATCAGATCCTGGCCAATTCTTTCGGACCAGTTCTGCAGCACGCCGGCCGCGGCATTTTTGAATACCGCCTTCTGCTGATCAGTCAGACGCGTCACTTGCACGCCGGCCTGCTCCAGTTGGCTAACCGTTTCGTCCACGGCCTGGGCTGCTGCCTGCGATGTCAAAATTGGCGAGGTTTCGCTCATGGCCTGCTCGGCTGCTTCGCGCACACGCTGCTGGTCTTCACGCGACCAGTTATTCCAGACATTTTTATTGACCGCGATAAAAATCGGCTCTGCCGGGTAATTCCACACCGTCAGGTATTTCTGGCCCATTTCATTGAACTTGAAGCCGGTAAACACCGATAGCGGATTATCCTGTCCGTCAATGGCTTTTTTCTGAAGTGCATCAGGTACTCCGGTCAGATTCAGTTGCACCGGCGCAGCGCCCAGCGCTTTGAAAAAATCCATGAACAGCGGCAAGCCAATGACACGAATACGCATGCCTTTCAAGTCGGCAGGTGCCTGCACCGGTCGCAATGCGTTACTTAACTGACGATAACCCGATGAGCCCCAGGCCAGGGTCACAATGCCTGCCTTGTCCATATTGTCACGCACCAGGTTGCCCAGGCTGCCGCGAATCAGTGCCGCAGTACCGTCAATATCAGGAACAAAAAAGGGAAGCGAAAATATCGACAGCGCGCGAAACTGGCTTGACCAATTGCTGGCCGAAGCCACAGCCATATCTGCCACCCCCTGGCGCACCGCCGTCGCCTCACGGGTCTGCTCGCCTTTGACCAGCGATGCATTGGGATACATGCGGATGTTTACACGCCCTTCAGTTTTTTCTGCCACCAGCTCACGCCAGCGTTTGGCGGTGCGCCCGATGGCAATCCGTTCATCGGATACAAAGGAAAGCGAATACTCGGGCTTGTAGCCACCCGCGCTTTGTGCCAAGGCCGGCAAGGCATGCAGCAAGAATGCAGCACAGGCTCCTGGAAGCAAAAACCTGCGCAATACTACCCTTTTCATTCCGTAAACATCCGTATTAGTGATTAGTCGTACCTCGCATGTTACTGGAATTGGTGTACAACGGTGATATTTTCACCGGCTTTGACGGTAATCACTCGGACATAACGTGGTAAATCCCCGTTTGTAATCATGACATTATAGGTGCCTGGAGCTAACCGCACACTGCGAAACGGCGGGCTGGCGCCGCGAGAGCGCCCATTGATGAACACATTGCCCCACGGCCGTATCACAAAGGAAACCGTCCCTCTTGATGTGCTGCGTGTAGCGCCTGCACCGCGCTCGGCACGTGCCTCGGCCGCACGCCGGCGTTCACGCTCTTTTTTCAGGCGCGCATCCTGTTCGCGTGCTTTCTCCAGCGCCGCCAGTTCTTTGGCCTGATTCGCTTCCTCTTCGCGCGCGGCATCGGCCGCTTTCATTTCAACGGACTCGCTTGCGCCCGAAGCCGGCGCTGCATTTGGCGCTGCGGATGCTTGGTCCGCAGCGGCAGCGCCTGCAGCACCGGCGGCGCTGGCCGCCGTGGCTGCCCCCTGGCTATCCGTAGTCGCAGTATTGGCACCGGCTGCGTCATTGGTTGCTGTTTCCGACCCGCCAGCGGTTGGCGTGCCGCTTTCTGTCGATGCCGCAGCGGCAGCAGTCGGACCGGCACTGTCAGCATTCGCAGAGGGCGTCTCCTGAGCGAACGTACTGGTGCGTCCAGACGGTGCGGCCTGTGTGGCTGTATCAGACGCTGCCGTTGAGTCGATACCAGTTGCCGTCGATGTGCTCGCCGCTGTGTCCGCGGCAGTATCTGCTGCAGGCGCCGCCGCTGATGGCTGTTGTTGGCTTGCCGCAGCCAGACGCGCTTCCTCTGCCTTGGTTGCTTCTTCAATGCGTCGCGCCTCCTGCTCACGACGCGCCTGTTCTGCAGCGGCCTGGTCGCCGGCCGCTGTACTGCCCGCCACACCTGGCGTCTGTGTTGCAGGCTCACCCACTGCGCTCAACGCATTGTTTTGCTCGGTAGGCATGGGGCTGGCGCCCGTTGCCGACGGCGTGGTACCCGCTGTAGCTGCAGCCGATTGCGCATTGTTCGCGCCGGACGCCGATTCGGCAGGGGCCTGCGGTGTGGTCGTCGCCGCTGGTGCTGAATCGGTCACAGGCGCTGTATTGCTGGCGGCCTGATTCTGGCCCGATGCCTCACCCTTTGGCGCGGCAGCCGGCGAAGGCTGCCCGGTCGCACCCGATGCGGTCAGGCTCTCGGTATTGCCGGCGTCAGTGGACGCAGCGGCATTATCGGCCGTTGTTGTAGCCGTGTCTGTTGCTGGCGCAGCCTCGGAAGGCGACTGGGTCGTAGCAGAAGAAGTGTCGCCAGCCTGATCGCCCGTCGCCGCTGATGGCGTTGCGGTTGTTGCGGGCGCCTGCGGCGCTGCCGGTTCAGTGGTCGTCGCCACGGAGGGTGTATCGGTCTCTTTTTGGCCACCAAAGCCGAAATAGGCGCCTGCTGCGATGGCCGCCAGCACAAGGGCAATCAACAATACCGGTGCCTTCTTTGTTTGCTCGGGGGGCGGTGGGGCAGATGCAGCGCTGCCGCCCTCGGGGGCAGCGGGTGGAGAAGCGAATCCGCCGCTGCTGCCTGTCCCATTTGACGCCGCGCCAGGATGACCCGCCGCAGCTTTTGATTCGTCGGCGCCTGCGTCTGTCGGCGCCCCCGATGACGCGGTCTCGTTGCTTTTCCCGGAATGGTCAGCCGCAGCCTGGTCATCAGCACGCCCTTGGGCATTTGCCACATGAGCTGCGCCCATCGCACCGGCTACGCCGGCTGCACCCATGGCGGCAAGTCTGACACGTTCATTTTCATCGTGAAGTGGTTGCGCTTCGTGTGGGCGATCGCTTGGGGACTCAGTAGTCGCACCGCCGCTCGACTGGCTTCGCGCCTGTTCTGCCTTGGCCTGTTCTGCCTTGGCCTGTTCTGCCCTGGCCTGCTCTGCTCTAGCCTGCTCTGCTCTAGCCTGCTCTGCCCGGATCTGTTCCTGTCTGGCCGCTTGCTCACTGGCTTGCGCTTGCCGAGCCTGTTCAATCTTCGCGGCTTCAGCCTCCTGGGTTTGACGTCGAGCCTCTTCCTGAGCCATCCGCGTCTGTCGCGCCTGCTCTGCCTGATGCGTCGACTCCTGCTGCACCACTGGTTGCTGTCCGCTTTCCTCAGTCTCTCCCGCGCCCTCAAGCCTGCCACTGCCCGCTGCCGGACTCAGTATTCCCTGGGCAGCCAGACCACCGGCGACCGCACCGGGCACGGCAATGCCGGCCGGCGCCGCAGGCATACCCTGGCCGGAGGCCGACAAGCCCATCATGCCTGATAGTTCATCCACCGATTGCAAGCGCAAGGCGGACTGCAGCACCGTGCTCAAATCCACCGTGCGCAAAAACTGACGCGAATAGCCTGCGGGTGCCGCTGCCGCCAGCGGCTCCTGCGTGTCCTTGACAAAACGACGCACCGGGCTTTGCGGCGTCTGTTCGCAAACCATGGCCCGCAACAGGGCGCCCAGACCGTAGACATCGGTCCAGGGACCGATACGCCAGGCAGCATCGTCGGTCTGTAGTTCGATGGCGGCAAAGGGTTCTGTTCCCGGTACAACGTGAGTTCCCTGCTTGACAAAAGGCTGGCCAACACCAGGCAGCAGCTTGGCACGGCCAACCGGATCCAGAAAAACGGTTTGCAGGGACCACAGGCCATAGACATACTGCTGCGCATGCAGCGCCTTCAGTTGCGGCAGTAAATCCAGCACCAGATCTTCCAGCTGTCCCTGTGATGCAGATCCTGTCCCCAGCCCCGTCTTTTCCAGCGGCTGCCATGAGGGGTCGGCGTTGCGTATAAGGTCCTGTAACGAGGTCGCCATAATGTTGTTTCCTATGCCAGGCTTGTCAAATGCATTAATCGGTAAATAGCTACAATCTGAAATTGGTGTGCGTGACAAACAGCGAATTGAACAGTGGAATATTCAACGCGCCGCCATGCACCATGGACTTTTGCGCTGCGCCATTGGCCTGGTTGGTCCACCAGTAACTGTTGTGTGCATCGCTGTTAAAGCAGAGCGCCAGCTCCGGCCAGCGCGAGTCGTTCTGGTCCAGCTTTTCAATCGGTGCCGTTTCATGGCCGCCGTTCAGAATGTCCAAAATATCACTGCTGCCATCGTCTTCTACCATTTGCGTAGAAGCGCGTGTCAGCATTTGCGTCAACGTGCCGCGAGCCCCCTGGATATTTTGCTCGAACTGGGTAGCCGAACAACCATGCCCCACTGCGGCCAGCAGACTGCGCCCCAGATGTTCGTAAAATCGCCCCGAGCCCGATACCTGCTGCGCTTCGTACTGCGCTGCCGGCACATATAAGACGGCCAGCAATGGATAAGCACGTCCTACCCGGTCCCGGCTTGGCGCCAGACATCCCATCTGCACCGTATCGCACCCCAGCGAAGCGGGAATCAGGAAATTCCAGATGGGCGCACTCAGATATTCCTGCTCAGCCGACAGCAACACCGACTCGTGCATGGCAACCAGACCGGAGCTGAGCCAGCGGTGCCACCAGCCGATCAGGCTCTGATCGAGTCGTCGATGCACAAAATCGCCACTGGAAGGCATTTTTCCATACCAACCCAGCGATTCGGAAAGTTGGTCAATACTGATTTGGCCCATATCTAACCCTTCCCCGGACATCTGAAACTGCGCATATCACTCAGGCGAAACGGACTCTTGGCCGAATAGGCGGCAAACTCCAGGGTTACCCGACGACCACCGATATTGAAGGTGGCGATCGTCACTTCCGGCGAGCGCCCCTGACGCTGACTGGCCCGGTCCAGCAAGCGGTTCAGCGCCCAGGGTCCTGATGCTGAAATGCCCGAGGTGCCGATTTGCGGCTGCAGGCTGATGGTGACCTGGTTGCTGCCCTGCTTACCGGGCCACTCCATGGTCGTACCCACCTGGGGACCATGGGCGTATGTCAGCGTCTGTCCGTCCACCTCCATCACCATCTGCGTGATTTCCGGGTCCATATCGATCGGACGAACCGCTACCTTGAACGACGGCTCGAGTTTTCCAGCGGCAAAATAGACATCGCGAATGACCGCGGCCTTTTCAAAAGAATCCAGAAAGCCTGCAACGCCTCCCTTGCTGCCATCAATGCCGGGCTTGAAGCGCCATTTGCCGCCACTCATATCGACCAGGCTGGCCAGGTTTTCGCGGAAAAACTGGTCCATCATCTGCTGCGGACCGAAGAAGCGAGCAAAGTCATTGGGCGCCACATCCTTGGATGAATTGCCAAACGGATACCGCCCGGCAATCGAACGGCGACAGAAATTGCCTAGCACCGCATTCACGTCTTCGCCCACCTTCTCCTGACGAACCCCGGCCACTTGCCGTGATGCAGTCACAGACAGATCTGTCAGCACGCCGCCGACCGCAGGAGGCACCCGCCCGGCTTCGGCCTGCAGCTTGGTCAGGACATCTGCCGGTGGCAGCGGGCTCTGGCTGCGCAAGGCGGTATCGGCCGCGGTCAGATAGGTATAGAGCTCATTGAGTAACCCGGTCGTGCCCTCAATCGGCGGGGGCACACCCTGTCCGGCACTGCGGGCCAGTTCACGATACTGCACAAAATGGTTATCGACAATTTTTTCCAGCTTCTCCTGGGTCGCGTCTCTGCGTATTGGATTATCTATCCCTGTGGCGCCGAACATGGACTCGAGCGATTGGGTAGAGCCGGTCACCCGTTCCCGCGCCCGGTCGATCAGCGAGCGCTGATTCTCTTCATCCTCGCGCAGCAGCGTGGTCTCCAGGGCAACCCCTTTGACAAACTTGACCAGCGGTGAATTAGACGAGGACAGGCTGCGGGCGATTTCTATGCTCTGCAGCATGGTTTGGGGTTTGCGTACCGACACGTCGGCCAGATAGTTGTCCCAATACTGCACGTAGTCGTCAAAATATCTTTTTTTTACATCCTCGAACAGCTTGCGATTGCTGCCATCGGCAAAGCTGCCGGCTTTAACCTCCAGCACCCAGGTATCGTCCTCGCGCAATTGAGTGGCGACATTCTCCACGTTCTTGCTAAAGACGTTCCAATAGCCGTTATAGGTGTACAGCCCGGGAATCCCCTCGTTGAGCGGCTTGCCGCTTTTGCGAAAAAAAACCGCAGAAGCTTCGGCGCCACCCAATGTAATAAACGTGCTTTGCGTCAGGTTCTGGCCCGACAACAGGCGCAGCATCCGGCTGTACACCCGTTCGGATAGCGCATGGCGATCAAGATTGCCGCGCACCCGTTCGATCAGCGCATCATTCTTGGGAAACGGCGAAGACATCACGCCGTTGTTGAACAACCGGTTGATATGCAACTTGAGCTGATCATAATCCTGTGTGGTGTAGCCGGCGGGCAGAATTTTCTGCATGTCGGACAGCACCCATGATTGCAGAAACGACGGATCGTAATGCTCGGTATCGTACATCATCAAATAGGCGCGCAAAGCCTCGTACGAGTATTCAAGGTCGTCGGGCGGCGCATTTTCCAGCGCATTTTCAATCCGTCGCGACACTTGCGGCAACAGGACTTGCTTGATTGTCTCATCGTAAATACTATTGGCCGCCGCAGCGATTTTGCTGCCTTGATACAAACCGAAAGTATTCCAGACAGGCGGACTCTCAACCGGGAAGTCTTTGCCATTGGGCAGTTCGGTCGTCGCATTCATAAACGGCACCAGACCCAGCACATCTCCCGATTCGGTAATCTTGATGTCCCGGCTCAGTTGACTAAAGCCCGGCAACTTGTCACCAACGTGCGCAAGATAATTGCGATTGTTCCGGTAGCTGTTGAGCCACACCAGCAGGCAAATGGCAAGCACCGCAGTGAGCAGCACATAGCCACCCCACTGAATCGTGCGATAGCGGCGTTCCCATTTCAGGTTCAGGCCGGCCAGCATGGATTCGGGAAAGACCACGTCCTTAAGCAGATTATGCAGGAAGTAGCTTTTGCCCGTTTCCAGCGGAATGCCTGATCCCTGGTCCCGGATGCCCTCGATTTTCAGATATTTTTTAAGCTGACCCGTGACCTGATCGAATGTCTGGCCACCCTGCGTACCACTGGTGAAATAAATCCCGCGGGGAATCACTACCGATTCAAACTTGGAGCTGGAAAATACGTCGCTCAGGAAATGCCCCAGGACCTGACGCAGGCCGGCAAACTGTTGGGGCAGCAGATAGGCCAGCGCGCGCCGGGTTTCGTCCGGCTCGGCAGCCAGCACATCGGGCAGCGCTTCATACAGCCGTTTCTGCAGCAATTCGTATTCGGTGTCGTAGGCGGCCATCAGCTTGAAGTCCGGCTTTTGCGCCTGTTCATACGGAATCGTAAAGCCCCAGATCTGATCCAGTTCCTGCCGGCTGAAGGTCGCAAAATACTCTTCGAACCCGGACAGCAAGTCGGTTTTGGTCACCAGTACATATACCGGAAAGTGAATGCCCAACTCTTCACGCAACTCCTGCAGGCGACGGCGCAACACGGCGGCATGCGCCACCCGTTCTGTGTCCGTGGCACTCAGCAGATCGGCCACGCTCACCGTCAGCATTACACCGTTGATTGGCTGGCGTCCGCGATACTTGGTCAGCAGATTCAGAAACCCTTTCCATTCCTGCTCATCGCCAGTGGGATCGCTTTCATGTGTGGTATAGCGGCCCGCTGTATCCAGCAACACGGCCTCGTCGGTAAACCACCAATCACAATTGCGGGTGCCGCCGATACCTTTGAGCGCCACTTTGCCGAAGCGGTCCGCCAACGGGAAATTCAGGCCCGAATTGACCAGCGCAGTGGTCTTTCCCGAGCCTGGCGCTCCAATAAATACATACCAGGGCAATTGATACAGATACTGCTTGGAAAAACGCGCCAGCGGCGATTTGTTCTCGCCGGCTTCGAAACGCGAGTTGCGCAACAGTGTAATGGCCTCGTCAAACCGCTCTGAGAGAACCTTGATCTCGGCGCGCTCGGCTTCGGGCATCGCCTTGAGTTCGGCTTCGGGCCTGGGTTTGCGCAATTGGCCCAGTAGCTGTGCATTCAGCCGCCCTTCACGCCATTTGCGCCAGATAATGCGCAGCAGCCAGATACCCCAGATTGTGCCGATTACCCAAAGGCGCACCTCCTGGGAATCAAGCAAATACCAGTTATTGACCGACAGGCTCGGGCCCACCGTCCAAATCAGGAACGAGATGACCAGCAGTCCGAGAAAAACCCACAGACCACGACTGAAAAGAAAACTGAAGAAGCGGCTGATCATCGGTTTGCTCCCCGCTCGGGCATGGCAGACGGATCAGCCGGGGCAGACGAGCCCGGCGCAACAGGCGAAACAAGCAAGGTGATCTCCACGCGCCGATTGCGCGCCCGGTTTTCCGGTGAATCGTTCGGCGCTACCGGATCGGCCTCTCCACGGCCCTCGGCGCGCACCCGCAATTTATTGGTCAGGCGCTCATCCAGCAGCTTTTTAACGGCATCGGCACGGGCCTGGGACAGCTCCCAATTGGACGGATATTTAATGGTTTTGATCGGTACATTATCACTGTATCCGGTGACCAGGATATTGCCCTGTACCGCATTGAGCGCATCGGCCACGCGCGAGAGCACCGGCAGATATTGCGAGCGGATGGAATCGGCACCCGATTCGAACAGACCATCGCCGCGCAGCACAATCACGCTGCGATCGGCCTCGTCACGCACGGTCAGCAAATTCTCGCGTATTTCAGGTGCAAGAAATGGTGCAATCCTGTCGGTTTTGACCGGCTCGCGCTTGATCTGCGGCGCGCTTATCTGCACCGTTGGCGGCTTGATTTTGATGACATCTGCAAACAGTTTGTCCGAACGATCGCCCAGACTCCATTGCAAGCCAAGAAAGGACAGAAAACCCAGCGCAGCGGCCAGCACGGCAAATACCCACAATGGAATCGGCAGTCGCCGCACTTTGTTTAAAATCGGCGCATCCTGCCAGTGCGGGGACAGTGCTGCGGCATATTGGCCACGCGCGTTGCGCAAAATAAGCAACAGGCGCTGGCGCAATGTTTCCAACTGCGAACGACCGTTGTCCACGACCCGATAGCGACCTTCGAAGCCTAGCACCAGACAATAGTAAAGTAGTTCCAGCAGGTCAATGTGCTGCGCCGGGTTCTGTGATAGCTTGGCCAGCAACTGGAAGAATTTCTCTCCGCCCCAGGTCTCGTTATGGAAGGTGACAAGCAGGCTATTGGCCGACCACATTCCGCCACCGCCCCAGGGCGTGAGCGCCGCCGCCTCGTCCAGTGCCGTACACAAACAATAGCGCGCGCCAAGAATCGTCTCGTTGCGTATACCTGCATGCTGCGCGCGTAATTCGAACTGGCGCACTTCATCGACCAGATGTTCGCGCAACTGGGTGGGCGAAGGATGCGAACGGGTATTGCGAATTTGCGGAATCAGCACCAGCAGCGGATTGGCCGCGGCGACCAGCGTATTGGAACCGCTAATGACATAGTCATCGGGCCGCAATTTACCAGTATCGGGCACTGCGGTGGAATTTGCCCAGGGACCAATCGGCGTCCCCGCGAAGTTTTCTGCCATGTTTATCTGTCCCGATCCTCTCTAACCGCCCAGAACTCAAGTGTCAGTCCAGGAAAGTCCCCGGCCAGATGCAGTGCCAGCGCGCCGGTGCGTTCCAGCTGCGTCCACATATCGCCGGTTTTTTCCAGAGAAAAATAAATGTGCCCTGCACTGTACGGCAACTGACGCGGCACATTGGTGACGGGCTTGAGCGACACGCCAGGCAACTGCAGATGCACCAGATCGCGAATACGTTCGACCGGCCCCAATTTGACCTGTGCCGGAAAGCGGGTTCGCGTGAGCTCGGCTGGCATATCGGCATGAACGGCAATAATAAATTCGGCAGACTGCAACAGGTGTGGGTCGGTAATCTGCCCCACCCGCAGCCCCTGCCCTTTGTCGTGCAGCGGTATGCGAATGGCCTGCTCTTCCAGAATCGTGGTCAGCGCCCGGCGCAGCACTTGCATCAGCGGTTCAAAGCTGAGTCGCAGATTATCATGTACATAAGCGGGGAACGTTTCCATTCGTTTTCCCGTGCCGGTAAAGGTGGCCAGATCGCTGGCCAGCATCAGAAAGTCGTGAAAAATGCGTTCCGGATGCACATTGCCAAGCGTGATCATATGCCATAAGGCGCCGCGATAGCGATTGATGGTTTCCAGTATAAGGAACTCCGAGACTTCGGCAACGCCGCCACGCCCCGGCTGATTCAGACGCGTTGCCAGCAGTTCGCTGCGGGCATTGAGCAGCCCGAAAAGTTCACGGATAAAGCTGGTCAGGGCAAAACTCACATTGCTCGACAGGACCGGTGCGATATAAGTGAAGTCAAGAACGACCTTGTTGTCGGCACTGCGTTCGGTAATCCAGGCCAGCGGCATGCCGATCCACTCATCACCGAAATCGGATTCCAGCATCAGTCGAAAACGCAACCGTCCGACCTGAACCACTGCCGTTCCAAGAGAAACTTCACAAGTATCGACAACTTCATCTTCAATGACGCTATAGCGCGCCAAAGAGTCGGGCGTCTCTTCGAACACAACATCTTCAGCGCCTTCGCGTACTCGCGGTATCGCCAGATATACCCGTGTGTCCAGCGTGCCTGCCGGCACCTCAAGAGCAAAGGGCGCAGACTCCGCGTCAAAGCTAAACGGCGTGCCATCGGGAAACATCCCCGTGGCCTTTTTCAGCGCGACTTTGCCCAGCGCCAGGGCATCAACATCAATATCCAGGTCCTGAAACCCCCAGAATACGCTTGTGATGCTTTCGATGCGTACTCGCAGGTTGTGTTCCAGATATCGTTCGAACTGCTGAAAATGATGAGGGCGAAGAAACATCCCCTCTGACCAGACTACTTTATCTTTTATGCTCATAAAACAATCTGCAATTTATTTTGGTTCTGTTTTGTTGACGTTGACGGCAGCTCTCTGCACATCGATGCGAATACGCTTTTCATCAGGCGAGAACTGCCAGAATTTGTAAAAATTGGTCGTCTCGGCCTCAGGCAGTTCCACCACCAGGCGCCATTGACTGTTGTTCAGATCGCGGTACGAGGCAACAATGCCCAGCGCCTTGGCCTGGGTGCTTCCCGATGCCTTGATTTCCTCGGTACTGCCTGGCTTGATAATACGAGAATTGACTTCAAGCATCTGATCGCCCAATACCGCGCGCGGATCTTTCATAAGGGCAAAATAGTCTGCCGTGTCAAAGGCATTGGTCGACTTCAGTTCGTAGACAGTAACCTTGACGGGCGACGGCTTGCCCGAAGCGTTAGGGTTTACCTGATTGTCTGCCTTTAATTCGACAATATACGGGACCGCCATTTTGGATTCGGTAGATGCGCATCCGGCCAGCACACCAGCCGCAAGCAGCCCGGCCGCCCCCAGCTTCATGATCTTGTTATAAATAAATGTCATTCGCCATGTCCTTATTCAAATACCGTGCATGTGTCTGCTGGTCACTGCTTAACTGCCACGAAGACGTATTTGCCAGGGCGTTTGCACTCGCAGGTCCTTCGCCAGCGCCTGCAAGACCGGCAAATTCGTCAGATCCAATTGTGTTTGCGACAGACCAAAACATCAAGCACAAAACCTATACTCTTACTGAAATTAACTAAGGTGTAGTTAAATTAAACAGTATTTTTCCAAAGTTACCTATATGTTACACAATTTACGTTTCTTAAGCATAACGCTGCCGATTTAACATGCTATTGTCATCTGCAAGTATTAATATATTCTCTATGCAGTACTGCAGATCGAACTCACGCCAATAAAGGACTTCCTTCGCAGAAATGGCAGGCGCAGTGACTGATCTCGCATTTGTCAATTGCGGAATGAAATGGCATATTTTATTTGCATTAACAGGCTATATCAAACAGCATTATTCAATATTTCTATTACACAAACATGTCTCAATTCAAAAAAATGAACGCTTCACGTGTGTTTCTATTGTCCGGTGTACTTGCTGCCGGAGTTCTGATGTCAGCATGCTCCCTGTGGGGCAGCTCCGGTCCAACGGCATTGTCTTCTTCCGAAGAAGTGCAGATCCGACCGATACGTGAAAGTTTTATGGCCGGACAATATGACGCAGTCATTACTCAAGTCACGAACACGCCGGCACTGAGTACCGGCTCGGTTCCGCTACACACGACTGCACTCAAGTACAAGGCATTCAGCGAATGCCTGACTGAAGCCAAGCGCAGTTGCGCCAGCACTTTTGAACAAATTCTGACACTGGATTCCAATTTTACCTTGCTGCCCGCCGAGAAGTCGCATCCGTCATGGGGACCGGTTTTTGAGCAAGTCCAGGCAGAGCATCAGCCTGCTAAAACTGCAAACCCGGGCACCACACAGGCTGGCGGCAGCATTACGCCCATCCGCCCTCTGACAAAGTAGGCCGGCGCGACGGAGACGCCACAACCGTCTCCGGCCAAGGAGCAGAACCTATCATGAAATTGACTGTACAACATCTGCACAACGCCACCACATTTACCTGTCAGTTGCAGCCGCCCGGCGGCACGATTGGCCGTGGCCAGCAGAATGATCTGAACCTGCCCGATCCATCGGGCGAACTAAGCACTCTGCAGGCTATTGTCCGCATGCAGGAAACAGGCGGCGCAGGCACGGTACTCAATATGAGCAGCATGAGCCGCGTCGCTGTCAACAACACACCAATTGGACTATCCCAGGAAGCCAGCATAAACAAAGGCGACAGGATTACCGTGGGCGATTATCTGATTGTCGTTGACGACCCAACTGTCGCTTCTGAACCGGCCGCCATGGACGACACAGTTCTGAGCGCGACTCCTTATGATACGGCGGCATTTGTCGGCACGGCAGCAGCGGCGGGCGCGACGACGGCAGCCCGCGCCTTTCCGGATTCCCCCCTCGCCACTGACGGTATTGACGGGCAGCTGCCCACCTGGCATCCAGCCTATCAGGCGCCCGCAGAACATGCAGCGGGCACAGCACAGCCAGACCCCTATCCTGAGGAACACCCCCTTGGCACGCCCATTAACCGGATGCCGCCGCCCGCGCCCGTGCCCAATACCACGGTCGCCCCCCTGGGAGACAACGCGACAATATCGCGTGTGCCGCCACAAAATGCAAATCCAGCGGAGCTCACCGATACGGGCAACAGTCCACCAGCAGCGCCTGTACCGGAAGAAAACCCCGACGACATTTTCAAGGACCTGCTCAGCGGTCCCGGCGTGCTGCCCGTTGGCGGCGCGGTTACTGATGAACGACATCCATTCGACATGGAGTCGGCCACCAATCGCAATCATCATAACCCCGTAGAACTGCTCAGGCCGGAAGGCATGCATCACCCATCAATCGATGGTGATCCTCTGGATGCTTTACCTAGCGACGGTACGGACAAAGATCGCAACACCATATTCAGCGATGACAGCCCAACTACCCTGAACCAAGACACGGCCCTGGACAGTCACAAGCACGACAATATTCTTGATACGCTGCAGCGCACGGCACATTCAGGATACAAAGACAAAGATCCGGGCAAAAAATAACACGTCCGGCACCGATAAGCCAGGCAAGAAGACCCACCGGCAAATACGCTACCGTGGTGGGTCACACCCTCAAAAGAAATGCCCGCTGCAAAGAGCAGGCATTTCTTCGATCTTCATCGCACTGAATTTATTTTCAGGTGTATTGATAGACAAACTCGCCGTCCTGCGCGTCCAGAGACAACCGGGCCAGACTGCGGCCTTCGATGGTGCTCATCAGAATTTCCTGACTCACTTTAGGCAACACAGTATTGGTCAGAATCGCATCCACCATCCGCCCTCCCGATTCCACTTCGGTACAGCGTCCGACGATCTGTGCAACAGCAGCATCGGTTACGTCAAAATCAATATTATGATTTTGCTGCAGACGCACCCTGATGCGATCCAGTTGCAGGCGCACAATGCGACCCAGCATCTCATCGGATAACGGCAGATAAGGCACCACCACCAGGCGGCCTAGCAGCGCAGCAGGAAACACCCCCAGCAGGGGCTCGCGCAAGGCGCCGGCAAGCCCTTCGGCATCGGGCATCAAATCAGGATCCTTGCACAGATCCACAATACGATCCGTACCGACATTGGAGGTAAGAATGATTACGGTGTTTTTGAAGTCGATATAGCGCCCTTCACCGTCTTCCATCCAGCCCTTGTCGAATACCTGAAAGAAAATCTCATGCACATCGGCGTGCGCCTTCTCGACTTCGTCGAGCAACACCACGCTATAGGGACGCCGCCGCACCGCCTCGGTCAACACGCCGCCTTCACCATAACCAACATAGCCTGGCGGCGCGCCCTTGAGTGTAGAAACGGTATGCGCCTCCTGGAACTCACTCATATTAATGGAGATCAAATTCTGCTCGCCGCCATAAAGCGTCTCGGCAAGCGCCAGTGCCGTTTCGGTCTTGCCCACGCCACTGGGGCCACAAAGCAGAAACACCCCTACCGGTTTATTCGGATCGGTAAGGCGGGCGCGGGACGTCTGGATACGGCGCGTGATGGCATCCAGCCCGTCACGTTGACCAATCACGCGTTTTTCCAACGAGTCGGACAACTGCAATACCGAACTGGCCTCGTCCTTGACCATGCGGCCAACAGGGATACCTGTCCAGTCCGCCACCACAGCGGCAACCGCGTTGGCATCGACCGACGGAAAAATCAGGGGCGCTTCACCCTGCTGGGCTTCCAATTGCTGCTGCACTTGCCGCAGCGCGGTCAGGGTCTCGTTACGCAGTTGCTCGCTGGTTTCCTCATCACGTAATATCTGGCGCAACTCAAACAACCGGGCGGCCAGTTCCTGTTCGGTCCGCCAGTTGTCTTCCAGCTGGCCCAGTTGCTCACGTGCGCTCTCCAGGTCGCTGTCGATGTTAGCGATGCGTGCCTCGCTGCCGACACCGACCTGCAATTCCCGCTGCGCAATATCGCGCTCGATCTGCAGATGCTCTATGCGCCGCCGACAATCCTCTACAGCCGGCGGCTGAGCATGCTGGCTGACCGCCACGCGAGCGCACGCCGTATCCAGCAGCGCAACCGCCTTATCGGGCAGCTGGCGCGCCGGAATATAGCGGTGCGACAGTCGCACAGCAGCATCAATCGCTTCATCCAGAAGCAGCACCTGATGGTGCGACTCCAGCCGGCCGGCCAGACCTCGCAGCATAATCAGCGCGCGGGCTTCGGCCGGTTCGTGCACCTGTACCACCTGAAAGCGGCGCGTGAGCGCGGGGTCTTTTTCTATGTACTTTTTATATTCGGCCCAGGTCGTGGCGCCGATGGTGCGCAATTGGCCGCGCGCCAGCGCAGGCTTGAGCAGATTGGCCGCATCGCCTGTTCCGGCAGCACCGCCTGCGCCAATCAGGGTATGGATTTCGTCTATAAACAATACAATCGGCTTTTCACTGGCCTGCACTTCATCAATGACCTGGCGCAGCCGCGATTCAAACTCACCTTTCATGCTTGCGCCGGCAGACAACAACCCGATATCCAGCAAATACAGCGACACCTCGCGTAACGAAGGCGGAACGTCGCCGCTGGCCAGCCGCAGTGCCAATCCTTCCACCACAGCTGTTTTGCCAACACCGGCCTCGCCGGTTAGCAATGGGTTATTCTGGCGACGGCGCATCAGGATATCGACAATCTGCCGGATTTCTTCATCACGACCGGATACCGGATCAATTTCATTATTGCGCGCCCGGGCGGTCATATCTACCGCATACTGTGCCAGCGCAGACTTGCCGCTGGCCCCGGTCGCAGGTGCTGCTGCACCGCTCTCTGACAAGGCTGCGCTATCCTGTTGTTCAACAGAATCCCTGACAATGGCCGGCAGATTATCGGCCAGCAAATCCGGCGTGATTTTCTTGAACTCAGATGAAATACCGTAGAGCACATTGCGCAGCGAATGGGTCTTGAGGATGCCCAGAATCAGATGCGCACTGCGGATCCGCGCTTCGCCATACTTGAGCGAACCATATACCCAGGCGCGTTCGGTCGCATTATCCAGGTGCTCTGACAGATCAGATACGGACGAGGCGCCGCGCGGCAACTCGTCCAGGGTGGCGACAATGCCCCGCTCCAGTTGATCGGAATTGAGTTCGAAATAACGAATTATTTTCTGCAGATCACTGTCATGCTCATGCATGATCTGATGAAGCCAGTGCACCAGTTCCACATGAGGATTACCGCGAAGTTTACAAAATGCTGTGGCGCCTTCCAGCGCGCGGTACAGCAGGGTGTCAAGTTTTCCAAAAAGATCGCTGCGATTAATTTCAGACATAGTTGTTTGTTTTGCTTGCTGTCATTTGTGAATAGGAAAGCGTAGCCGAAAGATATGACCTGCCTGTGAAAATGATGTCCTGTATGTTACGTGTATCCGCAAAGGTTTTCGAACTCTAAAGTTTTGCCAAATGTAAACGCACCGAGCTGGCCTGCACGTGGAGCCCCCCACAGTAAGAAGTAGTCTTGTTCGCCGCTAACCATTACGCTGTCGCCGATACAATCAGCATCATGGGACGCTCCAGCTCTTCTGCCAATTGCGGCAATTGCGCAATTTGCTCAGCAGTGGGCGCGAACTCCTGCACGGCCTGAATGTTAAAGCCTGCAGCCATCAGGGTATTCAATGTTGTGCCGATTGTCCTGTGATATTTCAGTACGCCGGTGGCAAACCAGTCTGTGCGGCGCTCGCCTTCCCGGGCGTATCCGTTGACCGGCCAGGTTTTTCGGCCCTGTTCATCACTAATCCAATGGGGGTTGGCGGCGGCCATGAAGATCGGGTGCTCAATCGAGAAGACCAGGTGCCCGCCAGGTTGCAGGCATTGATGGATCTGGCGCGCAAGGCGATCAAAATTCTGTACATAGTGAAAAGTCAATGCACTGTAGACAATATCGAAGCTGGCCTGGGCAAGCGTCAAGGTGTCCAGATCGGCGATTCGATATTCAATCGCTGCATCTGTGGTCTCTGCCCGGGCGCGCTGGATCATGTTCTGCGACAGGTCCAGCGCCAGGACCGAGGCTGCGCCCTGCTGGCGAAACCAGCGTGCGGCCCAGCCAAAGCCGCAACCGAGATCAACCACCCGTTTGCCGGTCGGATCGGCCAGCAGCGCCCGGATCGCCGGCCATTCCGGCGCTCCCTCCAGACCAAGAACCTGCCGGGGCAATTGAATATAACCGGCGAAAAAGTCAGGATCATCGTAAATATTCTGTGCCATTTATCCCTCAACCGCATTGGAGAGCGACGCTGATGCGCTTGCCGCCTGCGCCCGGGCAATAGTATACATCTGCCAGCCCTGCAGATAGGGCCTTGTTCTGCGTATCTGATATCATCAGGGTGACCACCTTACACAATTATTAAGCTTTCGGGTACACTGACCGCAACCGCCATGTCATCTCAGCAAGAGATCTTAAACACCTTTTGACAGCTACGACAACCGCATGGATACACCTTCGGATCCTGTGATCCCGGCCAACACGCTGCCGCCGGACTTCTGGCAGAAGCTTGAAGCAGACCCGTATAGATTCGGTCTGTATCACGTGTTGCGCTGGCTGGATGCACGCAGTGGCACACGCAAGCCGTTGGGCCGCGATTCGCTGCCCTCGCGCGAACCGGTACGACTGCGCCAGGAACCATCCATGGCATTTGCGCCATCGACCATTTGTGATGTCGATCGTGGCAAAGACGGCCCGCCCGTTGTTTCCATTCTGAGCTATGGCCTGTTTGGCCCCAATGGCCCGCTGCCCTTGCACCTGACCGAATACGTGCGCGAGCGGATCGTGCATCATCGGGACCACACCCTCTCGGCCTTCGCCGATATTTTTCATCATCGCCTGATCGCGCTTTTTTACCGGGCCTGGGCAGACGCGCAAAGCACCGTCAGCCTGGATCGTCCCGAAGAAAATTTCAGTCGCCACGTTGCCAGTCTGATCAACCAGGGACAGGAATCGTTGAAACAGCGTGATTCCATCATGGATCACGCCAAGTATTTTTTTGCCGGACACCTGGTGCGCCAGACACGCAACCCGGAAGGCATTATCCAGATACTGAAAACATTCTTCAACATCAACGTCAGCCTAAAGGAGTTCGTGCCGCAATGGATCGAACTGCACCCATCGCAGCAACTGGGTCTCAACGGCAGCATGGGACTGGGTCAGGATACGATTCTGGGCAGCTCCGTGCGTGATGCACAGCATAAATTTCGCCTGTCGCTTGGCCCGCTTACCCGATCCGAATTTGATCAGTTCATGCCTGGCACACGCAAGGCAAAGCAACTGACCCACTGGCTGCGCCATTATGTGGGGATCGAGCTGAACTGGGATGCCGAGATCGTACTCAGGAAAGAAGACATCAAGGGCATTCGTCTGGGTGAGGCCTCGCCGCTGGGACTGGGTACCTGGATAGGGTTGCGGCCGGACGGCGCCGGCGACGCGCGCGATGTCGTTATTGATTACGAATTGCGCGAAAAGCTGTAGATATATCTCCCTTGCACAACCGGCCTGCACTGGTCCCCGGGCGGCAAGCAGGTGCAACCCTTGACGCGACCGCTTAACGCCCCAGGAATCTGCAAGGCCAAGGGAGCAACCGCGTATTGACTAATTTACAGCCCGACGAACCAGACACATCAGACCGACCCGGCGCGCTAACGAGCAAAGGGAACAAGCAGAGAACTGAACAAATGGACTGCCGGGCGCCCTGGTGATGGACCAGCCGGACAGCCTAGCCAAATCGCACAACCTTGCTGATTTTGAGGTTAACCCTTCAAAAAAATATAAAAATCAAAAACAATATTCATATCAAATCAAAACGTTAACCTTTATTTGTAAGAGTTAACCCTTATATTCATCTGTTTTACTTTTCCGTAAAATCCAACACTTTCAACAGACAGACACAGGGAACGAGGAATGAGTGGCATAAATCCAATGATCATCACGTTCGCCATATATCTGATTGTCGTACTGGCAGTCGGGTTTATCGCCTACTTTTCAACACGCAATTTTGACGACTATATTCTGGGCGGACGCAGTCTGGGTAGCTTTGTAACAGCACTCTCGGCTGGCGCCTCCGATATGTCGGGCTGGCTGCTCATGGGGCTACCTGGTGCAATTTACCTGGCAGGCCTGTCCGAAGCATGGATAGCCATCGGCCTGACCGTCGGCGCCTACTTCAACTGGCTGCTGGTGTCCGGCCGTTTGCGCATGCACACCGAATACAACAACAACGCATTGACGCTTCCGGAATATTTTCATCACCGTTTTGGGGCCGGCAATGTCATCATCAAGATTGCAGCGGCGGCCATCATTCTGTTCTTCTTTACCATCTATTGTGCGTCCGGCATTGTGGCTGGTGCCCGATTGTTCGAAAGCCTTTTTCACGTTGATTACGTCACCGCAATGTGGCTGGGCGCCGGGGCCACCATCGTCTATACCTTTATCGGCGGTTTTCTGGCGGTCAGCTGGACTGATACGATTCAGGCTTCACTGATGTTTTTCGCACTTATTCTCACGCCAATCATGGTACTGCTTGGCATGGGCGATCTGTCTGCGGTCACGGCAACCATTGACCAGGCGGCCGCCGCAGCCGGCAAGAATTACTCCAGCCTGATTTCGGGCACCAGTTTTATTGCTATCGTAAGCGCGGCAGCATGGGGCCTGGGTTACTTTGGCCAGCCGCATATCCTGGCGCGCTTTATGGCAGCCGATTCGGTCAAAAGCCTTAAATCGGCTCGTCGCATCGGCATGACATGGATGATTCTGTGCCTGGCTGGTGCCGTCGCTGTGGGTTATTTTGGCATTGCATGGTTCCAGTTGCATCCGGAACAAGCCGGCGAAGTTAACAAAAACAGCGAACGTATTTTTATCGAACTGGCCCAGATTCTGTTCAATCCCTGGATTGCAGGTGTGATTCTGTCAGCGATCCTGGCTGCGGTCATGAGTACGCTCAGCTGCCAGTTGCTGGTATGCTCCAGCGCCATTACCGAAGACTTCTATAAAGGCTTCATACGGCCGCAAGCGAGCCAGACCGAGCTGGTCTGGACTGGTCGAGTGATGGTGCTGTTGATTGCATTGGTCGCCATATGGATTGCGTCTGATCCGGAAAGCCGGGTCCTTGGCCTGGTTTCGTATGCCTGGGCCGGCTTCGGCGCAGCCTTTGGTCCGGTGATTATCCTGTCGGTCTTCTGGCGTCGTATGAACGCCGCCGGCGCACTGTCCGGTATGGTCGCCGGCGCGCTGGTGGTCGTATTGTGGAAACAGTACAGCGGCAGCGCCCTGTATGAAATCGTACCTGGTTTCATTGCCGGTATGATTGTGATCTTAGCAGTTTCACTGTTGACCAAGGCGCCCTCACAGGCCGTGGTCGACAACTTCGACCGCGCAGATCGCGACTTCAAGAACGCGGTATAAACAGCAACACGCAAACCTGTAAACCGGTCAGACCGGCCGATTTACAGGCAGCTGTCAAACGCTCCCGTCCCAACCAGGACCGGAGCGTTTTTCTTTTTATTCACTGTTGTTATGACAGATGCACCAGGCAGCAGGTACCCCGCTCTATAAATAGTCGAGCGCCAACGCGAGTCAATTTTCTGAAACGGATGCCCAACACGTACGCTTTATACAACATAGTCAGTGATTTGCACGAATCCTGTCGGCAGAATACGGGTTAAGCCCTACAATCGACAATACCTGCAATACTTCCCCTACCTGATCAACCATAACCCTTGCACCCATAAGAGCCCTTCTTGAAAATCCGCCAGCCGCTTCCTCCGCTGAACAGCCTCAAGGCATTCGAAGCCACTGCTCGCCTCAAATCCATGGCGCTGGCGGCCAGGGAACTGCATGTCACTCCGTCCGCGGTAAGCCAGCAAATTAAGCAGCTGGAACATCATCTGGGCCAGCGCGTCATCACTCAATCGCGCAGCGGGATCGTGCTGACCGCTTATGGGCGCGACGCCCTGCCAAAACTGTCTCAAGCGTTTGACCTGCTGGCAGGATCCTTTCATCACCCGCGCGACCCCTTGCTGGTGCGCATCAGCGTCTTGCCTTCTTTCGCACGCTTCTGGCTCAACCCACGCCTGCCCGCGTTCTTTCGCCAGCACCCGACCATCCGGCTGGACATAGACAGTTCACCCAAATTGATTGATTTCACCTTTGATGACCTGGACCTGGCGATCCGCTATGGCAAGGGCAATTATGAGACGCCACTGTGCGACAGCCTGATGAAGGAAGCCCATCAGGCTGTCTGTACTCCACGCCAACATCCCGCATGGGCGCCACTGGTCGAATCCGGGGATTTCTCCCGCCTGCCACTGATTGGCGACCGGGGCATGCTGGGTGGCGACGACCAGGATGTGACCTGGCGCGAGTGGCTGCATGCAAAAGCGCCCGAATCCACGTTGCCGGACTACCGCATTACCTATACCGATTCAGGCCTGTCGATAGACGCCGCGCTTGCCCACCAGGGCATGCTGCTGGGGCGACTGGTGCTGCTGGATATGTTGCTCAAGGAACAGAAACTGGTCGCGCTAGATCCACTGACATTGCGCTCGGAACTGGGGTACTTTCTGCTGGGACCGTCACTGGCCGGCTTATCCAAAGGGGCGCAAAAATTTCGGCAGTGGCTGCTGCAGGAAGCCGCCGCGTACCAGACACAGCACCATACCCAGTCGCCGGGCTTTTCCGATCGATAGCCATACAATCATAAACACCAGGTCAGATAGCAGCAGGGACAATGCCTGTTATTCCTGTTGATGTCGGGAGCGCATCCATATAAAAACCGGCACTATGCGCTGTCACCAGGAGTGCCGATAGCCAGCGCGTTAATGTCCGTTATGCGTTGCCGTGGCCGATCACCACAGCAAGTACATTCTTCACGACCGGGCCTGCCTGCCATCTGCACCAGGTAGCTGCTGCCGGTGCGCTACCACAATCCGGATTATTGCGATTGCGGTCGCGCCGGACTATTCAAGCCTGCATCGCCCGCAAGCTCGCCCTGCCCGGCTAGCTGGTTTTTCTGCAACGCGTCCGGCGGTTGCGTCCGTGTTCCCGAATTACGCGCATTGGCAACGCCGGCGGCAATAATCATGACAATGCCCAGCCATTGCCAACCGCCCACTTCATGGCCAAAAGCAAAATAATCTGCAATCACCGCAACGACCGGATAAACATAAGACAGAATTGCAATTTTCCCCACCGGCAATGATTGATATGCTGAATAGATCAGGATATACATCAGGAAAGTATGAAACACCCCCATGACAACGACACACAGCCATTGCATTGATGTCTGTGGCATCTGATCAAATGCCATGATCGGCGCCAGAAAGACAAGCCCCACCCCCAACTGGCACATTGCCACAACATGAGGTTTGATGCCGCTCAGCTTTTTGGTGACAATGGTCAGGCCCGAGTACAGGACGGCTGCAAGCAAGGCAAAGCCAGCACCCTGCAGAAATAGCAGATCCACTTCTACGCCAAGCAACGCGGGTAGCACAATCAGTATTACCCCACCAAAAGCCAGAATAGCCAGCAAAACCTGTTTAAGCGTGATGCGCTCACCAAATATCAGCGGTCCGGCCAGCAGCAGAAAAAACGGCTGCGTATTGTAGATCACCGTACCAACGCCGATCCCTGCGTGCAGATACGAAGCGAACAGCGCCGCCCAGTTCAGCACCAGCACCACGCCGCTGACGGCTAGCAATATCCATTGCAATCGTGATACATGCGTCAGCTTCAGATATCCTTTGGCAAAACAGAACAGCAGCAGACACAGTCCGCCGATCAGACAGCGCCAGAATCCAACATTAAAGGGATTCTGACCCGACCAGACCACGAACAGCCCAATGGTGCCCGACATGGCCATTCCCACGATCAGTTGAAGCTGGCCTACATTTTCGTTTTTTGTACTCTCTGTCATTGTCTTTTCCTGAACTGCCGTGATTATGCCAAATCTGACGCCGTTGCAACAGGAGCTTGCCGTGACTCTGTGTCACGCCAGCCTGCAACGACCCGCATCGCCGCAACAAGGCAAAACGCGTCGGCACTCGCCAGCCAAAGCCCGCGTCGACCTGCCTGAGCTACCACGATCAACGGTCTTATGCGTGCATCGCATCCATGAACTGTAGTTCATTGTGAACAAGCGGCATCTGGCTGGCAAGCCACTTTTTCTTAATGGTCTTTACTTTTTCTGATGAATCGTCCAGCCATTCATATGCTTGGCAGGCGTTATTGTGCAAGACTGGCCGGACCTGCGCAATGACGGTGGCTTTTACTTCCGGCCCGTTCGGCCTGAGGTGGATTCCGATTTAAAGCGAGTGTAGGAAGCGGTTCAGATGCCGCAGCGCGGGCCATTCAAATCGGTTGCGCAAGTCCGACGCCACATCGCTCGCGGTCACCAGCATTTTGCCTCAGTTGCCCGATCCGGCGGCATCGGCCATACGACACATGCGCCAGCACACGGGAAAGACTACGATATTCAGTAATAATTAAGATACAATCGCCGAATTATTACCCTATTACCCGTTGTACCCCAACCTTTTACCACAATTGAATTAGGACAACTGAAATGTACCTGGTCGCCATTCTTGCCATATTGATCGCGCTGATCGTACTGGCAACAACCAAACTCAAACTTCATCCGTTTCTGGCTCTGCTGGCAGCGGCGTTTATCGGTGGCTTCATGTACCAGGTGCCGCTGCTGGATATTGTCAAACACATCACCACCGGCTTCGGTGGCATCATGGGCAGTATCGGGATTGTGATTGTACTGGGCACAATCATTGGCGTCATACTGGAAAAAACCGGCGCCGCCATCACCATGGCAGACAGTATCATCAAGCTGCTGGGAAACCGCTTCCCTACACTGACCATGTCTGTCATTGGCTATCTGGTGTCCATCCCCGTGTTTTGTGATTCCGGCTACGTGATTCTCAATTCACTGAAAGAGGCCATTGCAAAACGCATGAATGTCTCGCTGATCGCCATGAGCGTTGCGCTGGCAACAGGCTTGTATGCAAGCCACACTTTTGTGCCGCCAACACCGGGACCCATTGCCGCCGCCGGCAATCTGGGGCTGGGTGACAACCTGGGTCTGGTCATTCTGGTTGGCCTGGTCGTCTCTGCAGTAACGGCCCTGGCTGGTTTGCTCTGGGCCAATATTTTTCTGAAAAAAGACATTGAGCTGGAAGAGCCCGTGGTGCCTGTCGGCCCGAATCAGGGCTTGATGAAGACCCGTGAAGAGTATGGCGTGCTGCCAAGCGCAGCCCAGGCATTTACGCCCATTTTCCTGCCTATCATCCTGATCTGCATTGGCTCGATCGTCGCCTTTCCCAGCAAGCCACTAGGCCAGGGCACCTTTGCCAACATCCTGCTGTTCCTGGGACATCCTGTCGTTGCGCTACTGGCAGGCATGATCTCTGCCATGTTCCTGCTCAAGGGTACGGGCAAGCGCCAGCAGTTTCATGACTATGTGGCCGAAGGGCTGACTTCAGCCGCGCCGATCCTGCTTATCACCGGCGCGGGCGGTGCTTTTGGCGCAATTCTGAAAGTAACGCCGCTGGGCGACTATATTGGCACGACCCTGTCGGCCATGGGCATTGGGCTATTCATGCCCTTTATCGTATCGGCTGCACTCAAAACCGCTCAGGGTTCAACAACCGTCGCACTGGTCACGACCTCTGCGCTGGTTGCACCAATGCTCGGACAATTAGGTCTGGATAGTGAAATGGGACGCGTACTGACCGTGATGGCCATTGGCGCGGGCGGGATGACCGTTTCGCATGCCAATGACAGCTTCTTCTGGGTGGTTACCCAATTTAGCCGCATGCGCGTATCAACGGCCTATTATGCACAGACCATGGCCACGCTGATTCAGGGCATAGTCGGAATGCTCACGGTATGGTTGCTGAGCCTGGTTTTACTTTGATAGATCAGCCGTTCAGACAAGAAAGCAATAAGAAAAACCGGCGATTATAAACAACGGCAGCGATGCCGTTCAAAGGCAAAACTGTCAATCGCCGACGATCAACTGTCATCAGGGCAGTCATTCGAGCATGCTAATAATCAAGGCGCTCGTTTGACTGCCCTTTCTTATGGCAGGGCCAGGCGGACATGGGCTGGCCCGCCCAAGTTCTGGTCAAGCAACTCTTGGCACGCGCCCCCGTACCGGATGCCCTGGATCGCTATAGCCCGGCGTGGAAGCATGCCCTGGTGTAACCAGCGCATCGACCAGCGCCTCGTCTTCTTCGGTCAACTTGTATTGCAGCGCGTTCAGATAAGACTGCCATTGTTCAAAGGTACGTGGCCCCACAATGGACGAAGTCACGTATTTGTTGTTCAACACCCATGCCAGTGCAAAATCGGCAGCGCAGATGCCCCGCTCCTGGGCATGTTCCTTGATTTTCTGTGCTACCAGCAGCGACTCCGGACGAAATTCCGTTTGCTGAATGCGCTTGTCGCCGCGACCTGCCCGGGAATCGGGCGGCGGGGGTGCATCTGCTGCATATTTGCCTGTCAATACTCCACGCGCCAGCGGACTGTAGGAAATCACTCCAATGCCGTAGTTTGCCGCAGCGGGCAATTGCTCGACCTCTGCGTTGCGCGATACCAGGTTGTATAAGGGCTGACTGGCCACAGGACGGTCAATGCCCAGCTCATCGGCCAGGCGGACAGTGTCGGCAATTTTCCAGCCGCGAAAATTGGACACACCGAAGTAGCGCAGCTTGCCCTGGCGGATCAAATCGGCAATGGCGCGCATCGCTTCGCCCAGCGGCTGATCGGGAATTTCACGATGCATATACAGGATATCGATATAGTCAGTGCCCAATCGTTTCAGACTCGCTTCCACAGACTGCATAATCCATTTGCGCGAGATGCCACGCTCATTGGGCCCCTCGCCTGCAGGATTGCCCAGCTTGGTGGCCAGCACCCAGAAATCACGACTGTCTTTGAGGGCCCGGCCCACCACACGCTCGGACTCGCCGCCGTTGTAGATATCTGCAGTGTCAATGGAATTGATGCCCCGCTCCCTTGCGTCGTGGATAATACGATGCGCCTGCGTTTCATCCGTTTGTCCGCCAAACATCATTGTCCCTAACGTGAGGGGAGAGATGCTCAATCCACTTTTGCCCAGATACCGATATGACATGACATTTCCTCGTGCAAATACGTTTGAAATAAACTGGTTTTTACTTTGACCAGGCAGCCAACAGGCTGTTGATCGCGTCGCGATCGAATCCGTTCCAGATAGCGGCGGCGAGCAGCAGCCTGGCCTTGCGCGGGCACAACCAGCCGCCCATCAGAATACCGTGCTGCTGCAAATCGATTTCCGCACCCTTATAGCCATACACTGCCGTGGTGGTGCTGCCTGCACCCGTACGGCTGCACATGATGACAGGCACCTGAGCTACCGCCGCCACCAACGCATCGCGCAAGGGTTCCGACACATGTCCGGAACCAAACCCGGCGACCACGATGCCGGCGTATCCCGCGCTCAATGCATAAGAGACGATATCAGGATCATCATCAAGACTGTGCTCGAGCAGCAGCACTTTGTCGTCGTGCGCTGTGGGTGTTGGTAAGCGTGGCGTTTCGGGCGTATCGCGCAAATAGCGCACCCACCCTTCCTGTACGACCCCCACAGGTCCAAACACCGGTGAGACAAATGCATCAACATGGGTGGTATGCATTTTGCGCACGCGCCGCGCCTCGTGAATGTCATCATTCATGACCACCAGCACGCCGCGCTCGCAGCTGTTCTGGTCGGCTGCCACCTGCACCGCAGCCAGCAGATTGGCACTGCCATCGGCACCAGGCATCTGCGGATTGCGCATGGCCCCCATCAGTACCAGTGGTTCGCGCCGATCCCAGAATAGATCCAGCAGAAACGCCGACTCTTCCAGTGTGTCGGTGCCCTGGGTGATGACCACACCCTGCGCGCCCTGATCAACCTGTTGCCCGGCCCACGCCAGGGTGTCAAATAGATGCTGGAAACGAATCGAGCCACTGGCGATTCTGGCCAGCGTATGCAAATTAAGCGTGGCTGCCTGGGCCAGCCCTGGTACAGACCGGGCCAGCTCCTCTGCGCCCAGGTTCGAGCTTACTCCCTGGCTACCCGGCGTGCCGGTCATGCTGATTGTGCCGCCCAGGGCGCCAATGGAAATCAAGGGTTTGCTGTTGATGTTGCTCATGCTCGTTCTTTTGCGGATAGGTCTGCCGGTAAACGTGTACGGATCAATCTGGTGGTAAATCCGGCATCTGCACCTCATGTGTGGCAATACACGTTGTCAGTTGCGTTCTGTCTCGGATAGCGATATCTGAAAAATGCCATGTCGATTTCAGGCACTCACCACTTCATACGTTCAATTATCACACGATAACAGATAAAAAAATCGCCAGCACCGGCCCGAGCCGATCTGACGATGGTACTTTGCATAGTGCTTGGCCAGAACGGGAACGATCTGACTCATTGCGCGTATCGATCTGCTGTTTGACAACGCCCAGGTCAGGCAAGCGCGCCGCAACCTGGGCACGTGTGCCCTACTGCTGACTGGCGACCAACTTCGCGATGGCCTCACCCATCTCTGCGGTCTTTGCCTGCCCCCCAAGATCGGGCGTTTTTGGCCCATTGAGCAGTGTTGCCTCTACCGCCTGCATAATACAATCTGCCGCTTTTTGCGCATCCGGGTTATCTGCCGCAAAAAATTCCAGCATCATCGCGCCGGACCAAATCATGGCCACCGGATTGGCAATGTTTTTGCCGAAAATATCCGGCGCAGAACCGTGCACCGGCTCAAACAGCGACGGGAAATCACGTTCCGGATTCAGGTTTGCCGATGGCGCGATGCCGATTGTGCCCGTGCATGCTGGTCCCAGATCAGACAAAATATCGCCAAACAAATTGGATGCGACCACCACATTAAAGCGATCGGGTTGTAAAACAAAGCGCGCACACAGGATATCAATATGCTGTTTATCCCATTTGACATCCGGGTACTGCTTAGCCATTTCCACTACACGCTCGTCCCAGTATGGCATGCTGATTGAAATACCGTTGGACTTGGTCGCGGCCGTCAGCGTTTTACGTTCACTCTTACTAGCCAGTTCGAAACCGTATTTCAGAATGCGATCGACGCCCTTGCGGGTAAAAACCGACTCCTGCAACACCACTTCCCTGTCGGTGCCTTCAAAAATCTTGCCGCCCACTGAAGAGTATTCACCTTCGGTGTTCTCGCGCACCACCAGAAAATCAATATCGCCGGGCTCGCGATTGGCCAGCGGACATGGCACGCCTGGCATCAGGCGCACCGGGCGCAAATTCACGTACTGATCAAATTCGCGACGGAATTTAAGCAAGGAACCCCACAGGGAAATATGATCAGGCACTTTGTCGGGCCAGCCGACGGCACCAAAATAAATTGCATCGAAGGATTTGAGCGTTTCAAACCAGTCGTCGGGCATCATCTGCCCATGCTTTTCATAATAGTCGCAACTGGCCCACTCAAATTCAGTCACGGCAAGGTTCAAACCGAATTTTTCATTGACGGTCTGCAGAACCCGCAGCCCCTCTGGCATGACTTCCTTACCGATACCGTCTCCGGGTATTGCGGCGATTTTGATCTGTTTGTTCATGACTACAAATTCCTGGCGATGCAACGCCTTGATGTGTTAAGGATAATGAAGCGATTGCCCGGGCCCGCCCGGGACACAATTGCTACAGCTTTTCGGTTTCACCCGCTGCCGGACGCCAGGTGAGCGCATACTTTTCGGTAATGCTGACAATACCGTCAAGAATAAGGGCAAACACCGTAAGCACTATGATCCCGGCAACCACTGTATTGATATCGAAGGTACCTTCGGCCTGCAGGATCAAATAACCCACGCCGCTGGCAGAACCCAGATATTCTCCGACAACCGCACCGACAAAGGCCAGGCCGACCGAGGCATGCAGACTGGAAAAGACCCAGCTGGTTGCAGAAGGAATATATACATGGCGCAGTAACTGACGGCGGTTGGCACCCAGCATGCGCGCGTTATCCAGCAGCGTCGGGCTCACTTCGCGAATACCCTGGAAGACGTTGAAGAACACGATAAAGAACACCAGCGTAAAGGCCAGTGCGACTTTGGACCCGATACCAAGTCCGAACCACAGCGCAAAGATGGGCGCAAGAATCACCCTGGGCATGGAGTTGAGCGCGGTCAGGAAGGGATCGAGCACCAGGCTGGCCGTGCGCGACAGCCCCAGCCACAGGCCAAAACCCATGCCGAATACGGTGCCAAGGAAAAAAGCCAGCAGGGTTTCGATCAGCGTGATTCCCAAATGCTTGTAGATGTCGGCATTGACAACGAACCAGTTCCAGATGACCTCGGCCACGCCCAGTGGCTGGCCAAAGAAGAACGCCGCTGTGTCATTCAGGGAAATAAGGTACCAGGCACCCAGCAGCACGATGACGATCAGCAACTGCCATGCGCGGTAGTTTTTGGGTGAGGGTTTAATGGCGTTCCACATATTACTTCCGTTTTTGTTGATCGTAGCCTTTGAGAACTTCGTCACGCAGGACGCTCCAGATAGCCTGGTGAAGTTCAACAAAGCGCGGGTGAGCACGAACCTCGGCCACATCGCGCGGACGCGGCAGATCGATGTGAAATTCTCCCATGATATGTGTTCCTGGTCCTGCGGAGAGCACGACCACCCGGTCGCTCATGGCGATGGCTTCGTCAAGGTCGTGGGTAATAAAGAGCACGGCCTTGCGCTGCTTCATCCAGATATCGAGCACTTCATTTTCCATCAGTTGACGGGTCTGGATGTCCAGGGCCGAAAACGGCTCGTCCATAAGAATGATATCGGGATCGCGAATCAGCGTTTGCGCCAGCATGACACGCTTGCGCATGCCACCGGACATTTGATGCGGGTATTTATATTCGGCCTGGGACAAGCCCACGCGACGCAGCCAGTCCAGCCCCTGCCGCTTGGCTTCTTCCTTGGCCGTACCGGCAAACTCCAGGCCGGCGGTGACATTGTCCAGCGCGTTGCGCCAAGGCAGCAACGCTTCACCCTGGAACATATAACCAGCCCGTTTGTTAATCCCCGACAAGGGTTGGCCGAAAACCCGCACCTGCCCAGATGAGGGAGCAAGCAGGCCTGCCCCCACATTGAGCAGCGTGGATTTGCCACAACCTGTCGGCCCGACTACGGAAACGAATTCCCCGGGCGCGATATGCAGCGTCGCATCCCGGACTGCGGTGTACTTCTGGTCACGGTCGTCCTTGGAGACAAACGTGCAGGTGATATTGTCCAGGCTTAAGGCAGCATCATTCATAGCATCAGGCATTGGCAGCTTTGTCGGTGAAATCATTGGTCCAGCATTTGGACAGATCAATGGCCTCGGCCTTGAAACCAGCAATATAGGCGGCCTGCGCCTTCAATGAAGTTTCTGCGCCCAACGGGTCAATCCGGCCATCGGGAGAGAGCCCCTCGAAACTTCTGGTCAGCGCCAGCTTATACACGTCGGGGTTGCCCAGCAAATAGTTCTTGGGTACCGTTTTCATGATTTCATCCGGCCCGGCTGTCTGGATCCATTTGTCGGCCTTGACCATGGCGTTGGTCAGCGCCTGCACCGTGCCCGGATTTTCATCAATATACTTTTGCGCGGTATACAGGCAACCGGCAGGCATGGGACCGCCGAAAATCGCCTGCGTATCTTTCATGGTACGCGTATCTGCAATGGTGAAGATATCGCCGGTACCATCGAGCAGGCTGATCACCGGATCCAGATTGCTAAGCGCGTCGATCTGTCCGGCGCGCAGGGCGCTGACCGCACCGGCGCCGCCACCCACACCAATGATGGAGACATCGGAATCTTTCAGGCCATGTTTGTCAAGAAAGAAGCTGACCAGCATATTGGTTGACGAGCCCGGCGCAGTCACGCCGATTCTTTTGCCTTTCAGATCCGCCGGCGATTTGTACCCTGCAAGCGTTTTCTTGTTGCCCGCCAGGACGATCATGGGCGCGCGCCCTTGCAGCACAAATGCACGGAAAAACTGTTTCTTGGACTGCAGGCTGATCGTGTGCTCAAACGCGCCGGAGCAGACATCGGCACTGCCACCAACCACAGCCTGCAGGGCCTTGGAGCCTCCGGCAAAATCGGCGACCTTGACGTTGAGTCCTTCCTCCTTGAAGAAGCCCTTTTGTTCTGCAATGGTCAGCGGCAGGTAGTACACCAGACCCTTGCCGCCCACGGCAATAGACACATCGGTTTTTTCCAGCTTGGGTGCATTCTGTGCCAGGCCGATACCTGGCCAGACTGTTGCCAGACCGGACAACCCGGCGGCCTTCAGTAAATGGCGACGTGACAGACTCATGTGATGCTCCTTGATTTTTTTTCTTGAAGAGGGTTGATATATGACAACTGGAATTGCGTTGTGCCGGTCGACCATCGTACAGCACAAACCGATACGATCGGCCAGGCGCAAAAACTCAGGCCGATAGCTGACAAATAAGCTGCAGACGAGCGGCACAACAGGTACAGCGTCGAACCGGGCTATTGTATCAGAACCCTATAGGGTGAAGACAATCGTGATAACCACCAAGGCGCACCGACCGCACTTCATTAACCAGGCAACATTCATCAAGCCCTGCCAGCCAGACTTCATCAACGGAAACCCGAACCGAAGCCTGCCGATGCAGGCAATATCAGACCTGGCGCTGCGCAAAAAACTGCCGCCACTGCTGCAGCTTCTCAGCAAAGGCCAGCGTGTAGGCAGGACTGCTTGATGGCAAGGTCTGTGTCTGGATATGTGAGGGAATATGTGGCTGCCCCGCCTTGGCGGCCGCCTTGCCATTGAACCCGACATACTGCAATGCGGGCGCGGCAGCAAACAGGGTATGCAGCGGATTGAGCTGGCCTCGACGGATAGCGCTGTCCAGACTGCCAACGCGCTCGCAGCCTGAGTATACATCCCACAGCCCGATCCGGTGCGCCAGCAAAACGCCGGTACGCGCCTCGTAGTCCAGGGTATTCATGGGTTCATCCAGGATGGCTCCCATCAGCCGCCAGAACTGATTCTGCGGATGTCCGTAGTAACCCTGACGCGCAAGCGACGCTTCCGAGGGGAAACTGCCCAGGATAAGATGAGTAATGTGCGGTGAATGAAGGGGCGCAAAGCCGGTCAGCCAGGGCGTGGTATTCATTGTGTCAGTGTTGTAGATTGGGTATGCAGCAGCCAGTGTACCTTCATATTGGGATAAGCCTGATTGTATTGCATCTGAAATTGCGCCAGACTTGCTGTTTTTCCCATACTTGTCTTCGGAGCATAACCATGAAAAGAACCCTGCTGTCCGCCCTGCTTTGCACCTTGCCGCTTTCGGTACTGGCACAGACGGCCCTCGATACGCTCAAACAGGTCACTGACAGCAAGACCCTGCGTGTGTGTACGCCCGGCGATTACAAGCCGTTCAGTTTCGACCAGGGCGGGCACTTTGAAGGCCTGGATATCGACCTGATGAATGCCCTGGCCGGCACCCTGGGCGCCAACATGCAGGTTGTCAAAACCACCTGGGCCAATCTGATGGCCGATTTCACTGCCGGCAAATGCGATATCGGCGCCGGCGGTATTTCAGTGTCTGTGGAACGCCAGAAAAAAGCTTTTTTCAGCGCACCCTATATGGTAAATGGTAAAACGCCGATTGTCCGCTGCGACGATAAGGACAAATATCAAAGTATCGATGCCCTGAACCGCCCGGAAGTACGGATTGTCGCCAACCCCGGCGGCAGCAATGAAAAATTTGCGCGCACCATGTTGCCAAAAGCGTCGCTCACCATGCACAAGGATAATCTGACTATTTTTGATGAGGTTGCCAATGGCAAGGCCGATGCCTTTGTGACCGAAGCGGCCGAGGCCCGGGTCCAGAGCAAGCTGAACCCCAAGCTATGCGCGGTTAATCCGGACCAGCCATTGCAATATGCCGAAATGGGATACCTCATCCCCGACAATGACATACGATTCAAGCTCTATGTCGACCAGTGGATGCACTTGCTCAAGGCCAGTGGCCAATACGATCAAATGGCTGAAAAATGGATCCCGGCCGAGCCCGCAAAGTAAGCGCTCGGCAAGCAACCACACTGAACGACTTAACCGTGCTGAACGCAACTGCCTGCCTCCAGCACGGGCAACAACATTTAACCTCATGCCTGGCCAGAGTTGCCCATCAGGCGCCCGGCCCGCCAGACCATGATTGAGGCTCTGCCCGATTTGATTAGCGCTGCGCCCCATTATCATGGCATATCAGCCAGCCACTCCACACCCACACATTGAAATTGCTGAACGTACGGCCGCAGCAGGCCGATCAGCTCGCCTTGGAGTGCACTCACTGTATGCGGATTGCGATTGATGACCGGACTGCCAATGATCACGGTCCGGCGAAGTTGAGGACTAATGATGGGTGCGCCCACGATGCGCCCTGCCGATAACATCGGTGTAATCGGCATGACCGGCAGGATGGTGTAGCCCACGCCGCGCTCCACCAGGTCGAGGATGACGGCAGTACTGTCGGACTCAGCCACCAGATTCAGGTTAACCCCAATAATGGTACACGCACGGTCGATGGCATTGCGAAGACTTTGCGCTTCAGGAACCACCATGGGTCTCTTTGCAACTTCAGCAAGCGTGACGGGTTGGGATTGTGATAACCCACAAGCGGGCAGGCCCACAACGTAAATGGGCTCGCGAAAAACCGGAGACGTCAGGAGCATCTCGGACTGCAGATAGTCGCCCATCAGGCAAATGTCCAGCTTGCCATCCTCAAGGCCGTCTTGCAGGAAATCCGTGAAACCAGTGGCAATGCGTACTTTTAAATCCGGGTATTGCCGGCGCAGAGATGTGACCAGTGGTCCGGCCAGGGCAGCAGCCAGACCTGGCAGCATACCGACAGCGACAGACCCCATCAGGTTCGCAGCCGCCGCGCCGATGTCAGCCTTGGCTTGATTGAGCCCCTTTAATGAAACACGCACCTGGTCAACGAAGCGCCGACCAGGCACTGTGAGCACCATGCCAAGGCGATGCCGCTCGAACAAGGGGCTACCCAGCTCATCTTCCAGTTGCTTCAGTTGTCGGGACAATGCCGGCTGAACGACGTGAAGCAATTCTGCAGCCTTGGTCAGACTACCCGTTTCCGCAATAGCCAGGATGGTCCGAAGTTGTCTTAAGTCCATCGTTGGTTCACCCCGATTGTGATCTATGCCGAACCGCTATAGCTGTCAGAGAAAGATGTGAATTGTGTCACAGACTCGTCGAAATTACTATTACACCACTCATTTGCACACGCATGACCATGACAAAGCAGCTTGGCTGACAAAGGGTTTCGGCAGGATTTCATCCGCAAGCCTGTCATATCATCCAGCGGTTTGAAAAGTGCCAATACTGGCGCTTTGTTGGTTTGACTGCTGCGGCAAACGGGGCCAGTAGAAAGTTAAGCATTCATTAAAAAGCGCTCTGGCATCGTTATTCATAAGCGTAACGATGAATAAAGAGCAATATTTTCGGAGACAAAATGCTGCTACGTTACAAATTGAATCGCCAGGTGTTCTCAGTATTTTCGATGCTTATCACTGCATCAACGCTGGGACTGTCAAATAGCGCCTGCGCAGCCGATTGGCCAACAGGGCAACCTATCAACATCATCGTGCCATTCGCTCCTGGTGGATTCACAGATTTGATCGCACGCCGCCTGGCGCTTGATTTAGGAAAAGCACTGAAAACGAGCGTGGTCGTACAGAACAAAGCGGGGGCAAGTGGACAAATCGGCAGCGCGGTGGTTGCGCGGGAGAAACCCGATGGATACACGTTATTGGTTACAGCGACGCAGCACGTCATTTACCCCGCATTGCAACCGAAGCTTCCTTACGACCCAAAGAAGGATTTCTCAAATATAGCGATTCTGGCGCTGGCGCCAAACGTGCTGCTGGTGCCGGCTAAATCACCTGTCAACAACGTAAAGGAATTTGTCGATTATGCGAAAACGCAGCCGGAAGGCCTCGCCTTTGGCTCTAGCGGCGTGGGCGGATCTGCACATTTGTCGGGCGAACTATTCAAACTCGTAACGGGTGCAAACCTGCGTCATATCCCCTATAAAGGCGCAGCACCTGCTGCCACCGACCTGGTTGGTGCGCAGATTCCATCCGCCTTTCTGGATGCAACCTCTGCTTCGGCATTTATTCAAAGTGGACAAGCCAAGGCATTGGCGGTTACGTCAAAGCAGCAATTGCCTTCACTGCCAAGCATTCCAACCATCGCTGAGTCCGGATATCCCAGTTATGAATCCCAAGCTTGGGTAGGACTGTTCGGGCCGCCCGACCTGCCTGTCGAAATAGTCAGCAAGCTCAACGACATCGCGCAAAAAAGCAATGCGGCGCAGGGAAATAGGCAATGGCTGACCGACAACAACTCCATACCCATGAACTTATCACCAAAGCAGGTAACCGCGTTTGTTCATTCAGAACTCGATAAGTGGAAGCAGGTCGTAAACAAAGCGCACGTCACCGCCCAATGATCTTCGGTTTATTTTTATGCGTACGTTAGAGGATGCAATTTTGAACAGTGTAAAAGAGCAGCAATTATCAAGCGAAGCAGACGGTATTCAATTGGGGCACTTTGGAATTGATGTGCCGTTCATGCATCATATTGGTCTTCAAAGTATCGGTCTGGAAGACGATTGTTGCCGTACACATTTGCAATTAAAGCGCGAGCTCGTCAACAGCCGGGGCGATATTCACGGAGGTGCGTTGATGAGCGCGCTGGATTTCACATTGAGTGTCGTGGCGCGGGCGCACGACCCACTCAATGTCGGGGCAGCAACGATTGATATGTCGACCCATTTTTATGAGCCTGCCAAATCAAATGTAGACATTATTGCCACATGCAAACGACGCGGCAAAAGCATTGCATTTTGCGAGGGCGAGGTCCGGGACGGAGATGGTGCGGTTTTGGCTGTTGCGCGTGCCGTATTCAAATTGGTGCCCCGAAACCGGTAAGCGTTTCATTTGACCTCGAACCTATTTTCGGGCCGTGAGCAAGAGAAAAATTAAGACAAGAATCAGGAAAACAGGAAATCATGAAAAAAGTTTTGGTTGCCAATCGTGGCGAAATTGCCGTTCGCATTCTTCGCGCCATACGTGATCTGGGAATGCTCAGTGTGGCGGTTTACTCCAGCGACGACACCAATTGTCGACATCGAATTCTGGCTGACGCGTCAGTTGCATTGAATGCCGCAGGTCCTGCAGCCTATATCGATATCGACGCCATTATCGCTGTTGCACTAAGGGAGGGCTGCGATGCCATCCATCCTGGTTATGGCTTTCTGAGCGAGCGGCCTGATTTTGCTGCCGCATGTGCTACGGCAGGCATTACCTTCATTGGCCCCGAACTCGAGCACTTGGCCTTATTCGGAGACAAGGGCAGCGCACTGAAGCTTGCCAGGGAGTGCGGCGTACCGGTGATGCCTGCCACGCACGGAGGCGCCACGCTGGAGCAAATCATGCAGTTCTTCGACGATCAGGGCGGCGTGGGCATCGTCATCAAGGCAGTGGGCGGCGGCGGCGGTCGCGGCATGCGTGTCGTAAAGTCCAAAGATCAGATTCCTGAACTTTATGCGCGCTGCCGATCCGAGGCGATGTCCGCATTTGGCGTGGATACTCTCTATGCAGAACGCCTGGTCAACCGCGCGCGCCACATCGAGGTGCAAATCGTGGGGGACGGCGCGCAAGTGGTCGCGCTGGGTGAGCGCGATTGCACATTGCAACGTCGTTTCCAGAAAGTGGTTGAAATCGCGCCAAGCCCGGTTCTGAATGCGCAATTGCGAACAGACATCCTGGCTGCGGCAAGCAAGCTTGCTTCGCAGGTGAACTATCGCAGCCTTGGTACGTTTGAATTTCTCGTTGAAGAAGACGAAAACGGCGTACAGACCGGTTTTGTTTTCATTGAGGCCAATCCGCGGCTTCAAGTGGAGCATACGATTACCGAACAAGTTACCGGGGTCGATCTGGTGGCACTGCAAATCGGCATTGCGCAAGGAAAGCAGCTTGAAGCGTTGGGCGTGAACCCGGCGAATCCGCCACAGGTTAAAGGCTATGCCATTCAAGTACGCGTGACGGCCGAATCTACGGATGCCAATGGTTTGGCGCGGCCGGCACACGGTCGGCTGGAGCGCTTTGATCCACCCACGGGGCCAGATGTACGAGTGGATACGCATGCCTTCAGCGGCTATTGTCCCGCACCGGCTTTCGATACGCTTTTGGCCAAGCTGATTGTCTCGAGCGCCAGTGATGAATTTTCAAACGTCGTCAGGCGCTTGCGACGCAGCCTGGCAGAGTTCACGATCGCAGGCATTGCGACCAACATTCATTTACTGAAAGCGCTTGTCGATCGTGAGGATTTCCTCCAGCAAAAAAACCACACCCGTTATATCGAATCGATTCTTGGACAGTTGGTCGCCACGGCATCCCGGCTCGAAAGTGAACAGGAGGCAAAGGACCGGCTCATTAGCGGAGCCCATCATACTGCCGCAGCATCGTCAGCCGAGAAAAACGTCGTACAGGAAGTGCTCGATGACGGACTTGCCGCCTTGCGCGCGCCACTGAGCGGACGGATTGTCGATGTCTCGGTGAATGCAGGCGATCCGGTTCTGAAAGGCCAGCCCATTGCAGTCATCGAAGCAATGAAGATGGAGCATTCCGTTGTCGCTGAGTTCAACGGCCAAGTGGTTGAGGTACGAATCACTAACGGTAGTCAGACAGCAGAAGGTGATATTCTGGTGGTGCTGGCACAGGCGCTGGACGGGACAGACGCCGAGCTCGCTGTTGAAACCGTAGATTTGACGGCCATCCGCCCCGATTTACAGGCGGTGCTTGATCGCCACGCCATTCTGTATGACGATGCCCGCCCGGATGCCGTGGCTAAGCGACGCGCGCGCGGACAACGCACTGCCCGCGAAAACCTGGCGGATCTGTGCGATGACGGCTCCTTTGTAGAATACGGCGCATTGGTCGTTGCCGCACAGGCAAGCCGTCGCACGAAAGAGGACCTGATTGTAAACACGCCTGCCGACGGTATCGTCACGGGTATTGGCAACATCAACGGCACCCAGTTCGGCTATGACCAATCGTTAAGTGCCGTGATGGCCTATGACGCAACGGTGCTGGCCGGTACGCAAGGCAAGCGCAATCATATCAAGACCGATCGTCTGGTGGAGCGTGCGCGCCGGGATCAAATGCCGTTCGTGCTGTTTGCAGAAGGCGGCGGCGGTCGCCCGGGGGACGTGGACTTCCCGTTTGTTTCTGGCTTGTACCAGCCTTCCTTTGCGGCGCTGGCAGAACTCAGTGGAGAAGTACCACTGCTGGGCATCGTGTCTGGCCGATGCTTCGCCGGCAACGCCGCCTTTCTGGGCGTATGCGACGTCATTATCGCGGACAAGAATGCCAATATCGGCATGGCCGGCCCCGCGATGATTGAAGGCGGCGGCCTGGGTGTATTCAAGCCTGAAGAAGTTGGCCCGGCAAGCGTGCAATTTGCAAATGGCGTCATCGACATTCTGGTGGAAAATGAAGCGCAGGCCGTGGCGGTCGCCAAGCATTACCTGTCGATGTTTCAGGGTAAAACGACAAACTGGTCCGCGCCCAATCCGCTGGAACTGCGACACGTGGTGCCCGAGAATCGCTTACGCGTCTATGACAGTCGCAAAGCCATTGAAGGCATCGCCGACGCAGGCAGTGTATTGATGCTTCGTTCAGGATTCGGGCACGGCATGCACACCGCGCTTGCGCGCATTGAAGGGCAGCCGGTGGGCATCATCGCCAATAACCCGCAACATCTGGGGGGCGCCATTGACGCTGATGCCGCAGACAAGGCGGCACGTTTCATGAATCTTTGTGATGTTCATGGCCTGCCGATCATTTCGCTGATTGATACGCCAGGATTCATGGTGGGTCCCGACGAAGAAGCCAAGGCCCAGGTGCGTCACGTCTCCCGTATGTTCGTCACTGCAGCCAAATTGCGTGTCGCAATCCTCGCCATTGCTCTGCGCAAGGGCTACGGTCTGGGCGCAATGGCAATGGCAGGTGGCGGTTTTCGCTCGGCAAGTTGCTCGGTGTCCTGGCCCACAGGAGAGTTTGGTCCGATGGGACTGGAAGGCTCAATCCGGCTGGGGTTCAAAAAGGAACTCGACAGCGTTCCGGATGGGCCGGAACGGCAAGCGCTTTACGACCAGCTGGTAGCACGTGCATACGAACGTGGTCATGCCATCAATGTTGCCTCCACCACAGAAATCGATGCGGTCATCGACCCGGCTCAAACGCGGACATGGATTCGTCAGGGCATCGCCTCGGCGCCGTTGCGCGCGGCTCGTCCCCGTCGCTCGTTTGTCGATACCTGGTAAGCACGACATACAAAAAGAGGAAACAAACTGTGATTAAGCACGAACCCGCCAGTCAGCTTGCTCTTGCTGGGCTGCGCGTCCTGGAAATCGGTAGCGGAGCGGCATTGGCTTATACGGGAAAACTCTTCGCAGACTTTGGCGCAGAGGTCATCAAGGTGGAGGATGCGGGCGGAGATGCGCTTCGGGCGGTTCCTCCGCTACTGACAGATTCAGATATCGAATCGCAAAGCGCGCTGAATGCCTGGCTAAACACCAATAAGCGCAACGTCACATTGGGTAGTAAACGTTTTGAGGAGCACGCATGGCTGGCGCGCCTGGCCAAAACCTGCGACGTGGTGCTCGATGCCAGGGCGCTTAGTGAAGGCATCGAAGTTCTGAGGCGCCCGGTTTATGGCGCAAGCGACGCGACCAACGGCGAAAACATGCCAATCGAAGTGTGTTTGACCTGGTTTGGCGAAAGTGGTCCATATAGCACATTCGTGGGAACAACCGCTGTGTGCCGCGCCCTGGCAGGCGCTGTCTACAGTAGCGGCGCAATCGAAGGGCCACCGCATCTGCCGCACGACCTGCAAACGGGAATTGTTGCCGGTCTTGGTGCTTTCTCCAGCGCGATTTCAGCCTTGCTGGGCGAATCTGACGGAAGTCGCCGTTATGTGTTGAGCATTCATGAGCTTGCCTTCTCTGTTGTGGAGATGGAAGCAGGCATGGTGCAAGACGGACGCCACCCCAAAGCACGTTTGGGCGTCAACCGGTTTTGCACGACGCACCCCGGTGGCATCTACAAGACCCTGGAAGGCTGGATCGGCATTTTCGCCCACACCGGTCCGCAGTGGACTGCGTTGTGTTCAGCCGTGGGGCATCCAGAGCATGCCCGGGACCCTCGATTCACGAGTGGTCCGACACGCATAAAGCATGCCGACGAGATTGATGCATTCCTGATTCCGGCGTTGCTTACCAAGACGGCCAAGGACTGGTTTGAGCAGCTTGGCAAGGCTAAATTTCCGGCTGTTATCGTGCCGACTATGGAGGAACTGCTGGCGCAGCAGGTTCATCGTGAGCGAGGGGCGTTTGTTCCTGTGGCCTCTGGAAACAAGCAGTTTGAAGGCGTGGTCGTGCCGTTTCCGCTTGGCAGCGCAGGACCGTTACCGGGCGGCGCTGCGCCAATGAAGGGGGCGGACAACCAGCACTATCGCAGCGACCAAGCACTGGCTTTGCGAGTACGCCGCACCCGCGCCAAAGTAGCGGTGCCACCGCTTCGGAAGATTCGCGTGATCGATTTGACCATGGGGTGGGCAGGCCCGCTGGCAGCGCGCACCCTGGCAGACTTTGGCGCCGAGGTCATCAAGGTCGAAGGGACGCAGTATCCGGACTGGTGGCGTGGAACGCACTATACCGAGGAGTTCTACAGCGAGCGGCTGTACGAAAAAAACGCGAACTTCGCTCTGATGAATCGAAACAAGCTTGGCATTACCCTGGATTTGACGCGCCAGGAAGGACGTGCGGTTTTACTCGATTTGGTAAAAACCGCCGACATTGTCATCGAAAACTATTCAACTGAGGTGCTGCCCAAGCTGGGCCTGGATTATGCGGCTTTGTCCAAGGTGAATGATCGGCTGGTGATGGTGTCCATGCCGGCGTTTGGCGCAGGCAACCTGTGGAGTACCACTCGGGCTTATGGCGGCACGCTTGAGCAGGCTAGCGGCTTACCGCATCACACCGGATTCCCGCAGAATCCGCCTTCACTGACTTCCTACGCATATGGTGATCCTATCGGCGGCTGGAATGGTGGCGCCGCTGCCCTCCTGGCGCTCCTGGTACAGGCGCGGACAGGAAGAGGCCGGCATGTCAATCTCTCGCAAGTTGAATGCATGCTCCCGATGGCCGCCCCATTCATCGTGGAGCAGTCTGTATGCGGGAAAACGACACCGAGAAACGGTAACGAGCATCCCCTGTTTGCGCCGCACGGAGTGTATCAATGTGCAGGCAATGACGAGTGGGTGGTTCTGAGCATCACCAGCGATACACAATGGCGGGCCCTGGTCGACATCATTGATGCTCACCCGCTGGGCACCGATTGTTCATTGGACCACGCTGAAGGTCGTCGTGCACGACGACAACAGATAGATGCTCACATAAGCACGTGGTCCGGACAACGGTCGGCAGACAGCGCCATGCGTGAACTGCAAAAGGCCGGCATTGCTGCGGGCGTGGTCAAGCCAATCTGGCGTGTTCTGGATGACCCGCATTTGAACAACAGGGGCTTCCTCTCCAGGATACCTCGTGCATATCTTGGAGAATATCTGGCTACCACTGCCTGGTTCAGAGAGACGGCCTCGGCAACGCAGTTGGTCCGTCCGGCGCCCACACTGGGGGAGCACAGTCGCGAGGTCTTCTCCCGGGTGCTTGGCATGACGCAGGAACAGCAACAAGTACTTGAGGATAGTGGAATCACCGGAACATCGGCCACCAGGAAAGCTGCCCGGGAGCCTTGAAACACGTTGTTTGATTTGTCTCAAGCCTCCCAATGACACAGAATGGCTGGCTTGCGAGCGTTGTACAGAGCGATCCGTAGATATCGCAACTTGAATCTTTCATTTTTTGTTCATAAAATTTTCTGGAGACATAACATGACAATATTGAGATCACGTAGAGATTTTCTAGTCGCAGCCGCTGGCGTCGCGGGCGCGTCCGCGTTTGGACTGGGTTCCAGCGTAGCGGTTGCACAGGATAAAAAATGGCCGGCAAAGCTGATCCGAATCGTCGTTCCATTTCCCGCGGGATCCATTACCGATGCAATGGCGCGTCTACTGGCCGACGGTCTTTCCAAATCCCTAGGACAGTCGGTGATTGTGGAAAACAAAGGCGGAGCCAACGGTTCCATCGGTGCGACCGACGTCGCCCGATCAGCGCCGGACGGCTATACCTTGTTAGCGACCAACAGCAGCAGCATTACCGGCAATCCGTTAATTTACAAGAACTCTCCATACAAGTCGACGGACTTTGCCCCGATCTCACTGGTGCTGGATGCACCATTCGTCCTGAATGTAAATGCCGAGTGGGCAAAGAAACACGCCATCAACTCCGTCAAGGACTTGGTTGCGTTTGCCAAGAGCCATCCCTCTGAGCTCAGTTACGGTTCTGGCGGTGTGGGAAACCTCGCCCACTTGGCGTATGCAATGTTGAGCAATGACGGGGGATTCAAGGCCACGCACGTCCCTTACAAGTCTGCATCGCAGGCAAGCATGGCGGTGATGGCTGGCGAGGTGAACACTTCATTTGACACCTTGGCCAGCGTTCCGCAAATTCGCGCAGGAAAACTCAAGGCCCTTGCGGTAACGCCAAAGCAACGCATTTCCCAGATACCAGATGTTCCCACGATGGAGCAGGCGGGCTTTCCGAATATCGATTTGACATTCTGGCTGGGTCTGCTGGCGCCTGCCGGCACTCCTAACGACATCATAGAGAAGTTGTACGAGCACGCCAGACAAGCCATGTCTGTGCCGACAGCGAAAACGTTATTGAGTGCGCAGGGAACCATTGTCATGACGAATCCGAAGGATTTCGCCACGCGTATTGCGAGCGAGACCAAGCAACTGGCACAAGTCATTAAGCGAGAGAACATCACACTCGATTAATTCACTGAACAATGACTCGACAGCGCTCCGCACAAATCGATCCTACGGTACAGGACAAGCGCACGACCAATTCTTGCCGTTAGCCGGGATGGATTGCGCCTACCTCGCCCGAGGAATCATCGGAAAATGGATCCAGACTGACCCTGCCAAGCAACTGCACTGAACCAAGTAACCGTGCTCAACGCTACCCGTGCCGCCGGCGCGGGCAGCACTTCGCGTCATGCCAAGGGTTCATTATTGCCTTGCGCAATATCGCGCATTTGCCCAGGCGTGATCGAATGGTGTTTTTTGAAAACCTTGCCGAAATGTGCTGGGTCGGCAAATCCGCAAAGCCAGCCGATATCGCCCACGTTAAGATGTCCGAGCAACGAATCGCGCAGCATGTTTCTGGCGTTCCACATGCGGATATCGTTCAGAAACATTGCGAAAGAGGCCGAGTCATTGAACTCGCGAAACAGCTTGTGCAGCGTACGCACTGAAATACGAAATTCCCGTGCAACCTTTTTGCCCGTCAGACTCACTTGCCCGAAATTCAGATAAAGCCACAGCGTAATGTCGGTGTACAGCTTATGCCGGGCCTGGCGTTGCTTATCGGGGACACTGCCCGCCAGACCATGAGGTACAATCTGCCCCATCATCGTGACTGCGAGCGAGAGCACCGTATCCAGACAAACAGCCTGATCAGACGGTACTGTGGAAACTCGTTCCATGAACGCTTCATTCAATTCGCGCAAATATACCGCCAGCAATCGCGCCCAGCCACTGTCTGCGCGAACGTGCTGATTGCAAGCCTGCCGAAACAGCGATTGCCAGTGTCCCACGCAATGCTCCTGCAGGACGATGATTGTACAGTCAAGATTCAGAAGCGGACGCAGGCAGGCCGAACCGGAACTGTGAACCAGCAGCAGATCGCCCGCCTGCAGTGTACAGCTGTTGGTATGATCGGTGAACTCTGCAGCCTCCCATGCGCATAAAAGAAACCACTGCGGGCTATTGCTGCAGGCAGGCGCCCCCGCCGAAGGGGCCCATATCAGATCGGCATGCTTTGCCTGCAGCATGACCACGCTGGCCTTTGCGGTCAGGGCAAACGCAGACAGATTGACACTGAACTGCGGAGCAGGCTGTGCTGTGGGATGCAACTGGGCATTGGGCAGCACTTGCGGCAGGATTTGATTAAATCGCGGCAGGTTGATATCTGCACCCGCCATGACCGAATTCAGTCTGAATGGCTCCGATAGCCCATTGACAAAATCTTTGAAATGCATCGACAAGCCTGACAGTACGACAAAGCAAAAACCCGCAACCATTTTGAAACAAATCAATCGAACTGGCTAGTCAAAGCGCGCTAAAAAAGCATAATATTCGTGCCTTAAATCAAATTATTCAAGACAACCGCAACACCATCATCCGGAAATGGCCTGTCATCCACCACCGTTTCGTCAAACCACGCATACTCTTCCCGCGTGCCTGGCTGCTGTCAGCGTCGGGGCTGCAGCGCCACGCTATCGTATGTGAATTACGCAGCTCGGGTAACGGTACTATGGTTCACAACGGAATGAAACCGATCCCAATCCTTCCAGTGCAAACGTAAACTGTTCCCCTGCGCGGGGAAATCTCACCGTCATCAGGTTACCGGTAATTAGCACTGCACCCGCAGGAATACTGCGCTGCTGTCTGGCCATGACCTTGGCCAACCAGTATACGGACTCCAGGGGGTTGACAATATCTGCCACATTGCCCTGTTCGATCACTTCACCATGCGCGCTAATGGTGATATCCCGGTCAAAATCGGATACCGCAGGCTGCCATGGGCCCAGAATAACAGACGTATTGTTAACGTTGCATGCCACCAGCGTCTGGGCATCGGGCGGCGTCTTTTCCGGGCAGCGATCATCTAGGACCTCAACTGCCGGTGCCACGGCATTGACCCATTCAGCAGCCGCTTGCACGCTGTTTAAATCATCCCCGGAGAGCTCCCTGCCTATGCGCACGGCCACTTCAAATTCGAATTTCATATGCGTGTAGTCACTCATGGACAGCACCGCATCGGAAGACAATAACGCCGCATCCAGCAACTGGCCATAGACGGGCTCGGTGAGGCCATGCTTGCTCCAGGCCGCAGGCGCATTCAGCGCGATTTTCAACCCGGCCAGCCGGGCATTGTGACGCGCCATGCGAATCTGGACCAGTTGCTCCTGAACCGCGTAAGCCTGCTCCAGACTCAACGGCCTGCCGTCGGCCAGCAATGGGGAAAAATGCACGCGATTATCAAATTGCTGCTGTAACTGCAGCGCCAGCTCATGAGGGGTTGGGCCCACGACGTCTCCTTTACAAATTGGGTGAGGCAGCACCAGCGCCGCCATTTGTACTGCTATGGTTATCCATATTGGTATTTATTTTGCCGGCAATGGCCGGTTTAAGCGCTGCCATATCATACCCGCTGGGCGATTGAAATACGCGCAAATCGAATTCGCCGACTACGGCAAAGATATGGTCAAACAGATCTGACTGGATGCGCTCATACTCTGCCCAGACCACGGTTGACGTAAAGGCATAGACTTCAATTGGGACGCCCGTTTCCTCCGGCGCCAGCTGACGCACCAGCAGGGTCATATTACGATGGATATGTGGGTGATTGCGCAAATAGACTTCCAGATACGCCCGAAAGGTGCCGATATTGGTGAGCCGTCGGCCGTTCAGCGCGGACGACAAGTCTTCGCTGCGCGATCGATTGTAGTCTTCTACTTCCCGGGATTTATCCAGAATATATTGAGACAGCAGCCGGCTTTTGGTCAGGCGCTGCATTTGACTTTCGGTAATGAACTTGATGCTGGTAACGTCGATATGGATGGAGCGCTTGATACGACGGCCGCCGGATTCGGACATGGCCCGCCAGTTCTTGAATGAATCCGAAATGAGCGAATAGGTGGGAATGGTGGTGACCGTATTGTCCCAGTTGCGCACTTTGACCGTGGTCAGCCCGATATCAATGACTGCTCCATCGGCATTGTATTTGGGCATTTCCAGCCAGTCGCCGATACTGAGCATATTATTGGCGGACAACTGGATGCCGGCCACTAGGCCCAGGATCGGGTCCTTGAAAATGAGCATGAGCACTGCGGTCATGGCGCCCAGACCGCTGATCAGGATGACCGGAGACTGACCGATCAGAACCGAGACAATGAAAATGACGCCGGCAATGGAGGCAATGATTTTCAGGCTTTGGACGATGCCCTTTAGCGGAAACTGCACGGCAACCTGTTTGCGAAAACACCAGTCCAGCACAATGTCCAGGAATGCAAAAAATGCCAGAATGGTGTAGACCAGCATCCAGATACGCGAGAACCCAAGCAGGCCTTCATGGACCGAGCCGGGCGGCACCCACAGACGGGTAAGCAGACCAAGGGCCAAACCCTGCACCAGCATGGCAGCGTAGCGAAACAGGGATGAATGACCGACAAGCTTGATGAAGAGAAAACGGTCGTTGCGCATTCTGCCCCGCAACATGCGCAACACGCCATAATGCAGAACACCATGCAACAACACCAGCAAAAGCAGCATGACCCCGAGGGTGACGATTAACGTTGCAAAGGGAGAAAGCTGCAAACCGGCCAGAGCCAACCAGTCAGAAGGAGTGTCTTTCATGAATGACCATCACAATACCTAGAAGCCTGACATAGTAGCAAACTGGCCCGGACTCGTCATCTGTGCAAAGTACGAAGGGCACAATCAAAGGATGTGGGCCAATGATCGCGGCAAGATCACTACGAGACGCTGTAGTGCTGCGCATATGCACGCCCTCACACAGGCGCTGATCATTTATCTTCTGAGCATGTCTTTGCAGCTATTGACGGCTGGCTGAATATTACTGGCTTATGCTCCTGACCGTATATCATGCGCTTTTTGCATATGCCCGATTCGTAAGATCTTAAGCATCCGAATGTATGCTCCTGATCAGGTATACCTAGCCGATACATGCCGTTAAACAGTGGCCCCATGGCGACAATGCAATCGATACCAGTCTGACCGCCACGCTGCCTACCAGATCACAAAGAACAACAGCCACGCATAGGTGAACGGCGCCAGGCCAGCCATCAATAACAGCATACAGGTAACTCGCTGCCATAGCGACACCGGATGCCGTTGCAGAATTTTCCAGGCCAGTCGCAATGACCACAGCAATGAAAGAAACAACAATGTCAAACGGGCCGGACCTGCCCACCCAGTAGCAATGCCGTCATTGCGCAACAGAGTAATCGTGGTCGCGGACAGCCCCAGGAAGACGCCAACACCCGCCGCCGGTATCAGTGCCTGTGCGACAGTATCGGCAGCGCCGATAAATTTGCCGCGCACCACTTTTTGTATGCATTGCAGGCTCAGCCACAACGCTCCCCCGGTAGCCAGCGCAGTGCCAAAAATAAACAGCACAATGGTAAAACCATCGAGCCAGCTGAAAACATCATTGACTTCCGGATAATGGGTCAGAATAAACCAGGGCGCGTTCTGCTCCAGAGGCCAGAAGACATCACGGTTGACCAGCCACTCGGCCATGGCCTGTTTGAGGCTGACAAACCAGGGGCTGGCGCTCCACAGGAAGGCGCCCACGGCAATACCCATCAGCCCCCATACGATCAGGGCGGTCTGCCAGCCTCCGGTTTGCGCCACATCAACGATTTCTTCCTCGGGTGAGCGGGCGGTGAGCGCAATTGCACCGCGATAATCGGCGCAACGTCCACACATATGACAATCGGTGGCGCCCTTCATATGTCTCAGGGGCACCAGCGGCGCGCAATTGATTCGCTCGATACGTCGAACCGGATGGCGCCAGGCATCTTCACTAACCTTGTAATGCCAGGGAGCCAGTTTGGCCAGGAGCTGGAACACGCCGTTGACCGGACACAAATACTTGCACCAGACGCGTTTATTGCGACCATACAGGTAACCGACCACCATGGCCGCCGCTGTCGAGCCGCCCAAAACAGCAAGCACCGCCCAGGGATATTGATATACGCTGACCAGCTGGCCGTAAATTGTTGTCAGGGCAAAGGCAACAAAGGGCCAGCCACCCCAGCGCATCCATTTGGGAATGGCACGGCCACGGCCGTGTTCACTGGCCCACTCGGTGAGCATGCCTTCAGGACAGAACCACCCGCACCATGCCCGCCCCATCAGGGGCATGGACACCAGGACGAAGGGCCACCAGATGCCCCAGAAGGCAAACTGGGCAAAAATCGTCAGATTGGAAAAGATATGCGCGGAATTGCCTGGCAAGGGTAATGCAGCAGGAACAAGAATGAGGAAAAAGTAAATACCGACCACACACCACTGCATATTGCGAAGCAGTTTTTTATGATCCCGCAGAAATGACGACAGCCGATAGGCAAACGATTGAAATATGGTGCTCATGGAGCAAACCTTTGAAGAGCAAATCCGCTATTGTGGACAAGGCAGAAATGGCTAGACGCCCTGTTCTGCCGACACAAGACGTCAGAATTTTAGCAACCCACGCAGCCCTTGGGGCGGCTAGCGTTAGCCATGCGTGGAAACCATTATTGGAGCAGTTGCGGGCTGCAACCAACGATACAGCACCCCTATTGCAAGCCAGTACAGGGCAAAAAGAATGACATGCATGAGCGATGGCATGGCCCGGTAGCCGGCGAAATCGGCCAGGACCTTGCCAATGCCGCTGCTATCATCCAGCACTGCGCTGGTGTCCCACACAGGATCCACCAACGTCGGAATGGCTTCAAGCGAGATCAGATGATCAATACCATTGACGAGCAGCGAGCCAGCCAGCAGCAGCAATAACACTTCGGTAATTTGAAAGAAGCGGCGCCATGTAATAATTTTGCCACCCAATTGCAGAATATAGAATGTCAGCAACGCCAGCAGAAAACCACCCACACCCGCAGCGGCAAGCATCCATGCCTGATTCTGCTGCGCACCGGCCAATACCGTTCCCCACAGGAAAACCACGGTCTCGCTGCCTTCGCGCGCCACGGCGATCATGACCAGAACCAACAGACCCCACCAACTGTTACGCCGGAGATTGGCTGATGCGCCACTGACCAGTTCGCTCTTGAGCTTGCGGCCATTTTTTTTCATCCACATGACCATCTGCACCACCAGCCCGCAAGCGACCAGCGCCATAATCGCCTGGAACCACTCCTGACCGGTATCAGACAGCCAGGTGGACACCCCCATGAAGACCAGGGCCAGCGCGCCAGCCAGCAACAGCCCCGCAGCCACCCCGCCCCAGAGCCACGGCATACCTCGCCGCCCTTCCGGAGAGGCACGCAACCAGGTGTACAGAATGCCTACGACTAGCAAAGCTTCGACGCTTTCACGCCAGACGATAAATGCCACTTGATCCAATTGGATTCCTTGTGAATGAATACTGCTATTGCGCGGGCTTGACCACCAAGGTGCCTTTTACGGATTGATGGAAGTCGTCAAAAAATGGATATTCGCCGGGTTTGGAAATTTTAAACACCAGAAATGAAGACAGGCCCGGCCCGAGCACTTTTTCCTTGCGCAGGGGCAGGCTCTCAAACTCAACGGGCACCTTGCTTTCGTTGACAAGGTTGATCTTGAAGCGACCGGCGGGCACTTCGAGCCGCTGCGGCTCAAACGTGCCGTCTTCCTTGAACGTGAGGGTAAAGGTTGGCGTCTCGGCCCAGGCGCTTGACGCCAGCAAGGCCTGAGTCATAATGAGGGAAAGCGCCAGACCAGCAATAGCCAGAGCGCGTTTGACCATGATCAATATCCGCCTTTTTTGCCTGTACCGGCATACGTGAATTCATACTCGACTTCAAATGGCTTCCAGAACGCTTCTACGCCGGTTTCCTTATCGGTATGATGACCAAAATGATTCATTTTATTGGCCTCGGGCGACTCAATAATGTAGGTGAGCTTGTATTTGCCAGGCCCTTGCAGCTTCACATTGTCGCCATAGTGCGGGCCGTCGTTGGCTACCATGGGCATGAACATGCCTTCCTGAATCTTGCCGCCTTCTTTTTCCAGCTTGTATTTGATGGTCAGATAGGGCATCCAAGCGCCTTCCTCAAACCCGTTCTTGTTGTCGGCCGTTGCATGAATATCTGCCTCAAGGTGAATATCGGAATCCTTGGCTTCGCGCATCATGCCAGCCGGTTCCATGGTAATGGGCTGCAGGTAGACGGCAGCGATTTCCATGCCATTTTTCATATGAGGTTTGCCGATAGGATACTCCGCAGCCTGTGCAGACAGTGACACAGCCAGCGCTGCGCCGGCACCGATCAGGGCTATTTTTTTAATCATACTTGAATGTCCACCAATAAGATAATTAGGTAAATGAGAATATTTCTCGTTTATATTAGTATATATTGGCTGACAGTCGCCTTAACAAATGTCAAAAGCACGCAGACATAGGCTCGTTTTTGCGTATCCGGTGTAGATGTCGGAAAAAAATAGTCCAAGGCCCAATAGGCGGGCGTATAGCTGGCTGGGCTGGGGTGGCTGGGATAGGTGAACTGCCGCAAACAAGCAAGAGCGGATCTGCCCGCCTGCCATGATGCACGACAACTGCTCTGCCCTTTAAGCTGCCGAGACAAGGGCTGACGCCATCCGCGTCATGACCGGCGTCAATTTATAGTTGAATCTGGTCACCATCAAATGCCTGGCGGACATTTACGGGCAGCGCCTCCGGATGAGCCATCAGGTATCGGTCCAGTTCGTGACCGGCGTGGGTCAGCCAGGTGGTCCCAGCTCCAATGGCGGCATGGATCGCCAGCGCCTGGTTCAGATCGTTGTGATTGCGCCCGGGTTCTGGCCGGGGCGGATACGAACAATCGAGCACACAATGAGCCGGACGTTGGTCGCGCAAAAAACGCTCAACCGGTTCGCTCAGGCCTTGCGTATCAGTCAGATAAGCCAGACTGTCGCCCTGATCGGGCCGGATCAAATACCCATAGGTCGGGCGCGAATGCTGCAGTGGCAAGGCAGTGATGCTGAAACCGGCAAACCGCCGCTCTTCAAATGCCTGAAACGGTTCGGAAAAGTCCAGAATGCCCGGATGCTTGTACAGGTCGGCAAAGCCGGCTTCGTCTGCAGGGCCGTACACTGCAATCCGCAGATTGACACCCCAGCGCAGATGCAACAGGCCCTGGGCATGATCGGCATGATAGTGGGTCTGGAAGATACCCTGCAGCGTGCCGGGCGCAAAGCGGGAGGTCAGGTCCGTCAGGCCGCTGTCGATCAGCCACTGGCCGTCATTGCCCTGCAGCAACGCGCTACAGGGCAGGCGCGCGTGGCGAACATCACTGCGCGCCCGGGCACAAGCCACGCAATCGCAGTTGTAAACAGGCATCTGCGCCGAATTGCCGGTACCCAGGAAAGTCAATTTCATTGCCGCTCCAGTGTCGTGGCCTGTTCAATTGTATGCAAAAACTGCGTCACGGCGCTGTCCAGGTCGCCGGAGTTATCAAGCACCACCAGCCGCGTGCCCTGCTCCCTCAGCCTGTCCATGAATGCGAGGTCAAGCGCGGTGTTGCGCGCCAGCCGCTGGGTAATCTCCTGGCGGCTTTCACGACCTCGCTGCAGCAGGCGTTGCAGCAGCAAGGGCGGATCGACCTGCACCAGCACCACCAGCACCGACTTGTAGCGTTGTACTGCAACCTCGCAATAGGCGCGGGAACCATTAACCAATACGGTATGTCCCTGCGCCAGCAGCTTATCGAGCTCTATTGGTATGCCATAGGCCAGGCCGTTGGCGCGCCAGCTCATGGCAAACTCGCCACGCGCCTGCATCGCATCGAAGGCATCGGGCGACAGGGAGAAGGCGTCTTCTCCCTCGGACTCGGCCGACCGGGTTATATAGCGCTTCATCAATCGCAACTGTGATCCTGCACGGCTGGCCGCCAGTTGCAACAGACTGTCTTTACCCGAGCCGGAAGGCCCCATCACGTAAACCAACTGACCCGACATCAAAATACCCGCTGACCTTCGCGCAGCACCTGCTGCACTACAAACTGCCTGCCCGTATCCTTGACCTGAACCAGATCGGCACGCAGTCCCGGACTGATTTGGCCACGGTCCGGCAAATTGGCGGATCTGGCCGGCGCCAGGCTGACCATATTGACCGCCTGCGGCAGGCTGATTCCCAGGTCTGACTGGCTCAGGATACGCACCGACTGCAACATGCTTGCCGGATAATAATCGCTGGACAGAATATCCAGCACGCCTTTGCGCGCCAGGTCGGATGCGGCGATGTTGCCGGAATGCGAACCGCCGCGCACCACATTGGGTGCGCCCATCAACACTTTCAGGCCCAGTTGGTGGCTGAGCGCAGCCGCTTCATGAGTCGTGGGAAATTCGGCAATGGTCATGCCAAAACCGGCTGATTCGTGCACATGTTCGCTGGTGGCGTCATCATGGCTGGCGAGCGATAACCCGCGCTCATGGCAGATATCCACAATACGACGGCGGTATTGCTCACTGTAACGATCGGCATTCTGTTTTTGCAGCACGATAAAGGCGTCCATGTCAGCATCGTTCAGATGATACTTGCCCTGATAGTATTCGCGGTATTTTTCGTACTTGACGAACTGCCGCTGCCCCGGCGTATGGTCCATGACCGATACAAGGTGCACCAGATCATTGCCGACCAGATCTTCGAAGATACCCAGCGTTTTTTCATGACTGACTTCACAACGCAGGTGCAGCCGGTGTTCGGCCCGCGTGTGTCCCTGGTCGGCAGCATGGGAAATGGCTTCCACCATTTTGGGCAATTGCAAAAGGCGTTGCCCTTTGGGGTTCACATCGCCAATAGAGAGCGCATCAAATACGGTTGTGATGGCCGCACCGACGATTTGCGCGTCGTGCGCCAGTACCGCGTTCTCTGAGGGCCAGTCTACGCCGGGACGCGGGTTCATGTATTTTTCAAGGTTGTCGGTATGCAGCTCGATCAGTCCCGGGATAACAAAATCGCCCTGCCAGTCTTCGGCGGCAGGCAGACTGCTTCTGCCTTCGCTTACGTCATGAATCTGACCATCACGCAGCGCCACGGTGCCATTGATGACCTCGCTGGCGGTCACGATCTTTGCATTGGTAATCACTCTTTCACGCAACATGTTTCATCTCCCGTGTCGCGATATCCAGGCTGCGATCTGCCACGGCCTCGCGCGCCGCCTTGTCATGGAATATCCCGATCAGGGCGGAGCCGGCTGCCCTGGCCTCGCCAATCATTTCCAGCACCACCTGGCGATTTGCTTCATCCAGCGATGCTGTCGGTTCATCCAGCAGCATCAATGGCCAATTGACCATGAAACCACGGGCGATGTTCACGCGCTGCTGTTCGCCGCCAGAAAAGGTATTGGGCGCCAGCGACCAGAGCCTTTGCGGAATATTAAGACGCGTTAACAGGTCGGCCGCACGCGCACTGGCCTGCTCGGTACTCCAGCCGCGCAGCAGCGCCGGTTCACTGACCACATCCAGGCAGTTGACGCGTGGGATAACGCGCAAAAACTGACTGACATAGCCCATTGTCTCGCGGCGTACCTGCATGATCTGGCGCGGCGCCGTGCCGACCAGCTCGGTCATGCTGTCACGGTGCAGCACGCGGATGGAGCCTGCGCCTGGCAGATAGTTCCCATATAGCGTACGCAGCAGCGTTGACTTGCCGGCACCCGACTGCCCGTGCAGCACCACGCACTCGCCGGCGTTGACAGAAAAGCTGATGTCGTCAAGCACATGCAGTTGCACCCCCTGCTGTTGATGCAGAGTGAAGGTCTTGGACAGATTATTTACTTCCAGAACGGTATTCATTGTTTCTCCGAATGCATTGATTGCAACTGTACTATCACGGTTGCAATACGGATGAGACCAGCAGTTGTGTGTATGGATGCTGTGGATCATCCAGGATCTGATCGGTCAGCCCGCTTTCCACCACGCGCGAACGACGCATCACCATCAGGCGGTCTGCAAGCAGCCGGGCCACGGCCAGGTCATGGGTCACAATAATGACGGCAAGACCCAGGTCGCGCACCAGTGCACGCAACATATCCAGCAAGCGTGCCTGCACCGAGACATCCAGCCCGCCGGTGGGCTCGTCCATGAACACCAGCCGTGGATGAGAGACCAGATTGCGGGCGATCTGCAGCCGTTGCTGCATGCCGCCGGAAAAAGTGCGCGGCAGATCGTCAATGCGCGACTCGTCAATTTCCACCTGACGCAGCCAGCGCTCCGATTCGCTGCGCAGCACACCGTAATTGCGTACGCCCTGCGCCATCAGGCGCTCGCCGATGTTGGCGCCCGCCGACACCGTCATACGCAGGCCATCGCGCGGGTTCTGTTCTACAAATCCCCACTCGGTGCGCAGCAACGTGCGACGTTGCGCCTCGGAGGATGCATACAGATCCGTCACCGCCCCATCGGTCTGTCGATAATGAATCGTCCCGGCGTCGGGCTGGCTGCGGCCGGAGAGTACATTGAGCAACGTAGACTTGCCGGATCCGGACTCGCCGACGATGCCCAGCACTTCGCCGGGGTACAAATCGAAACTGACCGCCTGGCATCCCTTGTCCGGGCCAAACAAAAGACCAATATCCGATACCTGAAAAAGCGGCTCGCCGGCCAGCTCATCCGCCGCCGGACGATCCGCCTGATTGTTGATTGCCTGCAATGCACTCATTGTGTTACCTCTGCTTGTGCCACGCGCTGCGCGCAGTAGTCAGTATCGGAGCAGACAAATTCCCGGCTGCCCTTATCATCTGTAATAATCTCGTCCAGGAACGACTCGGTGGATCCGCAAATGGCGCAACTGTGCTCCCATTTCTGCACCTCGAACGGATGGTCTTCAAAGTCCAGACTGGCCACATCGGTATAGGGCGGCACGGCATACAGGCGCTTTTCACGGCCGGCGCCAAACAGCATGAGCGCGGCGCTGCGGTTCAATTTTGGGTTGTCGAATTTCGGTATGGGTGACGGGTCCATTACATAGCGTCCGGCCACCAGCACCGGATAGGCGTAGGCGGTGGCGATATGGCCGTAGCGGGCAATGTCCTCGTACAGCTTCACATGCATGACGCCGTAATCGTTCAGCGCATGCATGGTTTTGGTCTCGGTTTCCGACGGTTCAATAAAACGCAGCGGTTCGGGGATTGGCACCTGGAACACCATGATCTGATCATTGCTCAATGCCGTCTCGGGAATACGGTGACGGGTTTGTATCACGGTCGCTTCGGTCGTATCCACGGTGGTGCGAACACCCGCGGTGCGCGAGAAAAAGCGCCGGATGGACACAGCATTGGTGGTATCGTCTGCGCCCTGATCGATTACTTTCAATACATCATCACGTCCCAGGATCGCAGCGGTCAGTTGCATGCCGCCGGTGCCCCAGCCATAGGGCAGCGGCATCTCGCGTCCGCCAAAAGGCACCTGATAGCCGGGAATGGCCACTGCCTTGAGCAGCGCGCGGCGAATCATGCGCTTGGTCTGTTCGTCCAGATAGGCAAAGTTATAGGGTTCTGCTATGGCATTCATGCCCGTTTCTCCTTCTGCGGCGGGACCTGCCCCGCGTCTGTTTCCTGCGGTTCCTGGTCGAGCCCGGCCTGCGCGTCGCGTTTTCTCATTTTGCGAATCAGCTCAAGCTCCGCCTGGAAGTCCACGTAGTGCGGCAATTTCAAATGTGATACGAAGCCAGCCGCTTCGACGTTATCGCAATGCATCAGCACAAACTCTTCCTGCTGCGCCGGCGAGGTAATCTCCTCGTCATATTCGGCCGCGCGCAGCGCGCGATCGACCAGGGCCATGCCCATGACCTTGCGCTCGTTGTAGCCAAAGGCCAGACCGTAACCACGCGTAAATTGCGCTGGCTGATCCTTGGAGCCGACAAACTGATTAACCATTTCACATTCGGTCACTTCGATATCGCCTGCCGGCACGGCGAAATCCAGTTCTTCGGGTTCCAGCCAAACCTCGGTGAAGCCAATGCGGATTTCGCCTGCAAATGGGTGGTTGCGGCCATAGCCGCGCTGCGTGGAATAACCCAGCGCAAGCAGAAACCCCTCATCGCCACGGGCCAGTGCCTGCAGGCGCTGCATCCGGTTGCTCGGAAAATCGAGCGGCTCACGAGTAATGTCGGGAACTGCCTGGGCGCTGTCCGTTTCTTCGCGCATCAGCCCTTCCTGCGCCAGCAGGCCCAATACACGTGGAAAGTCCTGCCCTGCTTCCTGCAGCGCAGCGGCGTCCAGGTGTGGCGCGCCCGACGATGGCGTTTGCTGCTCGACTGCGGCCCCGTCAAGGCCATCAGCAGCGGCCTGAATCTGCTGCCCATCACCCTGCTGCAGCGCCTGATGCTGTTCGTCTTCGGCCTGCAGGGTAAAGTCCAGCAGACGGTGCGTGTAGTCGAAGGTTGGCCCCAGCAGTTGTCCGCCCGGCAAATCCTTGTAAGTGGCGGAAATGCGTCGTTCCACCTGCATGCTCTCGGTGTGCAGGGGACGGCTGACACAGTAGCGGCTCAGCGTCGTGCGATAGGCGCGCAACAGAAAAATCGCTTCCAGCAAATCGCCCGCAGACTGTTTAATGGCCAGCGCGGCCAGATCACGGTCGTACAGCGAGCCTTCGCTCATCACCCGGGCCACGGCCAGCGGCATCTGTTGCGCGATCTGGGCCAGCGACAAGGGTGGCACGTCGGTCGCACCGCGGCGTTTCTGATCAAGCAAGCGATGCGCATTTTCGATAGCGGATTCACCGCCTTTTACAGCAACATACATCGTATTCTCCTTATAGGATGCTGGCCACGGTACTGCGCGGCAAAGCCATCAACTGGCGCTGGCTGGTCATGAAAAAGTCCAGCCCCTTGGGAAAATCGGTTACCCGATTGCGTGCCGACCAGAACCGCTCGCACAGCGGCAGTGTGACAGCGCGCTGTGATTCGATGCCCGGCCCTTCGAGCACAACCTGGCGCCCGCCTTCCAGGCTGTCCAGCTGGACAATCACCGTGCATGACAGCTCCGGGTCACGATCGGTGCCGCAACGAAATTGCTCAAGATAGTCGACTTCGATAGCTGTAATAATGGCCAGGTCGGCCTGCTGTGGATCATCGACTACCGGGCAGGCACAATGAAACGCCAGGTTGGCACGAACCATGGGCGTATCGAGCGCTGGACTGAGCCATATTTGCGTATCGTCATCGAACAGTGTCAATGCCAGGGAAAAGGTAGCCGGATGCATAATGTCCAGCGCATCGGCAAAATCGGCCTGGGCGATCACGCCTGGCTCGGACATGGCCTTGAGCGCGGCACGAAAACTCATTTGTGCGTTGAGCACAGGATCTGCAAAGGCAGGAACCAGAACGGGAGCAGTCATTCATTTTCTCCTCGAAGAAGGGTAAAGAAGTCAACTTTGGAAGCAGCTACCTCGGCCTGTCTGGCCAGACGCGCCTGTTGCTGACTGCGCGCGAGCGGTTCGATCACCGCTTGCATGAGTTTTGCGTTCTCCTGACCAAGCAGCAAGGCATCGGCCAGCGCAGCCAGCTCTGCGTGACGCTTGTTGCGTCCGGCAATATAGCTGTACCCGGCACGACCATCCTGCAATTGCACAACGCAACGGGTCACCGTCATCTCGCCCAGGTTGAATGCCTGTCCGTTGCCGCCAGTGCGTCCCCGTACCATGGCCATACCGGTTTCCGGCTTGCGTATGCATTGATAAGGTACACCGGCAAGCTCGGATTCGTACCCGGCCAGCGCATCACCTGCGCGTGCAAGCACCTGCATCCAGCGTTGCCGCTCGGTCGGAGCAAAGTCCGCTTTCATATGTGTTCTCCGTTTAAAACTACCTGATATTGAAAACGGTCGGCGCGGCTGACGGAAAACGTCAACTCTACGGGATGACCGTGCTGGTTTTTGGATAGGGTGGTCACAGTGAGCACCGGCGCCGATTGTGGAATCAGCAGGCGCGCCGCTTCGTCAATGGTCGGCAGCCTGGCGCCGATCACGCTGGAGGCACGCTGCAGCTCACAGCCGCGCTCTTTCAGATACTGGCGCATGGAATCACGTTTGTAATCTTGCAGCAATGCTTCGTACCCGGAAGAAAAAAAGTGCGTCATGACGCTGATCGGCTCGTTATCGATAAATCGCAGCGTGCGATACTCAAGCACAGTGCTGCCCGGGGCCAGAGCCAGTTGCGTCAGTTCGTCGTGGTTGGCCGGGCGCCGATATACCTTGAGCAATTGCGCCCTGGCAGTGTGGCCCATGGCTGAAAACTGATCGGTATATGCAGTTGTGGCCTGCACCGGATACAGCAGCGGCCGGGTCAACACCTTGGTGCCCTTGCCCTTGATCCGGATAATATTGCCCTCTTGCACCAGCAGATCCAGCGCCCGTCGCACCGTATGACGGTTGACATCAAAGCGCTCGGCCAGCCGCAGTTCGCCCGGCAGCAGATCACCCGGTTTATACATAGACAACTCAGCCCGGATAGTAGAGGCCAGAGTCTGATAAAGCGGTTCCTCTTGTCTAGACAAGTTCATCATTTTAAAAAGGCAGTTGCCTGCCTTGTTCCATCATACGAAGAATTTTCTGAGTCGCTGCGAGACCACGTCGATCACGCTCACACACACAATAATGATGAGCAAAATGGCTGCAGTCTGTCCGAAAGCGAAGCCCCGGATTGCTTCCCACAATAGCACACCATGAATCGACCAGATTTTTATAGACAGTTCGTAGCCTCAGAAAAGTATTGCTGTTCGTAGTTTACCGGTGATAGGTTGGCCGCATGACTATGACGGCGGACAGGGTTGTAAAACATTTCGATATAGT
>JAFAEO010000028.1 GCA_023423975.1 Pseudomonadota bacterium
CACGGTACAACGAGAGCTCAATTGAGCATGTCCGAACGACTTTGCTTTTCCGCGGATTCTGATCCGCGAGGGTTGGTTACTGCCTATCGCCGCTTCGCCAGAAATTCGAACAATGCCTTGGTATGCAGCGGTTTGTGCAGAAGTCTCAGCCCGCGTCGTTCGCATTCCTCGGCCAGATCCGAGGAATGGTCGGCCGAGATGATGCTGGTGGGCTGGCGACCATAGCGTTTGAAAATCTCGGCGGTCAGTTCCAGCCCGGTTGCGCCGTGATCCAGCTGATAATCGATCAGCATGGCATCCGGAACGATCTCCATCTCGTCCAGCAGATCCAGCGCCGTGGCGGGATCGTCGGCATCCAGCACGCTGACCCCCCAGCTTTCCAGCAATGTCACCATCGCCTGTCGTAATTCGTCGTCGTTATCCACCAGCAATACCAGAAGTCCTGCATCCGCCAGCGATTGCGGCTGCGGATCGTTGTTGGTCGAAGCAAGTTTCAGCGAGACGGCGGGCTTCTGGCTGGGGGTCACCCGAACACGAAAGACGCTGCCTGTGCCCGGACGAGAGCTGAGTTCCAGCAGGTGGCCAAGTCGCGTACAGGCGCGTTCGACGATGGCAAGCCCAAGGCCCAACCCCTCGGATGCCGAGGCGCGTTTGTGCAAACGGCGGAACTCTTCGAAAATCACGACCCGGTCCTCGTCGCGAATACCCTGACCGGAATCCCAAACCTCGATGCTGACCATCGAGCCGCGACGTCGTGCGCCGACCAGCACGCCGCCCTCATCGGTATAGCGGATCGCGTTGGAAATCAGGTTCTGCAATATCCGGTGCAGATACATGGAGTCGCTGAGGACGATCTCGCTGGTCGGCAGGATCTTGAACCGCAGACCCTTGGCTTCGGCCAAGGGCGACATGGCGTGATCCAGCGCATTGAAGATCTCGCATAGCGGCAATTCGGTCAGATCGAACTGTTCTTCGTCCGTATCCAGCCGCGAGATATCCAGCAGGTCCTCGATGATGCGTTCGACATTCGACAGGGCTTCGCTGGCCTTGCGGACATAGGGGCTTTCGTCGGTCGCCTCGGCCGTGGACAGATACAGCTTGGCTGCCGACAGGGGCTGCAACAGATCGTGGCTGGCTGCCGCCACGAACCGCGATTTCGACGCGTTCGAGCGTTCCGCCTGCATCAGCGCGATCTGCATTTCGACTGTGCGTTCGGCCACGCGGGCCTCAAGCTCTTCATTGGTGCGGGCCAGACGGCGAACAGCGTCTCGTTCTGCGGTGACATCCGTGAAGGAGACGATGAAGCCGTCATCGGGCAGCGGGCGCGTATAGACGTCCAGAATCTGACCCGTCGCCAGATGGTTCAACTCGAACATCTGCGGCTCTTGCGAGCGTCCGCTTTTCCAGCTGAGAAACCGCCATTGGATGGCCGAGCCTTCTAGGGCGAAAAGGTGCGACAATTGTTCGGCCACGCGATCGAAGCGGGTGCCCAGCCGATAGGTCGAGGGCGGCAGGCCAGTCAGTGCCTTGAAGCGATCATTCCACCCCGCCAGCAAGCCTTCGGAATCAAACGTCGCCACCCCTTGATTCAGGTGATCCAGCATGGCGCGGACGATGCGGCTTTGATTATCCACCAGACGGTCGCGCTGCAGCCTTTCCGCCCGCATCAGGTCGGTCACGTCGGTTTGCAGAATCGCGGTGCCACCATTCGCCGTGCGATGTTCCGAAATCTGCAACCAGCGGTCGGCCTTCAACGCGAGGTTGAAGATCACATGCGGCTGGCGGTGACGCTGAATCCGCATGTCGGCCCAGTCGCGCGGCGACGAGGTTGGCGGCAGTTGCAATTGCGGATCGGTGGAAACGATGTGGATATAGTCGGAAAAGCTAAGCCCGGGATGGAGCTGTTCCCGCACATCCGGCATCTGCCAGCAGAAACGGTCGTTATACAGCAGCAGAGCGTCGTCAACGCTGAACATCGCGAAACCTTCCTGCACCGCATCGATGGCACTGGACAGGTCGCGTCGGGCGGCCTCGATGGTCTCATTGGCTTCGGACAGAGCCGCATTTGACGCACTCAGCAGGTCCAGGGCGCGTTCCAACTCCTCGGTTCGGCGGCGGACCTGATCCTCCAGTGCGACGGCGCGTTCGAACTGGTCGAAGGCCACGCCTTCGCGGTCGCTTTGGCTTTCAACGCGGTTCATTAGCGCCTTCGCGATTGCCTGCCGGCGGGCGATCTGCGTTTCAGGCGGTTCAGACGGGTCGACGAGGCTATCCATCTGCGCGATCCTCGGGTTCGAAAATGGCAATCCCGGTCATGGTCATGTTCACATGCAACGCGCCGAATTGCTCGCCATAGGTCGAAAATCCGGTGACACGGTGGCGCTGCAGAACATCGGCCATCACGTGGTTCAGTTGTTTCTGTTGCGACTCGATCCGGCGAAGAATGCAATCGCAGGCAAGGATGCCGTCCAGCATGCCGTGGCCTTCGGTCAGTTCTGACAGCCGCGCATCCAGCGTCTGCGCCAAATGCTGGGGTGTCGCCAGCGTCAGGACCACGCCTTCGTCTATGGCCGAGAAGAAGACCAGATCGGTGCCATTCGCGACCCGCTGGATCGAACGGACATGGTAGCGTCCCCCCGCCCGCACCACCAGAGGATGCGCCGCGAAGGTAAATGGCCCCAACTGATCGGGATCTTTCTTCAACAGGCGCGCATATTCGATGGCTGCGGGCGCGCCATTGATCTCTTGCACCTGTCGGCGGCCGGGATCGGCCTTGGTGACGACCATGCGTTCCTGTGTCACGTCCAGATGGTCCAGGCTGAACACTTTGATCGGGCAGCGAGTACGCACAAAGGTCAGATAGGCACCTTGCTGTCTGACTTTCACACCGCAGGCGACAAGGCTTTTCTCGAACCGCGCACCATCCCCGGCTGATCCCCCGAAAAGAGGTACCGGGCCAAGCCCATGCGCGAGCACATTCATCAATTCGTCTTCGTGGAACGACGTGCCATCGACGATCAGAAACGCAAATTCCGACGTAAATTCAGGATGGTCTGCGGCCAGATCGCGGCGTGCGATGACCATATCTCTCGCCACCTGTTTGCCGTCGAGAAGGGCAAGGTCCGGCACCTCGACCACTGACACGGCAAAATCGCTGGCTGGTAGGGCAACCGCAACGATCTGATCCTCAACATAGCCGCCGAACACCTCGCCTGCGGTAGTGCAGCCCACGACCTCGGCCCGGGAAAACAGGATCGCGGCCCCGCGCATGATCGTCGCAAAATCCGCATTGGGGGAGACGAACAGCGCGACAAAGGCATTGTCGCGTCCCAATTGCTGGGCCAAGCGCGCCACCGGATCGGGATCGTTGATGCTGACACATGCCTTGCGCAGATATTTCGACGTGGGCTGCGTCACCATGGCAAGAACAGGGCATCTGCCCAAGTGATGTGCCTTGCCCAGCTTGCCCTCATTCTATGCCCGTTTCATGTCGCTTGGCCCCTTGATCGCGACTGTTTCAGTCCGAGGCAAGGCTGTCAAATTTTGCCGATTGCAGCGACAGAACAGCCTGAGTCCGCGTCTGCACCTCAAGCTTTCGCATGATGACGGTCACATGTGCTTTGACGGTCGATTCGGCGATCGATAGTTCATGGGCGATCTGCTTGTTCAACTTACCCTC
>JAFAEO010000076.1 GCA_023423975.1 Pseudomonadota bacterium
TCGCCTACAACATGCGTCGCCTCGTCCAGCTGCGCCGCCTGAACCCCTGCCCAGCGTGATCCGGGGCGCCGAAGTCAGCCCGTAAGGGCCGAAAGGCGGCGCTGTCCTCCGCCCGTAAAGCCCGCGAAGCCAACACGCCACACCCTGCCCAGACACGTCATGTGTTCCTCAAGCCGTCGAACCGCCAAAGAACAGCGCAAGCGGTCAAAAATCGAGGTGCCCTGTAGATTATCATAGACCACAAGAGGTAAGACCATGAGCCGAGGGTAGATCATCCATACACGACTAAGGCATTGTTGGGATCAATTGACCTGTCGCGTGAGGGCTCAGGCGGCCGCCAGTTGTCGATCGATATCTTGGTGCAGGTCCTCGAGTTCCGCCATGCTGAGGGCGATGCGGTGCGAGACATCCTGGGCCTCCTCCTCGGTCAGCGAAAACCGGTCGGCATGAGCACGACAGAGCAAGAGCGTCGTATGGGCCGAAGCAAGATAGTCCTGAAGCATCGTCGCCGTCATCGTCCTTCGCATGGCTCGCAGTCACTCCTTCGGTGGAATTCATAGGCTGACATTTGCCTATAAGTATAACTAAAGTGTGAAGAAAGGAACTATTTTAAACTCTAGGTTGTGGAGATGTGACTCGGAATGGTGTGTCTTTCACGTTGTGCAAGCTCAAGTGACGATAAAAGAACCAATCACAGCTGACACCCTATCGAAGTATAGTGCCTCATCGGTGAACAACAGCATGTGGATTGCATCTCTTTGACGAATGAAGGCCAGACCGGATCGCCAAGGGTGAGGGTCGCTTTACCATGAAAAAGGCCCGCCACGAGGGCGGGCTGGAGTTGGCAGGCAGGCAGACAGTTCATCAATGGTGTTGAGCACTTGGGGTTATCGGGACACGGCGGCGCTGAGCACCGGGGGCTCAGGCGGCGGCGCGCTGACGTCTGGTGCGGAAACCCAGCACACCCATGCCGCATGGACCGGCTTCATAGCAGAAATACAGATGACGCCCATCAGCGCTCAGCTTCTCCACCAGCTTCCGGATGTGATCCGGGCGATGTGGAATTGTCCCCCAGTGGCGGACTTCGCCGCCACGCTCCCCTGGGCGACCGCGACCGATATCGTCGCCTTGTGGACATCCATCCCGATGAACATGCTACTCTGCATCTGGTCTCTCCCCTACTCTTGAGGCTCGGCACCAGCCAATCTGGTGCAACCCTCCAACGGAGAATGCCGCGGGAGAGGCCGCCGACCCAGTCAGCTCACAGCCCGATCATGGGGTCTAGGACCAAGACTCGTCATGCACCAAGATTGACACTGGACAATCCAAAAGGGGCAGACCGCTGATTTCAGGACAAAGCGATTAGCCGAGCGTTATTTGATTTGGCGTAATCAAAGCCGAACACCCGTGAACCTCAGCGAACTGAAATATCCTACAGAAACATCAGAATGTTTTGCAGAAACTGCAACTCTAAGCTATATTTGTGCATTCATAATCTACAGGTTGTTATTCATGACTCCGACAAGTCTGAAGAGGACTGGCCAATGCGTATTTTATTGATCGAAGACGATCCCAGAACTGCACGCGCCATTGAGCTGATGCTGAGTGCTGCCAGCCACAATGTCTTTCGAACCGATATGGGCGAGGAGGGGATCGACCTCGCCAAGCTCTATGATTACGACCTAATCCTTCTGGATCTGGACTTGCCCGACATGCACGGGATGGAGGTGCTGCGCCACCTGCGCCTTGCGCGTGTCGATACGCCGATCCTGATCCTGACCGGCTCCGACGACACTGAAAGCAAACTGCGCGGCTTTGGCTTCGGGGCCGACGATTACATGACCAAGCCCTTCAACCGCGAAGAATTGCAAGCCCGTATCCAGGCGATCATCCGCCGGTCCAAGGGCCATAGCCAAGCCTTGATCCAGATCGGAGACATCGTCGTCAATCTGGACGCGCAGTCTGTCGAGGTCAAAGGCAAGCCGATCCACCTGACCGGCAAGGAATACCAGATCCTGGAACTGCTCAGCCTGCGCAAGGGCATGACGCTGAGCAAGGAGATGTTCCTGAACCATCTTTACGGCGGCATGGACGAGCCGGAGCTGAAGATCATCGACGTCTTCATCTGCAAGCTGCGCAAGAAGCTGTCCGAGGCGCTTGGAGGCAAAAACGTGATCGAGACAGTCTGGGGCAGGGGTTACCTCCTGCGCGAGCCTAGTGCTTCCGATAGCATGTCCAAGCTGCCTCTCCGATGCAAGACGGGAAGCCGACAAGGATGAGCCAGTATAACCTTTTGCAGCACGCTCGAAATGCATCTGGCAGTTGAAGTAGCGCAACTTTAAGAGAAGAGTAAATTCTGCTGAATGGGTGACCCATTCGGACATCCCTTAAAAATCAAAGCAGATGAGCGCCCAAAAATGGATCAGTGTGACGAGCTACGCCTCTTGCGAGGAGCATGCGCAGCTAGTCAGACAGGGGCCTGGTTCTATCGTGTGGGCGATGACGTCGTTGAATGGACCCAGCTCCTTTATGACCTGTTCGCTGTGTCTCCAGGAGCAGAGCTGACGCTCGAGTTCGCCCTTTCTTTCTATCTTGGCGACAGCAGGCAAAGGGTTGTGGATGCCATCAACACCTGCCTGAGCGAAGGCAAGCCATGGAAGCTCGACGTGCAGTGC
>JAFAEO010000001.1 GCA_023423975.1 Pseudomonadota bacterium
CCGATGCGGCAGCCGGGGCCGGCGACAGTCACGAGACCCCCGACGCGTTAAAAGGACGCCATATTCGCAGCTTCGTGCATCGTCGCTCGCATATGACCCCAGGCCAGAAACAGGCGGTTGAGCAGCATATGGACAAATGGGCATTGCCCTACCAGGACAGCCTGCTGGACTATGACCAGGCCTTTGGCCGGGGCGCCCCTACCATTCTGGAAATCGGTTTTGGCATGGGCGAAACCACACAGAAAATCGCCCAGTTGCGCGCCGAGGAAAATTTCCTGGGCGTTGAAGTCTTCAACGCCGGCGTGGGTGCATTACTTAAACGCATTGAAGAATCGGGCGTGAGCAATATTCGCATCATCCAGCACGATGCGGTCGAAGTGGTACAGAACATGATCGCGCCAGACAGCCTGGCGGGCGTGCATATTTACTTTCCCGACCCCTGGCCGAAAAAACGCCATCACAAACGTCGCCTGGTGCGCCCCGAATTCATCGCCCTGCTGGCCAGCCGCATTAAACCGGGCGGCTATATCCATTGCGCGACGGACTGGGAAGACTACGCCGGGCAAATGCTTGAGGTGCTCAGCGGCGAAGCATTGCTGCGCAACACCTGCACAGACTACGCCCCGAAACCCGATTACCGGCCCCAGACCAAATTTGAAACCCGCGGCCTGCGACTGGGCCATGGCATTCGTGATCTGGTTTTCAAACGTATCTAGACTATTTCAAGGACCACTGCATGTATCCGCCTATTGAACCCTATCAGACCGGCAAATTTGATACTGGAGACGGCCACCAGGTGTACTGGGAGCTTTGCGGCAACCCCCAGGGCAAGCCGGCTGTTTTTCTGCATGGCGGACCGGGCGCCGGTTGCGGCGCGCACCATCGCCAACTGTTCAATCCGCAGCATTACAACATCCTGCTGTTCGATCAGCGCGGTTGCGGTCGCTCTACGCCCCACGCCAGCCTGGAAAACAATACCACTGCCCACTTGATTGCCGACATTGAGCGACTGCGCATCGAAGTGCTCAAGACCGAGCAAATGCTGGTCTTTGGCGGATCCTGGGGCTCTACCCTGGCGCTGGCTTATGCCCAGGCGCACCCCAAACAGGTAAGCGAGCTGATCGTGCGCGGTATCTTTACCTTGCGCAAGGAAGAACTGCGCTGGTTCTACCAGGAAGGCGCCTCCTACCTGTTCCCGGATTACTGGGAAGACTATGTCGCCCCGATTCCGTCCGAAGAGCGTGATGATCTGATTGCCGCCTATCATAAACGTCTTACCGGCGATGATCGCGACGAACAGATCAGGGCGGCGCGCGCATGGAGCCAATGGGAAGGCCGTACGATCACACTGTATCCGGATCCGTCCAACACCCAGAACTACATTGCCGATCACTTTGCTCTGGCCTTCGCTCGCATTGAAAATCACTATTTCACGCACGCAGGCTTTATGCAGGAAAACCAGTTGCTCAATAACGCCCATCTGCTCAAGGATATTCCAGGTGTGATAATCCAGGGCCGCTATGACTGCTGCACCCCGGCCAAAACAGCCTGGGACCTGCACAAGGCCTGGCCCCAGGCCGAGTTTCATATCGTGCCAGATGCCGGCCACGCGTTTAATGAGCCGGGTATTCTCAAGCTATTGCTGGAAGCCACCGACCGTTACGCCACGCAATAACGCGACCAGAAAAGTAGCATCGCTTTAAAATTAGTATCGCCGGAATAACCGGTTGGTAAAAGCAAAAAGCCGCAACAGCAATGTGCGGCTTTTTGCTTTGAGCGATTGGCCTGTTACGCTTGCCCAAAGCGCCAACCCTAACGCAGGACAATTAATCCACTTTCAGCCTGCAAGAAGCCACTTACAAGGCACACCCTGGCGCCCGAAGTAAAGAATCCTGCATTTATTCAGCTTTGCATCCTCATTGAGCGACGTTGCCGGATTTTGCACAGCGATTGGCACGATCTAACATTTGTTAACTTTCGGGGTCTTCCGTTTGTCATGTATTCCATGAATAATAGCGCTACGCACTAACCGTGCTATATTGAAGTTGAAGTTGCAGTTGTCATTTACGATAACAAGGAGTCATAACAATGGGTATTCTCAGTTTTATTAAAGAAGTCGGCGAGAAAGTATTTGGTGGTAGCGAAGCGCAAGCGGCAACCCCCGATGATCTCAAAAAGGAACTGGCCAAGCACGGCCTGAATGCTGATGGTCTGGATATCGCCGTTGATGGTGACAAGGTCACAGTGAAAGGCAATGCCGCAAGTACCGCCGACGCGGAAAAAATTGCAATCGCAATTGGCAATACGCAGGGCGTGGCTTCTGTAGACAACCAGTTGTCTGCAGCGACAACCGAAGAAGAATCCAATTTCTACACCGTCAAATCCGGTGATACGCTGTCCAAGATCTCCAAAGACCAGTATGGCGACGCCAACCAGTACCAGAAAATCTTTGAAGCCAACCGTCCAATGCTGAGCCACCCGGATAAAATCTATCCAGGCCAGGTTCTGCGCATTCCCAAGTAATTGGGATTACGGGCATTGCCCGGTTTTCTCAACCACAGAAACATCAGGTTTCCCACCTGGGTTTCCGGCAAGTGGCGCCACGCCCCTGAAGACGCCTGGTTTCAGGCGTTCAGGGGCGTGGTTCTGCACACGAAGAACCCGTCAATTCGCTTTACTCGAAGGTGCCTTTGACGCATAACTGTCCCTGGGACATCATCCGTTTTCCCATTGCCCACACGCTATGCAAATTCAGTTCTTCGTCCAGCATGACGAAATCGGCATCGGCGCCAACCGCTATCCTGCCCTTGCGTGACAACTGCAAGCGTGTCGCAACATTAGATGACACCACGGACCAGGCTTGTTCCAGCGGCAAGTCGCGAGAAAGATCCTTTACCTCCCCCATCAGGCTATCGAAGCCGGCAACCTCCAGACCCACGACCTCGCCCTGCTCATTAAACGCTGGAATACTGCCATTTCCATCGGAGCTGAATGTCAGTTGCGCCAAGGATATGCCGTTGTTCAATGCCTCTAGTATGCATTCGCTGGGCTTGACCGATCCGGACGCCCCAACGACCGGGCTTATGCCAGAAGTAATATCAATATTGCCATTGCGCGACTTCGCATAATGCAGCGCGTCATCAAATAGCGCCCGCTTGCGATTAACGTGGGTTGGCAGAAAGTGCGAGACAGGTACATCGCATTGGTCCAACACTGCATATAACGGCGATAAAACAGACGCGGCATTGCCCAAATGCAATACCACCAGGCCAGGCTTTTGAGTCAGCAAGGATGCAGAACGAGCCAATGTCGCCATACGCACAAGCTCTGAGGTCGTGGGCGCAGAAGAGCGATGATCAGAAATCGCTGTTTTAAGTCCCAGTACGGGCTCAATAAATGTCATGTCGCGACTCACGCTACCGGTGATCGTCACTGTTGGCACTTCATAGGAACCGGTCACCATATACGCCGATAGCCCTTCATTGCGCAAGCCCATGACTTTGGCAAACAGACTCTCCACGTGACGCGTTACCCCGTCGGTACCCAACAACCCCATTACCGTCGTAATGCCACCGCGAACCAGTTGCCCCAACTGAACCTCGGGCGTACGAGTATGAAACCCCGCCTCTCCACCGCCGCCAATCAGATGCACATGTTGATCCAGAATGCCGGGCAACAGATAATGCCCGCGCGCGTCGATCACCTCACAGTGATCAAAACACGTAGGCATATCCTCCGCTATCGCCAGTACTCGTCCTGCCCCAGCCAGTACCTGCACATTCTGGAACGAGGCACCAATCAGTACCCGTGCATTTTTGATCAATAATGTCATACCACGGGCATCCAGGCAGTATCCAACAATCCGCAAGTCTCTTCTATACCGGCATTCCAGATGTCCAGCATCTCCTGGTCAGACCGTTGGTACTGGCCCCCATAGTTGCCATCGCCCACATACTGACGCACGTCGCGCGCAGACAGTTGGCCCAGCTTTGTCACGTCGATACCTGGCTTTTCCTCCTGCGGCATCACCACCCCCTCGATACGCGTCCATGGGAAATTTTCCATCCATGAGGCGTGAGATGCATTTGTGGAAATCGCCTTGACTCGCTTCATCACTTCGGCAGACGCCCACCAGTTATGTATGATGACTCGTGCATCCTCATGCTGGTTCAGCCAATTGCCTATAAACACCTGAACAGGACTATTCCCGCCGTGGCCATTGACCAGAAATATTCGACGAAAGCCGCTTTTATACAGACTATCCAGAATATCAACCACCAGGGCGCCATAGGTTTGCGGTCGTAAATTAATAGTCCCCGGAAACTCGGTAAAGTAAGCGGCCATGCCAAAAGGAAGGCCAGGGTAAACAGGTATGTTTTTGCGCTTGCCAACTTCTTCGGCCAGCTTTGAAGAAAGAACAAAGTCAGTACACAAGCTCAAATAGGCATGTTGCTCGGTACTGCCCAGCGGCATGATTACCCGATCGTCATTTTCCAGATAGGTTTGTACACCGAACCAATTCATCTCTTTAATCAACATCAATATTTTCCTTGTGAGCCAGCGACTGTTGTCGCCTGAAATTAAAATAGGCAGGCTGCAGAATATCCCGCAAGTACCTTTGCTCTGGTACGTGCATATATTCGAATGCAGGCTTCACACCCACGTAGTCCTGAACCAGGTGATGGCATCCCGTACTGTATATAAGCACCTGACATTGCGAGATTTTTCCTTCCAGGTTCTTTTCATCGACAGAAAAAACATCGATATTGCCTAAGTGCGGTGCGAAGGACTTCACGCCCTCGAGCATCGCCGGCAGAAAAGTGCGGAATCGCGAAACCAGCAGAACATTGCTTTCGCTGGGCAGGCCAGCCAGATTACGGCGAGTGGTTTCGGAAGGAATCAGATAAGGGGCCAGCACGACTGTGGTCTCCGGTACTCTGTGACGGATACGCGCGACGCAATGCGGCAGCGTCAAATAGAAGGAGCAGGCATCCACTTGCGCTTGCGTCATGGCCTCGAACTGCTCGAATGTACAGACATCAATGGTCTGCCCGTCTGGGAGGGCTTCCTGGATAATAGCCACGTATTCGCGGCCCATACGATTGGAGTTGCCAACCATCATCATTCTTATCGGCAGTTGCGCCAGTTCCCGGCTATCGTTTTGCTGCCGGATCATTTCGGCAAAGAAAGACGGCGTCACGCCCAGCGCGTTTGCCTCGGCCAGCAGTTGCTGAAAACGGGTTCGCAGGGACACGATGCTTTGTTCGACAGCGGCATCCAGGCTTTCGAACCGCACATAGGTCCCCTTGCCCTGCTCGGCCACGATAAGGCCATTTTGCTTCAACTCACGATACGCAGCACTGACGGTCAGCGGCGAGACATTCAGCGTCCGACTCAGTTCACGCACCGAAGGCAGCAGCATGCCACCTCGGAACGTACCCGCCATGATGCCGTATTCGATCGCCCCCACGATTTGGATGTGAAGCGAAATAGGTAGTGAGCGATCAACGGAAATCATGGCGTGACTCTTTAAGGTCGGGTTTCAGACCCTTCGGCCACCAACACCGTTGGCTGGCGATTGCGCGAAGGCTCAGGATGACGCACTAGTCCTTCAAAATGCCGATACAACGTTTTTTCGCTGGCACTTCGAGTAAACAGGCTGACCACGATCATAACGAACATCGTTAACGCCCAGCAAATAATCAATGGTTCGAATCCAAAGGCCCAGTCTTTGTACCAGATTTCCATGGAAATATATGCCAGCTCTCCGATGATGACTGCACTGATTGCGCCGCTACGCGTGGCTTTTTTCCAGAACATGCCAAGAATTACCGGCGCCACCCAGATGCCCAGGCCACCAAACGCGAAGCGGATCAGGGCAAAAATCCCTGCCGGCTTCATGATGCCGATCGCAATTGCCATTACCCCCAGCACGACAGTGGCCCAGCGCGACAATGACAGCATTTTGCGGGACGACGCCTGCGGGTTTACAAAATTCTGATAGAGGTCGCGCGTCACGCCGCCAGTTGCAACAATAAGCAATGCCGAAATAGTTGACATCCCGGCGGACACAATACCGGTAATAAGTAAGGCGGCAATATAAGGGGGCAGGTTTTGTTGCAGGACAATCGGGACAATAAAGTCGGTCTGCTTGCCTGTCAGGCCGTGCAGGAAAGATGCGGCGTTCACCCCCGACCATTCGATCAGCGTGGCAGAAAACAGCATACCAAGTGTCCCAAGTATTACCGCTTTGAACATGGTTCGATAGCTATTCATCGTAAAGAATTTGGTAAATAGCGTTGGTTGACCGATGGTGAAAAAACTCCACATGACGATCATGGAAAAATAGGCTGGCCATGGAAAATTATTATTCGTACCGGGATGGGACAAATGACCTGGCATGTCACGGGCCAATGTGGCCGTAATATTTTCCATACCGCCCCCCACCTGCACTGTGATAATAAACGTTACGACGGCTGTTGCCACCATCAACATGCCTTGCAGGACGTCGGTCAGCATGGCGCCTCGCATGCCGCCAGCGATACAGTAGAACACTACTACCACACCCATAACAACCACGCCGACCCATTCCGGACCGCCAGTAAAGACGTTGAATACCACGCCCGCGCCTACTGTCTGTGCACCCATCATGGCAACAACAAAAACCAGCATCATGACCGCATGAACACCGCGAATAGCGTTTGATTCGTAACGATCAGAAAGGTAGTCGGTCATGGTCATGAAACCATAGCGCTGCCCCATCAACATCAGTTTACGCCCCACAAACAGAGCAGGTATGATCATCGAAAACGCCAGCCCCGGTACGGAAACACTCATACCGGCAAAACCCGTGCCATAGGTCATTGCCGGCACACCCATGAATGTACTCATGCTGTACTGGCTGGCAAAATAGGCAAACCCGCCGACCAGTGCGCCAGCCTTACCGCCCATGACAAGAAAATCACTGAGCGACTTGGTTTTTAAGGAGGCATACCAGCCAATGGCTGCCAGGATAATGAAAAATATACCCAGGGTGACATAGAAAGCAACCGGGTCAGGCTGGACTAATGCTGCAGTATCATTCATGAATGTGCTCCCTGCCGTTTTCTGCGAGATCGTCCTGTTCCTGGAAATCCTGATATTCTGGCCGCTTCAGACATTGATGCGCAAACAGCAGGATCAAGGCTACCACCACCACGCCATGGATAATCCAGCCATACACAAACACAGGGACGCCCAACCAGCCGGCGACATAGTCGGTATTGAAAAAGAAGGGAAAGGGAATCATGACGAAAACATACATGAACAAAAAGAGGCAAAACCACCTTCGTTCAAACGACCTGCTGGGCGTATCCATAGGATTCTCCGGGATCTGGTAAGAAGATATAAGGGTAGTCAAGGATGCGAACACTTAACTGTTATGCTATTGTAATACACTTGAAACATAAGCTGACTACTAGTAACTACCCTAAATTCCATGAAAAAAACGCCTTTTTCCTATCGGATTCCACTTCTGAATAATACACTTACAGAAGAAAATGCTCAAACCGCCATCAACTGTATTACTCATACAGAACAGCATGTCGGTGCGACGGATCGACTGCATGGAGTCATTGAACACACCTGGGATACCGCCTTTGCTGCCAGCTTTATGGGGGGACGGGCATCGCTTTATGCCATCGTTCAGGCGCTGGGCCTGCAGCCCGGAGATCAGGTACTAGTACCGGCGTTCACATGCCAATGCGTCACCAATGCCTTTTCATTCAACGGTGTGGAAATCGTTTTTGTGGATATTGAACTGGATACGTTTGGCATGGCCGCCGATGCACTGAAAAAAGCCATTACCCCAAGAAGCAAAGCCCTGCTCATTCAATATACGTTTGGTTTGGTCTGCAGGGATATTGATGTCCTCTTGGAAACCGCCAAAGACAATCAATTGTGGATTATCGAAGATTGCGCCCACGCCACCGGCGGCACCTATCGCTCGCAGGCCCTGGGCACATTGGGAGATATCGCCTTTTTCAGCAGTGAGCGCTCCAAGATTGTCAACACCATCCAGGGAGGCTGGGTCATGACGAACCATCGGCAACTGGGCGAATCACTCATGAATGTTTACATGCAGACGCCCCTGCCCCCTACCGAATACATTAACAATCTGCTGTATACCGTGTATCGCTGCTGGAAGGATGCACCACAATCGAAACAAGCCACGACAGCGGCTTGGCTGGAACAGGCAGAGAATTTAACCGGCTACCAACCCGTCCCGCAAATGATGACTGCAGAACTGAGTGGGCTGTTTACTGCGCAATATCGCTGGCGCATGCCCGACAGAGTATCACAACTGCTATTACAACAATTGCAGCAATTGCCGGCAATTATCCGGAAGCGAAGCGAGGGCGCTGCCTACTGGAGCCAATGGGCGGACGAACACAATATCCGGCGAGCATACAATATTGACAATGCTAACTCAACCTGGCTACGCTTTCCCATACTGGTCGATACCGATCATAAGCGCAACCCCAAAACACTGGCAGATGACCTCAACTGCGATATCGGGGTCTGGTTTACCACGCCCATGCATCCGCAACCATTAGAGTTGCCGCACTGCCCTAACGGCATGTACGCAGCACAGCATTGCGTGAACCTTCCTACCTGGCTACCTGATCCCGTGTAAGCTGCACGGATAAATACTGTAACCACCTCGATCTCAAGCGTCGACGACCCGAGCCAGCCATCTCTATTTTACAGACCCTGGCTCAGCCCTCCCCTCAAAACACATGCACCAACACCGGCAGCATCGCGTCCTTGTGCAAAAAATTCAACAGAATAAAAAACGGCCCGGCCAGCAGGAAACACAACGCTTCACGCACGGTACGCCCCAGCGCCTTCATGGAAATTTCCAGATGCGCCGGGTTGTTCCAATGACGCAGCGTAATACCCAGGCGCGGCACATGCTGTTTGTAATAGCTGTAAGGTTCGCCAAAAATCATTTCCAGTGTGCCTTCTTCCTGGGCAATCACCCAGTTAAACACTAGATAGATCAGGCCCCCGCTGATCAGGCCGGTAAGCAACGAGCCCGATAGCATGCCCATGCCGGTCACGCCCATGATTGAAAAAAGATACAGCGGGTTGCGTGTGACCGAATACGGGCCATGCGTCATCAACTCGGTATTCTTGCGGCCATTCAGATAAAGCGAGGACCAGATGCGGCCCAGTGCTCCGCACAGGATCAGCACCAGGCCGGTTGCCTGGATAAGATCATGCATGAGCGTGACATTGCGCCAGGCCGACTCGGTAAACAAGGACAGGGCAACAATCACAAGCGCAGCGGCAACCAGCAGCACACGCCGCAGGCGCTGCACGCGGCCAAGGCGTTTAAGCCGGGCATAGACCGCTGAATCGGGCTCTGCTGGTTTGGCGCGCGGCCCATGAACGGGCGCAGCGCTGGCACCAGCGGCGATCGTACTATCTGTAAACTCACTCAGGGACATAATGGGTACTCAAAAAAAAATGCATCGCGCAAAACCTGCGCGTATGCATCTTTATACCCAGTCGCTTATCAAATTATTGTTGAATAATCTGCAGCATATATTGCATGGCAATTCAAACCCGTTGCGCACTATTTATTTGCACAACCTTGATCAAGCCATCTTATTTTTTGAAATTGCCAAACGCGCCCATGCCGCCTTTAAGGCCTTTTAAGCCGCCCATGGCGCGCATCATCTTGCCCATGCCGCCTTTCTTGAACTGCTTCATCATGCCCTGCATCTGCTCGAATTGCTTAAGCAACTTGTTCACTTCCTGCACCGGCACGCCTGCGCCGGCGGCAATACGGCGCTTGCGCGTGGCCTTAAGCAACTCAGGCTTGCTGCGCTCTTGCGGCGTCATGGAGTTCAGAATACCTTCGGTGCGACGCAATTGCTTCTCGGCCTGGCCGCCCTGGATCTGGCCTGCGGCCTGGGCAAACTGGGCAGGCAGTTTTTCCATGAGCGAACTCATATCGCCCATTTTTTTCACCTGCTGCAACTGCTCACGAAAATCATTCAGGTCAAAGCGATCGCCCGTCTTGATCTTGGACGCCAGCTTTTGCGCTTCGGCAATATCAATATTGCGCTGCGCCTGTTCCACCAGCGATACGATATCGCCCATGCCCAGCACGCGTTGCGCCATCCGCTCCGGGTGGAATACTTCCAGGCCGTCCAGTTTTTCGGACATCCCGATAAATTTCAACGGCTTGCCCGTCACATGACGCACCGACAGCGCCGCGCCCCCGCGTGCATCGCCGTCCAGCTTGGTCAGCACCACGCCGGTCAGAGGCAAGGCCTCGCCGAAGGCCTTGGCCACGTTGACCGCATCCTGGCCCTGCATGGCATCAACCACGAACAGCGTTTCAATTGGTTTGATCAGCCCGTGCAACATGCTGATTTCCTGCATCATGGCCTCGTCCACACCCAGACGACCCGCGGTATCGACAATTAGCACTTCATAATGATGCTTGCGCGCGTAATCGACCGCAGCCAGCGCAATATCGCGCGGCTTCTGGTCGGCAGCAGAGGGAAAGAAATCAGCCCCCACCTGGCCGGCCACCGTGCGCAACTGTTCAATCGCCGCAGGGCGATAAACGTCCACACTGACAACCAATACTTTCTTTTTCGGGACCTTGCGACCATTCTGGATCAGCTCGCCGGTCACCAGCAGGCGCGCCAGTTTACCGGTGGTGGTGGTTTTACCCGCCCCCTGCAGGCCCGCCATCAGAATAATGGCCGGCGGCGTGGTGGTCAGATCCAGCTCCGAGGCCTCGGCGCCCAGATCGCCGCCCATCACGGCGGTCAGCTCCTTGTGCACCACCCCAACCAGCGCCTGCCCCGGGTTCAGGCTACCTGTAACGTCGGTGCCCAGCGCCCGTTCCTTCACTTTGGCAACGAACTCGCGCACCACAGGCAAGGATACATCGGCCTCCAGCAGCGCCATGCGCACTTCGCGCAGCATCTCCTGGGTGTTGGCTTCGGTCAGGCGCGCTTCCCCGCGCAAGGTTTTCATGGCCCGGGATAACCGGTTGGTCAAATTATCAAACATGGAATTTCACTGAAGTAAATGGGGGAATGGGCAAAACGGCTATACTATATGCCTGCAGGCCGGATCGCGCTATGCAGATCCGCTGATTGCTTATCCGGAAACACTCGTCATTATTTTATGTCTTACGACATTGTATTTCACTCTCTGGCCACCGTGGCCTATCTGCTGCTCAGTTTACTAATTTGGCGGCCTCTGCTCGGCTCAAACGGACCCACACTTGCTGCCGGAACTTCCCGTTGGCTGCTGGCTGCCGTGCTTATTGTGCATGGTGTGGCCGTGCATATGGCCATGCTGCACGAAAGCTCGCTGCGCCTGTCCTGGTCGGTGGGCTTATCGCTTACCATCTGGCTGGGCATGATCGTGTTCTGGCTGGAAAACCTCATCAGCGACATTGACGGCCTGAAACTGCTGCTATTGCCCATTGCAGGGGTCATTTGCCTGCTGGCGGCCCTGTTTCCGGGTCACGACAGCCTGGTCATCCCGGTTGCCGACCCCTATTTCCAGGTGCACCTGCTGATTTCCATCGGCGCCTACAGCCTGATCGCCATTGCCGCCATTCAGGCGTTTCTGATGACCTCGCTGGACCGTTACCTGCACCAGCCGGTGCAAGCCCGCGCCGAACGCTCAATCTTTGCCCGCGCGCTGGAAGAGCAACCGCCGCTGCTGGTTCAGGAAAAAATCCTGTTTCGCCTGATCTGGATTGGCTTTGTCCTGCTGACCCTGTCCATAATCACAGGGGTAGCCGTTTCCATGAGACTGACTGGCGTACTGCTGCCGTTTGACCACAAAACCGTGTTCACCATGATGTCATGGGTGGTTTTCGGGTTGCTGCTACTGGGGCGTGCCCTGCGTGGCTGGCGCGGCCGCTTTGCCCTGCGCTGGACCCTGGTGGGCTTTGCCCTGCTCATGATTGCCTACACCGGTACCCGCTTTATATTTGACGTTATGCTGCACAAAGGAGGTGCCTGATGCGCTTTATTATTACGATCGTCCTGCTTTGTGTGCTCTACCTCGTGCTTCGTCACTTTCTGCGCAGCTTTATCCGCAAACTGAATGACGGCGCAGCAGCGCAGGCTGCCCGCGCCTCGGGTGCTACGCCGGCCAGCCTTCCTGAAGAAGATATGGTGCAATGCGCCCATTGTGGTGTGTATCTGCCCGCCTCGGAAGCGATCACGCAACAGGGACGCCAGTGGTGCAGCCAGGACCATGCCAGGCTGGGTGTGAAATAGCCCGCCCGATATCCGTGAATGGTCCGCCTATGACAGACGAAATATGACTATGACCGAAGACTTGAAACTGGACCGACGCGGCTGGCTGTGTCCTGCCCCCGGGGTCCGACATATCCGCTCTCCCAACCAGGACCGCCGCCCCCTGCTGGAAAACATTTCCCTACTGGTGATTCACAATATCAGCCTGCCGCCCAGCCAATTTGGCGGCCCGCATGTGCAGCAGCTTTTTACCAATACCCTGAACCCACACGAACACCCGTTCTTTGCGGAGATTGCAGACTTGCGCGTCTCGGCGCACTTCTTTATCAACCGCAACGGGCGCATTATCCAGTTTGTGAGCACCAACCGGCGCGCCTGGCATGCCGGCGTCTCGCGTTTTGACGGGCGCGATCGCTGCAACGACTTTTCCATCGGCATTGAACTGGAAGGCACAGACTTTACTCCCTTTACCGACGAACAATACCTGCAACTGGCTGCGCTTACCACCGTCTTGCGCAACCGCTACACGCTTAAAGCCGTGTGCGGCCATGAACACATTGCCCCCAAACGCAAAACCGACCCGGGGCCCTACTTCGACTGGCATTGGTATAAGCGACTTACCGGATGGGATTGGCGGCAGATGCCTGAAGGGATTGCCAGCCAGAGACTGGTGCGGGTTTGATTCGGCTCCGGTTTGAACGTGACTGCCCGCGATTGCGGCGCTACGGCTTGCTTTTGCGATACGTCCCCTCTGGGCCAACGACATACGCGTCCACTTGCTTTTGCAGCTCGGGACTGTGATACAGGTCCAGACACTTCAGATAATCAAACCGAATTCCCTTTACCTCGCTCTCGACCAGCGGATTTGTATAATCTCGGCCCAGGTATTGCTTTACCAGCGCCTCGCGCGGTTCGGTGCTTTTATCCATATCGAAATACGTCCAGTCACGCAAAGCAGCAACACTGCTACCAAGATCCTGACCGGCTTGCGTTCCCTTGTAGGCCTGGGCCAGACACGTTGCGAGCATCATGTCCTTGTAATTTTGCGCATAGCTCCGACCACCGGCTTCGGGGCCGTGATACAAAGTGTCGGCGGCATAGGCCGTGCCTGCCATGGCGGCAAGCATAGCAATAAAAGGGAGAACACGCGACATCACGACAAACTCCAGAAATTGGCTTTTTCGGTCCGATAGGTGGCACCGGGTTCGTTAAAGTAACAATGGTCATAACACGCCTGGCCATTCCATAGCGTCGCGTGACCCTGGGCATCGGACCAAGTTGAGACTTCAAAAAGAATAACACCTTTTTTCTGCGCAAGCGGCCCGCCTCCGGATGGCGGGTATCTTACGACCTCGGGCTCACCCCACTGACGACGTAAAAAAGCGATGAAGTCCCTGACCCTGTAAAAGTATTGCTTATTATCACCACCAGTCACAGTTTGACCGGCTATCCGGGGAATGCTAAAACCGGACTGGTTGAAGATATAGCTCAGACGAACTGCGCACGTATTGCTCCATCGCTGTTTTGGATCGGGATTATTAATGTTTTTAGCCACATTCCCGCCGATGACCTCAGCCACTTTTTTTGCCGAATTGGCTCTACTGTAGATGCGCATGGACGCGGTCCACGCTAAGAGAAAAGACGGTCTTCCCACGAAAAACTCCCTTGCTACATAAAAATTTCGTGCAGGGATTTTTAGCATGGGAATTCGGACATTTTTATGACAAATCCAGACCCGTTCTTAATGTCGATCGTCACGCATGTATAAACACGCAACGAACATGACGTGCACTACTTGTTTCCAGGGACATGCGGTTTTTTTTAACACAAAAAAGCAGCGCAGGACTAAAATCCTGACGCTGCTTTTGTGTCGTTGCCGACAAACCAGGCGTCACGCCATGGCCACTATCGCAACAATGATGCAGTCACAACTTAGCTTTTCAACAACAAACCATTCAGGCGTTTTACATACGCAGCCGGATCGGCAATTTGCGCGCCTTCGGCCAGCATGGCCTGATCCAGCAGCACATGCGCCCAATCGTCAAACGAATCGTCTGCGGCGCCCTTGATTTTTTCAATCAAGGCATGCTCGGGGTTGATCTCCAGCACGGGCTTGATATCCGGTGTTTCCTGGCCAGCCGCCTTCAACAAGCGCAACAGGTGCGGGCTCACATCGTTCTGGCCAACCACCACGCAGGCAGGAGAATCCACCAGACGGTTCGTGACCTTCACTTCCTTCACAGACTCGCCCAAAGACGCTTGCAGGCGCTCCAGCAACGGCTTAAGGGACTCGGCCACTTCTTCCTGATGCTTTTTCTCTGCTTCGTCTGTGAGCTTGTCCAGGTCCAGGCCGCCCTTGGCCACAGACACAAACGACTTGCCGTCGAACTGACGGAAGTGCGAGAGCATCCATTCGTCTACACGGTCTGACAGCAGCAGGACCTCAATCCCTTTCTTGCGGAAGATCTCCAGATGCGGGCTGTTCTTGGCAGCAGCAAAGCTGTCAGCGGTGACGTAATAGATGGCCTCCTGCCCTTCTTTCATGCGGGAGATATAGTCTGCCAACGTCACGTTCTGGATGGCATCATCGTTATGGGTCGAGGCAAAACGCAGCAGCTTGGCAATGCGTTCCTGGTTGGCGATGTCTTCGCCTGTGCCTTCCTTGATTACCTGACCGAACTCTGTCCAGAAACCTGCATAGTCTTCGGCACGGTTTTCTGCCAGATCTTCCAGCAGGCTCAGGATACGCTTGGTCGAACCTTCGCGGATTGCCTTCACATCGCGGCTTTCCTGCAGGATTTCACGCGACACGTTCAGCGGCAAATCGGCAGAATCAATTACCCCGCGCACGAAACGCAGGTAGGATGGCAGCAACTGCTCGGCATCATCCATAATGAAAACACGTTTGACATAAAGTTTGACGCCACGACGCGCTTCGCGATCGTACATATCAAACGGCGCGTGTTTGGGCAAATATAGCAACTGTGTATATTCGCTGCGACCCTCTACGCGGTTATGCGTCCAGGCCAGCGGCTCTTCAAAATCGTGGCTAACGTGCTTGTAGAACTCGGTATATTGCTCGTCTGTAATGTCGTTCTTGGCACGAGTCCACAGCGCGCTGGCCTGGTTAATGGTTTCCCACTCGTCCTTTTTGACCTGCTCGCCCTTCTCGGAATCGTACTCTTCCTTCTGCATCAGCACAGGCAGGGAAATATGATCGGAATAGCGGCGCAGCACTTCGCGCAGCTTCCAGCCGCTTAAGAAATCATCTTCTTCGGCACGCAAATGCAGTGTCACGCTAGTGCCGCGCTCTGTTTTCTCGGTATCGGCAACAGTAAACTCGCCCTGCCCTTCAGATTCCCAGAACACCGCCTGATCCACCGGCTCACCGGCACGACGGCTAACGACAGTAACCTTGTCGGCAACAATAAAGGAAGAATAAAAGCCCACGCCGAACTGGCCGATAAGCTGAGCATCTTTTTGCTTGTCGCCCGAGAGCTGGGAGAAAAACTCCTTGGTGCCGGAACGGGCAATGGTGCCCAAGTTAGCCACTGCCTCGGCCTTGGTCAAACCGATACCGTTATCGGCGATTGTGATGGTGCGCGCATCCTTGTCGTAGCTGACGCGGATTTCCAGATCTGCGCCGCCTTCGAGTAACTCGGGCTTGTCGATCGCCTCAAACCGCAGCTTATCGCAGGCGTCTGACGCATTGGAGACCAGCTCGCGCAGGAAAATTTCCTTATTGCTATACAGGGAATGAATCATCAAATGCAGAAGCTGCTTTACTTCTGTCTGGAAACCCAGCGTTTCCTCTGCTTTTTTCACGGTAGTATCGGATTGACTCATGGTAACTTTTCGTTAAATTGGATGGGAAATGGTGAAAAATGGGGCAAAACAGCCGGTTTTACGGCAATTTCGCCCTCGTATCCGATAGTAGTGGGGACGCCGGGAGGGTTTTCAAGGGGAAAAGTGGGAAATTGGCAGGGAAATGATGATTTTTTGTGAGCAGGCACATGGGAATGGCGCAAGAAAAAGAATATGGGTATAATTCCGCTCTTATCTGCAATACCCTCCATACCTGCCCGGGTGGTGAAATTGGTAGACGCAGGGGACTCAAAATCCCCCGCCGCAAGGCGTGCCGGTTCGATTCCGGCCCCGGGCACCAGCTTAAAATCCCTAGTGTTTATAAGGTTCTAGCGCGATTTATAGCTACTACCCCAATACTGGGGGATTTCCCAAAATTGCGAGTTAGGTACAGTTTCGGTACACTGGTGAAGCGCCGCGTGCACTTTTTGGAGCTTTCCCTCGTATGGCAACCATCGTCAAAACCCCTTCTGGAACCTGGAAAGCCGTCATTCGCAAGACAGGCTGGCCTACTACATCTAAAACATTCAGAACCAAACGAGACGCTGACGACTGGTCGCGCCGTACCGAGGATGAAATGGTACGCGGGGTGTTTATCCAGCGGGCACCGGCTGAGCGGATGACACTCGAAGCTGCTCTGAGCAGATATTTACGAGAAGTGACACCCACAAAGCGCGAATCAACCCGAATTTCCGAACATAAGAAAGCGCAACCGCTGCTTAGACATCTTGGCAAATACTCTTTGGCCGCCTTGAATGCGGATATTGTTGCTCAATATCGCGATATGCGGCTGGCTGGTGATCCTGATCAAAACGGCAAACTGGTGCCGCGCAGCAATAACACTGTACGACTGGAACTGGCTCTGCTAAGCCACATGTTTACCATTGCTATCAAGGAATGGGGTATGGGGTTGCCCTTCAACCCCGTGGCCAATATCCGACGCCCCGCCCCAGGTGCTGGGCGGAATCGCCGGTTGACGACGGCAGAGAATAAACGACTGCTTGCTGCCGTTGATGCATATTCGAATCCGATGTTCAGCTGGATTGTCCGGATTGCCCTGGAAACAGGGATGAGGCTGTCTGAAATTGGTGGCCTGCGGCTTGGTCAGGTTGATTTGCAAAAGCGGATTGTGAAGCTAGATATCACGAAAAACTCATCCCCGCGTACTGTGCCGCTGACTAAGGCCGCTACAGCAGCGTTCCAAGCTGCAATTGATAACCCCATTCGGCCACCAGAGACAGATTTGGTATTTTTTGGTGAGCCTGGTCGTGATGGCGTCCGCCGGACCTATTTATTTGACAAGGCCTGGACTGACGCCAAGAAAACGGCTGGATTGGTTGATTTTCGATTTCACGATTTGCGACACGAAGCGGTTAGTCGATTGGTAGAAGCTGGGTTGTCAGATCAGGAAGTCTCAGCGATCAGCGGACATAAGTCCATGCAAATGTTGAAACGGTACACGCATCTTAGGGCTGAGGATTTGGTGGGGAAACTGGACAAATTGCACAGATGAGTGGCCGATAAATTGCCACCCAACATCCTAGCGCTGAAGTTTGGATGATGTGATGCTTTTTTTTCAGAAATAAACAATATTGATAGAACTGTTGCGTCAAAATAATAAATCACTGCTACATTCCCATCATCAATTGAGTACCCAAATATTGATACTCATGATTTCCAGGAGTCCGCGAACACTGGTGGAATCGGATCGCAGAATCTCAGCAACTGAGCTCTAATATCCACCGCAGCTGCGCTAAGATCTACGGTAGCAAAACGAATATGGTGACCTTGAATAAGCACCATCTCGTCGACCATATTGCCGACTACAGGATGCAGCAGCAATCCGGTGGCCGAATCGGCAAGCGCATCACCGTTCCCAGCCTGGGATCGAAGGTAAGAGTAAATCTGGTACAAATATCCGCTACGGAGCGTCTCTTCGCGATACCAGCCGCTAGTTACAATTGATGTAAACTTAGTATCAATGACGATCCTTCGCTCGGTTGATGAATGGTCAAGAACAATATCAGTTCGCATCGTCGGCAGGATTTTTTTTATTCCAGCAGTCTGCTGTTCAATCCTCCATCCCATCGTTCCGCCACACCGAACATTCCATCCTTGCGATCGTAATACCACAGAATAGAAACCACCGATAGCTCTCTCAAACAACCGACGCACCCAAGTCTCTTCTCGCTCCGGTGTGGGAAGGATATTCATACCAACTGCCTCTGTTGGTAGCGCAAGCTCAAAAGCTAACTTCGCGGCTGCCACCATCAATCGATCATCTGCGTCGTTACGACCAAAATAATCGGTACTCATTTGAGCACGCGTCGGTGCCTCACCGGATACACCGACCGCTTTCATGCTGTTCGCAAACGAGCGGCACCGATGAGCGATATCTTTCCTTCGTACGATTCGGGAAATCGATTCCAACGCGGCTCGGACAAAGCGATTGCGAGGTGTATCAACGGTAAGTTCGTCGAAATGGCAAGCCACTAAGCCTCGAGCAAGTAACTGGCGGCGTTCGGTGGCCAACACATCGATACGGCCACGTACGCGATTAATTACCGCTTCGCGCGATCGATAGCCGAGATTCAAGTTTCGACGGGATCGCTTTTCAACTGCGTGAGCAAGGATCTCGGCAACTAAGTCAGGCAATTCGTCCAGGTTTTCTTCCACCCTCATATTTTGGATGCCGCCTACGCGGAAAAGATCTGAGGCGTAGAGCATCAACAGCCAGATATTGCCTACAGGAATACGGCCGATAAATCCAGCTGCGGGAGTAGATGCATTCTCGGCCGGTTCGGGAATAACACTCATCACCAGTCCTGCATCAGTCGTGCTGCTGCCTTCTGGGCTTCCTCTGGTGCGTCGAACCAATATTCGTCTAGTAGCGGACCAATCTCCGTCTCTACTACTTGTCGAAACCACATTTTCGTATCCTTTACTTCCAGTCGATGCGCTGGTGTTACATAGCTGTGACCGATCCGGAACTGCTTACCAAGTCGAGTGTCTGCCGCTATCTGGTCATTCAATTCATTGAACCGGCGCTCGATATCGAATACTAACGTAGAATCCATATCACACTCTTTTACCACCCAATCCCTCCATATAGATCCCAACCTGGGCTCCAGCATAGCGAATGCAAAGCGGCGACGTAGCGCCATATCGATCAGCGCAAGTGATCGATCCGCAACGTTCATGGTGCCAATCACATAAAGATTTTCGGGGATATGCACAGGACGCCGTATCCCGTCTGCATCTGGATAGCAGAGTTCGAGAGCTTCGTTGGGTGTCCTCTTACTATCCTCCAGTAACGTCAGCAGTTCACCGAATATCTGAGCCGGATTTCCACGGTTGATTTCCTCGATCACCACGACATACTTCGAAGTAGGGTCCTTCAACGCAACTTTGATGGCCTCCATGAAAACCCCATCTACCAACGACAATTTGCCGTCGCCAGTTGGGCGCCAACCACGAACAAAATCTTCGTAAGACAGATTGGGATGAAACTGTACTGCCCGGACCTTGCTGTCAGCCTTCTGCCCCGTGAGCGCAAATGCAAGCCGCTTGGCCAGCCAGGTTTTGCCTGTTCCCGGAGGGCCCTGAAGGATTAGATTCTTTTTGGTGCGGAGCCTATCAAACACGGTGTGAATTTCCGCCCGTTCAAAAAAGCACCCGTCGTTGAAAATATCTTCGATTGTGTATGGAACAATTGATGATTCTATTTGAAAAGCCTCACGTATATCCTCTTCTATTATCTGACCGTCTCCTACACTATCGCCAACACCGATAACCGTTGCAGGCTGTCCGATCGGATCGCTATATGCCCACGACGTTAGCGATAGATCTGGAAAGCTATGGACTGGATACCCCTCTTCGACGAAGCGCGTTCGTAGATCATCTTTCAGCTTCAGATAATTTTGAGCATCACAGGAGCCTTGGTGGCCGCTAATGGAAACATTCATGCGGAGCCGCTTATTAATGTATTGGCGCGACTGACTATCGAGCGTCAAAAAATCCCACGGATGTGCCCAATAAAGCCCTGTAGAGAGATTCCAAGCAACGCCCCACACCTTGGCAGCCTCATTGTAAGCATGGATGAACTGATCCCGATCTCCCGGCTTGTCGTCATTCACCAGAGTATTCGCAGCGACGAATACCTTCCATAATGCATCAATGTCACCGTCTCCACGTTTTTCGGCATAGGCAAAAAACCAAGATCGTTGATTATTGAGAACGGGAACTCCTTCAAATGAGGGGGGTACGGGAACAGTCACGCCTAACATTTTCGCGAGTTCACTCGCTATAATTTTACGGTTTGCTTCAGTCATGGATCTGTTAAACATACCCATCGTGGTAAATGGACAGATATCCCTTAACGGACCGCTAGTACCATCAATGAACTTATCCCCTAGTAAATAGCTTAATCCTTGCACTCGCCCAGCAATTTCGAGGATACCATCTATGAGCGGGCCTCGGTCTTCCGCATAGTTCAACAGCTTTTCAGCCACGGCTTCGTAGAATTCCGTCCAAAGAAAATTCGGCTCTTGTGATGAAATCGTCCCGAAACGCTCTCTCCAGAATGGCTCGTTGCAAAAACGATCATAGTCCTGAGCATCTTCTTCAAACGCGAATGCTATCAGCGCATCATTCATCCACTCGCCAGCTTGTACACGCCAGATTGTTTCCCTGTGAGTATAGAAGTACCATTCACGTATCGGTTCAATCTTAGACCAGGAGACTTTCACTCTTTTTCCGTCATGAAAGTTTTCTTCGATTATTCCAATAGCTTTGATCGCCATAACTGATACGAAATGACCCCGATTATCGAAAGGCAGACCTGCTTTGCGTGTGTATGACGATTTGATGGCAATATGCTCGCCTGGACGCATGGACCGCACTAGATCAAGATGCCTATCGTTGTAACCATTTTCCCAAATACCCTCCGAGAGAAATCTTTCCGTTTGATCGTTAGTTCCACCGTAACTCGCGCCGACGAACCAACAAACTGGCACCGATCCTTGATTATTTTCCGTTGTCATTCATCTTCCTAGTCAATTTTGAATTTGTCTGCGCTACTGCTGCTACCCTAGAAAACTTCTTCCATATCCAGGCTAATTTAAAAAATTTCGCCTGAAAAAGCGTCTAACTCAGAACCTATTTTAAGTTCTTGTTACATCACTGTACCAATGTTTAGTAGCAAAATTTAATATTAGTTTCACACCCCGAAACTTTTCCGGTTTCAAAGGTAGGACCTTGGCACTGGTATTTAACCGAGGCGTTGCCAGAGTGTAAACATACCCATAGTGCCTTTTCTCCCACAAGAAAAGGCACTGGGTAAATTTGATATTTGTCGATATTATTTGAGATTATTTGATATTATTTAAGAAATTTATAGACTACAATGTAGTTGTGAGCGTACTTTAGGATTACGGTAATGAGTTACGATGAAAAATTGAAAGAGTTCAAATCCAGACATTTGCCAAAAGCCAGCAATGCTTTATTCCAAATTCAACCTCAAATTAACGACCTCTTAGAAAATGGCTATACCAAACAACAGATATTTGAGTTTGTAGATTTTCTAGGTTTAGAGGTTTCGCGCGCCACAGTTTTTCGATGGATAAAAAAAAACGTTAACAACTCGAGGCATTTACCCCAAGAAAGTGAAATTGCGAACAAACAAACATCACATCGAAATCGTCTGGACCAATTTCTAGGTAAATCCCTGGAAGAACAATTAAAAGAGATGCGCTAAGCTAGTTTCAAGTGACGTGGTAAGCCACTGTAAATGCAGACAATCACATAAATAGAGTTGCTAAGCCGCGATTGAAATTGCCCGAACTTATTCCCGAAAGTTTCGCGTCGCGAAACTCTTCCGGTTTCAAAGGTGGAACCTTGGCACTGGTATTTAAGGGAGGCGCTGCCGAAGTGTAAACATACCAATAGTGCCTTTCTTAAAGTTTTGAAAACTTATAGATAATCCCTGGATTATTTGGGATTTATCAGGATAATTTGGGATTTTTTGGGAATATCTGCACCTGATCGAAACTTGTCTCGATCAGGTTTAGGCAAAACGCAGACCACTCTCGCGGTGAATATAAAAAAATGGCAGACTCAAAGTGAGGTATAGCAGAACCCCACCGCACAACTTTCGGGCCGCCCGTAGGAGCTTATTTGAAACTAATCGGAACCTCTTGAATATCTCCGCACCATGGGCTGAGACCGTTCCCGGCGGGTCAACGCGCCTTTCGGCTTCCGTTCATACGCTGATGTAACCATCTTACCAAGAAGTCGCAATAAGACGGAATACATTCCTTCTTCGTCTAGTAAAATGTAGCCATTCAACCTGTAATTTTTTGCAATTTAGTGGCGCGATGGAATTTTTCTAATTGTATTTTAATCGCCAGTTATCTTCCCCCAAAAACTGTTTCGCGACGCGAAACTCTTTCTTGGTTTCAAAGGGGAGAACCTTTGGCACAAGCATGTGACCGAAGCGTAGTCGGAGTGTAAACATGCACATCGTGCCTATCCCCAAACCATAAATATCCATATTAAATTTTCGGACATTTTGAGATTAACCAGGATTTTTTGGGACTGTTTTGGTAATTCCCGGATTTTCACGAACAAATTTCGATTTTTTGAGCAAAATCATCTACTCGCAAATTAGTATTTTGAACGATTTGGGATTTATGGATAGAACGTACATAGGAAAACAATCCATATCGCATATTTCCTGCTCTCCATGCAAAATACATCTGATCGGATAAGGTCACTCCGACCGACTCTTTGCACCGTACCTCAAATGTCGCAGCGTGACGCCCCATGAACAAAAATATCAATGAATACGAGCAAAGCACACGGTTTTGTCAATTAATAAACAACCAAAAGTTGATTCGCGACATTTGAACGTCGGTTTTGCGACGTTTGGGGTATGTACGACAGTTACTGCGACTTCTGAGGTACGGACGGACTTTGGCTCCCTTATCTTTACAAAAGCCTCTTGCTTTATTCTGTACCTACACCATACACGAACGTCGCCCGCGGGAACCGTGCCGGTTCCCCTGTCCTCCTTCCGCTTCGCTTCAGTCGCGGCCTCGACCCCTTTTGTGCAAACCTTCGGTTTTCCCCGCAGGCGGCCCCCCTTTCCCTTGCGGTTTAGCAGGCTAAGGCATTTTGTGGGGTTTTGAATTGAATGCCAGATACATCGGGCCTCTCCCAGGCTATTTCGCAACGAGAAACCATAACAACTTATGCGCTAGGAGCTCAGCGGGCTCTTAAAATATTCGTTTGTCATTTTTTTTTCGATACTCCGGGTCATTCTCCATACGCTCAGTATGACGAGCCAAATTATCAAAAATACGCTTTTGCAGAGCAGATACGGTTTCCACTTGCTTATAAGACGGTTTTTTCACTGGGTTCATAGGAGTTCCTTTTGTAGTCCGTTTCTCGTGGAGAAAGGCCTTTGCTAGACAGGCATTATAGGTCGTATTTGCCAAGCCGAAAGTGTATGTCCCAAAATCTCCATATGCCAAGACGTCTAAAGCATATAGAATTTCATGTAGATTCCACTTATCCACTACACAATTTAGAACAGAAATAGGATTGTTGCCTATGATGAAGAATCACCCACACCCTGGTGAATTAATCAGAACGAACGTCATTGAAACGTCTGACGTCGATGTGACGGAAGCAGCGGCACGGTTAGGTGTGTCCAGGACCACCCTATCGCGTCTTTTGAATGGTCGTATCGGAGTTAGTCCGGAAATGGCGCTACGCCTTGAAAAAGCTGGTCTAAGCAATGCCCGCTTTTGGATGGATTTGCAGACTAATTATGAGCTTTCCAAAGTGGATCTGAAAAACCTCAATCACATACGCTCCCTAATTAGCAAATAACCACCCAAACAATTTCGCGCTTTTTCATTCATATCTTAGAACCGTATGTCACTCTAGAATATATTGGGATTAAAAAGCTATTAAATAATTATTAAAAACTATTAGTGCCACGCAATATCTGTGGATAAAAACAATAAATCAAAACAAATACAGCACTCTCCAAACTGATGAAAAAATGAACACCCTACTCGAAATGCCGTGGCTCCCTACCTGAAATGCCGTGCCTTCCTACCTGAAATGCCGTGCCCCCTACCTGAAATGCCGTGCCATTTCACAAGTAGCATTGCTCGGGCCTCAGCCCTACTACACGGGGACAATGAGACGTGCAGCGCATGCGATAACGTCAGGAATGTCTGCCAAGATTCTGAACTGCTTACGAAGTTTTCCAGGGATTCGCTGATAAATTATTAATATTCAGATAATTGACCTGACTCTACCCGCTATTTGAAATTTTAGGTATTTAGCGCGTATGCATTGCTCGTTTGTTTTTTAGATGCTTTACCTGACTTTGGGAAGGATATACCGTAATCTCTAACTTACCATCGCGTGTGATTTCCCAGTCTTTGATAAAGCCAACAGTCACCAGATCCTCTAATGCGAATTTAAGCATTTGTCGGAACTTCCATAATGCCTTCGTACCGCTACCGCACAGCTCCCGCAGCGTTTCTATCTTGTATGAGTATGGACTAGCGTGACTACTATAAAAACCATGCAACCACTTGGCCAAATTGCTACGTAAGGCTTGACGCTGCTCCCAATTTATATGGGAATAGCCACTGTCGTAGAGAAGTAGTAATTTTTCATCAAGTGTGACAATATACTGCTGTGTCGCTTCATCGCGATATGCTTTTTCCAATAAACCACCGACAAAGGTCTTTTTATCGTTCTTCCAGGTCATCTCAACAGTGCCGCCTCTCAAACGCGCCACTTCTTCTTTTAGTTGCTCATGTTGTGTTGCTCCAGTACCTCTGCCCAACGCTTTTAGAAATGAATGAGCACTAAATAGCACCTTGCAGCCTACTGGTTGTAGACGCGCTAAATGCAAGATCATTTCCCATACATCAAGATCAGTTTGATTAAACCTGACCCCCATAAAACGAATCTCAATATCGGAATTGCTTGCTAGTAACTCTCGCCTTGGAAATGTTTCACGGACTTTGTTAACGGTAAATAGGGAGTTACGGAGTAGCGCATTGGGTACACCTCTGATCGCTTGCGGCCAAAGGGGCAATTGATTTTTGTCCTGCTGTACAGGTGTCGGGGCTGCGTTCTGAGTTTGCAGTTGGGAATTCCTTTGCAGGCGGCTCACAATCTCCTGCAGATCCCTCTTTTTGCTCTGGGCGCCCAGATTTTGTTCACTCTTTTGCTCTAAGCCGTCCAAGATCCCGGGCTGACCGCCCTGCTGGTCGGGCAGCTCGTTAGAAGAGAATGGAATTCTATCCACTAGCTATTTAGGATTCGTCAATGAGTTGTGCTATCGACGCCACTCGGAAGTACACGCGGCGTCCAATTTTCAATTTGCAAGAACGCAGGCGCTCAGCCAAAGGACTATTGCTACTTATGGTGATGCGCAGCCCCTCTGGACTTCGATGCAGAATCTGCGCAACTTGTTGGGTAGACAATAATGGTGAGCCACCAAACCGATCTAAAAGCATCTTTTCTGTCGTCGTAATATCCATCTTCCCCTCTCACCTTCACCAATTTAGTAAAACCAGTTGAAAGATTACGGTTAAATTGGATTTCTGATAATATGAAATTATGAAAAAATTGGTTGACTTCGATGAGCAATATAGAAAGAGCACAATTCATATCTAGTCAACTGCATATACTCGCTAACAATCCCGACTGCGATGCACATTTTGCAGTTGGATTGCGGATGTTTGCCACTTCGTTGAAGCCATCCCATTCCCTTACTTCGAGAACACCGTCACTGCGCACTCTTATTAAAAAGCACCTGGATAAGCCTCTTCTAGACGTACTCACCAACTATTCCGGAATATGGGATTGCAGCCTTTTGGAGGGACAGGCACTTTCGCAAATGCTCTATGGATCCAATTCTGACGCTGCTATCAGTGATTCGCACGAAATGACAGCGGACCGATACATCTATAACATTCGCATCTGGGATCAGAAGTTTCGCAAAGCAATTCACAGTGTGACGACGTCGGCACAACCGACGCATGTCCCCGAAACTATCGACGAGTGGGAATTTTTCAGTGAAACCGAACACACTGACTCGCTCAGCCAGGAAGAAGAAGCAGAAATTTCTGAATCGAGTAGGTTTATATGTACGCTGGACCGTGTACGGGCTACTTTAAATTACTTGACCTACCTTAGACCGAAGTCAGGCACTATCCCTGTAAAGCAAAGGCAGTATCACGAATTAAATGGTATTGAAGTGCCTCACAGCCCGTTACTCGACTCGCGAACGCGCCCACAAGGAGAAAATTACTGTGACCTGTGCTGGCGTTTGACTATGCGAAGCGATGCATTCAAAGCACAAAGACGCAACAATAGGCCAGAATTTCAAGCCCAAAAACTAAGTAGCCGCTACTGTCATGTACATAATCCCAGCGACCCGACATCAAAATACCGCAGGGATCTTCCCTACAAGAAAATTTTTCGTGATGAGTTGCTAGCATTTCATCGCCGTGCTCTCCGTTCTAAGTTTATTCTTCCACCGATCGCGCCCAGGAGTCCAGACGATCAAGAGATCAGAAAGGCAGTGTATGAAATGATTCGCGCGGGCACCTATGCGGTATATTCGAAAACGGATTCTCCTCCACCTCTCATGCAACGAATATTGGCAGTACGCCGCAAAGGAATGACGCAATCTGAAATTGCACGGCAACTAGGTATTTCGAGGCAAGCTGTATCTGCACAAATGAAGAAAATTCGAGCATACTTAGATAAACGCTCAAAAGAGATATATGATCCATCAAGCATGGAGTGACGACTAATCGCTGCGCGACTGGTTACGAAAACCCGATACGCACAATCTAATGAACGTCTTTTAGCTGCAAGCCAAAGAATCAAAACGAATGTAACAATAATTAACCTTAGGATTAACATGTAACATACGCAATTTACGCTTATAATCCTCTGTTTTACTGTGTTCATTAAACGGTGGTTTTCTGAACAGATGAAATCATCGCAATTTTTCGTCGTGACAACCGCTTTGGAGTGTTAATATATCCGTCAAGTTTTCAATGTCCTAGTTGCGTCCATGAATCAACGTATAGGATACGCTCGCATATCAACCGACGATCAGCACCTAGACCTGCAGCGCGACGCGCTTAAGCAGGCTGGATGCGGCGTTATCTACGAAGAAGCGGCCAGCGGCAAGAACACGGAACGACCAGAGCTTGAGCAGTGTCGCAAGGCGCTTCGGGCAGGGGACACCCTGGTCGTTTGGCGGCTGGTTCGTCTCGGGCGCAGCCTGTCCGACCTGGTGCAGATAGTCGCTGAACTTGAGAAGCGCAGCGTACATTTCGAGAGTATTACCGAGAAGATTGAGACGGGCAGCGCATCGGGCAAGCTGCAATTTCAAGTGTTCGCCGCGCTGGCCGAGTTTGAGCGCGGCTTGATCCGTGAGCGAACACAAGCAGGCTTGGCCGCAGCCCGTGCCAGAGGTCGGGCTGGTGGCCGTAAGCCGAAGCTAGACTTGCAGCAGGTCAAAGAGATCATAACCCTATTACGAGATCCAGACATTCGAGTTGCAGAAGTTGCGCGACGTTATGGAGTATCGCGGACAACCTTGTATAAACATGTTGGTGTTGTTTCGCCCAAAACGTAATCGTTATACGACATCTAATGCGATTAACAAATGAATAGGTTTGGCGTCTAATCGGGCATAAAGAAAGGGATAGCATGAGGTATGATTTAGAACGCGCGCAGACGCTTCTCCGGATCGGCTCGGGACTTACTGATGCTACGTTCCGCGAAGGCCAAGAAGATGCCATTCGTCACATTATCGAAGGCAGAGGCCGCTTGCTGGTCGTGCAAAAGACCGGGTGGGGTAAGAGTTTTGTCTACTTCATAGCGACCAAGATGCTGCGGGAAGCTGGAGCCGGCCCTGCGTTGTTGATCTCGCCACTGCTGGCGCTGATGCGAAACCAGATCGCAGCGGCAGAGCGGATGGGGGTTCGCGCCGCTACCATCAACTCCGACAACAAGGATGAATGGAAATCAGTTGAAGCCAAGCTCCGTCGAAACGAAGTGGACATCCTGCTGATAGCGCCAGAAAAGCTGGGTAACGACTGGTTTAACACAGAGGTTCTGGCTGGTATCGCAGGACAGATTTCGCTGATGGTTATCGATGAGGCCCATTGCATTTCCGATTGGGGTCACGACTTCCGTCCCCACTACCGACTGCTGGAACGTATCGCCAGAACGCTTCCAGCCAATCTGCGCTTGCTGGCCACAACGGCAACAGCAAATGATCGTGTTATGAAGGACCTTGTGGCTGTGCTCGGCCCCAATATGAAGGTGCTGCGTGGCGACCTGAATCGAGAGTCTCTGACGCTGCAAACGATGCGTTTGCCCAGTCAGGCTGTCCGTCTGGCATGGATCGCCCAGCAACTCAGTTCACTTCCAGGGCACGGCATCATTTACACGCTCACTATCCGAGATGCCAATCAACTGGCAGATTGGCTTAAGGCCCGGGATTTTGCTGTAGAGGCCTATACAGGTAAGACAGGTGATCGGCGTGAGGAGCTAGAGCAGGCTCTGCAGGAGAACAAGGTTAAGGTGCTTGTAGCGACCACAGCATTAGGTATGGGCTACGACAAGCCGGACCTGGCATTCGTTATCCACTTTCAGATGCCCGGCTCAGTTGTCGCCTATTACCAGCAAGTAGGGCGTGCAGGAAGAGCACTTAAATCTGCATATGGGGTGCTCTTGAGCGGAGATGAAGAAGAAGGAATTACCGACTGGTTTATCCGTAGCGCGTTCCCAACTCGCCAAGAGGTAGACGATGTATTGGGGGCTCTCAATGAGGCACCGGAAGGACTTTCAATACCTGACCTCATGACCTGCGTGAACATGAGCAAAGGCCGCATCGAGAAGACTATCACGGCACTCTCCCTCGAATCTCCAGCACCGATCGCCAAGCAAGGTACGAAGTGGCAGCTTACTGCAGCCGAGCTAGGAGACGGATTCTGGGCGCGAGCAGACCGGCTCACCAAATTGAGGCGTGCCGAACTCCAGCAAATGCAGGAATACGTCTCTCGGCCTTTCGGCCAGCACATGGGCTTTCTGATTGATGCGCTTGATGGCGATTCAAGCACTGTCTGCCCACCGTCGTTGCCGCCGCTGTCAGAAGACGTAGATCAGTTGCTGGTTCGGGAAGCTGAGGAATTTCTTTGTCGCACAAGTCTGCCCATCGAGCCTCGCAAAAAATGGCCCGTGGGGGGAATGCCGCAGTACGGAATCCACACCGCATCCACCATTCCCTATCAAGCGCAATCAGGCAAGGCACTATGCGTCTGGGGCGATGCCGGTTGGGGTGGCTTGGTTCGACAGGGCAAATACCACGACGGCCACTTTTCAGATGAACTCGTTGCTGCGTGCGTGAAGATGATTCAAGAGTGGAATCCGCATCCGAGCCCGACCTGGGTGACCTGCGTTCCTTCGCTTCGGCATCCCGAATTGGTACCGAATTTAGCGCAACGCTTGGCTGCTGCGCTGGGTCTGCCGTTTCACATGGTTATCGCAAAAACAGACGCAAGGCCCGAACAGAAAACGATGGCAAACAGTACACAACAGGCACGCAACATTGATGGTTCGCTCGCACTCAACGGCCAGCCCATTCCTCTCAGCCCGGTCCTCCTGGTTGATGACATGGTCGACTCGCGCTGGACGCTGACGGTGTCCGCATGGCTGCTGCGCAAAAGCGGTAGTGGCGCGGTTTGGCCTATGGCCCTTTCACAGACGGGGCACGACGAATGACGCCAGTCCTCTCCCCCAACACCCAGGCGATCTTGCTGCTGACTGCGCCGCTCATTGCCGGACGAGGCACTGCGTCATCGGATCTGCTCTCGCCTGGTGAATACAAACGTCTCGCGCGTCATTTGCGCGAGATTCAGCATCAGCCTGCGGATCTCCTCTCGCCGGACGCGGCTGAAATCCTGCGTGCGTGCCAACCGGTGATTGACGAGAGCCGCCTGCAGAAATTGCTAGGACGCGGATTCCTACTGAGCCAAGTGATCGAGCGCTGGCAGGCACGCGCCATCTGGGTAGTCAGCCGCGCCGATGCAGAGTATCCGCGTCGCCTGAAGACCCGCCTTCGTGAAGACGCGCCAGCGGTGCTCTACGGTTGTGGCGACATGGCTTTGCTCGAAACCGGCGGGCTTGCCGTCGTTGGATCGCGCCATGTGAACGACGCCCTCATCGACTACACAATGGCAGTTGGCCGGCTCGCTGCTCGGGCAGGTAGAACGCTTGTCTCCGGTGGCGCCAAGGGCATCGATCAGGCCGCCATGCGGGGTGCGCTTGAGGGAGGTGGAAAAGTTTGTGGCGTGCTGGCGAACAGTCTGGAAAAAACCACCATGAACCGCGAGCACCGCAATCTGCTGCTCGATGGGCAACTGGTGCTGATTTCGCCCTACGACCCAAGCGCCGGGTTCAATGTGGGCAACGCCATGCAGCGGAACAAGTTGATTTATGCATTGGCAGACACCTCACTGGTGGTCAGTTCCGATATCAACAAAGGTGGCACTTGGGCGGGTGCTGTCGAGCAGCTCGACAAACTCAAGTTCGTCCCGGTCTTCATTCGATCGACGGGCGAGTCTTCCGCCGGATTGGATGGTTTACGAAAGAAAGGCGCACTTCCTTGGCCGAACCCGCAAGACGTGGATTCGTTCGAGGACATGCTCAACGTGGCGATGCTAACGCCGACGGCATCTCCACAGGTTGGTTTTGCGCTGGTTTCAAACGAAGAACCAACGTCGGCTGAATCCATGCCAACGGCGCCAGCCGACGTTGCTTCCGATGCGCAGCCACCCGCTACGGCATTGGAAGAACCGGCGCCAGTCACACCAGATGCCGTGGCGCCGATAGATGAGGCCAAGAAATCTCTGCAGCTGGAATCGACCCCTGCCGAAGTGCTCTTCGCTGCCGTGCGCACTGCGATTCAGCAACTCTTGAGCGCGCCGATGAAGGACGCCGAAGTGGCAGCCGCGCTGAACGTTTCCAACGCGCAGGCCAAGGCATGGTTGCAGCGTCTGGTCGAAGAAGACGTATTAGAAAAACAGAAGAAACCCGCGTGCTACATCGTCAAGCAAAAGCGGCTGTTCGAGTAACAGATGAAGACAAAACAAGAACACAAGCCGTCGTGCGACGGCATCGATATAGAAGGGCCATGCGTTTAAGCGACCAACAAATCACCCTCAGCCAACTTGAAGGCCACCTCTGGGAATCCGCCAATATTCTGCGCGGCCCTGTGGATGCGGCTGACTTCAAGACCTACATTTTTCCGCTGTTGTTCTTCAAGCGCATCTGCGACGTCTGGGACGAGGAGTACCAGGAAATCGTCGAGGAGACTGGCGATGAGCAACTGGCTTGGTTTCCGGAGTCGCACTGCTTCCAGATCCCGGAAGACTGCCACTGGAACGACGTTCGCACCAAGGCCAGCAATGTCGGCACGGCACTTCAGCGCGCGATGCGCGAGATTGAGAAAGCCAACCCCGACACCCTGTACGGCGTGTTCGGCGATGCCCAGTGGTCGAACAAGGAGCGGCTGTCTGACGCCTTACTCAAGGACCTGATCGAGCACTTCTCCAAGCTGCCGTTCGGCAACAAGAACGTCAATTCGGACCTGCTTGGCGACGCTTACGAATACCTGATCAAGAAGTTCGCCGACGCCACCAACAAGAAGGCCGGCGAGTTCTACACCCCGCGCAGCGTGGTGCGACTGATGATCGACATGCTTGATCCCAAGGAAGCCGAAACCATCTACGACCCAGCCTGTGGCACCGGCGGGATGTTATTGGCTGCCGTGCAGCATGTGAAGGAACAGCATGGCAACGTGAAGCGGCTGTGGGGAAAGCTATACGGGCAAGAGAAGAACCTCACTACATCTTCCATTGCGCGGATGAACCTGTTCCTTCACGGCATCGAAGACTTCCAGGTGGTGCGCGGCGACACGCTGCGCAACCCGGCCTTCTTCGAGGTCGATCGACTGGCCACCTTCGACTGCGTGATCGCCAATCCGCCGTTTTCGTTGGAAAAATGGGGAGAGGACCTGTGGCTGAACGATCCCTTCGGCCGCAACTTTGCCGGCTTACCGCCCTCATCCAGCGGCGACTTCGCCTGGGTGCAACACATGGTCAAGTCGATGGCCGAGGTCAGCGGTCGGATGGCCGTGGTGCTGCCCCAGGGCGCGCTGTTCCGCAAAGGTGTGGAAGGCAATATCCGCCAGAGTCTGCTGGAAATGGACCTGGTCGAGGCCGTGATCGGCTTGGCGCCCAATCTGTTTTACGGCACCGGCCTAGCCGCCTGCATTCTGGTTCTGCGCAAGCGCAAACCGGCCAAACACAAAAAGAAGGTGCTGATCGCCGACGCGTCGCGCCTATTCCGCCGGGGCCGCGCTCAGAACTACCTGGAACTCGAGCACGTCGCCGAAATCCTCGGCTGGTATCGCGGCTTTGCCGATGTACAGGACACGGTCCGGGTGGTCAGCCTCGACGAGATCAAGGCTGAGGGCTGGACGCTGAACATCTCGCGCTATGTCCTGCCGCCATTGCAAGAAGACATCCCACCGCTGCCCGATGCTATCGCGGCATTCAAGAACGCGCTCACCCGCTGCCGTGAAGCCGAAGTACGGCTCGCGCAGGTCATGACCGAAGGGGGATGGCTGAAATGAATCACCCAAGTAAACGCATCAGCCAACAAGAACTCGAAAGCTACCTTTGGGGTGCAGCCGTCTTGCTGCGCGGCCTGATCGACGCGGGCGACTACAAACAGTTCATATTTCCGCTGCTGTTTTACAAGCGCGTGTCGGATGTCTGGAATGAGGAATATCAAGCGGCGTTGGCCAGCTCTAGCGGCGATCTTTCCTACGCGAAATTCGCTGAGAACCACCGCTTCCAGATTCCCGAAGGCGCGCACTGGAACGACGTGCGCCAGGTGCCCAAGAATGTCGGCGCAGCAATTCAGAAAGCTATGCGTGCCATCGAAACTGCCAACCCGGATCTGCTCGATGGCATCTTCGGCGATGCGGCCTGGACCAATCGCGAGCGCCTGCCCGACGAAACGCTGAAAAACCTGATCGAGCACTTCTCGACGCAGACACTCTCGGTGGCCAACGTCCCCGAGGACGAGTTGGGCAACGCTTACGAATACCTGATCAAGAAGTTCGCCGACGACTCCGGCCACACGGCGGCCGAGTTCTACACCAACCGCACTGTTGTTCACCTGATGACGCAGCTCTTGGCGCCTCAGGCGGGTGAGTCGATCTACGATCCCACCTGTGGCACCGGTGGCATGTTGATCTCGGCACTGGATGAAGTGAAGCGCTCGGGTGGCGAATACCGCACGCTCAAACTCTACGGGCAGGAGCGCAACCTCATTACCTCATCCATCGCTCGCATGAACCTGTTCCTGCATGGCGTGGAGGATTTCGAGATCATCCGGGGCGACACCCTGGCCGACCCCAAGCACATCGAAGGCGATCGCCTGCGCCAGTTCGACGTGATCCTGGCCAACCCCCCGTACTCCATCAAGCAGTGGAACCGCGAGGCCTGGAGCAGTGACAAGTGGGGCCGCAACTCGCTGGGTACGCCGCCGCAGGGCCGGGCCGACTACGCCTTCCAGCAGCACATCCTGACCAGCCTCACCGCCAAGGGGCGTAGTGCCGTGCTTTGGCCGCACGGCGTACTGTTCCGTAACGAAGAACAGTCCATGCGCGCAAAGATGGTCGAGCAAGACTGGGTCGAGGCCGTCATCGGCCTAGGCCCCAACCTATTCTACAACTCCCCGATGGAGTCGTGCATCGTTATCTGCAACCGCAAGAAGGTCGCAGGTCGCAAGGGCAAGGTGATCTTCATCGACGCGGTGAACGAGGTCACCCGGGAGCGGGCGCAGAGCTTTTTGAAGCCCGAGCACCAGCAGCGCATCTTGACCGCTTACAAGGCCTTTGCGGATGTGCCTGGTTTCGCCAAAGTTGCCACCTTGGCCGAAATCCGCACCAATGAGGGCAACCTGTCGATTCCCTTCTATGTAAAGCGCTTGACCGCTGCGCCTGCTATCAACAGCAACGGCGACGCGGTGACGTTGTGCTCGGCGTGGGCTCAATGGCAAACCGACGACCGGTCGTTCTGGCTGCAGATGGATGCGCTGGTGGAAATGCTGGAAGGACTGATTACGGAGGACATCGAGCTTGTCTGACAAGAACAATAAAGCACTAAAACTCGGCTGGCGTCGTGTGAAATTCGGCAATGTAGTGCGCCAATGTAAAGAAAAGGCCACTCCAGAAACCTCCGGCTTGGAGCGATATATCGCTGGTGACCACATGGATACCAATGATCTTCGTCTTCGTCGCTGGGGTGAGATTGGTTCAGACTACTTGGGGCCTGCTTTCCATATGCGGTTCAAACCCGGACAAGTTCTGTACGGATCTCGCCGAACCTACCTGCGAAAAGTGGCGGTTGCTAACTTTGAAGGCATCTGTGCCAATACGACATTTGTTCTTGAATCTAAAGCACCTCAAGAACTAATGCCAGAATTTTTGCCGTTCTTGATGCAGACCGAGGAATTTAATAGTTATTCGGTTAAGCACTCAAAAGGCTCAGTGAATCCGTACATTAATTTCTCGGACTTAGAACGCTTCGAGTTTGAGCTACCACCAATTAGTGAGCAAGCTCGAATTGTTCGTCTTTTGCAGGAGGTTGAGGCTTCAGCGGAAGAGATAAGGAATCTACGAGGTGAGTGTATACGGCTGATTGAAGCCACGTTTCAGGAAAATGTGTGGGGTAACCAATCACTGCCACGCGCTCCGATAAATTCAATTGCAGATTTAAACCCGTCCGTCGCTCCCCTATCAGAGGATGATCCTTTCATCCCCATGGATGCGTTGGATGTTTGGACTCAGGAAATTGATATCCCCCGAATCGAAAAGAAGGGGAAAAGAGGTGGTATCAAAGCCCAAGGTGGAGACATCTTGATGGCAAGGATTACGCCTTGCTTAGAAAACGGAAAGATTGCGCAGGTTCCCGTGTCAGTCAAAAAATGTGGCGGCTCGACCGAGTTCATTGTTTTCCGCGCAAAAGTTGGAACAGACCAACAGTTCCTCTATTACCTGATTACATCGCGAGTTTTTCATTCTCAAGCAGCGGGAACAATGTCGGGCTCGACTGGGCGCCAGCGAGCATCGGCAAGTGATGTCGGGAGGATTATTGTGCCGATATTACCGCTGATTAAACAGATAGAAATCTGTGGCCAGATAAAACAAATCAGCAAAATCAAAGAGGCCACCAACTCTCGACTACTAAGGTTGAGCCAAATGAAGTTGGCCGTACTTATTGGGGTCGGGAGCGAATAGCCGTGTCATTTACAGAATCCAACACCGTCGAAGCCTACGTCCGCGATCTGCTAGCGGGCCCAGTCAAGGCCGTTCCGTCCAACTCCGCCCGAGAACCTCAAGCCAGTTACGGCCCGAGCCCCAAAAGTATCGGCTGGCGCTACGCCGCCCCTGCTGAGGTGCCGCGCCAGATTCAAGAAGTGCTGGTCGAACCTTGGCTGCGCGATGCACTGATTCGCCTGAACCCGGAAATAGCCGCTCAGCCCGACCGCGCCGATGAAGTGCTCTACAAGCTGCGCGCCATCGTGCTCTCGGTGCGCGCGGATGGGCTGATCCGCGCCAACGAGGAAATGACCGCCTGGATGCGTGGTGAGCGCTCGATGCCCTTCGGCCCCAACAATGAGCATGTGCCGGTGAGGTTGATCGACTTGGATGACCTGGTGCAGAACCAATACATCGTCACCCAACAGTACACCTACCGCGCCGGCCCTACCGAGCGACGCGCCGATCTAGTGCTGCTGGTCAACGGTCTGCCCTTGGTACTGATCGAGGCCAAGACGCCGGTCAAGAAGTGCATCAGTTGGGTTGACGGTGCTGTACAAGTGCGCGACGACTACGAGAAGTTCGTACCTGAACTCTTCGTCTGCAATGTGTTCTCGGTAGCCACTGAGGGCAAGGCCTACCACTACGGCTCCATCGGGCTGCCTGTCAAAGACTGGGGCCCTTGGCATCTGGATGGTGATGGTAACGATGATCAGCACCACCCGCTGAAATCGCTCAAACTGTCCGCGGAGAGCATGCTGCGCCCACATGTGGTGCTTGACATCCTCGGCAGCTTCACCCTGTTCGCCACCAACAAGAAAAAGCAGCGCATCAAGATCATTTGCCGCTACCAGCAGTTTGAAGCGGCCAACAAGATCGTCGAGCGCGTGCTGGCGGGTTACCCAAGAAAAGGGCTGATCTGGCACTTCCAGGGCTCGGGCAAGTCACTACTGATGGTCTTCGCTGCGCAAAAGCTGCGTATGCATGCCGGCCTGAAGAACCCTACTGTGCTGATCGTGGTGGATCGGATTGATTTGGATACCCAGATCACGGGCACCTTCACTGGAGCCGATATTCCGAATCTGGAGAAGGCTGACACCCGCGATAAACTGCAGCAGTTGCTGGCGCAAGACGTGCGCAAGATCATAATCACCACGATCTTCAAGTTTGGTGAGGCCACCGGCAGCCTGAATGACCGCAGCAATATCATTGCCCTGGTGGACGAAGCTCACCGCACTCAAGAAGGCGACCTGGGTCGCAAGATGCGCGAGGCCCTGCCGAATGCATTTCTGTTCGGCTTGACCGGTACGCCAATCAACCGAGCTGATCGCAACACCTTCTACGCTTTCGGTGCTGACGAAGACGAGAAGGGCTACATGAGCCGTTACGGCTTCGAGGAGTCGATCCGCGACGGTGCCACACTGAAACTGCACTTCGAGCCTCGTCTCATCGATCTGCACATCGACAAGGCTGCACTGGACGCCGCTTACAAAAATCTGACTGGCGGCCTGTCAGATCTGGACAAGGACAACCTCGCGAAGACCGCCGCCAAAATGGCTGTGCTGGTGAAGACGCCCGAGCGCATCCGCAAGATCTGCGAGGACATTGTCGAGCACTATCAGACCAAGGTGGAACCCAACGGCTTTAAGGGGCAAATCGTCACCTTCGACCGGGAGTCCTGCTTGCTATTTAAGGCCGAGTTGGACAAGCTTTTGCCGCCCGAGGCGACGGACATCATCATGTCGGTGCAGGCGTCTGACAAGAAAGAGCACCCAGAGTACGCACCATACGACCGAAGCCGTGACGAGGAAGAGCGACTGCTGGATCGCTTCCGCGACGCGGCCGACCCGCTGAAGCTAATCATCGTCACGGCCAAGCTGCTGACCGGCTTCGACGCGCCGATCTTGCAGGCCATGTACCTGGACAAGCCGCTGCGCGACCACACGTTGTTGCAGGCCATCTGCCGGGTGAACCGCACTTACTCCGAGCAGAAGACCCACGGCCTGATCGTGGACTACCTCGGCATCTTCGATGATGTGGCGGCAGCACTGGAATTCGACGACCAGAGCGTCAAGCAGGTGGTCAGCAACATCCAGGAGCTGAAGGACAAGCTGCCAGAAGCCATGCAGAAGTGCCTGGCCTTCTTCACTGGCTGTGATCGTACTCTGCAAGGTTATGAGGGCCTGATCGCCGCGCAGCAGTGCCTGCCCAATAACGAGGTACGAGATAACTTTGCTGCCGAGTACAGCGTGCTCAACAAGATCTGGGAGGCACTGTCACCGGACACCGTTCTGGGCCCCTTCGACAAGGACTACAAGTGGTTGTCGCAGGTGTACCAGTCGGTGCAGCCATCCAGTGGCCACGGCAAGCTGATCTGGCATTCGCTGGGCGCCAAGACCATCGAGCTGATCCACCAGAACGTGCATGTCGACGCAGTGCGGGATGACCTCGATACCTTGGTACTGGACGCTGATTTACTGGAGGCCGTGCTCTCGAACCCCGACCCGAAGAAGGCCAAGGAGATCGAGATCAAACTCAAGCGCCGACTGCGCGGGCATGGCGGCCACCCCAAGTTCAAGAAGCTGTCGGAACGGCTTGATGCACTGAAGGACCGCTTCGAGTCCGGTCAGATCAACAGCGTCGAGTTTCTGAAGCAGCTGCTGGAGATCGCCAAGGAGACGCTTCAAGCTGAGAAGGAGGTTCCGCCCGAAGAGGACGAGGATCGCGGCAAGGCAGCGCTGACCGAGCTATTCAACGAGGTCAAGACGGCCGAGACGCCCATCATGGTCGAACGCGTGGTCGCGGACATCGACGAGATTGTGCGACTGGTCCGTTTCCCGGGCTGGCAAGGCACGCAGGCTGGCGAGCGTGAAGTCAAGAAGGCCCTGCGCAAAGCACTCTTCAAATACAAGCTGCATGCGGATGAGGAGTTGTTCGAGAAAGCATACGTCTACATTCGTCAGTATTACTAATCAGAATATAAGCTAGTCAACTCAACATTCAATAAGAACGAACTTCGGGGGCATAAATAAATGAGCCAATGGGTAGACAGGATTAACGATCATCCGATTTTTGAGACGCTCAAAAAAATCAATCAATCTCTTGACGAAAGTAAATCCAAGGCAGAAGCGGCCTCAATCGAAGCAGTTGAAGCATTGGACCGAATATCTAATGGAAGTCGCTTTATCGAAGGCCTGCTAGGTCGTGTAGAACCAATGTTAATAGTCCCTACATGGCTCGATTCGCTAAATAGTAGCCTAACTCAGATTTCAACTTGCGTTACGCAGTTTGGGAAAACTTCGGATATTGGACAACTCAACAACGGCAACACGCATCTAGACACTGCGTTATCACAAATATCAACGATTCACGTTCTCGCAACGCCCTCCGACATCGATAATTTACGCGAAGCGTCTTCCACCTTTAGACGAGCCTGCGGTCAGCTAAGCCGAAACCTGGAGGCCGAGGTAGAACAAACACGTAGCGCCTCAGCCGCCCTAAAAACAAAGCTCGATGAATTGACAACAGAAGTAACAACCCAGAAGAAAAGACTGGATGACGCTATCACTAGCTTCACTGATAGTTTTAATACAGCGCAGTCGACGAGGAATGAAGAGTTTTCGTCTACTAAAGAAAAATTAAAAACTGATATTTCAAGCGTGGTCTCGACGTCACAAGAGTCTATTTCTACCCTCCTGTCCAAGGGCAAAGAAGCTATGGAACAGTTGCAGAAAAACTTGCAAGACAATCACAATACTCATCTGAAAACAACGGAAGAAAAGAGCGAGAGGCATCTCGAAGATATTGGCAAGCATAAAGATGAGGCCGAGCGACTGGTTGGAATTATCTCAATGACTGGGATGGTCGGCGGCTACCAACAAGTCGCAAATAAAGAAAGAGATTCGTTCGTGCGCTGGCGAATAGGCACTGTACTTTGCATGATCCTACTAGCTTCTTTTGGCTTTTACACGTTCTACACAGCGGTATCTCCAAACTTCGAACCTGCTGCTTTCGCCAATCGGCTATTCGTAACGGTAACACTAGCACTGTTAGCCGGATATTCAGCTTTCCAAGCCGATCGTCATCGTAAATCTGAAATTGAAAATCGACGTATGGAGTTAGAACTCGCCTCATTTGATCCATTCCTTGCTTCGCTAACAGACGAGGAACGGAATGAACTTAAAAAGACAATGGCCGACCGGATATTTGGACGCTACCCAACACACGCCGATGAGAACGAGCCAGTGCCCCCTAGCAGCATTGTTGACCTACTCAAACTAGCCCTCGAAAGCTTGGCTAAAGCCAAGAATTGAAACTCATGCCGTCGTCCAATGTTATACAGATGGGATTAGTTTGACTAACAGCCTGTACTGTACCGAATTTCAGTACAGTACAGGTACAGTCATCAGTTCTCGACAATTTCGCCAAATTACGCTAACCTACTGATTATCAATTACTTTTACCTACTTCAACCTACGTTCAGCTTCGCTACATTTTCCTATACAAACACCTTAAAACGCAAACTCAAAATCCCCCGTCGGAAGACCAGATATCGATATAAATTATTCCACTTTAATTCTGAATCAGCTATAGAATTCACAGATGTCTCTCTACAATCACGAGTACGACAACTGAAATAACGCCGATTACTCCGAAACTCAATTGAATAAGTGAAATCGGGATCGAGTTTCCAAGCGCCCACCCTGCCAGCCAAATTGACGTAATAGAAGCGATACGTCCGACGCTCTTACCTAGCATCAAAGACTCTGGCAACCTGTGATCCGCTATTTTACGCGCCACTGTTTCGGCCAAGAGCGGCAAAAGAAATGAATACAAGATACCTAAAATTATGGTGCTTGCCATTATCGTGAATGCATGATTGGACTGACCATTTATCAAGACCGCAATAGAAATAAGAAGAAATAAATTCCTTACTGTCCTGGGCGTCGCAAAATTTTCCAGCTGAACAATTTTCAATACCAGAACTGCTTGGACGACCAGGAATACACCATAAAGGACCGAATACGGAGGTGGAGACAAAGTCGTATATTTAGAAGACGAGAGCAATAGAAAACCAATTGCACCAATGGACGCATTAGCCAAAAACTGAAACAACACGAACCATGTTTCCCACGACAATCCTCGATCAAAATGCAGGCTTCGCTTTTTCGCGTCCGTTCGATCCTGGCAAGGGTCACCAGGCTTGGTTCGTCTGAATATTTGCCACGGTGCATACAAGGAGAATAGGTAAATCAATATCAATAACACCCAGAGAGTGTACTGGGCATATCGAGTAGTGACGAGCAATACAAGTGGAGCAAGCGCCATACTTCCACGCCCCAGTAGATTACCAATCGAATTGCTTCGTAGAAATGAAAAATTATAGTATCGGCAATTCAATAAGTTTGCTCTGACAGCAAGCGGCTGATCTACCACGCACAGAACCATCCACACACCATAGACAGCATAGTGTCTCGCGCCAAGTGCAGACTCAGTCGCTGTCAGATCGATAACCAGATATAAACTCAAAAGAGCCAAGACGACGCGTACCAATAATGTGATTATCGCTTGGTTCTGCAGTGAGACTGCCCGCATCCATATCGCAATGATCGGCTGAACAATGACCTGCCCTATTAATGGGCCAGTAAAGAGCAGTGATGCCAGTTCTGCCCCGTTAGACCTAGCAGAGATAGACGTAATCAATACAACCACAAACGCGGCGGGCATTGCCACGATTGAAATTGAAACTGATGAGAGAAATCCCTGTAGTTCAAAAGAATGGCCAAACTTCGTCAGAGTCATCGGGAGGGCCTAAACTAATGTCACTGCACTATTGCTCTTAGAACGAATACAGACGATATCTTTATCGGAGTGCAGAATCGCATAACAAGGATTCAGCGCACGCATAGACCAGTAGAGTAATCAGGGCGCTAAGACTTGTATATGATATGAATCAAGTTGATATGGCCATTTTATCCAAGGACTCAGCCATCAACAACGTCGATGACCTGATCCGCCGCGGTAGATCGTCACCCCGCCTTAATATGGGCACCTACTCCACGGGCTATCAGCTTGGTGTCGCCGGGTTCGCGAAAGAGGCAGGAATCAAATGGCAAGACGTGCCCTACAAGGGGCTTTCACAGACGACCACAGATGTCATCGGCAAGCAACTGGATCTCGCAGTGGTCGATACCCCGGAGACTACCCGCATTATCAACGGAGAACAGGTTAAAGCAATTGCCGTTACCGGAGATAAGCGGCATCCGGAGCTGCCCGATGTTCCGACACTCAAGGAGAGCGGCTATGCCGATGCCATCCATTACAGCTGGACCGCGCTTTGGCTGAAGGCCGATACACCACCGGAAACCGTGCAGTATCTTTCCGATAATATGCAGGCGGTACTAAGCGAACCGTCATCTGCGACGTTCGTATCGAATAATTCCGGGGAAATCATGGACATGAAGCCGGAGCAGTTACGCGCGTTTCAGCTGGAAGAAATCGAACGCTTTGAAAAGGCGGCAACGCAAACGAACTTTACGAAGTTGTAGGGACATACAAATAAGCGCCATCGCTCAAGTGGTACTAGTTCGTGCATATATCATCTCGGCCAGCCGCCTTCTCATGTGGATTGATCGCTAAACTCCTCCATCAGAATTGGCACGGCCAAATTGCACGAGTGAATGCCCATCACAGTTGTCAGCTGTATCGCTTCCAGAATCTCTTCACGCGTTGCGCCATGTGCAATGGCGTTACGTATGTGTCTGCGGACCCCAGGACCATAGAGGTGCGTCGTCGCTGCGTTGATGGCAATCAGAATCAACTCCTTGTATTTCTGTGGGAGCGGCCCGTTGCGCTGCGGCACGCTTCTGAATGCCAGATAAGCCTCCATGAATTCCGGATCGAGCGCACGCAACTGATCCCATAGTGGATTCCAATCGCCTTTGGCGATATGTGCTTCGCACAGTGGCGTATCGATAGTGTTGTCCTCTTTTTTTCCTGTTGCCATATCTGTTCCTTTTAAGACTTTGCATCCATTAGCATGAAATCAGCCGCCCGCTCGCCTATCATCATCGCCGCTGCGTTGGTGTTCGATGATGCAATAGTCGGCATCACGGAAATGTCCGCAACCCGTAAACCGTCAATACCGTGAACCTGCAGCCTGGAGTTCACAACCGACTGGCCAGGTTCGCCCATCCGGCAGGTGCCGACGGTATGCCATGCCGTCTGTCCCGATTGCTTTATGTAGTCCAATAAACCTTCATCGGTATCAACAGAAAACCCCGGACGTTGTTCCGATACGATCACATCACGCAGCGCCGGCTGACCGGCAATCTCGCGAATCAAGCGAAGCATCTCAACAGCACACTGTCTGTCATCGTTATGCTGCAAGTAATTGGGCTGAATAGATGGCGCAACATGTGGATCAGCAGATATGCAATGTACATGTCCCCGAGAACGCGGATACAGCATGAATCCACCAATGGAAAAGCCCGAAAAATTATCGATGCCCCCAACCCCAGAACGAGAATAACGATCCTTACCGCTAATATGGTAAATGCGCACCATGACGTTCGGATGCGGCAAGTTTGGCCGCGTGCGTGTGATGGCATGAGCGGTTGAGGATGTGCCTGCCATCAGACCTTTGCGGGTCAGGATATATTGCAATCCTGACTTCATTCGGTAGAAGGGGCTGCGCATGATGTCGTTAATGGTTTCGGGGATGGTGGTGCGGAAGGTGCATCGTATCTGGAGGTGGTCACTCATGTTCTCACCCACTTCGGGCAAATTCTGAACCAACGGAATGCCTAACCTGCTTAGTCGCTGCTCGTCGCCGATCCCAGAGAGTTCCAGCAGTTGGGGAGACGCCACGGCTCCCGCACTTAGCACGACTTCGATCGCGGCATGAGCCACTTGGCGTTTCCCTTCATGGTCATACTCTACGCCGGTACAGCGCCCGCCTTCCACAACTACGCGACGTACAAAAGCATTGGTGCGTACGACTAGATTCTTTCGATCACGTGCGGGCCGCAGGAATGCGACAGCCGATGTCTGGCGACGTCCGTTACGCACATTCTGTTCCAGGTAACGGACCCCCTCGTATGGACCTCCGTTATAGTCCACTGTGCGTTCAATACCAACTTGCAAGCAAGCATTGACGAAGGCATCTGATATTCTGTCGGGATCCCGTGCACCGCGATCGGTGATCCATAACGGTCCGTCTCGGCCCCGCAAAGGGTTATCGCCATATGGATAAGTTTCCATTTTGGAGAAATAAGGCTGAATATCCGCGAAACTCCAACCTTCAACACCTAGCGCGCGCCAGCTGTCATATTCGGCCGGATCGCCCCAGACATAGGCCATCCCGTTCAGCGCACTGGAGCCTCCCAGTACACGCCCTCGAGGCCAATATATCTGCTGGCCTGCCAGGCCTTCCTGTGGCTCGGTTCGGAAAGGCCAGGCATATTTTTCATTGGTGAGCAGTTTGCCCACGCCAAGCGGGATGTGGATCCACAGGTTGGAGTCTTCTCCACCGCCTTCAAGCAACAGCACGCGATATTGTCCCGATGCCGAGAGCCGGTTGGCAAGGACGCAACCTGCAGAGCCCGCACCGACAACAAGAAAATCAAATGTTTCAGCTTGCATCTCTATTTTCCAGCTCGGTTCTTGAACGAATCGCGGCGAAAACTGTAGAGTGCATTCGGATCGACTTTCACGTCGACGATCGCAGGACGACCGCAACGAATGGCCTCGTCCACAGTCTGCGCAAGCTTGGCGGCGGAATCCACTCTGAACCCTTTGGCGCCCCAAAGCTCGGCCAGCTTGTCAAACGGTGGGTTGTGCACGTCCGCACCGATATAGCGTTCGCCAAAGAAATCCCTCTGATACGCCTTCTCCGCGCCCCAGCAACCATTGTTCATAACGATGCACACAGTGTTGATGCCATGCTCCACGGCCGTTCCAAGTTCGCTGCACGCCATGCCGAAACCACCATCACCCATGAGACTGACGACCGTTCGCGAAGGATCGCCCAATTTGGCACCCAATCCGCATGCATAGGAAAAGCCAACCAGGCCGAAGTCCAGCGGTGTTAATAACGATGGCGTTTGCACGTAGCGCAAGTGGTCTGTGGCCTGCAAGCAAAGTGTTCCCGCATCCATGGTGTAGAGCGCATCGTCAGGCACGACGTCACGCAAGGCGCGGTAAAGAAAAGCCGGCTGGATCGGATCACTTGCGCATGCAGCTGCCTCGTCACGCGCCGTCAGCAATGCCTGCCGCTTGTCCACAAACGCATCCATCCACTCTTGTGCAGCCGTCGTAGTCCGGTGCCCGCTAAGCGCGGCCAGCAGATCGTCGGTGACGGAGCCCGCATCGCCCAGTATGCCCACTGCAACAGGAAAGAATCGTCCGATCGCGGTCGGTTCGACCTCCACCTGGATGATGTCTGCTTGCGGATTGAGTGCATCAGCTTGATAGAAGGTCGAGTTGAAACCGAGGCGTGTACCAATAGCCAAGATTACGTCTGCGCGCTTGACCAAATCTGTTGCTACTGGATTGCCGCGCGGGCCCATCTGGCCAGCATAGACCGTCTCTATGCATGAAACGGCATCACCATGACCGGGCGACATGGTGACGGGTGCACCCACGAGTTCGGCCAGTCGCGCCACCGCCTTGCCATGCCGTCCTGCCTTCACCCCGCCTCCAGCGACGATCACAGGCCGCTGCGCCTGACGCAAAAGTTGCGCAGCGCGCTCGATCACGCCACGTGGCGCTGTGAATGCGTCAGCAATGAATGCTTTGCCACGTGCTGGGAAATCCGGCGCTTCAAAACTGTCTGCCAGGAGATCGCGAGGCAGGTTCAGCAACACAGGGCCCTGGCGGGGCGACAATGCGGTGCGATGCGCTTCTCCGATCATTTCCGGAATCCTGGCCGTCTGGGTCAAGGAGTAGGTTTTCTTGGTGACTGGTTTGAATAAAGTATGCTGGTCCACCTCTTGGAATGCATCCCGATGTACATGGGCAGATGAAAGCAAACCCGCCAGTGCGATGACAGGAGAGTAAGCCGCTTGAGCCTGGGCAAGACCTGTGACCAGGTTGGTCGCGCCCGGTCCGTTCTGCCCCGCGAGAAACACACCCGCCTTTCCAGTCATGCGCGCATACCCATCGGCCATGTGTACGCCTGTGCGTTCGTCACGCACCCCTATAAAACGCACGTCCTTCGCACCATGAAGGCCGTCAAACACTTCCATTCCTGCAGAGCCGATCAAGCCCAACACGCATTCCGTTCCTTGCTCGCGCAAGGCTTCGACCACTGCTTGGCCACCAGTTAAAGTTGTCATTTAGTCCTCATTTAGAAAATTAGTTGGATTTGTTCAAGATCTTTCCGTATTTGGAAATTTCCGACTCGATATATGCATCAAATTCCTTCAACACCTTGGTGCGCGACGACAGTCCCTGCCTTTTCAACCAAGCAGTTACCTCTGGATCTTTGTTGATCTCCGCAATATGTTCGGCAATGTCTTTCTTAACGGACTCGTCCGTTTTCGCATTCATAATCACGCCATACCAGATGCCGTAGTCGAAACCGCGTGCCACCGTCTCGTCCAAAGTTGGCACCTCTGGTGCTAGAGGCGAGCGTTCTTTGCTTGTGATGGCAAGTGCTTGCAGTTTGTTGTCGCGCACATAAGGCAGCGCTTGTGCAATACCCGGAAAAGAGGTGTCGACCCGGCCCGCGACTACCTCCATCATCCCCTCATGCACAGCTTTGTATGGAATGTGCTCAAGCGGCGCCCCCGTTTCATCACTGAAGTAACGCCCCGCCATATCAGTGGCGGAGTTAACGCCTGCCGATCCATAGCTGAACGGCTGCTTTTCTTTCTTAGCTTTCGCCACAAAGTCCTGGATGGACTCAAAACCAGCCCCTGGATTCACGACCATAAGTATTGGCGTATCTGCCATCAAGGCGACACCAGACAAGTCTTTCAACGTGTCGAACGGCATATCCTTGTGCACGGAAGGGTTCACCGCATAAGACGATGACACGAACAGCATTGTGTTCAGCTTGGGGTCTTCGGCAAGCAGTCGCTGTGTTCCAACCATGCCACCCGCCCCCGGACGGTTCTCTACCACCACGGGTCGTTTCAGCCTGGTGGAAAGCTTTTCGGCATAAGTACGCGCGATGTTGTCAATCATGGCCCCAGCACTGAAGGGAACAATGATTTTCAGAGGACCGGTACCCGGCACTTCCGACTGCGCGCTATTGAAGGGCATACACGCCAGGGCGCCCGTCGCGAGAAGGGTGCCCGCGATTTGTCTCACCATGTTTTTCATATTCTCATCCTCTCTTGGTTATCAGAAAAGCGAATTAATTTTATCTTAAATATGTTCGAATGTCGACATTCGAACATATTTTTTCTTTTCTGAAAAGAACAGGGGATTACTGATGGTGTGCTTCGAATGTTTTCAGTGCCGCATCGCGATTCTGCACCGCAAGGCGGTAGTGCAGGCCACTAGCTGCCTCAGCGTCACCACGTATGATGGCACCGATGAGCTCAGTCCATGTCGCCAGAGATAACCGACGACGCTCTTCAGCTAGCAGGCCCATTCTCACGTAACGCCCAATACGCAAGGCTAAATCATCGACGTAGCTAACCAGCGTTGGGTTATCGGACATTTTCGCAATTATATCAATCAGTTGCGCGCTCTGCTCGACATATTGATCGGCATCTCGGACGGTTTCCTCAAGGCGGGCTAGCCGCGACCTCAAGACCTTTGCCTTGGCCTCATCGCATTGCTCCGCCACGAGGCGCGAGCAGGTGGCGAGTAAGGAAGCGCGAATTGCGAACAAGTCATACAATTCCTTCGAGGAGAGCTGCGTCACGCGAGCACCCTTCTGAGGCTGTATGTTGACTACTCCTCGCATTTCCAATATCCGCAAGGCTTCGCGAATACTGGCTCGACTGACCGCAAAGCGCTCGGCCAGCTCTATTTCTCGAAAACGCTGACCTGGCTCGAACTCTCCTTTGGCAATAGCCGCCGCCAATTGACTGGCTATCTGAAGAGGCAACGTCTTTAGTAGGCTTTGACCGTCTAACATCGTATGTACATACTTATTGGGAAAGTCGCTATTATATCTGTCTTGGAGAATACGCGACGCTGCCATTTCTCGGGCGCCAGTAATTTGGTATGTTCGGTTCTCCTTCCATCACCCGACCCCGACCAGTTTATGCAACCACGTCAGCAAGGCCTTGTGCAACGCTATATTGATCCTCTATGGCACGACCGGTAAAAAGAATATCAGTGGCGAACTAGCTACGGGATACATTACAGTGGATTTTTGATGAGCAATACCACCGACCAATGGGAGCAATTTCTAGATCCTGATGCAGTCAGGCCATCTCTCTTCTTAACCACTATGTTTATCACCACGTTTGAGATCCTTAAGGATTCGATCGTTGACGACCTTCGTAATTTCTATACGAATGGTTTTAATGAACATAAGCCGATTGTTGACCCCGAATATCAATCTAAGGTGTTAACGAAAAACACGAGCCCACCTACTGAGCACAAGCCCCTGCAGTCAGCCTGACCACATTACACCTGTCATCTATTCGTATAATTCCGCCTATATACCTCTTCCCCCATAGCCTGCACCTGCTGCGCGACCTGCGCCCTGAAGGGTGCCAATAAACGGTCGAAACTTTGTTCAGGTTCAAGCAGCGACAGACTACGCGCAATCGCTTCAATGGTGGACACTGCAGCAGGCTGACTCGTCTTGCGTATTCGGTATTCCGACGGCATGCCAGGGGGCAGGCTCAGCCGAGGCAGTGTGTCCAGCACCGGGTTCGCGCCCACTATTTTGCGTGCCTTGCGCCAGGTGCCGTCCGGCACGATTAGCAGCGACGCGGCAGGCTCACAGCAAGAGGAAGTGGAAACGGCAGCAACCTGCGCGCTGCTTGCTTTCCGCTGCGGAAAGAGCAGTAACACGCGGCCCGCTGAAGCAACGATGTCATCCAATTGCGGAAAATGCTCGCCCACCAGCAACCGCGCATTAAGCAGCCCCATCACCGCCAGGCGGGCGGTATTCAGGGGATGATTCGCTTCATCCGAGTGTTGCAGCACCAGTACCTGCGTGCGGTTAGGAATGCGACTTATGTACGCACACAGGCAATGCGATGCAGGCCGCTGGCAATGCTCGCAACGAGGACGGGGCAGATTTTTCAACTCAGACATGTGCGCAATTATACAAGGCCTGACGCACTGACGTGCGGCTGCACTGGCCGCCTGCCCGAGCCCTTTCGGCTTGCACAACGAACGTCATTTTCGTGACGCTGAGTTCAACCTTATCGCCGGCACAGTGGACGAGCTCTGATTGAATTTCGTGCCATTTTTAACCACGGTTACCGAACTCATTGATATCATGGCCAGATCTTCAACACAAAGTAGCCCCAGAACGCAATGTCCACCCTATCCTTGTTCCATCCCCGCAATCGCCATCAGGGGCGCTACGATTTCACAGCGTTGATCAAAAGCATGCCGCAGCTCGGCGCCTTCGTCCGGGCCAATCCCTATGGCGATCAAAGCATTGATTTTGCCAATCGCGCTGCGGTCCAGGCGCTCAACGCCGCCCTGCTCAAAACCTGGTACGGTGTGACTCACTGGGATATCCCGGAAGGCTATTTATGCCCCCCCATTCCGGGCCGGGGCGATTATGTGCACCATCTGGCCGACCTGCTGGCAGAACGCAATGCGGGCGTCATACCCCGCGGTCCGGCGGTGCATGTGCTGGACATCGGCACAGGCGCCAGCGCGATCTATCCGATAATCGGCCATTTCGACTATGGATGGCGCTTTACGGGATCGGACATCGATCCGGGTGCCGTCAAATCAGCACAGGCGATTATCCAGGCCAACCCAGGCATCAGGGGCGCAGCCGAAGTACGCCGGCAGAAGTCGCCAGCCCATATATTCAAAGGCCTGGTCGAGTTGAATGATCGCTTTGACCTGACACTATGCAATCCGCCCTTCTATAGCTCATCGGAAGAGGCGGCAAACCATTCGGAACGCAAATGGCGCGGCCTGGGCCGAGCGGGTGCACGGCACAAGCGCCCATTGCTTAATTTTGGCGGTCGCGATACCGAGCTATGGTGCGAAGGCGGCGAGGCCCTGTTCATCAACCGCATGGTTGAAGAAAGCACAACCGTCCAGAAACAGGTGCTTTGGTTCTCCACCCTGGTCTCGAAAGAATCAAACCTGCCCGAGGTCTATCGCAGTATCAAAACCGCCGGCGCACTCGATGTGCGCATAGTCGACATGGCGCAAGGCCAGAAAAAAAGCCGCTTCGTCGCCTGGACCTTCTTGAAATTTGCGGATCAAGAAGCGTGGCACCGCAGACGCGAAGCGAATGCTATACGCAACGGCTAGCCGCAGCTGAGACTGGAAACTACATCATTGTCGTCGACCCGCGAATGCAGACGATAGCTAATTTGTTAATTGAGCAAGTGTATGGCGGTTCCGTAAATCCAGATATTGGGCCGGAACACCCTTTTACACCACCATGGGCGTTGACGCTCCGTCCATCGACAAAATCACCCCAGTGACATAGCTGGCTTTATCCGATGCTAAAAACAGAACGGCATTGGCGATTTCTTTTGGTTCAGCCAGCCGTCCAAGGGCTAACCGCTGCGTGGTCCGTTGCAGGGCCTCGTCGGGCGTAATTTGATTCAGTTGTGCGTCGGCTTCCAAACCCTGTTTTAGGCGATCGGTAAGAGTCGGACCTGGATTGACAGCATTGACGCGCACACCCTGGCGACCATAGGCCGCTGCTAGCCCGGCGCTGACCAGCATCAGAGCCGCGTTGGCCGCGCCGCCGGCCAAGTGGGTGGGGCTGGCGACTTTACCCCCTGCCCCGATCACATTAATAATAACGCCGGCGCCGCGCTGTGCCATGCGTTTAACGACGGGATCCATCATATGAATGTAGGTGAAATACTTGGCGTTCATGGCATCGTGCCATGATTGCGGGGTCAGTTCGTCGGGTGGGGTCCGGAGCGCGGCCCCCGCTGAATTGACCAAAATGTCGGTGTCGCCAAGCTTGTCCTGAGCTTCATCAAGCGCGTCCAGAGCCTTGGCGCTGTCTTGCAAATCGGCGGATACAGTATGAATTCGCGAACGATCCACCCGGGTTGATTGCATCAGCGCATTTGCGGCGGCCGCTAACGAATCAAGATTACGCCCGACCAAAGTGACCTTGGCTCCTTCATTCAAAAATGCTTCCGCGCAAGCAAAACCAATGCCTTTGCTACCCCCGGTTACCAATACATGCTTATCATCAAGATGCAAATTCATCGCTGATCCTTATGGAAAGAGTTCAACCGCCCTAGTCGACATCATAAATCGGCATTCTATGCAGCTACCGGCTGGAACTGGTTATGACATCAATATTCAATATGTATCTCGAGAGTCAATAGTACAACTTATAGACATAAATATTTTCTGCAACGTGTGAAGCCTGGTGTGCGAGCTGCGCCGTTTCTGGCTTGTAACTGCGGTCGTAGAAGTCCCGGACCGCCTGAAACGCCAGCAAGCGATTTTTCTCCAGCAACAGCAGATGGGTGGCCTCACCAATTTCCGCCCACTGACGATATGGCGCATTGCGAAGCTCAGAAAACAGCGCCTGTGCAAGATCGATCGGCACGTCTACGTCCCACTCGCCGTGAACCAGCAGCACCGGCACCCGGATGTCGGCTGGCTCATAATACTTGCGCCCGGCGCGCCAGTAGTCGCGGATGTCCTGGATTGGGCCGTTGCTTGCGCGCAGTTGGTCCGGCGTGCGCTCGCGGCTCCACGGATCCTCGGCTAGGGTGAAATCTGCCCATTGCTCGAACCAGCCTTCCGGCACCAGCGATGCACGGCCGTGTTCCGGCGCGGTGCTCAGCCACCGTTCCTTGCTCTGCCGCACGGGGACCAGGCGCCAGGCGTCGAGTTTGCCGCCGGCGTCGATCGGAATCGGCTTGTCGCTCAGCCACTGTGGCGCAAGCAGGGCCAGCTTATGCACCTTGTCGTTATTGCGGCTGGTATAGGCGCCTGCAACCGTGCCGCCCCAGGACATGCCAAACACGGACACTTTCTGCAGACTGCGCCGTTTTAGCACATAGTCGACCACGGTGCCAAGGTCGGCCACGCCGGTATCGGTCTTGACTACTGGCTGGCTCTGCTCGGCCGGCAGCTCCATTTCCGGCGGCCTAGCCGAATGGCCGTAACCGCGTACATCCAGCGCGTAGACGTCATAGCCCGCGGCTGCGAGGTAGTCGATGAACGACATGCCATTGAACGGTACGTCGTACAGACTGCCGGACGAGAAGGTGGCGCCATGCACCATCACAATCGTGCGTTCCGGCGTAAATGTCTTTAACGCAGCGGGGCGCTTATTGCGCACGTACAGGTCGATGCCAGGTGTGCTGGTGGCAACGCGCAGTTGCTCGAAGATAACTTCGGTTCCGTTGATAACAATGTTCTCACTCATGATAAGTAGCTCCTGATTCATTACTCGTAGCGCCAGGCGAAACGATCGCCCTGACGTGTCACATAGCCGGCTGAGGTTTCTGCAAAGTGCGGGGTGAACAGCAGCATATTGTGTTCAGCGCCTTGCTCCAGCACCCAGCGGCGCGACGCGCGCGCGGCCTCCTGCCACTCGCAAAATACCGAGTTCCAGTCCGGTCGCACCACTTGCATTGGGTGGTGCATCACATCGCCGGTGAACAGCGCTGCCTCGCCCCTGGAGCGCAGTTCGATCGACATATGACCGATGCTGTGGCCCTTGGTCGGACGGAAGCTAAAGTGCTCCAGGTAGTCACCGCCCCCGTTACTGATGCGTTCGGCCTGGCCGGCGGCGATGATCGGCGCCACACTATCCTCGAACACGCCGAAGCTGGGCACGTTCACTTCGTTGTGGCTGTCAGGGCTGCCGTAGTAGTCCTCTTCCGCGTGAGAGAACACATGGCGAGCATTAGGAAAGGTCGGCACCCAGCGGCCGTTAATGAGTTGCGTGTTCCAGCCGACGTGATCGACATGCAGATGGGTGTGCAGCACGTAGTCAACGTCTTCCGGCTGCACGCCTGCGGCGGCAAGGCGTTGCAGGAAGGGCGTGCTCAGTTGGTGAAAAATCGGGTTGCGTGGCCGCTCCTTGTCGTTGCCCGAGCCGGTATCGATCAGAATAGTATGCTCTGGCGTGCGCACCAGCCAGGCATGGATGCTCTGGATCAGGTTACCAGTGCCTGCGTCCATATTACTTGGCGTCAGCCAGTGCAGATTAGGGTTGAGTTCGGCTGCGTCCCAGTTCGGGTAGAGGAAAGCCGGTGTTGCCACATTCAGGCGCATTTCTTCGATTTTTGTGACGGTAACGTCGCCTATCTTGTAGGTTTTGTTCGGATGAATCATGTTGAAAATCCCGCTGGTTGAAATCATGTTTGTAGTTTAAACTTGCGGTATGTATTTAACAAATCGATTCAAATAATGTCCTCCATCGATCATTTCAATTTATGGTCTTTCGACCTGAATTTGCTGGTGGCCTTTGACGCCCTGATGCGCGAGCACAGCGTCACCCGCGCGGCGACTCGTCTGAAAATCAAGCAGTCGGCGATGAGTCATAACCTCAGTACGCTGCGCCTGCTGCTGGATGACGAGCTCTTCATCCGGGTCGGGCAGGTGATGAAACCGACGCCGCGCGCGCTCGCCCTGGCGTTGCCGATCGGCCGGCTGCTCGAGCAGGCACAGCATGCCATCACGACACGCGAAACCTTCCGCCCGCAGGAAGAAACGCGGACGTTCTCAATCGGCTTTTCGAGCGAGTTGGAGGTTCTGCTGATGCCGAGCCTGACCGCCCAGGTTCAAAGCTACGCGCCGGGCATCAAACTGTTGGCACGACCGGCACAGCCGGACGAGGTACACCGGATGTTAGATGATGGCGTGATCGATCTGGCGGTCGGCTGTTTTGGCGACGGCGCCGAGCGGCATCGCCGCAAATTGCTCTTTGAACAATCACTCACGTGCTGCTTCAACCCCAAATTGCTTGATCTGGCGGTGCCTATCAGCCAGAGCGCCTACCTGGCGCAGCGGCATGCGTTGGTTTCTCAAAACGCGAGTATCCGCGGCTGTTTGGAGTATGCGATGCGCACCGCCAACGTGGAAGTCGATGTGGTTATGGCGGCGCCGGAATTTCTGACCGTGCTCAGCACCGTTATGTCCACACCAGTCATTACCACCCTGCCGTCACGGATCGCCAACTGCTACGGGCCATTGATGGGTCTGGCGACCAGTCCGGTGCCGTTCGACTTTACCGTCACGCCCATTTCGATGGTTTGGGCGGCGCACTCCGATCGGGACCCGGCGTCCGAATGGCTGCGTCAACAGGTCGAACCTATCCTGGCGCAGATAGAAGGGGTTACGCCGTAACATAGACTGCTCGCTGATACTGTCAAACTGCGTAAGGCATGGCGATGTTTCGATACTGCCCTTTGAAATACAGCAACGGCTGCAAGCGGGCATCCTCCTGCAACTTCAACGATTTCACTTGACCAATAACAATCAAGTGATCCCCGGCAGCGTATTCAGCATATATTTCGCAATCAAGCCAGTGAAGGCTGCCGGCCAATATCGGGCTGCCCAGGGGCGATGCCTGCCACTGGACGTCGCGCCACTTGTCCGTGCCGCTTTGGGCGAACTGCCTGGAAAGCGCTACTTGCTCGTCGGACAGAATATTGACAACGAAGCGACCTGCCTGGCGAATTTTGGGATAGCTGGCCGAACGCGTCATCACGTTGAACGACACCAGCGGCGGGTCCATGGACACGCTATGGAACGACTGGCAGGTAAAGCCAATGGGCTCGTCTTCGAAGTGAGATGTGATCACCGTGATGCCGGACGCGTAGTGCCCGAGCGCTTCGCGAAAACGCAAAGGCTCAATCGCAGTAGTGGAAAGTGACATGATGCAATTGAAATACAGGAAGTAGCTTGAAAGTGCTAAGGGAAAGCAGTCCGGCCAGGTAGCCAGACGTTCGTCCTTAGCCCGTGCCTGGTCGTCACGAGCAGCTCGCAACGACCATGCCCCAACAGAAAATCAGTTGGCCAGTTCCCTGCGAACGATGTCCGCTCCGGCACTCAACGCATTTAGCTTGCCTCTTGCAACGCTACGCGACAATGGCGCCATGCCGCAATTGGTGCACGGATAGAGCTTATCGGCATCGACGAACTGCAGTGCTTTTCGCAGCGTATCGGCCACTTCAGCGGGTGTTTCAATGGTGTTTGTGGCCACATCAATGGCGCCCACCATCACTTTTTTACCGCGAATCAGTTCGATCAGATCCATGGGAACGCGCGAGTTTTGGCATTCCAGCGAGACGATGTCGATACTGGACTTCTGCAACTTGGGGAACGCTTCTTCATACTGCCGCCACTCGGATCCCAGCGTCTTTTTCCAATCCGTATTCGCTTTGATGCCGTAGCCATAGCAAATATGAACCGCGGTTTCACACTTTAGTCCTTCAATGGCTCTTTCCAGCGTAGCGACGCCCCAATCATTGACCTCATCAAAGAACACATTGAATGCGGGTTCGTCAAATTGGATGATATCGACACCCGCAGCCTCCAGCTCTTTGGCTTCCTGATTAAGAATCTTGGCAAATTCCCAAGCCAGTTTTTCGCGACTTTGGTAGTGGGCATCATACAGGGTGTCGATCATCGTCATGGGACCCGGTAAGGCCCATTTGATCGGTTGATTAGTCTGTTGACGCAAAAACCGGGCGTCGTCAACAAACACGGGCTTGCGCCGGGCGACGGCACCCGCGACCGTTGGCACGCTCGCATCATAGCGATCACGAATTCTAACGGTCTTGCGGTTCTCGAAATCCACCCCTTCCAGGTGTTCAATGAAGGTTGTCACGAAATGCTGGCGCGTTTGTTCACCATCGCTAACGATATCAATTCCCGCGTGCTGTTGTTCCTGCAAAGACAGACGCAACGCATCTTGCTTGCCCTCGATCAATCCCTCATTCTGCAGTTTCCAGGGGGACCAGAGTTTTTCCGGTTCTGCAAGCCAGGCGGGTTTAGGCAGGCTGCCAGCCGTTGAGGTGGGTAATAATTTTTTCACAATAGTAGTCATGGTATTTGGGTTCTCAAAAATGGGATTGCGCGGACCATTGCTCAAGAATAGCCCGGTATGGTTTGATGAAATGCTCCTCGGCGTACCTTCCCTGCTCGGCCGCCAGCCGGCTGCGTTCCTCCCGATCGTAAACAATCCGGGTTAACGAGTAATCCTGGTGCTTCAGACTCGGCTGATAAGACTTTCCTGCGGCGGAATTTGCGTTGTAAATCTCTGGCCGGTAAATTTTCTGGAAGGTGTCCATCGTGCTGATGGTGCTAATGAGCTCAAGGTCCGTATAATCACGCAGCAAATCGCCGGAGAAATAAAAGGCCAACGGCGCCGCACTATTGGCAGGCATGAAATAGCGGGCCTTCATTCCCATTTTTTTGAAGTACTCGTCAGTTAATGAATATTCATCTTGGTGGTATTCCACGCCCAGCACGGGGTGCTGGTTTTCAGTACGATGATAGGTCTTGCTGCTTGACACGCTCAGGCATATAACAGGCGCTTTGGCAAAGTTATCCTTGTAAGTCTTTGAATTCACAAAGCACTTGAACAACTTGCCGTGCAAATCTCCAAAATTTTCTGGCGCGCCGAATTCGGGCTGATGCCTGGCGTATTCCGGCAGCAGCACACTAAAGTCATAATCTCGCACGTAAGAAGAAAAATTGTTTCCTACAATACCCTCAATGCATTCGTTGGTTTTCCGGTCAACTACGCTGGTCTTTAATATTTCAATCACAGGCAGGTCGTGATCATTGCCTTGACCTTCAAAGCGCATTTCAACTGAGATAATGTCAAGGTTGACGCTGTAGCGATCGCCAGTGGGGTTGTCCCAATGCGCCAGCGCATTAAAACGATTGTCAATCATCTTAAGGGTATTGCGCAGGTTCTCTTGCCGACTCTCGCCTCTGGCCAGATTGGCAAAGTTGGTGGTAATTCGCGTATTGTCTGAAGGACGATAGTCTTCATCAAAACAAGTGCTCTTAATGGCAAATGTAAACTCTGTACTCATTATGCTGCTGCCTTAATTCCCAGGATAAAACCCACATTTATCTATTGAACGCTGCTCAAATTTTCTTTTTCAGTTTCAGTAACATAGACATTTGTGATGCAAAGGGGGCAGTCTATATTGCATTAGTCATATTTAAAGTGAATAAAATTCATTCTTTCGCTGGCTTCGTTCATAGAATGGCGAGCGTCTACCCCACAAATAGAGATAAGGACTCACCAGACGCGCTTCTTTAGATGCCATGCGTGACGAGGCGGCCAGGGTTTTGTCGTTGATTTCAATAAGCAAATATAGAAATTGTTGCTCCACGGGCTTACCGGCTCCGTTACAATAGGACATGAATTTCTTTCTGTCCTCTCCCCCGTCTGCCTTTCACCCCCGCATTCAGCACATTTGCTGCCCCCAACTATTGGCGGTCGCATGAAAGTGCCCAAGCGGCTGGTGCCGCTGCTTGAAGAAGGCCTTATCGACGAAGTCCTTAGCCAGCTGATGAGCGGCAAGGAAGCCACCGTGTACGTCGTGCGCAGCGGCGACGCCACGCGTTGCGCAAAAGTGTACAAAGATGCCAAACAGCGCAGCTTCCGGCAGGCCGCGTCGTACCGGGACGGCCGCAAGGTACAAAATAGCAGGCAGGCCCGCGCCATGGAAAAAGGCAGCCGTTACGGCCGCCAGATGCAGGAAGAAGTCTGGCAGAACGCCGAAGTAAACGCATTATTCCAACTGGCGAACGCCGGCGTGCGCGTGCCCCAACCCTATATTTGCACCGACGGCGTGTTGCTGATGGAACTGGTGATGGATGCCGATGGCGATGTCGCGCCACGCCTTAACGACGTGGATCTGACCCAGGAACGTGCTCTGCAGCTGCACGCCATGCTGCTTAACCAGGTGGTACGCATGCTTTGCGCAGGCGTCATACATGGTGATCTGTCCGAATACAACATTCTGCTGGCAGCCGATGGCCCGGTCATTATTGATCTGCCCCAGGCTGTTGACGCCGCCGCGAACACAGAAGCATGCGAGATGCTGGTGCGCGATGTAAACAACCTTGCGGCGTATTTCGGGCGCTTCGCCCCACAACTGCTGTCTGCCAGCTACGGCAAGGAAATCTGGGCGCTTTACGAAGCGGGTGAACTGAACGTGGATGTTGAGCTGACCGGCTATGCTGAAGCTGACACCCGTCCCGTGGATATGGACAGCCTGCTGCTGGAACTGGAAGATAGTCGGCTGGAAGAAGAGGCGCGGGTGCGCCGCGAGCAGCAATTGGCCAGCCCTGACTACAATTGACTCAAGTACCTTCGAATCGCCATTTTCAAATCATAAAAAAATGAATGAACATCGGGGATATCCATTTCTGGGGAAAAGGTTTTATCAAACATTTCATCCAGATTCTTGCTATAGCTTTGCTCAAAATGATCAAGCTCACTCACTAATTGTTCGAGTACAGGTTTTGGCGTATCCAAAATATAATAATTAATGATTTCATCTGAATCGTCAGTTCCGGCAATCGTATCTACGTCCAGATTCAGATACGCACCCAGCAAATTCCTGAGATGTGGATATTGATTCATATTGATCAACAAGTCGGAAACGCAGTCAAAACGTAGTAAGGCTTTCCATTAAAGTCTTCATACCGCAACACTACTTTAATCCGAGAGGTTGTTGTTCACTCGGTCGCCCCCGGGCTTCCCCTCAATCCCCAGGATTCGTAAACCGCAAAACAGAGGTCTTCGCCGCCTTGGCCAGCACGCGACCCACCACTGGATCGCGGCCGCTTCGATGCCATAGCAGCATGTTTCCATCGTGGCGAGCCATATTGGTCAATACGGCCGATTGCATATCAAAGTCGCGTGGCAATTCACCGCTCTTGATGCCTTCTTTAAAAATCTGTTCCAGCATAGTTTGCATGACCGAATAGTACTTATTGACCTCTTCTTTGATCGCCGCGCCAATATTCATGGACTGGATGCTGCTTAGAATGATGACCGCCAGATCGTCTGGGTATTGCTGCCCCCATTTGGTTTGCATGTTCACGAACCGTACCAGTTTCTCAACGGCGGTTTCGTCTGTCGCCAGCACGGTTTCTGCTGTGCGTTCAATGGAACGGGCCCGGATCACTTCCAGCAGATGCACCAGAACGGCTTCTTTGGTCTTGAAATAATAGTAAACCGCGCCTTTGGTAAATCCTGCACATGTGGCGACTTCTTCCAGGCTTGTATTGGAATATCCTTTATCTGAGAATAATCTAAGCGCTGCCAATTCTATTTTTTCAATACTGGCTTCGCTTGATTGACGTCGGCCCATACAAAAAACTCCCGTAAATAAAATTCATTTTATTTGAACCAAGCGCAGGCAGTTTATCGTCCCAAGCTTATCGCCAAAAATAGTTGTAACACCGTTACTCCACTATGCGCGAAGCGCTCGCAATGATACGTTATTCGCCTTTCGGTCCCACAGGGACAAGCCTGGCAGCGTCGCCCGCATGGCGCCACGCTGCAACTTCCCGGTTGCAGTGCGCGGCAGGCTTTCCATAAAAACCAGGTAGCGCGGCACCATGTAGTGAGGCAAGTGCTGGGCCAAATAACTCAGCAAAGTCTCGTATTCTACCGCGTGCGCATCACTCGGTACGATGCACAGCAGGATATCATCGTCGCTTTCGAACCCCGAATCAACGCCAAGCGCCATGGCTTCGGCGATCGCTGGGTGCTCCAAGGCGATCGCTTCAATGTCGCTGGCCGAGATATTTTCTGCGCGACGGCGAATTCTTTCGGATCGGCGATCGCCAAAAAATACCTGCCCGTCTTCATTAATCCAGCCGCAGTCTCCGGTATGGAACCACAGGTTGCGCCAGGCTTCAACGGTTTTATCGGGCATGCCCAGGTACCCCTGCATAATGGTCCAGGGATAGCGAGGCCGAATCACAAACTCACCCATGGTGCCGGTTGGCACGGGCATGTCGGTCGCCGGATCTACTACGGCAAATTCGAAAAATTCCGTATCTACACGCCCACAGCTGCCAACCACTAGCGGTTTGGAGATGTCGGACCAGCTGGCAATGCCGATTTCTGTCATGCCCCACACTTCCAGGCCGCGCACCCCAAAACGCGCTTCAAATTGGGTAGCAATACGCTTGGGAAAGGGCGCCGTGCGCACCACCCTCAGGGCATGGTCGCGATCATTGCTGGCAGGCGGTTGCGCAAATACCATTTCCAGCATCGGGCCATGCGCAGCGGTGGCCGTCGCACCGGTTTCACGAATCCGGCTCAGCCAGCATTCCGGGCGAAATGAAGTATCCATGACAACCTTTCCTCCCACGGAAAAGGTAGCCAACACGGACATGAATTTGCCCGCCATGTGATACATGGGATAAAAGCTGTAAAAGATATCGTCCTGGGTCAACCCGGTTTTCCGGGCCGAGCGCTGCGCCAGCAGACATACCTGCGCGTGCGGCATCTGCACGCCTTTGGCGCTGCCGGTCGTGCCCGAGGTAAAAATCACGGATGCAATGTCGGCGGGCGCAACAGAGACCTTAGGGCAATCATCGCCAATGGGCAGCTCGTCGGCCATCACCACCCTGATGCCGGCATTTTCGAGTTGCGCTACCACAGGCGATGAACCATGTGCATCTGCAACGGCGTCCAGCACCAGTATGGTCTGCAGTTGCCCAAGCTTTTGGGCCGAACCCGCAATCACGTCCAGATGGTGAGAGAAAGTCACCATCAGCTTTGCCTCGCTCACGCTAACGGCATGTTCCAATGTTTGGCCGCGATAGCCCGTGTTAATGCCAACATCGATAGCATTGATAAAATTGACGGCCAGCCAGGTGTGGATGACGTGTGGACTATTCTCCAGCATAATCAGAACACGGCTGTGACTCTGCACGCCCAGCGCGTCCAGTTGCCCGGCCATCCGACGCACATTGGCGTGCAACTGCGCATATGTTTGCGTAGTCGAACCGTACATGGCCAGACAGGGTTGTTGAGCAAACTGATCACATACATGATTTAGTAGATCCGGCACGGTTGCGTGGGGGATACTGGGCAACATGAAGGCGCACTCCTGTTCTTTCTGCAATGAATTTTTAATCTGCTCAGTCTACCGGGAATGCTCCGAATATTGTTGGCAAATTTCCTCCCGATCGCAATTTAGATGAGGGGGTCCCCGACGAATCAAAGCCGGTGTACGAGATAATTTGACCGGGTTGCCAAGCACGCGTTTAGCGGGTTGTCCTTCTACCGGAAGTTCAACAATTGTCCCGTTTGCCGCCGTTTGCGGGTGGGCCAGCATCGCTTCCATGCGCAGAATGGGCGCAGCCAGTACACCTTTGGCTTGCAGCGCGGACACGGCCTCGGATGTAGAGAGCGAACGCAGTGCAGGCCGCACCCATCCAACAATCTGATCCCGGGCGCGAATCTGGCTTTGTTTATCAGGCAGATCATGCTGCACCGAATAGTCGGGCAAGCCAAGTGCATCACAAATGAGTTTTAAAGGATTGTCCCTGAAAAAGCCCAGCACCGTAATCCAGCCATCCGTGCATTGGCCGGTGAAATTGAGCGCCCGATCAAACCATCGGGTTTCATAATCGTAATTAAGTGCCGTGGCCGCTTCAAGGCATTGCATGGCTGTGATTGTTTCCAGCAATGAGGTGCTTACCTTCTGGCCCAGCCCGGTTTGCTGACGCTCCAATAGCGCCAGCAAGATCCCCTGTACCAGCAGATTACCTGAAGTGAAATCCGCAATCGGCACATTCAGAAATACCGGTTCATCGCCACCGCTGGTCGTTTTCCAGCCAATACCGCTGATCGATTGCAGCAGCAGGTCCTGGCCAGCCATTTCTGCATAGGGTCCTGATTCCCCGAATCCACTGGCGCATGCGTAAATAAGGCGTGGAAACTGCGCGCTTATTTCAGCAAAGCCCAGGCCCAGTTTTTCCATCGCACCGGGTCGATAATTATGCAGCAGCACATCTGCCTCTTGCAGCAAACGGAAAAACAGACTGCGGTCCTCCGGGTTTTTTAAATCCAGAGATAATGAACGTTTGTTGCGATTGACTGCCGCGAAATAGCTGCCCATTTCACCACGCTCATTGGCCACCAGGTCGCTGTAACGCAATGAATCACCACGAGGCGGACGTTCAATTTTGATCACATCCGCACCGAAGTCACCCAGTACCTGCCCGGCAATCGGGCCTTGCATGATCTCGCACATTTCCAGAACTTTGATATTTTTGAGCGCTGACATCCCGGCCCCATCCTTATTTTGAGAACAATTCTTTGGCGATCATCAGACGCTGGATCTGATTGGTCCCTTCCCATATCTGCGTTATCTTGGCGTCACGCATCATGCGCTCGACAGGATAGTCCTTCAGATAACCATATCCGCCATGCAATTGAACCGCCTCGGTGGTCACGGCCATTGCCGCATCTGTGCAGGCGGTTTTTGCGATGCAGGCCAGAAATTTTGCCTGAGGATCCTCGTTGACCACCAGCGTTGCAGCATGCAGCAACGTTGCGCGAGCGCTTTCCACCTTGATCGCCATATCGGCCATCATGCCTTTGAGCATCTGAAATTGGTAGATCGGCTTTCCAAATTGCTCACGCGTCCGGGTGTAGCTCACCGCTTCATCCAGCGCGCCTTGCGCAATCCCCAGACCGTGTGCGGCGTATTTCAATCGCGATGCCAGCAGCCCGGCCTTGATATACCGTTCACCTTCTGCGGGATCGCCCACGACCCGATCTTGTGGTATTTCGCAGTCGTCCAGGATGACGTCGCACGTTGGGCTGCCGCGCAGACCCATTTTTTTCTCGGGCGCGCCAAACGATATGCCCTTGTCGTCTTTGTGCACCAGAAAAATGCCGAAGCGTTCATTGTCGGTTCTCGCAAAAATCAGATACCAGTCGGCCCAGCCGCCATTTGTGATAAAGCGCTTCGTACCATTCAGTACCCATCCCGCCCCGGTTTTAACCGCACGCGTCTTCACGCCCATCAGGTCTGATCCACCCTTGGGCTCTGTAAGTCCCCACGCGCTGCGCTCCTTTCCCTGTACCACGGGTGGAATAATCATCTGTTTTTGTTCTTCGCTGCCAAAACGATTCAGAATCATCATGATCCAGCAGGTGGAAATGGTTGTGGCTGACGCCGCGCAAACCCGCGCAATCTCTTCAATCGCCACCAGTTGAGTAATAAGGTCTCCCTCTTGTCCGCCAAACCGTTCCGGAAACGGCAGCCCTGGCAACCCCAGCGCCAGGCTGGCGTTATAGGCCTCCAGCGGCGGCCGTGCTTCTTCATCTACCGCTGCAGCGTGCGGGCTGACCTGTTCCCATGCGAACTTGCGAACCGTCTCGCGAAAGGCCTGATAGGTTTGGTCATAATGCGTCAATTCCACCTTGTTCTCCTGATCTGTTTTTAATGTCAACTGTTTTAATGTTCGCTGTCCTGTCCTATATAAAGACAGGCTTCTAGGCCGGCACGTCCACAATCGCCGGCGGCCAGCTGCGCGATGGAATACGATTGCGCTCGGACGCAGGACACGCTTTATCGACCTGTTCCGGGGAAAGCCCGAGCGCGCCCAGAATCACATTTGTACGATCCGCAATGTCCGTCTCTGGCGCCGGATAGGCCACTTGGTCAAACCGGGGCAGCACGGGCACTTGCTGTGCATGGGCATTCGGGTGACGATGGCGAATATGTGGGTGCGACCAGATTTCGTCGGGGGCCAGCACCGGCACAACGCAGGCCTCTGTCCCCTGAAAGAATGCGCTCCATGCATCGCGGCTGCGTTCCATAAATTTCTCCTGGAACGTTGCCCGGATCATTGGCCAATTGGCAACGTTCATATGGTCCGGCACCGCTGTTCCAACGAGGCGTTGCCATAGGTTGTGAAAAAACTGGGTTTCCAGTGCGCCCACCGATATGTATTTGCCGTCCTTGCATTCGTAGCAGCAATAGTAAGGGTTGCCCCCGTTGAGCAGCCCTTCTCCGCGCATCGGAAGTATCGGTGTGCGCCAGACCGGATAGTGCATTGCCATGAGCGACATTGCGCCATCAATCATGGCCACATCTAGGTATTTGCCTTTGCCGGTTCTGCTGCGCTCAAACAACGCCGTCATGATAGAGAATGCAGCCATGCAACTGCCCCCTGCAAAATCAGCGATGAGATTCAAAGGTACGGCAGGCGGCCCATCGGTCGGACCCAGCGCGCCCAGCACCCCGGTTAACGCCAGATAGCTGATATCGTGCCCGGCATCCTGAGCCATAGGCCCATCCTGTCCATATCCGGTCACCGAGCAATAAACCAAACCGGGATTCAACTTCGCAAGCGTTTCATAGCCGGCACCCAGTCGCTCGGAAACACCCGGGCGGAAGCTTTCTACGAAGACATCAGCGCTTTGGGCAAGCGCCTGCAAGGCAGCTTTGCCCTCTGGTGCTTTCAAATCCAGCTTGATAAATTGTTTACCGCGCGCGAAAGTCGATAGCGGGTTACCGGCGCGCCCCCCGCCCACGCATATCACTTCGGCACCCAGGTCGGCCAGGAGCATTGTGCAATAAGGGCCAGGCGCAAGGCGTGACATATCAATAACGCGCAGGCCCGCTAGCGGTCGTTGCTTTTCTGCAGGTTGTGGCGCAGCCGGATTCATCGAGTTCATCACATTACCTCTTCAAAAGCGGCATCATCAAGCTGGTCGCGCAATGCATGCGCTGCCAGCAGGAAAAAGCCCTGGCCAAACAACGTCCAGTCAAACGCGACGCCCGGACCGCCCGGCACCATTGCCACCCCCGGGACTTTGCCACTGTCTTCCACCGCCCCGGCCACCACCGTGAACGCGCGTAGCGCACGATCCATCAGCGCATTGGCATCGTGACCCGGCTCAAGCAGATCGTGCTGTACGGTGAGCGCCGCCGCATACGCAAACATAAGCGTTGCTGACGCCTCCAAATTGGACAGAGGGTCATCCAGGACGTGATAGAAATAACCAGATGCATCCTGCATGGCGGCCATCGCCTGCATCACATCATTCAGTATGCGGCGGATCTGCCCGGCATGGCGATGCTGCGGAGCCAGCACCAGTAGCTCTGCACAAGCACAGAGCAGCCAGCCATTGCCTCTGGCCCAAAAGGCCGATTGCGGAAAATGGTCCGGCTGTTCGCACCATGCGTGACGCGCCAGATGTTTCCGTGGATCAACCAATGCATCTACATGGACCAATACCTGATCAAACGCCAGATCAATGGCGTCGTTATTCTGGGTGGCCAGACCGAATTTGACCATGAACGGACACATCAGATAGGTGAAGTCAATCCATAGCTCCGGCCCCTCGCCCCGTGACCAGATCCCGCCCGCCTTGGTGCGCGGCGCGTCCAGCAGCGATTGATACTGTTTGCGCGCCGCTTCCAGCAAACGCCCATTTTGAGTGCGCCCATACATTTCCACTAGGGGCACACCGACCGCAGACGTTTCCGAAGCCAACGGAGTGAAGGTCCGAATATGGCCGCCCGAAGACGTATGCCAATCCCCATAACTTAAATTTCCATCCGACTTCTGGGTCGCGGCAATCCGCTTTACCTGCCGCTGCACGAACGGGCGATATTCAGACTGGTCCCACGCCATTAATCCCGACAGTGCCGGCGCCTTTTGCCAGCAATCTCGTTCATTGGGATGGGCACAAATATACGAGCTGACCTTCGCTACTAACGCATCCAAAATCATGTTGACTTTCCTCTTTTCAAAGAATACTATGTGGATAGTATGTTATGCGAAAGAATAATTGAGTGTCAAGAAATTTGATTTTTAAAATGCCGCGCCTGTGCTCGGGGTACAGACACGAAGCGGCGCGCACCCATGTGCACCCCTGTTATTGATCACGTTTGACAAAGGTTGAAAATGAATGGTTCTGAAGCTATCGTAAATACATTGCTGGATCACGACGTTGATGTCTGCTTTGCCAATCCAGGCACTTCCGAAATGCATTTTGTCGCGGCGCTTGACACCCTGCCCCGCATGCGTTGCGTACTGGGTCTGTTCGAAGGCGTGGCAACCGGCGCGGCCGACGGCTATTACAGAATGGCCGACCGACCCGCGGCAACGCTCCTGCATCTGGGACCGGGCGTGGGTAACGGCTGGGCCAACCTGCATAATGCGCGCCGGGCCGGTTCGGGCGTTATCAATATTATCGGGCAGCACGCGCTGGATCATATCGCCAACGACGCCCCGCTTACCTCCGATATCGAAGGCGTCGCCAGCCCCGTTTCACATTGGACCCGCACCATCACGGCCCTGGACAGGGCCAGCCAGGACACGGCGGCGGCCATTGATCAGGCGCGCCAGCAACCGGGCCGCATCGCGTCACTGATCCTGCCGGCGGACGTGGCCTGGCAAACCACCCATGCGCCACGCACGCAATTGCCACAAGTACGTCCCAAACCATACGTTGCTGACGACGTCATTGAAGCGATCGCCCAGGCCCTGGCCGATAAAAATATCAACCCGTCCAATACCGCCATTTTGCTGGGCGGACGGGCGATGCGAACGCAAACGACCAGGCTCGCGGGAAAAATCGCGCAGCACCTTGGCTGCCGCCTACTGGCCGAAACCAAGAACGCGCGCTCGGAAGCTGGCCGAGGGCGGGTCAATGTGCGACAGATGCCGTACCCGATCAAGGGCGCGCTCGAATCCCTGCAAGATATCCAATTGCTTATTCTGGTCGGTGCGCAGGCACCCGTTGCCTTTTTTGCCTATCCGGAGATGCCGCGTTTCCTGACCCGGTCCGATTGCACCATCATGACGCTGGCCCAGTCTTCCGAAGACATGGCAAACGCTTTGGCACAGCTGGCCGATCGCCTGGGCATCGCGCAGCAGCAACCGTCGGTATCGGACCAGAAGCCAGCGTTTGATTTGCCAACGGGGCCGATTACATCACTGGGCATTAGTCAGTCTTTTGCCTTGCAACTTCCTGCCAACTGTATCGTGGTGGACGAGGCCATCACTACGGGCCGGCAATTGCGCGACTGCATGCCGCAGGCAGAGCCACACGACTGGCTGGAGATTCCCGGCGGATCCATCGGCTATGGCCTGCCCGCCGCTGTCGGCGCCGCCGTGGCCTGCCCGGACAGAAGGGTCGTTGCCATTGTGGGCGATGGGTCAGCCATGTACACCGTGCAGGCATTATGGTCAATGGCGCGCGAAAACCTGAATATTACCGTTATCATCTGCGCAAATCGGAAGTATCAGATTTTGCGAGGCGAGCTCGAGCAGATGAAGACAAGCGAACCCGGGCCAAGTGCCCAGAAGATGCTCAATCTGAATCAGCCTGAACTGGACTGGGTCGCGCTGGCCCGGGGCCATGGCGTGGAGGGACTGCGGGTAGACACGATGGAGGCGTTCAACGTCGCCTTGAATCGGGGTTTGCAGCAACAGGGCCCCTTGTTGATTGAGGCAATGATTTAAAAAATAAAAAAGAAACAACACACATTAAGGAGACAAACCATGCAACTTAAAAAAATCAAATTCCGGTTGCCTGTTCTGGCGCTGGCCACCGCATTTTGCGCGGCCGCAGCCAGCGCGCAGCCTGCCGCGTTCCCGGTTCGTCCGGTTACGCTTGTGGTTGCCTACCCTCCGGGCGGGACCACCGACTCACAAGCGCGCATTGTCGCGAAAAAAATGTCGGAAATCTGGAAGCAACCGGTAGTAGTAGAGAACAAGCCCGGCGGTAATACCGTGATCGCCAGCGGCGAAGTGGCCAAATCCAAACCCGATGGCTACACGCTGTTGCTCACCGCTATGCCATATGTGCTCAATCCGATGCTATTGTCCTCGCTGCCGTACGACACGCGTAAAGACCTGATCCCGGTCACATTGCTATCGACCGTACCCGGCGTGTTCGTCACCTACCCGAACTTTGGCGTCCATAATGTGCAGGAATTTCTTGCCAAAGCCAAAGCCGCCCCGAAACCGCTGGTGTTCGGTTCAGCCGGAACGGCCACTTTTACGCATCTGTCGGGAGAATTATTCAGCAGTATGGCAGGCGTCGACTTCCTGCATGTGCCTTACAAAGGTAGCGCCGCTGCGCATCAGGACTTGATTGCCGGCAGGCTTGACCTGATGTTCGATAACGGCGCTCTGCCACACATTCAGTCCGGACGACTTCGCGCGCTTGGCGTTACCTCGGCCAAACGGCTACCCTGGCTGCCCGATGTACCCACCATAGAGGAACAGGGACTGCCCGGTTATGAAGCTGCGGCGTGGTTCGGCATATTTGCAGCAGGCGGAACGCCAGAACAAACCGTCCAGAAAATTTCTGACGATTTCACCACCGCCTTGCAAGACCCTGAGATCAAAGCGCATTTTGCCAAGATCGGCGCCTTTGCCGAAGGCGGGTCTCCCGCCAGGCTGGAACAATACCTTGATGCCGAGCAGACACGTTGGGGAAAAATCGTTAAGGAACGAAACATCAAGATTCAATAACGCCACAACGCTTCATCCGCAACATTGCAACTCGCACGTTACGTGCGTTGCCCTTTTATTGCCGCTCTCAGGAGGACCTGAAGTATGAAATTGACCAAGATGCTACAACTCGGTGTCGTATGTGCTTTAACAACCTCAATGCCTGCACTGCACGCAGCCGAATCTGCAGACACGTTTCCGAACAAACCCATTGTGATCGTCGTACCGTTTGCCGCGGGCGGATCCACCGACCAGATCGGGCGCATGATCGCTCAACACCTGCACAAGAAATTTTCCGTGCCGGCCATTGTGGAAAATCGCCCGGGCGCAGCCGGTACCATTGGCAATGCCCATGTCGCACGCGCCAAGCCAGATGGATATACATTACTGATTGGCGGTACGGACATTACGGCAAGCCAGTATCTTTACAAAAATCTGCCCTACGATCCGGCAACCTCGCTTCAGCCGGTTGCCATTGTTTCCGAATTTCCGTTCCTGATGGTCGTCAAAAAAGACGCCAAAATCAATACGGTCAAGGATTTCATCGCGTACGGCAAAGCCAATCCGGACAAAGTCAGCTATTCTTCGGCGGGAATGGGTAACTCTACCCATTTGGCCGGCGCTGCTTTTCAAAAGGCCGCAGGCTTGCCTTCCATGGTGCATGCTCCATTCAACGGCAGCAGTCCGGCTCTGACGGCTGTTATCGGCGGACAGGTCGATACCGTCTTTGACACGGCCATCACCGCCTATCCCCAGGTCAAGTCCGGCACGCTGAAACCCCTGGCCGTGCTGTCCGCCAAACGCCTTGCTTTTTTACCTGATGTGCCTACCTTGAGCGAGCTGGGTTTCAGCGCGTTCGACCAGATTTCCCCCTGGTCCTGGAAAGGCTTGTTTGCACCGGCTGGCACACCGCAACCGGTCGTTGAGAAACTGCATGCCGCCATGGATGAACTGATCCGCACACCGGAATTTTCAACATTGATGGAACAGAACGCCTCTATCCCGGTGCCGCCGATGACGCTGCCCGAAGCGCGCGAATTCATTAAGAAACAGCGCACAGGATGGAAACAGGTCATTACCGCAGCAGGGATCGAGCCGCAATAAGCATGCCAAGACGAGCGCCGGTCCGCCGGCGTTCGCTGGCCCAATGGGTAAATGGATTACGTTGTGATTCAGAATATGATGATTGCTGCGGCCCGGGTAGCTCAAACAATCCCCGCAAACGCACCGCAAGAAAAATAAAAATCAGCGCTCGCCCGCGAGCAAGTCCAGCTCAAGCTTAACATACCGGGTCGGGAACTCCAACCGGGCATAATAGATAAGTACGTCATTGGCGCAGGCCAGGCGCTTTACCTCGGCAACGCTGTCGCCGCCCGCCAGTTGCAATGCATTGGCGGACACAAAGCCGGCATTGATAATCGCCAGGCTCTGTCGGGATTCGTCAATGTGCAAGCCTGGAATACGGGCAATGACCGATGCGGCCGCATGGCTCAGGAAGTCGTCTTCATATTGCTGAAAAAGCGTCATATCAACATACACTTCGCTATAACAATACGGCACCTTGTTCCTGCTATGCAGCCGACACAGATATTTATAAGACTGGGCCGGCTGCGCGCGGCATTGCATGCCCATATCCGGCAATTGCGTAATCGTCCGTTCAGACTCGGTAATGCTGTGCGTGCCCAGCACGTCGCTTAGCGCCACCGCTTCCTGCCAAGTGGTGGGCAACTGCAATTCACTCACCTGGGGCGGGCGACGCTGCACGAAGGTCCCTTTCCCCCGGCTGCGTGTAATAAGCTGTTCTGCCTCCAGAATTTCCAGAGCATTGCGTATCGTCATGCGAGAGACCTCATAGGTACGCATGAGTTCTTCCAAAGGCGGTATCTGTTCGCCCACACGCCAGAGCCCGACATCAATACTGCGTCTGAATTCAGTGGCCAGTTGGAGATAGATGGGCTGCTTGCTACGGCTCAATACGGCGTAATTGGAAGATTTATCTGTCATAGTCCGGAAAAAAAGTGGCCGCAGACGCAAGTTGAGTGGCGTCTGCGGATCGGCCGCCGTCAGGCCAGCGTATCCAGGAGTTGCTGCGCCTGCTTCTGCAGTTCACCCCGCTGTATTTTATTGGAATTCGCGCTTTGGACCACAGGAAAGGCCGTCACGAACACAACTTTCTTCGGTACTTTGAAGCCGGCAAGCTGGCGTCGACTATGCGCAATAATCCCGGCCTCCGACAGGTTTACTCCTTCATGCGCGATAACAAACGCCACCGGCACTGCCTTACCCTGCAAGCTGGCGCCAACTACCTGGCAGGATTTGACGCCGTCCAGCGATTCAATATAGTCCTGCACTTCCTGCGGATTCACCAGAAAACCGCCCAGTCGCAAATAATCGCCTTTCCTGGCCTGAAAGATAAAATGCTGATCGTTCAGGGTATAACCCAGGTCGCCCGTGCGGAAATAACCGTCGCTATCAATTACCTCTTGCGTCGCCTTGGGATTATTCAGATAGCCACGCATCATGCTGGGCGCCTTGATCTCAATTTCTCCCAGTTGGCCATGATCCAGCACTTGGCCAGAATGCGTATCGCGGGCACGCACCCGACCGTCTGGACTGGTTAAGCGCCCCCCCGGCAACTGTCGCTGCTCCAGTGAGGCCTCGGCATCTTGCGAAGCTACCAATGCCTGCATCTCGCTGGAGCCGTACAGCCCGACCAGTCGCATGCCCATCTGCTGTGCGCGCACCGGAAAGTCGCCCAAAGAAGGCGCAAAACTAGCAAAGCCGGCAAGTTTAAGAGTCACCAGCGGATTGGCGCCCTCAGCCTGCTGCGCGTAATCCAGAATCCGGTTCAGCAATTCATTGTTCGCAAAGGTATGCGTTACCTTGAACTGCCTGATTTGTTCCATGCATTCACCGGGATCCAGAACCGGCGAGGAAACCATGGCGGCCCCGGTGAACATGGCGCCCAATGCGCTGGAGAAACCAAATGCGCCGCATAACGGCGCACCCAGCAGCAAAACATCCTGAGCAGCAATATCAAAACGCCTGCCCACCTGGCAACCATGGCCAAGCAACGTCTGCTGGTCATGCCAAACCAGTTTGGGCAGCGACGTCGTTCCAGAAGTGGTGTAGACCAGCGCTGGAGCCGTACCTTCAGGGAGCTCAGGAAGACTCACCTGACCAGGGTCGTGCGAATAGTCCAGCCACGCCGGCGTGCCCAGCCAGTCCGGCCGGGCCGCGTCGCCCACCGCCACAATACCCTTGAGCGTATCAAGAATACCGCTATCGACTTCCTGCAAAATCCCGCCAAAGTCCAGGTCCTTGAATCCCGGCCAGAGCACGAGCCAGCGGCACTCCCCGCGGGACAGTAGATCGGCTACTTCCCGGCTGCGAAACCGGGTATTCATGGCAATCACCGTGATGCCCAGGCGCGCGCAGGCGTAGAACACAGACAACCAGGCGCTGCAGGTAGGTAACCACAGCGCCAGGCGCTCGCCTGGCTGAGCGCCGTTTGCCACCAGTAATCGCGCAATCCGGTCAGCCTCTTTATGAAGGTTCTGAAAGCTGAACGCCTTGTCTACGTCATATAACACCGTTGCAGCAGGACGCACCCGCAGGTGCTGGTCCAGCAACTGATGAAACGTCTTCATTTCAGTTGTCATGCTACACCGTCGCGATGGGGGTCACCGGAGAGCCAACTGCCCCTGGCAAGCGCAATGGCGGCGCGGTCAAAAGGAAGCGATAGCGATTCTGTTCCTGAAGCCAGGTCGCCAGATCTTTCAGATACCAAAGCTCTGCCAGTGGCAGGCCAAGCTTGAACAAGCAATGATGGTGCAATGGCAGCAACGATTTTTTCTCACCCTCGTTCAGTGCCGGGTACGCTTCAACGGCATAATTGTCTGCACAAATACATGCAATGCCGCTGTCTGTTATCCATTGCAGTAACCGCGCATCTGCCCCATTGAGCACTGCGCCGGCCTGATGCAGCGCCTCTCCATCGGGGTTGCCGGCCATCTCCATCACGGTTTCGGCAAAGCCGGTCCGCAACACCAGCATGTCTCCCCGCTCGATCTCAATACCGTCCTTTTCAAGCACGGCCATCAACTGCTCATAGCCGATCAGCGTGCGACCATGGCCGTAATGCCTGACAAAGTCCACCAGCACCCCGCGCCCCTGCATACCCTGAACTGCAAAGTTCTCTACACCCAGCTTTAATGCGCCCATGCCGTGATTGCACTCGCCTTCACCGTCATCATGGTTATGGTCATGGCCGGCATCCAGGATGTCTTCGCCGCCACGGTAGCCGTTATAGTAGGTTTTCTTCAACGCGCCTGTGTCGTCTACATCGAACTGCGCGCCCACATGCGCAAGCGCATCCCATTGTGTGGAGTATTGCAACGACAACGTGACCTGATCATCGCTCAGAATATCAATGGCGCTTGCGTCCAGATTTTCCATGGGAAAGTTCATGTATGGAACGCCATCTTTTTCGGTCGCAGCCAATTGCGGGGGCTTGCGCCTGGGGTTCAGCACCATGCCGCCGGGCATATCCAGCGGCAGAGACAGGCAAAACACCTTGCCTTGCCGAACTTCCTGCACACCCTTGAGCACCTGTTCGGGCGTCAGTAAATTGACGCGTCCCAATTGATCATCAGGGCCGAACTCACCCCAGTTCGAGCCTTCCGGCCGTTTTTTCCAACGTTGCATTGCCATCTCCTATGATATGTATTGATATGTCGTCACGCGGCGCCAATCGTCACGCCACCACAAACGTAATGCGTCTGACCGGTCACAAAGCCGCAGCGTTCGTCAATTAAATACGCGACGGCGTGCGCGACATCCTCGGGTTTGCCTATATGCCCCACAGGAATGCCGGCCAAGAGTTTCTGGGTCGCCGCATCGCCAGCGGTGTTCGCGCTATTGAAAAATTCCGTGGCAATCGGGCCTGGCGCGATCACGTTAACGGTAACCCCCGCGCCGGCCAGCTCCAGCGCCCAGGTACGGGTCATACCAATCATGCCTGCCTTGGTCAAACTGTAAATCGTGCGGTTCTGCTTGCCCAGCGCCGCGCGCGAACTGATATTCACAATACGCCCTGCGCCCAGGTTTCGCATCGCTGGCAGCAGGGCCTGTGTACATGCAATAGCCACTTCGATATTCAGTTGCACGGCTACCTGCAGGTCTGCCATGTTCACGCTTTCGATCGCGCCGATTGGCACGATGCCCACGTTATTGACCAACCCGTAATAGGCGCGCTCTTGCGCCAGCTTTTCAAGCACCTGGTCCAACTGGGCGCGATCCGAAAGATCGACCTGCTCAAACGCTGCTTGGCTCGGCCAGTCCGAAGGTTTGGTACGTGCAATGCCTGTCACCGCATACCCATCGTCGAGCAATCGGTGACAGATCGCACGGCCGATTCCTTTGCTTGCACCTGTGACCAGGACTTTTCTTTGTTCAGTCATCATTTTTCCGTATCAATTCATTGTGTTTCGGTTTGCTGTTGCTTGATCAGCTCACGTGCGATGATCAGCTTTTGCACTTCCGTTGCCCCTTCATATATACGCAGGGCCCGTATATCACGATAGAGCCGCTCAACCGGGCTATCACTTACCACGCCACGCGCACCCAGCATCTGCAGCGCCCGATCAATCACCCATTGCGCAGATTCGGTCGCCGCCATTTTCGCCATCGCCGTTTCGCTGGTGGTTCTGACGCCCTGCACATCCCGCATCCACGCGGCGCGATACGTAAGCAATGCCGCTTTGTCAATTTCAGTTGCCATCTCGCCCAGATAGGATTGAGTGAGCTGAAAATCCAGCAGCGTCTGATTGAACATTTTTCGCTCACCGGCATGGGTCAATGCCTCGTGCAATGCACGACGCGCAAAACCATTGGCTGCTGCTGCAACCGAGCTGCGAAAAATATCCAGCGTGCGCATGGCCAGCTTAAACCCTTCGTTCAGTTTACCCAACATGCGATCTGCGGGAATCCGGCATTCATCAAAACGCAACGTCGCCAGCGGATGCGGGGACATCGTACGGATGTTCTCTTCAATATGCAGGCCAGGCGTATCGGCATCCACAACGAAGGCGGTGATTCCGCGCGCGCCCAAGCCCTGGCCTGTTCGCGCAAACACGGTGTAAAAGTCTGCAATGCCGCCATTGGATATCCACGTTTTACGCCCCGACAAAATATACTCGTTGCCATCGATATCGGCCCGGCACGACAATGCGGCCACATCGGACCCGGCCTGCGGCTCCGACAGGGCAAACGCAGCAATCGCCTGCCCGCTGCTCACTTTGGGCAGATAGGCATCCTGCAGGGCGCGACTGCCACCCAGGCTGATCGCACCTGATCCCAGACCCTGCATGGCAAATGAAAAGTCCGCCAGAGCATCGTACTGCGCCAGCGTTTCCCGCAAGATGCATAAGGACCGCGAATCCAGGTTTGACCTCGCCCCACCCCACACGCCGTTGTCTCCTGCGGGCACACAGTATTTAAGCCAACCGGCCTTGCCTAAAGCGGCCACGCGCTCGCGGCAGGCCGTAAAGTCATCCGTGTGGTCAAGCGCCTGTAAATTGTCCGCACACCAGCGGTCAAGCGTTGCGCCAAGCGCCCGGTGAGATTCGTCAAAAAAAGGCCAGCTAAGCATATCGTTCTTAATCATTAGGAGTCGGTCTGAGAAGGTAAATTATTTCTTGAGCGCTGCTGCTGCAGGCCCCCATTGCACTGCGGTATTGTCAATATGGCGGGCAAAATCGCCTGCATTGCGATAGTCGATCATCAGCCCGAACTGATTCGCGCAATTTTTGAATGCCGTCGTGGACATCGCATGATGAAACGCATCATCAACTTTGCGCACAATGGCCGGATCCATCCCCTTGGGGCCCACCAGCCCGAAAATGCTTGGAGCAACAATATCGAACCCGGCCTCTTGCATGGTCGGCGCCTGGTTGAACTCTTCTATGCGCTTATTGGTAAAAACGGCGAGCAGCCGCAAGCGCTTGTCGCGCACATACGGCGCCCACTCGGCCGTCTGCGACATGAAATCAACATCACCACGCATCAGCCCGGTGGACGCCTCGATACCGCTTTTATAAGGTGTATGAATCAGTTTTCCACCGGTCATTTCACCCACTTTTTCCATAGCCAGATGCTGCGGCGTACCTACCCCCGCGGTGCTGTAGGTCATGGATTGAGTCTTTGCTGCGGCAATCAGGTCCGCGATAGTGTGATAGGGAGAATCAGCGCGCACCAGAACGCCGACCTGGTATTGGGCCATCATCGCAATCGGCGTCAAATCCTTGCGTACGTCATATGAAATATTTTTTACGAGAAACTGATTCAGGACAGCTCCGGTAGACAGGGCTGCCAGCGTATAACCATCCGGCTTCTGCCTTGCGATGTAAGAAATCGATAGCGAGGAACCTGCCCCCGGCTTATTTTCCACGACAATAGATTGCCCCAGCTTTTCTGCCGCGCCCTGCGCCAATGCCCGGAAACACATATCCGTGCCGCCTCCGGCGCCATATCCCACAACCAGTTGAATAGGCTTATCGGGATAAGCATTTTTCTCGGCTGCGCCTGCAACAACCGACGTAACCAGCAGGCCAATCATGCCAAGCATGTTTGCCGCAGTACCTAAAACCACGTTCATGTTCATAACAGTCTCCTATTTTGATCGTTTCCATACAACGATTCTGCAAAAGCCAACGGTGAAAGGCTTAATATACCAATAGTCTATACTTCTAGACGTATAGAAATATAGCTAGTATTAACCCTAGGCAGAGCGATTTGAAGCGGCGTGTTCTTCTGTCTATTACGTACTTGGCGATAACGGTTGAAACGCAATACCGTTGCAATAGTGATTGCGGCTCATAATCAGGCCAAACTGCCAATGGCGACCCTGCTTCCGTTACTATGTGATTGATGTTATTGGCTAATTAACTGTATATGGAGATGCCCTGTGTTATCCAAGTTCAATCGGATATTGGTTGCGAGTACAATATGTAGCGTTGGCTTTCTTGCAAATATCGCTTCTGCTCAATCCACTCATCAATTTGAAAGCGCTTATTCCTTTGATGAAACAGTATCAAAACTGGAGAGTGGGATAAAAGAAAAAGGGATGACAATTTTCACCGTCATTGATCATGCTCACGCTGCACAAAACGCAGGTCTGACCATGCCGCCCACCAAGGTGATTATTTTTGGCAATCCCAAAGCGGGCACGCCTCTCATGGTCAAATATCCAACCCTGGCGCTTGACCTGCCGTTAAGAGTGCTGGTTAATCAGGATAAGAACGGGGTGAACGTTGTTATGCACTCTTATCAAACGTCGTTTAATAATTTGCAATTGCCAGCCGAGGATGGCAAGGCATTGGGACAGGCGGAGAAATTAGTGCAAAAGCTGGTAACCAAAGAATAGATATCGCCCATTGGTTGATAGAGCCTAGTGCTCAATCCAAATGGAGGGCAATCCTGATCAATCAGGCACTCATCCGTTTGAGCCACAAGCAGCGTTCGCGAGCATATTGATTTTCAACCGCCCACGATCGCTACATTAACCTCTGAGTGATCTATTGCAGGTCAGCTCAATTGCCCAGCGCAACTACATCTGCGGGCAAATCGGTTTGGTGATATTTTTTATAAATCGCATTTAACTTGCCATTCTTCAGATTGGCGCGCACCAGTTCATTCATTTTTTCCTTGATTTCCGGGTTGTTTTTAGCAACACCAATGGCCAGTTTGGCGCTAGACATCACAATTCGTATATCCATTGCTTTTGCTGGATACTTTTTATTCAAGGCGCCGATGATCGAGGGTGCAGTGGCAAAAATACTGCTTTGTCCGCTGGTAATCGCGGTAATGGCCGTTGCATCATTTTCAAAACGCACGATATTGGTGCCGGGCGGCGCCTGCTTCGTTAACTGTTGGTCATTGGTCGTGCCTCTGGCAGTCACAACCGTTTTACCAACCAGATCGTTCATCTCTTTAATGGGTGAATCCTTAGATACGGCAACTACCGCTTTGTTATCTGCATAAGGAATAGAATAATCAACCACTTTGGCGCGTTCTGGCGTAATCGACAGACTGGAAATAACCACATCTGCTTTATTGGTCAACAAGAACGGAATGCGATTGGCCTGTGTTGTGGGCACCACCTGAAGCTTTACCCCCAGACTGTCCGCAATCAATTGTGCAGTTTCTACATCTGAACCAATTGCTGTTACCTTGTCATCTGTCATGCCGTAAGGTGGAGCATTCAGATCAATCGCCACGCGCAATACTTTTTGCTCCATCACTTGCGCTAGCGTATTCGCATTGGCAGCAGATAGCCCGCCTCCCATCGCCCCGACCAAGGTAGAAAGTGCAAATACGGATTTAAGTCGAAATTTCATAATTGTCTCCATGCGTCATATATTCATTATTGGTATTAGGAAAAAACCACGACTGCTATTTAGCGGTACAAGCTTATCATTAATTTTTTCACCAGTTACGATTTATGAGACAGCTCACTTTACAATGATCCTTTCGATCCGGGCAAAGGCGGAAATTCCCGTGTCAGCGTAGCATTACTCCTGAATGCCCATCTCGGTACAATACTGCGGTACTTTTCAATCCGGGTATTTTTATTAAGGTATGCGACGCATGCGTAAACGATTTTCAGACACCTATTAGCATGGACATGGATACATGCATCCTATCGGTATAGGCTAGCTGGGTTTTCAAACATGATCAACCTTCTTAATTCGGTGTCGGAAAACCAATCATGAATTGTTTCATGTACAGTATTCCCCTTAGGGACAATAAATGGAGATTTGTGATTTTGTGGATGTGGCCAATCACTGCCCCAAACAAGCCTATGCGGATTTGCCTTCACGAACATATCTACGAGCCCACGTGTATTTGACCAAGGGGCATCGCCAGCATGTAAGCGGTAAGGAGCAGATAGTTTTATCCATATATTCCCCTCCCGCATTAGCGCTAACAAGTCTAATAATTCATGGCTTTGCAATAGCTGGTCTACCGGAGAATGACCAAAATGGTCCACCACCACCTGCATACCCTTATTTGCAATATGTTTAATCAATGACATATCCTGGGCGATATCCACTAGCAGTTGGACGTGCCAACCAAACGCTCTTACCCGGTCTATGATTCTATCCGGGTTAGCGGGGGCACCGGGAAAAAGACGATTGATACGCGTCCCACAAGCGCCCAGCTCATCCCAATATGCTATCTGGGCATCCGATGTTATGTTTTCATCGGCGCTCACCACTGCCACACCGCGTAACCAGTCTGAATTGCCCGATAAAGTATCTTCGAAACTGGCATGGTCGGCGCCATAGACACTGGGATGGACCAAAACCCCGCGTTGTATTCCCCTGGACAAACTCCGTTGGCGAAATGTTGATAGATATGCATTTTCAGGTACATATGCACAATCTGGCGAAAGCTTATAGCGATCATTATCAAAGATATGAAAATGGCAGTCCCACCATTGCTCTTGCGAAACATCCGGATCAATCATCAATCAATCTGCCCTGATTTTTTAACCTGATGGCTAGCTCTTCGTCCGCTTTTAAAATATCTGCGAATCGCGCCGGATCCCCGTAGTAAGCAGAACTGCCGATTTTTTTCAGCCCTTGATTAAACTCAGGATTACCTGCTACTTGTTTAACGATAGCTGTCAGTCTGTCTCGTGTTGCCGCCGGAACGTCTTTAGGGGCGAGCAATCCAATGTAGGTGCTGGCATCGAATTCAGGTAGTCCGGCCTCTTTTAGTGTTCGAACATCAGGAATGCTTTCGTCTCGCGTGGGGCTAAGCACTAACAGGGCCGAGAATTTTTCGGCTTTTAAGTAAGGAAGTGAACTACTCACCTGATCGAAAATAACGTCGATCTGGCCGGACAACAGGTCCAGCAATGCAGGGCCGGAACCCTTATATGCGATCGGCGTGAATTGGCCATTGATCGCATCTCCGAACTGCAACATCGCCAAGTGATTGGGCGACCCCGGACCGGCATGGCCAACATTCAGTTTGCCTGGGTTACTCTTTACATAAGCAATAAATTCTTCTGCGGTTTTGAATCTGTTATCGCCATGCTTAATGATGAGTGCAATTGAAGTTTTACTAAGAACGCCAATTGGCGCAAAATCACTCATTTTGTACGCGGTCTTAAACATATGAGGCAATGTCCCCAATTGACCGGGTGTTGCCGCCAAAAGTGTATTGCCATCTGTACGAGCATTTGCCACCAAGGCTGTACCAATCGCGCCGCCAGCCCCTCCTCTATTGTCAACCACAACACTTTGACCCAGTATTTTTGACATCGGTACTGCGATAGAACGGGAAACAATATCTGCGTTTCCGCCGGGTGCAAACGGAACCACGAGTGTTAAGGGCTGACTTCCAAAACTATTGGCGAACGACATCCCGGTAAAAAGCGATGTCCAAATGAAAACAGCCAAGGGCAGTTTGAGTTTCATTTTATGTCTCCTGATGATAAGTATTAATTTTTCGTTATCGTTAGCTTTCTAATGTAATCGCTCGAGCTTTAATCAACTGCGCCCATTTATTACGCTCTTCACGTATATAAGACTCAAAACTTTCAGCTGTACCACCGCCGCCTTCTGCACCAAACTGCTCAAGTTGACTTACGACCTCGGGCATTGCGAGTACCTTATTTACATCGCTATTCATCCTGGAAACTAATTTCGGTGGCACTTTTCCCGGCCCCACCAATCCAAACCAGATGCTTGCATTAAAGTCCGGAAAACCTGACTCGGCAATGGTAGGCACATTCGGGAAAGATTTGACTCGTTTAGTGCCAGTTTGAGCAAGAATTTGTACTTTCCCACTTTTGATGAATGGGGCTGCGGTTGTCATTCCCTCAAAGGCATATTCAATTTGTCCGCCGACAAGATCAGTCATCAACGGAGCCGCGCCTTTATACGGAATGTGGAGCGCCGAAATTCCTGTCGTCTGCTCAAAGAGCGCCAATGCTAAATGCTGAGCAGAACCGATGCCTGAAGACCCAAAAGTGACCTCGCCAGGTTTCGTTTTACATAGTTCGACCAAATTTTCGATGGTTTTCAACGCTTTGGGATTGCCCACGAGTACCTGGGGAGTCTGTCCTACCAACGCAACTGCCGTGAAATCTTTCTCCGCGTCAAACCCCAGCTTTGGAGACAACGCAGGAAGTATTCCCAGTGCATTAATGTGGCCCATCATTAAGGTCTTACCATCCGGCGTAGCTCTGGCTACATCCCGAGCCGCGATCAGACCCGCCGCGCCGGCTTTATTCTCAACAACGACAGGGACGCCCCAAAGCTTATTCAGTTGGTTTGCGACGATTCGCGCCAAAATATCGGTCCCGCCGCCAGCAGGAAAGCCTACGATGATTCGTATTGGCCCCGATGGTAATTCACCTGATGCAGAAAAGGCTGGACGCATACAGGCTGCTGCGGCGAAAGCGGTTAACGTAGAAATGAAGCTTCGGCGATCCATATGTCAATATCTCCTGTTAATTTCGTCAAGTTGTATAGATCAAGAGACCGTGGTCCAACGCCCATACTTGGCGATCTGATTTTCATCGAACTCAAAGCCCAGGCCCGGATCTTGATGCAGAATCACCCGACCGTCCTTGTGATCCAACTGACGGTCAACCAGGCGTCGAAAATTTAACACCTGGTCGTCCCAAAAGAACTCGACATAACGTGCGTTGGGCGTTGAGGCCACGAGCGGCGCATGAATATCATGAAACCAATGTGGGCACATCTGTATTCCATATCCCGCCGCCATAGCAGCAATGCGCTTCCATTCTGTAATTCCACCGCATACTGCGGCATCTGTTTGGAGGATCGCCGCTCCTCCCATATCCAGAAGCTGTTTGTGATACCACCGGCCATAGCCGATTTCAGCGGTAGCCACTGGAATACTTGTCAATTTTGCAAGTCGGGCATGGCTCTCAATATCATCCGGGCTAAAAGGCTCCTCAATAAAATAGGGATGATATTGCTCCATGCGACGCAAGTACTCCATGGCCTGCACCGTATCTACCCACCCGTTGTTACAATCGAGCATAAGCTCCACATTGGGCCCGATGGCCTCTCTCGCTGCTTTTACTCGTGACTCCTCGCCTTCAGGCGTCCACCGCCCGGTTTTCATTTTTACTGCCTTAAAGCCTAATTCAACATAGCTGGCCATCTCTTCGCCAACCTGTTCTGCCGTCTTACCATCAACGTAATAACCCCCACTCGCATATGCAGGTACCGTGTCCAGTTCAACTGCTCCCAGGTACTTATGCAGAGGAAGATTGGCCGCCCGTGCATTCAAATCCCACAAAGCAATATCCAATGCGCTAAGCGCGCGCATCACTGTTCCCATCCGCCCCTGTAACAGCGCTTCCTGATACATCTCCTTCCACAGCCCTTCTACTGCCAGGGAGTCTCGTCCAATTAATACCGGTGCCAATAGTTGCTCGACGGCTACCCTGAATAGTTCACCTGCCGCATTGCCTACATAACAAAAACCAATACCCTCTACACCATCTGAATTTCGGACTTTAACGAGGCCATAATGTCGATCCACGACTGTACGATTTGACAGATATGTCACTTTATCCAGTGGTACGCGTGCGACACAGACTTCAATGGATTGAATAACAGACACTTATTTCTCCTAAACACATTTATTGATGTGCCAAGTCTATATTTCCCAGATTAATAAAAAAATATGCATTTACAGTGTTCAAAAAACGTAAAATACGTCGTATGGATACTCGCTTTCTACTAAGTTTCGTTACGGTTGTCGATTCGGGGTCAATAGCTGATGCCGCTCGTAGACTGGATCTCGCACCCACTACGGTTGCGCAACAACTACGTGCGTTGGAAGCAGAACTGGACTGCAAACTACTTACCAGAGCTGGACGAACCGTTAAACCCACAGTAACCGGGTCCCGCGTAGTAGATCACGCTAGAAATTTATTGCATAAGGAGAACGAATTAAGATCGGCCGCCTCTGATACAGGGCTGCCTGCCGGGCCTTTAAAACTAGGGGCAACACCAACCGCCCTCATGGGTCTATTGCCGCCGCTCATGAAAAACTGGATGCAAAATCACCCGGAAATTCAGCTATATATAGAACCTGGCACATCTTCATTATTGTTAGATCGTGTAATGGCAGGTCATTTGGATGCAGCCATTTTGGTGCACCCTGATTTTGAACTACCCAAGACCTGCCAATGGAACTTGATTAGAGAGGAGCCATTAATTCTACTCACTCGATCCGACCAGCTTGTTAGCGATCCGCTCAAAACAGCCGCACAAGAACCTTTTATTCTTTATGATCGCAAGGTAGTTGGAGGCAAACTGGTAGATGACTATTTAAGAAGCCACACAATCAGACCGAAAGTTCAGTTTGAATTGGACGGCATTGAACACATTGCTCAATTGGTGGCAGAGGGATTTGGCGTTTCCATTCTCCCGGATTGGCCAATTACAGGTCCTCAAGACTTAAGGCTCAGGCGATGGAAATTACCATCACCATGCCCAGCCCGCAAAATAGGAATGGTCTGGCTCAGGTTTTCACCGCGTTCGCCGTTGGTTGAAGCGTTTAATGTCCAACTTGACAATCTGCGACACGTTCTTGGCAAAATATAACGGAACATACAGCGTCACAAAGACGTGTCGCCCCTGCTTTTTTCCAAGCTGAAAAAATGGTGAGCCTCTACACTTTGTGATACCTGGATTGGTCAACGAATATATGCCGGGTGTGATTACTCTGGAGTGCTTAAAGATAATCGCACATAATTAATACATACTTAATGAATTAACTGATTGATATGAACACACTCTTGCTGGTTGGTGGTGACCTCTGCGAGCGAACGGCAAAGCGGCTGGATCCGGCCCATTGGAAATGCGTTGGCCTGCGCCGCAGCAAGGTAGCGCCTGCATCAGAGAACACCATTTCCTGGCGCGAAGCCGATCTGCAGAACCCGGAAAGCCTCGCTTTCCTGAGCCAAGAAGAATTTTCCGATGTCACCCATATTCTGTACGCCCCATCGCCAGATAGCAGAACAATGGCGCACTACGCCGGGGTGTACTCGCTTGGGCTGCCAAGGCTGTTGAACAGCCTGCCTGCCAGTAGTCTGAACCGGCTACAACGGTGTGTGCTGGTGGGATCATCCGCCGTCTGGGGGCCGTCCGATGATTGGGTAAACGAAGATACACCCGTGGAGCGGGCGAACTTTCGCGCCAGCTCGCTGCTGGAAGCCGAAAATGCTCTACGTGCTTTGCTGCCGCCGGGCACAGGGGTCGCGCTGCGGCTATCTGGTTTATACGGCCCGGGGCGGCTGCAGTTGCTAAAAGGACTGAAGGCAGGCACAATCACCGCGCCAGACGGACCCGGTCATTGGGCGAACCGGATTCATATCGACGACGCGGCGCAGGCCTGCGCGCATCTGCTCACGATGGCCGATCCTCAGCCACTTTATATAGGAACGGATAATTGCCCCATGCCAACTGCGCAGTTCTACGAAGCGTTGGCGCTATTAATTGGGGCTCCCTGTCCTGCCCGCCAGCTGCGGGCGCCAAGCGGCAAGCGGCTCTCGAACGCTCGGCTCCAAGCCAGCGGCTGGACACCCAAATGGCCGAATGCGCTTGAGTGGTATGCTGCACAACGGGATTGAATAAAGATAAAGAGAGATCGCCCAGAACGCTTGCTTGATGCGAGCGCACAGTCTCTTGTGGGTAAAGCATGACCATTAGACTGAATCGTTTAGGCACCGTGTACATCCCAGCCGCATGATGAACCACCTACGCTTTTTCACCCTGCGTTTTCAATCTCCTTTTGATCCCCTCCCAACGTCTGGCTACTGTTTTATTTTTAAATGGATCTCTCTTAAAAATTTTTCGAAACAAGCCGTCCAGTGTATTTTTTTTGGCTCTATTGTCTTTCATAATAGACGCTATATCTTCCTTTTCCCATCCCTCTGTTTCTGCAATTGAGTTCCAAATACTGAAATTACACACAAATATGGGACCTAATTCCTCTCGCAATATAGATTCCATTTCTTGAATTGAAAAGCTCGTGTTAACTAAGTTTTGTGCAATATAGTCCAAATGCCGTTCATATTCCTCTGGCGATTGTTCAACATCAACAAAAATATCACTTAGTGCCGTCCAAACGGAAAGTCTTTGTTCAATTTCATCATCGGTAAAATCAACGAGATCTTTCTGCATGATTAAAAAGTGTCATCGAATAAGTAATCCGTACCCAATCCGGCAGTAATTGCTCCGAGAATTGATGCGATAGTAACGCAAAACACGGAAGTCGCCGCGCAAAGGCCGGTTGCGACGGAGGCCGTTCCGAACCCTACTCCTCCGGCTATCCCGGATCCAGCAATTGCTGTCTGCCTTGCCGCCTCCCGTAGTTTATTTTTTGACTCATAAATTTCATATAACGCAATGGCTAAAGTTAATACAAATAGCCCCTTTCCTGCTCGTCCAAAAACCATTGAGAGTCTATTTACACTGTCCCGGCTTTTTCCACTAGCCACGATTGCTTCAAGAAAAACAGCATCCTGCTCTGTTTTATTTAATAAACCAAAGTTTTGATTAAATCGCATTCGGGCCTTCTCCTCTAGCACGGAGTTTAACGTTTTGCCATGACGTTTAATATTTCTCGAATATGCCAATAAAATGGGATGATTCTTACTGCGCACTAACATGAGTATCTCATTTCTCAAATAATTTGCTTTGTGCGCAGCCTCCCTCGGGCTCAATCGCCCATTTTTTACTGCGGTGCGCATCTCCTCAGACATCGTCTTGATGCGCCGACCGTACTGCAGTCGGAGCCTGCTATCTCTGATAAACATATATGCAAAACTCGTCGCCTCACTTTGCAGCATAAGCAATGCGTGCTCGAAAACCTTCCCGTTCATCTCGTTTGTGAGCGTATCTCTCATCGTTCAACTCTTTGGTCAAAAAATGTATAACTGAAACCAACATACGCTGTCGCAAGCATTACGGATTCTATCATCATGAATGTTCCACCCATATTTCATAATTTGTCCGGAATAATCCTTCAATATCAACGCACTGGAGTGGATTTCAGATGCGAGGAAAACAAAATACATTGCTGAAAATAAAACAGCAATAGGGCCCGCTTGCCGCGCGGGGCCACTATACGGCAAGTAGATCAAGCTCGCTTCATAATCAGAAAGGTACTAGATGGGTGTGGATCACTGTGCTGTCCACATGGTACTTTCCGAAAGGGAGGCCTTGTATGATTTGATGGCAGTTCTAGTAGAGCGATTGGAGTCGATGCCTAAAAAAACCGTCCTAATAAAAGATATTGACATTCAGAATAAGAGCGGGCCAATTCATATTACTGGAGCACCCCCACCGAGGATGGTAATCGCGCCTCAGATGCGGGATAACTTCCCTGCTCCCGTATGGGCCGACCAAGGCCAGCAAAAAGGCGGCGGTAACGGGCACTCTCTCAGACGCACGAATGGAGCCTAGGTCTGATCTCCTATACGCGCTCAGAGGTGCAATTGGTGTCTGGCCGCCTGACTACTCTTGGTAGAAGATCCATCAGCCGCAAGCGGACAAAGCACGAGTAATACGGGCTTGTTAATTATCGAGTTAGTCCCGATCCCGCAAGTTTTTTTCCTATGCCATCTGTCATAATCCTATGGCATAATAGACGCCATTGGCTCTTCCCATGCCAGAGCCTTCGTACCATGCTGCCAAACGTAGCCAATGGTATTCTCAATATCTGCAGGTCCGGCGAGCATGGTACTGGAAGTGGGGACGTACAGAAACCATGTTGACCAATACCGAACTGCAGCACATCAGAATAAATCACAAATGCTATGCGGCGAACGGCCGTAACGGTCTCTACCTGAGCCTTGGCGCGGATGTTTGCATGGCGCTTTATACCGCCGTGACAAGTCGTCGCAACACCCTTATTACGCAATGCCACGCGATCCGCAACACGCGCGACGCCATCACTTGCGGTCCTTAGGCAGAATATCGCCGGGCAAACGGCCCAGGTCGATGCAGACAAAAATCGACGCATAGACATATCGCGATTTATTTAATCAAACGCCACATCATCGTCAAGGCATTACCCCCTATCATCCACCAGCACACCAAGGAGATCCTGGTCATGGCAGCGAACAATGGGCAATTCAATTTTTTGATTATCACCACGGACGAAGAGCGGTACCCTCCAACATATGAGGACGCGTCCATTCAGCAATTTCGCCAGGAGTACCTTCCGGGCATCAGCGCCCTGCGCGAAAACAGCCTGGAGATGCACCGGCATTACACCGCCAGCACCGCCTGTAGCCCCAGCCGAACCAGTATTTATACCGGCCACTACCCTTCCCTGCACGGCGTCACGCAAACGTCTGGCATGGCCAAAGAATGGTACGACCCGAACATGTTCTATCTGGACCCCAACACCGTGCCCACCATGGGCGATTATTTTCGTGCCGGCGGTTACCGCAGCTTTTACCGTGGCAAATGGCATCTGTCGCACCCGGACATCATTCTGCCCGGCAGTGTGGATGTCATGATGAGCACCAATGACAACGGCACATCCATACCGCGCGCGCAGGAGCTGTATAAATCAGCGAACAAGCTGAATGAATATGGTTTCGACGGCTGGATCGGCCCCGACCCGCATGGCTCGGCTAAAGCCAACGCGGGCGTTAACCGCGACCCGGGCTTTGCCAATCAGATTATCAGCCTGCTGGACTCGCTGGACCAGGATGGCAGCGAGCAACCCTGGCTCACGGTGGCCTCATTCACCAATCCGCATGACATCGTGTTCTTCGGCACGCCGTGGCTAAAGGGCTTCGGCTACAACTATGATTTTCCAGATTTCATCAAAAACCTGAATCTGCCGCTGCCGCCAACCCGCTGCGAAGACTTGTCCACCAAACCCCGTGCGCAGAAGGATTATGCCGAAAAATACGGCGAAATGTTCTTCCGCAATCCGACCATTCCCCAGTACTACCAGATGTATTACTACCTGCAATACGTGGTCGATCAGGAAATCCTCAAGGTTTATCAAAGGCTGCGCAACAGCCGGTTCTTTGAGAACACTATCGTCATTTATACCTCGGATCACGGCGATATGCTGGGCGCGCACGGCGGCATGCACCAGAAATGGTATAACGCCTACGAAGAATCCCTGCATATTCCATTCATCATATCCAATCCGACCCTGTTCAACGGCCAGCAACACAGCCATGCACTGACCAGCCATGTAGACATCCTTCCCACCCTCATAGGCCTGGCCGGCATCAGCCAGGAAGAGGCTGCCAGCGAACTCAAACCCAGCCATTCTGAAGTGCATCCGCTGGTGGGCGCAGACCTGTCCGAACTTGTGCGCAACAGTGGAACCGGTGGCTACAGTGACGACGCCCTATACTTCATGACCGACGACGAGGTGAGCGAAGGCCTGACCGACGTCAATCCGCGCGGCCACCCGTATTCCCCCATAGCCGAGCCCAGCCATATAGAAACCGTTATCACGCGCTTACCCGACGAAAACGGTGAACCACAGATCTGGAAATACTCGCGCTACTACAGCAACCCCAAATTCTGGGGCGGAGCGAGCAACCCGGACCAAAGCATCAGCCCGCAGCAGGAAGGCGGCCCGGCCGAGTTCGAGCTGTACAACCTGGGCGAAGACCCATTGGAAACGACGAATTTGGCATGGAGCTGCGGCCAAACACCCGAGACTGGCCGGGTGATGAAGGCGCTGCAGGCGGCAATGCAGCAGCAGCGGCGTAAGAAAAGGTTGCGGCCGACGGGGCAAGCGACTGATTAATGCAACTGCAATAACCGTTGCGCAACCTCCTATAGCCCGCTGTCATGAACAACCTAGCAGTCAGTCAGCAGTGGGTAGCTTGTCGCGCAACGACGGTGGAATGATCAGGAATACGCCCTGATCATTCCTACTGGCTCGACCGCTCTTTCCTACGGCTCTTCCATAGGGTTGGCTCCGCCTGCAATGGAAGAGGCTCCCCGAGCCGAGACCATTTAGAAGCGGTCTCGACACGATGGGATCGCACGTGAAGTAATCGACCAGAAAATCCTGTTTATTGTAAGCAAACAAGACAAATTCAGTTCAAAAGTATATCTTTCCAGTCACGGCTGGGGCGGCGTGATCACCACCATCCTGGCCGGCCGGTTCGCTGAACACGTTCTTGGCATCCACTCAACGCTCGCGCAAGCGCCGCCGGGTTTAACAACAGAAGGCCTCACGCCGGCCGAGCGCAAATGGACCGAGCAAACCCGCGACTTCTGGCAGTATCGGGCCGCTTACGCCAAGCAACAGGCCACCCGCCCGCAGACCATTGGCTACGCGCTCGTGGACTCCCCGATCGCGCTGCTTGCCTGGATCCTGGACAAGTTCTATGAGTGGACAGACAGCAAAGACAGCCCATTCGAGCGGATTTCCCGGGACCGCATTCTTGACAACGTCACCCTGTATTGGCTAACACGCAGCGGCGCGTCCGCTGCCCGCATCTACTACGAAAGCCACAACTCGCTGGATCCGGAACTTCGAGTAGATGTGCCGGCGGCAATTAGCATTTATCCCAGGGATATTGAAAAATGTCCGCGTCCATGGGCTCAGGAACGGTATCGGCGGATTGTTAGGTGGACAGAGCCTGAAGTTGGGGGGCATTTTCCGTCGCTGGAGGTGCCCGGGCAGTTTGTTACGGATTTGCGGGAGGGGCTGGGGGTGGTGTTGGTAAATGGACGGCCCGCATAGACATCAACAACACTTCATCTATTAAACCAGCGCCCTAATCAATCTCTTAAGCCTCTACCCTTTTACATATCGTAACCAACCGCCTAGAATAGCGTATAAGTAAAAATACGTATAAAAAGGCAAATCCACGATGATCGTTTACGAAGCCGACAAAAGGCAGTTTCTGAATCATATCGACTTCGATGATATCGAAGAGGTCATTCTGACCCGCTTTATGGCCGCCACTGGCAGACGAGTCAATAGCTCAGAGATCCGTTCGTGGAGGGAGTCTCTTGGTTACATTGCGCGTGTATTACGCGATGAAGAGATCCCCGATCAAATCGGCGTCGCCGTCGAACTGCACATTCCCCAGTCGTCAAAAAGAATCGACGTCACGCTGACCGGGCGAGACTCAACTGGCAGCAAAAACGCCATCGTTATCGAAATCAAGCAATGGGAAAAAGCAGTCTCGACCGATAAGGATGGGATTGTGGTGACGTATTTAGGCAAAGGGCTTAGGGAGGTTGTGCATCCCTCGTACCAAGCTTGGTCGTATGCATCATTACTGGAAGGCTTTAACGAAGCGGTATATAACGGTGGAATAACAATCAAACCCTGCGCTTTTTTGCATAATTATGCGCGAGACGGTGTAATAGACAATCCTTATTACTCTGGGTATACCGAGAAAGCGCCCCTATTTCTAAAAGGAGCCAAAGAACAAGAGCATCTTCGCAGCTTTATTAAGCAGCATGTTAAGTACGGCGACTCGAAAGAAGTACTTTATGAACTTGCTAACGGCCGCATTCGACCCTCCAAAGCACTGGCCGATGCCCTAAAAGGACTCCTGACCGCCCAGCCAGAGTTTGTCCTGATTGATGATCAAAAGGAAGTATTCGAAGCAACTTTAGCCTGTGCACGCGCAGCTTCTTCCACCTCACCCAAAGTCATTATTATTGAAGGCGGACCGGGAACGGGCAAGACCGTAGTTGCAATTAACCTGCTCGTGCGTTTGACCAGCGCGGGTCTGCTAGGCCAGTATGTCTCGAAGAACGCTGCGCCTCGTGTTGTTTATCAATCAAAATTGACAGGAACGATTACCAGAAGTAGGTTCTCGAATCTCTTTTCAGGGTCAGGCCGTTTTTTTGATGCAGAGCCCAATATCTACGATTTTCTGATCGTTGACGAAGCACATCGCCTGAACGAAAAGAGCGGTCTGTATGGCAATCTTGGAGAAAATCAAGTCCAGGAACTCATCAACGCCTCAGCTTGCACCGTCTTTTTCATTGATGAAGACCAACGCGTCACATTAAGCGATATAGGTTCAAAGCAAGCAATCCGTGAGTTTGCTGCCGCTAAGGGAGCGACTATCGAGGAATATGAACTTGCCTCACAATTTCGTTGCAGCGGATCTGACGGGTACCTTGCGTGGTTGGACAACACGCTTGACATCCGTCCAACAGCAAACCAGATCTTGGATACCTCTGAATACGATTTTCGTGTATTTGAATCCCCTCAAGCGCTTCACAAGGCAATTGAAGAGAAGAACGATCGGAACCGAGCACGCGTCGTTGCCGGATATTGTTGGCCTTGGTTAAGCAAGAGGAGTTCTCAAGCATATGATATTGTTATTGGCGAATATCGTCGCCAGTGGAATCTCGACAAAGATGGCAGTCTATGGATAATTGCGCCAGAATCCATTGAACAAGTTGGCTGTATTCATACTTGCCAAGGCCTTGAAGTGGATTACATCGGTGTCATTATCGGGCCGGACTTTATTGTACGCAACGGGCGAATTATTACCTGCGCAGAAGAAAGAGACCGGCACGACAAATCGATTCGAGGATACAAGACAAGGCTAAAAATTGACCCGGAACAAGTAAAAGCAGAGGTTGATATCATCATCAAGAATACGTACAGAACCCTCATGACTCGCGGAATGAAAGGCTGCTACGTATATTGCACTGACGAGGAAACAGCAGAGTACTTTCGTACAATGATTCGTTCCAAGTCATCAGTCCAAGCGAGCGCCTATCCGAGATCAGAAATGCAAACAGCTGGGAAATAAAATACCACTAGCTTAAAGCACATAAATACGGCTCTGACGCTAGGAATCAATAAAATCGCGACGCAATAATAATATTGCTTTTGTGATTAACTGTAAGTTCTCCAAAACGCACACACCCTAGAGGCCGTGCATGCCAATCTCCGAGGAACAAGTAATGAAATACTGGTGGGTAAATCAAAACCAAACCTACGATCATGAAGTCAACGGTGGTTATCTCTGGTCTCCTAAAACAAAGGCAAACGGTGATCGTAACCACTTCTACGACACAATGACTCAAGTTACACCCGGTGACGTGATATTTTCATTCGCAGATACGCACATTAAGGCCATTGGCATAGCTAGTGGAGTACACAAGTCTGCTAGTAAACCAAATGAATTCGGCTCTGCTGGCGCTAATTGGACAGACGAAGGTTGGTATGTGCCAGTGGATTTCATAGAACTAGCCAATCCAATCCGCCCCAAAGACTATATGGATCGTTTGGCTCCACTACTACCATCCAAATACTCACCCCTCCAAGAAAGTGGCAATGGCAACCAAGGTGTATATCTCGCATCGGTACCGGACAACCTAGCCCATGAGTTAGAAGCCATACTAGAAGGTCAAGTACAGTCTATTCTTGCCAATATGAACAACGCTGCGGAAGCCGACGACTGTACCACCATTGATAGATTACTCCTTGACGGAAGCCTACCCGCCACTCAACGTACCCAGTTGATCCAGGCTCGAATAGGTCAAGGACTGTTTCGGTCTCGCGTTGCAGCGCTCGAGCCCTGCTGCCGTATCACTGGGATTATCGATCCCAAATTTCTGATAGCCAGCCATATAAAACCATGGTCAAAGAGCAGTAATATAGAGAAGCTCGATGGTCACAATGGTTTGTTATTAGCTCCGCATATCGATCGATTGTTTGACAAAGGATATATCACGTTTGAAAACGATGGTCTGTTGCGCTTTAGCCAGCAATTGCCGACTGAGATATACCAAGCTTGGAATTTGGATGCATTAGTCGCGGCCAAACCGTTTTCTCAGCAACAACAAGAGTACATGGCGTATCACCGGGTTGAAATATTTCAAGATAAACCGAGCAACAGATAGTGGCCCATTGACAAATCGGTCAATCGAAATTCAGGTAGCGTGTCCTAACTACTGTCACAATTGGTGATCACTAGTTCAAAGGCGTGAACGACTCTTTAAATGAGCAATATAAAAATCAATATCTTCTTCGGAATATCCTAAAATCTGTCCTTTTTGGCGTTCCACTGATTCGGAACAACCGTTCTCCCAGGAATATTGAATCAGCTCGATCAATTTAAAGGCCTTATCTTTCGCACCAGGAACCCAAACCACCAGGGTCTCATACGGTGGACCTTCGCCAATCTTTATTGATTCAAATACTCCTTCGTCAAGACACTTTTTCATATCCTGAAAGTGCACTTCGGGATAGTCACAGTGGAAGTAGGCAACCTCCTTTTTTCCGGCGAGCATCAATTTTGCTTCCTGAAGTTCATGAGGGCCTAGCTTCCCTTGCTTAACCTTGTTCTTGATAGTCATATATGATGAATTAATTGCAATGCGTTAATGGAGCTCCAGCGAACTTTTCCAACTCGCATATGGTTCCTTGGTTTTTGGGGTCTTTTTCTAATAATTCAAATAATTTCTGGTTATAACATTCAGGACAAAGATTCTCGTATAACCCTCCATGAAAGGCACCGCACTCCTCACAATTAAAACCCAGGCTTGCGGCTGAATTGGCCAACATGTCAGCATTCGCTGTGTTAAACAAAATTGCGACAAATAAAATAACAACATTCAAAGCGTTTTTCATTCTAACCTCCGACAGGCAATGATTACAGCCTCAATATTAGATAATGAGAATCATTATCACCTTGATGAAAGTTAAATTAATAATATTCTGGCGACGTTAGTAAGCCTTTTCACACAAGAAAAATACTAGAAAGGTACTTCAAGATCATTACTTGCTGAATAACCTACCCCATCAATCCCCACAACGGATCATCCCTCCCCCGTGTCGCCATCTGCATCCCTTCCGCAAACGGTGATTCCGGTGCATCTTCCAGCAGCAACGACTCATACGCCACCACCCGATTAGCGATCTTCCACACCCCTTCCCGCTTCTCAAACCTGTCCAGATACCGGCACCGGACCTGCGTCTGTTGTCCACTACCTCCCACTTTCAGTCCAACATCCGACGTTGAAGCCCCATCACCCGGCTTAAGCCGCTGGTAGGTCACGCAATAGGTTTCCACCAGCGCAACATCGTCACCGTGCCAGTCGATCAGGCAGTTGCCCAGCAGGTGCATGGATTGCGCCACGCCTTCATGACGGCGGGTCATCCATTGGATCAGGCCGTCTATATTGCCGTTGTAGGGGCCGTGGTAGTCCATGGCGTCTGTGTGGTATACGCCTCGCACCAGGTCAAACTCGCGCCGGTCTACGCCACGGCAATACAGCTGTAATACGCGCTTGATTTCGTCTTCTGCGCGCAGGCGCTGCAGGAATTGGTCATTATCGTTCATGATTTATGCTTTTCAAATGTAGCCAGGCCGCTTTAGCCTGGCTATGGTTAGTCTGTTTGTTCTAAATAAGGCTCAGCAAAATCAACGCCTTGTCGCATACGGCGCTGCGTTATGCGCCCTGCGCCGTATGCCAAGCGATGCCCTAAGCCGTGTCCGTCGCCACGTCCTTAACAGCATCCCTGGCCGCAGACACCCCAGCAATACGCCCAATGGTCAGCGCATTGGCAATGGAGTTGCCGCCGCCCACATACCGGTTGCCCAGCACGCCACCGCCTGCTTCGCCTGCTGCATAAAGGCCTTTGATGACCGCGCCCCGTATGTCGCATACGCGTGCTTCGGTGTCGATGGTCAGGCCCGTGTGCGTGCAGACCAGTTCTGCCGGGCATGTGCGGGCCGCGTAGTATGGCGGGTGTGATATGGGTTCCAAAGGTTTGGTGTCGCGCTTGTTTTGCATGGTGGCCTGGCGCAGAAAGTCCGGGTCTTGGCCATTGGGTAGTTGTTCGTTCCAGCGCGCAACAGCAGCAGTCAGCCGGTCTGCCGGTACGTGCATTTTGGCGGCGAGTTCTTCCAGGGTGCTCGCGCTTAGCATGTGCCCTGCCCTGGCATCTTGTTCAATGCGTTCTTTATTCCAATGGGCGTAGCCCTCAGGCAACGCGTTGCGGGCTTTTTCGTCGAACACGTTCCACACATTACCACCGTTGTCGCGCACGATGCCGGGAGATACCGCATAAGGAATATCTTCGTTCATGAACCGGTCTCCCGCCTGGTTGATGTAGATTCGCGATCGTGGCGGAAAGCCAGACTGCCAGTGGTGCAGGCGCTGTATATAAGAGGTCACCATCAAGAGACCCTGGCCGTGGCCGGTCAATGCCGCGTTGGCCGATTCGGCAAAGCGGATATGGTCGCCGCGGCTACCGGGCGCGGCCACAATGAACAGGTCTTCGCCCGCTTCCAGCGATTCGGGATAATACAGGCGGCGCAGGTGGCTGTTATGCGCAAAGCCGCCACTGGCCACAATTACGGCAGAGGCCTCGATCAACTCGCCGCCAATCCGAATGCCACGCACCTGCCCGTCTTCAACCACCAGGTCTTCTACCCGGTTATCCAGGAACAGGTCTATGCCTTTGGCCAGTCGCTGCTGGTTTAGCGCAGTCACTAACCCATAGCCCTGGTCTTTGGGCACATGCCCACGCCACACGTCTTCCACGCCGGCCTGCATCAGGCCCGGATCGTGGGCGTTGGTAGAAAACTTTGCTGGAAAATCTACGCCAAGTGAGATCAGCCATTCCAGCGTGGGGCCCGATTCATCGCAAAAGCGTTTAATCAGTCCCGGGCGCAAGCGCCACTGGTTCAGATCCATATAGTGCTGGAAAAACCGCTCGGCAGAATCTTCCACACCCAGCGCGCGTTGCACGCTGGTGTTGGCGGCGGTAAACATGCCGGCCGACAATTGGGTAGATCCGCCGATCTCTTTTTCCGATTCCAGAATGACCACGCTCGCGCCCTGTTCGGCGGCAGAGATGGCGGCGGCCAGGCCCGCACCGCCGGCACCGATCACAATCACATCCCAGTTGTTCATAAGTCATCTCCTTCTGAAATCTCTGCCGCTTCGTGGTTGATGCGCCAGTAGGTGCCGGCGGCAACCAAGGCTCCATCCACCGTCAGTTCACTGCCACTAATATATGAAGATGCTTCGGAGATCAGAAAGACCACGGCGGCGCTCACTTCTGAAGGCTGCCCGGCGCGTGCCAGGGGAATGGATTTGAGCGAGGACGCCACAAAGGCCGTGGCGCTATTGACCATGGCAGTCTCGATCAGGCCCGGGTGTATGGAGTTGGCGCGAATGCCCCAGGGCGCATATTCGGCTGCCGCGGTTTTAGTCAGCCCGCGCAGGCCCCATTTGCTGGCCCCGTAGGCCGCGCCGTGGTAGCCAAGCTGGCCGGAAATGGAAGAAATATTCACAATAGACCCGCCCCCGCTCTCGCGCATGAGCGGCGCCATGGTTCTCATCCCATAGAATGGGCCGGTCAGGTTCACAGCCATGACGCGGTCCCAGTTGGCATCGTCCGTGTCGCCCATACTCTGACGATACGAGACACCGGCGTTATTGACTAGCCCTACCAATGGACCCAGATTATTTCGGATGTCATCGGCCAGCGCCTCCCACGACTTGGAATCGGTCACATCCAGCAGATGACCAGTGGCAGCGCCGCCGTTTTCGCGGATGGCGGCAACGGTCGCGTCGGTGTCCTTAACGTCTGCCACGCACACATGCCAGCCGGCCTGGGCCAGCGCGTGCGCATGGGATTGGCCCATGCCCTGGGCGCCACCCGTCACAATGACCACGCCCTTGTCATCAGCCATGGCGCGAGCCTCCGTCCACCCCAAGCGTCTGGCCAGTCACATATGACGCCGAATCCGACACCAGGAACAGCAACGCTGCCAGTACATGGTCGGGCATGCCGATATGGCCCAGCGGGATAGAGGCCAGGGCCTTGTCCATGGCGCCCGGTATTTCGCGGACCCAGTTGGTCATTTCTGTATCAATAAAGCCCGGCGCCAATGCGTTGACCCGAATGCCCTTCTCGCCCAGCTCCACCGCCAGCGAGCGCGTCAGGTTATGCACGGCGGCCTTGGTGGCCGAGTAAATCGCCCGGCCGCGCCGAACCTTAAAGGCTGCAACCGAGGCCATGTTCACAATCACGCCGCCCGGTTGCATTACATCAGCCGCCGCCTGTGCCCCGAAAAACACGCCGTCTACATTGACGCCGAATGTCTGTCGCACTTGTTCTGCCGTCACCGATCCGATCTCCGATTGCGGGAACACACCGGCGTTACTGATCCACATATCCAGGCGACCAAACTGCTTTACCGCCGTTGCGGCGATCTCGGCCAGGCTTTCGCTGGAAGTCACGTCCCCGCGCAGGGCGGTGAGCGTTCCGCCGCCTTGCGTCTTGGCATCTGCCGTCTGTGATTTGGCAAATGCTGCCTTCAATTCTTCTTCATTAATATCCACGCCAATCACGTGTACGCCCTGGCTGGCCAGCCCTGCCGCAAAGCATGCGCCCATCCCTCTAGCCGCGCCGGTGACCACGGCGACACGTCCGGCCAGTTCCGGATACTGAGCCAGTTTGAATGCCGGCCGTTTATTATTCGATTGATTTTCCACTTCTACGTCCTTGATAAAATTACATAAACATTTGTGATCGCACGCCATCGGGCGCTATCGCGCCCTGCAGGCCTGCCAACTGAAATCGGTATCTCGTCGTTAATATGGCGTGACTGTCGCCTTCAATATCACTGTCAATACGTCACCGTGCGACGGCTCACCTGCCATCCTTGTTCCGTCATCGTCAGTTGGTCCTCCAGCGTGACAATGCGCAAAATGCGCGTCTCGCCCGCTTCCGGTTTGGTCGCGACAATCGACAAATAAGCCCGCACCTGGGCGCGGGTCGCATCGCACTCAACGACCCAGATGTTGTCAACCAGGTGACGGTGGCGTTCCCCGCTTTTTTGCGCCGCCTGGCCAAACGCTTTTGAAATACCGGCCAGTTGTTCGTATCCCTCTGCCGGCTGCCCGTAGGTGGGTGAGTGAAACTGGCCATCCGGGGTAAAGGTATGCGCCCAGTCAGCGTGCTGGCCGCTATCGATCAGATGTGCCTGTCTGGCGTACAGGTTGCGTACTGCCGTGACCGTACTATCACGCTCGTGATTCATCGTCTGTTCCTGAAAATCGGTAATAAATCCGGGCCGTCCATGGCCCGCGCCTTCATGATTGGAGCCGAAGCTCCGAGCCGCGCTGCTTACGGCATAACAAAGGTGTCCGTATTGATCTTGCCGTAGAGCTCCTGCTCCAGCAGCTTGGCCACGGCGTTGGCATCCTTGCGGTCTACCTTGTTCAACAGGTCACTCCATTTGGCTTCCAGCTTGGTATATTGCTCGATCAGATTCGTTGGGTCGGCAATCTTGCGCTCTTTCACCGACGATTTGGCCAGGTCTTTGATGTAGCTGGCCTGAAACGCCTTCAGCGCGTCGACCAGATCCTGATCTGGCTGGATCACCTTGATCTTCTCTTGCGCGAGCTTCAATGCTTCGTCTGCCCGGGCTGCATAACCCACCTGCTGGTCTGCCAGGCCTTTGGCCATCAGCGAGATCATGGTTTTCTTGTGCTCGGCAGACAGTTCCTTCCAGAAATCCGGATTCAGTACATAGGTCGCTCCGGGCACGGCGCCCATGTCCAGGCGCGTAATGGATTTGGCCACCTCGATGAATTTCGAGTTGATCAGGTTGGGTACTTCAGCCATGGTGCAATCCACGGAGCCACGCGACAGACCCGTATACACGTCGCCAATAGGTACCGAAACCGGTACACCGCCAATGCTGGCGACCCAGTCAGTTTGCGTGCCACCCGCTGTACGAATCTTTTTACCCTTGGCATCCGCCAAAGACTGAATGGGCTTGGCGCACATGAAGTTATAGATCGGTGTTGAATAGCCACCAGCAAAAATCACGCCCTGCTTTTGCCATTCGTTGATCAAATCCTTGTTGGACAGATTGATTTCGGTATAGGCAAAGGCTGCGGCCATGGGGTCTTTGACCAAAAATCCAAGGTCGACCAGTACGTTGTTCAATGGCAATTCGGCCGGTGTGTAACCGGGATAGACTATACCCAATTGTGCTGTGCCATCTCGCAGCGCCTGGATGGTTGCCTTGGCCGGCACCAGCGCGCCCCCGGAATACACCGTAAAGGCAATCTCGTCATTGGTGGCTTTCTTCAGTCCTTCAGCCAGTTTTTGATAGGGCTCGGCATTCAGCGTATGAATGGGTTGCAGCCAGTTGGTGGCCCGGTAAGTGGCGCCCATTGCAGCGGTGGATGCCAGCAGGCTGGCGATGGCGACTGTCATTACGGTTTTTTTCATATTTGTGCTCCTCGTTGGGTGCAGACCGTTGGTTATAACGATCTGCCTTGGAATAATGTTGATTTGTTTACTGCATAAAAGAAGGTAGCCAGAGCGTAAGAGCCGGGAAGGCGATCATGCATGCGACCGTGAAAATGTCGGCAAAGATAAACCAGGCCACGCCCTTGAAGATGGTTCCCAGGGGGATTGATTTGCCAAGGCTTGAGCGGATGACGTACACATTCAAACCCAGCGGCGGCGTGATCAGTCCGATTTCCAGCAGCTTGACCACCAACACCCCGAACCAGATCATATTGATGCCGTAGCCATCCAATAACGGAGACAGCACCGGTAAGGTCAGCAGCATGATGGAAATGCTTTCCATAAAGCAGCCCAGCACCAGGTACACCAGGCAGATCAGGATGATGACTGTAATAAAGTCATAGCCGCTGAGCGAGCTGGTCACCCAGACCGGCAGGGTTGATAGCGCAATAAAACGCGAGAAGATCGCGGCGCCCACCACGATAATAAATATCGCAGATGTGCTTACCGCAGTATCGAACAGGGCTTTTTCTGCAACCTTCAACGTAAACTGGCGACGTGCAACTGCAATCACGACGGCCAGAAATGCACCAATGGCGCCGGCCTCTGTCGCAGTAAACACACCTGTGAAGATGCCGCCCAGCACACCGGCAATCAGCAGCGGCAATGGCCAGATGTCCTTGATCGCTTCTTTTTTCTGCTCTGCCGTATAGGTTTCATTGATCCGCGGCGCCAGGGAGGGGTCCAGTTTGCAGCGGGTCGTAATCATGACGATGTAGACCACCGCAGAAAGCAAGCCTGGAACAACTGCCGCCACAAAAAGCGTACCAATCGAAAGATCAGTAATCAGCCCATAAATAATGAGCAGCACGCTGGGCGGAATCAGGGAACCCAGGGTGCCGGCCGAGGCCACCGAAGCCGTGGCCAGTGATGGCTTATAGCCTGCCTTGAGCATTTCCGGAACGGCAATGCGGGAAAAGGCCGCCGCGGTTGCCACGCTGGAGCCGCTGGCCGAAGCAAACAGCGCGCTGGCCAAGACTGTGGCAGATGCCAGCCCGCCGGGCACTTTGCCCAGGAAGATTCTGGCCGCGCTGAACAAGCCGCGCGTCAGACCCGCCGCCGATGCGAAATAACCCATCAGCAAAAACATGGGCACGGCCGAGAGATTCCAGTCTCCCACCAATTCATAGGGAACGGCTTTAGCTACTCCTATTGCGGGCTTGACGCCAATAATGAAGATAATGCCCAGAAACCCCACCAACCCCATCGCGATACCAATGGGAAAGCGTGTAGCAATAAAAGCCAGCAGCAAACAAATGCCGAGTACACCAATTAACAACGGATCCATTGCTGTTCCCTTAAATTTGTTCTGGAAAATCAGTCACATCATCAGCAATGCCGTGATGCAGTGGCGGACGCCCCGTTACGATACGGAGCAACTGCAGCAAGGCAACGATTGCCCCCAAGCCCAGACCTGCCGGGAGCAAAAACCGGCTGGGCCAGGTAATCACGTTCCATGTGCTGGCGTCGAATTCGCCAATCTGGTAGGCATGCATGGCCGGCGCCCACAGAAACCAGGCCAGGAACCCGTAGCAGATAACCGTTGCCGCCGTGCCCAGGGCCGCCATGATGACGCGGATGGGTTTTGAGGCAATGTTGTAGAGCAGCTCCACCACAATGGATTCACCGCACACCTCTACCCAGGCCAGCGGCAGGAACACAATGGCCACCATGTAGTAGCTGGCCACAATGGCTTCGCTACCTGGAATGGGTTGGTCAAACAGGTATTTACCTGCCACATCAAGCGTGACCTGAAGCATCATCAGCACCAGCGCTGCCGAACACAGTAAAACCAGTGCACGACTGGCCAGCACAATTAATCTGTCCATAGCCGCTCTCTCCAAAAGAAGGCACGTCGTTGAAGACAATATGGGGGGATAACGCCCTGACCTGCCCGGAAAATACGGCTGGCTTGCGGCGGACGACCAGGGGCATCCAAAAACTGGAAATTCTGTCTCATGTATACACAATTATTAAAATAAGCGGTTTTTAAGGGTAAAACCTTTGAATAAACGCCATTGTGCATACATGGAGGATAGAAGTTTATTGGTGATTTCCCTAGTTTCGCGAATTTTCCGTATACTGGAGTATGAGTCTTTTCTATTTATGTATACATGAGATCAATGAGCACCCTGGCCGATCACGTCACCCACACGCTGCGTAGCTGGATACTGCAAGGCATATTGCAACCAGGCGAGCGTCTGGAAGAAATCCCGCTGGCAGAAAAGCTTGGAGTATCGCGCACGCCGGTGCGCGCGGCGCTTGGCAACCTGGGCAATGAAGGCCTGCTGGAGCATCGCACCAAGCGCGGCTACACCGTACGCGTATATCAATACGAAGACATCATCGGTGCATATGAAGTGCGAGCAGTCCTGGAAGGGCTGGCCTGTCGGCGCGCCGCGCAAAAGGGGCTGACCGATCTTGCCATCAGCAAACTGAAGGCATGCCTGGCGCAAGGCGATGCGATTCTGGATAAGGGTGTACTGTTACCCGAAGATCACGCGCCCTATCAGGAGATGAATGTCACGCTGCATGAGACGCTACTGTCGGCTGCGGAAAACTCCTGGGTCACCCGATTCACCACCCAGGCGCAAACCGCCCCCTTTGCCTCAGACCGAATAATGCTGTGGGAAGATCACGGTATCATCATGCGCTCGCACCAGGACCATCATCGTATCGTGACGGCCGTGATTGAGAAGGATGCGGCGCGTGCCGAACAGCTGATGCGCGAGCATATCTACTTTGCGGGACTGTTGCTAAGGGATAATTATGAGCGGTTGAGCAAGAAGAATATGTCGGGGAAGTAGAAAGCCCCTTGCTCAAGCATGCGCTCAGACGAACGGTTAAGCAGATCCGCCGTTATTTGTCCAATAGCGGTATCCACAGAATAGCGAATAATATTACCCAGAAGCTGGTGGTCCAGGACCGTCGCATCAATCGGTGGGGATAGACGATCTCCATAGCGCAAACGCATGATCAACGAGTTACGCCGTTTTATAAGCTCGGGCTGTCGTCCTCACGCGCCAGCAATCGCATCAATTCCACATTGATGAATATTTTTTCGCGCCCCGACTGAACTTCTCTCAATACATTTTGCGCAACAAGCGCCTGTAGAATCTTTGACGCTGTTTGGCGTTGGGCAATTCCCTGGTCCACAATATTGGCAATCCGGCAATAGGGCTGTGTAAAGATAAGGTCGACAAGTTCGTAGCTATAAATCTTCGGCAGGGCCTGGCGTAGTTGTTTCCGAATTTGGTCCATCAAGTCGCAAATGGCGATGATTTTTTTCGACGTCCATTCAGCGGTGCTATGCGTGGCCTGCAGCATATACAAAATCCATGATTCCCACTCCTGCTCTGTTGTCACTCGCAACAGTCGACGATAGTATTCTGATTTATTCTGGATAATGTAGCGGCTCAGGTACAGAATGGGCGCTTCAAGCAAGTTCTCGGAAATCAAAAAAAGCAGGTTCAGTACACGACCGGTTCTACCGTTGCCATCACTGAAAGGATGAATCGCCTCAAATTGATAGTGCATGACAGCCATGCGGATAAGAGGGTCAATGTCGGTTTGCGTGTGCATGAACCGTTCCCAATCTGCAAGAAGATCGCGAATTGTCCCCTCCCCGTCCGGTGCCGTATAAACAATCTGCCGGGTGGCCTCGTTCAGGAGTGCCGTACCAGGCACGCGGCGGATATCCGTTTCCACCCCTTTGATGGTTTGGCATATCTGAACTGCAGTAGCCGTCGTCAGCGGCCGTGAATTAAGTGACTGGTATCCTCGGTACAGCGCGGTTCTATAGCGCAAGGCCTCTTTCGTTGCAGGATCGGCCAGAACATTCGACTCGTCGCTCGCATACTGAAAGAGCCGGTCTGTGGTCGTAACGATATTTTCAATTTCAGAACTGGCCTGCGCTTCCAGCATAGGAATAATATTAATCAGCATTTCCTGGTTCGGAATGCGCTTTGCCATGGCCTTCAAACCGGCCAGGGAGGCCTTGGCGTCAATGCACGCTTTTAGAATGGCTTTCGTCTCGATATCCGCTTTTGGCGGCAGACGAGGTAAATCGTTATATGGCAGGTCTGGGTTAAACATACACTGGCCTTTGGAGAAAATATGTCGAATATTTTGATAATTTTAACCATATCTTACTAATGTGTCGATTTTTTTTATTTTTTTCGACATATATTGCCAATATGTTTACGCCATCGACATATTCATATGACATGTCGATAAAAACGAATTATTTCGACATATCAGGACAAATGGCATCCTTGACACAGGCAAGAATTATGATAATTGGCGTATTACCTATGCCTTTGGCGTTATAGCTTGGCCTGATCACTCACACCACATCCTGCCTCCTTATCCCACCGTGCAATGTTGGAATTTCCGCAGTTTTGCTAAGTTCTGGCTCTTGGCCCAGGGGTCGCTCTTGAGCGTTTCAGAGTGGCCGGGATATGTTCGCAGCCGTTCAGAACACCGTCTTATCACAGTGGTTATGCCATTTTCCTATAGCTGAAATCTATCTGAACATCTGGTACCGGGCGGGACAATCACTCATCATTTGTCGTTCTCATATAAACAATGACGGAGACGAAAATGAATAAGCTATTGTCGCTGGCAGTAGGAATTGGTCTTGCTGCGCAGGTTTTTACTGTTCACGCCAATGCCAGCAAAATTGCCGATACCCAGACCCGCGTTATCCAGACGGAAAAGGGAGCAACGGTCGAGGTATTTATCAATGGCACCGGAACGCCTATTGTCCTGCTACCGTCTCGCGGCCGGGGCGCAGAAGATTTTGATCCGCTGGTGCCTTTCCTGCAGCAAAAAGGCTATCAGGTTATTCGCCCGGAGCCGCGCGGGATCGGTAAAAGCCAGGGCCCGACAGAAGACATAACCCTGCATGACCTGGCCGATGATATCAATCAGGTTATCCAGCAGGTTACCAAAAAGCCCGTCATCATTGCCGGGCATGCTTTCGGAAACTGGGTCGCGCGCATGACTGCGGTTGATCATCCGGACGCAGTACGCGGTGTCGTCATCATTGCCGCCGCGGCCAAAAGTTATCCGGAAGCCATGCCGGAGCTCGTAGAAAAAGTACGCCATGCGACCGACCAGAGCGTCCCCGAAGCCCAGCGGCTGGCGGCATTGCAATTCGGTTTTTTTGCCAAAGGGCATGATGCACGTTCCTGGCTGAATGGCAGCTATGGTGATGTCGCCAAGAGCCAGCGCGCAGCGGGCAAGGCAACCCCGCAGTCGGAATGGTGGTCAGGCGGACACGCTCCATTACTGGAAGTACAGGGCGAACTGGATCCTTTCAAACCAGAGTCAACCCGCCAGGAAATGAAAGAAGAGTTCGGCGCCAGGATTAGCACGGTTGTCATCGCCAATGCCAGTCACGCGCTCGTACCGGAGCAGCCGCAAGCGTTGGCAGACGCGCTTGATAATTGGATCAAAACACTAAAGCCCTGACCAGGCCAACCGAGAAAGTCAGTCCGCAATCACGTACAGGGCATCAGCCTGCCCAGTCGTTAATATCCAGCACAGCCGCAGCGAAGGCGTCGGGCGCTTCCTGAGCAAGATTGTGGCCCGCGTTGGGGATGATCCGGTTTTCATGACGTCCTGTGAAGCGCGACGGATTTGCTTGTCCCTCTGCCACTGGCGTCACCCCATCGGCATCCCCCTCCAGGGTAATCGTGGGTACGGAGATCGGCGGCGCACTGGCCAGGCGCCTTTCCATTTCGTCAAACAGAGGGTCGCCATCGACCAGCCCGAATCGGTGTCGGTACGAATGGATGACAACGTCGACGAAATCGGGATTGTCAAACGCCGCTGCGGAGCGGGCGTAAGTGTTCTGGTCAAAGCGCCAGGTCGGCGACCATAAGGACCACAAGAGTTTACAGAATGCATGGCGGTTTTCGGTCAGCCCGGCGCGACCGCGTTCGCCATGAAAATAGTATTGATACCAAAGCCGATACTCTTTTTCCGGACTGGCCGGCTGCACGGCTGCGGCAATATCCTGTATGTTGTAGCCGTTCACGGAGACCAGACCACGCACCCTTGAAGGATACAACGCGGCCACGATGCAGGCGGCCCGGCCGCCCCAGTCATATCCTCCGACTACGGCTTGTTCGATCTTCAGTGCATCCAGCAATGCCAGCAAGTCTGCCCCCAGCGCGGCCTGCTGTCCCGAGCGACGTATGGTCTCATCAACAAATCGGGTAGGCCCGTATCCCCGAAGAAACGGCGTGATGACGCGCGCTCCCCGCGATTCCAGTTGCGGTGTGACCTCGTCATAGGCATGAATGTCGTAGGGAAAGCCGTGCAGCAGAACAACAGGCCACCCATCGGCGTTGCCCTGTTCGTGGTAGGCGATCTCAAGCTGCGTGGTTGCTATTTTCTTAAGCATGAAGCCATCCTTTCAGTTAATGTCAAAGTCCCAGGCAAACCGCCCCGCCCACGACGGTCAGGCATGCGAGCCAGCGTTTTGCACTCACGGTTTCCTGCAGAAACAGTCGTCCGATAAGCACGGCAAACACTACGCTGGTTTCGCGTAATGCAGAGACTGCACCTATCGCGCCCGACTGCAACGCCCAGATCACGATGCCGTATGCCGCAAGCGAGACCAGGCCGCCGATGAGCGATATGCCAGTTGTCCTTGGCGCCGTGCGTACCGGCGTCAACAGCGCTGCGAGCCCGCGCCTGGCGACGAACAAAACCGGCATCAGCCAATAAAACAGGAACATCCACGCAGTGTACGAAAGCGCCTGCCCGCCCGACAAGCGCACGCCAATGCCGTCGATCACAGTATAGAACGCGATGATCACACCCGTCATCAGCGCAGCCAGTACGCCCTTGCGCGACACCTGGCGCCCCTGCAGCGCGATCGCCATAATGCCACCCGAAATCATCACGACGCCCAAGGCGTGCAAAGGCCCGATGGCCTCATCGGCGAAGAGCGCCGCGCCCAGTGTGACGAACAGCGGCGAGGAACCGCGTGCAATCGGATACGCTTGCGCCAGGTCGCTGCGACGGTACGACCGCACAAGGCTTACGTTGTAGACAATGTGTATCAGTCCCGAGGTGATGATGTACGGCCAGGCAGCACGCGCCGGCAATGGAACGAACAATATCACGACCGTAGAGACTGCCGCGATGGCCACGCTCATCCACGTCATGGACAGCAGGCGATCGCCGTTGCCATGCAAAAGCGCGTTCCAGCTCGCATGAAGCAGCGCTGCAAGCAGGACGAAACCACCAATATAAGCATAGCTGAGCATGCCGAGCCCGAAAAAAAAGTGTAGTAAGAAGTATATCTATCTTGTGTCCGGGCAACAAACCAGATAAATTGACACTTCGTATTAGATAAACTATTTCGAATGAAACAAAGACTCCCACCACTGAACGCGTTGCGAGCCTTCGAGGCTGCCGGCCGACTGGGCAGCTTTAAGGAAGCGGCTGCGCAACTGCACGTTACCAATGGCGCGATAAGCCAGCAGGTGCGCCTGCTTGAAGCATGGCTGGGCGCGCCATTGTTTGAGCGACATAACCGGCGCGTGGTGCTTACGGCAGACGCCAGAGCCTATCTGGCGCAAATCGGCCCCTTGTTCGAACAGTTGGCGCAGGCCACAGCCAACTATGGTGTGCCCGCAACCGTCTCCCGGACACTGTCCGTGAATGCATCGGCAACGTTCACCTTGCGCTGGCTGGTGCCACGGCTGGAGCAATTCCGTAGTGAACACGCCAATATAGACGTGCGGATAGAGACCTCGAACGAGCCGGTGGAAAGCATCAAGGAGACTTATGACATCATCATCCGGGGCGGCCCGGACACGTTCTATGGCTATTGGATGAGACCGTTCCTGTCAGAGGAGCGGCTGCCGGTTTGCAGTCCGGCGCTCTTGGCGCGCCTGCCGCTGACCGAACCGCAAGACTTGCAACAACATACGTTGCTGCACACCACGAGCCTGCCGCGCGTGTGGCCGGACTGGCTGGCAAAGGCGCAGGTTTACGGCCTGTCCCCGGCGGGCACCCTGACCTTCGACCATTTTTACCTGACGTTGCAGGCAGCCATCGACGGCATGGGCATCGCCATGGGACCAACTTCGCTGGTATCAGACGACCTTGCTGCCGGCCGGCTGGTTACTCCGTTTAACGAACCGCGCCTGCCATCACGCAGTTATTGCGCTTATGTTCCGGACGAACGGTCTGCCGACGACGTCGTGATGCTGTTTTGCTCATGGCTCGAACGTGAGGGGAAACGCACTCCGTGTGGAGGCTGATCGGCGGCACTCAACCGATGGGCTTGATCAGCTGAACGTTTAATCCCTTTGGCTTTCTGATCCATTTTATTGATTCGGCAGCAAGACTGAAAGCTTGCGAGCAGGCAGGTGCGGCCATTTCGTTTGTCATAACGAAAAACACCCCAAAGATCATACCTGTGAGATCTTCGGGGTGTTATCAGCAAATCACAAATTGGGAACGGCTCTACCGTTCCCGGATACTGGCTTAAGACTTGCTATCTGGCTCCTGATCCAGCCGACGCCCAATGCGCATCACAGCCAGCATCATCATCAGGTTGACAAACACCACCAGGAACACCAGCACGCCGATCACAAACGGATTAGCCAGCACAGTCAGCGGTGTGACGCCTTTAATGAGTTTTTCCATTTCGTTGCCCAGGCGGTCATCGGCGTCCGAGGCATTGAGTTTTTCCGAAAATTGCGTTGAGAAAGACGAAATCAATGTGGTGCTGATCTGCACGGCAGGCAGCACAAACAGGGAATCACGCGGCGTCTTGCCATCCAGATAGCCGCTCACACTTTGGTCCAGACCTGCGATAAAGGCTTTGTGCAGGGCGAGCTTGTCTTCGTCGCTGTCCGCAGTGTACAGAACGGTATTGAGGTTCTCCACGATTGTGCCGCGTACAGTTGACTTGCCGCAATGCGGCAGCACGTCCACCTCAGTCTGCGCTTCTTCATCCGCGGCTTGCGCTTGCGCGTCAACCGTCGCTGCGGCGTCGGCTGCAACGGCGGCGGCTGCAGCTTCAACGGCGGCAGCCGTTGCTTCAGACTCGGGGCCACAAAGGGTGGTGTACTTGTCAACGGCCTCAAACTCGACCGGAGCCAGCGGCACCGTGCCGTTCTCTAGCGCGGCGGCTTCAATACGTGCGCGCTCTTCGGGCTTGCTATCGGCAAAGGCGCGGATCTGGCGGATGATGTTATCGTAATGCGCAGCGACGTCCTGCGTTTTCATTGCTTCGTGCAGTTTGATCGTGTCTTCGTCCTCGCCGGTCGCGCTGGCCTGTGTGCTGCGAACCGCATCCTCAAAAGCCTTTGCATCAGGCTTAAAGCCTGCAGCTTTCTGTACGCTGGTCTGGTCATTGTCGGCCAGATACAGCCGCCAGCCGTTGGGCACACTCAAGACAACCCACCAGATGGCAAACGCCAGGAAGATCACCCCCAGCAAGACCAAGGCAAGCCGGCCAGCGGCCATTATTTTTTGTTCAAGATAGTCAAGTTTTTTCATGTTTTTGTTGATATTGAGTGTTGAAGTAGTTTCAGCCTGATATGAGTGGCGCGCTATTCTATCACTCTGCTGGGGCGGCGCAGGAACTTTGCACCAAAACCGCATTTTTCAACTTGAACACTCGACAGCGCAACCAAAACTCTAGATCGCTCCACTCGCCAGTCCTGCGCAGTACACGCGACGCATCGCTACGCCAAATCTTCCCAAACTACTCTTCATCCATTACTTGAAGCATTTTCTCGGGATTATTTATAAATGCTTTCATTATCTGAAAGGTTTCAGTGTCTTGATAAGAAACCTTGTCGATGCCTTCTGCCGAGAATTGGTAAATTGTTGAATCTGGATAGGCCAACAAAATAGGAGAGTGAGTTGCGATTAAAAACTGCGACCCTTGTTGAATCAAATCATGAATACGGAACAGAGCGGCCAATTGGCGTTGTGGAGATAGCGCAGATTCAGGCTCATCCAGAATATACAGTCCTTTTGCCCCAAATCTTTCAGTCAATAAGGTCATGAATGATTCGCCGTGCGATTGTTCATGTAATGACTTCCCCCCGTAATACTCCCCCACATTCAGATTCTCTATCTCCGTAGCCACATTAAAAAAACTCTCTGCACGTAAAAAGAACCCAGTTCTTGGAGGAAGCCCTTTTGCAATACGGATATGGTCCGCCAAGGAACTGTGTGATTTTCTTGTATTGAAGTTAAAGTTTTTTGTGCCGCCCTCAGGATTAAATCCATTTGCGATCGCGATGGCTTCCAGAAGGGTCGACTTACCAGATCCATTTTCTCCGACAAAATAAGTAATTTTGGGGTGGAACACTAAACGGTTAAGCGATTTAACAGCGGGCAAATTATACGGATACTCATTATGCGACTCTACTGTTTCGCGACGGAAGACCAAGTGTTGTAGGAACTGAGTATTTAATGCCATTGTCTGCAATCAGAATAATTGAATCTCGGAGCGGAGCTCGTTTCGGGGCCGGACATGCAATGCCCATTGTTTCATGAAAGGGGTTTCGGTGCCTGCTTACAGTCTACCAAACCCGGTTGCTATAGCAAGCCTTTGCGGCACAGGCAGACGGCACAAACTCTGCGCCGATCAGTGCTGTACCGTCTTTCCAAAAAAATCCGCGCCACCTAAAAAAATGGCGCGGATTATTATTCTGCTATCAAGCCTGATTTAAGACTTCGTGCCGTCTTCATGATCCAGCCTACGCCCAATGCGCATCACAGCCAGCATCATCATCAGGTTAACAAACACCACCAGAAACACCAGCACGCCGATCACAAACGGATTGGCCAGCACAGTCAGTGGCGTGACGCCTTTAGCAAGTTTGTCCATTTCGCGGCCTATGCTGTCATCGGAGCGAGACTTGCTGAGTTTTTCAGAGAACTGCGTTGTATACGATGAAATCAAAGTAGAGTTGATCTGCATGGCAGGCAGGGCAAAAAGAGAGTCGCGTGGTGTCTTGCCATCCAGATAGCCACTAATACTTTGGTCCAGGCCAGCGATGAAGCTTTTGTGCAAGGCGAGCTTTTCTTCGTCATTGTGGGCCCAGAACAGGACAGAGTTGAGGTTTTCCACGATTGCTCCGCGCACCGTGTGCTTGTTGCAATGTGCAAGTTCTTCCTCGCTGGTCGCTGCTGCATCAACTTCTACTGCTTCGGCGTTGCAAAGGGTGTCGTACTTGTCAATAGTTTCGAACCGATCCGGGGCCAGTGGAAGAGTCCCGTTCTTTAGCGCCGCGGCTTCAATCTGTGTGCGCTCTGCCGGCTTGCTATCTACAAAGGCGCGGATCTGACGGATGATGCTATCGTAATGCGCGGCAATTTCCGGTGTCTTCATGGCCTCGCGCAGCTTGCGGGCGTCTTCGTCCTCGCCGCTGGCTCTCGCTTGCGAACTGCGAACGGCCTCCTCAAAAGCCTTCGCATCGGGCTTGTAGCCTGCTACCTTTTGTACGCGGCTCTCGGTATTGTCGGCCAGATAAAGACGCCAGCCGTTGGGCACGCTCAGAACAACCCACCAGATGGCAAACACTAAGAAGATCACTCCCAGCAAGACCAGCGCAAGTCTGCCGGCGAGCATAATTTTCTGTTCAAAATAGTCAAGTTTTTTCATGTTTTGTTGAGATTAATGTTGATGTTAATTTCATCCGGATCAAATCGGCGCGCTATTCTATCACTCTGCCCAGGCCCGACAATTAACTTTGCTCAAAAGCGCTGTTTCTGGACACGAGCGCACCGATTATTTTCGTCTACCCCTGCGCATCAGTAAGGCGCTCTTTTATTCCATATCTATAATGGAAAAATAGCAGCGCGTCTGAGCACGTCCTGCGTCCTCCAGCCAAGTAATAAGGCGTTGTACTAATGTCAAGATTAACGAAGTCGGAAATCTCCCCTGCCCAGGCTCGCCGTATCGCACTCACCGCACAGGGATTCAATGGCCTGAGCCGCGATGGCAACATCAGCACCGCGCACCTGCGCAGGTCCATCGGACAGCTGGGCGTGCTGCAGATCGACAGTGTGAACGTCCTTGTGCGTGCCCATTACCTGCCGCTCTTCTCCCGTCTGGGTGCCTACGACCGCGCGCTTTTAGACACCGATACCATCGCCAAGTCCAAACGGTTCTTCGAATATTGGGGACATGCGGCCTCGCTGCTGCCCATGGATTGCCAGCCTTTATTGCGCTGGCGCATGGACCGCGCGCTTCGTGGCGAGGGCGTCTGGACACCGCTGCAGGCGTACGCCAAAGAAAGACGAGCCGAAGCAGATGCCATCCTGCGTCGTATCGGCACAGAAGGCCCCCTGGCGGCTTCCGATCTGTCGCCCGCCGCCGGCAAACCAGCCAAGGGCGCCGCCAAGCAGATGTGGGCGTGGAGCGAAGTAAAGCACGCCATCGAATGGCTGTTCTGGTCGGGCCAGATCGCCTCAACGCATCGCCGCGGCAGTTTCGAGCGCGTCTATGATTTGCCTGAACGCGTCTTGCCTCGTGCCGTGCTTGAACACCCCACGCCAAATGCCGTGGATGCACAGCGCGCCCTGCTCGCCCGCTCGGCCAAGGCCCTTGGCATAGCTACCGAAGAGGACCTGCGCGATTATTACCGCATTCCCGCTGCGGACGTACGACGGCCGCTGGCGCAACTGGTAGAGGAAGGCACCATCATCCCCGTGCGCGTTCGTGGCTGGCGACAGCAAGCCTATCTGCACAAGGACGCGCGAGCCGGGCGCAAGATCGAAGGCGCAGCGTTGCTCTCACCCTTTGATCCGCTGATCTGGCATCGCGCCCGCACAGAGCGGCTGTTCAACTTTTACTATCGGCTGGAAATCTACACGCCAGCGCACAAGCGCGAGCACGGCTATTACGTGCTGCCTTTCCTGCTGGATGGCGCGATCGTGGCGCGGGTAGATCTGAAGGCGGAGCGCCAGTCTGGTGCGCTCATCGTGCAGCGCGCGCATGTCGAGCCCGATGCGCCACCGCACGCGATAGAACGGCTGATAGAAGAGCTCAGGCTGCTGGCTTCGTGGCTCGGATTATCGTCCCTGGCGGTCGCACCGATTGCAGCAATTGATCCGCGACTGGCGGCCTTTCGCGACAACACGCTGCCGGCGTCTGCCGGGGAGCAGTCCATATAGCAAATTCAAAGTCACTACGGGAGTAATCAGCATGCAAACCAATGTCGACGAATTCGAGTACAGCAGCGTTGCAGCCCGGCTGCCTGCACAAGATCTGGAACGGGCGCGACGGTTCTACTCTGAAAAACTTGGCCTGGAGCCCGACGAGGCGCGCCCAGGCGGATATCTATACTTTTGCGCAAACAATGCTTTCGGGCTGTTCGCCTCCAATGGCGCTTCATCTGGCACACATACTCAGATGGGACTGGAAGTAACCGACCTTCGAGCAGCAGTCGCCGCGCTGCGAAAGCGCGGGGTCGTCTTTGAAACGTATGACTCACCTGAATTGAAAACGGTTAACGGGATCGCAAAGATCGCAGGAAACTATGCGAGCAAAGGCGGAAAGGGGGAGTTAGCCGCATGGTTCAAGGATAGCGAGGGCAATCTGATCGGCCTGGGGCAAGCGCTACGCTAGGCCCAGGGCATTATTATGGCCTTCACTAAGAGCACACTTTATTTTCAATGATTTCAACGATGTACTCTTCTTTATCGTCCGCAAACATGATGCGGTTTCGATAAACCACCAACGAGCGCACAAACATCATCGTCCCACCAACGACAATCCCTCGCAATGTTGCCACCGGCGAAGAACTCAACCCTCCCTTTTAATCGCCTCTTCCAGCATATCCAACCTGTCCTGCCCCCAAAACAGTTCATCCTGAAAGACATACGAAGGAGAACCGAATACCCCGCAGCCTACAGCTTCGTCGGTATATTGCCGGTGAAGCGACAGGATCTGCGGCGTTCGCGCATGGTTCACCAGCGCCTGGCCATCCAGGCCCTCTTTGTCCGCGATATCGATCAGGGTTATGTCGGATGAAATATCCTGATCTTCGCACCATTCAGCTCGAAGGATGGCTTTGTACAACGCAGTGATATCGATTCCGTCCTGGCTTGCTGCAATCACCATGCAAGACGCCAGATCTGCATTAGGACACATATACCTGGGCTGTGGATTAATGTGAATGCCCAGTTTTCTGCACCACCGCTTCAATTCGGCGACACGATAGGCCTGGCGTTCAGGCGAGCGCTGATGCAGTAGCATCCCACCCGTCCTGGCGTAGACATCAGGAAGATCCACCGGTTTGTAGTTGATCGTCACGTTGTATTTGTCCGCAATACCTTGCAGGCGATCAGCACCCAAATAGGTCCAGTCAGAGTTCAGCCAAAAGTAAAAGTCTATGGTTTTGTCAGTCATGACCGCGCCTCTTTCATTTCAGTGATCGCTGCAAACTTAGCGGGGCCGTGCATGAAGAATGAGCTGATAATAGCAATGACACCCAAGCCGCTCAAGTACCAAACGATATAACGGGGGTCGCCGTCACCATAGGCTAGCAGTGAGGTTGCGATCAGTGGAGCCAGGCCACCGCCGATGGCGCCAGACACTTGCACCGCAATCGATATGCCGCTGTATCTGACTGCAGGTGGAAACTGAGCAGAGAAAAGGCTCCCCTCCGGACCATACAGGCAGGCGTAGACTAAGCCGATGGCAATGATCATTGCCATATTGATTGAGGCGACGCTCTGGCTGGCGAGCATAGAGAAGAACACGGGCGCAAACAGCAATATACCGACGGAACCCGCCATGAATACCCATTTAAAACTCAGGCGATCGCCAAGAATGCCAAACAGCGGCATGGTAAACAGTGCGACCAATGCCCCCCAGATAGTGGCGTCCAGCATCACCATCCGGTCAATGCCAAGCGTATTGGTAGCATAGGCCAGGGCAAAGGTGACCACGGTATAGAACCAGGTCACTTCGGCGAGTCTGCCGCCCACGACCACAAGCACTTCTTTCGGGTATTTCTTGAGCACGATCATGGCCGGCATCTCAACCTTCTCGCCTTTCTTTTGCATGCGTTCGAAATCCGGCGATTCGGCAACCTTGACGCGGATGAACCAGCCAACCAGCAACAGTAAAACGCTTGCCAGGAACGGAATTCTCCAACCCCAGGCCAGCATGTCCTCGTTGGGCAAGGCCGCAACGGCGCCCATGGCCAGAGAAGACAGAATCAAGCCCGGCGCAACCCCCGCTTGAGGCAGGCTGCCAAAGAAGCCTTTTTTGCCTTCAGGGGCATGTTCCACAGCCATCAATACGGCGCCTCCCCATTCACCGCCCACTGCGATGCCCTGTATGAATCGCATAAGCACCAGCAAGACCGCACCCCAGTAACCGATAGACTCATACGAAGGAATGAGCCCGATCAGGATGGTTGGAATGCCCATCATGAACAAGGTAATCAGCAGCATGGACTTTCGACCAACCTTATCGCCGAAATGGCCGAAGATGATGCCTCCCAGCGGTCGGGCAAAAAATCCCACCGAATAGGTCGCAAACGCCGCCAGCGTTCCTGTCAGCGGGTCGAAAGAAGGAAAAAATATCGTGTTGAAAACCAGTGCTGCGGCTGTTCCGTATAAGAAAAAGTCGTACCACTCAATGGTTGTCCCCATCATGCTTGCCAGGCCTGCCGTCACATATTGCGAGCGTGAACGGGCAGACCCGGATGTCGTGTTATTCGCCATCCCGGTTCCTTTTAATAATAATGATCTTTATTGTCTATTTAACGTGTCGGAAAACTACTTCAGATCCAGCGCAGCAATACCATGCGTCTGCCTGCACCAGTAATTGAAGGTTGCCTTGACGATTGAAGTCTTGAGCAGATAATCGTGGGCTTCGGCGGCAAGCGTGTCGTCCACGGGGGTCAGCTTGCCAAATGCCTGCGCACGAATCTGCATACGGGCCGCGCGTTCAAGATAAACCGACAGATACGTCGCCTCTTCACAGGAGGTACCTGCGGTCAAATACCCATGATGGGCCAGGATAATTGCCTTTTTTTCTCCCAGCGCCTGCGAAATAATCACGCCTTCGTCATCAGCAATTGGTACACCGGGCCATTCCCCCAGAAATGCGCAATCGTTATGCAAGGGGGTCATATCCATTTGGGAGATCACCAATGGCTGGCGCGCGGCAGCCAGGGCCGACGCCCAGGGTGAATGGGTATGAATAATACAATTGACATCAGGCCGGGCGTCATAGACCCAAAGATGAAAGCGCGTCGCCGGGTTGGCCATCCCTTCCCCGGTCAATGTATTCAGATCGCGATCAACCTCGATGAAGTCTTCAGGTTTCGCTTCATCAAACCCCAGACCAAAACGCAGAGTCCAATAAGCGCCCGGGCGCTCGGACCTGACGCTGATCTGCCCTGCCAGGCCCGCTTCCTGCTCGGTCATGGCCAGGATTCGACAGGCGTAAGCCATTGTCTCTTTTGTGTCCCGCTCTACAATTTGCAGATGCTTTGACATCTCCTGCGTCGCACGTTTGTCGAAGTAGGATTTTTCTCTTAATGGCGCATTCATGCTGTGGCCTCCATATAATCTGTTTATCGATGAACGCTCTAGGTTCTATGACAGATTCTATTGATCCACATCAAATATAGCTATAAAGCAAAATTCATAGCAGCTATTCCGTTTGTACGCTCATGGATTGCGCCAGCTGTATGATGCATTGCTCCAGCGCGATGGCCAGGGCGCTAAGCGGTTTGTCCCGATGCTTGACCAACACCATTCTTCGCCGCAACAAGGGGAGCTCTATTTTCACCTTCCTCAAACCATAATCAGCCAGTACTTTTGTCGGGATCCTGGAGGGCAGAATGCAATCGCCAACCCCTGAAGAAACGAGTTTCAACATGGCATCTACCGTTTCAGCTTCTGTCACAAAATGCGGCTGCAGCCCGCCGCTATGTATCATCTTGCGCAAGGCGTAGTGCGGCGGGAACCCAACCAGTTGGAGTGATGCTTTAGTCAGATCCTGAGGACCGCTCAACGCGCTGTCCTGTCTTACGATCAGCGCCATGTCTTCCTCAAACAGCGCTGTGGAATCGAGCACATCAGAATCGACGGCCGAATCATAGACCAGCCCCAGCTCTGCATTCCCATGTTCAACCAGTGTCACCACTTCTGGCGAGCTTCTGCCCATCAGTGAAAGATTGACATGCGGTCGATTGCTAACGAACGTGGCGACGCAATCTGCCGTGAAGTAATAGCTCAGTGTATGCACGGCCGCCAGCCGCACCGTGCCCTGGGTAATGCCTTGCTTGCGCACCTGATCCATTGCCCGGTCTATTTCCATAAAAGCCGGCTTGACTGCCGCATACAGGATTTCTCCGGCTTCGGTAAGCTTTAATCCCCGCCCTGTCCGCAAGAACAAGCGCTGATCCACATGGGCTTCGAGCAGCGCCAGTTGTTTACTCAGCCCCGATTGGGTTTGATCCAGGACCGTTGCTGCCGTTGACAGGGAACCTAAATCTGCAATAGAAACAAAAAAACGCAATCGGCGATCTGCTGAATCTAAAGACATATTATTCCCTCGAACAAAAATTGAATGAGCACCACGGTTTACATCGGCAAGGACAGCAATCATCTGCATTATGGTTCAAACAGAAACTGAAATTTGATTTAACCGCTGTCCTTGGAGCAGTATGGCAAACTAACTCTAAGCATCCGCCAAATAATCAAATTTAATCAAACTTTAATATATATAATTATTTTTATGCAAAAATAAATATTTTTATGCAATTCTGGCGTTATAGCCTACGTTACTAAAGCACATAATAATTAAATTTATAAAAAATAGGTCATGTATAATCAATTTTATGCAGACATAATTGAATTTGTACATTAGTTGCACACGTTCAACGTTTATATACATAACACAGCCCGGAACATTCCATGAGTGACTTTCCTGACAATTCTATCGGAGCAACGTGGCTCGCCCAGACATACCAAATTTTCCCGAGCGGTCGGTTTCCTGTACAAAGTCAGATCGGCGGTCGCAGGGCCACGCAAATCAGTGACGGCGACAGACTCGAAACATACCAGGAGAACATGCGGCCATCAAACGAGCCGGCAGCTCATCTTCAATTTCATCTACGCCACGAAGTACCACATTTAGAATTTCTGTCCCGCCTGTTTGCCAAGACGGGGGCAGCCTTTGTTCAGGCCTGGGTAGATGCAGAACCCACCGGGCAATACGCTCGTCGAGCGGCATTTCTGTATGAGTGGTTGACCGAAGATATGTTAGAGGTGCCCAAGCGCATCGGCGGCAATTATGTCAATGCCATCGACGATGTCAAACTGGTGGCGGCGTCAGCCGACCATCTGGTTAAGGTACCGCGTTGGCGCATTAACAACAATCTTCCTGGCACGCGGCATTTTTGTCCGATGGTTGTTAAGACCGATACGGTAAATCACGCCATCACTCTGAATGTGCCACAGCTATTCCGAAATCTGACCACCGAATTCGGAGAAGATCTGCTACGACGCGCCGCTGTATGGATGACGCTGCGCGAAAGCAAGGCCAGTTTCACCATCGAGGGTGAAGCAGATCATGCTAGCCGTATCGAACGGTTCGCCGACGTAATGGCAAGACGGACGGGCCAGGGGGAATGCCCCTTATCCGATGCCGCGCTGGCCAATTTGCAAGGAGAGATACTCGGCAAGCTCACCACTCTCACTCATTTTGGACTGCGCCAGTCACCGGTTTTCGTAGGAGAAACAATGCACTATCAGGAAATAGTGCATTATGTAGCGCCACCAGTGGATGATGTCACGGCCATGCTGGACGGCCTGCGTATCTTTCTTGAGCGCACGCAAGGTCAATCGCCTGTCATGCGTAGTGCGGTCACAGCTTTCGGCTTTGTCTATATTCACCCGCTGGCCGACGGCAACGGCCGAGTACACCGCTTTCTGATCAACGACATACTGCGACGAGATGGCGCTGTTCCCGAACCAGTCATTCTGCCGGTATCGGCCGTAATCACCGACGACACAGGGGAACGACGCAACTATGACCGAGTACTCGATGAAGTGTCCCGACCTTTGATGCAAGAGGTACGGGAATATATAACATTCACGCCTAAGCAGACCACTTATCCGGACGGGGTAGTATCCAACTTTGAGTTCAGCGGCGCCGAGCAGAGCAGGCCTATGTGGCGTTATCCCAACTTGAGTCCGCACGTGGTCTTTCTGTCCGACATCGTCAAACGCACGCTGACAGAACAAATGCGCGAGCAATCACGATATCTCCGCAACCACGGACGCGCCCGTCAAGCGATCAAAGAAATTGTCGAGATGCCCGACCACCAGGTGGATCGCGTGCTGCGCTCCATTGAACAAAACCGTGGACAACTGAGCAATGTATTGGCAAAAGAGATGCCCGTTCTGCGCCAACCCGGCATATGGGCGCAAATCATACAGACCGTCTCACAAGCTATTCAAGAAGATCCACCCGTTGATCGTCATATCCTCGAACGTTATCACCCCACGCGACCCGCTGACGGTGACTCATAGGCACACATCTTCTGCCCAGATGGAGGAACCTATCTTCTACCTCCGATTCGGGAGATTGTGCCGATAGACGCATCAACGCGCCGTCATCCCACCACTAATCAACGACGCAAAGACTGCCTCGGCCTCCCGCGCGTCCAGCGTCCCACGCACCAACGCGGACGACAGTGCCTCTCCCGCCCCCACGAAACCAATGCACCGCTTTTCCAGCTCGCCCGCAGGCAAGGTGTCGAAAGGCTTCAGGACTGCAACGAACATCATGATCACGTTGTTGAGCAGTTCCTGAAACACGGCCGCCTTCTCTTGGCTTCCTGCCAGCGCGGCGCCCACGGTATGAAAATCATCGGTGATGTCTGTCGCGCAATGGATGTAGGTGGTTGCCAGCAGGCGGACAGTCTCTTCCCGGCCCCGCGTTTCGGCAGCCATGGCCGCCTGAAATGCGCTTACCCTCTCGGTGTCTATCCACCGGTATAGCTCGATAAGCAGGCCCGACCGCGTGCCGAAATGTTCGTACACCACGGGCTTGGAGACACCGGCACGGATGGCCAGATTGCCCAGTGTGAGCCGATCTGCGCCTTCATCACGAATGATCAACAGGGCCGTAGCAAGCAGCTGCTGTCGCCGCGCTTCTTTGGGCAACCGGCGCGCTGGCGTTGTTGAAGACGTTGCTGTAGCCGTCCTGGCAGGACTCTTTACTGGCGTCTTCGGGGCTTTCTGATTGGAATGAGTAACCACAGTCAAATTTCTCCTTGCGCAACCTACCTTTAGTAGGTTAATCTACTTTTCGTAGGTTTATCCTACCTTTAGTAGATTCTAACCCTCTTCAAGGATATATGACAATGATTTCAGACGCTATTCTCCTAATGGGCGGCACCGGCGCGATCGGTCGCCAGACTGCCCGCGCGCTGCGCGCCATCCACCCCAATGTTCCGTTACTGATCGGCGGTCGCGATTTGGTTAAAAGCCGCCAGGCGGCCAGCGAGATCGGCAACGCCGACGGCGTGGCAATTGATGCGCGCGCCAACGATCTTGGTCTGGGTGACCGTCGTGTCAGCGCTGTTGCAGTCTTCTACGCCGACCACCGCCTGGCTAGCCTGCGTTTCGCGCAAAGCCGTGGAGTACCGCATCTGAGCATTTCTTCCGGCGTGTATGAAATCGCCCCGGAAGTGGCAACCTATATGCACTCGCCCGGCACGGCAGCAATTGTCCTGGGCTATGAGTGGCTGGTTGGCGCCACAACCATCGCCGCGCTCACGTATGCCAAGCCTTTTGCCCGGCTGGACCAGATCACGATCAATGCGCTTGTAGATGAAGAAGATGCAGGCGGTCCGGCGGTTGCCGAGGATTTTGAGCGACTGGGCAGGATGATGCCAGCGGCCCTTACCCGCCGTGACGGCAGCTATATTTGGCGTAGTAACGACGATGCCAAAGCGCAATTCCGTGCGATTGATGGCACCGAGGTGGAAGGCACCGGTTTCTCGTCTATTGATGTTGCAGGCCTGGCAGTCGCCACGGGTGCCCCGGACGTGCAATTTAATCTGGCCATGGGTGTTAGCTCATCACGGCGTCGTGGCGAACCTAAGTCGACAGAAATTATTATCGAAATGGCAGGCAAAGATCGCGACGGCCACCTGCTGCGCACCCGCCATGGCGTATTCCACCCGGGCGGCGCGGCGCCCTTGACTGCATTGGGCGTTAGCATGATTCTGGAGCGACTGACCGGACTGGATGGCAAAGCGCCCACGCCGGCCGGGTTGTATTTCCCTTTCCAGGTTGTCGATCACGCGAGCTATCTGTCCCGCTTGCAGGCCGAAGGCGGCAGCATCGTGTCGTTGGATGTGGAGTGATGTGAGTGCCGGTCAGGCAGGACAACTAGTCCTGGAGTGAGCAATCCTGGCTTTCATTCCCAGTCAGGACGTCATCATGCAGCACACTTGGCCGGGGTTCATCAATCGCGTCCTGGATCTCGGCAACAATCCACTGGTTATACGCGGCTGCTTCGTGCGCTCCACGCATGGCCTGGCCGCGATTTTGCCGACTGTGCGACATGTCCTTCTGGTCAGAATCCCAATTGGTGATGTCGATCTGCGCTACGACAACCCCCAAGTCACGTAGCACGATCATTGCGGAAGCTGGGTTGCCAAATCGGCGCGGCTCTATACTGCGCGCCTTTGCCAAAAAAGCATCCCGCCCACTGCGGGTGGCGATTTCAACCAGGAATCCAGCAGCCTGCCCTTTCAGGGTTATGCCTAGCACGTCACCGACACTGATCGCGGCGCGCAACTGTTCCAACGTCATGCAAGGAAGAGGTGTACCCGATAAAGATCGTATTTTCCCCTCCAGGTTGTCGATCACGCCAGCTGGGGCAATACTAGGCATGATGTCCCCTGAACACGTCCGAGAACAGTTTCTGCAACGCCAGAAGTTCCCGCGACGTTTTTTTGCCTGCCAGCGTGATGCAGTAATAATCGGTATGTTCAACAGGATCAATGGGGATCAGCGATACAGACTTGCGCTTGGTGATTATAGAGGAGAACCCGGGCAACAGTGCATAGCCCAGGCCTTTTTCCACCATGCCAATCACGGTTTCAATATGGCTATACGTCGCAGACCAGTTCAACCGGACGCCATGGGCATGCAGTTTTCGCAATACCTTTTGCTGTATCGGATTATCTGGGGGTAGCCCAATGTATGCTCCTTCGGGTAAGTTTGTCCAACTGACCGCGCTCGCCCTGCGATCATCGTGTCCTGGCGTAGCCAGCGATAGCGATGAGGTCATAATCTGCTTGCGTCGAATGCCCGAGCCCACTTCAAAAAATGCGCCAAAGGCAGCATCAATGGTTTCGGACTCTACCTTGTCTCTCATTGCACTTCGATCAATTTCCAGTACCTCAAGTTTCGTTCCAAATTGCAGCGCATTGAATGCAAGCATCACATCTGGCATGACATAACTGGCCACTAGCGGAGTCACCCCAATAGTGAGCTGCTGTCGCTGGTTGCGATCCACCCTATTTAATCGCCCAATGGCATTTTCCATTTCGCTGCTCACATTTTGAGCGGTCACAAGAAAGTCTCGGCCCTTGTCCGTTAGCACAACGTTACGGGTCGTACGAAGGAACAGGTCAAATCCCAATTGCGCCTCCAGATCGCGAACCAGCGCACTAATGCCCGCCTGCGTCAAATGAACTTCTTCGGCCGCTCTTGTGAAATTTTCATGCCTGGCCACGGCAATAAAACCTTTCAACTGTTTAAAGGAAATGTTCATGTCTGCATTTTCTTGTATTAATTAACAAATTTTATTTGTATCTTGAAAGAATATATGAATTTTACAAATTTAAGGGTGACTGATTAAATAGTCGAATAATTCTTAGATGAGGCAAACCCATGAAACCCTATCGTCCTTTATTTGGTCCGGCATTGCTCTTGGTATCTACAGCGTTTTGCGTAATATCTGCTCCGGCCCAGGCCGCCAATGCAGCGTACCCCGACAAGCCTGTCACATTAGTTGTGCCCTTCCCCCCCGGAGGTCCGACAGATATGACGGCCAGGCTGTTTGGAGAGGCCATGTCCCGGGAGTTGGGACAACCGATAGTGATACGCAACGAACCGGGCGCCGGTGGCGTTGTGGGTTCGACATCGGTTGCGCGCAAACCGGCTGATGGATATACCCTTTTATGGGGAGGCACGAGCAGCATGGTGGTTGCCCCGGCCATTAACAAAAATATCCAGTTTGATCCGTTGAACGATTTCGAAGCAATCGGGACGGCGGTGCGCGGCCCGATGCTGCTTGTCGGAAAAAAAGGAAAAGACAGTCCTGCCGATCTTCAGGCTCTGATAAGCGAAACAAAAGGCCATCAGTTGACCATCGGTTCCGCCGGCAATGGCTCGATCGGACATTTGACGTCGGCGATGTTCAAGTCTGAATATTCGCTGGATCTATTGCATGTGCCATATAAGGGCGGAGCCCCGGCCTTGACCGATCTATTATCCGGACAGATCGACCTGTTTTTTGATACCGTGCCGCTGCTCGCCCAATATATCAAAGCCGACAAAGTAATCGCCTATGGCATCGCATCCGAAGCGCGACATCCGGACCTGCCAGAGGTTCCTACTTTCAAGGAGGTAACCGGCAAGCCCCTGGTTGCCTACTCCTGGTTCGGCCTGGTCGCGCCAAAGGGAACACCGCCAGATATTGTCAATAAACTTTCTGGCGCACTGGCCAAGGCATCTAATACGGCCTCTGTGCAAAAGCAAATCAGCACATTGGGACTCACGACGGTTGGCGACACACCCGCTGATTTCAAAAACACACTCAAACATGACCTTGATATGTGGACACGCGTAGCAAAAGAGGCAGGCGTGTCATTGCAGGAGAAGTAAATGAAAACAAAAAAGTATGACATTGCCATTGCCGGCGCCGGCATTGGCGGCCTGGTCGCGGCCTTATCCTTGATAAAAAAAGGCTACACGGTCCTGGTTCTTGAGCAGGCTAAGCAGTTGGGAGAAGTAGGCGCCGGGTTGCAATTGAGCCCAAATGCGAATCGGGTCCTGTTCAATCTGGGACTGGGCAAAGCACTGGAAACAGTGGCCAGCGTGCCCACAGGCAAAGCGATCCGGCTGTGGAAAAGCGGCAAGCAATGGCCTTTATTTGATCTGGGTCAGGACGCCGTGGCCCACTTCGGCTTTCCGTACTACACCGTACATCGGGCAGACTTGCACCGACTGCTGGTAGAGAAAGTCAGATCACTTGATCCCGAAGCCATTTGTCTGGACTCCAAAGTAACCTCATTCGAGGAAGACTCATCTCAAATTACAATCGTACTGGAGAACGGCCGGCGCGTTACCGCCGATTTGCTCGTGGGCGCCGACGGGGTGCACTCCAGCGTGCGGTCCCAGCTTACCGGGCCGGATGACCCGACGTTTTCCGGCCTGATCGCCTGGCGGGGTGTGATTCCCGCAAGCAAGCTGCCCGAGTCGCTCCGACAGCCGGTACCCACCAATTGGGTCGGGCCGGGCGCACACGCCATTCACTACCCATTACGACGCGGCGAATTGATCAATTTCGTCGGCATAGTAGAAAGGTCTGATTGGCAGGTCGAATCCTGGAACGAAATCGGTACCATAGAGGAATGCCTGAATGACTTCAGAGGCTGGAACGAAAACATAGCCACGATGATCAATAATCTGGATCGCCCATACAAATGGGCGCTAATGCTAAGGGACCCGCTGGCGAACTGGACATCGCAGCGCGTGGCGTTGGTAGGCGATGCCTGTCATCCGACATTGCCGATGCTGGCTTCTGGGGCGGCCATGGCTATTGAAGATGGATACGTCCTGGCTCGCTGCCTGGACGAGCTGGATGCGCCGCTGGAACAGAAGCTGCATACCTATCAGTCCTTACGCAAGCAAAGAACCGACCGAATCGTGACCGGATCTGCTGAAAATGCACAGCGCTTTCACAACCCTCTGCTCGCAGACGACGACTACGCTGAACGCTACATTTCAGAAGAATGGAGCGAAGAAAAAATCATCGCGCGTTACTCGTGGATTTTTGAATACAACGTTGATGGTCTGGACCTGACCCAGGGGCATAGGAAACAGGACTCAGGGCACGATCCAGCACTTTGATTTCATGCTCTGATCAGGTATCTAATAAATCATACTTCTAATCCACGGTTTAACCGGGACGCAGACCCCTCGCAATCCCGGTCAACGCGTCAAGTATTGTCTTTTGTTGTCCCAGTCGGCCCGTTCGTTTTGCACGACTCAATTCCGTTGTCCCGGGCGGTGGCGCTGGAATACATTTCGCTACGCCCGATTACCTGGCCATTTGCACTTTTTAATGTAAAAAATGGAGAACCATTCGTGGCGGTTTTTCGCTCATATCTTTCGTCTATCGGAGAATTCTTGCGAACCGATTCGATGCCATCCAGTGCACCTGCCTTGGCGGCATATCGCTCACCGGTCAAAATAATTTGTCCATTTCCAGCCTTCAGATTGAACATGTACTGCTCGCCACTGCGCTTCAAGTCATAGCTTCCGCTCATATAAATCTCCGATATTCGAATTATTTGGGAATACAACTGTGATGTCATGTGATGCCAGGCGCTTTGTTAGGTGCCTGCGAGCATACTACCGGATTTTGTGTTTTTTGGAAATACGGATGTGATAAAAACGTTATAAACGGAGCAGTGCGCGCGGGGCAGACGCCCCTGTAATCGTAAGCGATGTTATTACTCGTATGAAAGGCCTTAGAGCCAAAACTAATCCAGCGCTAAAATTTCATCTGCCATTGCCTGCACCTCATCATCATGGCTGATCACTATTAACGTCGGAATACTGCTACGCAAGTATGTGATAATTCTGTTTGCAGTGTCCAGGTCAAGGGCAGCAGTTGGTTCGTCCAGGATCATTATTTTCTTTTGTCTGGCAATCGCCCTGGCGATGGCAATCCGCTGGCGTTCCCCGCCACTTAAGCCCTCGCCCCTTGAGTCCAGCCGTATATCCAGGTTAATCAATCGCGTCGAAGCCTGTTCTGTAAAATTCAGTATCCTCAAAATATCGATCAAGATGGTATCAGCAGGAGGCTCATATTCAATCCCGTAGCACACGTTGTCTCTTAACGTTCCGCTCATCACTTGAGCCGATTGCGGCGCTACAGACACTTGGTCAATGATACTGGCACTTATGCCGGTAGATACAGCTACGCCATTAAATAATATCTGGCCTGCGGCGACAGGCTCCAGCCCCAGCATCGCATTCATCAGACTTGTTTTACCGCGCCCGGATGCGCCTTTTATTACAGTGAATTTATTGCTCTGGAACCGGTAATTCAGATCCTGGATAATATTTTTCCCACCTTTTTCGATGCCGACATTCTTTAATTCAAAGACATAATCAGTACTGGCAAAGCGCGGCGACTGTACTGATTGAATCTGTGGGATTGGTTCTTCAAGATAGGCAATGCCGTCAGCCAGCGCCACCTTTTGTTTTTCCAGGTCAATTAACGCGCCGGCAAGAAGCCGAAGCTGGAGCGTGAGCATGCCTACATAGCCGGCGATCATCACGAAATCACCGGCAGTGGTACGCTGACCGTCATCAGCAAAAACAGATAGTGCTGTAAAAACAGCTAATGCCACGCCAATAGCCAGTGCCATCAGACCTAGCCGCAAACCCATTTTTACATTGGATTTCCGGATAGCCCGAACCACCTGGTTCATGTGATGGTCGGTAACACAGCGTTCCTTCATATATGCGTTATTGAGCCGAATATCGTATAGCAAGTGCAATCGCTCAACGATATAACCATCCCTGTCGGTCATTACCTTATAAAGAGATGAGTGCAAGTCCCGGCTTTGTATTGCAATCGCAATCGAGATTGCAGTCAGTAGAACGATGCAGATTAAAAAACTTACTAAGAATACTGCGTTAGTGCTTTGCCCAAGTGCCGTCAGTGCCACAAGAAATTCAATGAGTACGGGAAAAAGCGTCCAGAATATATAGACGGTAATGGAAGTAAATGCGCCGGACGCCCGGGTGATGATCGAAGCCAATTTTCCAGCATTGAGCCGGGCCTGCTCTGAATAAGGCATGCTCATGACACGAACCAGCAAGGCTTTGTTTATCGTCGCATCACAACCGGCCAGGATCCAGGCAGAAAATACGCCCTTGATATTTGAAAGCACCTCGGCCAGCGTCCAGCACACAGCATAGGCAGCAACAAACAAATAGAACGTATTTGCTTTAGCCAGGTCCAGTGTGAAAGCATTCGTCGCCTGCTTCAAAAACCACGGAACAACTGCGCCCAAAATGGAGACAAGATAGAAAATCAGCGATACAAAAATAAAACCGGGGATAAAAGATTTATAGCCCGATTTGATTACACCGAATGCATATACATATTCGGAAAATGAATTTGATCTCTTCATAGAGGATTGAAGAATCACAGTCCTTTCAGATCTGCGCAGGGTAACGAAGTCTAAAGAACTTGTATATGATGTTGGTCAAGTGCCATTCGTGGCGACCCGAATTGCATCGATGAACAGGGAGTGATAGGCGATCGCTCGCCTCTACTACATATACCCCGCCTTCCACTGCCGCGGTGACTGCCCCGCCTGCGCCTTGAACGCTCGAGACAGTGCCGCTTCGCTGCCGTAGCCCACTTCGGCAGCAATCATTTTCAAAGGGCGCCCGCGCCGCAGGGCCTTTTGCGCCAGCCGCACGCGCCAGCCCTGAAGATACTGGCCCGGCGTGATACCTACCGTCTCGCGAAACGTTGCGGCAAAGACGCTGCGCGACATGCCCGCAACCGTTGCCAATTCATCCAGGGTCCAGTCCTGCGCTGGCGTCTCATGCATCGCTACCAGCGCATTACGCAGGCGGGCGTGCGACAGGCCGGACAGCAGGCCGCCATGGATTTGACCGCTTTCCATCAGCTGGCGCAATACCTGGATCATCACCACCTCGAACAGCCGCTCAACTAGCGCGATGCGCCCGCAACGCTGCTCGAACGCTTCTTCGAACAACAGCGCCAATATCGGCTCGGCGCCATCAACATCTGCCAGCGGCAGGCAGACAAGGTCGGGCAGCGCCGAGGCTATCGGATTGCCTGCGCCGCCTTCGAATGCCAGGTTGGCGCAGACCATGTCCGCACCCAGTTCGGGGTGGGTCACAAAGTGATGGGTCATCGGCCTTGGGAACAGCAATAGGCTGGGGCGGTCTACCTGCAGCACCTGGCTGCCGTATTGCACCTGGACTGCACCACTGCGCACCAAATGCAGCTGTCCGTTGGCGCCATCGCTTTGCACCGTATTAATGCCACACAGCGCGCTGGTATTGAACACCTGCGCGGTTACAGGGAAATGCGCCATCAGCGCTGCAAGCCTGTCAGCCATTTTAATACTCCTGGTCAAGTTTTCAGGATTTTACATTACCAACAGTCCTGTCAGTGCGCGCAGAATACGTCTTACGGGATAACACTTTCCCCAACCAGCAAATCACCTAACAGGAATCATCATTATGTCTATCGAAAAAGTTCTGTACACCGCCACTGCAACTGCCACAGGAGGCCGGGAAGGCCGCGCCACTTCCTCTGATAAGGTGCTTGACGTGCAATTGTCCACCCCCCGCGAACTGGGCGGCGCCGGCGGCCCCGGCACCAATCCGGAACAATTGTTTGCCGCCGGTTATTCGGCCTGCTTTCTGGGTGCGCTCAAATTCGTCGCCGCCAAACAAAAGGTTGCCCTGCCCGCAGACACAACCGTGACTGGCCAGGTAGGCATCGGCCAGATCCCCACCGGCTTCGGCATCCAGGCACAACTGACCATTGCCGCCCCCGGGATCGACCACGACACGCTGCAGGCGCTGGTCGACCAGGCTCACGTGGTTTGCCCGTATTCCAATGCGACGCGCGGCAATATTGACGTGACGCTGGTGCTCGGTAACTAATTTCACGCTTTTGTATTTCGTCTGGCCTTTTATTTCAGTTGTCCTTTTTATTCGGCCTCACGTCTTCTTGCATCTGACCTTTTTTCATTTGACTCAATTCAGGAGTATGACCATGAACAAGACTTCCCGCGCAATCGCCACAGGCCTGCTGGCCGCTTCTCTGCAAACGGGTGTTACCGCTCATGCGGCACAACCCACCGCCGCCACACAAACGGCTACCCATGCCACTGTAGACGGCAACTACATCACCACGACCGAGGGCGTGCGCCTGTACTACAAAGACTGGGGGCCAAAAGACGGACCGGTCGTGACCTTAAGCCATGGCTGGCCGCTTAGTTCGGACAGCTGGGAATCACAAATGCTCTTTCTGGCCGACAAGGGCTACCGGGTGATAGCCCATGACCGGCGTGGACATGGCCGCTCCAGCCAGCCGTGGGACGGCAATGATATGAACCACTACGCCGATGACCTGGCCGCCGTAATTAATGCCCTTGATCTGAAAGACGTAACCGCAGTGGGCTTTTCCACGGGAGGCGGCGAAGTAGCGCGCTATATTGGCCGCCATGGCACCAGCCGCATCAAGAAGGCCGTACTAGTGAGCGCAGTGCCCCCGCTGATGCTGCAAACAGCCGATAATCCAAAAGGTGCGCCGCTGGAAGTTTTCGACGGCTTGCGCAAGGCCTCGCTGGAGAACCGCTCGCAGTTATATCTTGATCTGGCATCCGGTCCCTTCTACGGTTTTAACCGTAAAGGCGCCAAGGTCTCGCAAGGCCTGATCAATAGCTGGTGGGCGCAGGGCATGCAGGCTGGACACAAGAACACCTACGACTCAATCGCGGCTTTCTCGGCCACGGATTTCTGTGAGGACTTGAAAAAATTCGATGTGCCTACTTTGGTCATTCACGGAGATGACGACCAGATTGTGCCGATAGACACCGCCGGCAAGGCATCGGCCGCGCAGATAAAAGGGGCCAAGCTTATCGTCTATTCCGGTGCACCGCACGGCCTGACCGATACACATAAAGAACGCTTTAACCAGGATCTGCTGCAATTTCTGCAGAACTAAGTGAAACGCAACAAAACGCCGACCACAGGCAATCGCTGTTGTCGGCGTCTTGTCGTCTGTCTGCGTTATAACAGACACACTTTGTACAACACGCGTGCTTATTCAGATATCAGATATTAAATATTAGATCCCGACGCCGCCAGAGACGCTCAATGCCTCGCCGGTAATGTAGCCCGCAGAAGGTCCCGCCAGGAAGCAAACTGTCTCGGCCACTTCCTCCAGAGTCGCAATGCGCCGGATCAGATGCAGGCCCAGGATGGCTTCGCGCATGGGCAGTTCACCGACCACTTCGGCGGCCATGTCAGTTGGCATAATGCCAGGCTGGACAACATTCACGGTAATGTTGCGCGGTCCCAGATCGCGAGAAAGGCTTCCGCATAACCGACAAGCGCTGCCTTGGTTCCGGCGTAATCGGCCACACTGGCAAAGGGTACGCTGGTGCCAAGCCGCGAGCCTATGAAGATGATGCGTCCGCCGTCGGTCAGCCTGCGTGCGGCCGCGCAAGCATTGGCAATTGTGCCCATGACATTGACCTGTCATTGCCGATTGCAGTTTCTGTGTCAAGCGCGGGATCGTCCACCAACTGGCCCTGGATTGCAATCGCTGCGTTGTTCACAAGAATGTCCAGCTTGCCGAAGGCAGCGATCACGCCGTCAATCAGTGGCCGGGCGGCATTCAGGTCTGCCTGGTCACTGTGGATGGCAATGGCGCGCACGCCCTTGGCCTTCAATGCTTCCACAACGGCAGCCGCCTTGTCGGCTGAAGCCGCGTAGCTGATCGCCACATCTGCGCCACAATCGGCTCACAGCAAATCAATACCATCATCCATCAAATCGACAACGCGGCGGTATTCGCCCGGTGTAATACCCAAATGTTGACGAAAAAAACGGGTGAAATGCCCCGGCGCTGAAAAGCCGACGTTGTAGGAAATATCGCCAATACGCATGTCCGGCTTGCAAAGCTCGGCAATCGCCGACTCCACCCTTAGCGCATTGGCGTAGACGGCGGGTGTCAGGTTGGTGCTGCGACGAAACAGTTCAAAAAAATGAGCACGAGACAAACCGCTTTCAGCCGCCAATTCTGTGAAGTTCTCGCCATAGTTCAGGTTATCGCGCATTCGGGCCACGGCACGTCGAATGCGTGGGTCCATCGTATTGGCTCGTAGGCTGGAAAATAAATACGAAGAATCCCGTAGCGATGAGTGACGCTCGGCCGTGGCCATGAACAGATCGAAAATCTTGCCCTCAAGAATGTCAGATGCAATATCCTGAGACACCAGCATTTCGGCAGCCAGCGAATTGACCAGCAGACGAGCCCCAGCCGGCAGTGCTGCACAGGGTTTGGGAAAAAACTGCGGGTGGCCACTGACTGTAAGCGAGCGCAGCACCGTGCTGAGCCATGCCGTTTCAAGATACAGCGCCATCAGGATACACCGACCTTCTCCGCTGGGCGTATGCTCGTAGGCATGAGGCTCCCAGGCATTGATGAGCACGACGCTGTCTTTTGTCAGCGGCTGACTTCGGCCCTTGACCAGAAACGAACTATCTACCCCGCTAACCTTAATCAGGGCGTGGCAGTGATGATGGGCATGAATGACCAGCGGTTTGCTCATATCGAGCAAAGATACGCGGCCAAAGGCGCCTTGGAATATTTTAATCGCCGTTGACATGGTACCCAAATGTGAACACCCGCCCGCGCGGGGGGCGACAGGCCGAGCGAGCCTGTCGCGCAATATTTGTTAATTATATCAACAATTTGGCGAATATCCGGCTAGGCCGCACCACGCTCGCCGGACACCTTCGGCAGTCTTTCGGCACGCGACTCCGGCTCATTTCGTTTTTCCACTGTCAGCTTATCTGCCAGCAGCGAGGCGATCACACCAAACACCAGGGCCCAGAATGGCGCGCTGATACCCAGCAGGTTGAGCGAACTCATGCCTACGACAAATGCGACAAAAGCGCCTATCTGATTACCCAGTCTTGGACCGAACGCACCCTGCAGCGAGCTGAGCAATACACCGATCATAGCCAAGCCGGCGATCACACCAATCAGGGGTTTGGGCAACGCCATCACGAAGGGTACAGCAAGGCCTGCCACCAACCCAAAAGCCCCGAATAACACACCATTGACAACCGTAGCGCCATAGCGTTTGTCTTTGTCCTCTCCCGCTTGTTCCGATGAACAAATCGCAGTCATTGGCCCGGCGATATTCGCGTTGTGTCCACCCATCATGCCAGCCACGATGCCGCCGATACCGCTGATGACAGTCATGGTATTGATAGGCGGTTTATAGCCCTCGGCCATAAGTACGCCGATGGACTGGGCGTTCTCGGCGCCAATCACCAAAGCCGCCAGGGGCACCGCAATTGCGAAGAATGCGCCCAGAGTAAAGACCGGCGCGGTGAACTGCGGCATGACAAACGCAAGATCCGTTGTGCCCGTCTGCAGTCCCCCTGTGGCCAGGGTAACAATAAGCCCGACAACGAGTGCGGCCAGCACGGGAGGTACACGACGTGTCAGTCGTCCGGTCAAAAAGAAGGCAAGAGCAGCCAGCCCGGCAATCAGTGGTGCAGCGCTCACCGCTTCCACTGCACCAATACCGAAACGTATCATTGCTCCGGCAATCATCGCCATTACAATCGGCATGGGCACCCAGCGCATAATGCGCCCTATGACACCCGTGACGCCAAGAATCAGCACCAGCACCCCGGCCATGATAAAAGCGCCAATTGCTTCCTGATACGAGAATGTCGCGAAAGCGGCGGCCATAATGGCAGCGCCAGGAATGGAGTATGCCCCCGTAATCGGCATACGGTAGCGCATTCCCATAAAAATGCTGATGATCCCGCCCAGCAAATAAATCGCCAGCAACCAGGCAACGGTCTGCCCGTTGCTTAACTGCCCCGCCTGGGCGGCACCAATCACGATCAATGCCGGGCCGGAGCAACCAAAAATGGCGGCAACCAGACCCGCACTCACCGAATTGAGATTCAGGGCGGCAGGCAAGCCCCTTAATCCCGCAACCCATCCGGGCGCTGCCGGATCTTTGTGGGTATCTTGCTGCTCCACCGCTGATTGTCCTGTATGCATACTTGTCTCCTGTAAGGCGTCGATCATCCGCGAGCCTTTTGTTGTAACGAACATGCCGGCACGTTGCCGGCGGGTACGCCCGATGTTTTATTTACCCGTAAAATTGGCCTTGCGCTTGGCGTGGAATGCCTCCACTCCTTCGCGAAAATCCTCTGAACTGCGCAAACGGCTATAGCAATGACCTTCCAGTTCAATCGCGGCTGTCAACGAAGCGTCCTCGCTGTCATTCAGTAATTTTTTGGCCGTGCGTTGGGCTAGCGGTGAAAACTTCAACAGTTCAGCAACAAGCTTGTCGGTCGCCGTTTCAAGCAGGTCGTCTTCTACACACTCCAGCGCCAGCCCCCAGTCATAGGCCTGTTGGCCAGGAATCCGGCGGGATCGCATGACGATGTCCTTGGTGCGGCCGATGCCGACCATTTTTTGCAAACGGGCCGAGCCGCCAGAACCGGGAATTTGCCCCAATTTCTGCTCAGGCAGCGCATACTCCGTTGTCGTGGTCACGATACGAAAATCGCAGGCCAGCGAAATTTCAAAACCCACGCCAAAGCAGTAGCCTCGGTTGGCGGCAATAACCGGTTTGGAGCAGCGTTCAGGTGAAGCAATGTTCCAGGCCAGTTTGGACACATGCTCAGGAGATGCCTCCAGAAAACCACGAATATCACCGCCGCTGGAGAAATGTTCGCCCTCTGAACGTAAAACAATGACGCGTACGTCGTCATTGGCGTCCAGCGCTTCGAAAACCAGACGCAGTTGCTCGCGCTGTGGCATGGAGATGATATTAAATGGTGGCCGCTTCAGGACAATGTCCGCACGCTCTCCGGCCGGATCGATATCAACGCGAAATCCATCCAGGTTTTCCAGCAGGTCATGCGCAGGGTGTTTGATTTGACTCATTCGGTATTCCTTATTTAAAGTTCAATTAGCAAGATCGATGACAGGCGCGCAATCGGCGTCGGTTTCATACTCACCGGACACCAGCTTGCGGCGCAGAATTTTTCCGACAGGTGATTTTGGCAGGGCCGCCACAAAAACATATTCGCGCGGGCGCTTGAAATTGGCCAGATCGGTGGACCGGCAATATTGATCAAGCTCATGGGCGTCCACTTTTCCTTGGCGTTTGACGAATGCGACCACGCGTTGGCCCCATCGTTCATCCTTGATGCCAGCCACAGCGACTTCATCGACTGCAGGGTGCAGCGATATCACAGACTCGATATCCACTGGCGAGATATTTTCCCCGCCGCTGATAATCATGTCATCCACACGTCCGCTTACGAACAAGTCGCCATCGGCATCGTAATACCCGATATCACCAGTGAAATACCAGCGCCCGACCAGCGATTTCTCGTTGGCATCCTGACGGTTCCAGTAGCCTTCGAAAGCCTCGTCGCCATCCAGGTGGGCAATAATCTGCCCTTCCTCCATGGCTTGCGCCCGTTCATCCGGATTAACACTGCCAAGCCTGATCACGCGCAAACGGCAGTTGATGGCGGCACGCCCGCATGCGCCGGCCTTGAGCCGTGCATTCTGGGTGATCGCCATGGTGTAGACCTCGGAACTGCCATAGTGATTCACAAACAGGTCCGGAGAAAACGCTTGGTCGATCCGACGCAAAAGCGCTTCGGACATTGGCGCGCCGGCAAATCCCAACTTGCGCACCCGGCTGATATCGGTCGCAGCGAACTGCGGGTGAGACAACATATCGTGATAGAGCGTGGGCACAAGATAAAGATTCGTCACGCCCTCGGTTTGAATAAGAGACAAGGCCTGGCCGACATCGAATTTGGGCATGCATACAAAGCACCCGTCGATAAGGGCCATAGACAATAAAGAGCGCACGCCCATGGTGTGATAAAGTGGCATCACCCCCAGAGTACGTTCCCCGCAGGCGTACAAGTTCTGTGCGACGTGAGCCAGGGCCGCTGCGCGCTCCTGCCGATGCCGGCGCGGCACGCCCTTGGGCTTGCCGGTGGTGCCCGACGTATAGAGCATGAGCGAGAAATCCTCCGCGCTCGCGCGCGACTCGCCCTCAATTGGCGTGGCGGCCAGCAGGTCTTCGAACCGATGGCTGCCGGGCACGCCCTCGCCTACAGCAATCGCGCCGATGCCCGAGACCCGCTCGGACGCTCGCATCGCGTCGATGCAGGAGTCGTCGTAGATGATGAGTTTGGCGGTTGAGTCGACAATACAGTAATCGATCTCGTCGGCCTTGGACCGCCAGTTAAGAGGAGTGACAATCACGCCAAGCAGTTGGCAGGCCCAATGGATCGTTGCCGTCTCCCAGCGATTCTGCATTACGACCAGCAGGTGATCGCCGTGTCCAAGTCCCTGTTTTTCAAGGCCACCCGCGACAGTTTTGATGATATCGAACCATTGCGCATAGGTCAGGCGCTTTCCCTCGGCCACCAGAGCCGGCGCATTCGGGTTACGTTCAACACTTTGAATGAAAGTGCTTCCCAGATCAAGCATGTGAAGTCTCCGCTTTTTCAGTTTTCAATTGGTTGGCGACCTCGAGGATGGCCTCTACGATCGGTGTGTAGCCGGTGCATCGGCACAGGTGCCCAGACAGCATGTCGCGAACCTGCTCTTCGGTCGGACTGGTGAATCGCCGAAGAAAATCGACACAGGACATAAGAATGCCGGCAGTGCAAAAGCCGCATTGCAACGCGTGGTGTTTCTTGAATGCCAGTTGCAAGACGCCGAGCGTGCCGTCTTGGTTGCCCAGGCCCTCGACAGTACGCAGGTCGCAACCGTCCACCTGGCGAGCCAGGCACAGGCAGGATCGCGTGGCGACCCCATCGATCTGCACCGTGCACGCGCCGCATACGCCATGTTCGCAACCCACATGGGTGCCTGTTGCCCCCAGTTCGTGCCGAATGAAATCGGATAGCAGCATCCGGCTTTCAGCGTGCCCACTGCGGGCGACTCCATTGACCGTCACCTGGATGGGATGTCTGGTATGTTGTTCCGACATGATTAGTCCTTATTGTTTGCGCAGCGGGAAAGCGCCGTTTCGATCGTCTTGTATCCCAACTCCCGCACCAGATGACGCCGGTATACCGCCGAGGCATGCTGGTCGTCCTGTGCGTTTAGTTGCCAGGCCAGATCATTCAACTGTTCCTTGTACGAAGCCGGATCGGTGCGCGCCCATTGCACCACCACTGGTATATCGGCAACACCGCCAATTCCCAGTCGTATCATTTCCGGGCCGGCATCCACTGCACATGCCACAATGGCAAAGTCGCCACGGCGCAACGCAAATTCATCGAACGCATAGCCGTGCCCGGCCTTGGCCACCGGAAAGCGTACCTCGGTCACCAGTTCATCGGCCTTCTTGGCGGTGGTCAGCATGCCTTGCTGAAACTGCACCGAATCCAGTTCACGAGACCCTTTCCGTGAGCGCAGAACAACCCGCCCACCCAGCGTCGCCAGACACAGCGGCAGCTCTGCACTGGGATCCGCATGCGCGATCGAACCCACAACGGTTCCCCGGTTGCGGATCTGATAGTGAGAAATAAACGGTATCGCCTCTGCCAGCATAGGGACGGCCTGCACCAGATCAGGCCAGTATTGCAATTGCGCCTGTGTGGTACTGGCGCCGACACACACCATGTCTTTTTCCTGCCTGAGAAAATTCAATTCCTCACACCGTGAAATATCCAGCAGATAAGCTGGCTGGGCCAGCCGCATGTTCAGCAGAATGACCAGCGACTGACCGCCAGCCAGTATGCGGGCGTTTTCTCCCGCTTCATGCAGCCATTGCAGTGCCTGAGAAACCTTGTCAACGCGCTTGTATTCAAATGCCAGTGGCTTCATTTCTTGATCCTCAGAAAGCGCAACACGCGGCGCCAGACGCCGCCGACGTCTGTGGCTGCACTCTGTCCCGATGCCTGGCGGCCAAGCTGCTCGAACAACTGACCCAGTACCATGCGGGCGGCCCCTTCCAGCATACGGCCGCCTACAGCGGCAACCTTGCCCTGCACTTCGGCTTCATACTGGTATTTCATTAAGGTGCCGTGTTCATTGGCCTGCAGCACAATGTCGCCGCCGCCTTCTGCGCCGCCAAGCGATGAAATACCCGTACCCTGCAAATGCAGTGAATGTGGCCGATTAATATTGGTAAGGGAAATGGTGGCTTCATAGCGCGCCTTTATCATGCCGATGCTGATGGTGACGTCGGCGCGATACTGGTTCTGGCCGATGTGCTGCAGTTCCCGGCAGCCCGGAATTACCCTTGCAAGCGCTTGCGGGTCCATCAGTACATCGAATACATCGTCGGGAGACGCAGGGATTTGCGTACTTCCCGATGCAGACAGCGCGTGTCCACGTCCGGTTTTCCTGGCCTGCTTCTGAACCTGAACGCCTCCAGATGGTGGCGGATCATCAAAACCGATGAGATCGAGCACCCGGTTCGGCGTCAGCGGCAGACGGATATCCGGTTGGCCGCCCAACGGGCTCAGTGCGTCTGCCACGGCATTGGCAATACACACTGGGGTACTCATATTGTTACCTTCGCCCAGGCCCTTTGCCCCCAATGGCGTGAACGGGCTGGGCGTCTCCAGGTGAACGATCACAGGATCGGGCACTTCATAGCTTGTGGGCACCAGGTAATCTGCGAACGTACCAGACTGGAACCCACCATCGTCGCCATAGCGGAACTCCTCCAGCAACGCGGCACCCAATCCCTGGGCGAACGCGCCCCGGATTTGCCCGTCTGCCATGGCAGGGTTCAGTAGTTTTCCCGCATCGTGGGCGGTCACATATCGGTCTATCGTGACGCGTCCAGTCTTTCGATCAATTTCCAGCGCGCATATATCAAACGCAAAGCCGTAGGCTGCCGACGTATTGACCCGATCGTCTTCCGTGGGTGCGCCCAAAGACTCAGGCGTCCAGAACTCGGTGACCCGCATGCCTGGCGCCATCCCGTCGGGCAACTCAGCCGGCGCCCAGTGTGCGCTGCTGGCCAGTCGCGCAAACGGCAGTGCCTTGTCCTGCTGACCCGTGCAGAACACCAAACCACCTTCGAAAACAATGTCGCAGGCCTCGCAACCAAGTTGATGGGCAGCCACGTCGGCCATCTTCCCCTTCAGCCGCGTTGCCGCCAGATGAACCGTTCCTGCGACGGCACCGGCAAACCGGCTGGAGTAGTTACCTGCAGCAACTGACCAGGCGTCCTTATCCGTATCAAAGTCTACGTTAACGTTGATATCCTTGGGTTGCAGACCAAATACGTCTGCAACCACCTGCGCGCACACTGTGACATGGCCTTGCCCTGCAGGAGAAGACGCGATGATGACGGTCACGCTTCCCAGCAGATCAATGTTGACTGTCGCCGCTGCGATGCCGCCGTTCTTTGGGCCTGCTTTGGCCCGCTGTTCCGGTGTCAGCGCGATGGTGATGTAACCCATATTGGAAATAGACGGCTCAACGATCGCCGCATAGCCAATGCCATACAATTTTCCCTGGGCACGCGCCTGATCTCGTCTTTGCAGCAGTTCTTCAAGACCGCCCTGGGCTATGGCCGCATCCATCGCTTTGGAATAATTACCAGAGTCAAGCAGTGCGCCTGCTGCTGCCCGATACGGGAATTGGTCCGGCTGAACAAAATTGCGTCGATAGACATCCAGTGGATCCATCTTCAGATGCTGCGCGATGCGTTGCACCATGCGCTCTAGGGCAAAATAGACCTGCGGGCCGCCGAAGCCGCGCACCAAACCTGAAGGCATCTTGTTCGTGACCACCACGCGATTGCGCACCTGCAGATCGGCAATACGGTAGGCTCCGGTCAATATGCCATGCATGCGGTAGAAGGTGGCAGGTTCGGGTGCTCTCAGGTATGCGCCAACATCATCCAACTGGTCCAGATCAAGCGCCTGAATCCGGCCGTCGCTGTCAAAAGCAGCCTGGATCGTGGCTTTGCGCCCATTGGCAGCCGTTGCCGCGCTCAGGTGTTCAAGCCGGTCCTCCACCCACTTTACCGGTGCGCCCCCTGCCTTGCGGGAAGCCAGACACATCAACACCACCGATGTAAACACCGCCTGCTTGACGCCAAAACTGCCGCCTGAATCGGGTGCGGAGCGGTGCCGCAGGCGATTGCCGGGCACCTGTAGCGCCAGCGACATGACCGCGTGCATCGAAAACGGCCCCATGAAGTTCGAACAGACGTCATATCCTGCATCGCCCGCAAGATGCTCGGCAATCACCACCCCGCATTCAATCGGCGTACAGGAGTTGCGTGGATATTCGATGGTGAGCGACAGACTATGCTCAGCTTCCCGGAAACGGGCTTTCGGGTCTCCGTAAGTGAACTCGCGCTCATGCAGCACGTTCGTACCGACCGCTTCGTGCAATATTGCAGATTCGTCGGAAATGGCACCGTCGATGCTACTGACGGCGGGTAGGGCTTCAAATTCGACCTTAATGCCGTCCAGGGCATCCTCAGCGAGATAGCGGTTCTCGGCAATGACAACTGCAATCGGCTCGCCAACATAACGCACCTTGTCCATGGCCACTGCCCACATTTCCATGGGCATTTTTACCCCATTGATAAATGGACGCGACCAGGCCCGGACATCTTCAGGCGTGAGCACGGCCCTGACACCGGGCATTTTTTCCGCCAGGGAAACGTCAATGGATTTGATGCGAGCGTGAGGATAACTGGAGCGATAAACCGCAGCATGCAAGGTGCCGGGCTTGACCGCCAGGTCATCGCCAAAGCGGCCCCGCCCTGTAAGTAGCGGGATGCTTTCAAACCGCTCGACCCTTTGGCCGACAAATTTGGTCACGCCACTGGTTGGCGTGGTTTCAACGGTGCCCATGCACTGCCTCCGAAAATACCGTGGTTGGAGCCAATGCATCCGGGCTGACTGGCAGCTCAGGTTATCCTGGGATCTTGGCTCCTGTTCATTATTCGTGTTGTTTTTTTAATGACTTTTCTATCGGGCCGGCATGGCCCGATATGAATATATGAACGCGTGACCGACAGTATAGAAATGGGTCACCGCAAAAGCTTTACCCAGCAGTCCGGTCAATTACCTTTGAGTCTGATTTTTTATAATTCGGATGAAATGCAGATGTATCTCTGCGACGACGCACGAACCGCCCGATTCGTAGTCAGGGTATCGGAAAGCGGCTTGGGTGTTTCGCGAAAGACAGGCGAACCATCGCAAATGCAATACTCAGTCGCATCTGCGCCGAAGGGCCATTATCCGCTGTCGATTTATCAGCCGCCTCAGACCGGTTGACATGGGCTGCCTTATATCGACAGCCGTCACCGATTCCGCATAAACCGATATTCCTTGGCAAAGCCCTGGGGTTTGAAAATCAGCAACAGAATCAGGATCAGCCCGATCAGAATCAATCTGAGGGCTGCCAACTGATGCGGCGCCAGCCAGGAAATGTAATCGTCCAGAAAACGCGTGCCTTCCAGCAATAACACAACCGTCAGGCTGCTCAGGAGCACGCCGCGATGGCTGCCGCGCCCAGCCAGAATGACCAGCATGAACGCAGAGGCCGTCATGGCCACACTGAACTGCGACGGATCAATATATCGATAGTAAAAAGCGTGCAGGCAGCCGGCAACGCCAAGCGCCGCGCCGCCCAGGGCGAAAAACCGCAAGCGTACGCCCAGGACGTTTTTGCCCACACTTTGCGCCACCAGCGGATCATCTCGCAGGGCGCGGGCCGTGCGGCCCAGCGGCGAGCGGGCGATAATTTCAAAAGCAATAAAAACCACCAGCAGCATCACGGCAGCCAGCACCAGCAAGCCCGTATCGCTCGCAACGGGTCGGGGAATATTCGGAATGCCAATGCTGCCCCGAGTCAGCCATTCTTCATTGTTAATCAGCAGCTTGACGCTTTCTGCAAAGGCCAGTGTCACGATAGCAAAATAATCATCTGCCAGGCGCACAGAGATCAGGCACACCAGGGCGCTTATAGCGACCGTAAGGATAACTGTGACCGGCATGGCCAGCCAGGGCGACCATCCCAGTTGAGTCGTGAGCAGCGCGCAGGCATACGCGCCGATCATATAGAAGCCGAAAAGCCCGAAGTTGACCAGGCCAGCCATGCCCCATTGTATGTTGAGTGCCAGGCCGGTAATGCCGGCCATCATGGCCAGTGCGACCAGCGAGAGAAGGTATGCTGTCATGAAATCATTTTCCTATCGGGTGAGCCAGCGCTTGCCAAACAATCCTGCCGGGCGCAATGCCAGTAACACACTCATGACGACAAAGGCCATCAAGGAACGATAGTGCGAAGGCAGCACCAGCGTGGCCGCTTCGGATAACACGCCCATGACGAGCGCGCCCGGAATGGCGGCCAACGGATGCGTCAGCCCGCCCAGGATCGCGGCAGCAAACGCAGGCAAGGCATAAGTCCAGCCCATTTGCGGATCCACTGTGGCGTCCAGCCCGATCAACATGCCCGACATGGCAGCCAGCCCGCCGGCCAGGGCCCAGGTAATGGAAATAACATACTGCTGCGAGACGCCGCGGGAAGCCGCCAACGCCGCATTATCGGCCACCGCGCGCATCGCCCGGCCTAGCCGGGACCATCGAAAAAGCGCCCAGACAGACAGCAGCACCAGCAGGCAGATGATCAGCGCCTGTACCTGTTCGACATTGATGCGCAACCCTGCCCATCGCCACGGACGCGACAATGCCACGTCATAGCCGACCGAAGTATTGCCGGCAACGAACCGAATGATATTTTCCAGAATAAATGAGACGCCCATGGAAGCGACCATGAGGGTGACGGCCGAACGATTTCTTAAAGGCCGAAACGCCAGCAGGTCCACCAAGACTGCCAGAGCTGCGGACAGCGCCACGGCGATGATGCCCGATACCCAAAGCGGCAAGCCCAGCACCACATTGAATGCATATGCCAGATACGCGCCGCTGGTGATCATGGCGCCAATGGCGAAGTTGGCAAACCGCAAGACACTGAAGGTCAATGCTACCGCCAGGGCAGGCAAAGCAACCAGCATGCCGGTAATCAGTCCATTAAATAGAATTTGCATGGTCACTCAATCAAAAAACGTCGGGGGAATGCGCATCATGGGAACCGGATGCGCCCAGGAAAAGCGCCGCCAGAGATTTATCCTGCGCCAGTTCGCTTGCCGGCGCACGATGCCGAACACGCCCCATGACCAGAACCAGCCCCTGCTCTGCCACCGACAGGCCCAGCTGTACGTTTTGCTCGATCATCAGCAGGGTCAGGCCGGTCTGGCGAATACGGTCGATAATGTCAAACAGCAGTCGCGCGTTGCGCGGCGATAACCCGGCCGAAGGCTCATCCAGCACCAGGACGCGCGGGTCAAGCATCATGGCGCTGGCCACAGCCACCATCTGGCGCTGCCCACCGCTAAGAAACCCAGCCGACGTGTGCAGATGGGGCTTGATCTCGGGGAATAATTGCAGGACCTCGTCCAGTTTTGGCGCCAATCTGCCCGCTGGCCCATGATGATGAAAATCCCAGCCAAGACGCAAATTTTCCCGGACGGTCATATTTCGGAAAACGTTCCCTTCCTGCGGCACAAAGACCAGGCCCGTGCGCGTGCGCGCCTGCGCGCTCATTCGCGTCAGGTCAACCTCACCCATTTTTATCGTGCCTGCCTGCGCCGGAATCTGGCCGGCGATGGCTTTGAGCAAAGTGGATTTACCCGATCCATTGGGCCCCACAATCGTCAGCGCACTGCCCTGGGCTACGGTCAGATCCACACCGTGCAGAACAGGCTTGCCGCCATACCCTGCTTGTAAACCGGACACGGTTAACGCCGCGGTCATAACGTCACTCCAAGATAGGCATCCTGTACCCGGCTGTCGGCAACGACTTCGGCAAAGGTGCCCTGTGTCAGCACCGCGCCGTCAGCCAGCACATACACGGTATCGCATAGGGCGGCAATCAGATCCATATTATGTTCAACAACAGCAAACGTCTTGCCCTCATCACGCAGTTCGCTGATGAATCCGGCCAGTTCGTCCATCAAGGCCGGGTTGACGCCAGCCGCGGGTTCATCCAGCAGGATAATGGGCGCGTTCAGCATGAGCGCGCGGCACAGTTCAAGCAGTTTTTTCTGGCCTCCGGACAGGCCCCCTGCCTGGCTATCGGCTAACCGCGTCAGCCGCGTGCGCTCCAGCAGGGCCAGTGCATGCTCAACGGCCTGCTCCTGCGTTTTCCGGATGCCATCACGCTGCAAAAATATGCGCCACAAGGTGTCGCCCCCCTGGTCGGGCCAGGCCAGCAGCAGGTTTTCAAGCACCGTCAGGCTGTCGAGTTCTCGCGCCAATTGAAAGGTGCGTGCAATGCCGGCACGGGCGCGATCATGCACGGCAAGCCGGGTAATGTCTTGCGAGCCCAGCCAGACACGACCGTGATCCGGTGCGGCGTTGCCCGCCAGCACATTGAACAGCGAGGATTTTCCTGCGCCGTTAGGGCCGACGATACCGGTAATCTGGCCGCGTTCGATACTGATCGAGACGCCCTTCAATACCTTCAAGCCACCATAGGACAGCTGGATATCCCTGGCGTACAGGCCGGTAGCAGCTTGCGTTCCCGCACTTGCGGTCGCATTCACTCTATCAATCCCTGCTGGTGGTTGGTGCCATCCTTGATAATGAAACGGCCGTAGGAACGATGCAACTGGTCTCCCGTTGGCGTGAACTTAAATTGCGCCCCTGCCCCGCTGTAGGAAATCGGCTTGCCGGCGCGAAGGGTTTTAAGGCCGTCAACCGGGTTTTCGACTACCCCGCCCGGGCCGTTAACGACATCCAAAATGGATTTGCTGAACACGGTGGGGTCAGCGCTGCCGGACTTTTCCATGGCCAGCGCAAGCACTGCGACCTCATCCCACATATTGGACGGGAAAATGGCCAGCGTATTCTCGGGCGTTTTGGTATGCTGCGAAAAGGTTTTGTAAGCGGTTGATTCTGCTGGTGGAATCGACTGGATATGATTAATGCCCTCGGCAACCTCGGCGCCTACATTCTTGATGAACGCCCCTTCGGCATCCGCAGCCGATGAGTTTGAATAGATTTTGCTGGTAAAGCCACTGCGGAAAACCTCGCGCGCAATCGCGGACAGTTCAGGCAGATAACTTGGCAAAAACACGGCATCGGGTTCTTTGGAAAAAACCTTTTCCACTTCGGCACGATAGGAAGACTGGCCCGGATTGTAATAAACAACATCTACGATCTTGCCGCCCAGTTCACGAAACTCCGTGACAAAGGGATCCACCATGATCGTCCAGGCTGGCGCCTGCTGGACCATGACCGAAGCCGTGCGAGCCCCGTCGTGATAGGCCGCGCGGGCAAAAACCCTGCCCCAATCGCTGCCACGGGCCTGGAATCGCCATACCAGTCCTTTGTTGTCGCCCTGGGTGACTTCGTCACCCGTACCGGTCACCAGCAACGGAATGCCCCGCTCCAGCGTGAGCGGCTTGACGGCCAGAGCCACGGAACTGCTCCACATCCCAGTAATCGCAGACACCTTGCTGACATCCAGCAACTTGCGAGCAGCAGCCACACCTGCAGTCGGGTTCGTTTCGCTATCGGCAACAACAATCTCCAGCTTGCGCCCGTTGAGCACACCACCGGCTTCGCTGTTAATGAACTCGGCTGCGCGCTTTGCCGCCTCGGCCATGCCCGGCCCGTACGCGCCACCGGCACCGCTTAGCGGAACAAGCACGCCAATGCGTATGGGTGCCAGCGCCTCCTGCGCAGCGGCTGGCGCAATGGACGAGATAGCAGCGGCACCCGTGATCGATGCCAATACGAAACGGGACAAAAGCCGGCGGCCGGGGCCGATAATACGAGACATAAGAGGTGCCATGATGTGCAAATTACAATTGAAATGGATCAGACCGGGTGTGCCGCTGTGCTGCTTTCGCCAATCTGCAACGCCTGGTTGAAACGGTTAAAGAAACCGCAAAGGGAGATGCGCAAGGTCAATTCAACAATCTGGGCTTCGGTAAACACCTGGCGCAAACGGTCAAACAGCGCCTCGGGAATGCGTTCTGCCGCCTGTGTGACGGCAATCGAATAATCGACCACCAGTTGATCCGTGTCGGTCAGCTGGCCCTTGGCAGTGCCATCGATCAGTGCCTGCGGGTCATCGACGGCCAGCCCCTCGACTTGCAAGCGCGGATTGTGATTTTCCACGCAGTAAAGACAACGGTTCAGTTGCGACACCACTACGATGGCCAGCTCAATATATCGGGACGGGACATTCTGTTGCTGCTTGAGCGTTAGCAGCATGTCAAATAGATGCTCGGCTGCGGGCTGCACGTGGGACAGCACCTGGAATTGGTCTGCAAAATGCGAGCCGTTGCCGGTATAGCGCGGGAAAAGCGCCTGCAGCGCTGGGCTCAGGCTATCGACAGGGAGTTCTGAAATACGGGGCATAGCGTTCTCTTCTTCCAAAAAACTAAGGGGAAACCGTTGTGCGGTACGGGCCAGCCGAGAGCAACTTCTCGCGAAGCACGCCGTCGGCATATTGGCGCTTGTACGCGCCACGACGCTGTAATTCGGGCACCAGATAATCAACAATATTGCGAAACGTGCGCGGCATCTCTATATAGGCCAGATTGAATCCGTCAATACCAGTGTCTTCGACCCAGCCCTGCAGTTCGTCCGCCACTTCACGGGCGTCGCCAACCACCACTGGCCCTCTGCCGCCAAGGGCAACAAATTCAAGCGCGTCGCGCAAGGTCCAGGTTCGTGACGGATCCAGCTTGCTGAACGACGCCAGCGCCGATTGCCCGGCATTCGTATCCACATAGATCAGCTCATCGTCCAGGCTATAGCGAGACAGATCAATACCAGTCCACCCCGAAAGCAGTGCACGGGCGCCATCCAGGTCGGCGCGAGCCAGGTATTCCTGATGTCGCTGGCGAGCCAGCGCCGCGGTTTCTTCAACAATCACGGTGAACATGGCGAATATCCGCACATCGTCCCGCTTGCGCCCTGCCGCATGCAACTGATCTTGCAATTGCGCAACACTGCGCCTGACGCCCTCGCGCGTTGGCGCACCGACGAATACACATTCGGCATGACGCGCCGCAAACTGTCCGCCACGCTGCGACCCGCCCGCCTGGAAAATAAGCGGCGTGCGCTGTGGCGAGGGTTCGCATTGAAAAATGCCATGGGACCGAAAATAGCGCCCCTCGTGATTAACGGCGTGTACACCGGCAGGGTCAACATACTTGTCCGCCTGAGCATCACGCAAGACGGCGCCGTCATTCCAGCTGTTTTCCCAGAACCGGTAACATAATTCCAGGTATTCATCAGCGCGATCATAGCGTTCATCATGACCAAGCAGGCTCTCCTGCCCCAGACTGCGGGCGCCGCTCTCAAGATAGGACGTGACCACATTCCAGGCCACGCGGCCTTTAGTCAGATGATCCAGCGTGGCGAACCGGCGCGCCAGCAAATACGGCGGATCGTAGGCAACCGATGACGTCACGCCGAACCCAAGATGACGGGTTGCATGCGCCATTAGCGGAATCAGTGGGAACGGGTCATTCATCGGAGTTTGCGCAGCGCTGGTCAATGCGTTCTCGGCTGTACCGCCATCGACATCGTACACGCCAATCACATCGCCCAGAAACAGCGTATCGAACAGGCCGCGCTCCAGCAGTGTTGCCAGCTCAACCCAATACTGGGCATTCAGATAATCGGAGGATGTATCGTCGGGATTCGTCCACTGGCCAGGTGCCAGATGACCGACACAGTTCATCAGGAACGCATTAAGGCGTATTTCTTTTGTCATTACATAGCCGGAATTCAGGTGCAGCAAACCTGCTAGTCTATGCCGTGCCGTTCCTGGCTACCAATACACTCTGACTATATTTTTATTACCAATAGTTCTGTAAAGCGATTTTTCAAATGACTATTGGTCTTGGCGTTGTACGCTCTTGCCATCGTCACCGACGGCTCCCGCAAGCCCTGCTACGGCAAGTCCCGCGAGCGAACTCGCCGTGGGTTTCTCACCCGACATCAACTGTTCAACGGTTTTGCCATAAATCCAGCTCGCTGCAACCTATCAAAGCTAAGTGGTATAGCTCCACTCTTCGCTTCCATCCTCATACATCCATACAAATCCGCCTTCAGGCCACAGATCAATCAGATATCCCGCTGACTCGACTGTGAACTGAAAATAGACTTTATCCAACATGGAATCTTCCTTAGGCCACCTGTCTGAATAACGTTATACCTGTTCTTCAATTGGGCCTTCCCAGTATTTCTCTTTAAATGCAATTTTCAATCGTCCCTCTTTCATTAGACGATACATAGCGGAGAGAAAAAAATGTTTACGCTCCTCGTATGACGTGTTTCTTACTCGATCATTATCATTTGCTTCATCCCAAAGGGCCGCAGCACTACTTCCTTCAGTTCCAATTATTATTTCTTTCCATTCGTCGTCTGTAAAGTCGAGCATTTCTTTCATCTGAGTTTCACCTCAATGTAGCCGCAACGAATCACCTCCACTCCATAAATCCATCCTCGTAAACCCAGACAAACCCTCCTTGTGCCCAATAACAAAGTAGACCGTCCACGTCAATTAGTTGGAAATCTGCCTTGTCCAATCGACTCTCATCTTTGGGCCATCGATCCGAATACCGCTGAAGCTGTTCTTCTATTGTGCCTTCCCAGAAAATCTGATCTGACAGAAACTGCGTGACAAACGGGTAACTGTCAGCTCATGTTTGAGCTAGTACACTTTATTGCCCAAGGATCATTAGGATAGGCAGCATCAAAAACCCCAAACTCTCTCTTATGGCAGCCAGGTTCCTCATAGAGATCATCCAAAGCGTTTTCCGTGAAGAATTCTTCTCCATCGAACATACCATGACTGCACTGCTCGTCACCTTCGAAGGTGATGAAGGACACTGTTATATCAGCATCTGGGGTTTTCTGCAAAGGCCTAAGTATCTTTTGCAGAACGGGAAATGCCTCCTTGATTTGATCTCGGTTCTTTACGAGCACCCAAAACGGCAATTCGTTGAATTGCCAATGGGTTTCACCAAGAACACGCAACCACAGCTTACCATCATATTTTTGAAGTTTGCCAAGGGTTTCAGCAAATATATCAGGCTTATACTGCATGGTATGTGACCTTCTATTTAAATGGTCTTGTGGGCGGCAACAATTCCGATTGCGTTTCCGCGCCCGTAGGGAGAACGCCACATTTTTTTTGGCGATATTTTTTCATATTGCGCTTTAAATTTTCTTGTTTTTGTAAAATCTGATCCTTGTGCCCAGTCCAGCTTCCTAAGTCAGGCTTTATCCCTCTCGGATCAGGCACTTTAGCAAAAGGGTCTTTTAAGAAAAGCTCATACATTCCAAGCCCTCCTTGCGAAACAGAACGATCCGCTAACATAGCAGCTCGCCGATTAGACAACTGCTGGACCAACTCTTGAAGTTTAGCATAAAGCCTTCCACACTCTGAATCAGGAGGTGGCGGGCAGGTGGAACACACTTCAGTCATCGTTCCCGGGATAGCATCCTCTTCAGAGTCTGTATCGGCCTGCTCCATCTGTGTGGCGTTACTACCAAAGATAGCACCACCGAGATTTTCCAAATCGTGTTCTCGCTGTTCCTTGCCAGGTGTAAGTTCATGAGCAGCACCGCCCAAAAGAAGGCCGCCGATCCCCCAGATCACAAATGGAATGGCAGGAGCTGGCATATCAAACTCCCTTCAAATATTTAATAGTTTCTCGCATCAGAATCTTTACCCTTTCGTTCGGGTCGGGAGTCAGCTCAGCCGAAATCATAAAATCGCTCAGCCCTGGAGCCACTTCCAATCTTCCTCCCGTAACAACCTGTAAATAAGCCCATCTTCTAAAGGCGGACTCTTGATTCACCCCATGTGCAGCAGCTGCTTTTATCCATTTGTGCACGTCTGCCCTCAGCATCTCATCTGATGTACCCCTAACTCGATGGTCGGATACTTTGTGCAGGTATTTCATGGTTCGGGTTGTAAGCCAGTTAAAACGCATACCTTCTATAGCGCATATAGTTTGATGCGTCCACCGCAATGGCCCGCCAGGTGGCTCCGGTAGATCATCTGGCTTGACCATACGCATGGCGCTTTTACTCCAGTCCGGTTCAGGTTTAAAAAAAATCTGTCGACATGAGCCAAACAACCGGGATAGTTGACTGGCATCCAGGGAAGGTAACACTTGCGCCATCACATTGGCATCCGCATGCCGAAATGTCACGAGTTCATAGCCGCCTGCATTTGCTGACTCGTTGCTCTCAGAAGAACTCTTTGGGACTTCTATCTGATTGAGTCTGCGCAAATGGTCATAAAGAGCGGCTTCCGTGAGCGATGCGTCTCCAACCCAAAACACCAGGCCAGATGTATCTGCGGCAAGCTGCAGTATTGCTTCGAATCGTGAGGTAATCTCAGTACTTCTTTGTTCGTTTGACACATTTCCTGTTTCAATGGAGAGATTGCCCGGATTATCTTGCTGGTAAGGATCAATTAACCACGGACCACCCATAACGACTGAATAATCACCACCATAGCGATAGAGCGACCGACGCGCCAATCCGGCATCACGTAGTTTTGCTGCGATATTCTGAAAAAAAGCGCCATCCATGACGGCATACACCCGGGTATCTGGATCCGCTATTAGCGCAAAAAGGTAATCACGCAACCGTGGATACTCATCCGGCAAATAATCAACTACCGCCGAGTCTTGCATATTGACTATCCTTTTGTCGCGGGCGAAGCCTGCTTGGCCTGTTTTATCTGGCAGTCGGTTCCGCCCGGCCCTTCATCGCCTATGAACACATCCGAGGAGCCAGTTTGCGCAACGCCACCGCAATCAATAGCATCTCCCACCCTTCCTGCAGGTCGGCCCTCGATGAATACACTCGCTGACCCTTCGCTTAAGGCGCGCCCGTGCGAGCCGGCATGTCCCTCAGAGCAGGCATGGGATTCGTAAATGTCGCCTAAACGTATTATCGGCTTGCCGTTGACAAAAACAGTCGGACTTCCTGCGTTTGCATTGGTTGCCGGAAAATGACAACCATGACCTGAACCGACATCTCCTTGACGTGTTGCTGCTGGCATTCTTAAATTCCTTTTTCACAAAAATCCTGAAATCACTTGAGCTTCATTACTACCGCGCTTTGACCAGAAAAATAATGGAACCATCTAGAGTCACGGAGATCGAGAAAACCAGAGTCGCACAAGCCTATGTCGTTCCGAAATGAGAAATGTGAATGACAATTCCCAATTTTCAATAAAATTAGAGTGTAATTTGGAACAAATCCTGCCCGACAAAGCTTACTAACATACTAGTACGATTCTCGTTAAACAAACCTATGGGCCCCTACGTGCAGCTTTAGAATCAAAACCGCGCAGTAATTTCTGACCTAATTCCTGGTCGATGCTCTGGTCTTTCATCTTGGCGGCAACAACCGCACGCCCGGTTTCACCCGTCATGACAAGGGCTTGTATCGCCACCTTACTCAGGTTGTCATTGTCCGATCTGTTCAGGACGACCAGATAAGCCTGCGGCAGGCGAACATCATCCTTCAAACGGCTGCTCGTACTCATCATCAGATCCCAAACGACGTCAGAATCGTTAGCTGCCTCAATAAGCTTGAAAACTTGGCGCTTTCCAGCCTCTCCTGTCGCAATCAACGCGTCAATGACAGCCATTCGTTCTTCCGTTCGATTTGCACGAGCAAAAGCCTCTGAGAGGGCTTGGGCAACTTGCGCGCTGCCGTCCGTATATTTCTTCACGTCTCCTGCGGCCACATTGAGATCAATCTCCTTCTTCGCAGAAGCGAGATCAAGCAGTGCGGCCTGCAGCAGGCCCTCGGTTTTGCCGGCGCGCCCAAGCGTGCGAGCCGCATTTTTCCGACCGGAGGCAACTTCAGAATTCAGCAAGGATTGCAGTTTGACGATCACGTTTTCTGGCAGTTCCGTATCGTAAAGAATCCATGCAAGGTCGCCGGCGAACCTGTCGTTATCAGTGTTCAACAGCGCCTGTCGCACCAGCGGCAGCATGCCATCACCTTGTGAGCCAATGGCTACCGAGGTTGTCGCTCGCAGCCCTTCGTTTTCTGTCCGTTCCAGCAGGGCGAGCAATCCCGGAACAAGCTCGGCCGGGTGAGGGGCGATGGACACGGCCAGATTCGCCAGATTGGCTTCCAACGCCAGTTCCTGCGGTGCCAGTAATGCCTGGCCCGTATATTCGACGAGTTCTGCTGGCACGTTCACCGTGTCGCGCTTGAACTTCGTCTGACCCAAGACTGTTCCGAGCACATAGCTAGTCAATACCCGCTGCTCGTCGTCTTTGGCGGCAATCAAGCGTTTTGTCAGCACGGGAACAGCATCGTTTCCGAGTGCAGTCATACTGCGTACCGCAGCATAGAAATCATTTTGGCTTTCTGTTGAAGCCATAGTGTCGAAAGCGGTTTGGATTGTTTCCTCAACTGTGGCTGCGAAACAGACAGTATTGCCTGCCAACAAAATAACAAAAAGGCATTTGAGTAGCACAGGAAGTTTGATCAACGCTTTGAATCCTCTGGAAATAGCCATAGTTTTTGTCATGCAAATCCATCCGTCTAATCGTTTTGGCAACGCCTTACCAGTCTGGGAAAGTTGAGCAACATCATGATCAAACGCCATATCCTTTAACCTTGCGACCTCTGGCATTGCTTTATCCCCGTCAAATATTTGAACGTACCGCCCCCAAAGCGAGGCTTACATCGAAACAATCATGCCCGCTCAATAATTTTCATGGCTGGGTGGGCCAGAAAACCGGATAACTCTCGAGGAAGCAAACTCAGTTGCGCGGGAGTCAGGTTGAACTCAATCTCATTTGAGCGTGCAGCCAAAGAGACATATGTCCTCAAACTGTCGGCGTAATAACGAGACACATAAGCAGACAACGTTCTATCCGCGAACAAAAACTCGTGATTCATACTGCGCGCTGCCAAAAAAAAGATCTCGTCAAAAGGCATCGAGAGCTCCAGCTCATTCCAAGCCGCCCAAACCTGGGCAGGAGTCGCATTACGGCACCACGAGACCATGGCTGCACCCACCTGGGTATTCCCCGCCGCTTTGCAAAGATTTATCCAGGACTCTACCTCAAGGGTTTGAAATTGGCTCCTGATTTTGTCTTGTGCTTCCCCTATCAGCTCGGCAATGGTTACTTCTCGATTCGTACGGCCACTCTTGATGAATCGCGCACAAAGATTGGCGTTTGAATGGACGATACGCCACAAATCGGGCATGCTTTGACCACCCTCAGAAAGGATGGCGCCTGCTAAAGCGGGAGCGTTAGGGTGAGAATCACGGTTGGAAGTCATCGTTTAATCAAAAGGCTGAGGAATCATTCTCGATGGACTGAAATGCGTGTCCAAAGGAGAGCAACCCGCCGGCGGCAGCGATTGCAAGTACGGGTGAAGGTTAGGAATTTGCAGATAGGGTTGATCGTAGCCGGGCGAAGAGTTTTCAACGATACAACGCGCCTGCGCCGCTCTGCCCAGCTCCCAGTAAAGATTATGACTGGACTCGAGACTCCACACCCCAACAGCGAGACTGACTCCTGCGGAAACCAGGCCAGTACCGGCATTAGCAACATGAACCGGGCCGAAGATGAATTCGCTGTTCAGCGCTCCCCTTACACTGTCATAGCCTTCAATCCTGTATATGCTCGCTGCGCCAACTACCTCCACCTCGGCACCAGCAATCCCCCCGGGCATTCCGGCCAGGTCTTCCAATGAGAACGGAACAACAGATCGCATGTACTGCGGGATGGCCTTCTTCATTCTTTCGTAAAGCGCCATGCCGGAAGTCACATTACTCTGTTCGCTCTCCATTTTGGCGGCATCGTATGACTTTTTGCCATTACCAACCAGATCATTTGCTTTATCGAGCGCAAGCGCCTCCCTGGCACCACCTCCCACTGCTTTGAAAAGCTTGCCAATGGGCAGACTGGCCGATAGCCCGCAATTCAAAATATTCGCAATTCCAATGCTCATGCTATCGAGCCCGAGGAAAATGAAGCTGTGGTATCCACAACCTATCGCAAAACTGCCTTCATATGAAACAAGCCATCTTTGCGATTTGGTGGCCATATTGCCAACCCATTGATCAGGCTTGGTTATGTCATTGCCAAAAGGGAACTTGTTATCGCTCATGTTATTGACCGGCGGGAGCTAAAAAACAATATTTTTTCTCTCTGAACTGCATTCCCACATAAGGACAATCATTCCAATGTGCTTTCAGGCACGCCTGTTCAGGTTGTGCCATTTCGTTCAGTGTGCATTTTTCGCTCTCGCACGTCGTTGTATAAACTTTCCCACTCTCGGTGTGACCCGCAGCGATGACCGTTTTATCCTTGGGCAGCGACATGGCAGCAAAAGCATCAATCAGCTTTTGCTGCTGCGCCAGCGTGCCGGAGTCCGGCTGTTGGGAAAGCGTCATTTCGCCTGCCAGAAGCATATTCTTGGTGTAGTCGTCAAATTGCTCTTTGGAGCAGGAAAGCTGACCATTTTCCGACACAAGGGCGGCTTCGCTCTTTTTTCCTGCCAAGAGTGCTGTGCCCAATAGTACGGCAAACAATAAAAACATTATTCCGGTTGAAATAAGGCGTTGGCTTACTTTCATAATTTAAATTCAGTTGAGGTTAATTTTCGCGGAGGACATCGCGATTTCATTCTTGGCTTGCATCTCAATGCCATTTTCGAAATTCAGAAAGAGGGTATCGCCACTCAGTCTGATGAATCCATCGGAAGTTAAGCGTAACTCCGATTTTCCGACTTGAACATGAAACTCGCCATTCGACGTAAAAGACACTGTATCACCCGCATCTCCTGACAAGTGCGAGCCTGAAACAAGTTGAATAGAATGTCCGGCCTGCTCAACGATGGTGCTGCCGACCGATACCGTTTTTGATATCCCGACAAATTGCGTTTTCACGCCGGCTGTCGCCTCGTTGATCGCCTGATCCGCAAACAGCGAGTACACCCCGCGCCCCAGTTGATTGATGCCGGGAATGGGCAACGATTTTGCGATGTCGGAAATACCTTCTACCAACTTTCGGAACGATTTGGAAAGCATTCGACCGATTCCGCTGGGCCCCACGTGCAAGGTCATGTTCCCATGGACGGATTCACTGTGGTTTCCATCTACTTCGATGGCCTTATGATTCCCGACAGATTGGACCCAGTTATTATCAATTCTCTCGGTATGATTGTTTTTAGTCTTCTCGTTTCGATCTTTCTGCGCGTGTATATAAATCTCTTCGCGGCCGGTTTTGTCTTCGAACCGAAAGGCATTGGCAGTGTAATAGTTGCCGCCGGGACTGGAGCGTGAATAAATCCCCATTTGGGTCTCATTCTCCGGCAGTTTCCACGGCGGCATCATCGCCGCGTTGTACACCCGGCCTGTAATAATCGGCGCATCAGGATCCCCGTTCAGGAAATCTACAATGACTTCATCACCAATGCGCGGTACCTGGATCGCCCCGAAGTTACTACTGGCCCAACTGCTCGAAACCCGGATCCAGCACGAACTGTTCTCGTCTTTTTTGTCGTATCGGTCCCAATGGAAATGCACCTTGACCTGGCCATATTCATTGGTCCAGATCTCTTTACCCTGGGGACCAACGACCACCGCCGTCTGCGGGCCCTGGGTACGGGGCTTGCGCGTGATGCGCGGTGGCCGGAATGGCAAGGTGGCACATTGTACAGTCAGATCAAACACGCAGCGCCGACCGTTTTGTGCCGCCTCATCTGGCGAGCTGACTGAATGGTAGTTGTTCTCTTTCAGATCGTAGCGGGTGCCCAGCACCACATATTCGCGGTTTTCTTCTGTACGGGGGCAGCGAACCAGATTAAACAGCGAACCGGTGACTACACCCCGCGCCGTGCTGCGCAGCGTCCGGGTATCGCGAACATGGTGTTGTTCCTGCATGCGCTGGCGTGCGTAGCGCTCACCCAGCGGATTTTCGCCATAATTGCCCGGCCATTCATACACTTCCGCTTCATTATGCGAGTGATCCAGCTTGATCTGCTGGCGCGCCGCCAGGTCTGCTTTGGGTGTGGCGAAGTTGTAATCGTTGGTGGTGTATTGCCCTGGCCTCAGATCCTGAAACACCGCCACATGTGTCATATAGTCCTGCTGTGGCAGCGTCAGTTTGTCTTCGGTGAAATACGGCACATGTTCGTAGCCATCTACCGGCTTGTGGCTCTGGATTTCGTCGCTCATGACCAGCGTGTGCTTTTCCTGCTCATGACGAAAGTAATAATGAATGCCTTCGGCCTCCAGCAGTCTGCTCACAAACTGAAAATCAGTTTCGTCATATTGCACGCAATAGACACGCGGCGTGTAGCTTTCTACCAAGTCGAACTCAAACGCATAGCCATAGGGCGCCAGCACCTGTTTGATGGTCTCTGGCACAGACTGGTTCTGGTAGATGCGGAATTCTTTTTTGTGTGTCGCCAGCCAGAACCAGGGCACCACACGCGCTTCGTACACAAAGTAACGATCCACCTCGCCTTCCTGACCTACCAGCGCAAAACTGGCAATCACGCCGTTGATATGCCGGGGCGCTGCCGCCGTTTCGATGGTCAAAGTCAGGGATTTACCAAGCAGCGCCCGCACATCGACCTGCATCGAGCGATGCAGCAGGCGTACGGTATAGTCGGAAAGAGTAGACATCCCGTCGGTGCCTTGCATGGCGTCAAACAGGAATTGGGCACTATCAGCCGCAATGGAGACCCTGATCAGCCGGTCAGGGTTAATTATGTTCGATATATTTATATTCGCAGACATCTAGCGTGGCGGGTGTGCGTCCCACCCGCCCCTTTTAATATAGAAACGTTCTTATTTATTTAGAAACAGCCACTTACAGCGAATTATAAATAACCCAGGCAGCCAGCGATATACTTTTTTACAAACGCTTTCAAACTTGGGACCCAACGCATTTGCTTGCTCGCTGGCAGGCAATGTTGGCGTTATTACCACCAATGTGGTCAAATCCATACTCACTGACAAGCAACATCCAAAAACAAGACAATGACTTCTTCTTCCAGGCTGGACCAGGCTCACAGCGCCTTTGATGCCGTCAACAGAACCGACCCCAACATTTTCAACTGGCAGGGGGAAGACTGGCCACGTGAGTTGTTCCTGGCCACGAAACTGACCGAGTGGGTCCAAAAACTGGCCCCAAATGCGTCCGAACCCCTGCAACTGGCCGCGCGCTGCCAGCATATCGGTCGCTGGCAGATCCCCCGCCGTGAGTATCCGGAAGGACGTATTGGTTACCTGACCTGGCGCAAGGCCCTGGCCCAGCACCATGCCGACATGGCAGCACGTATGCTCAGTGAATTAGCGTACGATGCTCCAACGATCGAGCGGGTAAAAGCGATTGTTCTCAAACGCGGTATCAAGCAGGATGCCGATGTACAGATCATGGAAAATGCCCTGTGCCTGGTCTTTCTGCAATATCAGTTCGAAGCATTCCGGCTGGAAAATGAAGAGAAAATCGTGAGCATTATTCAAAAGTCATTGCTCAAGATGGATGACGCAGGACGCCAGCAGGCACTGACGCTGGATTACAGTCCTGCCGGGCTTGCGGTGATTAACGAGGCGCTGTCGGGGCTGTAGTTCTGTGTTGCGACGATCGCGGGTGCGATAGCATACGCGGGTTGCCAATCCGGCATTTCGAAAATATAATAACAATTATTACCTATTATTATTAAATACTTATGCCAACAAGCATTGCTTTGAGCACGCACTTTGAAGTGTTCATACGCCAGCAAGTAGAATCGGGCCGTTATAACAACGCCAGCGAAGTCGTGCGCGCCGGTTTGCGTCTGCTGGAAGATCAGGAACGCCTCAACAACGTCAAACTGGCCGAGCTTCGCCAGTCTATCGCCACTGGCATGCAAAGTGGTGATGAAAAAGACGCAAGCGAAGTGCTTAATCGCCTTGAGGCTAAGTACAGGAATCAATCAAGCCTCTGATCGTCAATGCAGAACGTCCGTTTCTCGTCTACTGCCCAAGCCGATCTCGAAGCTATAGGCGACTATATCGCACAGGATAGCCCTGCTCGCGCATTGACTTTCATTGCTGAGCTACGCCAGCAGTGCCACAAGATCGCAACAAGGCCACTCGCTTATCGCTCACGGTCTGACATCAGTAAAGGGTTACGTTCATGCCCTTATGGCAATTACGTAATTTTCTTTCTACCACGTGCGATTGATGTTCTCATTGTCCGCATACTCCATGGTGCACAAGACATTTACGCTCAGTTTCGCGAGTGATCAGCTCCCCCTTGCTCAGATTTCCGGCTCAAGTCATTTAGCACCCACGGGAATAATCGGCACAACCCCCTTGTGTATATAATCGCCCGTACTATCTATGGCAACCGTCGCCGGAAAGTCGCGGACTTCAAACTCATAAATGGCTTCCATACCAAGGTCCTCGAAAGCGACAACACGAGACTGTGTAATGGTTTTGGCGATCAGGTATGCTGCGCCACCGACAGCGCTCAAATAAGCAGTGCCAGTCTTTTTGATTACATCAATGGCCTGCCGACTCCGTTCTGCCTTGCCAATGGAAATGAGCAGCCCGGCCTTGTCGATGAAATCTTCCAGATAGGCATCCATGCGATTGGACGTCGTCGGGCCGGCCGGTCCCACCACTTCATCGCCGGTGGCATCTACGGGTCCCACATAGTAAACAGCACGCCCGCTCAATGACACAGGCAGAGGCTGATTGTGACGCAACATATTCGCAATGCGTTTATGTGCAGCATCGCGCGCCGTGAGCATTTTGCCCGATAGCAGCAACATGTCCCCTGCCCTCCAGCTTCTCACCTCTTCTTTGGTAAGCGTATCCAGATTGACTGCAATAGACTCGGCGACGTTGACCGTATCCGGAATATCCGTCCACAGGCTTTCGTCACGAACCGGCAGGCACGCCGCCCCGCTTCCATCCAATTCAAATGTCATATAGCGAGTGGCGGCGCAATTGGGAACAATGGCAACGGGAAGCATGGCGGCGTGGCACGGTGCATGGCGTAGTTTGATGTCCAGCACGGTGGACTTGCCGCCTAACCCCTGGGCACCGATATTCAGTTCGTTATTGATACGCTCGTACAGCGAGAGCCGCAAGCGTTCGTAATCATCAAGCGTGCTCTTGTGCTTCAGTTGCTGAATATCAATGGGCTGGTGCAGCGACTCCTTGGCCATTTGCATTGCCTGCTCCGGGCTGCCGCCCAGGCCAATGCCCAGCACGCCGGGCGGGCACCAGCCCGCGCCCAGTGTCGGCATTTGTTCCAGCACCCAGTCCTCTACGGATTCGTTCGGATTCAGCATAGCAAACCGGGCCTTGACGTCGCCCCCGCCCCCCTTAGCGCTCACGGTAACGCGCAAGGCGTCGCCCCGGCACATGGTGATATGCAGCACTGCCGGCGCGTTATTGCCGGTATTTTTGCGCGCACCCAGCGGCTCGCCCACCGTGGTCGCCCGCAAGGGATTGTTTGGTTGAGTGTAGGCTGCAATAACGGCGTTGTCGGCCACTTCCTGCAATGACGGCATGGGCTGCGCGTCGGATGAAAAATCCACGTCCATGCCGATTTGCAGCAACACATGTGCAATACCCGTGTCCTGGCAGATCGGACGCCTGGCCGACGCACTCAGCTTGCTATTGATCAGAATTTGCAGGATGGCGTTTTTGGCATAGCGGTTGTCTTCTTCAATATAGGCCTGCTTCAGGGCGCGAACGTAGTCAGGCGGATGATGATGACTGACATATTGCAAGGCACTGGCAATGCTTTTTTCCAGATCTTCCAGGCGTATGGTTTTCATGTGTCACTGAAGCTCAATGCCGGCTTGCTTGATAACGTCGGCCCATTTGCCGATTTCCGACTGGGTAAACTTCTGAAATGCTGGCCTGCTTACTCAATGACCTTTCGGGTAAAAGAGACCAGATAATCCATCAACGCGTCGGCGCCTTGCTGTGCCTGCCTGGGGTCTCCATCGGCAATACCTTTGGCCAGCAACATATGACAATACGCGCCCTGCTCCAGATCGCCTTCATATTGAAAGGCATACCAGAACCGACGACACTGAACGACCATGGGAGCAACAGCCTGAACGGCAAAGTGGTTACGGCAAGCATCGTGGTTAACATGATCGAGTGCTTGATCGGCTCGCATATAGCCGTCCAAGTCACCCGCCTTCGCAGCATCGGTCATATGCGCTGCGCATTCCAGGATAGCCTCGCGCTGATCCGGGGTCGCCCGGCGTGCAGAACCAGTAGCGATAAGCTGCTCCAACACACGGCGTGTATCAAGCAGGATCAAGTGCTCTGCAACCCGGATTTCACTGACGCGCAATCCTCGTCTGGGTTCCTGCTCGATCAGCCCCCCCGCAGTCAGACGCACTAACGCTTCACGTATTGGAGTGCGGCCCAGACCCACTCGTTCGACAAGCTCGCTTTCCACAATGGCCTGGCCAGGCTTTAGCTTTAGCGTCGCGATCATGCCTTCGATCACGTCATAGGCCACCTCTGTGGCTCGAGCCTTTGGCATTTGCGCTTTACTCATATAAATAGGATAACCTGCAAGCAATATCAAAAAAATACAGGCTTATCGGCCAGCGTATGGCTACTGGCTAACAAGCCCAACCATCAAAAACCGACAACCTTCGTTGGCAACCAGGTGGCTACCATCGGGAATACGGCCACGATCAACAACGTAAGAAGCTGAACCAGGATAAATGGAATCACGCCTTTACACACCTGCCCATATTTCATATCGGGTGGGGCAATCGAGAGCAAATAAAAGATCGACGATGCCATGGGCGGCGTCAAATAGCTGGTTTGAATAACAATAATCATCATCGTTCCGAACCAAATCGGATCTACGCCAGCGCTAGTTAAAAACGGCAGAAATAGCGGTACGCAAATCAGGACATTAGCGGTCCAGTCAAGCACGAATCCCAGCAAAAAAACGATAAACAAAAACAGAGCAATGGTACCGGCAACGCCCAACCCCATATCGGAGGTCATGGACTGAATCAATGCCGACCCCCCATTTGCAGCAAAGCTTCCCGTAAACATGGTACCACCAGCCACGATTAGCAAGATCATAGCCGAGATCCGCACAGTGATGATCAACGATTCCCTTATCATGGTTATGCTGAACTGCCCGTAGCAAATGCACAGAACCAACGCTCCGGCGGCACCGACAGCAGCCGCCTCTGTGGGTGAAGCAATGCCCGCCATTAATGATCCGAGCACTGCCACGATGAGCAACATCGTGGGAAGCAGCCCACGAGCAGTGATTCTCAGCTTTTGGCCAAGGGGCAGGTGCATATCATCATCATCTGCAGGCGGACCGTAATCGGGACGCAAAATACAAATTCCGACGATGTAAGCAATAAACAAAACCACCATGATCAAGCCGGGGAACAACAAAGCCGCGAACAATTCGCCCACGGATATCTGGGCAAGCGATGCATATACCACGGCCACAACCGAGGGTGGAATCATTGTACCAAGAGAGCCACCCGCGCAGATCGTCCCTGCAATGAGCGAATTGTTATAACGGAACCGTTGCATGGCGGGAATAGCCATAAGGCCGACCATGACCTCGACAGCCCCAACCACACCGGCTGCTGCGGCAAAAGTGGCCCCCATGGCAATGGTGGCCACGGCGAGCCCGCCCGGCAATCGGCCCAGCCATAACTGCATCGTGCGAAACAACCTGCCTGCGATTCCCGAGCGCTCCAGAATAGCCCCCATCAGAACGAACATCGGAATGGCAGACAGAATGTAATTAGTAGCAGCGGTATACAACCCGCCATACAATTGCTCGAAGACATGAGGCCCAAACGCATATATTCCGGCAAACAGAGCGGGAATAATCAGCGCAAACGAAATAGGTATGCCAAGGAAAATAAGCACGAAAAGTGCCGGAAACATGAGTGCAGCGATAACAGCGCTCATGGTTGCACCTGTACTGAACTCGGGCGTTGATTCATAAACCCGCGCAGCCCCTGAACCGCCAGTTGCAAGCTCAATGCGCTCAGGCCAATGGCAAACATCAAGTAAAAGGGCCACATGAGCGGCGCCCATGGACTGACCATCTCGACCTCATGTGTGACCCAGGCTTTGTAGGTGCGCGCTATCGCGATCCAGGCCAATACACCAAAAAAAGGACATAAGATACAAAGATAGGCAACGCCTTCAATAGCGCCCGCGGCACGCAGCGGCATTTTGTTGCGAAGAATATCGATGCGAATATGTGCGTCTTCTTTTAAAGCCCAGGACACACCGAGCAAGAACAATACGCCACTGCACATATAGGCTATGTCGAATGCCCAGACTGTGGGAGCATCAAAAACATAGCGAGCGACCACCTCATATACCATGGCCAGGATCAACAACACGACGGACAGATCGGCGAGTCGGGAAGCTACCCACGATATGCCGTCTACTACCTTGAAAACTTGAGCTAACATTCGGATCGCTCCCAGTCAGGTCGCGCGACGCTAGGCGTCTATACTCGGACCTACGTTGTTTAGTCACGGATGAGATAACCGCTTTCCGCCTTCCAACGAGCGTGATAGGCGTCATAGTCTTTAAGAATTTCAGCCATCGTATCCTGGCCTTTTGCCTTCTGTGCTTCAGCTGTCTTATGAGCCCACTCGCTGCCGGCTTTGGATAACTGCGCGATGAATTCCGGGCTTAATGTAATGATCTCGTTTCGGCCTTTGCGATATTTCTCCATCGCTTTCATGTCGGCGTCGTAGAAATGGGTCAGGCTTTCATGGGTAGTCAGTTCTGCAGCAGCCTCAAGCAAAGGCTTCAGCGCTTCTGGCAACTTGTCCCACGTCTGTGTTTTCATAACCACCTCCCACATAAATGTGGGCTGGTGCACACCAGGCACCACGATATATTTGGCAGCCTGGTGAAAGCCTTCGGGCGTATTGGCCGACGGAGGCGCCCATTCGACGGCGTCGACGCCCTTACGCTGCAAGAGAGTGTAGGTTTCGCCGGCCGGAACGACAGTAGGAATAGCGCCGAAGTAGTCGCGCATAACTTCAGCCCACGCTCCAGATGTGCGGTATTTAAGTCCTTTTAGATCCTCGGCTTTTCTGATGGGTTTATTTGCATGAGCCAGAATTTCGGACGAACCGATTCCCACAATCAAGGTTTTCAAACCCTGCTTAGCGCGCAACTCTTCCAACCGTTGCTTCCCGCCTCCTTCGTACAACCATGCCTTATAGGCATCAGGCCCCATACCTCCAGGAAAACCAGCAAAAATGGCATTGACGGGATCCTGATTCACCAGGTAGCTGGACGTGGAATGGCCTGCTTCGACTACGCCATTTTGCACGGCTTCGAAAACCTTCAGTGCTGGGACAATGACGCCCGCACCAAACGGCTGAATTTCGATTCGACCATCTGTCAGCGTTTTAGTATTTTTAGCGAAACGCTCCAGAAAATTTTTGTAAAAAGGCGAACCTTCAGGTACGGACGTAGGAACGCGCCAGGTGAACTCGGCCGCGGCGGCCGGAACAGATACACAAGCAAGTACGGCAATTGCGACGAGAGAGCGAATGATGGTAGTCATGGAGAGCCTTATCGACTGTTTTATGTATGAACCGATCTCTCGACGCGAAGCCGGATACACCCGCCGTAAAAACTGGTGACACTTGATCGGAACGACGCTTATCGCCGTTGCAAATGAGTTTAATATGTTGCAAATATATTAACAACATATTTAGATAGGTAATTTCCCCTAGCATCAATATGAAGAATTGCAGAACTGCGCCCAAGCCAGATGAACCCTTGCGCGATCAAGAATGCTCGCAGGGTCCAACATGAATACGCCGTATTTTCTGCGTGTTTTGGGAGGGACTATTTGTTGGCGCTGAAGGAAAAACCGGGCTGAAGAAGAAAATTGATCTTGGCGCGTTACTGCGTCCACAGGTGCATATTGCAGATCGTGAGCGACAGGCACGGCAAACTTTTTTTGCAGAGGTGCCGAAGTCTGCAAAAAAGTTTATTGATAAAGAAGTTAAATGAAACAGGTCGATGTTTTGGCGAAAACGGGCAGCGCTTTCACCTTCCCGATGGAAAATAATGACACCCGAAATTCCTATAAAAACATCAACAAAATTTTAGGTGTCAGCCTGAAGCGTACCGCCAAAGCAACCGTTATCTCAAAACTGGCGAGACCCGCTCTACACTCATGGGCATTCGGATCCGAGCGCAGCAGCCAACTTCACAGCGTTTGTACTGGACGTACGCCGCCATACCAATGGCACCACACTCAGCACCCCAACCACCGCCAGCGCCGCGCCTACCCACAGCGGGGCGCGCATGCCAAAGTCCAGGCTGATGCCCAAGCCACCCAGCGCGGAGCCCGCAAACAAACCAATATTAATGACGGAAGCGTGTACGGTATTGACAAGTGGGCTTGCGTTTGCCGTCTTGATTACGCGTGCCACCATCGCCGGGTTCAGCGCAACGCCGGTCAGCCCGATCAATATCAAGGCGCCCAGGGCGACAGGCTGCAATTGTCCGAAGATTGCGAATGCAATCAAAGCCGCCGTCAGGATAATCTGGCCCCAGAACAAAACCTGCATGGTATGACGGTCGGCCAGCCGCCCCACAATGAAATTACCAATGACAGTTGCTGCGCCATAAAGCATAAGCAACAAGGGAATGGTTGAAGCATCGTAGCCACTCACATTAAGCAGGATCGGTGAAAAATAGCTGAATGCAGCAAAGGTCGCGCCGATGATCAAGGCGCTGGTGCCATAGGCGGCCCACAGGCGGCCGTTATTGAGCGAGACCAATTCTGCCAGCGCACTGGTGCGCTGTTCAATTCGCGAGGCCGGCAGCGTAAAGGCAAGCAGGACACCCGATGCTGCCGTCATTGCGGCCACCAACCAGAATACGAAGCGCCAGCCGAACGCCTGTTCCAGCGCGGTGGCTGCAGGCACGCCGAACACCGTTGCAAACATCAGGCCGCTGATCACGATGGCGGCCGAGCGGGCCACCTTGCCGGGTGCAACCATTTGGGCGCAAATGGCCAGCGCCAGTCCGAAACATGCAGACGCGGCAACGCCGCACAATATGCGCCCCGCGACCATGATTTCATATGTGGTTGCCGCTGCGGCCACCGACTGTCCAATCGTATAGACCCCGATAAGTACAAGCAATGCACGCTTGCGCGGCACGTTTAGCAGGGCCAGCATCAAAACAGGCCCGCCAATGACCATGCCCGCCGCGTAATAAGAAATCAGATAGCCAACTTCAGGAACCGAAACATTCAGCGCCTGGGCAAGCGATGGCATCATGCCTGCCACCATGAACTCGGAGGTGGTCAGGGCAAAAACAGCGAGTGCCAGGAAGTAGACAATCACAGGCATGGTGTCTTGCTCTTGAATCTTAGACATTTGCGCCGCCATCAATCAACAGGCTGGCGCCGGTAATCGAGCGTGCCGCATCGCTGGTCAGATACACGGCCATGGCGGCAATCTCGTCCGGTGTGTTGTAACTGGAGATGGCGCGCAGGCTGCGTTGACCATCAGCATGCGGGCTGCTGGCCGGGTTCATGTCGGTGTCGGTCGAACCCGGTTGGATAATGTTGACCGTGATGCCACGCGGCCCCAGGTCGCGCGCGGCGCCTTTGGTCAGCCCCCACACTGCCGCCTTGCTCATGGCATAGAGCGACATATCCGGGCTGGGCACCCGTTCGGCCAGGCTGCTGCCGATATTGATGATGCGCCCGCCGTCGGTCATGACCTGCGCAGCGCGCTGGATGGCAGCAAAGACGGCACGGGCATTCACGCCCATCTGGCGCTCGTAATCATCCATCGTGAATTCGCCGGTTGGCTTCAATTCAAAGATTCCCGCGTTGTTTACCAGAATATCCAGCTTGCCAAAATGCTCAAAGACCGTAGAAACAGCCTCTTGCACCGCAATGGGGTCCAGACTGTCCACCTGTAACGCCAGCGTTACGGGCGCGGCTGGGGACGCCTGACCCGATGTGTTTTTCAGTGCTTCAATGTCTGCGACCAGTTTTTGCGCCGCCTCGCGTGAGTTGGAATAGGTGAAGGCGACATTGGCGCCCTCTCTTGCCAGGTGACGCACAATGGCTGCACCAATACCACGAGAGCCGCCGGTTACCAGCGCTGTTTTTCCTGTAAGCTGCAACATATCGATTTCCTTTTTTAGTGATCGTTATATAATCGTAATTTGAAGAGATGCACTCCGTCAACTTATTTTTTAGTAATCGCTATATAATTTAATTATGGTAACCAGAGGCCGACCCCGCACTTTCGACAGAGATGCTGTCCTGCGCGCCGCCATGCAGCTGTTTCAGGCTCATGGCTACGAAGGCACGTCCATGGCCGACCTGACGGCGGCCATGGGTATTCCTGCGCCCAGTCTGTACAACGCTTTCGGAAACAAGGAAGGATTATTCAAGGAAACAGTGGAGTACTATGTCACGCATGATGGCAGCGCGACCGCCCGTGCCCTGCGCGAACAACCAACAGCACGCAAGGCAATTGAAATCATGCTGCGCGAAGCGCTGGGGCCAGTTGCAAACAAGACCAAGACCCACGGCTGCCTGGTGGTGCTGGGCGCCACCAATTGCGCCGAGGAACACCGTGAGATTGATGATTTCCTGAAGGGGCTGCGTCAGGGCAACTACGAAGCCATCCACCAGCGTTTGTGCAAGGCCCAGGCAGAAAAGGAAATACCTGACACCGTAGATACGGCTGCGCTGGCCAGTTTTTATGCAACGCTGATGAACGGCTTTGCCATTCAGATACGGGACGGCGTGCCGCGCGCAGTACTGGAAAAAGTGGTGGAAACGGCCATGGCAGCCTGGCCTGATCAGGCGGGATGATTATCGGCAGGCCTGGCGAGTCATTGATTCTTGTCATACCGATATTCAATAAACTCGTTATGCAACCTCGTTTCTCCCAGCAGTAGCCAATCTCGATCGTCTGGTCATGGCATAACCATCAAAAATTGACGATCACATGAGAACGCCACATAATCACCGCAAAAACTGCGGTGATTACATCTGGCAATCTCCGCATAAACCTGACCGAAAATATGATTCCACAGCGCCGCTGGCTGTCGTCAGTCACGCACAGAAGCCGCTACTGGGGCACGAAGCACAAGCCTTGGGCGCTCCATTCTGGACTGTCCTTCAAACCGGGGCGCGTTAGCTGAAGCGTCAGCCTTATCGATATTAAAATCCAGGCGCCAATGCCCGCTTTTTCCTGCCCGATTATCCGGCAGCGGAATCACAAGGCCGATCTCCCGGCGGCACTTGCCGCACCCGTCCAAGAAACGCCCATTGATACCGTGCCACTTCGCTTCCCTGGGCAAGCGCCCGCCCAATCCATTGCCCGGCCTCGCACCGATCCGCTTTAACCGCATCGCCATAAAGCGTTGGTCCAACCAACAGCGCCATGCCAAGCATTTCCTGTGCCGCCAAATGATCGGCCTCTCCTGCGGATCGCAACAACGTCAGCATTTGCTCATAATGGCCTGCGGTCTGGGCTTCTAGCGCCAACTGAAACGTCTGCCCAGGCGAAATAGCCCCGTTGGCCAGCGCCGATATTGGTGCTGCATAAGTCGCAAACGCAAGCACCACCGTGGCCCAGCCTTTGCGAGATACCGAGGTAAGATTGGCTCGCCTATCTAATGAATGTGTTGATGCCATAATTATCTCCCGTTGGTTTGTACGAGAGTCATTCTGGCGTATCAAGGCATTCAAGGAAAGACGGATTATCCGTAGAAAGGCTAAGGCAATTCCTGAGGCCATACCAAAATCTTGCGTGCACTCACACCAGGTTCGTTGGCTCATCTGCAAAAAAGTGATTGATATTATCAAACGCAGTTGCGAAATAACTTTCGTAATTATCTCGTTCTACATACCCCAGGTGCGGAGTGCACAATACATTTGGCATATCAATCAGCGGCGAGGCGGTGGCCGGTTCCTCCTCGAAGACGTCAACGGCAGCAAAACCGGGAGCGCCATTAGCCAGCGCATTCTGCAGCGCGCCGGTTTCAATCAGCTCTGCCCTGCTGGTGTTGACGATCAACGCGTGGGCACCCATTCTGGCCAGATCGGCTTCTTTTACAATGCCCTGCGTCTCATCATTAAGGCGAATATGCAGGGAAACGATATCGCTTTGTGCAAAAAAGTCTTCCCGGGATGACGCCACTTCAAAGCCGTCAGATCGGGCTTTATCCGTCGATCCCGACCTGCCCCACACCCAGACATTCATGCCGAAGGCGCGACCATATCGCGCAACCTGCTCGCCGATTCTGCCATAGCTCCATATGCCCAACCTGTGGCCCTGCAGTTTCTGACCAAGGCTACCCTGCCACAAACCCTGCTTCAGGCGATTGGCCTCGTCCACGATATGTCGGCGGCTGGCCAGAATCAACGCCCAGGTAAGTTCTGCGGTCGCGGTGCCTGAGCCGGCTCCCTGCGCCACGGCAATGCCCAGGCGACGGCAGGCCTCAAGATCAATGTGCCCTGCCACCTTGCCTATTTGACTGATGAGCTTTAGCCGGGGCAACCGCCTGAGCATATCTTCTGTCAACACCGTTCTTTCCCTGGTCAGCACCAGTGCATCGGCTTGCGCAAAGCGTCGCACCAACTCATCCGGATCTTTACAACTGTCATTGTAGACAGTCACTTCATGCGATTGCAGTTTCTTGAAACAGTCCAGATCACGAACGCAATCTTGGTAATCTTCAGGGATGATGATATGCATAATAGGTCTATTGAATTTTCAGATTAAGCTTTTTGGCAATCCCATCCCAGGTTTTCAGATCTTCCCTGATGACTTGATTGAACGCTTCGGCGCTATTGCCGCCCGGCTCGATACCCATCGATTTAAATGTCTCTGCCACTCTGGTGTCGGTCAGCGCTTTTTTTACATGCTCATTCAGCTTGCTGATGATGGCCGGATCAGTACCCGCCCGGGCCAGCAAGCCATACCAGGGATGAATTTCAAATCCGGGAAAACCTTGCTCGGCAATCGTGGGCACATCGGGCACCACCGTTGACCGTTTTGCCGTAGGCACCGCCAACGCCTTGATTTTATTGTCTTTCAATAAGGGCAAGGCAACCGTGGTATCCAGGAAAATGGCGTGGATCCTGCCCGACAGAAGGTCCTGGATAGCGGGCGCAGCGCCCTTATACGGCGTGTGCTCCAGTGCGATACCCGCCCGGTCCTTGAACATTTCCATCGCCAGATGCCCAGACGATCCATTGCCCGAAGAACCATAGAAATAGGCAGAGGGCTTGGCCTTGACCATGTCAATGAACTCGCTCAAGGTGTTTACTGGCGTTTTTACATTGACCACCAACAGATGCGAGATATAGCCCACCACAGAGACACCAGTAAAGTCTGTGGTCATATCAAATGGAAAATCAGAACGCAGCGCAGGTGTGGTAACGGCCTGGATAGAGGGAAAAGCCAGGGTATAACCATCGGGCGGGGCGTTGCGTACTTCGCTCAACGCAATCACACCGGTGCCGCCCGGCTTATTAATGACCACGATGGTCTGCCCCAGGCTCTCGCTCATGGGCCTGGAAATCGCCCGGGCCATCAGATCGGTCGGGCCACCGGGCGCAAATGGCACCACGATTTTTATCGGTTTGTCAGGATAGCCGCCGGCCTCGCCCGTTGCGGCAAGTGCGCGTGCAGCGAAAGGCAGGCTGACCATTGCCGCTGCGCCTTGAATCAGTATTGCTCTACGCTTGTCATTCACCTTCATTGTTGTCTCCTTGTCATTTAGTGGTTTTATTATTCAAGGATTCTACCGTCCGCCTGTCTGACAATTACAATCGCAATTCCACTGAATGGAATGGCAGGGGCAATGCAAGTGAAATGGAGACTGATGTAGCTAGATGTGAACCCGTGACAACAGCGTGTCGCCCGAGCAAACATGTGCGCACATACTTACCTTGCTTCTAACGCACGCGCCAGCAAATCGAGCCGATCCTGCCCCCAAAAAATTTCATCTTCAAGCACATAACTCGGGACACCAAATACGCCGGCCTCTATGGCACTGTCCGTGTGTCGATTCAGTAGATGCTGGCATGCCGGTTGCCGCGTTTCGGTAAGAATCGCATCGGCATCAAGGCCTTCATTATTTTTTTCCATGTAGCAATGGATACTTATGGCGTATTTTTCGTGATAATCCCTATATTTTGCTATTTGGCAGATGAATCTATATGAATTACCGCTAGAAGCTACTGGAGTACGGCAAGAAGCCACGACTATTCATTCGGCCACTCCAAGTATTTGTTGCGAGTGTCAGGTTGCATTAAGCGAATGCTTTTTAAATCGATGCAAAATCACGGGCCAAAAAAAACCGAAAACCGCCGTGATACATCCTGCTGTTCCAGGACGCACCGCGCGTTTTTCGGTCGTTTCAAAACCCAGATTTTGATGTAACTATAATTAGAACTGCCAACTGGCCAACTGCGTCTTTTGCGGCTCCTCTGGAATATCTCGGCGAACCTGGCTGCACAATCCCTTTAGTCAATTTTCAGATTTGTCGCTTTGACGACCTCAGCCCATTTGCTCACTTCGCTCTCGACAAATGCCCTGAACGAAACCGGTGTATTGGGCGCTGTAGGCATCAAAAAGCCATTCGCGCTGTAATTTTTAATCAATACCGGATCAGCAAGCGCCTTATTGAGTGCCACATTGACTTTATCGATGATCGCAGGTGGCGTCTGTGCCGGCGCGAACAAACCAAACCAGGCAGCCACATCAAAGCCCTTTACTCCCGACTCGGCAATCGTAGGAATGTCCGGCGCAAATGGCACGCGCTCGGCTGTCGTTACCGCCAGCCCCGTCAATTTTCCTGAGCGGACATGGGGCAACAGCGGTGGCAGATTATCAAAAATGGAAGACACCTGCCCGCCCAGCAGATCGGCTACAGCCGGGCCACTACCGCGATACGGTACATGCAAAATCGAAATGCCTGATTTGATTTTAAACAGTTCGCAACCAAGATGAGCAGAGGAACCGTTACCCGGTGAGGCACATGTCAGCGCATCAGGGTTCTTTTTTGCATAATCAATATACTCTTTTACGGTCTTGACCGGCACCTTGGGGTTAACGGCCATGATATTGGGCACGATGTTCAATAGCCCGACTGCCGCAAAATCCTTCAATGGGTCATATCCCAGCCTGGAATACAGGGAGGGATTAATTGCAGTTGAAATTGATCCGACCAGCAGCGTATAGCCGTCCGCCTTGGACTTTGCAACATATTCGGCACCAATATTACTGTTTGCGCCGGGTTTATTTTCAACGATGAAAGGCTGGCCCAATTCTTTGGAAAGCATATCGGCCATCAAACGCGCGCTGATATCCGTTGTACCGCCTGGTGCATAACCAACCACCAATTTGACTGGTTTGGTCGGATAATCGACCGCTGCATCTGCCGCATAGGTCAGCGGCGCGGCCAGCAGTCCCACAAAGGTAGCCAGGCGGGTAAGTTGGTGTTGTATGTTTTTCATGGGTCCTCAAATAAAATATCATCGCCCGACAGTGCCGGGCCGCATTATGTGCTCTATTGAGCGTTTGATCACAATCGTAAAAGACGCGGGGCATCAATCGTTTGCAGGCAATCGGATGTCAGCTCTTGCAGACGGCTGCAGCCAAGCAAGGCCATATTGGTGTCAATTTCCGAAAGCAAAATATCGGTCACTTTCTGAATACCAGCAGCTCCCGCCACTGCGGCCCCATATAGCTGTGGCCTGCCGGTGAACACCATACTGGCACCCAGCGCAGCGGCTTTCAGAACATCGGCACCGCGTCTGAAGCCCCCATCGATCATGACCGGTATGGCGCCGGATACGGCATCAACGATGTCAGGCAATGCCTGCAACGGCGAAATGGATCCGTCCAGTTGTCGGCCGCCATGATTGGATACGATCAGTCCGTCAACGCCTGCCGCTACTGCCTCCCGGGCATCTTCCGGATGCATTACACCTTTGAGTACCAGCTTGCCTGTCCAGTTTTCCCGTATCCAGCGGATGTGCTCCCAGGACAGCTTATCGCGACCGCCACGAAACCCGTTAGGCGGGTCTTCGGTTATGGGTGGACCAATTTCCTCGTAAAGATTGGAAAATCTGGGAACACCGCTTTTGATCAGCGTTCGCATGAAAACATTCACACTCCATTGTGGATGCAATATCCCGTCGACAATCAGCCTTGGGCTTATCTTGAAGGGCACGGTAAAGTCCAGTCGCTTGATGTTCTCGCGATTGCCGGCCACGCATGTGTCGATGGTAATAACCAGCACCGGAATTTGCGCCTGCTTCAACCGCATCAGCAGCCGGTCGATGCGCGGGATATCACCTGGCAGGTATGCCTGATACCAGCACCGATTCCCGGTGGCCTGTTGCAGTCGCTCCAGCGGTACGTTCGACGCACCGCTGATCACAAATGGAATCCGCGCCTGCATTGCCACTGTAGCAAGAGCCAGATCACATTCGTGCATCACGATAGCGGAAAAGCCCGTAGGAGCAAAGCCGACTGGCATTGCATAGGTCTGCCCGAAAACGGTTACCTCGCTTGTGCGCTGCTCCACCGGCTGCAAGCCCCGATGTCTGAAACCGATACGCTTCATGACCGCCATACTCTCGGATAAAGAAGCCTCGTCCTCCGTACCCCCACAAACGTAACCGGCCACGCAGCGTGGCATGAGTTTCCTGGCTTTCTTTTCAAAGTCGGATATGGAATAGTAGCGATCAAGGTTTTTCATGCACTTCTCTGCTGTTATGACTTCTGCAATCTCACCCATACGCCATGCAAGACGTCAGGATCGCAAAGGTGAGAATATCCGGAGCAGCAGGCGCAAACCCCTTGGGAGCCTTGACTGCGCTGACCAACTGCTGTTTCCTTGGTTCAATCCTGAATACAAGCGACAAAGACAGCCATTAAAGCACGTTAGATTGTGTCAGCCAAATGAAAAAATATGAGCACATCATTCCTTTTTTTCATGAACCCGTGCGCTTGCACTTACAGGCCACTGGCGACCTCTGATTGAACAAATGCCACAAAGGCTTTGATTTTCGGCACTTCTGCAGAGTGCTCCGAATAGGCAACAAAGTACGATCCATCACTTGGCTGTTCATAATGCCAGGGAATAATCAATTTGCCGTCACGCAATTCTTCTTCAACCAGCAAGCGCGGCACCATGGCAACACCACAGCCGGCCTGTGCGGCTCTCATGCACAGATAGAACGTGTCGAATCTGGGGCCGTTATAGCTACTGTCTGTATGAAAGCCCTGATGCAAAAACCAGTCGTGCCATGCTTCAGGACGCGATGCGCATTGAATCAGGATCATATCGGCCAGACGGGCAAGTTCGCCAATGCCTTCTTGCGGCATCAGATCCGGGTGACATACGGGCACCATCCCCGCCTCAAACATCTCCTTGCACTCCGCCCCGGGCAACGTCCCGCGTCCGTAGAAAAATGCGATATCAATATTGGCCTGAACGAGATCGAATGGTTTGAGCTCGCTTTGCACTTTGATATGGATACTCGGATATTGCTTCATGAAGCGGTTCATCCGGGGTATGAGCCAGCGCGCGCCGAAGGTCGGTTGCGTGCCAATCGTCAGCACCTCTGTCTCGCTGCCATAAGAGAGGATGTAGCGTGACGACATATCAATTCGCGTCAGTATTTCCTTCACCTCAGACTGATACAGCAGACCGGCAGGCGTCAACTGTAGTCGCTGCCTGACGCGGCGAAACAAGGGATGCTTCAGAATTGATTCGAGCTGTGCAATCTGCTTGCTGACCGCGCTCTGCGTCAAGTGCATTTCTTCAGCGGCTCGCGTAAAGCTCATATGTCGCGCCACTGCCTCAAAACACTGCAAAGCGGTGATGGAAGGCGTCAAACGTTTTTGCATAAGTCAATCATTCGCGTTTTTAGATTTCATTGTTTGCTGTGCTGACAATGGGTATACAGGGGGCTTTACACTATATCAACACTGTGCGCATGACCCCCGCACCGTCAGGGAAAGGCATCCATTAGTCGCCTGCCTTCAGTATACAATTGACATTGTCTGCGAAGCACTTTCAATGCCTGGCGGTACCTATTGATACGCACAATTATCGCAGCTCAAACCCCAGATTGTTCAGCGCCTCTACCAGCCGATGGCGCCCGGTCAGCGCATCGGGCCCGCGAAGCCGGTTCAGGCAATGCAGATCCCACGGTCCGTCGTTTTTCATGCCCTGCGTTTTATAAAACTCTGCCATGGTGGCGTTATAACTTTGCGCCGCCGCCTCCAGGGCAGAGGCATCGTACTGCTCTTTGTGCAGGACTGCTGCCTGAGGAAGGCGTGGTTTGACCGACGCTGGTTTAAGCGGATCCGGATAGCCAATGCACATGCCGAAAGTCGCAAAGGCATAGTCGGGCAAACCAAGCTCTTTGGCCACTGCTTCTGGATGATTGCGCATCCCGCCGATATACACCACGCCCAGCCCCATTGATTCGGCGGCAACCGCTGCATTCTGCGCTGCCAGCGCCGAATCGATGGCGGCTACAAGGAACGCCTCCATATATGTCAGGCCATCATGGGCCACGCCCCGCTTGACGCCCAGCGTCTTCAGGCGCGACAGATCGGCCACCCAGACCAGAAACAACGGGCAGCGTCGTATGTGCTCCTGGTTGCCAGCCAGTTGCGCCAGCCGGTCCTTGCGCTCTGCATCCTGAACTGCGACCACGCTCCAGGTTTGCAAATTGGACGACGTGGAGGCGGACTGCGCAGCCGCAACCAGCAACTCCAGGGCGCCGGGCTTGAGCGCCTCATCGGTATAGGCGCGTACCGAGCGATGATTGAACATTGTTTCGATGGTTGCATTGACCTCGTCTGGAATGAATGCAGCCTGTTGATAGCGTGCCTGCACAAGGTGCTGTGCGGCGCCAGGGTTTTTGGCATGGATTGAAGATTCTTGACTCATAGCTTTAATACAACTCCAGATAGTAATGACAGGTGCGATCACGCCCACTTTGACGTTCACCATCAATATCAATATTCGCATAATGATAAACGCATCATTATGATTAAAGTAATAACGCCTTGGTCTTTGGATATTCGATCGTCTGCTTTCCCTCGCTTGCGACCAGCAGCGTGGCCACGACAAAAGGATGTGACAAGGCCCGCCATCACAGGCCCTCAGATTGATTCGGATCCGTGATGTCAACTGGCTCAAACGAAAGCAACTCTGCCGCCCATAACAATCGTCCGAAAAACTATATATCGCTAATTAATGACAAAATGCATGCATATTATTTATTTAATAATTAATAACATATAAAATGCATGCAATTAATCAAAACAATGAATCAGGAGACAGCATGGACACACCATCCAGTAGACAGCAAGGCGTTCCCCGTTATGACAATCCTCCGTTAAAAAGCAAACGCCCACCGCGTTGTCCGCCATTCGTAGAGATCAGTCATGAAGACCAATTGCTGCCTTATCTGGAGCATGTCGCGCAGCGTCCCTATAACCACGGATTGAATGCCTGCTGGGATCTGAAGGAAGGCGAGCGGGTACTGCTCAGAGTGGACAACTGGCATAGTGAATTGACCATCAAGGCCTGCGAAAAGATATTGCAAAAGTACAAGGTGAAATACGACATCAAGTACATTGACCGCGGACCGATCCGGCAATGGGTCGGCGCCGATGAGGTTGAGTACTACCTGTTTCGCACCAAGGAACTGGCTGAATGGATGGATATGTGGGAGGAAGAAGAGAAACGACAAATTTACGACAAGATCCTGATGGGTTATGGCGGTCCTGTCCTGGCCGAGCGTCTGGTCAAAATCCAGCGCATGCCTTTTATTACACCTGAAATTCTGGCCTCACCGGCTCATGCGATGCCGATAGAAGTTATTAATGCCATCGACAAATGGACCTGGGATCGGGTTCGTAGCGCCCGGCGAGTCAGGATTACCGATCCTGAAGGGACCGATATCTCATTCACCAACCATGATGAATATTGGGACGAAAAGCGTGAGTTCTATGCCCCGGATCTGGTAACCAAAACCTGGCGAGGAAATGAACACTTCGGCAAGACCTATTTGCCGGGCCATATCACAGGCCGCCCCTGGCTGTTTCATCCCACCAAGGAGGATGCATGCGGGGTCATTGCCGGAACCACCAATCACATCGCCCCCTGCGACTGGACCCAGTTGATTGTAGAAAATTCCAAAATCGTGCAGATTAATGAAGGTGGCGAGTTCGGAAACCGATTGCGTGACGTCATGGAAAAAACCAAGGATATTCAGTATCCGGGTTTTCCGGACAAGGGCATTATGCATTGGTGGGAAGCGTCCATCGGGACCAATCCTCACATTCATCGGCCCCGCAAGGATTTCCCTTCCGGGTTTGTCAATTGCCTTTATGAAAGGGTACGTTCGGGTGTGATTCATATGGGGTTCGGCACCATCATTTCGTCGATGGCCGAGCGAGAAGCAGCCAGAGCCGGCCATCTGGTCGGACACTGGCACCTTCATCTGTATTTTCCGAACTATACGACCGAGCGCTCGGGCGACAATGAAAATGTTATTGAAAACGGACGCCTGCAGGCCCTGGATGATCCTGCCATACGCAAGCTGTGCTCAAAGTACGGCGACCCGGACCTCTGGCTGGATGAGAGCTGGAACCCCGCCGTGCCCGGCATCAACATGCAGGGTGATTATTGGGATCACTATGCCCGGGACCCGCTGCATTGGGTCAAAACAGAACTGGAAGTATGCCGCAACTATCATCCCATGTTCATGACGATGGTCGGCGCAGACGGCAAGTATTGTTCCGGCGAAGGCGCGGACTGGTGGAAAGGTGGATGCTGTAATCACAGCGGCGTTTCCGCCAGCCCGCTCAAAGGCAATTGCTGCGGCAACTGAACCATGAGCACGCTTGGTGCCGGCGTATGGTTGCTCGGATGCTGGCTGGCAGCCGGCATGGACGCGCGAAATATCACGGCCACACTATGGCTTGCCCAATGCACGCAAGCAGATTTGCTCAACAAATTTACGTCTGTCTATTCCCTGGCGCATGGCATGGCCTTTCCATGTTCCTTCTTGCTGATGATGCTCATGTCGGCCTGGCACATAGGCAAGCAGTCAAAGCGTGATTCGCGAACAGGCGCGTTTATTAGCACGGCGCTAATGTGGTTGAGCATGTATCCGGTTTGCCTGATCAGTGAACCCATCGCCTTGAGGACGTCCGGTTCCGCTGGTGTACAAATTTACGCGTTTTTGATGTTGGCAGTGAGCAGTGCAACGATGCTGTTATTCAACGATAAAAATTTATTCCCAAAGAGAGGATACAGATGAGACAAATAAAGGCAATGCTGGCTGTGGGCATCACAGCAATGGTGACTGGCGCTACCGCTTTTGGCGCCCAGGCGGATGCAAATTGGCCCAACCGTACCATGACGCTTATCGTGCCCTTCGCGGCAGGAGGCGGAGGAGACACCTTGGCCAGACTGGTTGCAGACCCGCTGGCCAAAACGGTCGGGCAAAGTATCGTGGTGGAAAACCATCCCGGCGCAGGGGGTAATATCGGCAGTGCCGCCGCTGCACGCGCCAAGGCTGACGGATATACATTCCTGTATGGTACTAACGGCACTCAGGCGATCAACCATACACTGTATAAATCCGTAGGCTATAAGCCAGATCAGTTAAAAGCGGTGGGGCGCTTTTCAACGATCGAACTGACCATGGTCGTTGCGCGGGACAATGCAAAGGGAATCGGCACCATTGCCGACTTGCGCAAGTATCGCGCGGGGACAGACAAACCCTTGACCTGTGGTTCTGCCGGAAATGGCACATCATCACATCTTGCCTGCGAAATGTTCAAGAAGCAAACGGGCATGCCTGTTACCCACGTACCCTATAAAGGTAATGCAGCAGCCGTGACCGATATTATTGGCGGCCGAATAGATTTCATTATCGATGTCACGCCCAATGTTATTTCACAGATCAAAGCGGGAAGACTCAAAGCGCTCGCGGTCACGAGCAAGACCCCCAGCCCATCATTGCCCGGGGTACCCACTTTGGACGCCTCGGGGCTGAAAGGATTTGAATTTTATGCCTGGGATGGATTATACGCACCGGCTGACACGCCACCGGAGGTCATTAATAAAATGAACGCGACTATTGATCAAACACTCAAGCTTAAGGAAACCGATCAGCGCCTGCGTGGCCGGGGCGCAGTCCCCTCTCCCATGACGCCGGAGCAGTTTCAGACATTCACTGAACAGGAAAAGCAGCGATTGGGCGCCATTGTCCGGGATATCGGCGCGACCGTGGATTGAATCAGCCATGCCAGACATAACGGCGTCGGCGTTTCTGGCTATAATCTGGACTTACGTGGGCCGATTCCGCATGGCTGGCGCCGCCCTTATTTCATTTGCATGTCCACACTAATAAAAACCGTCACAGAAGAATTACGCAGGCGAATCCTCAAAGGATCATTGCCAGCGGGTTCACGCATCAAGGAAATCGAGTTTTCTGCTGAGCTCAATGTTTCCCGTACGCCCTTGCGTCTTGCCCTGGGCGAACTGGAACGCCTGGGTTATGTTGAAAAATCTGGCCGCCAGGGGTTTCGGGTGCGCGAGATCAACATGGATGAAGTGGCCGAAGCACTGGAGCTGCGCGGTGTGCTGGAAGGCTACGCGGCGCGGCGGATCGCTGAAACTGCAATCTCTGATAAAGACAGTGCCTGGCTGCGCATGCTTGTGGACAAGGGCCGCGAGCTGATATGCTCGTGGACACGGGAAACGCGACAGCTGTTTGTCGAATCCTGGGCAGACAATAACAAGCAATTTCATGATGCCCTGATCACATTGGCACGCAATACCCATCTTGCCGAATCAATGCAGACGGTATCGCGAACCGTCTTTGCGCGCGCCAGCAATCTGGGGTCAATTGGCGACTATCCGGAGATAGAACTGGAGTTTTTTACTCGTGCTCAGGAAGATCACGAAGCGATCTTTGAGGCCATCATTCAACGGGAAGGAACGCGCGCCGAAGCGCTGTGCCGTGAACATGCGCGGCGAAGCATCGAAAATAAGAAAAAACTCAGTCAGCTTTCCGATTGCCGTTGATTCTGCCGGCGTAGCAATCAATGACCACTGCCATTGATTGGCCAATTCGGCTATAACCGCTAGATTTGCACAGGAATTGCGTATGTAGTAACATATCTACAATGTTCGCATTCCCATTCAAATAGGTGCCACGATGAACTTTACCAGCATGACCAGTCGCGAGTTCAACCAAGGGGCGAGTGAAGCAAAGCGCGCCGCAAACAATGGGCCGGTATTTATTACACACCGAGGCCGCCCAGCTCATGTGCTAATGAGCATCGAATTGTATCGACGCATTACCGGAAGCCAAAGAAAGATTGCCGATTTGCTGGCAATGCCCGGCATTGCCGACAGTGATTTTGAAACACCACGTTCGCCAGACCTGTCAAAATCTGCGGATTTTTCCTGATGTTCCTGCTTGATACCAATGTGATCTCAGAATTGCGAAAAGTTCGCCTGGGTCGCGCCGACAAAAATGTAGCGCAGTGGGCAGACAGCGTGGACGCCATCGACCTTTACTTGTCTGCGATCACCATACAGGAACTGGAACTAGGTGTGTTACTGGTCGAGCGTCGCGAACCGACACAAGGCGCTATTTTCCGCACATGGCTGGAGAACCATGTTTTGCCTGCTTTCTCCGGACGCATTCTACCTGTGGACATCGCAGTCGCTCAGCGTTGTGCACTGCTTCATGTACCAGATCCAAGACCAGCCATGGACAGCCTGATCGCGGCAACCGCACTTGTTCATGGCCTGACCTTAGTGACACGAAATGTGGCGGATTTTCAATCCTCTGGCGTGGTGATGCTCAATCCATGGGAAGCCCGGTAATCAACAGCAAAGGTAGGGAAATATTTCCCGAACTGCACGTCAGCATCAACCTGTTTCATTCGAATACCATAAGCCATATGTGATGCACACGGCCCTGCACAAGCTTTAACCACAGCTGACGCGCCTGTTATACTAATCTGGTCATTCTCATCTTAGATTCGTAATAGATCGCCCTGCTTCGATTGACCCAAACATCCATTTCCAACATCCTTCCGCCCGTACTCGCCGGCCCGATCCTGCGTCGCCTGGAACCCAGCCGCCTCGTGCTTTGGCTGGTCGGCAGCGTACCGCTTAATTTTACGCTGCTGCTCGCCCCAGCTGGCCAATCGCCCAGGCGAGTGACGCTTGATACGACAAGCTGTCGCGTCATGCCCTTTGGCCGTCATGCCTTTTTGCATCTGATCGATGTCGCCCTGTCCGAGCAGCTACCGCAGGACACGGTCATTGCCTATGATCTGGTCGCGACCCTGGCCAACGGGGTTGAAGCGAATATTGCACAATGGGCGCCGCATCTGCTGCATGAAGGCGCCACTCAGCCTACCCTGGTGCTGCGCAGTCGTGCCGACGACATTCTCTTTGGCTCATGTCGCAAGCCGCATCACCCAGCGCGCGATGGGCTGGCGCGTGCCGACGAGCTGTTGGCCGGGCACATCGGGCAGGCCGACACACGACCGGCCATGCTCATGTTATGTGGCGACCAGATTTATGCTGATGACGTGGCCGGCCCCATGCTGGCGGCCATACACGCATTGATTGATCGCCTGGGCCTGTACGGCGAATATCTTGAAGGCGCCGTTGTAGCCGACAGCGAAGCGCTGTACGCTCACCCGGCAGGCTATTACCGCCGCGAAGACCTGCTGCCCGCATTCAAATCGAACGAGGCGCTGCGTGAACGCTTCTTTGGCGGCGTGGAAAAACCGATTTTTACGACCACCAGCGCACACAACCACCTGGTTACACTGGCCGAAGTCATGGCCATGTATCTGCTGGTCTGGTCGCCTGTACCGTGGCAACTCGTGCCCGAACCGCCCATGCCTGCGCTTGATGTCGAACACGCACGCCAATGGCAAAGCGAAATCGGTATACTGCAGGGCTTCCGTGGCGAGCTGCCCAAGGCTTCGCGCCTGCTGGCGCATGTCCAGACCCTGATGATCTTTGATGATCATGACATTACCGATGACTGGAATTTGTCGGCCAAGTGGGCCACCACTGCCTATGAACATCCATTTTCGCGGCGCATCGTCGGCAACGCGCTGGTGGCCTACATGCTATGCCAGGGTTGGGGCAATCGCCCCGATGTGTTCGACGCAGTACTGGATGACATGAGCGCCCTTGCCGCTACGCCAGACACTACAGGTCACCTGAACGCCGCCGCGCAGGACGCGCTGATCACGCGCCTGCTGTCATTCAGCCAATGGGACTACGTGCTACGCACACAGCCGACCGTGATCGTCCTTGATACGCGCACACGCCGCTGGCACAGCAGGAGATTGCCCAGCCGCCCGTCCGGACTGATGGACTGGGAGTCTTTGACCGACTTGCAGCATGAATTGCTGGACGAAACGGCCGCCGTGATCGTCTCGCCCACGCCCATGTTTGGTGTCAAACTGATTGAAGTGGTGCAGCGCCTATGCACCTTCGCCGGCCACGCCCTGACGGTTGACGCAGAAAACTGGATGACGCATCGCGGTTCAGCCAGCGTCATGCTCAACATCTTCCGCCATTCGCGCACACCGGGCAATTACGTTATCCTGTCGGGCGACGTGCACTATTCCTTTGCGTACGATGTGCAGGTCCGCGACCGCGATCGCACGCCGCACATCTGGCAGATCACCAGCAGCGGCATCAAGAATGAATTTCCACGGCGGCTGCTGGACTGGCTGGATCGCCTTAACCGCTGGCTTTATTCACCACGCTCGCCACTGAACTGGTTTACGCAACGGCGACACCTGCAGATACAGCCACGCCTGCCGGATCAACGCCGTAGCGGCGAACGCTTATGGAACAGCGCGGGCATTGGCCAAATACTGCTCGACGCGCAGGGGCGCCCCGCACGCATTCTGCAACACAATGCAGACGGCCGCCCTTCCACCGAATTTCTGGCGCCGGAACAGGACGTGTCCGCTGCAGCGGTTGCAGAACAACCAGGCGCGGGTGATTAGTTCAAGCGAATGCGTTGGCCGGGGTGATTGCCATTACCACAAGTCAATATTCCGGTCGCGCTGTCTTGATTGCGCGGCGCTTGCGGGCCTTGCGCCCTACAGTACCAGCGCCCGCGTGCCGCTCAGACTCAGTACTGCGCCAGGATATTAAATAATGCCTGGCCGATCTGCGGCAGAAAGGTGATGTCTTCAGACACTGCCTTGCCATGGGAAAAAACCACGACTGTAATGGCGCCGTACGCTTTGCAATGATCCTGCGGCAGCAGAAAATGCGCGCTGTCGTGCCTGTTGTAGCTAGACAGCGCATCGCCAGTCCAGCCATTCCACCCTGCCTTGGAATAGTATTCCAGGTTTTGCGGCAGATGCTCGCCCAGGAATCCATTTACCTGCGAATGTGGCAAAGCCTTGAAGTCTGGCGCCAAAGAGCGCTTCAGATACTTTGCCGCCCTCTGGCTCACCGCTGCGTCCAGGAATGTCCCGCTGCAGATTTCACTAAGCAGGCGTGCCACAAAGTCGCTGCTAAGGCAGTTGTGATTATTTTTTCCGTCCAGCGTGACAAAGAGCCGTTCCCGCCCGTAGCGATCGTCATCCATGAGTTTCTGGCAAACATTGATACCCTGTGCCTCCGACCAGTCCAGACCACCAAAGAATCGGTTCACGCCCTGGCGCTGTTCAAACCATTGCTTCATCTGCGCCTCTGGCAACAGCGTATCGCCAGTAGTGCCCGATAGCATGTCAATGACATAATTGGTCGCGTTATTGCTTGACCACAGAATCATGTCTGTGATGGCGCGATCCAATTCATCATGCGGCGCCATCTTACCCTCGCACAAAGCCGCCTGCGCGGCAGCCAGATAAGCTACCTTGACAACACTAGCCGGATAAAATTGCCGTTGGCCCTGCCAGGAAAACCCTTCAAGCCTGCCGGCATTCCCAACTGCACTTGCTCTCGGAAACAAATGCAAGGTAATGCTCGAATCGGCCAGGTCATGAGCCAGGGGTGCAAATATCTGCCGCACAGACGACAGCAGGCGCTGCCCGAGTTGGCTCGATTGTTCTGTTTGTTGGTAATACATAGAAAATTTCCTAGATTTCTGCCAATCGTATGCATCTGGCGCGTTGCGTACCAGAAACGGGTATCAGGTCTGGATGGCTTTGCCTGCAGCGTTCTGTCACGTAAGGACAACGACTCGAGAACGCGCAGCCTGCAATGGTTTCGTGTGGATCGGGCAGTTCGCCTTCCAGAATCGCAGATGGATTCCTGATCGAGGGGTCGGCAATCGGAATGGCAGAAAGCAATGCCCGCGTATAGGGATGCCGGGGCCGGGAAAAGATATCATCCTTGGTACCCTCCTCCACAATTTCGCCCAGGTACATCACCAGTACGCGATCGCTCACGCGCTTGACCACGTTCAGGTCATGGGCGACGAACAGAAACGCGACCCGCAGCTTTTGTCGGATCTCCTCGAACAGATTGATAATCTGCGCCTGCACCGACGCATCCAGCGCGGATACAGGTTCGTCCGCAATAATCAGTTGCGGGTTGACGGCCAGTGCCCGCGCAATGGATACGCGTTGGCGCTGACCACCACTTAAGGCATAAGGAAACTTCTGTTTCAGTGACAGCGGCAAGCCGACAATGCCAAGTAACCGGTCCACCTCAGCGGCCAGATCGCCCTTGCTGCGCGCTGCGACATGCGTGGCCAGCGCCTCTTTGAGCAAGCGCCCGATGGTAAATCGCGGATTCAGCGACGAATACGGATCCTGGAACACCATCTGAATCCGGGTGCTGCGTTCGAATCGGCTGAACTGGTCCATTGATCTGCCGTCTGACCAGGTGACCGTTCCACCCGAGGGACTTTGCAATCCGACGATGCATTTTCCCAGCGTGCTTTTGCCGCAACCGGATTCGCCCACCACACCAACGATCTCGCCTTCGTTCACGTGCAGCGACACGCCTTTGAGCGCGTGCAGAAAGCCCGCCTGTTTGCCACTGAGAAAATCGCCCAGGCCTCGTCGGCTGCCATAGCGCTTTTGCAGATTCTCTACGGCCAGCAGAGCCGGCGCATGCGATTCACTTACCACAGCGCTTCCTCCTTGCGATGACAGGCACAGGCGTGTGCCGGCGTCAGTTGTTCACTCTCCGGGCTCTCGATACGACATCGTTCGATTGCAAACTTGCAGCGTGGATGAAAACGGCAACCGGCAGGATAGTTTCCGGCGGCAGGCGGCTCTCCGGCAATCGGCTCCAGCTTATGCAGCGGATCGACATGCGCCGGCAATGCATTGAGCAGCGCCCGCGTGTAGGGATGGCGTGGATTGGCAAAGATTTCGGCCACGCTGCCGCTTTCCACAATTTTGCCGGCATACATGACTGCCATATCATCGCAATGCTGGGCAACGACACCCAGGTCGTGCGTGACCAGCAATACCGACATTCCCACGCGCTCGCGCAGCTCGTGCAGCAGCCGCAAAACCTGGGCCTGGATGGTGACATCCAGCGCCGTGGTAGGCTCATCGGCAATCAGCAGCTCTGGCGCACAGGACAGCGCCATGGCAATCAGCACCCGCTGGCGCAGCCCCCCGCTCAATTCATGCGGCCAGGCATGAAAGCGTCGTTCTGCAGAGGTAATGCCCACTTCGCGTAGCAGCCCCACTACCTTTTCCCTGACCTGGGCTGACGACAAGCCTGCATGGTTGCGCCGTACAATTTCTGCCACCTGATCGCCCACCCGCATGGTCGGATTCAACGCGGTCATGGGATCCTGGAAAATCATGGAAATCTTGCGGCCGCGCACTTGCGTCAGCTGCTGCTCGTCCATTGCAGCCAGATCCTTGCCGTCAAACAGGATCCGCCCCTGTTCAATCACAAAGGGCGAGCCACCGAACAGGCGGATAATCGAACGGCAGGTGGTACTTTTTCCACACCCGGACTCGCCCACCAGGCCAAATACGCGGCCTTTTTTAACCTGGAACGTCACGCCTTCGATAGCCATCTGTGCGCGACCACGCTGACCAAAACCGGCGTGCAGGTTCTCGACCTGAAGTACATGATCGGTTGCCACATTCATGATTTCACCCTGAGTTGATTATCAATCCCGTCGCCCAGCAGGGAGAACGTCACGCCGATATAGATGATCATGATTCCCGGAAACACGGATATCCACCACGCATCGAATATGTAATTGCGCCCTTCGGCGATCATCACCCCCAGCTCAGGCGTGGGTGGCTGTATGCCCAGTCCCAGAAACCCCAGGGAGGTCACCGCCAGAATAGTCAGGACGACGTCGGCCATCATGAACACAATGGCAGGTGTAATGACATTAGGCAGAATATGCAGAAATAGAATCCGCAAGTGGCTATAGCCCATGACCCGAGCCGATTGAACATATTCAGTGGTCTTGACCAGCAGCACTTCGCCGCGCACGATTCGCGCAAAGGAAATCCAGACCACCAGCGTAAAGGCCAGATACATGTTCTGCGTGCTTGGTCCCAGCGAACCAACAATGGCAATGACCAGCACGTAAAACGGAAACGCCCAGACAATATCAACGATACGCATAATCAGCGTATCCAGCCACCCGCCTACATAACCCGATATCAAGCCGATCAGCGAACCGGTTACGAATGGAATCAGCACGCAGACCGCCACGATTTCCAGATCCGTCTTGAGCGCTTCAATCGACCGCCACAATACCTGCCTACCAAGGTCGTCGGTGCCAAAGAGGTACTGCAGATTCGGGCCCTGAAGACTGCTGTCAAAATTGATCTCGGACGTATCTATCTGAAATACTGCCGGAACCACATAAGCCACTAGAATCAAGAGCATGAATAGGGCCAGGCCCGCCCACAATGAATAATTCTGCGCAAGCCGTCCGCTGCGCCACCCGCTCAATATCGTCTTCATGAAATTTCCACCCTGGGGTCGGCAACCACATAGGCCAGATCAGCCGCCAGGTTGATCAATACAACCAGTACAGCAAAGGTCACGGTCAGCCCCTGCACCATGGGATAATCACGCGCAGCAATGGATGAGACCATTAATCCACCCAGGCCTGGCAGGGCAAACACGGCTTCAATGACCACTGTGCCACCGATGACCCAACTGGTATGCACCCCAAGCACCGAGATCGTGGAGAGTAACGAATTACGGAATACATGACGCCGGAGAATCTGCATTCGACTCATGCCTTTGGCATAGGCGGTATCAATATAATCGGCATTGAGTACTGCAATAATCGAGCTTCTCAGGGAACGTACGGTCAGGGCCGCGGTACTTAACGCGATGACCAGGGCTGGGAGAAACAACGAATGCAAAAGGCCGAAAAAGCCGCCATTGAGTCCGGACACCGGAAAGATCGGGATATAGACCGAGAACACCAGAACCAGCAGGATACCCAGCCAGAACGCCGGCATCGACATAAAACAGATAAACAGAAACTTGATCAGATTATCGGTCGTCTGATTCTTGCGTAGTGCTGCCAGGAAAGCCAGTGGAATGGTCAACACAATTGCAATAACCGTACTGTAGGCAACAAGCGCCAGCGTCACCCATAGACGGTCAAAAATCAGTGGCCCCACCGAGGTCCGGAAGGCAATCGACGTGCCGAAGTCACCCCTGAGACAGTCCAGCAAAAACTGAAAATACTGAACCACCAGTGGTTTATCCAGGCCCAGCTGATGCTGCAGTTTGGCGATATCCTCGGCCGTACCCCGGCTTCCCAGCAACAGCGTTGCCGGGTCCCCGGGCATGACCCGCAAGAGCAGAAAGGCCAGAATCGTGATGCCCAGCAATACCGGGATCAACTGCACCAACCGTAAGACAATAAAACGCAATATCACGAGCTACCCCTGTTGTATCCTGGATTCTGGCGCTTACTTCACCTGAACTTCTTCAAGCCGGTAGTTTGATGTGGGCAGAACACGGAAGCCTTCGACATTGGAGCGATATGCATAAGGAACACCCTGATGATAAAGAAAGATAAACGGCGCTTCTTTGTTCACGATCGCTTCGATTTCCTTGAACATGCGTCCGCGCTCGGCGCCTTCAGGGGTTTTGCGTTCCTCTGCATACAAGGCGTTGACGCGTTCGCTTTTCCAGTTCGTATGCAAGGCATTGGCCCGCTCCGGGTTAACAGCAGTAAAGCCGATCAATTGGTCAGGGTCGATCGTATCGCTGGTCGTATAGGTCAGCGACATTTCATAATTTCCGGCTTTGGTCGTCGTAAATTGGGATCCGCTCTCGATTGTCTGCACCTGAATGGTCACGCCGATCTTACTCAGGGCATTTTGAATGACCAGGCCAACCTGTCGTGAAGTCACGTCTCCAGACGGAATAAGCAGCGTCGCCTTGAACCCGTCCGCAAGTCCGGCCTCGGCAAGAAGCTGCTTGGCCTTGGCAGGATCAAAGGAATACGGCTTGATATCGGTATTATGATGCGCCATGATCGGCAACGAGGAAGACGCCGGTTCGCCGTTGCCCTTTAATACGCCCTGGATAATGGTTTGCTTGTTAATGGCATAGTTCAATGCCTGGCGAACACGAATGTCATCAAACGGCTTTTTGCTGGTATTCATCTGCACCAGATCGGTGCGAAACACTTTAGCCACGGCTGTCTTGATATTCGGATCATTCTTGAGCATGGCGACCTGGTTAAATGGAATGTCCATCGCCGCATCCAGCTCACTGGCCTTCAACTTGAGGATACGCGCATTGTCATCTCCGATGATTTCCAGCGTAGCCTGGTCCACAGCGGGCTTTCCTTCTTGCCAGTAGTTGGGATTCTTGTCCAGCGAGACGCGCTGGCCCTTCTGCCAGGCTTTGAGCGAAAAGGGACCGCTGCCTATCGGTGCATTGAAAAATTCGTCGCCCTTTTGTTCCAGTAGCGCTGCCGGTAATATGGAAGCGGAAAACAAGGCCAGATTATTGAGCATCGGCGTAAAAGGGGCGTCCAGGCTAAGTTTTACTGTCTTGTCGTCCACCTTCTCGTAGCCCGTAATAGGCTTGAAGAAGCGGGCCCAGCCGGATTTTTCTCCCGCTGCCCGCTTCAAGGAAAAAATCACATCGTCAGCCGTTACCGGTTTGCCGTCGCTGAATTTCGCGTTTTCCCTCAGATGAAAGGTATAGGTTTTCCCATCCGGGCTGATCTCCCATTTGTCGGCCAGGCCAGGTTCTATCTTCGTTCCATCCGCAGAAGGCTTGACCAATTGATCGTAGATCAGCAACTGTGTCCAGATAGACGGGTTGTCGCTAGAAGCAATGGGATCGAGCGTGAGCAAATCCTTTGCGATGCCCAAACGGAACTGGCTGGCCGAGGCCTGAGCGACATTGAGCGCACAGGCAACAGCAATCCCTATTTTCAATAGTGAATGAAATCTGATCATAACGGCTCTCCGGGTAACACACTTTAAAAAATGGCAAATGGGAAGATCCTGCTTTCTCGGGCTATTTTGCAGGCAATAGGTATTGTATGCAAAGGAAAAAAGTTATATCATCTATGACTAAAACTCATACTCTTGGACACCGGTGAAAATCAGACATATCGAAATCTTTCACGCCATACGCACGACCGGTTCGGTCAGCCGGGCGGCGCGCTTGCTTAATATTTCCCAATCCGCAGTCAGCAAGACCCTGGGGCATGCGGAACTGCAACTGGGCTTCCAGCTTTTCGAGCGAGTCAAGGGCAGGCTGAAACTGACACCGGAAGCGCAATCGCTGGCGCCGGAAATTGAAAAAATGATGAACCAGCTGGAGCACATTCGCTCGCTGGCATCCAATATCCACCAGCATCCCGCTGGGTCGCTCAAACTGGGCTGCCTGCCAAGCCTGGGCCTGCACCTGATGCCCCAGGCGGTGTCGCTCATCAGGCAACGATATCCGGACATCAATATTGAAATTACCACGGGGCATGAGTCGGAGCTGATCAGAAAACTGCGCTCGCGCGAGATCAATATCGCTTTCACATTCAAGCCGGATGAGTATCCGGACTGTTCAGCCTCCACCATTGCCAAAGTGAACATGGTGCTGGCCGGGCCGCGTAACGGCCAGGTGGATGACCCTCGCCAGGTAGACTTCACAAAGCTGATCACCTATTCTGCGGGAGACCCGGTCACTCGCATCATAGAATCCATGGCCATTCCGTACCAATTTACCAACCAGGTCAAGGTTGAGACGTATTACGTCGCTGCCGCCATTGCCGAGTACGAAGATCGGCTTGCGATTGTGGATGAATTCACCGCAAAATTTGTCCTGCGAGACAAATCCAGATACATCCATTTTGACCCGCCCATCACCCTTGATCTGGTAGTCATCTACCGCGAACAGGGGCCACCCAGTACATTAGAAAAACAATTTATCGGTGGCGTGCGCCGTCTGGTCAGGCACGAACAGGCAAATGGCACGGCGGCGCGTTAAGCGGATGTCGGCAGGTTACTGGGCAAATGAAGCAAGATGGCCTGAGCCGACTCACATCCTTTTCACTCCCCTCTTTTTTCCACGTTCCTTTTGATTTGATACAAGCGCACAGCAGTCTTGAGGGCATGGATCCATGCCCCGTCTTTTGGCAGACAGTCTGCTATAGTGCAATTTTTATTACAATCTGGACAGATTTTTCATGTGTTTCGGCGGGCTCACATACGCATTTTGTGTTTCAGGCAGATCAGGTAATCCTTCGTTCATACTCGTCTCCAAGCCGGGTGAACTAGTGAGCGAAAAGACTTGTCATCGGCTTGCCAGTCATTTTGACTGTGAAGTCACATGGGCCGAATGGCTACCTGATTCCGCAACATACCAACTTCGGTATTTTGTATCAAATGGAGAAATCGACTTCTGCGGACACGGAACGCTAGCCGCGGCATCATGGTTATCCAAGTACCGGGAGATACAACCGCCAATATCGTTTCGTGTTTTGAACAACACCATCTCGGTACGGCAAAACGAACCAGGATATTGGTCATTTGAACAGCAAGCGTTTCCATTAGAGCCAATAACAGAGAGCGAGTCTGTCGCCAGTATTCTTGAGGCTTTAGGATTCAAGAGTCCCGATGCGGTCACGCCGGACCAGGTGAAGGCCTATCGTTCTGTCGGTTCAATCCGCGAGAAGCTGCTTATTGCATTCCCGGACAGGAAATATTTGGAAGCGGTTCAGATTAACGATCAAAGGCGAGACCAGATATGTGAAGCTTTGAATGCCACCGGCATTTATGCATTTTGTGATATTTCTGACCCGCATTCAACAAGCCTGGCAGCGCGACACTTTCCTATACATTCCGGTAAGCACGAAGACCTGGCAACAGGTGCAATCGCGCCCACCGTGGCCCGGCATATTTCAAAGAACAAGACATACTCAGTTGTGAACATTTTTCAAGGCGGAAAATATTCACAACATTCGCGCATTTTGGTATCTGCTGACGCGGCACAAAGTACCTGGAATGTCGGTGGACAATGTCACGCAGCAGAGTGCGGCCCGCTACAGGAAGTGTTTAACAAATAGCGCTAAATCATTACCCGAGCTTCGTTGATCTGCCTGGCTTGTAAAATCTGCATCTTGAGCGGCCATCGGAATGATGGCAGAATGACGTTCGGGCACCAAGGTCATCTGTCGCGATAGTTGGTTGCCCAGGAAAAGGAATTACCGCAACAAGACGCACCGAAAATACAAGGAAATGAAAATTGACCTTGATCAATTGAGCATAAACTTGAACTTCATAGAATTTTCTGGTGCTAACCGTGCAGTCGGTACAAATTCAACATTTACCGCAAGCGACGCGCTATTGCAATCTTCAAGGATCAGGTATGCCGGAAACACACCCATATGCAGCAGAGCGATTCAATCCCAAAGTACCCATGTGTGCGAAATCAAGAATTTCGCTGACATTCAATGGAAATTTTTTAACAATGACCGGCGGCAATATGCCTGGCGTCTTCACGGCAGTCTCGGGCAAGAAGCAGCACGGCAATATCCACTTTCTGTATTCGCCGGATGTTCAAAAATTGAGAAATCAAGGGCCTATTCCAGCGGGGATTTACTGGGTGAGCCCGGCCGAGCTATGGGAACGTCCTTTCTATGACATAGTCACATCTCAGGATGGCTGGGGAAATTATCGACTCACAATCCACCCATATCCAAGCACACAGACCTACGGACGTGGCGGCTTTTTCATTCATGGTGGGAAAAATCCGGGTAGTGCCGGGTGTATTGACTTATGGTCCTCGGCCGACCGGTTTTTTGAACAGCTAAAGAAAGAACTTGGTGGAAATTATGATTGCTATATACAGTTGACCGTCAGGTATTGAAGATGAAGAGCAGAATATTATCCAAGGTAGTTGTGATCTTCGCTGTCCTGCTAACCAGTTTTGTCGTCTATATTAATTTCCTGCAACTGAACGAAGCATTCGGCAGCGGGCCTCCCTATTACTCCAGAACAACAAATATGGACAAATGGTCAAACCCCATCCCGTATTTGATCATTCTTGATCTGATAACACTTGGCATTATTTATCTGGTTTGGCGACATAGAAAGCGGGCGAAGGATTAAGCGCCTGATTGCCGGCGCAGAATGGCCGATGCTGCTCGTCAAGAACGCATTAAAGCAGATTTCTATCGCCACTCCGGAGCTAAACGAATTTGAACAGCAAGCCAACCAGTTAAGCGCTCTCTTGCCAAGCATTCCAATAGACCTAAACCACGATTGCTGCCACCGCTCATGGCAACGCGTTGTTCGCTTTGATTAGTTGTTAATCCATCCTGTCCCGCTATCAGCCAGGCCGTCACTTGATTGGCCTGCTTCAAGTCTTTTTTCCGGATGCCTGAGGCCAACGCCTAACTGCCTTTCTGAACAAAATCCCCATCCACATAAAACCAGCGCCCGTCCTCACGCACAAAGCGACTTACTTCATGCAGGCGTGCCGCGCGTCCGTTCTGGCGAGACCGGGCAACAAACTCTACCGTAGCATGATCGTCGTCCTGCTGAGCGTGGCGTCGCACATCCAGCCCCAGCCACTTGTTGCCCGGTGCATTGGGTTCCAGCGACACCGGACGGGTGCTGCTGTGCCAGGTGTCTAGCAGGTAATCGAGCTCATCCAATACGAAAGCGGTATATCGGGAACGCATCAGGGTTTGCGCATCGGGGGCCATCAGGCGCAGCGCGCCATGGTGCCAACGACCGCAGCAAGCCTCATAGCTTGACGTGCTGCCGCAAGGACAAGGCGACTGCTGCGGGAAAGAATGGTTTTGTTTCACAGAAAAATTGCAGAAGTAATATCGGTAAAGAAGTATACCGCCGTCATGCACGCGCCCCGGCGCTCTGTGCAGTCTGTCCGAACAGAATCTTCTTGCCCTCCTCGGTTACCGTTGGCCGACTCGCAAACGGCTCGCCCTTGGCATAAGCGCGCACAGTAGCGGGCCGCTGGCGAATCTGGTCGAACCATCGATGCAGATTCGGAAAGGCTTGCAGGTCCTGCTGCTGGCGTTCGTATGGCACGATCCATGGGTAGGACGCCATGTCGGCAATGGAGTACTCCTCCCCCGCTATAAAAGAGCGACCTTCCAGACGACGGTTAAGCACGCCATACAAACGGTTGGTCTCTTTAACATAACGGTCAATGGCATATTGGATCTTCTCGGGCGCATAAACGCCAAAATGGTGATTCTGCCCGGCCATGGGACCCAGTCCGCCCATTTGCCAGAAGACCCATTCCATTACTGTTTTGCGTGTCCGCACATCGGTCGGTAGAAATTTGCCGGTTTTTTCGGCCAGATATTGCAAAATGGCGCCCGATTCGAACACAGTGATTGGCTCACCACCGTCGGTGGGAGCCGTGTCGATGATCGCGGGCATGCGATTGTTGGGAGAAAATGCAAGAAACTCAGGTTTGAACTGGTCGCCAGCGCTGATGTCTACCGGATGAATTCGGTAGTCCAGTCCGGCTTCTTCCAGAAACAGGGTAATTTTGTGGCCATTGGGCGTGGGCCAGTAATACAGATCAATCATCTTTTTTCCTTTTTGCATGAGACGGGTCAGAAGTAAGTAACGTTAATGCGGGGCGAATCATTCCTTCGAGCAGGGCACGTTCCGGTCGGGTTCTGGCGAGCACACGCATACCGATGTGAATTCCCAGCAGCATTTGCGCAAGCTCAGTGGCGCCAATACTGTTCGTAATGGTGCCGTCGCGCTGTCCGGTGCAGATGCAACGTTGGAAGAACGCCTCTACATGTCCGAGTACCTCAGTGACGATCTGCCGGAACTCGGGATCATGCGGAGCCACCTCCAGCGCCGAGTTCACAATCAGGCAGCCTCGTCGCTGCTTGTCATCCAGCGAGCGCTCAATGGTATCTGTGAAAAAGGCGCCTATCGCCTCTGGTGCAGACAGGGTTGCTTCCAGCCGATGCGCACGAGCGGCAAAGCTGGTTTGCACGTAATAGTTCAGCGCCCGACGGTACAGGGTTCGTTTGTCGCCGAAGGCGTTGTACAGGCTCGCGCCGGTGAGCCCCATCCTGCAGGCCAGCTCCCGGACTGACGTCGCTTCGTATCCGTGCTGCCAGAAGCACTCTATTGCTGCGGTCAGCACGGCATCTTCATCAAACTCTCTTGGTCGGCCCATCGTCACGATCACTTAAAATGGTCTTGCCCTAAGACAGGTGGATTATCTGGTATTTCGATCATTCTAAAACGATCGATCTAAAATGGTCAAACATATGCTTATAACAAAAATGCGCATACATCGCTGTAGGCGCATTTTGATCGTGGTGTGTTTAATGAGTATTCTGGTTAATGCAACTTTGCGCGATTACCCACCACAGCAATCCACAATCACATTCCCCAACGACTTCCCGCTCTCCACCGCCTCGTGTGCAAATACAATATCAGCCAGCGGATACGTCGACCCAATATGGTGTTGCAGCAGTCTTTTGCGCTGCATTGTCTGCACGCCGTCCAATGCGCGCAGCCTTTGTGCATGGGTCAGTTCATAGACCAGAAACTCGGATACTGCGAATTGATTTTATTCACGATCTTGATACTATCTATTTACGTTACTAACGCTTTGCGTTACCATACGGTCAAGTCGTTTGCTTGTCAGGACACCAGAACCATGTACAGCGGCATCCGAGTTGCTCGTTTTGTCAATTTTGAAAAGGGTGCCATGCGCAAATTGGCCATGCTTGAAAGAGCCGCCAACATTGTAGACCCGCGCGCTCCACCGAATAATCGGCTGGAACGACTAAAGAGGAGTCGGCACGGACAATACAGTATCCGTATCAATGATCAATGGCGCCTCTGCTTTGTCTGGACGAGGCATGACATCGAGCGCGTCGAACTTGTGGACTATCACTAGGAGGTGGCTATGCGTACCGTAATATACCCAACGCCTGGCGAGATCTTGCTGGAAGAGTTTCTGAAACCGATGAACATCAGCCAGTATCGGCTGGCAAAAGAGATTGGTGTATCACAAAGACGCATCGGTGAAATTATCGCGGGCAATCGCGCCGTGACGGTAGACACGGGCCTGCGTTTGTCGCGCTATTTTGGCACGTCTGATGAGTTTTGGACTGGTTTGCAATTGAGCTACGATCAGGCGCGAGCAAAAGACGCGCTGGCCGATGTACTGGCTAAAATCAAACCCCTGGAGCAGGCGCAAATATAGCAATTGCAATTTCTGGCCGAAGTTTTTCGTCTGCTATATTACTCAATAAGATCGTTATCATATGAAGCACCATTGCTACGCTAATTCATATGTACAACATAAGGTGAGTCGCCAGATAACGGGTTTATAAAATATTCGCTGACCATGACATAACAATATTATTTTGCCAAATGAAAAAAAATCTGACGAGCCAGGATATTGCCCACCTTGCAGGCGTATCGCAAAGCACAGTATCACGTGTGATCAGAAATCACCCCAGCATCAAGAGCAAGACACGCGAGCATGTACTGCAAGTAATTCGCGAACATGGCTATACGCCAAACGCTGCCGCACGCCAGATGAAGACCAATCGCAGTGGCGCCATCGCAGTGGTCGTAGCCAACCTGACAAATCCACTATACCCTTCTCTTTTGCACCTGCTCGTCAATCAGCTAGCGAGTCATGGTTTAAGAACCACGATATGGGAAACCAGCACAGAGCTGGACGATGCGACTGCGAGTGCGATTGCTGAAAGTGATGTTGACGGTGTCATCTTCGCAACAGCTGTTGCCTCTTCCAGGCTACAACACCAGATAATTGCCCGTCGCAAGCCGGTTGTATTTCTGAACCGTAACCTGTCTGGTCGATCCTATGATGCCGTGGTCAGCGATAATTACAACGGCGGCCAGATAGTGGCGGATTATTTTGTCAAAGGCAGGCGCCGGCATATTGGCCTGCTTACCGGATTTTCCGAAGCCAGCACAATTTTGGATCGTGAAAAAGGGTTTACGGAGAAATTGAAAAATGCCACCAGGCTCATTGAACTTATGCACCCTCCGTCTCAATTCACTGTTTTTACTTATGAAAATGGCTACCAGGCGATGCAAGCCCTGTTGCGTTTAGCGCCCGATGTTGACGCCGTTTTTTGTACCAATGATATCATCGCAATCGGTGCGCTCGATGGTGCCCGAGCGTGTGGCAAGCGCGTTCCTGAAGACCTGTGGGTGATGGGGTACGATGATATCCCAATGGCTGGCTGGGAAGCGATCGGCCTTACAACGATCCGGCAGCCACTACCGAGCATGGCTGCCCTGGTTGTTGACCGTCTGCTGCTGCGGATCGAAAACCCCGAACTTAAGCCAGAGACAGTGCGGCTTCCCAACGAACTCGTGATTCGAGAGACCACCAGCAAAATCGACCCATAACTTCCCGCATCGCCATCATCCTGCAATACCCGCTACACGCATCTGCAGTCAGGCTCCCAGCATAGAAGCGAAGGTAACGTACGAGCCCCAAATCGCCAGTGCCGTGAGAAATACAAGCATGATGGTATGGAACTTATTGCCCGCTAAATCACCCATGAGATCTTTACGGTTGATCAGCACAATCAAACCAATGGAAACCAGCGGCATCAACACAACCTGTGCTGCATTTACAAATATGGTCAACAGAATAAAACCCGGCATGCCTGGAATTGCCCACATCAAAGGCAAAATGGCTACAAGAAAGTAAGCCAGGCGAAACAGAGGATCTTTGCTGGGTTCAGCCTTGTACTTTTCCTTGCGCTCAGGGGCAACGCAATACACACATTCCATTGCCATTTTCGGAAATCCAAGCGCATAGCCAATGACCGAACTGAAACAGGCGCACAGCACGCCCAAATAGATGACTAACTCACCAAGGCGCCCGGCCACCTGACCGAGCAGATGTGCCAAATCATTGAAATTGGATATTGTTATACCGCGCGGGTGCAATACTTCCGCCCCCATCACCCAGACGGCAAGATCCAGCACAATAATGACAAAAATGCCGAATAGCAAATCATACCGTTGCACTTTGCGATGCTCAGGCCGAATGTATCCTTTTTCTTTCATGAATGTGGGATAAAGCAAATTGGCAAGCGAACCGCCTACTGCACCGATAAGCGATATAACGATCAGTAAGGCACCATAAGAGCCGACCGTCTGAGGGACCTCAAATGCGAGTGTACCAGCGACAATCGCGCCAACATCCGGTTTTGCCACAATGGCGCCGCCTATGAGACTCGCAGCCAGAACGACCAGAATAATTTTTTCTACATTTTCCAGATAGCGGTATACCGCCTTACCGGTAATCAGCACCGCCGCGATCACAGCTACAATACTCCAGAGCATGACGGAGCCAGATTCGCCGGTCAGATAATACAGAGCCTCTCCTGATCCTTTGATGGTGTAAGACTCATAAAAGTGACCAAGAACGATGCCTCCAATTGCCAGCAAGATCGGATAATACTTCCATACCTTGGCATACCCTTCAAAGATGGTATGCCCCTGTACGTTCATCAGTTGATAGTTGGCGATAATGCTGACAAGCAGATAGCGCACAATCAATGCCAGCGCAAGTCCCCACATCAGGGTGTACCCATAATGGGCTCCTGCCACCGCATTGTCGACCAGATCTCCAGCTCCCAACCAGGTAAGGACAAGGACAATACCCGGTCCAAAAGACTTCACATAGCCCCAGAATGTTGAAGGTATGGGTGCGCCCACCGATGCCGGATCGGCATCAGGGACCGTGCTTTCGGGATACGACGGCGCAGCCGGCTTCCCTGACGCTTTGATGTCAGTTGCATTTACAGTCATAGCTTTGTCTCTTCCTCGTTATAAGTCATTATTTCGCCTGTGATGCAGCCAACCTGTTTTCGGCGTGTTTTATTGCTGCACCGACGCTGTGGGTCAGGCGGTTACCATTTCAAGGTCCAGGGTGGTCGTCCGGCGTAACTCCCGGGGATATTTTTTGTCATCAAAAGGCAAGCCTCGATGCATCGTCGCCCGATTGTCCCAAATCACAAAGTCATTTTCTTTCCAGGCGTGGCGATAGACAAACTCACGGGCGGTTGCATGCTCGGTTAGCTCGCGCAGCAAGGCGCGACCTTCGGGCACAGGCCAGTCAACAATATGCGAGGCATGCGAGGCCAAATACAACGATTTTCTTTCAGAACGGGGAATGACGCGAACCAGAGGATGAACAGCACCGGGCAACTTGGCCTTTTCTTCTTCTGCAAACTCGAAGCCCAGCACATGACGCGAATAAACAATGGAATGAAATACAGCCAGACCTTCGATTTTCTCTTTGGTTTCTTCATCCAGACAATCATAGGCAGCACGCATATCCGCGAATTCCGTATCAGCACTGACCGGAGGCACAACCTTGGCCGACAACATGGAATAACGCCCGGCTGGGTCATTAAAAGACGCGTCCGTATGCCAAAGCCGATTGCTTAATGAACTGACACGACGGCGGTCATCGGCTTTGAGCACCTCGCCTTTGTCATTTACATTTGAAATATCCGTAATGGCATTGGTTCCGAAACGGCTTTTCTCCAACACAGATAGCGACGTTTTAGTGTGCAGCTCACCATCCAGACGCTGAGCAAATGTTAATTGTTCATCGTTCGTCATCGGCTGACCATGAAAAACGAGTACTGCGTACTTGTCCATTCCATCACGGATGGCCTGCAACGCTTGGTTGTCAGCACTCCGAAGGTCGACGTGACTCACTTTGCCAACAAAATGGGGATGAACGGGTGCAATTGATAAACTCATGATGAATCCTCCTCTAAGCAACGATAGGCGTGTGAATTATTGTTAGCGTTTACTGACAGGCAGGTCAATTTCCGAGGATGGCGATCGAATACCGAGACGCAACACGGTAAGCAAGCGCATTTTTGTCAAAAAATGACTACGTAATCATATTTTGCGACAAAAACCCTGTATCGGCAATCCGGAATTGATACTGATTGTTATTTTCTTGTGCTTAGAGAGACTTTTGCGCAGCCATAGACTCTCGGCTCGGCGATAACTCCCAATACGGCGGCACCGCAGAATAGGCAATATCCTGTGTGCGTCATTAATCAGGCGAACGGTCTGTGAGCGTTCAGTTTATATTTCACTTGTATTGTCATCCGTGTATGTATATGACGTCTGCGACTCATTTGCCCCTAACCCACCGCCATCGTTCCCGGTGTTTCAAACCGCAGCAACGTCCCGCCACTTTCGCCGACAGCTTCCCACTCGTCCACATCAAAATCCATCACCGTCAATGAAGCAGGAGGAAATCCCATGTCCAATCGCTCCATGGCATCCTCATCGCCTTCGCCCGACAAATATTGTGTAGTCAGATACAGTCCGGGATTATGTCCAATTACCAACACAATACGCGGCCCTGGTTCAATATTGCGTATGACATGAACGATATTGTCGACCGATGCCTCGTAGATCCGTGCTTCAGTGATCTTCCTTACCGGCGCATCAAATGCAGCCGATAGATGGGTCCAGGTTTGTTGCGTACGCGTGGCGCTTGATACGATGGCCAACTCTGGTTTTAGCTGCTGTGCCACCAAATACTGTCCGACCAGTTCGGCCTCACGGTATCCGCGTTCTGCGAGAGGGCGCTGCAAGTCTGCAACACCAGGAATCGAATTGGATTTCGCGTGACGAAGCAACATGAGTCTGAGCATAAACGACCTTTGTATGGCTGGTGCCCAGGCTGGCACACTTTTTCCTGTTCAGTGAAGAATCTATCATATGATACCGCCGTGCGCAGCGGTATGACAAAATCTCTGCAAGATCGTTGCGTTAATCAGGCGGCGGTGCCGCCTATCTCAGCCTCTGTCTCTTCGGTCGCAAGCAAATAACCCTGCCCGCGCAGATTCCGAATGAGAAGCCTGGAGCTTTGGGTGCTGGCCCCCAACTTGCGGCGCAAGCTGCTGATATGAGTGTCTATACTGCGGTCATAAGACGAAGGAATCCGGCCCAGCGCGAACGCACCAATATTGTGCCGCTGAACCACGCGACCGGCAGAGCGCATCAACACTTCAAGAATACGTTGTTCCGCGCCGGTCAACACAACCGTACTGCCATGCAGCGTGGTCGCGCCGGTGGCCGGGTTCAGCGAGAGCGGGCCCGTCACAAGCACCCCGCCAACGTCTGCGCCGGCAGATCCGAACGTGACGGGTTCATCAAACCGTGAGCCGCGATATGAAACGCTACGATAAGATGCCGCACGATATGAACCGTTATGCTGGAAGTGGCGCAATGGTGGTGGAGGCGGTGATACCTCATCGGTTCCGTGGCGTCTTAACAGGGCATGCATACGCGCCTTCAATTCGGCCATGCACAGCGGTTTGGCAAGACAGTCATCGGCGCCCGATTCCAGGCCGGTTACGCAATCGGTATCCGGGCCGGTTAGCAAGATCAGAGGATTGTTAGATTGCTGCCGATAGCCCTTGAGCCACTCCAGACTGGAAACGTCCTGCATATCTGCATCCAGCAGAGCAAGATGATGGCGCCGCCGCCGCATCAACCGGTCAGCCTGGTAGCCCGAGTGCGCCAGCAAGACGCAATACCCTTGGGATTCCAGATATTCACAAAGCATTTTGGATAACGCCACGTCGTTTTCAATCAAGAGAACACGCAGCGCATTCGGCTTTTCAGTGCGCATGTTTAGTGTAGAAGCGCTTCATCACATATGCGTGCCCGGCAGGCAACGTGTATGTCAAGAAGTGCAAAGATATCAAAAGTTATGGAAAGAACATTGCTGAACAACAGCTGACAATATCTAATAGCTAATAATTCTCATTTAGAACTTCATATAGAGAATAAGTCTCATTCTATCATTGCCAGAGAGGAAATTTTCTGATGTTGCCCGTTACCCCGGTATCAAAGCGAGAACCGGCTCGTAAGACCCCTGCCCGCCAGATTGCTACACTATGTGCGCTCAGTTTTGGCGCTTCCCTGCTTCAAGTCGCCTATGCACAGGTTACCAGTGACGAAACAGGCGTTGCGTCACTGAATCCCATTGTGGTCACTGCCAGTGGTTTTGAGCAGGACATCATTGATGCCCCGGCCTCTATCAGCGTGATTCCGCGGGAAAAACTGGAAAAAGGTGCCTATCGCGACCTGACCGATGCGCTGCGCGACGTTCCCGGCGTCATCATGACGCCCTCGGACAACAACACGTCTGACATAACCCTGCGTGGCATGAGCGCCAACTATACCTTGCTTCTGGTCGATGGCAAGCGCATGAGCACTCGCGAAACCCAGACCAACGGCAGCACCGGCACTGACCAGAGCTGGGTGCCGCCGCTGGAGGCCATCGAACGAATCGAAGTGGTACGCGGCCCTATGTCATCGCTTTATGGTTCGGACGCCATGGGCGGTGTGGTGAATGTGATTACACGCAAGATCCCAAAAAAATGGGGCGGCTCGATCCGGCTCGATTCGATCCTGCAGCAACATTCGGCCTCTGGCAACAATTTCCAGGGTAATTTTTATATTGCGGGCCCCATTAAAGAGGACCTGCTTGGTTTCAGTCTTTATGGCATCTACTCGCATCGCAGTGAGGACGACATCGTAGAGGGCTATAACCGCCATACCAATCGTGGGGTCACTGCCAAATTGGCCCTGACGCCAAATCGCGATCACGATATCGTGCTTGAAGCAGGCGCCTCCAGACAGGATTATCTTTCAACGCCGGGTAAAACCCTGGCGCTGACCGAAGAGGAAAGCCGTCGCCGATTCAACCGCAAGCATTTTTCCCTAACCCATGACGGACGCTGGTCTTTTGGCACCTCGAATACCTATATTCAGCGCGAAGAGACCGAGAATCTGGCCCGCGAAATGACGATTCGCAACACAACGGCCAGCACCAAATGGAGCATGCCGCTGTTTGAACGCCATATCGCCACGGTCGGCGCCTTCTATAGCCTGGAAGATCTTAAAGACACGACCACCAACAAAATGTCCGACCGGTCTACCGTAGACCGCTGGCAATACGCCTTTTTTGTCGAAGATGAATGGCAGATTACCGACTCGTTTGCCCTGACTGGCGGGCTGCGTATGGATAACGAGAAAACCTCCGGCATCCACTGGAGCCCCAGGCTGTATGGCGTTTGGCATCTGAACGACAACTGGACGATCAAGGGCGGCGTTTCTACCGGTTTTCGTGCGCCCTCTCTGCGCCAAACCCTGCCAGACTGGGGCGCTACCAGCCGCGGCGGCAATATGTATGGCAATCCCGACCTGAAGCCGGAAAAAACACTGACTAAAGAGATTGGGCTGATCTATAACGATGATAGCGGCCTGATGGCAGGCATCACCCTGTTCGACAACGAGTTCACCGACAAGATCACTCGCGTGCCCTGCCCTGAATGCGGACCGGTAAATGCCCAGGGACGCTCGGCCACCACTTATGTGAACGTGGACGACGCCATCACCCGCGGGGTGGAAGCAACCTTGACGGCTCCGCTGAGCGAGAAGTTGTCATTGACCTCCAGCTACACCTATACCTATTCCAAGCAGAAAAGCGGCCAGTACGCAGGCAACCCGCTGAACCAAATGCCAGAGCATATGTTCAATCTGGGGCTGGACTGGAAACCGACAGACAAGCTCAATGGCTGGATGAAAGTGACTTACCGTGGCAAGGAAAGCGATCCGACCCAGGGTATCTCGGCCAGTACCACCATGGCACCGTCTGCGACTTACGTGGACTTAGGCGGCTCTTATGATGTCAATGAAAACGTCACCGTGTATGCAGGCATCTACAACATCTTCGACAAGCAGGTCCGCTATGACGATTATGGTTACGTGGAAGATGGCCGTCGCTACTGGCTTGGCATGAACGTCAAATTCTGATTGAAATAACAACCGCAGCGCTGCCGTTGCGGTTCATCATAACAAAGGCATCACAAATGAAAACTACACGACAAACAAAAAATTGGCTGGCCATGGTCCAAACAACCTTGGCCATCGGTGTGATATCACTCGCGAGCCAGGCCATGGCACAAGCTGATCAGGTAACAGTGCAACACGCAAAAGGACAAGCCTCGGTCAAATTGGAACCGGCAAAAACGGTCGTATTCGATCTGCCCACGCTGGATATCATGCAGGTACTGGGCGTGCAGGCTGCCGGCGTCCCCAAAGCGCGCTTTCCGGATTCACTTTCTGCATATAACACTGACAGCATGCCCAAAGTAGGCACGCTGTTTGAACCCGATCACAACGCCGTTAAAAAAGTGTCACCGGATCTCATTATCGTGGGCGGACGCTCACGCGCCAAGTTTGATGATATGGCCCAACTTGCCCCAACACTGGACTTGAGCGTGGATACGCAGGCTCCCCTCAAGAGCATCGAGCGCAATACACAGACACTGGCTGCCATTTACAAAAAAGAACCCGAAGCCCAGGCTGCCTTGAAAAAGCTCAACGATGCTGTTGCGAGCCTGCAAGGCAAGACGGCTACAGCAGGTAACGCCATACTCATTCTCGCTGTTGGCGAAAAAACAAGCGCCTTTGGCCCTGGCTCGCGCTTTGGCATGATCTATGACGTCTTCGGTTTTGCTCCCAACGACGCAGTGAAGAACCTCTCGGCAAAAGATCGCCATCCGGTCAAACTGGAGGATATTGCCAAAGCCAATCCGGACTGGCTGTTCGTGATTGATCGCAATGCGGCCACCGGCAAGCAGGGCAAACCGACCCGCCAATTGCTGGAAAACTCCGTTATTCGTGACACCGCTGCCGCGAAAAACAGCCGCATCGTTTATCTGGACCCATACAACTGGTACATCATGGGTAGCGCCGGCCTGACATCCATGCAACAGAATATTGATCAGATTGCTGCGGCATTGAATGCAAAATAATTCATAGAATAAGCAATATTCAAATTGCCATACCTATTCGGGAAGAACGATGCACCGCACGTCTTTCCGAATTTTTTATCGCTATTACAAAGATGCTCTGGGCTGGCCGGCCCATATGCAGATATCGTCACCTGCATTATTTCTCTTGTGCCTGTGCAATTAAAGTTGCAGTTCCCCGTGTCCGCTGCCGCCTCTTCTGAAGGAACCTCCAGATCTTCTCATGCGGGCAAGCGCCACTCGGTGCCTGCAGCCATCATCGTTGTTCACCATCTGCTTTGACAAAATCAATGAACGCGCGTAGCGGTGCGGGCACCAGCCGCCGGCCCGGATAGTACAAAAACGGCCCCGAAAAACTTACCCACCACGACTTGAGCACCGGGACCAGCACGCCCCTTTGCAGATGTGGTCGCAGCCAATCTTCGAAAAGAAAAATAATTCCACTACCGGCAATCGCGGCGTCCACAGCCAGATCCGTGCCGCCGCCTGCCTGTACGATGAGCGGCCCGGCGGGGTCCACCCGCAATTTTTCACCCTCTCTTTCAAATTCCCATGGCGGCATTGCGCCGCTGGAAAACCGCGTGCGCAAACAGGCATGATTGAGCAAATCACGAGGATGCTTCGGTCGACCGCAGCGCTCAAGATAAGCGGGCGCGGCGGCTGCAGCGAAACGCTGGGTTCGCGGACCGATAGGCACTGCAATCATATCCTGCTTATTCCTGGCACGTCATCTATCGCGCATTTGCAGGAAAATCTCGCTGCAGGCCAGCTTGTTCTTTCTGAAGAGGCGATCAGGGAGTTGGATAAAATAGTGATCGCTGGCCATCCATGACGGGATGTTGGCAAGATACTATTCTTGCAAGGCGAGGCGCCAACGTCTTTGGCTCTGCATGGCAATTTGGATGAGAAGCCCAATTCATTAACGCCTGATCAATACGTCTCTCGCAATGGGCAATCGGGAAACAACAGGAAAAACCGGACATACCAGAGCACCAATAGCCCGACCGCAAGCCAAACGGTGTAATGAACAGGCCGTTTGACTAGAAGCATAACCAGGCCGATCAATAGTAGCGGCGAAAAGTACATAAACGTGATAAATGATCCGCTCACGTCCATGTCCAGCGGTAACGTACAAAAGGTGAGTTTCTGATCTTTTAACAATGGATCGTCAAGCATCCACTCGAATCTGTTGTACGGCACCGAAACGATCAATAGCGCACTGAATATGGCATAATCAGCAATAATCAGGTCTATGACAAATACCGCTATTGTCTTCATCATTGTTTTCTCGGTCGAGTGATCGACAATTGTATGTGGAGATAGTAGCGCCCTGCAAGAATACCCAAATTGGGTATTTCACACGGGTGTTTTCGGCCACTCACCAGTGTGGCAGGTGCCGTCTTCTGAAGCGGCAGCCAACGGTTTTCAAATATTGATTTGCCGATCGAGTTGTTTTTCATCCAACACCTTCGACACAATTTTCAAAAACCGCGTTGTAACCGCAGACTCCGCACGCGACTTTACCGTTACCAAGTTCAATTGGCTGGTCAACCTTGGCTGCCGCAACTCAATGAACTTCACGTTACGACCAATAAAGATTTTTTCAAACATTTTGGGCGCAAAGCCAATGCCAATGCCGCGCTCAATCATCATCAACATGGGTAAAGTCTCGTTCCCGGAATAAACAATCCTTGGGTTAAAACCCGCCATGCTGCAGGCTTCCAGAATGTGTTCGCGTATGCCATTGCTGTCGGTGCTGGAGTGCAAGAGGAAATTTTCCTGTGCCAGATCCGATAGCATCACATCCTTCCTGCTTGCCAAGGGATGTTCTTGCGCCACTGCGAGCATCAGCGGCTCGGTCATCAGGGTGCGCATCACCAGGTCTTCCGACTGAAAACGGGTCCTGATGATTCCGACATCCAGCTCGTTACCGCGCAGACAATTCAGAATATAAGAGCTTGCTCCTTCCCGAACATTCACCGTGATATTGAGCTTTTCCTGCTGAATGCGCTCCATCACAAGCGGCAGGATAAAAAGGCTTGCCGCTGTGGAGCAGCCGATGGATACGTTGCCTTCTGTACCGGCGGCATTATTTTTTACATCGTGCCGCAATGTCTTGAAAGAGGCCAGAATATCTTTGGCCCTGATATAAAAAAGCCTGCCCGGCTCGCTCAATACCAGCCGGTTCTTCTGCCGGTTAAACAGCGCGACATCCAGAGACTGCTCAAGCTTCTGGATCAATATGCTCAGCGGCGGTTGAGTCATATTCATAAGCCTGGCGGCTTTCGACAAGTTGCCGGTTTCCACCACCGTCACAAAGCAGCGCAATTGATGCTCGTCCATGATTATCATACTTAAAATAAATGGATATTAGATAAATTATATATTAGACATATCTAAATGGTGAATTTAAACTATAAATTCCAGTTTATTAAATAATTCGTTCCACAAACGGAGACAAAATGAGATTCTTGAAATCATTACTTTGCGCATCGGTGTCCCTTGCCGCACTCACCAGCGTATCAGCCCATGCGGCCGACTCGGACTGGCCTAACGCCAAACCATTTCGCGTGGTTGTTCCTTATCCGGCCGGGGGCTCGGCCGACATTCTTGGGCGCCTGGTTGCCAAGAAACTGTCTGAAAACCTGGGGAACAACGCAGTCGTTGAGAACATTGCCGGCGGCGGCACGATTCCCGCTGCACTATCGGTGATCAAAGACAAGGCCGATGGTTACACATTGTTCGTGGCCAGCGACAACACATTGAATATCAATAACTTTCTGCTGAAGGAGCCACGCTATGACGGCGACAAGGATTTCACCAGCGTTACCGTGCTCAATACCTATGCCCACTGGCTTATCGTAAACAAAGACAGTCCGTTCAACTCAATGGACGACCTGAAAAAGTTCATTATTGAAAATCCGAACAAGGCTTCTATCAGCGTCAATACCATTGGCGGCTCGGCTTACCTGGCACTGGACAAATGGAAAAAAGAGAACAAGCTTGATTTCGAAATCATTCCATACCGCGGCTCGCCACCGGCCGTCTCCGATCTGATCGGCGGCGTCACCACGGCCCATATTGATGTTGCCGGCTCTTCCATGTCCTATTACGAAGGTGGCAAAGTCAAACCACTGGCAGTGCTGCAGTCGCAACCGTTGAAAAAAATTCCCTCCATTCAGACACAATCCTACGACGATCCCAAAGCGCTGACCGTCAAATCGAATTTATCGGTAGTAGTAAAAAACGGAACGCCGCCGCAGATTATCGAGAAACTGTATCAGGCAATCAAGAAAGGCGAGCACGACAAGGACTTTACAGATGCATTGAATTTGTTTGCCTATGAACCTGTCTTGACGCCGCCCGCTGAAAGCCGCAAGTTCATTCTCGAAGAAACGCAGCGATACAAAAAACTGGTCGACGCCTCCGGCCTGGAAAAACAGTAACAACCTCAAGTAAAAACAGGGTAACAGCATGAAAGTGGTCGTAGCATTGGTCCGACACGAGACAAATACTTTTTCACCTATCCAGACGCACCTGCATTCGTTCTGTCGCGGCACCAAAACAGACGGCCCCGCTTATGGCGAGCCTGCAAGGCAATTGTGTGAGAACACAAATAGCGCAGCAGCGGCCTATCTGGATCTGGCCGCCTCACTCGATGCCGAAGTGGCCTTCTCCATCCTTGCCAACTCGGTACCCAGCGGCACCGTTCAGAAAGCAGCGTTTGAACATATTGCCAACACCGTAATTGATACTGTAAAAAAAGGCTGTGATGCAGTATTGCTGGATCTGCACGGCGCCATGGTGGCCGAAGGATACCCCGATGCCGAAGGCGAACTACTGCGCCGTATCAGGCAAGTGGTGCCCGAACAGGTACCAGTCGTGGTTGCCCTGGACTTTCATGCGAACTTCAGCGAAGCGCTCATTCGTAATGCAACCGTGATTACGGGCTATTGCACCTATCCTCATGTAGACATCTATGAGACCGGCGCAAGAGCTGGGTGTACGCTCAAAAGAATCCTGTCTGAGCAATTGGAAACCACTATTCTCTGGCGCCGTCTGCCGATGTTGACGCACATGCTCAAGCAGACACCATCGGGCCAACCCATGAAAGACATCATGGACAAAGCCATGCAAGCCGAAACTGATGGGATCGTGCTGAATGCATCTGTTTTTGGTGGATTCCCGCTGGCTGATATTCCTCATGTCGGGTTGTCAGTTGTGATTGTCGCGGAGAAAAACAAAACAGCGCAGGCCGAACAGTTGCTTAATGAGTTATGCGATATGGCATGGTCCAGGAAACAGGATTTTGTCTATGACGTAGAGCCCCTGTCAATATCCATTGCCAAGGCAAAGCAGCTGGAAGAAGGACCGGTCATTCTTGTCGATCACGGCGACAACTGTGGTGCTGGCGGCGTCACTGACGTGATGGCCGTTCTGGAAGAAGTGATGAAACAGGAACTGACAGATGTGGTTGCCGGGCCAATATGGGATCCACAGGCAGTAGACACACTCATCAGGTCGGGGATTGGGGAAACAGTAACGATCGATCTGGGTGGAAAAACAGATATGCCCGAACTCGAACTCAAAGGCCAGCCACTTCGAATTACCGGAAAAATCGTTAATATTACAGATGGCAATTTCCAGATTACCGGCCCCATGTTTACCGGGATGTGGCTCAGCCTGGGCCGCACGGTGGTTCTGGAAAGCAACGGCGTGACCATATTTATATCGGAAAAACCTCAGGAGCCCTATGATGTGGGCGTATTTACCCACGCAGGCATAGACCCGTTCAGCAAGAAATATGTGCTGATCAAATCACGACAGCATTTCAGAGCGGGATTTGAAAAAGACGCCAAGCATATTGTCCTGATCGCCGGACCGGGCGTATGCAGCTCAGATTATGACATTTTCCCGTTCCGGCATCTGTCCCGTCCCATTTATCCGCTGGACAACGAGGCAACTCTGGCGCATGCCGAAGGGATACAGTAGCCGTATAGCGGAGATTTGATAACGCTCGTCAGACAATAAAATCAGTGTCCGTTCCAGCAAGGCTGTTCCTTACTGGTCCACGGCCACCGCCTGGGCGCCGTGCATAAAGAGCGGTGCTAGGAGCGCTTTGGCGAGGTGCTTTGGTTATGAAATCAAGGTGATTGCATGCATTAAATCGCGCCGCCAATGCTTGCTTCGCTCAAATGAAAAGGGAAATATACCGGTCATGTTTTGGCAGATCCGGCTGGTTTAGCTGGTTTAGCTGGTTTGGGCGCGGCAATGACGTCCTTGTTGGTTATGCCAAATGGAATATGCACCGACGGTACCAGCGAGCTGGTCAGCTCCAGATGCGCCGATTGATCATCAAAAAAGATATGTGGCTTTAAAACACCCAGCACGTGTTTTTTCGCGATGCCCCCAAGAAAGAATGCGTCATTGGTCATCACGCCCCAGGCTTTCAGGGTGTTGAGCGCCCGTTCGTGCGATGGTGCATTTCTGGCTGTAACCAGCGATACTCTTAACCGGTTCTCGTAGTCAGGGTTTTGCTTTTTGAATTGCTCTTCAATGGATTGAATCTTTGCAATTCGAATCAGAAAATCCCGTAACGGTCCAGGACCATGCGAATTCATAACGTTTGCGACTTCATGGGCATGAAAATCGCTCAATCCCGAAGTTTGCATAATGCTTTCTGATTCATCGCTGGCCAGCACGCCATCAAAGTCAAATGCGATGCGCAAGGCGTGATCCTTTTCATCGTCATCAAATTTTGAATCCAGAACATGCCCGGCAGGATATCCCGCGCGAATTGCCGCGTCTACATCAGATTTGTTGCCGGACAAAAATAACGATATGTTCAGCGCTGGAATATACTCATACGGCGAGCGTCCCTGCATGAAAATGGCACGCGTGATACCAAGCTCATAGTGTTCAATCGTCTTCATCACGCGCAGTCCCGTATCCGGATCATTTCTAGACAGCAATATCACTTCGACCAGCGGATCTTCGGAATCGGGCCGCATATGGTTAAGCGAAAGCAGTCTTTTTATAAAAGGGAAAGCAATCCCCTTGGGCAACGGATTATTAAGATTGTGTTCCTGGAATTTGCGGTAGGCTTCCTCGCCATCACGTTGGAAGACCGCATCAGAATCGCTCAGATCAAATACGGCACTGGAGGCCACGCCAATAACCAGGCGATCGGCTAAATCGTACGGCATAACTTCCTTTGCATATGGAACTCTTGGGGATTGATGTCTATAGGGCTACGCTGCGCGCTCATTGGCCAATTCTTGATACAGAACGCGGATAGTGTATTTTATAGAATAACTAACCGTTTTTCACCGTATCCGTCATGTCACCAAAACGATAGAGCCGAGCGGGGTTCTCGACAAGGACCTTGAATGCAATATCATCAGTCAACAGCCACTGCGAACGCTCCCTGGCCAGCAAATCGGAGCTGACATCGCGGTATGCGCTGATCTGAGTCGCCAATTTCCCGGGGTCCCGGTTGGTATGCGGCCAGTCGCTGGCCCACACCACCCTTTCGATGTTTGCGTTAAGTAATGAATGAGCAAGTCCGGAAATTCGATATGCATCGTCCACTGCCCCCACCCGGTAGGCGCCGGATAACTTAATATACACGTCGCCACTGGCCAGGCGTCTATAGAGTTGACTGGCACGAAACTGGTCCAAAGCAATCCCTGGCGGGACCAGCCCGAAATGATCGATGACAAGCGTAATTGGCAATATACTCAACTGCGCCAAGACGTCATTGATTATATGGTACCCGGCATATAACTGAATATGCCAGCCGGTTCCGGCCAGCCTGCCCGCCCAGTACCGAATGGCATCGAGTGCCTGCGCCATATTACCGGCCCCAGTACTCTCCAGATTGATGCGAATCCCGATGATTCCTTTGCCAGACAGCACCATCAGTTGTTCATCAGTCACATCGCGATGCAGTACTGCCACACCGCGAAATCTGCCTGGCTCGGCGTCCAGGCAATCGGCCAGGCACCGATTGTCTGTCCCATATATGCTGGGCTGTACAATCACAGCCCGACCCAGCGATAATCGATCCATGTGCTGCCGCAATGCAGCCAGGTTCGCTTCAGCCGGCGTGTAAGATCGGCGCTCAAGCATGGGGTAGCGTTTATGCGGACCAACCACATGCACGTGACAGTCACAGGCTAGCTCATTAAGAAAAGACATATATAACCACTTATACTTTGGTCGAAGCTCAGAAGGCGCTCAGGACACCATGTGCTCGCCAGCACCCAGCAATTGAACTAGCGATTGCCCTACTTCTTTGGTGCCCAATTTTCCGCCAAGATCCTTCGTTACGTTACCGGATGCGATGGAGTCAGCAATTGCCTGGAAAATGGCATCTGCTGCATGTGTGAATCGAGGCGCCTGTTTGCGCTGACCATACCAGTTCAGCAGCATAGCGGCCGACAAAACCTGGGAGATCGGATTAGCGATATCCTGCCCGGCGATGTCGGGCGCCGAGCCATGAGCAGCCTGACCCATGGCGTACTTATCGCCTGCGTTCAGAGAGCCACCGAGCCCAAGACTTCCGGACAATTCTGCCGTGAGATCGGACAAAATATCACCGAACATATTGGTCGTCACTATGACGTCAAATTTGGCGGGATCGCGCACGACGTGAGCCATCATGGCATCCACGATGAAGTCGTCGATCCTGACTTCGGGAAACTCGCGCGCTACTTCATGGCATATATCAATAAACATGCCATCTGCTATTTTCAGGACATTTGCCTTGTGTACGATAGAGACGTGCTTGTTGCGCGTCATCGCCAATTCGAAAGCGGAACGCGCAATCCGTTCACAACATTTTCGGGTGATACGTCGCAGGGAAATAACAACATCAGAGGTGATCAGCAGTTCACTGCTGCCCTGTTCGATATTGCGATCGGCATAGAAACCCTCTGTATTTTCCCGAACCACAACAAGGTCAAACTCGCCCAGCCGTGCAGGCACACCTGAATATGTTCGGGATGGCCTGATGTTTGCATACAGATCAAGTTCCTTGCGAAAGAATTTGGAAGGGTTAATTTCTCCTTTCGCCTCGTCCTTAAAATCATAGGTGGCCATGGGGCCCAACATCAATCCGTCGGCGCCTTTTACTTTCTCCAGCAATGCGGGCGTTACTGTACTGCCGTACTGCTTCAAGCTGTCATGCCCGGCCATGTCATGCATCAGCTCCAGTCCCAGATCGAAGCGGTCGGAGACCGCGTTCAAAACCTGTTCTGCTACTGCCATGGTTTCCGGACCGATTCCGTCTCCCGGAAGAATTACGATTTTCATAAAATTCCTGTATGCGCTAAATATGTGTTAAATGATTATTCCAGGACAATGCCCGCGGACTGTATCAGCGTACTGTATTTGCTGATCTCGGCCTTTACAAACTCGGCAAATTGTTCCGGGGAGTTGGCCTCAACGGCAGCGCCATCGGCATCCAGTCGCGCCCGGATTGCCGGCTGCGCCAATATTTTGTTGATTTCCCGATTCAGTTGCAGAATCACGTCTTTCGGCGTTCCTGCCGGCGCAAAGTAGCCGCCCCACAAGCTGTAATTAAAGCCGGGCACCGTCGCTTCGGCTACCGTTGGCGTATCTTTCAGGGCAGCCAGTCGCTTGCCCGTCGTTGTCGCAAGCGCCCTGACCGAACCGGATTTGATATGACCCATGGCTGCCGAAACGCTCGAAAAGAAACAGTCAACCTGCCCACCGATCACATCCGTCATTGCCTGCCCAGCCCCTTTATAGGGGACGTGCGTCATTTTGGTATTGGTGCCCAGTTCCAGCGCGACGGCGGCCAGATGTCCAGGCGTTGCCGTCCCTGAGGAAGCATAATTGACTGATTCAGGCGCCTGTTTCGCCTTGGTGAGCAAATCGTCAATCGTATTAAATGGCGAGCCGCTTGCAGTTATCAGCACCAGTGGCGAGTCACCAACCAGCACAATGGGCTCGAGCGCTTCCAACGCTTTATAACCCGCAGTCGGATTTGCAACGGGATTGATTGCGATTTCGCCCGTTTGCCCTAGCAGCAGATGATGCCCGTCTGGTTTCTGACGAATAATCAATCGCGTTCCCAGCATACCAGAGGCTCCAGGGCGATTTTCAACGACTACCGTTTGGGCAAGCGCCTTGCCCAGTGGCTCTGACAGCATTCTGGCAAATAGATCACCCTGCCCTCCTGGCGCATACGGCACCGTGACCGATATCGGCATGGCCGGATAAGCCTCACTGGCGGCTGCAGCGACACGCGCTAGCGGCAACACCAGGAGTGCGCAACCGCTTTGCAAAAAGCGTCGCTTGCTCATTACCCATTGTTGCTCATTCATATTTTCACCTTCATCTTGTCCAGCGCGATAACCAGACACTTGAACCGGATCGGAACCGCCCGACTCAACACCGTGTCAGTCGGCATCGCGCAACATTTTCAACCGTTCAAGAAACGCCTGACGGATATGGTTTTTCGCCGCGATGCTGGCCGCTTCAGGATCGCGGCCACGAATGGCAGCCAGAATTTGTTTATGTTCTGCCACAGCTTTTTGCGCCCGTTGTGGCGACTGTAATGTACTGCGGCCAAGCAAAAACGTTGTATCGGAGATCGATTGCAGCGTGCGAATCAAGTGCTGGTTATGCGCGGCGCCATAGATAGCTTCGTGAAACTGCAGATTCATTCTGACCGGATCACTGTCGGGCTGCTCACTCTGCTCCAGAATCGATTGCATATTGTCAATTTCGGCATCGGTTGCATGACGCGCAGCAAACTCCGCAGCGGCACCTTCAAGTACTTCGCGCATGGCATAAAGCTCCGTGACACCTTGCTTGTCGATTCGGGTGATGACCAGGCCACGACGAGGTTCATGGGTCAGCAACCGCTCATCCTCCAGCCGCTTGAGCGCTTCCCTTACCGGCGTACGACCCATGCCTATCAGCTTGGAAATTTCCATTTCGCGCAAACGCGCATCGCTGCTGAAAAATCCACTAAGAATTTTCTGCTTGATATCCCGATAGGCCGCATGAAACTGAGTATTGTCTTTGGAAATAGGCATGGTTGTTTTCGCTCAACTAACGTTTCAACAATGAAATATACGGCGCCCAGCCAGTCTTGCCCGGCACGCTACGATTTCGGTATTGTATCGACAACCGATCGCCACATCGTCAATTCCTGCTTCAGCATTTTGCCGAAATCAGCCGGCGTGCCGGTCACTACGTTAGCCCCTTCGTGCTTCAGGCGGTTGCTTATCAACTGGCCTTGCGCAATTTTGTTCGTTGCGGCATTGAGCTTTTGCACAACCGGCTCGGGAAGGCCTGCCGGGCCCAGTACGCCCCACCAGGTCTTGATATCAAAACCCTTCACGCCCGACTCTTGCAATGTTGGCACTTCCGGAAACAACGGAGAACGTTCTTTGGAAGTCATTGCCAGCAATTTGACCTTGTCTGCCTTTACCTGTTCGAGCATTGTGGGCATAGTCGCAAAAAAAGCCTGCACTCGCCCAGCGATCAGATCCAGCGTGGCCGGACCACTGCCCCGGTATGGCACGTGCGACATAGTCACGCCCGCGCGCTGTGTAAATAAGGCGCCCGACAAATGATTGATACTTCCCGGACCTGCTGAGCAATAGTTCACACCGCCTGGGTCAGATTTTGCCTTTTCGATCAACTCGCCCACTGTGTTGAGCCCGAGGAATTTGTCGGCCACCAGCATCAGCGGACCATTACCCAACTGGGCAATCGGTGTGAAATCCTTGATCGGATCATATAGCTTGCTTTGCTCCCAGGCGGCATTGGTTGCAAACGTAGAAGTGGCAAATAGCAGTGTATAGCCATCCTTTCGCGCTTGAGCCACTCTGGCCGCGCCAATGGAGCCTCCGCCACCACCACGGTTTTCCACCACGATAGTCTGGCCCAGCGCCTGACCGAGTTCGGAAGCAAACTCCCGCGCAATGCTGTCTGTACCGCCGCCGGCAGCAAACGGAACAACAAGTGTGATTGGCTGTTCCGGCCAGACGTCCGGGTCTTGCGCCAAGACACTGCCACCTCCCAAAGCAAAAAGCACGGCGGCACACGGTGCCAGCCAACGGCTTGTATTCATCCCTTTCTCCTGTGTGTTTTATTTAAATATATTTATGTATACAAAAATATATTTAAAAGAATAGTACACGAATTTCAGGAAGCGTGTAAAGGGGGTGCAACGGCGATGAAATAACTGATGAAGTCCGTCGTAGTCAGGCGAACGAAGCTTACTGGCGTTTAAACAGGGTAACGGCGATGCTCGTTCAAAACCGCTTACCCAGAGGTTCAAACCATTCCACAAGGGCATTGACAAAGGCCCGGGTGCGGGCAGACAGGTTCAGCCGGGTAGGATAGACCGCCATGACATTGGCGGATGGCAAGCGCCAGTCTTGCAGCACCTGCCGCAAGCGTCCTGATTCAAGATAAGGTTTAGCATCCCATTCAGACCGCATCAAAATGCCGTGTCCATCCAGCGCCCAGGCCAATGCCGATTCGCCGTCGTTGGTGCTGAGCGGCCCGCGCACTTTGACGGTTTCGCTGCGATGGCCCATGGTCAGGCGCCAGGTGCCGAAAGTCTCGTCGTTTTCCCGGATGACAATGCACCGATGCGTGCGCAGCTCTGATGGATGCGCCGGTTCGCCTGCGCTCTCAAGATACCTGGGAGAGGCGCAAAGTACGCGACTATTCTGGGCAATGGTTCTTGCCGTCAGACTGGAGTCACGCTGTTCGCCAAAGCAAATCGCAACATCAAAACCATCCTGGACCAGATTGACTGGACGATCACTCAATTGCATTTGTATTTCTACTTCGGGATTGTCACGCTGGAACTGCGACACCAGCGGCACGATATAGCGTCGTCCAAAGCCCAGGGTGGCGTGAACACGCAGCAGGCCTCGCGGAGCGGCACGGCTGCCCACCAGCGTCTGCTCAAGCATTTTTAGTTCGTTGAGCAGATGATTGCCCTGCGCCAGATAGGATTCGCCTTCCACTGTAAAACTGATCCGGCGCGTGGTACGGTTCATGAGGCGGACACCCAGGCGTTGCTCCAGCGCAGCAAGGCGCTTGCTTACAGTAGACGGGGTAACGCCCAGCTCCTGCGCAGCACGCGCCAGCGTCGCATGTCTGGCCAGCAAAACGAAAAAGCCGAGATCAGAATAGGAATCCATGTAATTGCGGTATCCAGGTGTCGATTTCGATTGAAATTGATGCCTCATTATATCTCTGAAGGAAATAATAAATTGAATACAGAGACATTATGTCTTCAATGAAGCGAATTAAAATATACCTTCGTGTCAAACTAATGCTGCGACCGGCACTACCCCATACAAAATAATTCCAGGAGACAAACAATGCGCACGATTACCCCCTTACGCCAACTGCTTATAGGCATGGCATTTGTTTTGCCCACCGCCTGTCTGGCCCAGTCCTTTCCGGAAAAGCCGGTCAGGCTTATCGTCCCGTACGCACCCGGCGGCAGCGCCGATATCGCTGCCCGGCTGATTTCCGATGATTGGGCCAAGGCCCTGGGCCAGCCCGTCGTCATTGAAAACAAGGCAGGAGCAGGCGGCAATATTGGCGTTGACCTGGTCAGCAAGGCCAAGCCCGACGGCTACACCATTGGTTTGCAAACAGTATCACTGGCAATCAACCCTGCGCTCTATCCGCGCATGCCCTACGACACGCTCGCCGATCTGGATCCGATTGGCATGGTTGCCACCTCCCAGCACGTGCTGGTCGTAAACAATCAACTATCAGCCAAAACAGTCAAAGACCTGATTCGTGATGCCAAAGCCACACCAGGAACGCTGCAATATGGCTCAGCCGGCACCGGCAGTACTTTTCATATGGCCGCCGAGCTGTTCAAGTCGGTCTCCCAGACCAATATCACGCATGTCCCCTATCGGGGCGGCGGCCCGGCTTTACTGGACACCATCGGTGGGCATGTGCAGTTGAGTTTCCCCGTCCTTTCCGCTGCCTTGCCACAAATTCAGGGGGGCAAATTGCGACCCCTGGGCGTGACCGGCCCCAAACGCTCCCCGCTCATGCCCGACGTGCCCACCATTGCCGAAGCCGGTTTGCCAGATTACAGCTTCGAGACCTGGTTCATGGTGTTTGCCCCTGCTGGCACACCAAAGCCCCTGATCGAAAAACTCAATACCACACTCAATGCCACCTTGAACAAACCTGAACTTAAGCAACGCATGACCAAGGAGGCATTTGATCCCGCACCATCAACCACCGCCGAGGCGCGCCAGCTTCTGACCAGCGACATGAAAAAATGGGCATCGCTGATCAAGGCCAGCGGCATCAAAGCCGACTAAACCGGCGTTTTGTCCGAAGAAATAATATGACTGCAAAAACCCTTTACCAAAAACTGCTCGACTCGCATACCGTCGCTACGTTGGATGAGCAGAATATTCTGCTCTATACCGACCTGCATCTGATGAATGAATACACCAGCCCACAAGCCTTTGCCGGCTTGAACGACAAAAGCCTGCCCGTGCCTTTGCCCGGGCAGAACGTTGCCGTCGTCAGTCACATTATTCCCACTCACTCGGTCAAGAATCGGATCATCGCAGATCCGGCCTCTGCATTGCAGGCAAGCAACCTCAAACGCAATTGTGATATGCACGGCATTCCCCTGTTTGATACCAATGATCCGTTGCAGGGAATCGAGCATGTTGTCAGCCCAGAGCACGGCATGATACGTCCGGGTATGGTGGTTATCTGCGGCGACAGCCATACCACCACCTATGGCGCGCTGGGTGCATTGGGCTTTGGCATTGGCACCTCTGAAGTGGAACATGTGCTTGCGACGCAAACGCTGGTGTATCGCCTGGCCGGCAATATGCGAATAGAGGTCCAGGGTAAGTTGCCCATTGGCTGCACCGCCAAGGATTTGATTTTGATGATTATCCGTCATATCGGCGCCCAGGGCGCCCGCGGATACGTGATCGAGTTCTGCGGTACGGCCATTAACGCGCTGTCCATTGAGGCACGCTTCACCTTGTGCAATATGGCCGTAGAGGCAGGAGCGCGAGGAGCACTGATCGCACCGGATCAGCAAGCCATTGATTACGTACTGGAGCGCGCCACTGATATTTCAACCGACATGCGCGAGCTGGCCCTGGCGCACTGGGCGACCTTGTTCAGCGATGACAGCGCGGTATTTGACGTCACGCATCGCTTTGACGCCAACCAGGTCGCACCTTACGTGACGTGGGGGATCAGCCCTGATCAGGCCATTTCCATAGAAGAGCTTATTCCCTCGGACGAACATCATAGTCATTCAGCAACAGGCACCCGATCATACACAGCACAAGCACTTGACTATACTGGCCTGACTTCCGGCACGTCGCTGCTGGGTACGCCGATACAACATGTGTTTATTGGCTCCTGTACCAACGCCCGCATTGAAGATCTGCGTGAAGTGGCGCAAATCGTACGGCAACGTCATGTTGCAGAAGGCGTTCGCGCCATGGTCGTACCAGGCTCCGGCGCCGTGCGCCAACAAGCAGAGGCCGAGGGCGTAGCACAGATACTGATCGATGCCGGTTTCGAATGGCGTCAGCCTGGTTGTTCCATGTGTCTTGCCATGAATGATGACGTGCTCAGCTTCGGACAGCGCTGCGCCTCTACCACCAATCGCAATTTTGAAGGAAGGCAGGGTCGCGGTGCCATCACCCATCTCATGAGCCCGGCCATGGCCGCTGCTGCTGCCATCACAGGCGTCATTACCGATGTACGCAAGCTGAATCAACCGGAGAATCTCCATGACTGAACAACATGTCATCTCGGGCATGGCTGCCCCAATCCCCCAGCCCAATCTGGACACCGATCAGATCATGCCCAAGCAGTTTTTGCGCGGTATAGACAAAAAAGGGCTGGATAAGGGTCTGCTATACGACATGCGATTTGACCCGCAGGGTCAGCGAATTGATCATTTTGTTCTGAACCGCAATGAGTATGCCAAAGCCAATATCCTGGTGGGCGGCGCCAATTTCGGTTGCGGTTCAAGCCGCGAGCACGCCGTATGGGGGCTCAGCCAATTCGGCATACAGGCCGTCATTGCATCCAGCTTTGCAGAGATTTTTTACTCCAATGCAATGAATAACCGCCTGCTGCTGGTTGTCCTGTCCGCAGATGAGGTAAAGCGTATCCTGGCAGACGTCGAGAACCCACAGACTGCACATGTGGCGATCGATCTGGCCAATATGACGGTCCAGAGCCATACCACTCGTGCCAGCTTCAAGCTGCATGAACGCCATCGACGCATGTTCCTGGAGAAGCTGGATCTGGTCGATGCAACACTCACCCGAAAATCACAGATTGATGATTTCGTGACGCAGTATCACAAGCGCTATCCGTGGCAAGCAAACGTGGCAAGCAAAACAGTCGCGCGACTAAGGGAGTGAATTTCCCGGTTTAACAATGAAAACCCAAACGCTTGTCGTCTCCAGGCATACGTTTGGGCATGCAACGAATAACGATCCGGTTATAGTGTGACTGTGCCTGGTATTGTATGAGTCAAATATTCGATCCAGATCAAACATTCCTTTGAACAAGCGTCATAAAATAAATAACGAACAGCGCCGCTATCGTGCCTGAAGTTAGTTATATAAAGCATCAAAGGCCATGTTGTGAAAACATACCAATCCAAAGAAGCGTTTAAAAATGAGCTTGTCAAGCAAGCCACCTTATTCATTTCGGAATTTAATGATGTTGCTGAATCCGAGCGAGATCGAATGAAAACCGGTGTAGATCGTAGCCCTGCGCAAATGCTTGCTTATCAGCTTGGATGGATGGACTTGTTGCTCGACTGGGAGCGGGACGAAAAAAGCGGCCTTGAAGTGATCACACCGGCGCCTGGTTTTAAGTGGAACAAGCTTGGCCACCTCTATGAATCGTTCTACCAAAAATGGAGCGGTGTTTCAATACAGCGATTGCAGGTCGAATTTGCTCATCGCCTCGTTGGTATTATCTGTCTTGTGGATTCACTCTCTGACCAGGACTTCTTCGAATCCGGCCGCCGTAAGTGGGCGTCTTCAACCCCTTCTGCCTGGCCCGTATACTACTGGCTGCATATCAATACGGTTGCGCCGTTCATGACGTTTCGCAAAAAGATCCGCAAATGGAAGCTGCTGTAGTCGTGTACCAACCAGCGGCCATACTTAGCGCAGAACCTAACGCAGAACCTAACGCAGAACCTAACGCAGAACATAACGCAGTTAGTTCCGCATGATTCATGGCGATTCTGTCTGCCCCGGTCTACTCAGGCCCAGAATTCGCTTGAATCCGTCCCGCACTCGCTCAAAAGCGCTCCTGCACGGCGTGCCGCCCGATCAGTCAATCAACGCCCCATTCTCATGAAATGGATAAGGCCCTTCAAACTGCCCGGATGCGGCCAGGTGAGTGACCAGCCGGTTATTGACGTCGTCCCAGGCATGTACCCGGAATCCAGGCGGCTCAAGCATCCATGATGATTCGGCGTCAACAGCCAGATCCAGCGTCACTTGATGGGCCGGCGCCGGCGCGGTAGACGCAATGGTTCCGCCAAAACGGACATCAATCGCACGGTGCAAGTGCCCGCAAATAATGCGTTCGATATTATCGTGCCGGGAAATAATGTCCCGCAAGGCTTGCTCGCCTGCCTGCAACCCGATTTGGTCCATATGTCCGATCAGGGTGCGAAATGGCGGATGGTGCATGGCAATGACTACCGGTCGTCCCTGGCTTTCGGCCAGGGCCTCACGTAGCCATTGCAGCCGCAAGTCACACAACTGCCCCCCGCTTTGCCCGGGAATCATGGTGTCCAGCGCAATAAGCCGCAAGGGTCCGATATCGACAACATACTGGATGAACTCCCCTTGCGCCATATAGCGATGTTCAGGGAAGGCGGCACGCAAATTGGTCCGATCATCGTGGTTGCCCGGCAGAAGGTAAAGCGGCATATCCAGCGGCGCAAGCAGCTGGCGCAGATGCGCGTACTCGGCCGGCCTGCCAAAATCGGTCAGATCGCCTGTCAGGACGACTGCGTCCGGCTTCTGGCGCAGCCTGAGCACTGATTCTACACAGGTGCGCAAATACGGTGCCGTGTCCAGGCGACCGTAGGCCAGTTTGTTGGGTTCCCGAATATGCAGGTCGGTCAGTTGTACAAGAATTGTCATGGTTTCAGTTGTCATAAGCAGGAAGGAAGCGCGCCGTGTCGATATTCAACCCAATCACTTCGCCCTCCCGGAAAAGGGTATCGCCCGGTTGTTCAGCCATCAAGATCTGCCGATTTGACAATCTCAATTGCAATTGCACACGGTCTCCCAGGAATACGCGACGCTCTATCGTCGCCTGCGGGTGTCCTTGTACAACAGTGCCTATACGGATATCTTCGGGTCGCAGCAAAACGGCCGGATGGGATTTCAGATGTTCAGGACACATAAGTGCAGCATCGCCAAATGAAATAATGCCGCTAGTGATGGCACGATCATCACGCTCCACGCGGTTGACACGACCAAGAAACTGAGCGACGAAAGGATGCGCAGGTTTTCTGTACAAAGACTCGCCATCGCCAACCTGTACAATCTGGCCGGCACTCATGATAGCCAGACGATCGGCAATGGCCAAGGCCTCGTGCTGGTCGTGCGTGACATGTACCGTGGTAATCCCCAGTCGGCGCAGCAATTGCGCCAGTTCATCGCGCAACGTCTCTTTGAGCTTGGCATCCAGCGCGGCCAGCGGTTCGTCCAACAGCAATACCCGCGGCTTGACAGCAACGGCACGGGCCAGCGCAACACGTTGCCGCTGACCGCCTGACAGTTCAGCGGGCCGTTTCTTTTCCAGGCCATTGAGTCGGACCAGATCAACCAGTTCTGCTATGGTCTGCCGCTGCTCCTGCGCCGACACCCCCCGAACCTTCAAGCCATAGGCAATATTGGCCTGCACCGTCATTTGCGGAAACAGCGCATAGCTCTGAAACACCATGCCAATCCCCCGTTTTTCAACAGGCAAATGCGTGACGTCCTGATCAGCAAACACAATCCGGCTGCCGGGGTCGGCGGTTTCCAGCCCCGCCAACAGACGTAGCAATGTTGTCTTGCCACAACCGGACGGGCCAAGCAGCGCGATCACCTCACCCGGCTCGATGGTTAAACTGACCGGTTGCAGGCCGCGAGTGCCGTCCGAATAAGTTTTGGCACAATCAATAATATTGATGCGGGTTTTTTCAATGTTCATAATGATATTAATTCAGTTGCCATAACGTTTTTGCACCCAGTTGGCCACCCCTTGCAGCAACCAGAGGATGGGCAAAATGACCAGAATAAAAACCAGGGTATAGGCAGAACCCACTTCAATACGCATGGAGGCGTAGCTGTCGGCCAGCCCGACCGGAAGCGTCCTTGTCATGGGGGTATGCAGCATCCAGGTCAGATTAAACTCGCCAATAGATAGCGTAAAGACCATCAGCATGCCTGCCAGAATTGCCGGAAAAACGGCCGGCACCAACACGCCCAGAAAGCGCTGGGCAAAGGAAGCGCCCAGCGTTCTGGCGGCCTCTTCTATAGCCAGCAGATCCGGCCGTTGAAACGCTGACGACACCGTGCGTACCATGAAGGGCAGCGTAAACAAAATGTGCCCGATCAGAATAAAGCCAAAACTTTGCCGCAGCAGATTGATTTCACCGTAAGCAAGAATAAGCGCCAGCGCCGTGGCTAACCCCGGCACGGCGACCGGCAGCGTCAGAACTTCTTCGAAAGCACTTGCAAACCGCGAGCGGCTGCGCGCCAATGCATAGGCACATGGCACGCCAAGCAATAGTGTGCAGGTCACGCACACCAGCGCCAATATCACAGATGCGCTCACCGTTGAACCGTACACAGACCAGACCTCTTCAATCCAGCGTAATGTGAGACCACTTTTGAGACCGGTGCGATAATTGTTCACCAGGCCGGCCATCACAGAAATGATGACCGGGATGAACATAAACAGACAAACTGCAAATGTGATGAGAAACAGAAAAGGCGCGGATTTTTGAGATTGGGTTGTCATGGCACACTCTTACGCCGCAGGCGAGGACGTACCGGCCACGCGTGCAATAAACAGGACAGCCCAGGTCACGATTCCCAGGGCAATTGAGAGCGAGGCAGCAAGTGCAAAATTGGCGTAGTTGGTAAATTCGTTATAGATGGTAATGGGTACCACTTCAAATTTACTGGCCAATGTGAAAGCTGTTCCGAACGCCCCCATCGCCGTGGCAAAGACGATTGCACCGCAAGCCACTGTGGTTGGCGCCAACTGTGGCAACCAGACATCCCGTGTAATTTCCCAGCGGGAGGCCCCCAGTACCCGGGCCGCTTCCTCCAGTTGGGCATCCATAGCTTCTGCGGCAGCAGTATACGAAGCAATAGCACGTGGCAGCGAGAAATACAAATAGCCAAGAAACAGGCCGATCACGCCATAGGCAAAAGTGACGCGCCCCATTCCCAGCATACTGCCAATATCGGCAAACCAGCCTTGTCTTCCACCCAGCAGGATGATAAAGAAACCGACAATGACGCCGGGGAAGGCCAGCGGTGCCGTCAGTAACGAAAGCAGTACCTGGCGACCGGCAAAACGTCGACGTGCCAGATAAACCCCCACCGCACCGCCAATCACCAGCGTAACCAGCGTTGTAACAAGCGAGAGCAGTACCGTATTGATCATGCTCCACATATACCGGGAATCGGTCAGGACAAGAAAATAAGTCTGCCAGCCCTTCTGAGCAGGAAGCGCGATAAGGCGTACCACCGGCAATATCCAGAAGGCAATAAAGAATACGGTCACGGGTGCAAGGCACGCGAGCATTATCGGACTGCGTTGGCGGCCAGCAGAAACATGGGCGGACATACTTTTTCCCTGTCTTGTCTATTTCATGTGTAATGGCTGTCAATATGACGCTAAAGGCCCAGTCGCCAGATCATTAGCGCACTTGCTTCATATAGCGCTCGGAAAAATCCCGTTGTACTTCGGCCATTCGTCCATAGTCGACGGCTTTGACTCGCGCATAATCGGCAGCAGGCAAAAACTTGGCTTGCACATCGGCAGGCATGGCACTGGCGCGCACCGGGCGCAGGAACGCTCGCGCCCAGATAGCCTGGCCTTCATCGGACATGACAAAATCCAGCGCCTTGCGCGCATTGTCGGCATGTGGCGCGTTGGCCACCAGACTCATTACGTAAGGCACGGCGACCGTACCCTCGGCAGGGATCACGAACGCCACATTGGCGTTATCCTTGTATTTCGCGCGATAAGCATTGAAGTCATAGTCCAGCAGAATGCCGATCTCACCAGACAGCAAGCGCGCATAGGAGGTCTGCTTGGGCACAATGGGCTCGTTAGCCTGCAGGGCTTTGAAATACTCGATACCCGGCTTGAAATTATCCAGTGTGCCGCCCAGCGCTGCATTGGCAGCTACTGCCCCCACGTAGCCCACAAATGCAGAAGAAGGATCAAGATAGCCGATCAGCCCCTTGTATTCCGGCTTGAGCAGGTCCTTCCAGGAACGCGGCACCGGCTTGCCTTCGAGCGCATCCACATTAACCATAAAACCCATGGTGCCACTGTGCGTCGTAAACCAGTGACCCTTGGGATCTTTCAGGTCGGTGGGAATATCATCCCAGTGTGCCGGCTTATATGTGCCCAGTACGCCCTCTTTCTGCGCCTGAACGGCAAATGAAATACCCAGATAGGTGATGTCTGCAACAGGGTTGGCTTTTTCTGCCACCAGCTGGGCCAGCGATTGCCCGGAATTTTTGTTGTCCGGCGGAATGGTGACGCCGGTTTTGTCCTTGATGGCTTTGAGCTGGGTCCCCCAGTCGGCCCATTCCGTAGGGCAGTTATAGCAGATGGCAGTTTGTGCAGATGCCGTGGCGGCAGCACCCAGCCCCAGGCTTAGCAGCGTCGCCTGGGCGAAACGTTTCAGAATGCGTGACATTCTAATCTCCAGAATAAAGTAGGCAGTTATATGTGTCAGGAATTGGCGCAGTGAAGTGTTGGGGTCTGCGCGCACGACTCACCCCGTTTAAATTCGTAGTCAAGCGTGATACTGTCGCCGGCGGCAGGCATCCGGCCCTCTTCAATGGCTCTGACAAGCAGTTGCACGCCTTCATGGCCCATCTGGGCATTAGGCTGTGCGATCGTCGACAAGGCCGGGGTCAGATCCTGGCCAAGGCCAATGCCGTCAAAGCCAATCACACTGATATCCTCTGGCACTCGCAAGCGGCATTGATATGCTGCACGCATGGCCCGTATTGCCAGCAGATCGTTGGAGCAGATCAATGCAGTAGGACGACAATCGCTATTTAATACACTTGAAATATTGTCGATAGCTGTTTCAACGAACGGTACTTCTATCAATGCAGCGGGCTTAAGTCGTGCTTTTTTCATGCCTGCCACGAACCCCGCATAACGCTGCTGCGCCCGGTCAGAGGCCTGCAGCTGACCACATACCATGGCGATTTTCGTATGCCCGAGCTGCACCAGGTCCTGTACCAGATCATGTACGGCAAGTTCCCCTTCAACCGACACACAGGGATGATCGGAATGACGGTTGTAAACCAGCACATAGGGAGTGTCTTGCGCCTGCAAATTTGCCACTGCTTGTGAACTTTGTGCATCGGACACAACCAGCAGTACACCATCGACACCGAAGGCCTGCAATTGCGCAACCGCTTCTATTTCACTTGCAATTTTGTATTCCGTGGTCGCCGGCATCATGGCATAGCCATGAGCTGCGGTTGCCTGCGTAATGCCCTGCAGGCATTCGGCAAAGACAGGGTTGGTCAGCGTTGGCAAGACAACACCAATCACGCGACTGCGTTGCGTGCGCAAGGTACGGGCTGACGCATTCGGACGATAACCCTGCTCCAGCGCAACAGCCAGAATGTGCTGGCGCGTCTGCTCGTTTACCAATTGCGGAGCATTGAAGACGCGCGACACCGTGGCAGGCGAGACACCCGCCTGGGTGGCGATATCAAGAATCGAAATCCGGTCGCTGCGGTTTTTCATGGATTGAAAACCTGTTATGAAAACGATTTCATTTTAGGTTAGCACTGTTACGACGATGTGACAATCGTGCACTGCGGCAAGCGTCGCAATAGTGAAGACCATCTGACCATTGTCCTGCTTAGTGCTTCGTCGATTCCGATATTGTGTGCGGTCAACGGTACAAATAAACTCTGGATGGACAAAACAAACGAGCTGAGTGAGTGCACCAATCGGCACAAGGCACCATGGTGACGGCGCAAAATCACATCTGGTGATAATTTGTAATCAACTTTGGACGACGACAATGAATGTTAAACACTACACCTACCGGGTAAGCTGGTCTCCCGAAGATCAGGAGCATATCGGCCTGTGCACCGAACTCCCCTCGTTGTCATGGCTGGCTAGTGATCCGGCCCAGGCGTTGGCTGGCATTATGCAAGTTGTGGCCCAGGTGGTTCAGGATATGCAGCGCAACGGCGAAGTCGCCCCGTCGCCAATGGCAGATAAACGGTAAGGTGGGCAATTTCGGGGGCGGGTACCACCCTTGGTACATCGCAACCTTGCCATTGCCGCAGCAAAGCAGGGAGTACGTATGAATCGATTCGTAAGCGCCAAAGTGGCAGCTTAACCCAATCCTGGACAATCGCATCACTCGGCACCGGAAACTATCCATACCGACGGCCTGATTTGAAGCTATTCCAGGAGCTCGTCTGTTCAGTTAACCGCATCGGTTTACCTCAGCACGGGATGCATCTTCGCGCAATCGCCAGTGGTCTTTGAACATCGCTCTGCTTACCAAGAAAAATTCGATTCAGGCGCAGCATTTTTCCTCCGCTCGATCTGGCCAGGGTCACCTGCCATCTGCATCCTGGCCCCTCTCTATCCAAGCAATATGTAGTTATCCTGCCACGCGAAAGAATTCGCCTCCTCGACAAACGCCCGTACCTACCTGTTTCCCGCACCCGAAAATTACATTCTGCACCACTGTGGAATAGTTTCGCACCTCAATCTATCATATTGTATTTATTCAATAAAATTTCAATATTTAATTGTTAACTTTAGTGTTAACACCTATTTCAACAATAAATAACAAACGCTAAAGTACCCATCAGAACGAGGTACCTATTAGCCCGACTATCGGAGAAACTCATGGCAGGCATACCCGCATCCGCGTTGAACGCGGTTAACAGTGATGCACAACCTACAAAAGTACGGTGGCGCATATTTTTAATGATGTTGTTCCTTATCTCGATCAACTATATTGATCGCGCCTCGCTTTCCGTGGCCATGCCGCTGATCTCCAAAGAATTTGAAATCAGTCCCACCGTACAGGGAATTTTGCTCAGCTCGTTTTTCTGGACCTACGCGTTCATGCAAATTCCAGGCGGCATGCTGGCTGATCGCTTCGGCCCACGAAAAGTCATTGTTGCCTCAACCATTGGCTGGGGCTTTTTCCAAGGAATTGCCGCACTTTGCACCGGTTGGTTCAGCCTGCTGCTGACCCGCCTCGGACTGGGAGCCGCTGAAGCGCCCATTTACCCGGCCGGAGGCAAACTCAACAGCATCTGGATGACCCAAACAGAACGGGGACGTGGAGCAACATTGCTTGACGGCGGAGCGCCGCTAGGCGCGGCACTGGGCGCCATTCTTATTTCCGGCCTGATTGCTGCATTCGATTCATGGCGCCTGGCCTTTGCCGTCGCAGGTATCGGCACGATGATTTGCGGATGGTTTGCCTGGCGCATCATTCGCGATCACCCGCGCGATCATCCCGCCGTCAATAACGCCGAGGCCGAATACATTGAAGCGGCGCATGCACAGGATCTGGCCAACGAGCCCGCCACTACCAGCGGGCGTGTCCTGGACTTTCTGCGCTACCGCTCGGTCTGGGGCATGTTTTTCGGATGGATGTGTTTCAACGCCCTCTTCTACGGCTTGCTGACCTGGATGCCCAACTATCTGGCGGCCGTACACGGCTTTAATATTAAGGAAATGGGCGGCGCGGTATTTCTTATGTTTTTCGCCGGTTTCGTAGGCGAGATCGCAGGAGGCTGGATCGCAGATAAATGGATTGCGTCCGGCACCGCACAAGGCACCGTGCTGCGAATCGTTTTTGCCATTGCCTCGATCATCGCCACGATTGCAATTTATAGCGTGTCGGTCATAAAAGATCCCATCGCCGTCGTTATCCTGCTTTCTGTAACGCTCTTTTTCCTGCGCTGGTGTGGCTTGTTCTGGTGCATTCCCTCTATCCTTGGCACCCGCAATCGCGTGGGCATTCTGGGGGGCATCATGAATCTTGGCGGCAATGTAGCCGGAATTGGCGTGCCCATCTGCGTGGGAATGATTGTGCAGGCAACAGGATCTTATTTCTACGCGCTCATGTTGTTCACTGCCGCCGGCATTGGTCTGTTCATCTGTTCTACGCTGTTGATCAAATATGAAGAGAAGGTTCCGGTCTAGTTCAATCGGCAAGTTCAACACAATCCGGGTTCTCTGGCTTGACGGCCACGGAACCTGTTTTTGCCACAAGGTAATTCAATGATGGAAAGAAAATTTATAGGTGTGCTCACCCCTTCGTCCAATACGGCACTGGAGCCGTTGACCAGTGCCATTGTCTCCGACGTCCCGCACGTTTCAGCACACTTCTCGCGATTTCCGGTTACAGAGATATCCATGCGCGAGCAATCGGTTAACCAGTTTGATCCAGCCGTCATTCTTGAAGCGGCACAGTTGCTGGCCGACGCTCATGTAGACGTTATTTGCTGGAGTGGCACATCGGCCGGCTGGCTTGGTATTGAGCGCGATGAGACATTGTGTCGTCAAATTACCGAACGTACCGGCATTCCTGCAACCACAGCAGTACTGGCGCTGCATGAACTGATGCAACGCAATCACATTCGCAATCTCGGTCTGGTCACACCGTACATTGCTGAAGTACAGGATCTGATTATCGATAACTACCGCAAAGCCGGCATCAATTGCATTGCGCAGGCTCACCTGGGTCTTACCGTGAACCATGAGTTCGGTTGCGTCCAGCCCGAGACACTGTCCACCATGATTCGTCAGGTCGCAGAAAAACAGCCGGATGCCATTACCGTGTTATGTACCAACCTCAGGGCGGCCCATATCGTCAAGGAACTTGAAGCAGAGCTTGACATTCCGATCTACGACTCGGTCGCTGCCGTGGTCTGGAAAGCGTTTGAGATGCTCAAGATAAATCCGCATAACCTCAAGGGCTGGGGTCGGATGTTCTGTGAAGCCCAAGTGTAAAAAGGTAAATCATGACGACACATACTTTCGATCTTGTTATACGCAATGCGCATGCAGCGACGGCAAGCGATACTTTCAAATGTGATATTGGAATACAAGATGGAAGGATCGCCCAGCTTGGATTGGGCATTGCTTCTGGTTCAAAAGAAATAGACGCGCAAGGCGCCTGGGTCACGCCCGGGGGGATTGACGGACATTGCCATTTGGATGAACCCATCCCGCCCCCTTTACGTATGGCGGACAATTTTGAAACGGGCACCCGCTCGGCTGCTTGCGGCGGAACCACTACGATCATTCCCTTTGCAGTACAGCGCAAGGGCCAGTCCCTGCGCGAAGCGGTGAGCAACTACCATGACCGCGCTCAGGATCTTGCCTGCATCGACTACGGTTTTCATATGATCATCACCGACCCGTCAGAACAGGTGCTGCAAGAGTTGCCCGGCCTGATCGACGAGGGGTATACGTCATTCAAGATGTATATGACGTACGAAGATATGAAGTTAAATGATCATCAGATACTGGATCTGCTGGACATTGCACGCACGAAAAACGCCATGGCCATGGTCCACGCGGAAAATGCTGACTGTATTGAATGGCTTACCCGGCGCCTGGAGCAACAGGAGCGCACCAGCCCCCGTTACCACGCTCACTCTCGCCCGATGCTGGTGGAGCGCGAGGCCACGCACAGGGCAATTTCACTTTCCGAGCTTGCCGGCGCACCAATCATGATCGTTCACGTTTCGGGCAAACAGGCCATGGACCAGATCCGTTGGGCTCGCAACCAGGGCATCACCATCTACGCAGAAACCTGCCCGCAGTATTTATTTCTCACGGAACAGGACCTGGGATGCGATGACCGTTATGAAGGCGCCCGATGTGTCTGCAGCCCGCCACCGCGCGACAAAAACAATCAGCAATTTGTATGGCAAGGATTATCGGACGGACTGTTCACAATATTTTCATCCGATCACGCACCATTCTCATATGATTCGCCGGAAGGTAAAAAACCGGGGGGCGAACAGGTACCGTTCCGCCGTATTCCTAATGGCATACCCGGCCTGGAAACGCGGCTTGCACTGCTGTTTTCCTATGGCGTGCTGGATGGCAGACTGTCCATCAACCGCTTTGTTGAGCTGACCTCAACTAATCCGGCCAAGGCATACGGACTGCATCCGAGAAAAGGCACGATCGCCATTGGCGCCGACGCGGATCTTGTCATCTGGTCCGAAGATCCGCAGACGATCCAGAACATTAACTTGCATCACGCCGTAGACTACACTCCCTATGAGGGCATCGGCTTGCGCGCTGCCCCGGGCCTGACGCTGTCCCGTGGACAGATCGTCTATGATCATGGAACGTTCAAAGGTGCGGCGGGCCAGGGACAGTTCTTGCGAAGAACCGCCCCCACCCTGCAACCTATTCATTCTCCAGGTAGCGAAAATCAATGAAATTACTGATTATCAATCCAAACATATCGACCAGCGTCAGCGACCTGATTGAAGCTGAAGCCCGTCGCGCTGCCAATGCCGAAACACAAATCACCATGTGCACCGCCGAACTGGGCGTCGCCTATATAGAAACCCGTTTCGAAGCCCTGATAGGCGGCTACGCTGCAGCGATACTGGCCGCCGAACAAGCCCACTTGCATGATGCAGTGATCATTGCCGCGTTCGGAGACCCTGGCATTGACGGGTTGCGCGAAGCCATGAACATACCCGTAGTGGGATTGACCGAAGCCGCGCTGGCAAGCGCCTGCCTGCTGGGTCAGCGTTTTTCCATAATTGCCATTTCGCCGCGTATTACAGCCTGGTACCGTGAATGCGTGGAACGCAACGGTCTGATCTCGCGCCTGGCAAGCATTCGCAGTCTGGAGGAACCTTTGCGCGATATTGGAACTGTACAGACCGACCATGCGGAGCGCCTGGTGCAGCTATGCGAAGCGGCCATTGAACACGACAAGGCTGATGTCATCATTTTGGCAGGCGCACCGCTCGCAGGACTGGCCAGGCAGGTCAAAGACCGCATTCCGGTGCCTGTCGTCGATGGGGTGTCCAGCGCTGTCTGTCATGCACAAAGTCTGGCCATCCTGGCGCCTCACGGCGCTACCAAAGGCAGCTTTGCTGCACCACCGATCAAACCGAATAAAGGTTTGCCCGATGCTCTTTCACGATTGCTTACCAGAGACCAGCCAGCGCAATGATTATGTGATCAAAGATCGGGCGTCACGCAGCCTGTACGTGGAAATTGCTAGAATAGCGTCTATGCGTACGAAATCTGTAGACAAGGATGTCAGCAACAGTGTGAACACCAAGCGAAAGGGGCGTGAGCTTAGCGTGGGGGATATCACCAGCAGACTATACTCGGCCATTCTGGAACACCGGATTCCTCCAGGCACAAAACTGGGGGAGGACCGGCTTGCGGTCATTTTCTCTGTCAATCGCGCACGTATCCGCGAGGTGTTGGCCAAGCTTGCCCATGAGCGCGTGGTAGACCTGATTCCCCAAAAGGGCGCATTTGTCGCCAAACCAACCGTGGAAGAAGCCAGGGATGTGTTCGAAGCGCGGCAATTGATTGAGCCTTTTGCAGTGCGTAAACTTGTTGCAACACTGGACAAGGCCAAAATTACCCAGTTGCGCGAACATCTTGAACTGGAAGAACAGGCCAGGCTCCAGCAAGACCAGCCCAGCATCATCAGGCTTTCGGGTGAATTCCATATATTGCTGGCCGAACTTGCCGGCAATTCGTCTTTATTGCGCACCACCCGCGAACTGGCCACGCTCACTTGCCTGATTATTTCCCTTTACGATGCGCCGACCGCCTTCAGTTGCCGAGCTGACGAGCATTCGGAAATTGTACAGGCCATCATCAACAAAGATAGCGAAACCGCCGTTCAACTGATGCTGGCACATCTGGATCATATATTGAACAGCCTGAAGCTGCGGGAAACATCGGATGATGTTGACCTTGAAGGTATTTTCGGCGTATTGGCGCACTAATTGTTGTCTAAGGATCTGGCTTCGAATAAACAGGAAGCGATGCCGGGCGGGTATGGCGTGGCGACTTGCACGGTGACATCCTGGACAGCGTTATGTGCCTGATGTACCGAAGCGTTAGCCTGGGGTTGGCGCTCAACCACCAATTTGTCAACATGGCCTGATCTGCTGGCTGATCCCCAGCTAAGGGTCCAGCCAAACAGAGTAATTACACTCCCCTCATTACACACGCAGTCACTTCTTCAAGCAATCGGCCATACACCGTTCATTCTTGGTGTCTGGTCGATCATCGACATAGAAATTATCACGATTGGGCATCTTGACTGCGGCCAGGGACTTGGCATCCAATGTTGCGTCAGCAGGCACGATGTTATTTTTGGCCAACAGATAGGCTGTCACGCTGTACACGTCTTCGTTGCTCAGCGACTGCGGGCTCTGGAACGGCATGGAGCGCCGCACATAATCGAATACCGTCGTGGCATAGGGCCAGTAACTGCCGATCGTCTTGACCGGTTTATCGCTGGTCAGGCTGCCCTGTCCTCCCACCAGTTTTGGCCCCAGGCCGCCTTCCAGATTAACACCATGGCAGCTCATGCACTGGGTTTTATATACTTTCTCGCCCAGCGCAACCGTTCCCTGTCCTTCAGGCAGTCCGGTTCCATCCGGAAAGACATCTATATTCCAGCCCGCGATCTGTTCATGGCCTGCCGGCGAACCCAGCCCCTTGAAATCATGGGCCTGCTGGGCATGTATGACAGATGACATTGCCATAAAACAGGCGCCAAGCATAATTTGTTTAAACCCGTCCATTGATCACCTCTCCGGTCGTGGCGATTTTCCATGGCTGAATCGCATTGTTATGATAAAAAGAGACCTTGCCGCGTGCTTCAATCAGCTGGTCAAGCGTTGGCTGTACATAGCCGGTTTCATCGACAGCCCGACTCATAATGACCTGTTCCTCGCCATTCCAGTCAAACAAAAAGCGAAATGCCGTAAGGGCTTTACTTATAACCGGCTCCTGCAATGTAGCCGCCTTCCAGGTATTGCCGCCGTCTGTGGAAATATCAACGGCCGTGATTTTGCCGTGTCCGCTCCAGGCAATACCGCGAATCTCATGCGTTCCCTTGCGCGTGAGTTTATGCGTGCCCGACGGCTGGGTAATAAGAGATTTGCACTCCATCACAAATGAAAATTTGCGCGCACGCCCGTCAGCCATCAGGTCTGTATATTTGCCCGTTTCCTCTCGGGTGTACCCTGGCTGGTCGGTCACATGCAGCCGGCGCAGCCACTTGATGCTCATATTGCCTTCAAACCCGGGAACGAAAAGCCGGATCGGATAACCTTGTTCCGGCCGCAAGCGCTCGCCGTTCTGGCTATAGGCAACCAGCACGTCGTCCAGACATTTTTCAATTGGAATACTGCGCGTCATGGCCGCACCGTCCGCGCCCTCGGCGACGATCCATTTCGCTTCTTTTTTCAGGCCCGCGTGTTCCAACAGCGTTTTCAAGGGCACCCCCGTCCACTGCGCGCAGCTGACTAGTCCTGCGACCTCGGCGGCAGTCTTTCCGTAAGGTGGTAAAAAGGACGGATTGCCTGAGCACTCCAGAAAATAAATGGGCGAAACACAGGGAAATTGCCTGATCTCATCCATCGTAAAGACCAAAGGTCGTTCAACCAGCCCGTGTAGCATCAGGCGATGTTCCGCGGGATCTATCTGCGGAACGCCGGCATGATGGCGTTCATAAAACAGGCCATTGGGTGTAATCGTGCCATCGAGTTCCTGCAACGGCGTTGTGCTGTAGGCGGACATCGGCTCTTTGAGGCCGGGGTACATATTTCTGATCGCCTTTTTTTCAAAGGTAGATGGCTTGCCATAAGGGCTTGCCGTCGGGCTGCCCAGGGAGCGGGTCCACTTGGGAATATTCGGCGGCAGATTGGCCGCAGCATCAGCCGCTGTCTCTTTGGCCGCGTCGGCAGCAAGCGCTTCACGCGCCACGCCAGCCGTAGCCACCGCCGTCACCACAGCGCTGCTGTGCAAAAGAAAATTACGTCGGCCGGCCCGTGTCCCCGCAGGCACAGACTTGACCTGCAAGGTCGCAGGCCCGGCAGCGGCCGGTGTTGATGCATCATTTTCGTTCATATTATCTCCCCACATTGCCCATGTCATAAAACACACCGACCGACCGATCGGTTTTATGCATGATAACGATATCTACATTGCTTGGCAAGCGCAACTTACTGCTAAAATTGGCTCATTAACATCACATGACACGCCACCATGGCAATAACCGAAGTCATCGCTGCGGACCTGTCCGGGCAAACCCTGCAGCAACGCATCCTGAGAACAGCGGCGCAACTTTTCGCCGCCCACGGTTTTCATGCCGTTGGCATGCAGACGCTGTGCGAGGCACTGCAAATCAGTCGCGGCGCGTTTTACCATCACTTCCGCAGCAAGGACGACGTCCTGGACGATATCTGCACTCGTTATATGACAGAGTTGGTGCACAAGGGCCAGCAAACATTAAAGGATGAAGCAGATCCCGAGCGTTGTCTGCAGCGCCTCGGACAGGATCTGCTGCAGGTCATTGCAGCAAACCTTCCGGAGCTGACAGTATGCTTTCGCGAAATACAAAGCCTGGGCAGCGAGCGCCGCCAAAAGGTCATCGACCTGCACCGCAAATACGAATCGCTCTGGAAGGAAACAGTTGAGCGCGGCGCACAGGCAGGCGTGCTGCTGCCCTACTCGCGCGTGCGCATGAAAGCGGTGCTGGGCATGTATTATTACAGTTATATCTGGCTCAATCCCGCAAGGGCCGATGAGCTGGCCGGCGCAATCACGTCATTCAACGACATCGCGTTAAAAGGCCTGCGAAAATAATCGGGCCATACATCCCGGGCACAATCCCTTTAAGGCACCGATTGCCTGGCCAGAATATGAGATGCACCTGACCGGTCCGTACACGGTAAGCAGATTAAGGTCAGCAATCATCATCGCTACATCTGATCTGCAAATATTTTGGTCGCGGTTTATTCGACCAGGATAAACTGCAGTCACCTGCACGACATTCGCTTTTACTATACTGAGCGTATAGTTCCTACCCGGCAAGCATTCGCCAGCCGGTTCATTTACCAATGACAGGAGTTTTTTGCATGACGAAGATACTCGTACTTTACTACTCCATGTATGGTCATATCGAGACCATGGCAAACAGCGTTGCAGACGGCGCCCGCCTGGTACAGGGCACCGAAGTTACTGTCAAGCGCGTCCCCGAAACGATGAGTGAAGAAGCCTTTCGCAATGCGGGCGGCAAAGCTGAACAGGACGCGCCCGTCGCGTCTGTCCAGGAACTTGCCGACTATGACGCCATCATTATTGGTACGCCAACCCGATTCGGCAACATGGCAGGCCAGATGCGTACATTCCTGGATCAAACCGGCGGGCTGTGGGCAAAAGGTGCTCTTGCCGGAAAAATTGCAAGTGTCTTTACCTCTACCGGCACCGGCGGCGGCCAGGAAATGACCATTACCTCTACCTGGACGACCCTTGCCCACCATGGCATGATTATCGTGCCTATTGGGTATACGAACCCAGCCCTGTTCGACATATCGCAAGTTGGTGGCGGGACTCCTTATGGCGCCTCAACCATTGCCGGCGGCGATGGCTCACGCCAGCCCGATGAGCGAGAGCTTGGCATCGCCAAGCATCAAGGAGAGCATGTCGCCAGTATTGCCGTTAAATTGAAAGGCTGATTCAGTTACACCTTTTTTTTAGCGGCATCCCGAAAATGCGGCAGCAGACCCGGCATCGACGCCGAGTTTGCTGTCAGCATTACAAGTGTGATGTGCTGTGTTGTCACCAATAAATGCGCATAACGAAAACCCGATGCCAGGGCGTCCAATCACATCCTCCACCGCTTGCCTTACGACGTTGTGCGTTCCGAACATCACAAGTGCAAGCCTCCATCCAGCATTGGCCGGTGGACACACAGACAAACTCAGTGGACTAAAATCGCTGCAACTGGTACGGTAATGGCTCGTATGATCAAAACATATAAGAGACAGACAAGTATGCAAACCCCTAATCTGAGCCGCTTGCGCGACTTTATCACCGATGTCACAAAACTGCTGGACAATCATAAGGATAACCAGCGTCCGCCCCAAGGTGTTCAATCTCTTCTGGCCGATCTGATCGCGCACGACGATTGGCTGCCGGAATACTGCGCAGTACCGGACCCCAATCGGTATCAGCAGTTTCTGCTGCATTGCGACCCGTTGGAACGTTTTTCTCTGGTCAGCTTTGTATGGGGCCCCGGGCAACAGACACCGGTTCACGACCATATGGTCTGGGGGTTTATCGGTATGCTTCGCGGATCGGAACTAAGCCAGCGCTATCGCACCAATCCGGACGGATCAGTGGCCCCTGTTGGCGAAGCTGATCGCCTGGACCCCGGTATGGTCGAAGCCCTGCTGCCGGCCGAAGGCGATGTTCATCAGGTCTTCAACGCTTTTGAGGATAAGCCCTCCATCAGCATTCATCTTTATGGCGGCAATATCGGTGCGGTCAGCAGACACGTGTTTGACCTTGCCAGTGGCAAACCCAAAACGTTCATATCAGGCTACTCGTCGTCTGTCATTCCCAATGTATGGGATCGCTCGGCAAATGCATCCTGATACTTGATTTCGGGCAGCCAAAGGCAAATTTCTCGCAAATCAGGTACGCGCCTTGCGTACCGCTTGCGCCAGTTCACTGCAAAGCCCCAGCACACTAGTGCGGGCCTGCTCACCATTTTTTGCCTCTGCAATTTTTTGCACCAGCGCCGAGCCGACCACAACACCATCGGCCACCCGGGCAATATTGGCTGCCTGTTCCGGCGTACGAATCCCGAACCCGACACTGACCGGCAGATCGGTATGTCTGCGAATCCGTGTGACCGCTTGCTGAACATGCTCGATGGTCGCTGAGCCGGCGCCGGTGGTGCCCGCAACAGAAACGTAATAGACAAAGCCGCCAGCATTGCCCAGGATCTGCTGCAAACGCGCGTCATCGCTGGTCGGCGTGGTCAGGCGTACAAAATCAATGCCGGCAGCCTGCGCCGGAAGACAAAGATCACGATCGTGTTCCGCCGGCAGGTCCACTACAATCAGCCCGTCCACCCCCGCTTTGCCTGCATCGGCAATAAACCGATCCACGCCATAGCGATGAATAGGGTTGAAATACCCCATCAGCACAATCGGTGTTTCGTTGTCGCGTTGCCGAAACTCGCCGATCATTTTCAGGGTGGCGGCCACATTCTGACCCTGGGCCAGTGCACGCAGGCTGGACAGTTGAATAGCCGGGCCGTCCGCCATGGGATCGGTAAACGGCATGCCAAGTTCGATAATATCGGCGCCCGCTTGCGGCAATCCGTTAAGAATGGCAGCGGCGGTGTCATAGTCTGGATCACCGGCAGTCAAAAATGTGACCAGGGCTGCGCGATTCTCGTTCTTCAGTTGTGCAAAACGCTGTTGCAGGCGGCTCATGCTTGTTGCTCCTTCTCTTTGCTATGTTGCATCACAGTTTGCATATCCTTATCTCCGCGCCCGGACAGGTTCACGACCATCAGGTGATCCCTGGGCAGAGAAGGCGCCTGTTTGAACGCTTCGGCCAATGCATGAGCGCTTTCCAGCGCAGGAATAATCCCTTCCAGGCGGCAGCATTGATGCAGGGCGTCAAGCGCTTCTTCATCCGTAATCGCCGTATACTGCACCCGGCCAATACTGTGCAGCCAGGCATGCTCGGGACCAATGCCCGGGTAATCCAGACCGGCAGAGATCGAATGCGCATCAATAATCTGCCCGTCATCATCCTGCAGCAAAAACGTGCGATTGCCGTGCAATACGCCGGGCACGCCCCCATTCAGGCTCGCTGCATGCTTGCCACTTTCAATACCATGGCCGGCTGCTTCCACGCCGATAATCTTCACATCCTTGTCATCCAGGAAGTCATGGAACAGGCCAATGGCGTTGGACCCGCCCCCTACGCAGGCGACAAGTGAGTCGGGCAGGCGGCCTTCCTGAGCCAGCATCTGCTCGCGGGTTTCTCGACCGATCACTGCCTGGAAATCCCGGACCATCGTTGGATAAGGATGAGGACCGGCCACCGTGCCGATCAGATAATAGGTGGTATCGACGTTGGTAACCCAATCACGCAATGCCTCGTTCATGGCGTCCTTTAACGTGCCGGTGCCTGCCATGACTGGCAACACCTGCGCCCCCAGTAATTTCATACGAAATACGTTGGCCTGCTGGCGATCAATATCTGTGCTGCCCATGTAAATAACACATTGCAAGCCAAAGCGGGCTGCCACAGTGGCTGTTGCGACCCCGTGCATCCCGGCGCCAGTCTCGGCAATAATTCTTTTCTTGCCCATGCGTCGCGCCAGCAGAATCTGGCCGATACAGTTATTGATTTTGTGGGCGCCGGTATGATTGAGCTCTTCGCGTTTTAGATAAATTTTCGCCCCGCCCAGATGTTCGGTCAGCCGCTCGGCATAATAGAGTGGGCTGGGCCGTCCCACATAATCACGCTGGAAATAGGCCAATTCCTTTTGAAAGCTTTCATCGGTCTTGGCTTTTTCATATTCGGCGGCCAATTCGTGAATCAACGGCATCAACGTCTCGGCAACGTATTGTCCGCCAAAATCGCCGAACATCCCTGTCGCGCCTGTATCTTTATTCAGTGAAACCATGGGTGTCCATTCTCCTGTCATGCGCTTTCCGCCTGTATGGATCGGAAAGTCTGTTTTCATGGATACAGCATAAGCCAGCGATCATTATAAAAAAAGCGATAAAATAACCCAAACATGTCAGATAAACTCACATATTATGTCCAGAGACCTCCCTCCCCTGAACGCCTTGCTTGCATTTGAAGCCGCGGCGCGCCTGCTCAGCGTGAGCAAAGCAGGAAATGAGCTGCACGTTACTCACGGGGCAGTCAGCCGGCAGATTCGCGTGCTGGAGTCGTCCCTTGGCATCGCCCTCATTGAAAAAGACGGACGTGGTATAAAACTCACAGATTCCGGTGTATTGCTGCGCGATGCCAGTGCTGCGGCCTTTGATCGGGTACGCAGCGCCTGCGCCGATATTCGTCATCGCAGTGATAATCAGCCGTTCGTACTTGCCTGTCCCGGCAGCCTGTTAGCGCGCTGGTTCATCCCCAGGCTGGATAAGCTCAACCAGGACCTGCCGCAATTGCGATTGCAATTGACCGCGGGGGAAGGAGAGCTGGATCCGCGCAGTCCCAACGTGGATGCAACCCTTTGCTTTGCCACCCCTCCGTGGCCCGATGACATGTTCGTATATGACCTGGGCGCGGAACATATCGGCGCCGTGATCAGTCCCAGATCCGTCAACTATGCCCGTCTGGTGGATGCTCCGATCAGCGCGCTATTGCACGAGCAGCTTATGTATCCGGCGTCTCGCCTGCAGGCCTGGTCACAATGGGCGCAGGCAAACCAATTGCCAGTGGACAAGCTGCAATTGGGTACCGCTTTTGAGCATCTTTATTATCTTCTGGAAGCAGCCACGGCAGGCCTGGGCGTAGCCATTGCCCCCAAACAGGTTGTCGCCGACGACCTGGCCGCCCGGCGGCTGGAGGCACCCTGGGGCTTTGTGCAAACCAGCGCCCGCTTATGTCTTTGGGTGCCGCGCGCCCGTGCGAATCAGCGTTCATCCTTGTTGGCAGACTGGCTGAGCACTGCGCTGGATGTCGCAGGCCAGTCCAAATCCTAGTATTTATGCATTTGTGATTAATCTGCTGCTCCCCTAAAATACAGGTGGAGCTTGCCGTTCGTGCCACGTCCTGCGGCTGTACCTGCTTGCACCCCGCTTATAATCCATACACCAGCCCGACATTGCATCCACATCAACGTGGAGCGATTCGGGCGGTGTTTAGATAATCAGTCTGGCTTGCATGATCTCATCAACGGTCATGCCGCTACCTGCCAATTGAGCCAATAGGACAACCATGATTTATCGCGTGCTTGCAGATCTGGTTCTGGTTGCGCATTTTGCCTTTATTCTGTTTGCCATCTTTGGCGGGCTGCTTGTTTTGCTGCGCTTTCACATCATCTGGCTGCATGTACCCGCACTTGTCTGGGGCGCCGGCATTATCGGAGTGGGCGCCATCTGCCCGTTAACGCCGCTGGAAAACACATTGCGGGACATGGCTGGACAACAAGCCTATATCGGCGGTTTTCTGGAGCACTATCTGTTATTGGCCATCTACCCACCCGGGCTTACCCGTGAGGTACAGATCCTGCTGGCGGCTGGTCTGGTTATTCTGAATGTCATTATTTACATTCTGGTATGGCGCCGTTACGGCAGAAAAAAATAAGCAGCACCCTCGGGTGCTCCGTTCACTTTACCGACACCAGTTCAGACCGGACACCAGAGTCCCTCCATTGCAATTGGGCGAAAGGATGGGGGGCGCCCGCTCAGCCGTAAATGGCGGTGATTGCCGGTACTGGCCATTGCGCAATGCAGGGCCAGCGTCGGCCGTACCGTGTCTTACTTGCCGGATATCATCTTGGCGTGGCTGGTCATCAGGTTCCGATAGTCGGGAATATGGTTGGAGAACAGTGTTCCCAGACCTTCAATATCATTGCGCCAATCGCGGTGCAGCTCGGCTGCCAGCCCGAACCATGTCATGAGCTGCACGCCCGCTGCCGACATGCGATCCCATGCGCAGTGGCGCGTGATCTCATTGAATGTGCCCGAAGCGTCTGTTACCACAAACACGTCATATCCCGCCTCTATGGCTGACAAGGCAGGAAACGCTACGCACACTTCGGTTACCACCCCTGCAATAATCAGCTGCTTTTTGCCGGTCGCTTCAATTGCTTTGACGAAATCTTCGTTGTCCCAGGCATTGATCTGGCCCGGGCGCGCGATATAAGGCGCATCGGGAAAAGCCTGTTTCAACTCGGGCACCAGGGGGCCATTGGGGCCTTCCTCAAAACTGGTCGTAAGAATGGTTGGCAGCTTGAAATAGTTGGCCAGATCGGCCAGGGCCAGCACGTTGTTTTTGAATTTGTCCGGATCAATATCCCGCACCAGGGAAAGCAGGCCAGTCTGGTGATCAACCAGCAGAACTGCAGCCTGGTCCTTGTCCAGACGTTTATATGGCGTTGTTGATTTAATGGATGAAGTGCTCATTGTTCATGCTCCTGGATAATTAAGATACTGCAACACTATGTTGTGCGATGGGCTGGATGCCCATCGCGTTAAAAACAGCGCGACTGCTATTGCGCTGATACTTCAGCCATCTGGCCAAAACGACCACTATTGAAGTCGCTGATGGCCTGGGTGATCTGGTCCTGGCTATTCATGACAAACGGACCGTAACCGACAATCGGCTCATCAATAGGCTCGCCACTGAGCAGCAACACAACGGCATCGCTGTTTGCCTCGATCGCCATATGGCGATCGGCCTTGTCCAGCACAACCAGTTGCGCTTCGCGCGCCACCGTATCGCCATTGACCAGCACGGTTCCACGCAGCACGACCAGCGCGGTGCTCCAGCCTTCCGGAACCTCAAACTCGGTAATGCCGCCTTGTCTGATACGCATATCCCACACATGCATAGGCGTAAACGTGTGTGCCGGTCCCTTTTCTTGCCCATACTCACCCGCAATCACGCGTACCGAGCCAGCCTCATTGGGCAGCGCTACCACAGGTATATCCGTATCGAGCACTGCCTGATAGCCCGGCGCGGCCATTTTGTCTTTGGCGGGCAAGTTGACCCACAGCTGCACCATTTCCAGCGCACCACCCTGGGTGGTGAACGCTTCGGAGTGAAATTCCTCATGCAATATGCCGGCCCCAGCCGTCATCCATTGCACGTCACCGGGACCGATCGTGCCTCCCTGCCCGGTTGAATCGCGATGGCTTACCTCGCCCTTGTAGACGATCGTAACCGTCTCGAAACCCCGGTGAGGATGCTGGCCCACGCCGCGTTTTTGCTGAACTGGCGCAAAATCGGCCGGACCGGCATAATCCAGCAACAGGAAGGGGCTTAGTTGCTTGCCATGGCTTTGATACGAAAACATGGACCTGACGGGAAACCCATCTCCTACCCAATGAGGGCGAGGGGCGCTATAGATTCCAAGTACTTTTTTCATTTGTCATCTCCTTGTCGTGACAGTACAGATAGCATAAACTTGGAACGAACTTTCCGGTAGATATAAAAATTGGAGACATCGTTCTAAATATGGAACGATAAACAGAATGCAAGACCTCAATAACCTTTATTACTTCGTGCAGATTGTTGATCACAAGGGCCTGGCGCCTGCCGGCAGGGCGCTGGGCATCCCCAAATCCACGCTCAGCCGCAAGCTCAGCCAATTGGAGGAGCAACTGGGCGTGCGCCTGATATACCGCTCCACCCGCCAATTTGGCGTGACCGACATCGGCCTGGCCTATTACGAGCATTGCAAAGCCATGCTGATCGAGGCCGAAGCCGCCCAGGCCATCATTGATATGACCCGGGCCGAGCCCCAAGGCGTCATCCGCATCAGCTGCCCCATCGCCCTGCTTCAAACAAGTGTCGGCTGCATGCTGGCCGACTTCATGCTGCTGCACCCGCGCGTCACGATACAGATTGATGCCACCAATAGGCGGGTGGATCCTGTGGCAGAAGCCATTGATATTGCCCTTCGTGTGCGCCCGCCGCCGCTACAGGACAGCAATCTGGTCATGCGGACCCTGTCTGACCGTAGTCAGTGCCTGGTCGCCAGCCCTGCGCTGATGCAACGCTGTGGCACCCCTGCGGCGCCGGCTGATCTGGCAGAGTGGCCCAGCCTTGGCCTGGGTCAGCCGCAACAGCAATTTTCCTGGACATTGTTCGGGCCAGACTCTGCCCAGGCCGTGATTCATCACTTTCCCCGCCTGATCACAACCGACATGATCAGCTTGCGTATCGCAGCCCTGGCGGGCGTTGGTATTGTGCAGTTGCCAACCCTGATGGTCTGTGATCAGCTTGCACAAGGCACACTGATCAGGCCGCTGGCCGATTGGAGGCCACGGCGCGAAATCATACACGCGGTGTTTTCATCGCGACGCGGACAAATGCCAGCCGTGCGAGCGTTACTTGACTATCTGGTTCAGCGCTTTGATGCACTGGAGGAAGATTGAAACGCCACCGGCACACCGGCTTGCTATGATAGCGATCAGTCCACTTTATATTACACAGGGAATATGACATGAATAACAAGGCGCTTGTCCTTTTTTCCGGTGGCCAGGATTCCACCACCTGCCTGGCCTGGGCGCTGGACCGGTACCAATATGTAGAAACCATTGGCTTTTCCTATGGACAACGGCACGCTGTGGAATTGACGTGTCGCGATCAGGTCATCGCACAGTTACGCCTGCACTTTCCCGCCTGGAGCGCCAGGCTTGGCAATGATCATATGCTTGATCTTTCAGTCCTGGGGCAAATCAGCGATACGGCACTAACACAGGACAAAGCTATCGAGTTCGAACAAAGCGGCCTGCCCAACACCTTTGTGCCAGGGCGCAACCTGCTGTTCTTCAATTTTGCCGCTGCGCTGGCGTACCGCCGCGGGCTGGAAGTGCTGGTTGGCGGCATGTGCGAAACCGACTATTCGGGCTATCCCGATTGCCGCGACAACACGCTCAAATCGCTGCAGGTATCGCTGAGCCTGGGCCTGGACCGGCCCATGGTGATTGAAACCCCATTGATGTGGATCGACAAGGAAAAAACCTGGCACATGGCAAGAGCGCTGGGCGGACAGCCGCTAGTGCAGCTCATTGAAGAACACACCCATACCTGCTACCTGGGAGATCGCGAACACCGCCATCCCTGGGGTTACGGCTGCAATCAATGTCCGGCTTGTGACCTGCGGCGCAAAGGTTATGAACTGTATAAAAGCGCGCACGAAAATCACTGAACCACGCAGCTCACAGAGTGCTGCTACGCCAATGCTTGATGACCCGCTCTTTTTTCCTTGAATTGCGAAGGTGATACGCCCGTGAGCTGCTTGAACTGACGACTGAATGCGCTGTGATCCGTATAGCCGCAACGGGCAGCGATCTCGGTGATGGTCATATTCTGATCCAGCAGACGCAATGCATGCTCCAGCCGGGTTTTCTGAATAAACTGCAGTGGGGTCATATGGAATATTTTCTTAAAGTTGCGCTCCAACTGAGACATCGATAACCCCGAAATATCGGCCAGTGTTTCCATGCGGATCACCTGATCAAAATGCGTTCGCACATAACTTTCTACTTTTTCCAGTCTTTCATTGGTGCCGGGCTGATTCAGCTCGTCGGACTGGATATCGACAGACACGCCCGCCATCGCAATAATATCGCCGCAAGTACCGTATATCGGCATTTTATGCGTCAGGCACCAGCCAAGCTCGCCTGAACTGTATACGTGCAGTTCAAGCTTGTCCGCAATGCAATTGCCAGTATGCAGCACACGATAATCCTGCTCCGTATATTCGTTACCCTGCCGCGTATTGAAGACCTCGCGTGACGGCTTGCCGAGCACATCCGCCACACACTCAAGACCGCAACGCTTGGCCAATGTATGGTTGACCAGGACGTACTCTGCGCGCGTGTTCTTGATAAAGAATACGACATTGGGTAATGCATCGAAAATCGGCACAAGAATCGACAGATGACTCAAGAGCGCTTCCAGGTTCTCTGGCCGAAAGTTTTCAGCCACCGCAGTGACCAGCGCTGCAATGGGTGCAGCTTCAGATGGCCTGCCTGACAGCAACGGATCACGTCTCGATAAGGGAAGTTCATTTGCCATTTGCATTTTTCATTCTGTCCGCGTTGTCGCTGCAAGCAGATCTGGATTCGGGAACGTCCGGACCATTTTCGCAAGCGCTGCATATTGCCAATATTACCACCGCCCTGCAAACCCGGCTATGCAGTTTTCGACAGAGAAATGGAGAAAACGGTCAAGACAGGTATTGCTATTTCGATCAAGCTAATGAGAACTCGATGAACATTCATCCCTTTTCTGTTTAAGCGAACACACCATTTATGCATGATCGATATAAAAAACTGCACGTTATCGACTCCCATACCGAAGGAGAACCGACCCGATTGGTCTACCAAGGATTCCCCGGCCTGGGTGACGGTTCCATGGCGGAAAAGCTGGATCTATTCAAAGAAAAATACGATATGCTGCGCCGGGCAATTATCCTGGAGCCGCGCGGCAACGACATACTGGTCGGCGCATTGTTGTGTGAACCGGTAGATGCGCAAGCGACTGCCGGCGTCATTTTCTTCAACAACAGCGGGTATCTGGGCATGTGCGGACATGGCACCATCGGCCTGATCGCATCGCTTGCTTATCTGGGACGCATTCAGGCCGGCGAGCACACAATTGAGACACCAGTAGGCAATGTTCATTGCACGCTGCATGAGGACGGCAGTGTATCGGTGCGCAATGTGCGATCCTGGCGCTATCGCAAGAACGTCACGGTACAGGTGCCGGAAATCGGCCCTGTCACAGGCGATATTGCCTGGGGTGGCAACTGGTTTTTCCTGGTGAACCAGACGCTTGCTGATATTCATATTGACAATGTTGATCAGCTAACCCATATCAGTTGGGCCATTAGGCAAGCGCTGAGCGCCTCTGGCATTACCGGTGAAAATGGCGGCGAAATCGATCATATCGAACTGTTTGGCCAGACCGCATCGGCCGATAGCCAGAGCTTTGTCCTGTGTCCGGGCAAGGCCTATGATCGCTCACCTTGCGGTACGGGAACAAGTGCCAAGCTCGCGTGCCTGGCCGCAGACAGGTTGCTTGAACCCGGGCAAAACTGGCGCCAGGCCAGTGTGATCGGCAGCCATTTTACTGCCTATTATCGCCCGGATGCTAGCGGCGACGGCATCGTGCCGGTGATCCGCGGCAATGCCTATATGTGCGCCGAAAATTGCCTGATTCTCGATGACCGGGATCCTTTCAAATGGGGAATCGCTGCAGCATGAACACCGCTCTCCTTCGCACAGCGGCCTTACCACGCTCCTGGTATTTTCGGACATGACCGGCACGTCGTCTTGCGCCCGCCTGATTATCATTGGTGCAGGCATCATCGGCCTGAGCATTGCAGTGAGTCTGCAACGTGCAGGCGTACAAGTGGTCTTGCTGGAGACAAACAAAGCCGGTGGCGGTGCCTCTAGCGGCAATGCAGGCCATATTGCCATTGAGCAGGTTTTCCCCATTGCCGATCTGGCTGTTGTCCGGCAATTGCCACGCATGCTGCTTGACCCCATGGGCCCACTGCGACTGGACTGGCGCTATCTTGCGCAGATCATGCCGTGGTTTTTCAAATTGCTGGCCAATATGCGTCCCGCGCGCGCCGAACAGATCCATCAGGCCCTGCTGTCGCTTAACCAACAGAGCCTGCACGCATGGCAGACATTCTCAGATGAATGGGACCTGTCGCAATGGATACGAATACAGGGATCTTTGTTGCTGGCAGAAAACCCGGCAAGCGTGGCCGGATTACAGCAGCATGGCGCACGCCTTAATGCCATGGGCATTGCCAATAACTGGCTGGATACGAACGCATTGCGCGAACGCGAGCCTGCACTGGCGGCCAATCAACTGGGCGCGCTGTTCTATCCTCAGACCGGTCATGTGACAAACCTGAATGCAGTGACCGGACATCTCAAGACAGCATTCATGCAAATGGGCGGACAGCTATACGAAGGCTGCAACGTGTTGCACGCAGGCGTTCGGGATGATCACTCCGTGCTATTACAAACGTCATCGGGCCAGTGGCATGCAAAACATGTTGCCGTTTGTGCAGGCGCCCATTCCCGATCATTGGTGCGCCAACTTACAGGCGTTGATGTGCCCCTGGACACTGAACGCGGCTATCACCTGATGCTGCCGAACGAAACAGCTCGATTGTCTGTCCCGGTATCGAGCATCGACCGGCGTTTCATCATGACACCAATGCAAGAGGGATTGCGCCTTGCCGGGACCGTGGAATTTGCCGGTTTGCAGGCGCCGCCCAACATGCGACGCGCGCAGCAATTGCTGCAACTGGCGCAGCCGATGATGAACGCCCCCCTGGATGATTCGAATGCAACATCCTGGATGGGCTTTCGTCCCTCCGTTGCCGATTCGCTGCCGATCATCGATCGGCAGGGGCCGGTGCTGCTGGCGTTTGGTCATCAACACCTGGGACTGACCCAGGCTGCCGTTACGGCCCAACTGATCCAGGCGCTGTACTTCAATACCGAGCCGGGCATTGACATACGCCCCTATCGCTTACACCGTTTTAGCTGCGCAGAAACTTCGTTTTAGCTGCGCAGAAACTCCGTTTTCACGCATCTCATCAATAAGGAGCAACACAATGAATCTGAATGGCATTCTGGTACCTATGGTTACGCCGTTTGACTCGAATAACAAAGTTGATACCACCCGTCTGAATGAACTGGCGCTGGCCTATATCAACAAAGGGGTGACCGGTCTGGTGGCCTGCGGCACCACCGGGGAATATTACACTTTTTCGGAAGAAGAACGCGCCGTCGTCTTGCAAACAATCGCGCAGGCAGGCAAAGGCAAGGTGACGCTGATCGCCGGAATCAGCGACCTGTCTGCTGACGTTGCAGTGCGCCGTGCAAATGAGGCCAAGCGCCTGGGCTACGACGGTCTGATGCTGTCGGTACCGCCCTATAGCCTGCCCAGCCAGGAGGGAATCATTGCATTTTTTGAATATGTCGCGTCGGCCACAGACTTGCCTATCATCATGTACAACTTCCCTGCGCGCGTCGGCATCGAAATCGAGTTCGAGACGGTAGCGCGCCTGGCACGCCATCCCAACATCAAAGCAATCAAGGAAAGCAGCGGCAATTTCAGTCAGGCATTACGCATGATCCAGGCCAATTTCGATGATTTCCAGGTGATTTGCGGTTGTGATGATCAGCCCGTCGACTATTTTTTCTGGGGTGCCTGCAGCTGGATTGCAGGTGCCGCGAATGTTTTCCCCGACGAACAAATTGCCTTGTTCAACGCAGCCGCCAGCAAGGATTGGGACATGGCAAAAAAAATCATGACCGATATGTATCCGGCCATCCACTCCATGGAGTCTGGCAACTACAACCAGAAGGCCAAAATCGGCTGCCTGCGCGGCACCTTCGATGCCGGCAATGTCCGTCTGCCGCTGGTCAATCTGCCGGACAACGAGAAGCAGGAATTTCTTGCGCTGCTCAAATAAACCGGAGCATGAGATGACATTGACCAAAGACACTATTTTTGAACAGGCGGCCCGGGCCGAGCTCTGGGCCGGCCACCTGATCCCGAATTACACCAGTACAGGTGGCAAACTGGAGAACCGCAGTCCGATCGACAATACGGTGATCGGCCATATTGCCGACGGTGAGGCTCACGACGTGGATGCGGCAGTGGCCGCTGCGCGCGCTTCGTTTGTGTCGGGTGAGTGGTCGGCGCTTGCGCCGGCAGAACGAAAGCAAATCATGTTGCGCTGGGCCGCCCTGCTCCAGGAAAATCTGGAAGAACTGGCGGCACTCGATTGTGTCGATGCTGGCAAGCCGATTACTGAATGCCTTAACACCGATATGCCAGCCACCATCGAGACATTTTACTGGTATGCAGAAGTCATCGACAAACTGTTCGACAAGGTTGCGCCTACCGGAAAAGAGGCATTGGGCCTGGTTGTCAGGGAACCCATGGGCGTCGTAGGCGTTGTCCTGCCATGGAATTTTCCTGCCCAGATGTTCGCCTGGAAAGTGGCGCCCGCACTGGCTGCAGGCAATTCAGTTGTGGTCAAGCCGGCAGAACTGACCTCGCTCAGCGCCTATCGCATGGTGCAACTGGGGCATCAGGCAGGTGTGCCGCTGGGTGCGCTCACACTGGTTTGCGGCCTGGGGGAAAAGGTAGGCGAAGCACTGGGCCGACATGATGACGTTGACATGGTCTCCTTTACTGGCTCCACTGAAGTGGGTCGTTATTTTCTGCACTATTCAGCCCAAAGCAACTTGAAGGAAATCGTGCTCGAGTGCGGTGGCAAAAGCCCGCAGATCGTTTTCGACGACGCCGATCTGGATGCCGCCGTGGCATCCATCCTGGCTGCCGCGTTCTGGAACATGAGTGAGAATTGCAGTTGTGGATCCCGGCTGATTGTGCATGCGTCCGTTAAAGATGCCCTTCTGGCCAGACTCAAGGCGGGACTGGCCGACTGGAAAGTGGGCGATCCGCGCGATACGACAGTTGCCATCGGCCCAATGATCGAACAGGCCCATTACGATAAGGTCAAAGCCTATCTGGACAAAACGCTGGACCAGGGAGGCACGCTGGTTGCAGGTGGCACTATTTACGAAGACCTGGGCAGCGGATGGTATATCGAACCGACCATTTTCGACAATATCACACCTGAAATGGCCCTTTTCCAGGAGGAAGTATTTGGCCCATTGCTGGCAGTGACCAGTTTCAGCACGGACCAGCAGGCCATTGAGCTTGCCAACAACTCCAGCTACGGACTGGCTGCCTCTTTTTACACGCGCAGCCTGAGCCGAGCCCATCGGGTGGCCCGGGCCATCCAGGCCGGCACAGTATCGGTTAACGGCTTCTCGGAAGGCAGCATTGCAACGCCTTTTGGCGGCTATAAGCAGTCCGGTTTCGGTGGTCGCGATAAGGGTGTAGAGGCGCTCGACCAGTATTTGCAGACCAAAACCATCTGGTATATGAACTGACTGTATGACAAGGCAAACCGGTACGTCCGGTCTGCCTTTTTTTTACCCCTAGATTACAAAAACTACGCTGGCAGAACGTGCCGCGAACGCTTGCAAAGGAGAAGTCAATTATGGAGCAACTCGTCAATACCCTGGTCGGGTATATCTGGGGAGACACCCTCGTGTATCTTGCATTGGGTGTGGGTCTTTACTTTACCATCATTACCCGCGCCGTTCAGTTCAGATATTTTTTCGAAATGATTCGATTGTTGCGCGAACGCAAGGAGTCTGCCGATGGTATCTCTTCCTTTCAGGCATTTTGCATGGCCCTATCGGGCCGCGTGGGTGTAGGCAATATTGCAGGGGTAGCCACTGCCATTGCGGCAGGCGGGCCGGGCGCCGTGTTCTGGATGATTGTGATGGCATTACTGGGCGGCGCCAGTGCATTTATTGAATCGACCCTGGCGCAAGTGTACAAGCAACGGGCCGACGACCAGTATCGCGGCGGCTCGCCTTACTATATCGAAAAAGGCCTGGGGCTCAAGGCCTTCGCGGTCGTGGCGGCCACGGTCATTTGCCTTTCCTATGGCGTGCTGGTGCCTGGCATCCAGGCCAACACCATCGCCGAGTCCTTTTCCACCGCCTTCGGACTGCCTTCGTATATCACAGGCGCCATTGTGACTGCGTTACTCGGCCTGATCATCTTCGGCGGCATCAAACGTATTGCCCGGGTTGCCGATAAGGTCGTACCGGTCATGGCGATTGCCTATGTCATATTGATGGTGATCATTCTGGGGTCGAATGCCGAAAAAATTCCCGCATTGCTGCAGCTTATTGTCGCCAGCGCTTTTGGCAGTGATGCCATTTTCGGCGGCATTGTCGGAACGGCCATTGCATGGGGAGTACGCCGGGCGGTGTTTTCCAACGTCGCCGGCGCAGGTGAAGCCACCTTCAGCTCGGCTGCTGCGGAAGTCTCGCATCCTGCCAAACAAGGACTGGTACAGGGCTTTTCAGTCTATATCGACACGGTCATCGTATGCACCGCTACGGCATTGATGATTCTGATTACGGAGTCATACAATGTCCTGCCGCCCGGCGCGACCTCGCCGCTGGTTGAACATGTACCAGGACTGGTTGCCGGCACTGCGTATACCCAGGCGGCGGTATCCACCGTATTTGCAGATTATGGCAGCGGTTTTGTCGCCATTGCAATCTTCCTGTTTGCCTTTACCACGCTGATGGCTTACTACTACATCGCAGAAACTACCATGGTGTACCTGGACAGTAAACTGCGCTATCCCATATTGAAAGTTGTATTGAAAATTGTGTTTCTCGTTGTCGTTTATTTGGGCAGCGTCCAGTCGGTCAGCCTGATGTGGGGCCTGGGTGATATCGGGTTTGGCAGCATGTGCTACCTGAACTTTATCGCCATTGTGCTATTGAGCAAACCGGCAACCAAAGTGCTCAAGGATTATGATCGTCAGAAAAAAGCCGGCCTGGACCCCGTATTTGACCCTCGGGTAGCGGGTGTAGACAATGCAGACTTCTGGATTGAGTATAGCGAAAAAGCCAATCAATCCCGTTAACCGAGTCTGCATGGCAAGGGTAGTGGCGCGCGCGGATGGCCTGCACAGCAACAGGAGCAGATGGCTGATAAAACAGGCAAACAGGCCCGCCGCGCCTGCTTTTGCAGCGAATCAAAACGTTACATCTCCTCATTATTCCAAATGAAATAGCCGATTGAATGGTGTTAGTATAAAAAGTCGATTTGGTGCTGCAGGAGCCTGTCGTTCACCACAAACCTGTCGCAACGGGCATTTACAGGTATCTTTTTTGCCTGTCGCCGTTAAAGAAAGGAGTTTCATATATGAGTAACACATTATTGAGAAGCAAAACTGCCGCCGCTTTTTTTGCAGTTAGTGCCAGCCTTGGCTCTGCCATGTTTCTCGCCAATAGCGCCGCGGCCCAGACAACGAATCAGGGTACCGGCCAGACCATGGAACAACCATCAGGACAGGCAGCACCGTCCGCAGGCGGCCAGGGCATGCCTTCGGCCGCCATGCCGTCGGCTGGTGGAGAAATCCCGCAAGATCAACTGGTCAAGCTTGATCTGAACAAAGATGGCTCTGTTGCCAGAGAAGAATACAATCAGGCCATGGCTGCCGCATTCAAAAACCTGGATAAAAACAGCGACAACGCGCTGACACCAGAAGAAGTCGGAACCATTCTGACGCCGGAGCAGTTTGCCGCAGTTGATGCTAACAAGGATGGCAAGATCAGTAATGAAGAAATGGTCACACAGGTCACCAGTGACTTTGATGCCGCTGATACCAATAAAGACGGTCAGCTCAAATAACAGACGCCCGGGCAAACCGGGCTTCGCTCATAAAGGCCACGGCTAACGACACTAACCCGGCCGAAAGAACCACACCGTGCTGACACCACGGTGTTTTTATTGGATCGGATTTTTGTACGAATATAAAAGACGCATCACGACGGTAGCGCTGACCCGCTGCAGACGTGACTGCCAGGGACAGGACTTGCAAAGCAGCACGTGGTCAATCACCAGCAACTAAGGCGGCACACCGGGGGCTTGTCGCTTGTCTTTAAAGAACCATCAAATTACTGTAATATGGTTCACCTAAGTTTTCTCTGGCCATAATCATAATGATGATAACGTTGGCATTCATTGTCATCGCCGTTTTTATCTGGGGCACCCTGGCGTTATGGGTGCAGTTCACCCGTCAGAAAGCGCGTCGCCTATTGCTGATCGCGCTGTGGGCACTGGTCAGCGCCCTCTTTGTGGCCGCCCTGCTCTATCCTGACATTGACCTGCTGCAAACCATCGCCGGCATTACCTATACCCTGTCGATACTGGCGCTGGTATATTGGTGGCGGAATATTCGTGCTTCCAACGATCGCAACTGGATACCCGATGTCTCCAGGCAGGTGCACGGCTCGCTAGCTGGCAATACCATGACGATTGAAAACGTTCGCAATTTCATCTGGCATTCGCCCGAGCACTTTACCGAACAATGGGAGACCAGGCAGTACGATTTAAGCAAACTGGCATCGGTGGACCTGGCCTTGTCCTACTGGAGTGGGCCAGCCATTGCGCACGCACTGGTTTCTTTCGGTTTCAGCGATGGCGAGCATCTGGTTTTTTCCGTCGAGATCCGCCGTAAAGTCGGTGATGCGTTCTCTGAGCTGGGTGGTTTTTTCAAAATGTATGAATTGAGTATTGTCGCGGCCGATGAAAAGGATGTGCTTTTCGTACGCAGCAATATTCGTCAGGAAGACGGTTACTTATATCGTGTGCATATGCCCGCGGCGGCAAGACAATCGCTGCTGCTGGCATATCTGGATGAAGCCAACCGGCTGGTTCATACACCACGCTTTTATCACACCATCACGGGCAATTGTACAACGCTGATATTCCGTATGATGGATCGCATTGTGCCCGGGCTGCCGCTAAACTGGCGGCTACTGGTTTCTGGTTACCTGCCGGAATATCTGTACAAGGTGGGCGCCTTGCAGGGCGCCGCTTCCGTCAAGGAATATCGCAGCCGCGGACGCTATACCGATCGGGCGCGCGCGCTTTCCGATAGCAGCGATTATTCACGCGTTATCCGCGACGGCGTACCAGGCATCTGAATTGCCGCGCGAACGGCTCGATCCAGCCATGATGAATCATAAAAGTATGCCGGCAGGATCGGCTGTCAAACCGGGCTATGGGGATAGTCGACTCGAGCACCAATATGGTCAAATAAAGTCACCATAAACCAGGGCGTTTTCCACCGCGCAGCCCAAGCCCAGCACGCAGGTGCGCCAGCTTACCCGGAAATGGAGACGTTCGATGCCTTGCTCTTGCGCAGCAAACGAGCGAACCACGGTGTGCTGACCGGGTGCACCACGGCGCGCAACGCACGTGCATAATCCAGTGTCAAGCCCGGCGTCCAGGCCATGGTCGTCGCACGTTTTCTGATCTGGGCCGCAATCCATAATTCGGGCATGACCATGACCCGCAATACCTCTTGCCAGGAGCGCGCAGCCCTGTCGTGCAGCGCACCGTCCAGTGCAGCCTCCAGCGCGTAACTGACTGAACTGGAACAATTGCGGTAAGTCAGATTGTAAATTTCATGCTGCCTATACTCCTGCCAGAACCGCAGCAGGCCGTCTTGATTGTATGCATGAAATTTCACCTGCCAGTTTGACGGGCACCAGGCCGTTGACTCGGTACTGTAATCCGGCTGGAATTGTCCCGGAACATCGTTGTCGCGGGTCGCCTTGAGAATGCGAAAGAACTCGGAGGGGGAGCGGTCGATATCGGTACCAGGATAAAGGCTGATATAGGTATCAGGCAACATCTCCAGCGCAGCATGCCCCGTAGAGATAACACCATTGATATCCACTGCCGCTATATACCGGTTGATAACCGGACGCGGAACGGGCGCGCCTTTGGATGAACCTTCGGGAGTCCAGACATGCACTGTCAGGGGCTCGCTCCTGGCCTGGCCGGACGGCGCGTTGTCCTTGACGGGCCGCGACAACTGCGCTTTGCGGATTTTGGGCAGCACATCCGAAGGCACGAACAGCTCGAATACGGATGTGCCGTCCTTTAACTGACGCGCCCTTACAAATACGTTCAGCGTGACAAGACCGCCCATCATAAGAGTAATGCCGATAAAGACGGAGATCGTTGCCGAATAGTGGCTGGGATAAGGGCCGAACATGAATAGGGCAAAACCGATTTTTGCCAGACCGAACCAGAATGCGGTACGCCAGCTGGGAAACCGAACCACCCATGCTGATGCCATCTGTAATAGGCCCATCACAAAATAAGCCATTCCCAGGATAATAGCAAGCAGCATATTGCTGATGGTTTCGTTGGCAAGAATCAACAGCGAAATCAGAAAGAAACCGCCGCCCTTGAAATACAGCACCGCCTTTTGCGCACCAATACCGCTGGAGGCCACGCTCAACGTAATCACGCTTTCAATCAGCAGCAGAACACCAAAAAGTGTCAATGGAAAGTAACGAACGCCATCGAACGCATCCACGAAAATCACCAGCCCTGCCAGAAGCCATAAAAAGCCCATGATGCCCAACAGGTACGCATTGCGACGAACGAAATTGGCGCCAAACAACAGCAAAGCGATCTGTATCATGACACGCTCCAGTCAAATACGGCGCCGGCACTGGATTTTCGCATCATGACTGCCCCCCTTGTCCAACAAGCCAGGTCCCAACCAGAATGGCTTTGTCCGGTTCGCTGATAAGCACGGGCGCAGTCGCGCGGATCCGCACCCAGTCGCTTGTCGACGATTTCAATCGAAATTCGGCTGCCTGTTCGATACCTGATGTATCGCTACCGGCTGCCAGCATGCTCGCCAGTGCGGAGCGGTCATCGGGATGTGCCATGGCCAGAATTTGCGTAACGCTGCCCATGGTTTCCGGGTCCGCGCCCAGCGCCTCGTGGATGCGGCCGTCCCAGTCCATATGCCCGTTGACGGCATCCAGGCGATACATGAAAGTCGTTTCCTGCTGCTGCTTCCGGACTGCGTCATAACGCTTGACTGTCTGAGTAAAGACGCGCAAAAAAACGATCAGCAGTGCGGTGCCCACCAAATAGCACTGCGCCAGCAAAAGCGACTCGCCCGGACGCAGCGATTTGAGGAAAAACGGCCCGGAACCCTGTGACGAATGATAGATAACGATGGCGCCCAGGCATAGCAGGGCCAGCGAGCCCATGCGGTTGCCGCAGGCAATGGCTGCGACCACAGCCAGAGCGATAGGGATTCCGGTTAGCGCAAATACCAGCGTGGCTCGCCACGGCGCCTGCCCGCGTGCCATATTCAACTGCTCGGCATCGAATATGTACCATGCGCAAATTGCCATCAATACCAGGGCCGCCGTTCCCACCACGATCGCTTTGGCTCCGGTAATTGTATTGCCAAGCTGATAGCCGCGCAGCCCCATCACGACAGCGGTCAGGTATAGCACGCCCGAGGCATGTGCGCCCCACCAGACCCAGACCAGTTCGTCAAACGGCGCATTGTCAAACAATGTCAGCCACCCGGCACTAAGGACCGCGGCAATTGCACTAATGACAAATGTGGCAACAATCCAGCGCAGCACAATCTGCAAGCCATCTTTGTTCTGTGCGTACCTGCTCACGATCCATGCAGTCGCCATGTCCGAGGCCAGCGTAATGATCGCGAGCGCAACGGCGATGGAGATATCATGATCGAAATTAATATCCGCGATCAGATGTGCAACAAAAAACGCCGCCAGCAACCAGGGCCAGCGACGATAATCGCTGACCAGAAAAGCGGCCACGCCAATGCCTGCGGGAAACCAGACAAAACCCACGTGCGACAGGGGATCATCCAGCATCAGGGAGATATAGGCCGCTGCCCAATACACGACGGCCCATCCAAGGACAGAGGCGGTGGCGCGGATTTTTGGTTCGAACACAGGCATACGTTCCCGATATATTTTGGTCACACTTTGTAATGCAAGCAATATATCACGGACGTGATGGTTAGAGAATGGGCAACTTCCTTGCGCGCCCTGCTATTGCGGTACCAGGCGCTGCGCTGCCTTGCTTATCCGCGACAGGCGATCCGCCATACTGGGCGACATGCGCCGCGTTACTTCGTCCAGAATCCCGGTGGGCGCCCGTTCCGGTCTGCCAGCGTCAAACGGCGGCTGCGGCGCGTACTCCAGTCCCAGCTGAATCATTTGCGCAGTACGCTTGTCAAATAATTCACTGATCACCGTAAGTGCAAAATCAATACCGGCGGTCACACCACCCCCCGTTATGATATTACCGTCCTGTACTACCCTGCCTTCATCGGCAATGGCACCAAAGGCCGGCAACTGGTCACGCCATGCCCAGTGACATGCAGCACGCCTGCCCCTGAGCAAGCCAGCGGCACCCAGTATCAACGAACCCGTACACACCGAGGTCACGTAGCGGGCTCCCTGTGCCAGACGCCGGATGCAGGCCATATATTCATCTGACTCCATCGCCTCGGCGCACCCGACGCCACCAGGTACACACAGGACATCACAGCGATTCACCTGTTCCAGGTCATGCAATCCGGAAAAAACAAGCCCGTCGGCGCTGACAGGCTGAGCTTTGATTGACGCCACAATCACCTCGGTGCCAGGCAAGCGGGAAAAGAACTGATGCGGGCCTGTGAAATCCAGTTGGGTGACACCCTGGTAGAGCGGTATGACAATGGCAATGGGTCTGACATCAGGTTCAGCCATGACGTTCTCCAAAAAAGTAATGGTTCGTGATCATTGCAGTCTAACGCAGCTATACTTGTCCTGAATGACACATTTCCAACCTTTTCAGCCAACATGAAGATCGCCTTCTATATATTTCCAGACTTTCAACTGCTTGATCTGTCCGGTCCGCACACCGCGTTCCAGATCGCCAGTACGCGCCAGGCGCCTTCGCCGTACACGCTTTCATTGGTGTCGGCGACCGGTGGGGCCATTACCAGTTCCGGCGGTGTGAGCGTCTTGTCTGAAAAACTTGAAAACCAGGCGCCCGATACACTGATTGTCTGCGGCGGTCAGGGCGTTGGCGCATTGCTCGAAGATGAAACGGCGATGCAGCGGCTGGCCGATGCGGCAGCAAAATCGCGGCGTATTGCCAGTGTCTGTACCGGCGCGTTCATTCTTGCGCACTTGGGGCTGCTGAATCAAAAGCGAGCCACGACACACTGGCAGCAAGTAGCACGCATGCAGAAAGCATATCCTCATATTCGCATGGATGGCGACCGGATTTTCGTGCGCGACGGCAATATCTGGACCTCCGCAGGTATCACCAGCGGCATCGACCTGGCGTTGGCACTGATTGAACACGACTGCGGCAGTATCATGTCGCGTGATGTGGCGCAGCACATGGTGGTATCCCAAAGACGAGCTGGAGGCCAGTCGCAGTTTTCGCCCATTTTGCAGATGGAGCCGGAAACGGCACGTATCAGAAAGGCAATGGATTATGCACAACAGCATCTGCGCGAGATAAGGGATATAGAACAACTGGCTGCAATTGCATGCCTGAGTGTGCGTCAGTTCAGCAGAATGTTCAAGGCCGAGACGGGAGAGACGCCGGCACGGGCAATTGAACGATTAAGAATAGAAGCGGCCCGCACCCGACTTGAGTCGGGCACCGGCAATATCCAGCAGATCGCAGCAGCCGTCGGCTTTGGGACGCAGGAGCGCATGCGCCGCGCGTTCATCCGTTGGACGGGTCATCCCCCGCAGGTCATCAGAAGACGCATGCTCGCAGTTGAGCGGCAGTGATTAGACGGGGCTCACCTGAAGCCCCTGACCTGATGGCGACCACGCTGGCATTAACCTGGCGCCCCGTGCTCCTGTTGCCATCAAAAAAAATTACCCCGATTGTTTTTTGACCATCTCGCGAATTTCCTGCAAATGCTGAGTTGCCCTTTCACTGATGCTGGCCATTGCTTCGGTCTGGGATTGGCGCGCTATCTCGGCCAGCTCTTTCATATCAACCAATGCTTTTTCGTAGGCCTTGCGCGCCAGTTCGGTTTGCGCGGCAGGATTGGTACCAGCGGTGCCGACTGCGCCCTGAATATCGGCCATCGCCTGGCGAAACATCTCGGTCTGCTTGGCAGCCAGCGCCTGCATGCCATCGTACACGGCCTTATTGGCCTGCACCAGCGCTTCTACATCTTTGCGACGTGCATCTGCGATCGCAGACAGATCCAGTCCCGGAACCTGAAACTGTTCATACATTTTGCTCAGTTCAGCAAAAGGGTTGCCTGCGCTCTGGTTTGTATCGTCTTTCGTACTTTTAGCCATGGCATGTCTCCTTGGTATATAGATATATAACGATGAACTTCACAGTAAATTAACATGAAACGCACGTGTGCGGGAAAATGATCACTGTCATCTGGGTCAGCAACCTTTGCTTAAGGCTTGTCCTGCTTAGCGCTCGAACTGGTCTTTCAATCCCATCCAGCAGTCAATATAATTTTTATCCAGCTCGGGGCCCTGCATGGCAAACCGGGTGGGCACAAAGCGGTAACGGCTTTCAAACATGAATGCCAGCGTGTTATCCAGTTTCTGCGGCTTGAGCTCGGCAGCAGTCGCCTTGCCATAGGACTCTTCATCCGGGCCATGAGGCACCATACAGTTGTGCAAACTGGCGCCGCCCGGCTTGAATCCGCCCGGCTTGGCATCGTATTGGCCATACACGAGCCCCATGAATTCGCTCATGAAATTGCGATGAAACCAGGGCGGACGGAAAGTGTCTTCCATCACCAGCCAGCGCGGTGGAAAAATCACAAAATCGCAGTTGGCGGTGCCTGGCGTGTCACTGGGCGAAGTCAGAACGGTGAAAATGGATGGATCAGGGTGATCATAGCTGATGGAGCCAATCGTCATAAAATGCGCCGTGTCATACTTCACCGGGCTCAGATTGCCGTGCCAGGCTACGACATTGAAAGGTGAACTGCGCAGGGGCACACGCCAGAGACGGCCGCCGAATTTCCGGATCAGCTCGTACTCGCCCACCGCGTCTTCAAAAGCGGCAACCGGCGCCAGAAAATCGCGCGCATTGGCCAGGCCGTTGGAACCGATGGGCCCCAATTCCGGCAAACGGAACGGCGCCCCGTAATTCTCACAGACATAGCCTCTGGCCGGCCTTCCTGCGTCTTGTATCGGCTCGACTTTGAACGCAACACCGCGAGGGATGATGACAATTTCCCGCGGCTGGACCTGCAACCGCCCCATTTCGGTTGTAATCAGCAAAGTGCCCTGTTGCGGCACGATCAGCATCTCGCCGTCTGCATTAACAAACGCACGTTGGGCCATCGGCCGATCGGCGATATAGATATGGATTGCCAGGCCGCTCTGCGCGTCAGCGCCGCCATTGGCTGCAATAGTTCGCATGCCGTCAATGAAGTCAGCCTTGGGCTGGTCATTGCTCCAGGGAGCCCAGCGCAACGGCTCGGGAGGCAAGGCAATTGACGGATCGGCCCCCGTTTGCCAATACGGCTGCTCAAAAGGTTCATAATGCCCGGCAACCACCGACGGTTGGCGGCGATACATCCAGGTGCGCCGGTTTTCATGACGTGGCGCAGTAAATGCAGTCCCTGAAATCAGTTCGGTATACAGGCCTCGCGGACCATGCTGGGGGCTGTTCCTGCCCTGTGGCAGCGCACCGGCAACCGCCTGGCTGGCATATTCATTACCAAAGCCGCTCTGATAGGCAAGATCGTCACCGCTAGAGGACACATTCAGCCGGGTACCGGCATCAATCTGGCTATTCTGGTTCATTCCGTATGCTCCTGTAGACGGGTTATTCCACTTGTGATCATTGCACCTGGCATAATCAACGCTACTGAAAGTATAGCCCAGCCGCTACATGGCGTGATTGCTTTTACGGTGCTCTACCGTTGGCAAAGGCATTGAAAAACGGCCAGGTTCAAGCGCAAGAGGCGGAGTGTGGCCAACGCCGGATCGCAGTATAGTGACACCATTGTTTTCAAGCCTGAACACCGAGTATCATTTCCAGGCCGGCCATACCAACCCATCGTTATACTGGCCCGTGATATTGCAGAATCGGCCTGTAACCGGAGAAATCAGAATGACCTATTCATACACCATCATGCCCTCTCCCCTGGGCGAACTAACACTGGTTGCCAAAGACAATGCCCTGGCCGCCATACTATGGGAGAACGACAGGCCGGGTCGTGTAAAGCTGGGCAGCCTGCAGCGCAACAATACGCACCCTGTATTGCAAAAAACGCAAGCGCAACTGAAGGAATACTTTGCGGGCAAGCGTGATCGCTTTGAACTGGATCTGGATATGCAAGGCACGCCATTTCAGCAAAAAGTATGGGCGCTGTTGCTGACCATTCCTTTTGGGCAGACCCGCAGCTATCGGCAGCTTGCCGAACTGGCAGGAAACCCTGCGGCCTCCCGTGCCGTTGGCGCGGCGGTCGGGCGCAATCCCGTATCCATTGTTACGCCTTGTCATCGCGTTGTAGGCAGTTCGGGCAAGCTGACCGGCTTTGCAGGCGGCCTGGATGCCAAGCGCACACTGTTGCAGCTGGAAAGCCCGTCGATGCCGGCGCAATAGATTTCAGGCCACGGCGTGTCAAACTGTACTGCCTAAATTGGATATCCATCCCGCCCAGGCGTGCAATACCACGCGTGGCCTGATAAGTGCGCTTGCAAACAGTGCGGCGCGACATCGGATAAAAATAAACCGGTCGCGCGGGTTATGCCCGATCAACAACATCAGGGTGTCATTTTCCCTTCGGATATGTCCATGATCATACGGGTGGCCAGATACAAGCGCGGCACGATGGTTGGAATCTGCACATATTCGGCATTGTTCGAATGCGCGCCGAATCCGCTCAGACCAAAGCCTTCCACCACTCCCCCGCGGCTTTTGACAGCGGCAAACGCCGCATCGGTTCCGCCACCGGTCGCTTTGTCAGCCACACTCATGTCCAGTTCCAGTTCCTTCTTATAAATATCCTGGGCATGGGCAGCCAGTTTGCGACCGATCGCGCTGGCTTCGAGCGGTGGACGTCGCACTTCGAACTTAAGTTCCACCTTGCTTTCCGGCAATAATTTGTTCTTGATTTTCTCCTGCATGGCTTTTTCCAGCGCGTCAAAATCCTGCACCTTCAATGCCCGCGCATCGGCCTGCGCCGTCGCTTCTGGTGGAATCATATTGCGCACCGTGCCCACTTTGGCCAGGGTCCAGTTTAACTTGAGGCCTTCTTCGGGTTTGGACAGGTCTTTCATTTGCAAGACCTGATGCGCCAGTTCGTACAATGAATTGACGCCGCCTTCGGGCCGGGCTCCCGCATGAGACGACTTGCCGTGAACTTTCAGATACGCCGCACCGATACCGCTGGTTGCCAGCCGCACGCCGCCGTCTTTGCCACCACCCTCAAACGAGAATACGGCATCCTGGTCTTCGGCAAATTTCGTGATCAGCGCACGGGCGCCCGGAGAGCTGATTTCCTCATCGGAGTTCAAGACCACCGTTACCGTCCCGAACTGTTTGTAGTCCAGTTTTTTCAGCATATCAACCACGTGCAGGATGGCCGCCACACCCTGTTTGTCATCGGCGATACCCAGACCATAAGCCTTGTCGCCATCAACACGAAACGGCTGCTCTTTCAGGTCGCCTTTCTGGTACACGGTATCCATATGCGCAATCATCATGATTTTTGATTGCCCGGTCCCCTTGATGGTTGCATGCACCACCGGCCCGGTTTTCTCGGGCGTGTCGTCCATACGGTAGACGTCCGCAGGTTCGATGATTTCAGTTTCAGCCCCCAGTTGCTTGAGCCGGTCAGCGACAAACGCCGCTATTTTCGTGACCCCTTCAATATCCCGGCTGCCGGACTCTATGTGCACCAGATCACGCAGCGTATCCAGATAGGCCTGCTGTTCGCTCTTGGCCAGGTCATGGACCTTTGCCACGGGCGCAGCCAGCACCATGCCGGCAGCCAGGGCCAGGGCGGTACCTGTGGCCAGTTGCCATCCTGTTTTGTGTGACTGTCTGGGTTTGTGTTTCATATTGCCTCCTTGCAAATACACGTTGAAATCTTTTAAATCTTCTTTTTGCCGGGCCTGCAGTAACGCGCTACTCATGCTATCGTCACCGCGCTGCAAAACCGGAGAGCATGCGAGCAATGCCAATAATGGTGCGCCAGAGCAAACCGACATGTGATACTTTATGACTTGCCCTGTTGCAATTGCTTGATTACCGCATCGGCCACACCAACTGAGGAGGCCGGATTCTGCCCTGTAATAAGCCTGCCGTCGACAACGATATGCGGCTGCCAATCATCGCCACTGGTATAGCGTGCACCATGGTCTTTGAGCATATCTTCAACCAGAAAGGGAACCACATCGGTCAGCCCCACCGCCGCTTCTTCTGCATTGCTGAAACCGGTCACGTTTCTATCGTGAACCAGAAACTGGCCTTCTGCCGTCTTCACATGGCGAAACACAGCGGGCGCATGACAGACCGCAGACACAATCTTGCCGCTTGAATAAAAGTCTTTGATCAACGCCATGACATAGCCGTTTTCCGCCAGATCCCATAAGGGCCCATGCCCCCCGGGGAAAAAGACGGCATCAAACGAGTCGGCCTTCACTTGGGCCAGACGTTGCGTGTTTGCCAGCACGGCCTGTGCCTGCGGGTCTTTTTTGAAGCGTCGGGTCGCGTCGGTCTGGGCATCCGGCTCATCGCTTTTTGGATCCAGCGGCGGCTGGCCACCCAGCGGAGACACCAGCGTGATGTCAGCACCGCTATCGAGAAACGCATAATAAGGTGCCGCAAACTCTTCCAGCCAGAAGCCGGTTGGTTTGCCTGTCGCTCCCAGCGTAGCGTGTGAGGTGAGGATCATCAAAATCTTCATCATATTCTCCTGTTGTAGCATTCAATAATAGCATTGCAAAAAACAGAGCCAAAGAACGATTCATTATCACACGCGCCGCAAGAAAACACTGTCAAATTGCTGAAAGATGCGCCGCCTACAATGACACTGCTGCAGAGACCGCCTTGCGCACAGACTGGAGCCATCATGAATACGCAATCGACCAACCGCAGACGCGATGCATGCAATCTGCGTATCAAAAATGACGATATTATCCTGATCGATCGCGCTGCCAGCGCGCGCGGCATGACACGCAGCGACTTTATCGTCGTAGCGGCAAGGGAAGCCGCCCGTAGCGCCTTGCGTCCAGGCGCCCCGCCAGTACTGGTACCCGAAGCCAAACCTGAGGGCATCCGTTGATAAATTTCGGACATTTTGCAGGCACCTGGTTAGCGCCAACCGGGACCTTTCAACCTCGAATTGCTGTTCTGCTTTGTGCGGGACTACTGCCGATGCATCAATACGGTACGGGCAACAAACCACCGAAATCTGCCGACGCCAACCGAGAACAGTCGTTTGGTAAATATATATGACTCTTTTTTACTGACATAAAGCTGAAATAAAAGCGGTCTGGCCGGCCCTCTGATACCTGCATTTGCTCACATCTTGCCTGCTTTTGGTGCATGCCGAAACGAATGACACAAGTGGCACGCTTTATTACATTTTTCCTGTTCTGTAGCCCTCAAGAATCTTTCTTACGGTTACGGCTCGCGGGTTGCCCACGAGGGCGGGAGTATGCTTTGTGCTCTGCACAATCATCCCCGACATTGATCATGAGCCCACTTGCCAATCGGAATCATCCACAAGGTAATTCTCCAGGTCAACCGGGAGCGCCAGCCAAAATATGAAAATACTGTATACCAACTTTCACACCAGTCCCGGCATCGGGGGTCATACCTCTTATATTAGCAGGTTGATTGCAGGATTGAACCCCGATCACGATATCGGCGTTGCCGTTCCTGCGCAAAGCGCCCTCTACCGCATTGCAAGTGCAATGGGTGGGGTCCAGGTATACGCACAGGATTACCCCAGCAAGCTGCCGCAATTGCCAGCCGCGGCCGCTCACCTGCGCAATATATTGCGCAAAGGCCAATATGATGTAGTTCACGTTAACGGGACTGCAGATCACCGACTGGTCATGCTTGCCATGCTGGGGTTGCGTCGCAAGCCTGCGATCGTTTTCACCAAGCACAACGACCATGCGACCGACTCCATCGGTTCTCGGTTGCGCGCCCGTTTCGGGACAGATCACTGCATTGCCGTATGTGATTTTGTCGCCAATCGACTGGCCGGTGGCCCCTATGATCGGGCCGGCGTCACCACCGTGCACAACGGCATCGATACCGACTACTTCAGCGCCCGTAACGGCGGCGATACCCGCTTGATGCGTCAATCCATTCTGGGCTCGGCCGACGATTCGCGCATTCTGCTGGGCAGCAACGCGGGTACGACAGAGTACAAGGGCTGGATTGACATGGTGCGGGCGCTGGCGCAACTGGACCCGCGCCGGATCGATCGCCTGCATATTGCCATTGCCGGCCCGCGCGCGCCACAAAAGCTATTGGATGAAGTACAACAACTGGGCATGAACAGGCACATCAGTTTCGTCGGCGATCTGGACGATGTCCGACCCTTTATCGGCGCCATCGATGTCGGTTTCGTCCTATCTTATCGTGTTGAAACAATATCGTTCGCATGCCGCGAGATGATGGCCATGGGCAAACCGGTCATCGTGACCCGGCAAGGCGGGCTCCCTGAAAATATCGACGCCGGCACCGACGGCTGGGTGGTCCCTCCACGCGATCCGCAAGCGTTGGCTGCTCTGCTGGAGCAGATTGTTCAGGGTCAATACGACTTGCGCGCTATGGCACTGGCTGCTCGCAGCAAAAGCGAACAGCGTTTCGGCCAGGAAAAATTCATCAGCGCGACAGAAAACGTGTATCGCAAGGCCTTGCAAAGCCGCGCTCGCCCTCATCAGGCCGCAACCATTAGTTAGCGTTGTTTCAGGCGACGCCACTGCCAGGGCGGTACCGGTTTTTTTTCAGCCCACAAGCCGCGACGCAGGCGTCGGGCCCGATCTTCCGCTTCGCAATACGCCATGTCTGTGACATAGTTGCGATAGGCCCATGCATAGCCACTGGCTACCATCTGCATATTGATATTTTTTTGATCCAGATAAACGGTGCCAAGCACCCGCCCATATCGGTCACGTGCACCAGCCTGCACCCTCACGGTTCTGCGATAGACAGCATCAGACAAAAACTTTTTGGCGGCGCGCCCGTATGGCATGCCCGTCTCCGGTGCGTCAATCTGAGCCAGCCGGATTTTGTGCTGTTGCCTGGCATGATCCAGGATGGTTAACGTATCGCCGTCGGAAACCCCTACTACCCAGCCTTCAAGCCAGGTGGCCGCGAACACCGACGGTGCCGGTGCGATCACAAGAATCGCGATCAAGCAGCGCAATATTGCAGTTGTCATTACATGTGATCCTGGCAGCCAATTGCATCGGCAGTCAGGCCCATGCTGCAGATATATGTGCAGCCACCTGCTGTATTGCTTACCACCGCCATTGGGCTGCCAGGCCTGTTGCCCATCGCACAGGCCAATCCCGCTAAAGCCATCACGTCAAGCTCACTTACCACTGCCCATAAAACACGCCGGCCTGCTTGTATTTATTCGTCTGTTTATCCACTTCCTCTTCGGTCACCGTGATGCGCCGCTTAAGGCCGGCAAACCAGTCCAGCAGTCGCTGTTTCATCTGTTGCCTGATCAGCTCATACTCGGGGTGATCTCCCAGATCATTAAATTCATGAGGATCGTCCTGCAAATCATACAACTGGGGCCTCTCGGTACTCCAGTAAACATAACGCCACCGGTCTGTGCGCACCGACCACGCCTGGCATTCGCTTGTGGATTTGCCCAGGGTCAGTCTGGCTTCACGGTAACTGTAATCCAGTTCAGAAAAGACGCAATCGCGCCAGTCTATCGACTGATCGTGAACCAGCGACTGAAGTTGCCTCCCCTCAATCCGATGCGCCGGGATGTGCATGTCCAGTGCCGCCAGTATGGTCGGCACGATATCCACACTTTCCACCAGTCTTGATTCGCGTCGACCACGGGTGGCATCGGCCTGCTCGGAAGGATCAAAGATGATCAGCGGAACCCGTTGCACTGCATCGTAGAACAGTTCCTTCTCGCCAAGCCAGTGATCGCCCAGCAGGTCGCCATGATCTGCAGTGATGATGACAAGTGTGTTGTCCATCAGGCCCGCGGATTCCATGTAATCGAAAAGCCTGCCCAAATGGTCGTCCAGTTGCTTGATCAGTCCCTGATAAGCCGGACGCACCCGTGCAACACATTCATCACTGGAGAAACTGCGACTTTCCTCTTGCTGGCGATAGGCTTGCACCACCGGGTGCGCATGTTCTTTTTCCTGCTCGGTACGGCGCACGGGCAGGCATTGCTGCGGCGAGTACATTGCATGATACGGCGCCGGCGCCACATAAGGCCAATGCGGCTTGACGTAACTCAAATGCATCACCCACGGTTTATCGCCGGCAGATTGCATATACGATAAGGCGCAATTGGTCATATAAGCGGTTTCGGAATGTTCTTCTTTTACCCGGGCAGGAAAATTGACATTGCGCATATGCCAGCCGCTTTGCGTCTGTCCCTGGTCATCTTCTACCGCAATAACATAATCTGTCCACGGATCCTTGCTATCGTAACCCTGCGATTTCAGATACGCAGGATAGCCGCTTTCTGCCCCAGGTTCATGATGACCGTCATAGCGGTCAAGCTGCACAAAACCGCCTTGCCGCAAAAGCACGCCGAGTTCACTCTGCCCATCGATATTCAAGCGCTCCAGCCCATGGTTATCCGGCATCACGTGGGTCTTGCCGGCCAGCACCAGATCAATATCGCGTGTCTTCAGATACTCGCCCAGGGTCACTTCCTCTATGGACAAGGGCACACGGTTCCAGGTTGCGCCGTGCGTGGACGGATAGCGACCGGTGTAATAGCTCATCCGCGACGGGCCGCACACGCCCGAATTGACGAAGGCCTGCTCGAACAGGACGCCCCGCCTGGCAAGATTGTCAATATGCGTTGTCTGCAAATGGGGATGCCCGTAACAACTCATGTGATCTGCCCGTAGTTGATCGGCCATGATGAACAATACGTTTTTTACTTTTGCCATTGCTTGTTTACTTGCCTACCTTGAAGCCGGAATCGCGAACAACCGGTTCCCATTGCTGTCTGAATGCATCAATCGCCTTGCGCGTTTGCTCGGCATTGGCCTGTACCGGAACGAGATTGACCGAACGGATCTCTTTCTGAACTGCCGCATCGCCCATGACTTTACTGATGGCATCACCCAGATACGTCACAACCTCATCATCCATGGAGGACGGCGCAAACACGGCATTCCAGCCTGTCGCGCGGATATCGATCCCGGCTTCGTGAAATGGTGCAACATCGGGCAGGCTCGCATCCCGCTTTTCGCTGGAAACGCCCAGCACCTTCACCTTGCCGCTTTTGGCCATGGGAATGAAAGTATCCAGCGTATCGATGGCAACCGGTATATTGGCGCCCGCCAGGTCTGTGAGCAATTGCGATGACCCTTTATAGCCGACAATTTCGGGCTTTAACCCGAGTTTGTCGGCCAGCATGAGACCAAAAAAGTGCGGCAGGCTGCCGGTTGCCGGCACGCCGATGTTAAGCTGCTGCGGGTTGGCCTTGGCCCACTGCACGAACTGCTCGACTGTATTGACCTTGCTGGAGGCCGGCACGCCGAGCGCGAAACTATAGTCGGTGATAAGAGAAACCGGTTTGAAATCGACTTGCGGGTTGTAATTGAGATCCGAAAAAACAATCGGTGCAATTACAGTGACTGCCGGGTTACCCAGCATCAGAACGTTCGCCCCTTTTTTTGTATTTTTCAGGTCTGCCGCAGCAATTCTGCCTCCACCGCCTGGTTTGTTTTCCACGATGACAGGAACCCCGATTTCCTTGGCCAGCGCCCTGGCAACAATTCGCGCTGCGTTATCGCTTGCCCCTCCGGGAACATACCCGACCGTCAGGGTGACCGGTTCCGTAAACTTGGGGGTTTGCGCCCATGCGGTCATCGCTGCCGGCAGCAGGCCGGCAGCCAGCAACCATGGCCTGATACGTTTCAACATTTGAGTCTCCTTATTTTCGTTATAGCCCATGTTGCGCCAGCAATAACCGGCGTGCACAGCAGCAACAGAGCCTGGATAAGATCATTATTCTAGCGGAATTGCCGATAGATAGCGCGTATGACACGGATCATCAGCGATGGGGGAGCCATGAAGAATATATGGAGCGTCCGGCGCAGCTTACAACTTGCATATGTTGCGACTTGGCGGCAATTTTAGTGATGGGCCGGCCGGGGCGCTCTTCGTAACGGTTGTTCCGCTGTGGACAGATGCAGCAAATCGCGCAGCTCGTTACGCTGGCCCAGCAAGTCTTGCAATGTGTACTTATCCAGCACGGCCAGAAACGCCCGGGTTGCTTCACGAAACACCGACGGCAGCGTGCAGGGGCCCGCGATGGCACAGGACGAACAATCGACCAGATCAATATCGCCCTCGGTATGACGCACGAGTTGACCTATGATGATTTGCTCTACCGGCAGTCCCAGCCTGATGCCCCCGTTGCGGCCGCGCAGCGTTTCAATATAACCCAGTTGCCCCAGATGCTGCACCACCTTCATCAGGTGATTCTGGGAGATGTCGTAGGCACGCGCAATTTCGGCGATGGATGAAAGCCCATCGTCGCGCGAGCCCAGAAAAATCAGTACCCGCAGTGCGTAATCTGTGTATTGAGTCAGTCTCATATAGACCTCGGCATGCGCTTTGACTGTTGCAATAAATATGCAATATAACATTCATCTGACTTGCATATTAAAATTATTTGCAATAAGATGCATTTAAAATGAATGTTATAAAGACAATGTCGGTTCCCAGTCCCTGCATGTATCGCCAACACATTTGAAATGTGCACTATCTGAAATATCCACATTTGAAATTTTCACATCTGTCATTGTCCTTGCCTGCCCTATTTTCATTGATCGCCCGACAGCCACGCTGTCATGCTGAACCAGCCCCAACCTACTACAGGAGCTCCGCCATGTCTCAACCCGCCGTTACCTCTCTGGATCCCGATACCATCCGCATCGTAAAGGCCACCGTGCCTGCTTTGCAGACGCATGGCGCAGCCATTACTGCAAAAATGTATGACCGGCTTTTCAAGGATGAACATATCCGTAACCTGTTCAATCACGCGAACCAGGCCAATGGCCAGCAGATCAATGCGCTGGCGGGGGCCATTCTGGCTTATGCGGAAAATATCGACAATCTGGGTGCATTGCTGCCAGCGGTCGAGCGCATCGCACATAAGCATGTGGGGTTTCACATCCTGCCAGAGCACTATCCGTACGTGGCCAGGGCGCTGCTGGGTGCGATCAGGGACGTTCTGGGCGATGCCGCTACAGATGAAATACTTCAGGCCTGGGGCCAGGCCTACTGGTTCCTGGCTGGCATTCTGCAAAACAGGGAAAGCGCACTGCGCGAGACTATAGAGCAGGCACCTGGCGGCTGGACCGGCTGGCGCGATTTTGTGGTCAGCGAAAAAATTCGCGAAAGCAGCACCATTACCTCATTCATTTTGCGCCCGGTTGACGGCGGACCGGTCATTCGCCACAAGCCCGGACAATACATCACCTTCCGCTTTAACGCTCCGGAACAGGCCGGCATCAAGCGCAACTATTCCATTTCCTGCGCCCCCAATGGCCAGTACTATCGGATTTCCGTTAAACGCGCACAAGACAGCCAGGGGGGGTCACGCTTCATGCACGATCAAGTTCAGGTTGGCACCACGCTTGAGATAACACCACCGGCAGGCGACTTTTATCTGCCGGACAGTCCCCAACGGCCGGTTGTCTTGCTGTCTGGCGGTGTTGGCCTGACACCCATGGTCAGCATGCTTGAGACCATTTATCAACAACACCCGCAATTACCCGTGCATTACGTACACAGCACCATGAGCAGCCAGACCCATGCCATGGGTCAGCATGTACAGACACTGGCCCACAAACTGGCCCACACAAAAGTGTCGACTTTTTATAGCGAGCCGCAGGCGACCGACCTGGCTGGAGCAAATCACGACGTATCGGGCATGATTTCGCTTGACTGGCTGACCCGTAACACACCGGTGCAAGACGCGGATTATTACATCTGTGGACCCAAGGAATTCATGCGCGTGTTTGTCAACGGGCTGGCGGCCAATGGCGTACCCACCGAGCGCATTCATTACGAATTCTTCGGCCCGACAGACGAACTACTTGCCGCCTGAGAGGCACCTGCACGGGCACGATCTGCACAGAAATGATCCGCAAGGACATGATTTGCCCGGCAAGCGTCATCGGCTCCACCCACAGACCGCATGAACGCGGCGAGCAGTATAAGCGGCGAACCAGGCTGTAGGCGCACGCAATACCGGCGCTTGCTGTATATCGCAGCGGCTTGCGCGCCCCGGGATATAATCGGATAACGTAATCAACAGGTCAGGGCACAATATGCCCTGGCTGCGCATCCGGGTCATATGATTATCCTGTCCGTACTTTATGTCGTTGCTATCGTTGCCGAATCCATGACCGCAGCGCTGGCGGCCGGCCGTCGCAGCATGGACTGGGTTGGCGTTTGCCTGCTCGGATGCATTACAGCGCTGGGCGGAGGCTCGGTCAGGGATATTCTTCTGGACCATCATCCATTGACCTGGGTCGCCCATCCGCATTATCTTGTCATCACAACCGTGGCCGCTCTGGCCACAATCGCACTTGCTCGCGTCATGCACCGCCTGCACCACCTCTTTCTATTTCTGGATGCTGTAGGTCTGGTGGTGTTTACTATCATCGGTTGCAATGTAGCGTTGGAATTGAATTTGCCTTTAATGATCGTCATCATTTCGGGGATGATCACCGGCTGTGTAGGCGGAGTCCTGCGTGATATTCTGTGCAACGATATCCCGCTGCTCTTTCGCAGCGAACTTTACGCTAGCGTATCGATCGTGACTGGCCTGCTGTATGTTGCCGGCCTGCATTTTGGCCTTAATCACGAGCTGGTCATGAGCATCGCGCTGCTGTCCGGCCTGACCCTGCGTATGCTGGCCTTACGGTTTAAGTGGAATATGCCCAAATTTATTTATAACCGCGATGAACACTGATCGCTCAGGCGCACAGCCGATATTACGATAGCCAGATCACACCTTGGCCGCAGTCAGATTTGCAGGCCTATTCCCCCATTAGTAAATACCCCTACTCCCCACTGGCAAATCGGCCACGTGGACTCATAGATTACGACCATCTGGCTCTGTATCTGCTGCTTCATTGCCTGTACATTCGTCTCCCAAAGCAAAAATAATAAAAATGTGTATACAGGAGATAATTGATGGATATCGATAGTAAAAACCAGCTGCAGCACTCGTTAAAGCCGCGGCATATGTCAATGATTGCACTTGGCGGTGTGATCGGAGCCGGGCTGTTTGTTGGCAGTTCGGTTGTAGTAAAAAATGCAGGCCCTGCGGCCCTTATTTCGTTTCTGATCACCGGCATCCTGATTATTCTGGTCATGCGCATGCTCGGCGAAATGGCTTCCTCACTACCGGTTGTCGGTTCGTTCTACGAATACGCCCGCAGCGCTTTCCGCGAGCAGCCTGGCAAGGCCGAATTTGCCGGCTTCATGACCGGCTGGATGTACTGGTACTTCTGGGTTATTGTGGTGGCGATCGAAGCAATCGCCGGCGCCAAGCTCATCCAGTTCTGGCTACCCAATATTCCTTCCTGGGAAATCAGTCTCACGCTGATGGCCGTTCTGACCGTCACCAATCTGTTCTCGGTCAAATCCTATGGCGAATTCGAGTTCTGGTTCTCCTCGATCAAAGTGGCCGCGATTGTGGTGTTTCTGTTTCTGAGCGGGCTGTTCCTGCTGGGCATGTGGCCCAACCATCAGGCAGTAGGCCTGGGTGAAATGCTCAATCATGGCGGCTTCATGCCTAATGGCTGGGGGCCGGTACTTTCTGGTGCGGTAGCTGCGACTGGCTTTTATTTCGGCGCGGAAATTGTCACTATTGCCGCCGCAGAAACGGCCGATCCGGCCAAGTCGGTGGCCAAGGCGACTAATTCGGTTATCAGCCGGGTCCTGTTCTTTTATGTCGGTTCGGTATTTTTTGTTGTCTGCCTGGTGCCCTGGAACTCCGAGGCTATCTCCACGCCTTATGTAAGCGCACTGCAGGTCATGCAGATCCCTTACGCGCCGCACATCATGAACGCAGTCATTCTGGTGGCCGTGCTCTCATGTCTGAACTCAGGCCTTTATGCCGCCTCTCGCATGATATTTGCCCTGACCCGCAACGGTGATGCACCACAGGCGCTGGCCCGCGTGTCGGAAAATGGCGTGCCGATACGGGCCATTATTTTTTCCACCCTGTTCGGCTATGCGGCCATTGTCGTGTCTTACTACTCGCCCGACGGTATCTTTCCGTTTCTCGTGGAGTCTTATGGCACGGTGGCATTGGTGGTCTATATCCTGATTGCCATATCCCACATCAGGCTGCGCAGAAGAATGGAACAGAACTGCCCCGAACGCATCCGGGTGCGCATGTGGTGCTTTCCCTATCTGAGTTATCTGGCCATTGCCGGCATGCTCAGCATCCTTGGCGCGATGGCGTTTTTGCCTGAACAGAAAAAGGCGTTCTGGTTCGGCCTGATCAGTCTGTTCATCTGCGCACTTGCCTTCCTGCTGTCCAGATACTGGCGTCAGGACAAAACATTTAAACCGGATGTCACTCGCAGTGTGCTTGAACCCTAGCACAACCGGATCAGCTTCATGACCAATAGCTGACTGATCCCCTGCCCGATACCGGGGTGGGGCTGCGTAAGCCATTATCCATCTGGCCGTTGCTCAAACCCCAGCCATGGCAGAATGCTGAAAGCGGCGAGCAATAACGTCGCGTTACCCGCACGATGTTGATTTGCCTGGCTTCAATCTCGCATACCGTTCCGCTGTGACCCGTTACGCCGTCCCGAAAATGCCGGCGCCGCAGTGGGCCACGTAACCACAGCGAGTCTCCCTGGTGCATGGACCATGCCACCTGTTCTGCCTGAATTCCATACAACACGGCGTCATGATGCTCGCTGCTTATGATGATTTCATTTGTATATTCGTCACGCTGCTCGCTGCGGGTTTCAAGTGTAATGCGCAACACAGCCGTGCCATCTGGAAAATAGTGCAGATACGGATCGGCAAGCAAGTCGCCCTGCACAGTCATTTCATTAAAATATCGTTGCATCGCGCACTCCACATCGTCAAAAGCAACGGGGCGACCCTGCGCCGCCCCTGTTTAACTCGGTTCAAACCACGCCAGGCGCACGCCAGCAAGCGCCCTCGGCAGCGGCAACTATTTTTTCAGAATTGCCTTGGTAATGGTGTCAGCGTTGTATTGCATCATCTTCAGATAGGTCGAGGCGGGCTCATCGGGGCCAGACAGCGCATCCGAATACAGCTTGCCGCCCACAGCCACGTTGCCTTCCGAGGCAATCTGCTTGATCAGGGCCGGATTGCTGATGTTTTCCATGAACACGGCAGACCCTTTGTCTTCCCGGATCTGGCGGATAATCGCCGCAACATCCGCGGCCGTCGCTTCCGTTGCAGACGAAGTGCCCTCGGGCGCCAGCAACGTCAGGCCATAGGCAGCGCCCAGATAGCCGAAGGCATCATGCGACGTAATGAGTGTGCGTTTGTCTTCGGGCAATGCGGCAAACGCCGCTTTGACAGACTCATGCAGCGCCTGCAGTTTTTGCGTATACGCACTGGCATTCGCCTTGTATACATCGCACCCGTCGCTGTCTACCTTGCACAAGGCCTCGGCAATATTTTTCACGTAAATCATGGCGTTGGGTACAGATTGCCAGGCATGAGGGTCATATTCGCCATGATCATGTTCATGAGCATGATCGTGATCGTGATCGTGGCCATGATCGTGATCATCATGAGCCGGCTCTGCCCCATGCCCGTGTTCGTCTTCGGTGTTTTTCAGGGGCTCAATGCCCTTGGTGACCTCCACCACGGGGGCCTTGGTTTCGCTGGATTTGGCCAGCCGCTGCATAAACGTATCGAACTGCAAGCCATTGGCCAGCACCAGGTCCGCACGCTTGAACGCGATCACGTCCGCCGGCTTGGGTTCGTAGGCATGGGCGTCGCCATTGGCCGGAACAATGGACTTGACCACGACACGGTCCCCACCCACCTGTCGGGCAAAGTCATCAATAATGGAGAAGCTGGTCACGACATTGACCGGTGCGGCGCTGGCACCACTCATGAAAGCCATGCCAATGGCGCCGGAAATAAAAAGCTGCTTGAAGACTGTCTGCACGTGAAACCTCTGGATGAAAAATGGGACCGCGCGGCCTCGCACGGGGGCAAATGAATATAAAGCCAATAGATAGGTCATTTTTGGTGATGTTATAACATAACATAAAAATCGTCAATAAATTCGATCATATCCGTCACCTTTATCACTCCAATCAGTTCTTTTCCGCTGAAAAAGAATCAGGTATTCTTTAGCCTGCGAAGGCGGGGAGAAGCCTTTGCCAAAAATCAATTCAATATAAAGGAGTGAAGTACGATGCAGTATTTAGACGTACTGAAGACATTTTTTGACACCGTGGGCGGTTGGGTGTGGGGCCCCGTCATGCTCGTGTTCCTGGTCGGAACCGGTGTTTATCTGACCCTGCGACTGGCATTTCTGCAATTTACCATGCTGCCCTTCGCGCTCAAGCAAGCGTTTACGCCCCACCCCAAAAAGAGCGATGGCAGCGATGATCAGGGAGATATTTCCCATTTTGGCGCACTCATGACTGCCCTTTCAGCCACCATCGGCACCGGCAATATTGCCGGCGTGGCAACAGCGGTGGTTCTGGGCGGGCCCGGCGCCGTTTTCTGGATGTGGATCACCGCCATTTTCGGCATGGCCACCAAGTTCGGCGAAGGCGTACTGGCGGTCAAATACCGGATCGTCAATGACCGCGGCGAGATGTCCGGCGGGCCCATGTATTACATTGAACGCGGCCTGAACTGGAAATGGCTTGCCATTTTGTTCGCGCTGTTTGGTACCCTGGCTTCTTTCGGCATCGGCAGTTCAGTGCAGTCCAATTCAGTCGCCCATTCAATACAAGCCAGTTTTGGCCTGGATCCCATGATTACCGGAATCGTGCTCACTGTGTTGACAGCGGTCGTGATCCTGGGCGGCATCAAGAGCATTGCGGTTGCATCATCGTTCATTGTGCCGTTCATGGCCATTTTTTATGTCGCTGGCGGGCTGATCATTATTTTCATGCATCTGGATCTGCTGGGCCCGGCCTTTGCCACGATCTTGCGTGATGCGTTCAGTGGCGAAGCCGTCGCAGGCGGCGCCATTGGCACCGTCATCCGCTATGGCGTGGCGCGGGGTGTATTTTCAAATGAGGCAGGGATGGGTAGCGCGCCGATCGCCGCTGCTGCTGCAAAAACCGATCACCCGGTGCGCCAGGCTCTGGTATCCATGACAGGTACTTTCCTTGACACCATTGTGGTCTGCAGCATAACCGGCCTTGTGCTGGTCATGGGCGGCATTTACACCAATGGCGAGACCGGCGCTGCGCTGACCACCCAAACGTTCAACCTGTTGCTGCCGGGCCCCGGCGGCTGGATCGTCACCATTGGGCTGGTCTTCTTCGCCTACTCCACAATTCTGGGTTGGTGCTATTACGGCGAAAAATGTGCGTCCTATCTGCTGGGCGAATGGTTTGTACTGCCCTATCGGATTATTTATGTAGCCAGTGTGATGATCGGCACGATTGCCAGCCTGGACCTGGTCTGGGCCGCTGCCGATACCTTCAATGGCCTGATGGCGGTACCCAACCTGATTGCCTTGGTATTATTGTCAGGGGTGGTTGTCAAGGAAACCCGAGACTTTATCGCCAAACGTAAATCGGGCGAATTGCCATAACCGAGCGCCAGAGGCAACGCAGCAGTCTTCAGGGCCGCTGCAAGCCCTGGCGCTTGGCCGCAATACAAGCGCCTGCCAAAGCAAAAGACAGCGCGCATATCGCAACAAGAAAACAGCAGGGTCGGGCTCCAACGGCCCTGCTGTTTGCAGACTCCAGCCACTTGATGGCACAACGGCAATCAGCCCGTGCCCAGGCCCGGGCAGGCGATCAACGATACTGGTCGATATTTTTATCGTTCAGCGCAACCGCACCTTCAGACAGATCCCTGGGATCAAAAACAAACGCTTTACCGAAACCTTGCACCAGCGTTGCGCGTACCGGCGTCAGGCGATACATGGTGAAATCGTCCAGGCCATCGAGCAATGCGACCGTCTTGCCAGCCCGCTGGCCAAGCAGGGTGACCGCCCGATCATGCTCGTCAGAACCCTTTTCTACCGGCGATGCTGTGACTTGGTAATTGAGGCGCAGGCGTGCATAAATATTGCGTGCCCGGCTTTCATCTTCGATCAGAAGGATATCCAGATCCGGCTGCACCTTCAGATTCTGACCGTGAACAGCAAGCGCAGAGACCAGGATATAAAACCGGCCATCCACATACGCAAAGGGCGTATAACTGGCGCACGGAGCATGCTGCGCATTGGTTGTTGCCATGATCAGGCTGAGGCACTCCCGGTGCAGCCGATCAATCTCGGGCGCCAGCGTGAGCATATCGATATTGTTACTCATATGAGACTCTTCCAAACGGTTTGAAAGGCGCTGCTGCTGGCAGCCGCATGCAAAACCAGTGCGCCTGGCACCGGAAAGTGTACCAGATCCCTGCCGTCCGGCAGTTGCTGCCGCTGGCTCGAATGGCTGCTGCGCTGGCGCACACCTGAGGCCTGCATGTGGCGTCATTAGAGGCAGGACACGGGCAACAGCCAGACACCCTGCATCCATCGAGACGGCAATAAAAAACCCTGATCTGTTGCACAGGCAATAGATCAGGGTACTACCCTTTTTACCAGAGTTTTATAAGCCGCGATCAAACGGTACGATCACGGCGCTTGTCTCGCTCTTAATCCCAGTATGTTTCCCTTTGGCCGCTCTTCATGGTTCCCAGCAGGGTGACTGCGTAGCAGATTTTGTCCAGGACAGAATCGAACATATCGCTGTAGAAGTGATGGCGGTGCATAGTAATACCCCTTTACAAGAAAAATACACAGATTCGAGCTGTTGCGGCGAGAAAAGAAAATATTCTGTCGAAACCTCTCACCGGATATACAGCAAGTTACGTGCCAGGTTTTTACGGCAACCATTCCGCATCAATTCGCGGTTCGTCGGGCAAGAAACGCCCCATATTAGTACAAACCCTTGGAAAGCGCCCGAATGGCTGGCGCCATGCGCCACCCTGTCGCATCATGGCGCGCTCATCACGGCGAGCACCCAGGCCTGCCTGCACGGCCCGATAGCCCCGCGTCGGCGCTAGTCGTTGTGTCAACACAGTCCGTCCGGTTATGATGACGGCAACCTTAATTGACTCACAAGGACAGAATCATGATTCAGGCTTTTCTTCGACCTATGCTGGCTATGACGTGTGTGATCGGCTCATATGCGCAGGCGGCAACGCTCCAGGGTACGGCAATCTATCGCGAACGTATTGCCGCGCCGGCCGATGCCGTATTCGAAGCAAGTCTGCATCAAGTACAGCCCGACGGCACTGCCGGACCAGTAGTGGGTCATGCAGCCCTGAACCCTGCCGGCCAGACCCCGTTCAAGTTTGAAATTGTCTACGACGCCACTATCCAGCCCGGACAGCAATATCAGGTAAGCACGGCGCTATCGGCGCAGGGCCATATCCTTTTTTCCGGCGCCGCACCGGTCACACTGCCCCTGGCCGACAACCAGCCGCTCATGATTCTGATGAAAAAAGGCACGCCAAAAAATACAGCCGGGGCCGTGGGCGCACCTGCTGCCTCGTCCATTGCACCCGCCACGAACCAGGAGCCGGCCAGCGCAGCAACCAAGCCCGACAGCCCGTTGCGCAATACCTACTGGAAACTGGTCACGCTGCACGGCAAGGCCGTCAAGGCGCACGATCAGCAACGTGAGGCACATATCGTGTTTTCAGCCAGCGACGATAGGCTCTCTGGGAGCAGCGGCTGCAATCATATGATGGGCGGCTTCGAAGAGAAAGGCGATCAGTTAAAGCTCAAACAGGTGGCAGGCACCATGATGGCCTGCCCGCAAGGGATGGACGTGGAAACCGCATTCCTGAATGCCCTGCTTACTGTGACACGCTATAGAATCAGCGCTGAGCATCTGGACATGCTGGATGCCGGCGGCAATATTGTGGCCGGTTTTGACGCGGTTGCCCTGCAATAAGCGCGCCAGGCGCCGGTTTGTGCCTGCGCCTGTCCCATTCGGCCATGGGCGGGCCAACACCCTGACCATTGCTTCTTACATTCTTTCTTATTTGAGACGGCAAGCACATCTCCCATGTATAGCATCCCTACCCTCTTTTTACACGGCATCATAATCGGCATTGCCGCAACGATTATCCTGGATATCTGGGCGCTTGTGGCAAAACGTGCCTACGATGCAGCGCCGGCCAACTGGGCGCTGGCCGGACGCTGGTTTGCCCATATGAAAGATGGTATCTATCGGCACGACAATATTGCAGACGCCATCCCAGTTCGCGGCGAACTGGCTATCGGCTGGATAGCCCATTACGTGGTCGGTATTGTGTACGGCATTTTGGTCGTGGCTATCTGGTTCTTCCAGAATGCCAGTTACCCGACCCTGTTCGCCCCGTTTCTGGTTGGCCTGGTGCTGGCCACCTGCGCCGCCTGGTTTCTGATGCAACCCGGCCTGGGCCTGGGCGTGGCCGCCCGCAAGACGCCGGATCCGCTGCGCATGCGACTGCGCACTCTCGTCAATCATGTGGTATTCAGTCTTGCCCTGTACCTGAGCGCGCTTGCCCTGTCCGGCTATCTGGCCTGAATACGGGCCTGGCGCCGGCGCTGTTCGCGCAACTGCACTTCATGACCGTCCAGGCTGAATTGCACACGATACTGCACCAGCTTTACCGCCAGGGCCCGGTACTTGAACATGTACCGCAGCCCCACTAGCATGGCCAGCATGCCTGCCGCTGCGCCCACGCCCAACGACCAGCGGGGGCCAAACGCATCGGCGACCCAGCCGACGATGGGCGCCCCAACGAGCGTGCCACCCAGCGCAATAGCCATGTAAATCGCCATCACCCGTCCGCGCATGGCCGCATCGGTGGACATTTGCACCGTGCTGTTCACGGTCGTATTAAAAGTCTGGGCGGCAACCCCCAGCACCACAAGCACTACACCAAAGACCCAGTAATTGGGCGAGATGGCAGCCAGCACACACCCAAAACCGAAGATGCCCGCACCAGTTAACACATATGCAATACGTGGACGAGCCCGACGCGCGGCCAGCAACGCGCCACAAACCGAGCCGATGGCCATGGTCGACGAAAGCAAGCCGTATTCATTAGCACCAACCTGGAAAGTTGTCACAGACATGGTCGAGATATAAATGGGAAAGTTAAGCCCGAAGGTGCCGATCAGAAAAAGCATCATGAACAGCGCTTTCAGATCAGGGCGGCTCCATACATACCGAAACCCCTGGACCAGGCTGCCCGCCGTACGCGGCGCCCGCTTGGTCCGGTTAAGGTCCTGCACTTTAAGACGCAACAGCGAGGCAATCACCGCCAAGTACGTGATGGCGTTGATCAGGAAGACCCAACCGGTGCCCACGCCGGCAATCAGCAAACCGGCAACCGCCGGGCCGATCATGCGGGCAGCATTGAAGGAGGCTGAGTTCAAGGCAACGGCATTGGACAGATCAGTATCGCCAACCAGCTCGGAAACAAAGGTCTGGCGCGCCGGCGCATCAAAGGCCGTAACGCAGCCCAGCAAAAGCGCAAAGATATACACATGCCATAATTGCACCAGGCCGGTGAGCGTGAGCAGCCCCAAGCCAAGCGCCAGCATACCCATGGCTGCCTGAGTGGCAATCAATAGTTTGCGCCGATCCATGTAATCGGCGGCAAGACCGGTTACAGGCAGAAGAAAAATCTGGGGACCAAACTGTAACGCCATCACAATACCCACGGCGGTGGCATTATTTTGGGTCAGATAAGTGAGCACCAGCCAGTCTTGTGCGGTACGCTGCATCCAGGTACCAACGTTGGACACAATGGCGCCCCCTGCCCAGATTCGGTAATTCCGAATGGCAAGAGATCTGAATGTGCCGCTTTTGATGGTACCCACAACTCCCCCCGGCGATGCCGAAAAATGGTTCTGAAGGTCGACGAGACGCGGGCGCTGTCGTCCCGTTCCAGTAGACACGACAGGCGACGCAAGTCGTCGGCGATGGTGCTGCGCGTAAAATACCGCCGCAGTTGCGGTCAGTGACTAACGAGTCGCTTGAGCAGCTCTATGGCTTTGGCCAGCGATTCCTGTTCTTTTGTGTTGTAGCAGGCGTAAATTTCCCGCACCAGCCAGTCTTCCCTGGCGGCGCGACTGGCCTGGATCATGGTGAGAAACTGCGGTGTCAGTGACAGTATGGTCTGGCGACCGTCGGCCGGATCGGGCGTACCCTTGATATGGCCTGCCGCTTCCAGCCCGGATACCGTTGCGCCCATCGATTGCGGCCTGACACCTTCGGCGCGCGCCAAGGCAGTCACTGTGGTGGGCCCGTCGCGCTCCAGTCGCAACAATACCGAACGCTGCGAAGGGGTGAAATCCCCTGCGCTGGCCTGGGCACGCAGCTTGCGTGTAAACGAGGAAATCAGAATGCGCAATTCTGCAGCCAGTTCCGATACCCGCGCCTGTTCGGGGCTCAACGGTTTCTTATCCATAGCGCCATGGTAGCAGATTAAAAGGGAAACTACAAAGGTAACCTTCTTTTCTGCCGGGCTTTTATCTTTCTGTTGATTTCAGGCTCTGGATGTCACCGGCAAGCCCCCATCCAGTCTCCGCTGGCACAGCATGCGCGTACCTATCCGGGGGCACCGGACAGGTCTGACGGACACTGCCTGGCAGGACGACCCATGAGGCGGACAGCCCTGCCGACACGGTGACGATCAGGCGACCTGGCTGTCCAGACGCTCGCGAATCTGTGCCAACTCCGTAGGCAAACGCTGCTGGAGTTTATTGAACAGTTCCTCGTGCAGACCCAGCTCACGGCGCCATTGTTCCTGCTCAATGGTAGTAATGCGCTTAAATTGCGCAGCATCAAAAGACAGCCCATCCCACGTAATATCTTCGAAGCGTGGCGATACGCCAAACAGATTTTCCTCTCCCTGGGCCGTGCCGTCGATGCGTTCCAGCATCCACTTGAGCACACGCATATTTTCGCCAAAGCCAGGCCAGATGAACTTGCCGTTATCATCGGTCTGGAACCAGTTCACGCAGAAAATATGCGGCAGCTTCGCACCGGACTGCTCGAGCCTGCGTCCCAGATCGAGCCAGTGCTGGAAGTAAGAACTCATGTTGTAACCGCAAAACGGCAGCATGGCGAACGGGTCGCGACGCACCACGCCCTGCGCACCGGCTGCGGCGGCAGTGGTTTCTGACCCCATCGTGGCAGCCATATACACACCCTCTACCCAGTTGTGCGCCTCTGTTACCAGTGGCACGGTGTCGGATCGGCGACCGCCAAACAGGAAGGCATCGATCGCCACGCCTGCAGGATTGTCCCATTCCGGATCGATTACCGGATTCTGGGTTGCAGCTACGGTAAAACGCGCATTGGGATGAGCAGCCTTGCGTCCCGAATCGGGAGTCCAGTCCTTGCCCTGCCAGTCAATCAGGTGCGCGGGCGCGGGACCCATGCCCTCCCACCACACATCGCCATCATCGGTAAGCGCAACGTTGGTAAACAACACGTTTTCGCGCAGCGAGGCCATGCAGTTGAAGTTGGTTTTCTCGTTGGTGCCAGGCGCAACGCCGAAATAACCGGCTTCAGGATTAATGGCGTACAAACGGCCGTCCGCGCCAGGTTTGATCCAGGCAATATCGTCGCCCACAGTTGTGATTTTCCAGCCTGGCAGCGACGTCGGCGGAATCATCATCGAGAAATTGGTTTTACCGCAGGCAGAAGGGAACGCAGCTGCGACGTGCATTTTTTTACCTTCGGGCGACGTAACACCCAGGATCAACATATGCTCGGCCATCCAGCCTTCATCACGGCCCATGTTCGAGGCAATGCGCAAGGCAAAGCATTTCTTGCCCAGCAGGGCATTGCCGCCATAGCCGGAACCATAAGACCAGATTTCACGGGTCTCTGGATAATGCACGATGTATTTGGTTTTGTTGCAGGGCCAGGAGACATCAGTCTGGTTTGGCGCCAGCGGGCTACCCACTGAATGCACACAAGGGACAAACTCACCATCGCTGCCCAGAATGTCATACACCTTGCGCCCCATTCGGGTCATCAGCCGCATATTGACAGCCACATAGGGAGAGTCGGACAATTCGACGCCAATGTGGGCAATAGGAGAGCCCAGCGGCCCCATGGAAAAAGGAATCACATACATGGTGCGGCCACGCATACAGCCATCGAACAGGCCATCGAGCGTCTCGCGCATTTGCGCAGGCGCCTGCCAATTGTTGGTCGGGCCGGCGTCTTCTTCTTTTTCGGAACAGATATAGGTGCGGTCTTCCACCCGCGCCACATCATCGGGATCAGACCAGGCCAGATAAGAGTTGGGGCGCTTCTGAGGATTCAGTTTGCGCAGCGTACCGGATTGAACCATCAACGCACACAGGCGGTCATATTCTTCCTGGGAACCATCGCACCATTCGATACGGTCAGGCTGGGTCAGCGCGGCAATTTGCGCCACCCAGTCTTTCAGGCCGGCGTGCTGCACCCACTCGGGCGCATTGATTTGAAGTGAAGGTTCGGGACGAGCTGCATTCATAGGGTTTGGATCTCCGTATTCTGGCAAATGCAAAAACGCCTCCTTTGAAGGCGTCTGTTGAAACGATGCCGTATGGCGCCGGACCGGGCCCGCCACAGTAACGCAGGCACGCAAAACAGTCCGGAATGACGCCTCATTCTAATACCGCATGACGATTATGTGTATGCTTTCTCCTTTATGCGTTTCAACTTGTTGCCTGTGTTACTTTCCGGACAGCATGCACAAGCATATCAATCATGACAATTGTGAATATCATTTTCTGCATCTGCACATAACCACATCACACTTGAAATTGCTCTTATCGTCCATTTAATGCTGCGTCGCACAATTAAAACCAAGGCCCACAAACCGGCAGTTACGCCTGTCTGCGGGCCCGCAGGATGAAGTCAACGTTTAGCGTGCAGCCGCAGCAACAGCAGAGCGCGCCTCAACATTCTTGCTGTCTTTTCTGACTGTTTTGATGGACGCCGCGCTTACGGCGGAGATAATGCCTACGATGACCGTATAGGCCACCACCAGCCAGGGCTGACCGTTATTCTCGCGCAAAAGTGCCGTGGCGATCAGCGGCGTGATGCCCGAAGCAAAGATGCCGGAAAACTGATACACAAATGAAATACCCGTGTACCTGACCCGCGTGTCAAACAATTCGCAGAACAAGGCGGCTTCCGGACCATACACCATGGCATACAGAATGCCGAAAGGAATCACAATAGAGAGCCAGACGACAAACACGTTGTCCGAAAATGTTGTCATGAGCCAGAATGCCGGAATCGCCGAAAAACCGGTAATCAGGGAGCCCCAGAAATAAGTACGGGTGCGCCCGAGCCGGTCGGACATTGCGCCAAAATAAGGAATGAAAGCGCACATTACGATGGCGGCAATCATTACGCCGGTCAGCGCGTCGGTTCGCGACATCTCCAGGTTCTTGGTCAGATAACTGATAATGAAGACGCCGAAAATATTGAAAAATACGCCATCAATATAACGCGCACCCATGCCCTTGAGAATGTTCATTGGATAGTTCTTGATCATCTCCACAAACGGAATCTTGCTTTCCGCATTTTGCGCCTTGATCTGCGCAAACTCCGGACTTTCCTTTACAGCAAGCCGGATGTACATCCCGACAAAGACCAGCAGCGAGGACAATAGAAAGGCGATGCGCCAGCCCCAGCTCAGGAACTGCTCATCGGTCAGCAAGGACGACAACAGCGCGACTACACCTGAAGCCAGACACAGCCCCAGAGACAGCCCGATTTGCGGCAGGGAGGCATACAATCCTTTTTTCTCTGGCGGCGCATATTCGTAGGTCATAAGCACTGCGCCACCCCATTCTCCTCCCAGGCCGATACCCTGCAGTACACGGCAAAACAGCAGTAATGCTGGCGCCCAGATACCAATACTATCGTAAGAAGGAATCAGCCCGATGGCCACGGTGGAAACGCCCATGATCATCAGCGTCATGATCAGTGCGCTTTTGCGCCCGACCTTGTCGCCCAGATGGCCGAAAATGATCCCACCCAGCGGGCGCGCCAGAAAGCCTACCGCAAATGTGGCATACGCCAGCAGCGTACCAATATAGGGATCTTCGCCTGGAAAATACAGTTGGTTGAACACCAGGCCGGCGATCACCCCATATAGAAAAAAGTCATACCATTCAATCGTCGCACCTACCAGCGAGGCGGCTACGACCCTGCGCAATCCTTTCTTGTCACTCATTGTTGTCTCCATGTATTGATTTATGTACAGCTTTCAGCTTTCATTGCGAACCGACATATTTCATTTGCAATTGCACGTCGTTTCGTTCTCCCTGCCGCTTGCTAACTTACCTGCAGGCTTTCTGCTGCCTTGGCTTGGGCCTGTACTTCACTCAGTCCTGCCACTTCGGGACTCTGGACCTGGCTGGCCTGATCACCGGCCTGCGCATCTTCAAGCACAAATGCAGCAGCCCTTTCGGCAACCATGACAACCGGCACATTGGTATTCCCGGATACCAGCGTCGGCATAATCGAGGCATCAACCACGCGCAGACCCTGCAGTCCCCTGACGGCCAGCCGGTGATCGACGACCGCCATCGGGTCCTCTGCCGTTCCCATCTTCGCGGTGCCCGACGGGTGGAAAATCGTGGCGCCGTTCTCGCGACAAAAATGCAAAATCTCATCATCGCTGTGGACATCGCGTCCAGGCTTGACCTCGCCTTTCATCAGAGACTGCATGGGCTGGGCATCAGCGAGTTTTCTGGTTAAACGCACTCCGGCAATCGCCGTGCGACGATCCAGGTCGGTTGCCAGATAATTGGGTTGCATCGCAGGTGCCTCGAATGGGTCGGTCGAGCGAATGCGCAGATATCCCCGCGACTCGGGGCGTAACTGACACACGGAAAAGGTGCAGCCTGAAAAGTCATGGACCTTGCCACCGGCCATATCGGCCGACAGCGTGCCAAAATGAAATTGCACATCGGGACGCGCATCGGCCTCGGACAGGGCGTTGCAGAACAACGCGCCCTGGTTGATGCCAATGGCCAGCGGGCCGCCGCGCAACAGCGCCCATTGCAGGCCCATCTTTGCCTTGCCGCTCCAGCTGCGCAACAGATCGTTGGTGGTAATGGGCTTGTTCACTTCGTAGATCAGCCGAAACTGCAAATGATCCTGAAGATTCTCACCCACGCCATTGAGCGCGTGCACCATGGGAATGCCCAGCGGATTCAGGTGCACGGGATTGCCCACCCCCGACAGTTGCAATAGCTGCGGCGACTGCAGGGCGCCAGCGCACAGGATCACTTCCCGGTTGACATTCAATGTCTTGATTTTCCCGTGCTGGCGATACTGGATCCCCGCCGCTTTTTTTCCACGGAACAGAATTTTCATGGCCTGTGCTTCGGTTTCGATACGCAGGTTCGCGCGACGCCTTGCCGGGTTCAGATAAGCGACTGCGGTGGAACAGCGCCGACCATTACGGGTGGTCAACTGATAGTATCCGGCCCCGCGCTGATCGCCCGTATTGAAATCCTTGCGAGACGGTATGCCAAGACTGTTTGCGGCACCAATCAGCGCATCGACCAGTTCGTGACGGGTCGGTATCGACGTGGCATTAAGCGGACCATCCGTACCATGAGTCGGACCTGGTCCGAGGTCATTATTTTCAAGTTTACGAAAGTAAGGCAGGCAGGCGTCCCAGCTCCATCCCTGGTTGCCTAGCGCTTCCCAATGATCATAATCTTCCTTCTGTCCCCGTATGTAGATCAGGCCATTGATAGAACTGCTACCGCCCAGCGTTTTACCGCGCGGCCAGTAAATCCGGCGATCCAGCATATTGTGATCGGGATCAGTGTAAAAGCCCCAGTTCAATCGCGGATTGAACATGGTCTTGCCATAACCGATAGGAATATGAATCCACATATTGCGATCAGCCGGGCCCGCCTCAAGCAGGCACACTGAATATTTGCCGTTCTCGCTCAGCCTGTTGGCCATTACGCACCCGGCTGAGCCGCCGCCTACCACCACATAATCCACATACTCTTGCATAGTCTTGTCTGCCTGCCAGTTCTGATTTGTTGGATCTAGTGTGCGTCTGGCAAGCCGGGATTTGTTAGGGGTATATACCAATCATTTCAATTTTGAAACGATAACCGCCATTTTCATTTCAATTATTGGAACAGACAGTTTCAAATAATTGGATATTTAATTTTTTTTACTCCACAATAAACAAAGAGACAAACATGACTATGACAAATCAAGATTCAAAACATCTGCGTATTCTGACTGTGATAGAGCACCTGGCCTGCGCCAGTTATCCCCTGTCACTGGCACAGATCGCCCAGCGCACCGCGTTGCCCAAGGCCAGTGTCCTGCGGCTGTTGCAACAGTTGCAGGATGCCGCCTATGTCACGCGACTTCCCGACGATCGCGGCTACGTACTGGGCGCCTGCTCGCACCAATTGGCGCTGTCCGTGCTCAGTTCCACGCACTTTGATCGCATGTGCCGGCTGTTGCTTGGGAAATTGGTGGCGGCCACCGGCGAAACATGCAATCTGACCGCACTGATCGACAACCAGGTGCATTATCTGGCGCGTGTCGAACCCGAGAGCGACATGCGCCTGCAACTGCATTTGCGTACCGGCGCCCATGTGCCATTGCATTGCACCGCCAGCGGCAAACTGTTTCTGGCGATGATGCCCGAGGTGCACCGCAAGTGCCTGCTCGATACGCTGCCATTACCGGCCATGACACCCAAAACCATTACCGACCGTCAGCGCCTTGTACATGAACTGGGACTGATCGCGCAGCAGAGAATAGGCACCGACAACCAAGAGTTCGTCAAAGGCATGGTCGCGATTGCCGTACCGGTTCAGGACGACCGCGGTCGCGTGATCGCGGCTGTCGCCTGCCACGCCCCGACCGCCACGCATTCATTTTCCGACCTGTTCACCTTCTCCAGCATGATGAAGGACACCGCCCTGGCACTGGGTCAGGTGCTGGCAGGCAATGCAAAGCCTGGCGACGGGCAGGATTTCGAAATCCCGTGACATCCCATACATTTCATTTCTTCCACAGCCGTACTTAACCGCCGTACTCAATAGCCTTAAATAACTGATCTATAGGTGATCTCATGAATAAACGTCCTTTTTTGCGTTCTCTGGTTCTGTCCGCTGTCGCACTAGTCCCGGGTCTGCCCTCCCAGGCGTGGGCTCAGAACGACACGATTAAAATTGTTGTCGGCTATCCGGCAGGCGGAATTCTCGACGCGCTGGCACGCGCTGTCGCCGAAGAATACAGGAAAACCGACAGCGGCCAGGCTTATGTCGAGAACAAGCCGGGCGCCTCTACCATGATGGCGGCAACCGAAGTTGCAAGGGCCAAACCCGACGGACGCACGGTCCTGCTCTCGCACTCCATGCCATTTACCAGTTATCCCTACACCTATGCCAAGCTGAACTATTCTCCGAGCGACCTGACGCCCGTGGCCAATCTGGCCAACGTGCCGATTGTGATATCTACCGGCAGCGTCCAACCGTACAAAACGATTCAGGAATATATGGCCGCAGTCAAAGCTGATCCGGCGCTTGGTGCGGTCGGCCTGGCCGGGCTGGGCGGTCCCACGCACTTTGGTGTACTACAGATGGCCAAGCACCAGAACGTAAAACTCGAACCGGCCTCCTATTCCGGCGGCCCTCAGTTGGTCAATGATGAGATGGGCGGCCATGTGCCGCTGGGCGTGGACGCGGCCGGAGCACAGATGGAACTATATCGTGCCGGGAAGATCCGCTTTCTGGGACTGGCCGGCACCCAGCCGGTCAGCTTTCTGCCTGGCGTCAAAACGCTGCATGAGCAGGGTATCGAAGGCTTCGAGAACGTAAAAATCTGGTATGGCGCCTATGTGCCAAAAGGTACGCCACCGGAGACCATCGCCCGGCTGGAAAAGGCGTTTATCGCCATTGCCAAAAATGCCCAATTGCGCAAGAACTTCGAAAAGCTGGGTCTGGAATTGACCGGCGAATCGGCCGCCAGCATGACGGCATTACTGGAAAAGGAGAAGAAAGTCTGGCCGCCGATTATCAAGGAATCGGGCTTTAAGGCAAATTGAGACGATATGACAGTTGATCGGCTGCAATCGGGAGCGCCTGGCAAGGGCGCTGCCCCCCTGTAAAAACAACCAAGAATAAACTACCCGACACTCCACGCAAGCGCCTCGGGCCAACGACCACTGACCTGCCCCCTTCAGGCAAGTACTGCCAGTCTGAGCGCGTCTTGTAACGCAGCCTTGTCTAGCTCTGTTGTGCCGACAAAAACCAGCGGCCCGGCGGCGATCGTCGGCATTGCCGGTTCAAGGCTCACGCACTGGCCTCGCACATAATGCAACACGCAACTTCTTTTTTCCGGTCCCAGCAAAACGATGCCCTTGGCGCGCAGAACCGGCGTCGGCATTTGGCTGAAAGCAGCACGTAACCGCTGCTCATCAAATGCACCGGCATTGTCAAAACTGTACGACTCAAAGGAGTACGCGGCAGGCGCCGTTGCCTGCCGGCCAGCAAACAGCCCGGTATCAACGCCGCCGGCCGATGGCGATTGGAAGGCATGCTGCCCTTTGCGAGACAACAGCAGTGTCCAGTCAAACTGCCCGTTGCTGCCGGCAAACACCGGAATGCCCGGAGCCGTCTCATGCAGCCAGGCCAGCACCTGCTTGCGCCGAGCCTCGTCCACCAAATCAATTTTATTGAGCAAAATTATATGGGCTGCGGCAATCTGCGTTTTAACCATATCGCCAGTGTGTCGATCCTCACACTGTTCAAGCACGGCGGCGGCATCCACTATGGTGATAATGGACTGCAAGGCAAACCCCTGACCCAGCGCGCCGATCTGCGCGATCTTTTTAGGATCGCTCACGCCGCTACCCTCGATAATCAACCCGTCCAGGTTGGCCGCCTGCTTTTCAATGGCCATGAGCGCGTTCATCAGCTCGCCCCCCATGGAACAGCACACACACCCGTTGCGCAACGAGATAACACCATCGCCACTGACCGATTGAATCAATGAAGCATCAATATTGACTGCGCCGAAATCATTGACCAGCACCATCAACCGCAAGCCATGAGGCGCCTGCAGCAGGTGATTGAGGACCGTGGTTTTGCCAGCCCCCAGAAAGCCCCCCAGCACCGTCAGCGCAATGGCCTGGCTCATGATTCTATTTGCGGGCAGGGAAAAATCGAGCCGCCCAGGACGGTGCCCCAGATCCTGATGTCCTTGAGCCTGATCGGATCGACCGTCAGCGGATCTTCTTCAAGAATGGCAAAATCGGCCTGTTTGCCGGTCTCGATACTGCCGATCCGGTCATCCAGCTTGAGCGTATAGGCAGCGCCCAACGTCATGGCATGCAATGCCTGCTGCACCGAAATCCGGTTTTCCTCGCCCAGTATGCGACCCGACGCCGTCATTCTGTTGACGGCGCACCAGGCGGTAAACAGGGGCGCTATAGGAGTAACCGGAGCATCCGAATGCAATGAAATCGGTACGCCCGCAGCCAGCGCTGTAGCGGCGGCATTTAACCGGTTGGCGCGCTCAGGCCCCATGGTCATCTCGTAATGAGCATCACCCCAATAGTACAGATGGTTGGCAAACAGGTTGGCGCACACACCCAGGCTGGCCATGCGCCGGAACTGCGCCGTGCTGGCCATCTGGCAATGCTGCAGGGTGTGCCTGTGGTCGCGCCGCGGACTGGCGGCAAGCACCGCTTCCAGGGCATCCAGCGCGACGTCGGTCGCCTCGTCGCCATTGGTATGAATATGCACGGTCAGCCCGGCATCGTGATAGGTCTGGAGCAGCTCGCGCAACTGTTGCGGCGGAATCACCCAAATGCCGTTTTCCTGCGTACCTGCCGGTGGTTTGTAATAATGCGGCCAGCGCAGCCTGGCGGTAAAGCCCTGAATAGAACCATCCACAATCAGTTTGACAATGCCAAAACTGAGTTTGTCCGTATTGCGCGCAATGCTGGGCAGGACCCGATCCAGTCCCTTGCCTTCCGGATCACGCAAGGGCGCATAAGCCGGCACCAGGCGCAACGGAAACGTAGCGCCGCCGGTTGTCTCTGCCAGACTGGCCAGGGTGTCCTCGCTCAGGTCATTAACCAGGTCAGTCGCTGTCGTGACGCCAGCCAGTTGCGCAACCCGGGCAAAGTTCCAGATGCCATGGGAAGTCTGTCCCTCATCAAAATAGACGTTGCCGATCTTGCGAAACACCAGATACATGGCGGCAAATTCCTGCAATTGGCCCGTCAGCCTGCCCGAAGCGTCACACTCGACGCCATCGATACCCGAATCAGCCGTGATCCCGGCCATCTGCAGCATGGCTGTGTTTACGTTCATCAAATGAATACTGGCATGCAGCACCACGACCGGTCGGCTGGATGACACCTGGTCCAGGTGCTTGGTGGTTATCCTCTCACCCTGAAAATAAATCGGATCAAACCCCCACGCGCACAACGTTTTGGCCGGATCGTCCATGGCCTGCTCGGCCTCCTGCAGGCGTGCAACAACCGCTTGCAGCGTTTTCAGGCCTTTCCACAGACGCCCATCCGGACCGCGCCTGTCGTAAAACCCCACATAGACAAAGCTCCACATGCCGCCTTCAAGCAAATGGCTATGCCCTTCAATCAAGCCGGGCATGATGACTTTGTCCGCAAACCGGTCATCCACCACCGCCTCGCCCCAGCCCTGCAATGAAGCCAGATCGCCGGCACCCAGAATACGGCCATCCCTGACCGCGACATGCGTGGCCCGAGGCTGTGCGGGATTCATGGTGATAATGCTGCGCGCACGATAGATGCGTATCTCAGCCTTGTCCGATTTAGATTGCGACATGTTTACTCCTCCTTTGACCCGCACATATTACTATAGGCGGATATAAAAATTCTACATTACGAGATTATTTATCTCGATTTTTAAAATTTATGTTGACCAAGACTCGATTTTCCTCGTATCATTAACAAAAATCGGAATTTTTCATACCGAATATTCATATTTCCACGAACAAAGTGAGGATACGTCAATCATGAACACATCTACACCCCAGCAATCCCCGCAGAAAGCCGTTAGCGGCGTACAGAAAATGACACCATCGGAGGCCTTCGTTGAAACCATGGTCGCCAATGGCGTTACCAATATCTTTGGCATCATGGGTTCCGCCTTTATGGATGCCATGGATATCTTCGCCCCGGCCGGCATCCGTCTGATTCCAGTGGTTCACGAACAGGGCGGCGCGCACATGGCAGACGGCTATGCGCGGGTCAGCGGCCGCCATGGTGTGGTTATCGGCCAGAACGGCCCCGGCATCAGCAACTGTGTGACAGCGATTGCTGCTGCTTACTGGGCACACTCCCCGGTCGTGATGATCACACCGGAAACCGGCACCATGGGCATGGGTCTGGGCGGCTTCCAGGAAGCCAACCAACTGCCAATGTTCCAGGAATTCACCAAGTACCAGGGACACGTCAATAATCCGAAACGCATGGCCGAATACACCGCCCGCTGCTTTGACCGGGCCCTGTCCGAAATCGGCCCGACCCAGCTGAACATTCCACGTGATTATTTCTACGGCGAAATCGAAACCGAAATTCCACAGCCGCAGCGTCTGGATCGTGGCGCCGGTGGCGAGAAAAGCCTGAACGAAGCGGCCGAACTGCTGGCCACTGCCAAATTCCCCGTTATTCTTTCCGGCGGTGGTGTTGTCATGGCCGATGCTGTCGAAGAGTGCAAAGCACTGGCCGAACGGCTGGGTGCGCCAGTGGTCAACAGCTATCTGCATAATGACTCGTTCCCGGCCAGCCATCCGCTGTGGGCCGGCCCGCTGGGCTACCAGGGTTCCAAGGCAGCCATGAAACTGATCGCACAGGCCGATGTCGTCGTGGCGCTGGGTTCACGCCTGGGCCCATTCGGCACGCTGCCACAACATGGCATGGATTACTGGCCCAAGGAAGCGAAGATCATTCAAATTGATGCCGACAACAAAATGCTCGGCCTCGTGAAGAAAATTTCAGTTGGCATTTGTGGCGATGCCAAGGCAGCAGCCGTCGCATTGCTGGAGCGCCTGCAGGACAAGAAACTGGCTTCGGACGCAACCAAAGAGACGCGCGCCAAAACCATTGCCGACGAAAAAGCGGCATGGGAAAAAGAGCTGGATGAATGGACGCACGAGAAAGATGCGTACAGCCTGGACATGATTGAAGAGGCCAAGAAAGAAGGCGGCAAATATCTGCATCCACGTCAGGTGTTGCGTGAACTGGAAAAAGCCATGCCCAAAGACGTCATGGTCTCCACAGACATCGGCAATATCAACTCTGTGGCCAATAGCTACCTGCGTTTCGAAAAACCGCGCAGCTTCTTTGCTCCCATGAGTTTCGGCAACTGCGGTTATGCCCTGCCCACCATTATCGGCGCCAAAGTGGCCGCTCCGGATCGTCCTGCCATCGCCTATGCAGGTGACGGCGCCTGGGGCATGAGCATGGTTGAAATCATGACTTGCGTGCGCCACGATATTCCGGTAACCGCAGTGGTCTTCCATAACCGTCAATGGGGTGCCGAGAAGAAAAACCAGGTGGACTTCTATAACCGCCGCTTTGTTGCCGGCGAACTGGATAACCAGAGCTTTGCAGAAATTGCGCAAGCCATGGGTGCAACCGGTTTCGTGGTGGACAAACTGGAAGACGTGGGCCCGACCCTGAAAAAAGCCGTGGATATGCAGATGAACGAAGGCAAAACCTGCGTCATTGAAATCATGTGCACCCGCGAACTTGGGGATCCGTTCCGTCGCGATGCGCTGTCCAAACCTGTACGGTTCCTGGACAAATACAAAGACTACGTCTAAACCACTAGCGCAACCTGAGGAGCACATCATGGGCGTTTTGCAACGCATCGTCGAAACGGCGAAAGCCGCCCCGAAACGCATCGTGTTGTGCGAAGCCCAGGATCCGCGCGTGCTTGAAGCGGCAATACGGGCCCACCGGGACCGTATTGCCGATGTCATCATGGTGGGCGATCCGGCGCAAGTCGCCGCGACCGCCAGCCAGCACGGCCTGGATATCTCGGGCATAACCATTACCGATCCGGCAACCAGCCAAGCACGTGAACGCTATGCGCAGCAGCTGTGCCATTTGCGCGCGAAAAAAGGCATGACGCTGCAACAAGCTCAGCAAGCCATTGCACAACCGCTGTGCTTTGCCAATCTCATGCTGCAAATGGGCGATGCCGACGGCTCGGTGGCCGGCGCCGTTCACACGACTGCAGATGTGGTGCGCACCGCACTTCAGGTGGTAGGCGCCAGTGTCTCTGCCGGCAGCATCGTATCCAGTTTTTTCCTGATGATTTTTGAACACGAACACCACCCGACCAAGGGAGGCATGATTTTTTCCGATTGCGGCCTGGTCATTGATCCGGACGCACAACAGCTGGCACGAATTGCCCTGGACTCGGCAAAAAGCGCGAGCGCGCTGCTGGGCGAAGCGCCACGCATTGCCATGTTATCGTTCTCGACGCTGGGAAGTGCACAACATGTCAACGTAACCAAGGTCCAGCAAGCCACCAGTCTGGTCAGACAGGCGCAGCCCGATCTGCTGATCGACGGCGAAGTACAGCTGGATGCGGCCATTATTCCCGACATTGCCTCGCGCAAACTCAGTGATTCGCAGGTTCACGGACGAGCCAATGTGTTGATTTTTCCGGACCTGAATGCCGGCAATATCGGCTATAAGCTTGCAGAAAGACTGGGGGGCGCCATCGCCGTCGGCCCGCTGCTGCAGGGATTGAACAAACCGGCCAATGATCTGTCGCGCGGATGTAGTGCCGACGACGTTTACAATGTGATTGCCGTCACTTGCGTACAGGCACAACAACAGCAACAGCAAACCGGCACCGCTCAATTATCGTCGGTGTCCGCCGGCCAGTAATCGCGCAATATCGTAAAAGACAGCAGGCGTCAGTGCCTGCTGCAGATCCGCCGCCAGGCTTCTTGGATAATACGAACTCAAATCCAGACCCACACCCAGTCCAACAACGTCAATACCCTGGCTGATGGTTTGCCGCACGACTTGTTGCAAGTGGCTGGCCAGATAAAAATCATCGTTAACATGTTGCGTGGCGCTGTCCATCGGGCAACCGTCTGAGACCACGATCAGGGTGCGTCGCCGGACCGATTGCTCCAGCAGCCGCTGCGAGGCCCACAGCACGGCCTCACCGTCCACACCTTCCCGATACAAATCATGCTTGAGCAATGCCGCGATATCCAGACGCGCGCGCGACCAGCTCGTATCGGCCTGCTTAAACAGCAAATGACATAGTTCATTAAGGCGCCCGGGATGAGCCGGCTTGCCCTGGCGCTGCCAGTCTTTCATGGCGCGACCGCCATTCCAGGCGCCGGTTGTAAAACCCAGCAATTCAGTTTGCACGCCAGCCATGCCCAAAGCCCGTAACAAGGTATCGAGCAACACCGACAAGCGGCGCGCATGCGTGCGCATGGAGCCGGAGCAATCGAGCAAAATGGTGACGGCCTGATCGACCCGGTCAACGACCTGGTCCTGACGAAATATCCGTGTTTCGGCGGGACTGGCTACCAGCTGGCTGAGCGTACGGCCATCAAGAATGCCCTCTTCCTGACCAAATACCCAGCCATCGTCCTGCGGCATGCGAAAGATGCGACGAAACAATCTGGCCAGTTGAGCCACCCCGATCGACAATGACGCGCGATCTTCGTCCATTTGCTGGCGAAACTGCTTGAGCTCTGCGCGCCTTACGCGCGAGGCCGCCGGTTCTACACGATCGTAGCGACGGGTGAATACGCGGTAACTGGCCTGGTGCTGATCGAATACCCGGCTTTGCCCGAACGGCGCTACATCAAACCCTTCTTCTGGTTGCGCATCCGGCGTGAGCAGCAGGGAAAACAGCGAGCGGCTGTTTTTCTCGGAATCATTCTGTCGGCGATCCAGCGCGATTTCCGCCGCCAGATTCAGGCTGACCTTCTCGGCAAGCCGCGCCGCCATCACAGCGTAGGCGGCCTGATCATTGCGCAGACGGCGCAAGGCATGCAGCTCATGCCCTACTTCAGCTGCCATACCGGCGCGCGTGGCCTCCAGCAGATCCTGCTGCGCTTCGCTAAGCACTCCCCCGGTTACTCTTGACCACACAGTCAGCATGACGGTAAACAGCAAGATGCCCAGGCTGGACTCGATCAAGGCCGAATGTTCAAACGCCTCGGCCCAGGCACGAAAACGCGTCTGCACATTAGCCTGCACCCCTGGCCATTCTGAAGCGACCGTCGCCTCCAGGCGCACCTGTTCGAAAAAATCATAGAGCAGCCGGGCGGTCTCATCTTGCGGACATGCCTGTTCATAGATTATCGGATCACAGGCAAGCAGACGCAAGGCCAGACCATCGGCCACGGCACGAAAATCCCGAAAAGTCTGATTGTCGGGATCCAGCCGCAGATGCGGCGCCAACACCGGCACCAGACTGTCATCCAGATACAGCCTGCCCTTTCTGAAATGCGCATTGGTGCGCCCGCTGATGGCACGCACGGCAGCGCCGCACAATTCGTCGGTATGCTGTTGGAATATGCTGTGCGCAATATCGTTCACGTCAGCATGGTACCCATGAATGCTTCTGGCAGTTCCTGCTCGAAGCAGCGCTGATAATATTCGGCAATCAGTTCTTTTTCTGCGTCATCACACTTGTTCAGAAATGACAAGCGAAATGCCAGACCGGTATCGCCGAAGATCTGGCGATTCTCTGCCCAGGTAATCACGGTGCGAGGCGACATGAGCACAGAAATATCGCCTGCTTCAAACCCCTTGCGCGTAAGGTTAGCCAGATCCACCATCTTGCGAATTGTCTGGCGTCCTTGTGGATTATCCATTTGCGGCACCCTGGCCGCGGTAATCTGCACCTCGTCCTCGGGCTGCAGATAATTGAGGGCAGCGACAATATTCCAGCGGTCTAATTGCGCATGATTGAGCGATTGGGTGCCATGATACAGGCCGTTCAAATTGCCCAACCCCAGCGTATTGGCAGTCGCAAACAGTCTGAAATGGGCATGCGGGGCAATGCTGCGGTTCTGGTCCAGGAGCATGAAATGACCGTTGCGCTCCAGAATCCGCTGAATCACAAACATGACATCGGGCCGACCAGCATCGTATTCGTCAAAGATCAGCGCCATGGGTTGCTGCAACGCCCAGGGCAGAATCCCTTCCTGAAACTCGGTAACCTGGCGCCCCTCGCGCAACACGATGGTGTCCTTGCCGACCAGGTCCAGGCGGCTGATATGACCGTCCAGGTTGACCCGCACGCAAGGCCAGTTCAACCTGGCGGCCACCTGTTCGATATGCGTGGACTTGCCGGTGCCGTGCAGGCCCTGAATCAATACCCGCCGGTTCTGAATGAAGCCGGCCAGGATGGCAAGCGTGACATCATGATTGAAATGATAGGCTGTGTCGATTTCCGGCACATGGTCCGTGGGCTCGCAAAACGCGGGCACGGTCAGGTCAGTATCAAGGCCGAACACGTCCCTGACGGAAATTTCGCGCACGGCGCGGGGTGAGTCTTGCGGGGTGGTCATGAAGTTCTGCCTCCGTTGCGGATCGCAATGGCGGACCACTGCGCGTGAATGATTTACGCTGCCGCGTTGGCTTTTTCAATTTCTGCCAGCGAGTCGGCTGCACGACGCAATACCGGCAAAAAGTCCAATGCTTTTTCGCGGGTAATGCGCATGATGGGAGACTGCGCAGCAATGCCCATGTTGGACTTGCCGCTTTCTCCCGGAACCAGCACGGCAATACAAATGAGCCCGGGCAAAAACTCTTCGTTGTCCATGGCGTAGCCTTGCCGGCGCACCTGTTCTATTTCCTGTTCGATCGCGTCATAGCGCGTCAGGGTATTCGGGGTATACTGTTCCAGCGGCGCGGCTTCCAGCAGGCGACGACACTGTGAAGGCGACATTTGCGCAAGAAACAGCTTGCCGCTGGCCGAACAATGCAGCGGCACGCGCGAACCCGGGTGAAGATAGAACCGAAGCGGCGCGACCGTTTCCACGCGGTCCAGATACAGTACCTCGTTGCCGGTGCAGGCGGTAATGTTGCAGCTTTCACCGATTTCCTCGACCAGGTGCCGCAATACTGCGCGTCTTGAGCCGTGAATGGTGTTGTTCAGCAGCAGCTTTTCCGCCATCTGGTGCAAGCGACGGCCGGTACTGTACTGCCTGCCATCGCCGTCGCGGATAATCAGCCTTGCGCTTTCCAGTTGCTGTAGCATACGGTGCAGGGTTGGCTTGGGAATACCCAGTTCCTCACTCAGGCTTTGCAGCGAAAAATAACTGTCTTTTTCAGCAATGACCTCAAGAAGCGCAAACAGCCGTAGCGTTGGGGTGTTGCCTTCGACACGTTCAGTTTCGATCATATCCATAGAAATCGCCATTTATTTCAAATATTGAAATAAATTATACCAATAACCGGAATTTTGATCAACGCTTTCTTGAAACCACCGGAAAATGCTGCGCAACCAGTTCAGCCAGGGTTTTAATGCCAATTGCAATTTTGGGCTCGTCAATGGAACCATAACCAAAACGGATGTAGCGTCGGGCGCCTTTCGATACCCGGCTGAAAAATACCTCGCCCGGTTCAAGAACAATCCCGTTTTGCAATGCCACCGCCGTCAGCGCAGTGGTGTCGATATGCTCCGGCGCCCTTACCCAGCAGAATGACCCGCCCGGCGAGGAGATGATCTGAAACGTCGGCAGATACTCCTTTAGCGCATCACGCAGCACCCGTTCGCGCTGACCATAGATTTGTGATTGCTTGCGCAGAAAGGACTGGTAGTGGCCCAGCGAGACGAACAGGGCAAAGGCCCGTTGCAGAAAAGAAGGAGCATGTCGCAACATCAGCCGTTTCAATGCACGCAGCTCGTCCACCAGCGGCTTTGGACCAACGATGAACCCGAGCCGCAGCCCGGGTGCAAATGTCTTTGACAAACTGCCGACATAAATCACACGCCCGTTCTGATCCAGGCTCTTGAGCGCCGGAAAGGGTTTATCAATAAAGCTGTTTTCAAATTCAAAATCGTCTTCGACAATCACCGTATTGCAGGCATTGGCTTTTTCAAGAAGCGCCTGGCGCCGCGCCATGGACATCGTGACCCCGGTTGGGCATTGGTGACTTGGCGTGACAAAAATCATGTCCATATCAACAGTAATGCCCTCTACATCAACACCCTCTTCGTTGACCGATACCGGCACCACGTGACGGGTGCGGCTGGAAAAAATATTACGCGCGTCCGGATAGCCGGGCTCTTCCATGCCCACTTTGTTGCCCGGCCTGACCAATAGATCTGCCAGCAGATACAACGCGTGCTGAGCCCCCACCGTCACCATGATTTCATCCTTGGTCGCAGAAAAACCCCGTCGCGGCAGGACCTGGTTCTGGATGGCCGCAATAATCTCCGGGTCATCCATCATGATCAGGTCCTGTGCCCAACTGCGAATGTCGACAATGGACAGCGCCTTCATGCAGCATTCACGCCATTCGGAAGTGGGGAACAAAGCAGGATCAAACTGACCGTACACAAAGGGATAGGGCTGGGTCTGCCAGTTGGTCGGCTTACGGATGTTGCGTTGCTGGCTGGGCCGTGCATGGATGCGTCCGTGCCAGAAATCAGTTTCGTCATCGCCACCGGCGCTGGCGATAATATCGAGCATATTGCGCTGCTGCGCTGCCTGCCCCACGAAATGACCGCTGCGGTTACGCGTTACCAGATAGCCTTCGCTGACCAGTTCCTGATAAGCAAACACAACCGTATTGCGCGCCACCTTGAGCGTGTCCGACAGGAAACGGCTGGAAGGCACCGGCGCATCCGGCGTCAGGTGGCCTTGCGTGATGGCGGCCACCAGCATCTGCCGGATTCGGCCCTGCAGCCCCAGCGATTCGCTGGTTTCACGAAACAGCTTTTCCCAAAGCAGCGCACTTAAGGCTGCCCGACTGGGTGCGCTGACCTTGTCCGATCCAGGACTGACACGTTTTCTGTGGTTACTCATTGCTTTTTTCTTGTAACAGGCCAATGAAGGCGTGATCCGGCACGCGACAGGAATGTCTGTGTGCTGGCTCACGATAATTTCAAATGCAATAGAAGCTTGCGATTATCCCTGAAACGAACATGGTCGCCATGCAACGGCGACCCATGTCGGCAAATCTGCGGCATGTACAGGGTTCGATCTATACTTTGCCCTTCCAGGGCACCATGGCCTTCTCTATATAGCGGATCAGGGCGTCGAAGATAAACGCAAAAAACCCGATAATAATGATGCCCATAATGACGGTATCACTGGCCAGATACTGCGCTGCATTCAATACCATGAAACCCAGGCCGCGATCGGCCGCCACCATCTCGGCAGCAACCAGTGTACTCCAGCCCACCCCGATACCAATGCGCATGCCCGTGAATATTTCCGGCAAGGCCGACTTCAATATCACATACCAGACAATCTGCCTGTTTGATCCGCCCATGGAGTAGGCAGCATGAATCTGCTCCATTGACACCGACTTGACGCCGGCCCTGGCAGCAATTGCCATGGGGGCAAAGATAGCCAGATAGATCAGAAAGACCTTGGGAAACTCGCCAATACCGAACCAGATAATGACCAGCGGCAGATAAGCCAGCGGCGGCAAAGGTCGATAAAACTCAATGACTGGATCGAACAGCCCACGCGCGACGCGATTGACACCCATCATGATGCCCACAGGGACGGCCGTTAGCAGCGCCAGAAAGAACGCTGAAAACACCCGGGTCAGGCTGGCCACGGTATGCTCGATAAGCGTCGCATTGGCAATGCCATCTGTCATACCTACGATGAATTTGTTATACACCGCCACAGGCGACGGCAAAAACAGCGGCTTGACCCAGCCAAAATACGTAATAATGGACCAGAATATCAGCAATGAAATCGCCGTTGCGATGCTGATGAACACGCTGGCACCAGCCCCCGGGGCTCCATAGACTTGACCCGGTACGGCAGCTGATCTGCCGAACAGTTTATTAAACATGGTGGCCTCCTTCCCGCTCGTCGCTGTAGATGATATTGAGTACCGTCTCACGCATTTCAATGAACTCGGGACTGGATTTGATTTGCCTTGCGCTTTTTCCTGCCAGGAATTGCCGATTGAACGAAAGCTCGTAGGTATTGGTGATACGGCCCGGCCGCGGTGACATCACGATCAGCTTGGATCCCAGAAACAGGGCTTCTTCCACACTGTGCGTGATAAAGAAAAACATTTTGTCCGTCACATCCCATACCTTGAGCAACAGTTCCTGAATGGTTTCGCGGGTCAGTGCGTCCAGCGCGGCCATGGGCTCATCCATCAGCAGCATGGCCGGATTGCAGGTCAAAATGCGGGCGATACCCACCCGCTGCTGCATCCCGCCGGAAAGCTGGTAGATCATATGCTGATGAAAATCTTTCAACCCGACCAATTCCAGGTTGCGGGCAGCGATTTCATATCTTTTGGCTTTCGACACACCCTGCAGCTTCAGTCCGAACTCGGTATTGTCAATAACGTTGAGCCAGGGCAGCAACGCATGCTTCTGAAACACCACGCCCCGATCCGCGCTGGGGCCTGATATCGGTTGGTTGCCCAGCATGATCGTGCCGGACGAAGGCGACATGAAGCCGGCCAACAGGTTCAGGAAGGTCGTCTTGCCACAGCCGGAAGCGCCGAGCGCGACCACGAACTCGCCCCGGTCGATTGTGAGGTTGACATCCTTGAGCGCAACAACACGATCATTCTGGCGTATCCCCGGGTACACGACATTGACATCTTTTACATACAGATTCTCGGCTACAGTTTGCATTGCGATGGTCTCCACTACGCTTTCGTTCAGTGACAGGCGGACACCGTCCTCCTGTCACGGTTATTGCATCTGCAATTATTTTTACTTTGCGGCCTGCTCTGCCCAGCTGGCATTCACAAATCCACTATAGTCAGGCAGCACAGAGTCAATCTGCTTTTGCTCCTTGAGGAACGCAGCGCTCTCGGTCAGCGCCTTGACGGCACCAGAACCGGCCCCACCGCCCAGCCAGGTTTTCGAAGCCATCTCTTGCGCTGACGGGAAGACCAGCATTTTCATCGCTTCCAGAATATCCTTTGCATTGCCCCCGATCATCTGGGTAATACCCTTGACTTCAGGACTGCTTTCTGTCCACTTTGCACTATTCTGGTTATAGTCGCGGTAAGCATCGGCCATGACTTTGGTATAGGCTTGCATGAATTTCGGATTTTTCTCTGCCCAGGCCTTGTCGACCACAATGCCATCAAATGTTGGCACGCTGGCCTTGCCCACTTCCTCGGAATCGGTCAGCACCGTTCCGTCTTTAAGCAGCGTCGTCAGCGCAGGAGGCCACACATAGGCCGCATCGATATCGCCGCGCTGCCAGGCTGCCACGATCTGCGGCGGCTGCATGTTCAGAATACGCACATCCCGCGGATTCATTTTCCACACTTTGCTCAGTGCGACCAGTAAATGAAAGTGCGATGTGGAAACAAACGGCACGCCAATACGTTTACCCTTGAGGTCTTCCGGTTTGCTGATGCCCGACTCCTTGCGGACCACCAATGCTTCGGAATGGCCAATGTTGTCAAGAATCCAGAATAACTGCATATTCACGCCCCGCGTTGCAGCGGCCGCAATCCCGGTAGAACCAAGCACCCCGATAGGGATGCCGCCGGAGGCCAGAGCGCTGGAAATATCGCCTGCCGAGCTGAACTGGCGCCACTTGACGGTGTAGCCCGCCGCCTTTAGCGGCTCGTCGAATTTCTTCATCGCGATGGCGGACACATAAGGTCCGACGATCTGTTGATATCCAACGGTCACTTCCTCTTCTGCCACTGCGTGGGCAGACCAGAGAAGCGCCGTCGCGGTTGCTGAGGTACACAGCAATGTTTTCAGGAACGTTTTTTTCATGTTTGACTCCATGAATGGTGGTTTACAACGTTGTAGTAAATGCGCTTGGTCCACGCGATGTTTTTTTCTATTCAATTATTAATACTGCCATTGCTGCCTGTCTTCCTCCTGTACCACTTACCCCTTTACAGGGCCTCCTCTTATTGCCGCACGAACCCTTGCCGGTCCGGCTTTTTAATGAATCATCAATCTGTCGGGGTCGGGCGCCACGCCGAACCATTTGCGATAGATATCGGCGTACTGTCCCGACTGTATCGTCTCGCGCAGCGCCGCATTCACCCGCTGCGTCAGCGCACTGTGCTTGGGAAACGCCATAGCATAAAAATTGTTTCCAGTGACCACGGTATCGACCACTTTGACCAGCCCTTTACCCTTATTGGCCGTGTAATACCGCACATTTGCCGTGTCATGCACCAGTGCATCCAGACGACCGGCGGCCAGCTCAAGATACGGAAAACCGCCATCCATGTTCTGGAAATAGCTTGTCCTTGCCGTTGGCACGGTGCGGCTGACATATTCCACCGCATCGGTACCGCGCTTGAGCCCTATCCGCTTGCCCGCTAGGTCGCCAAAGCGCTCGATATCGGTATTGTCCTGGGCCACGACCAATGAAATATCGCTGCGGAAATACGGATCGGAAAAGTCCATGCTCCGCTCCCTATCCTGCGTAATGGAAATACCCGCGATGGCCATGTCCACTTTGCCGGCAGTCAGATTTGCGAAGATATTGGAAAAATCCATGGGTAGCAAAGAATAGGATACGCCCATGCGCTTGGTGACAAGATCGAGCAGATCCATGTCAAAGCCAGCATATTTACCGTTCTCCTTGAATTCAAACGGCAAAAAGGCGGTATCTGTGGCCACGACAAGTGTTTCTGCCCGCGCCGCGCGGGCGCCTGGCGGCATCACTGAATACAGCATCAGAAAAGCGAATGCTGCCACAGCCAGGCCAATAGACGTGCGACGTGAGCAGTGCCGTTGGTTCATCAGATCACCTCATCTCTCAGGTAATACCAGTGATAGAGCATGGCCTGTCCGAGACGCCGGAAAGGAGAAAACAGATGGCCTGGCAGCGGCGAATTGTAAATGGGCAGATCCCATTGTGCCCCGTCCTGCCCCACAATGCGCTGCGCCAGACGTCGCCCTGCCCATGCCGAGGAAGACACACCGTTACCGCCATAGCCAAACGAATAGTACAGCGACAACGAGGGATCGGGCTGAACAATTCGCGGCATCATATCGTGGCTGACATCCACCCACCCGCTCCAGTTGTACGCAATGGGCACCCCTTCGAGCGATGGGAATTTGCGGTAAAGACCTTTTTTGAGCAAATCCAGATGCTTGGGATTGGCTGCATCCTTGCCGGTAATTGCACTGCGGCTGCCAATCTGCACGGAACCATCAGGCAACAGACGATAGTAAAAGCGCAGCGTACGGGTATCGGTAATGAACACGGTTGATTTGAGTCCGGCCTCGGCCAGTTCCTGCTTGGTCAGCGGACGGGTCACCATGGAATTGGACTGGATCGGCATCAACTTGGAACGCGTTGTGGTATGTACGCCTTGCGTTGTATAACCACCTGTGGCAAAAGCCACCTTGCGCGCCTTGACGATGCCGCCAGGCGTGTGCAAATAGTGCAGGCCATCGCGCGTTTCCACTTTCATGACCGGACTGGACGTATGCACCTTGACGCCCAGTTCCCGCGCGCGTCGCAGATAACCAAAAGCCAGCTTCAGCGGGTGCACGCCGACGCCCTGGGGCTCCCATAAGGCAGCCTTGGCTTCCTGATCGTTCACATATTCTTCGCACAGCTCATCCCGACTGAGCATGCGCGTCTTGTAGCCGAAGACGTCATTCATCACCCGGCTTTCATTGCGCAGAAAATCAATTTTCTTGTCACGGTGTGCTGTGTATAGATGGCCACCTGTTTGCGCATCACAATCGAATTGCGCTACCAGTGACTCCCAGTACTCGAAACCGGAGCGGATTTCTGCATCAAGCCGTTTGGCTGTCTGCTCGCCCCATTTGGCAATCCACTGGGAACGGTACAGACGACCCATGGCATTCTGTCCCTGCCCGCCATTTCGGCTGGTGCATCCCCAGGCAGCCGCATTGGCTTCCAGGACTACCACCTCGGCATGATGATCCTGGGCCAGATGCAGCGCAGTAGACAGCCCGGTAAAGCCGGAACCTACCACAACCACATCTGCAATCAGCCCATCCGGTGCCGGACCGTCATCGGGCGGCGGCTCGCCTGCCGTGGCAACCCAGTACGTCGGCGCGTACTGCTGGCCCTGTGTAGGGATATCGGTAAGCGGATCAAACAGCGGATCGTATGCGCGCATCAAAGTTGCCATGACGATGCTCCTGCCTATTTTCCGGCCGCAATCGCAGGACGGTTCTTGCGAAATGCGTTCTTCACAAGAATCTTTCCGTCTTTGAATGTGAACAGGTCCACCATATTGGCCTCAATGCGAGCGCCATCTTTCTGGGTGCCGGTAAACGTCGTTTCCGATACCCCACGATCGCCACTGATCCAATGCTTGCCATTGAGCCATTGCGCGTCCGGAATGTTTTCCCAGGCTGCCTGAAAAGCCTTTCTTACCGCTTCACGCCCTTCAATCCGATTGCCGCAAACCTGATCGCCGGCCACGGTTTCAAAAACACAATCGTCATGCATGAACGACATCAGGGCTTCAATGTCATGGTCGTTCCATGCCTGGGAAAAGCCCTCAAGGGTCTGGATAGTTACCGCATTACTCATTTTGCATTCTCCTGCTTTGATATTTCAATCAAAGATAGAAGAAGTTTGCCATATGGTCTAGGTCCAGTTTAAAGACTTCGTTGAGTCCAGATCCAGCCGGTAGCAATGCGCCAGAATTGCTCATTTGTGCGCCAGCACAAAGCGCCTGGGCATTGCAGCGTATCTGCCGGCACAATGGTAGTGCATAAGGGGCACGCCGGTTGTGCGCTGCGCTATTGCGGTACAGGAGGCATGCACGAAAACAGGACGATGAGCGCGCATAAGTCCAGTCAGTCCAGCGTATCGCTCCAGATATTTTTTGCCCAGGAGCGCGCATCGGTACCCTCTTTTTCGGACGGGTACGCGGATAAGCCGCCGCCTTGGGCCGATACCATGTCCTTTTTTTTCGGGTCGTATCGGTAAACGTTGGCCACGTGCATGGCCGATGTATCGTCTACATAGCTGTAGCAGGTATTGGCAAACACCGGAAGCGGATCGGGTTGAACGCCAGCCAGACGCGCGATCATGCTGCTGGCGCATACTTTGGCCTGGGAGTTGGCGATGTGGGCCGACTTTGGCAGACCCGAATCGACAGAATCACCCAGCAAATGCACGCCAGACACCTTGCGCGACTCATACGTCACAAAATCCACATCACACCAGCGACCCTCGCTGTTGGCCAAACCGGTATCCAGCGCCAGCCGGCCTGCCGCCTGGGGCGGAATGACATTCAATACATCGACCTTCCAGGTATCGAAGACTGTTTTGACGATCCGGCTATCGACATCAATAGCAGATAGCTCGCTACCCGGCTGATAATCTATAAGTCCCGCATACTGCTCGGCCCAGTTGCGCTCAAACAGCGCGCGCTTGGACGTAATGCCAGGATTGGCGTCCAGAACCAGCACCTTGCCTGTAGGATTGTGCTGTTTGAGATACCAGGCCACTTGACAGGCTCGCTCGTAAGGCCCGGGTGGACAGCGATACGGTAGTGGCGGTACAGTAATGGCAAAAACACCCCCCTTGCGCATGTGCTGCAGTTGCCGGGCCAGCGCCTGCGTTTGCGGGCCGGCTTTCCACGCATGAGGAACCTGCGCCTTTGCCGCGTCGGTCTGCGCCATGGGCAACTGAGAATAGTCAAAACTAATGCCCGGCGCCATAATCAGATAATCATAGGGAAGCGGCCCGGCTGCAGTACGTACCTGCTTGCGGTCCGCATCGATTGCCAACACCGTTTCCTGGCACACTGTCACACCATGCTTGCGAATCAGGCTGTCATAGGAACGGGTAATCGCTGACAGCGGAACAGACCCGCCCAGTACCAGATTGCTGGTCGGACAGGAAACAAACTGCGCATTCTGTTCAATCAGCGTGACCGGCAGTTGGTATTCGCTCCACATGCGCAGGTATTTTGCTGCCGTCGCGCCCGCAAAACCGGCACCCACAATGACAACACGCGCCTGTCGCAAACTGCGCGCGGTGCTTGCACTCAATGGCCAGACACCGGCACCAAGCCAGGCCGCCCCCAAGGTATGAATAAATTCCCTGCGCTTCATCGTTGATGTCCCGTCTGTTTACTGAAATGCCGCAAGCCATGGAGCAACTGAATGGTTATTGCAATTGAAATAACTTTAGAATTAACGCCAGGACAGGAGCAGGTCATTGGTGCGTGGGCAAGGCCGAAAAATAGACAGCCAGACGCTCTATTTCATCTGCGGTCAACCCCCGGGCGTGCTGCGTCATGACATCTGTGTCCGTCTTGCTGGTACGAAACGCCATCATGCGTGACAGAAAATGCGTAACAGACATGCCCGCCAGACTTGGCGTTTGCGCCACACTGATTCCGTTCGTACCATGACAGGCAGCACAGGATGCGGCCAGAACACGGATATGCAAATCAGGCTGTGGCGTCTGTGCCATTGCCTGCGTGGTGCCCAGGAGCAATGCCAGAATCCATAACCGCATGGCAATATCGGTCCTTATGATCATATTCAGCCCTATTGCCATTCCATTTTCGGAAACAACAAGTTCACATTGCGCGGATTGATGACATCAAAAAGCTGCCATTTGTCCTTTTCCTGCGCTGCCGCGTGCTGCATCACTTCACTCATGTCCTTGCCCTGCTTGATGCCCTGCGCAATATCCGATTGCAGTGTCTGCAAATAGCGCCGCTGCGCATCCCAGGCCGCGGCCTGGTCTGTCGGACTGGGACCATGCCCTGGCACCAATCGCGCCACTGGCTTCTGCCTGATTGTATCGATCACCTGGATCCAGCCTTTGAGATCGCCATCAATGGAAGGTGTGCGTTCAGTAAATAGCAGATCGCCGGTCCATAGCGTTTTTGTCTGTTCGTCAAGAACCGTCAGATCTGTGGTGCTATGAGCCGAAGGCCAGCTTTGCAGCAACAAAGTTCGCCCGCCCAGGTCCAATGGCTGCGGTTCTGAGATTTTGATGGTCGGCAAGACAATCGTGTTCTTGCCGCCGTCGGCCCGCGCTGGCGCCGCACGCAGGTAGGCATCCTGGCTTTCATACATGGCCGACGCCAATTGTGCATGCCCGACAAACCGGACCTTGTCGCCGACAAATGCTGCATTTCCCAGGATATGGTCGGGATGAACATGCGTGTTGATGACATAGCGGATCGGCAACGGCGTGGTCTTTGCCACGGCCTGCGCAAGCGCGCTGCCGATATCGAACGAGCCACCTGTATCAATAACAGCTACGGCTTGGTCTCCAACCACGAACCCGATATTGGCAATATCACCATCGTAATCAGGTTCATCAAAATCCCGATGCGCGCCCTGATGTACATAAACTCCCGGGGCCACTTCATGCATCTCCAATGGTGCGGCAGTGGCCACGGCGCAGGCCGCTATCAGTACCCATGGCAGCATAAACCGAAAAAAACCAGCACGCATTACTGCACCGTCACATCTGTTTCATGACGAAAGTGTTTGCCTTCGTTGTCCTCTGCCAACACCGTGAGCTTCCCACTTTTCTCAGGTACGAAGAAGAACCGGAAATTCGGATCTTCGCTAATACCAATATATGTGTCAGCCCGCATTATCGGCTTATCGTTATAGCGGATGTCTATCTTCTTGATGAAATAGGCTGGACGAAAGCCCTGAGTCATCAGGTCGCGCTGCAAACCGGTGTTCATGGGATGGCGTATCATCAAACGTCCCTGCGCCGGTTTGCCGGCATGAACGGGATCAACAGCGGCAAGCTTCATTTGCCCGGCAGTCTTTTTGGCGGCATTCACATCGCCACCGACCGTGCCGCCACAGCCACCCGATGCCTTGACCGGCACCGCGTTGCGAAAATAGCGGCCATCGCTGGTTTCTGCCACAACGTGCACGTAGTCATCTACTTCAAGCCGAATACGGGTAGCAATATCGACCTTGCCGCTATCGGGCGTAAAGTGAAAGACAGCGGTCAGCGGCACCGGATTTTCCGGCACAACCAGTGTCACGCTCTTGATGTAATCATCCTTTGTTGCCGGATAGTCGATGGAAAATGCAAACGGCACCTGCGCGCCGCTGGCCGCTCTTTTGGGGGCGTCAATATGAATAAAGGGGCCGTCCTCAAGCGTTTTCCCGGAAAAAAAGCTGCTGTTTACCTTATCCCAGGCAGGCGCATCGACCCCGGCCAACGAGGGTGAAGACAGTGAGATGATCATGACAGAACTGATCAGCATGACTGATTTGCGTAACATGTGAACCTCCTCAATGAACATGTTCCGTTCTCTGTACTTTACCGCGGCGTGATTGGCGCGCGAGGCATTTTTTATACTGTAATTTTGTTGCGGTTCTATGCGAACTTGGCAGATATGACTATAACAATATACATCTAATTGTCGGACTGAGACAGGAACGTACCCATTGCAGAGAAAAGAGGAAAAACAGCTGATTTTTGCCCAGTGCACTATTGCGACCGTACCCTGGCCACGGTTGGATAACAAAAGGGTACTGCAGGCCGACGCAACTGGTTAAGATTGGCGCTGCTGCTCTGGTCGTGAGCAAGCACGCAGGTTGCTGCGTGCACCTAATCACTCACGAGCGGCTCTTGCATAACCTGGACTGCAGGCCCCGTTAATGCAGCGAGCCCCAGCGCTTGACCGATGGTTCTGCCTGGGCCCACAGCCAATACTGTCCGTTCTTGCAAACGTCCAGCGTGTACCAGTGCTCGGCTGGCCTGCCATCTACCATGCCCTCTACCGAGAACAGGGCCTTTTTGCAGGTTGTGAGGGCATTGACCGATTCGCTGACAACGATTGTGCGTCCTTTGTTGTTTCCGTATGGCACCGGCTGCTCAACCCGCCAGTGCCGCTGTTCTCCAGGTACGCTCTGCGCTATTGCATTTGCAATTTCCTGCTGCTCTGCTGCACTGAACCGCTTCATTACATATTTGACGCCTGCATCTACTGCGGCGTTAGTGGCAATCGCGACAGTCAGACCCAGCGCCGGATTGCCCGTTACCGATGATGTCGCCGCACCGGCTGTAAGGCCCGGCAACGTCGCGATCAATGAACAACCGGCCAGGCTGGCGGCGGCACAAACGCCAAGTGTCATTATTGTGAGGCTGGCGCGTAACCGCATTACTGCAAGGCCCCCCAGCGGCTGACTGCCGGCTCTGCCGTGGCCCATGCCCAGCGTGGCCCGTCCTTGCAGATCGAGGCCACATAAAATTCGTTGCGGGGCACCGAATTTTCTTCGGAGTCGACCGAATAGACAATTTCCTTGCATTCCAGCAGACCCTGGCTGATCACACGGCTGACCGTCACCCGGCCCTGCTCATTGGGCTCCATGGGGATGGAATGAATCGACTTCCAGTTGGCCACCTCGCCTTCTTTCAATTTGCCGGCCGCGGTGGCGATCACTTCCTGGGTATAGCCATGCATTTCGCGCTGCACATATTGCACGGCAGATCGAGTGGCCGCCTGAACGCCAACACCGATACCGGTAGTGATTGCCGCATTATCCGTAACTTTTTGCGCGAGCGCGGCACCGGCGATCCCGGCACCGGCGGAAGAGCCCTCCAGCACCAGCGACTGGCAGCCTGCCAGCCCCATTGCGAGCGACACGCCCATCAGCCTGAACGCGATACCAGGGCGACGCAGTATGCCGATTGCACCGGCTTGCTGCGCAGCAGCCCGGAACACGCAACATGCGAACATGTATAAAATATTTAATATGCGCAAAATCATGCACTTAGAATAGTTTGTTGATAAAGTGCATTATATTGGCATCCGGCACTAAATGAACATCAAGAAGCGTCAGGAAGTTGTAATCAGATGTTGGCCGGGCTCATGCTGCCTGAATCCGAGCCCGGCTACGTACCCAGCCGGTTGAGTTCAGTTTTCACGGATTCATAAAACTGCCAGCATGCCACCATCCACATAAATGATTTGACCATTCACATAGTCGGAAGCCCGTGAGGCCAGAAAGACGGCAGTTCCAGCCAGCTCTTCGGGCAACCCCCAACGGCCTGCCGGCGTACGGCTCTTTACCCAGCCATCGAATTGCGGATTGTTCAACAGTGCTTCGTTCATATCAGTTGCCATATACCCAGGACCAATGGCGTTGATTTGAATTTTATGCGCGGCCCATTCGGCCGTCATCGCGCGTGTCAGCATTTTGATGCCGCCCTTGGAAACAGTATAGGGCGCTATCGTCGCACGGGCGCACTCGCTGGTCAGCGAGCCAATATTGATGATTTTGCCACCCTTGCCACGTGCGATCATGCGTTTGGCCGCCTCACGTCCTACCAAAAAGGCGCTGGTCAAATTGGTGTCCAACACGCTATGCCATTCGGCCACCGCCAGCTCAGTCAACGGTTTCCTAAGCTGAATACCTGCATTATTTATGAGGATATCAACTTGCCTGTTCTGATGATCCAGCGAATCAAAGGCGGCAACGACCGCATGCTCATCGGCCACATCGAAGGCTAGCGTGTCAACGCGAAAACCGCGATCGACCAGCAATTGTGCCGCCTGCTCAAGGCGATCTGCGCGAGTGCCATTGAGAATGACAGCGGCACCATGTTCAGCCAGCGCCTGGGCAAAGGCAAAGCCCAGCCCGCGTGAAGAACCGGTGACAAGCGCCGTCTTCCCATTTAAATTGAATAATTCAGACATGATTTTTTCTTCTTTACTCTTATAGTGATTCCGGAGTACTGACGCGAATCGTCAGATCCCCCCGCTCGAATACGTCATCGCGCAGTTCCACGCCCAGACCGGGCCCCTCCATCGGAAAGACATAGCCGTTTTCAATCCGTGGCACTGCAGTGACCAGTTCGTTGTACCAACCTTTGTAAAAAGCACGCACCGACTCCTGAATCAGCGTGTTGGGCTGACTGAACGAACAATGCACAGCGGCCGCAAAGCCCACCGGCCCGATGCAATCATGCGGCGCGAATGGCCTATGCCAGGTCTCGGCCAGCGCGGCAATTTTCCGGCCTTCAGTCAACCCACCGCTCCAGCACAAATCTACCATCACCACATGCATGGCATCACGTTCCAGCATATCCTTGTATGGATAACGGGACCCGAGGGTTTCGCTCGCACACACCCACACGGGCGTAGACCTTGCATATTCAGCCAATGCTTGCGGTGAATTCATGCGAATGGGATCCTCATACCAGCGTGGCGCATACGGTTCTATGGCGCGCGCGATTTCCTTGGCGGCGGGCAAATTCCACAAGGAATGGAACTCCACCATAATGTCCATTTTGTCGCCAACCGCCTTGCGAATTTTTTCAAATGGCTCCAGCGATTTTTTCATCTGCCGGGCATCAATGAACAAGCCTTTGTTCTCGATGGCCGGTGGGTCAAACGGCCAAATTTTCATGGCGGTGATACCCTGCTCAAGCAAATCCACCGCCAGTTCATCTGCCCGGTTCATGAAACCATCCAGATCTTCATACGGCCCGTGGGCCTGTCCTTTGTTGATCTGCCAGTTGGACACCGGCTTGATGTTTTTCGCTCTTACATAGTTGTAGCCCGCACAGGTGTTATATACCCGAATTTTGTCGTGGCATAGCCCGCCGAGCATTTGGTGCACAGGCTGATTGCAGACTTTTCCAAACAGGTCCCAAAGCGCTATATCAATGGCCGATGCCGCCCGGTATTCTGCCCCGGTAGACGATTGCGCCATAGGCAGGTTCAGCATTTCCTTATGCAAGGCCTCGATATGCAATGGATTCTGTCCCAGCAAACGGATAGCCAGGGTCTCATGGATATGCGCCTCTACGGCCCCGGCACCATAAAATGTTTCTCCCAGCCCCACTACGCCGCTGTCGGTATGGATGCGCACCCAGATGACATTGAAAAACTCCTGGGTCCGCAGCGTTTCAATTTTGGTGATTTTCATGATGATCGATAACCATTGAATTATTTACACCGGCATGCAAATCGTTTTCCGCACGCTCGATAATTTCCAGCACGGCCTGTTCCGCCTGTACCGGATTGCGCGCGGTAATCGCCGAAAATAGCGCCTCGTGCAAAGACAGGGAACGGGCTGGTCCGTCCGGCACCTGTACGCACAGATCAAAGCTGACCTGAAGAATCACATTGATTGCCTGCTGCATTTGACGCAGGAACTGGTTATGACAAGCATCCAGAATAGCGCCATGGAAAGCCAGGTCGGCCGGCACATACTCGCCCTTGCCATTAATGGCATTTGCCATAGCGTCCAGATGATGGCGCATGAGCGCAAGATCTTCAGCACTCGCCCGTCGCGCTGCATACCGAGCAGCAGCAGGTTCAATTACACGCCGCAACTCCATCAAATCGGCAATATACTTTTCATCGACCATGCCCGCACTGGCGCGCCAGATAACCACCTTGGGGTCAAAAAGCTGCCAGTTCTCCGGTGGTTGCACTAGCGTGCCAGTACGGCGACGTACCAACACCAGGCCACGTGCGCTGAGCGACTTGACCGCTTCTCGCACCACAATGCGGCTTACCCCGAGTTGTTCGCACAGGTGCGGCTCAGGCGGCAGTGCCGTCCCGACGGCATATACACCAGTGCATATATCCGCACCCAGTCGGTTCAAAATGTCATCATGTATTGTCTGTCGAGGTATCATAATCGAAATCATAATACGTATGATGATTGAAATATACGGTAATTACCCTGAGTCAGAAAGACCGCGTCGTCCACGGGCGCGCCGATGGCAATCCACGTTACAGCACGCGTTACTGCGATAAACATTGAACCGAAAGAATGATCGAACGATGTCGAATGCGTCCGCAAGGCAGGCCCACCCGGCAGCCGCCCGCAGCAGGAGCAACCGTGTGGGTCGGGCGCGGTTTAAAGCATTGCCTGCCGGCCCTGCGCATTCAATACAGCGTATCGCGCTGCCGTTGCGGCAGCTCCCGATCATATTTCTCGCCGTCAATCTGCGCGTGGGTCAGGCCCGCCAGAATCGTGCCTGCAGTTGGCACATTCAACTGCTCTCGTGCCGGCGCCGGATTCCACAAACCGGAGCGCTGGATGGCACGGGCACACTGAAAAAAGACCCGCTCCACTTTCATGACAATTACACATTGCGGCGGCTTGTCGCGCATGGCCAGACGCTGCAACAATGGCGGCGCGACACTGATATGCGCGGTACCGTTAACGCGCAGCATTTCTCCCATCCCTGGGACCAGAAACAGGACAGCCAAACGTGGGTCGGTGAGCAAATTGCGCAGGCTGTCGATGCGATTGTTCCCCCGCCGCTCAGGCAGCAACAGCGTGCGTTCGTCTTCAATCTGAACAAAACCGGCAGGATCGCCACGCGGTGATGCATCCAGACCGTCCGGGCCGCTGGTGGCAACAATGGCAAATGGCGAGGCCTCGATCAGCGGCCGGTACAACGGATGTATATGGTCCACCTCCTTTTTCAGCGACGCCTCGCCTGGTGTACCAAACAAAGCGGTCAGTTGCTCGAGGGTGCCGATATGGTGGGGATCTTGAGCAGTCATCGGCAGGTTCTCCAAAAAAATGGAATGAAAAGGGAAACAGGGCCCTACTATACTACGCCTTTACCATTGCCTTCCTGTGACTGGAAATCAGGCAGGTAGCCAGCGCAGCACAAGCAGCCCGTTGTCTGTACAAATAACGGCTGAGCCAGGAGCCGGCAGCACGTACCACGAGGCCAGCCCGGCGTCAAAAAAATCTTCATCATGCCATTGCCATGCCATATGCAATTAATCGGATAAGGCGTATGCTTTGCAGTGTATCGTCGGCGGCGACGATCATCTTCAAGGAGACTCTTATGAACAAAACTCTACTGTCCTGCATATTGGCCCTGGCCGGTGCGGGATTTGTCGGCAGTACAGCCCTGGCGGCAGAACCACCGATCAAAACAGAAAATGGCATACTGGTCGACAGCAAAGGCATGACGCTATACACCTTTGACAAGGACAAAGGAACCCCAGGAAAAAGTGCATGCTCGGGCCAATGTGCAGAGAACTGGCCACCGTTGATGGCTACCGCGGAAGATAAAAAATCCGGCGATTACGATGTAATCAAGCGTGATGGCGACCAGTCACAATGGACATACAAGGGACAGCCGCTATACCTGTTCAAGAAAGACAGCAAACCCGGGGAGATGACCGGCGATGGCGTCAAGGACGTCTGGCACGTCATCAAACCGTAGTCATTATTTATGGATACCGGCAGGTGATCAACCCAGCGCGGTATCCAGAAACATCATGACCGCAAACCCGGCCATCAGTCCAATGGTGGCAAAAGTCTGGTGGCCGTTGCGATGGGTTTCCGGTATAACCTCATGGGATACCACAAATATCATTGCACCAGCTGCCAGCCCAAGACTCATTGGATAGGCCACAGCCATTCCGCTGGACATTCCCACCCCTACAATGGCGCCCAGCGGCTCCATCAGGCCCGAAGCGGCGGCAAGCAACACCGCCCGCCCTACTGGTATCCCAATAGCACGCAGCGCCAGCGCCACGGCCAGACCTTCCGGAATGTCCTGAATGGCGATTGCCGTTGTGAGGGGCAGCCCAACCGACATATCGGACTTGGAAAAGCTAACCCCGATGGCCATGCCCTCGGGTAAATTATGCAAAACAATGGCCAGCACAAAGAGCCAGACGCCGTTAAGACGTTTGTACTCGGGCCCCTGCGTGCCCAGCTCCTGGTGCATATGCGGTGTGAAATAATCCAGTCCGAGCATCAGCAGCACGCCGAAGGCCAGCCCCACCACCACAACCGTCGAGCCCAGCAGCGCACTGCCGGTAATCTGCTGGGCCGCCTCCAGCCCAGGCAGCAAAAGGGAAAAGGAACTGGCCGCCAGCATCATGCCTGCCGCAAACCCCAGCATCGTATCCTGGGTACGTACCGGGATGCTGCGCAAGCCCAGTGCTGCCAGCGCTCCCAGCGCGGTGGCGCCAAATCCGGCAAAACCACCGACCAGCGCATACTCAAAAGCGGCATCGTCAACCGAGGTCAGGGCACGATAAGTACCGGCCAGCAGCAGCACCAACAGGCACGCCCCCGCGAGCAACAGACCAAATGTGACTCGCGGATTTTTACGGGCCTGCAGTATCCAGGCCTGCCATAAAGACGCTTGTACGACATCATTCGTATTCATTTTTACCTTGATACCTCAAAAAACGGATGCTGACAATCAAACACATAGTAACAAAATGACATCCGCTAATTAAATTTATTGCAACAACAATGTGCGAAACTCTAGCATTCACAAATCCATAATCCGGAGACTGCCCAATGGCCGCCAGACCACAATTCGACCACGCATGGAACACCTTTGCGCAGGTAAACAAACCAGTCAAAATGGTGGGCGAGCTGATCGGCGGCAAGGTCAAGTTCAATACCGACAGTCTGATTTTTCGTAATGCCTGCCCTATCCGCATGAGCTATGTGCTCAATCGCAGCGGCATTTCTATTCCGCCGAACGCAGCCGGCTACGCCGCCAGCAGCGGCGCCGATGGCCAATGGTACATGTACCGTGTCAACGACATGATCCGTTTTCTGGAAAGCACATTTGGCAAGGCGGACATCATCGTCAATGGTGCGCCTACACCGGCTCAACTGGCCGGTAAAAAAGGGCTGCTTGTGGTCAAGGGCCATGGTTGGGATAATGCAGCGGGTCATGTCACGCTCTGGAACGGCACACAGTGCGCCGACTCCTGCCATTTGTATGCCGATCCGGACAACGGGACCTTTGTTCCGGAAAAAGCCTATCTGTGGGAATTGAAATGAACACCAGAGGAATTTTTACAGCAGCACTGTGCGCCATTGGCGTCATAACCGGCGGTGCGGTTCACGCAACTGACGCTGCCAAACCGGCAGGTCAAATGCAATCGTTGACCCAGTTGCCGCCGCAGGCGCTGAAAAGCCACGACAACCAGATCAAACTGTTCAAATACTGGGCTCTTGCCCGTTGTGGCGCAACGCTAAGCAAACAGGCCGGCAGCGCGGCACTGGAAGAAGACTGGAGCAACACAGCAGCCGCCTATCTGGAGTACTCCACAGTTCCCCTTGAAGCCAATGAAGCTGCCCAGGCCCTTGTTGAAAAATTCCTCAAGACAACCACGCGCAGCGGCTCGACGGGCGGAAGCTATGAGTCGATGAAATGCATTGATCTGTTCAACAGCAAAGAACTGGACGCGCTGGCCAGTCAATATATAAAAAAATAATGACCCCATAGGCGCGGCCCAGGCGCGCAGCCCGCCCATGAATGCCAGCAATCACGACCGGCAATGATCAAACCACTTGCGTAGCCGCAGTACCTGTTTTCACTTCAGGTCATGTTCATCCAGTTGATCGAACATGGTTCGACGCACCGTCGTCAGGTGCTGGCGCATGGCCTGTGCGGCATGCTCCGGGCTTCGCTCTTCAATAGCCGTCACGATAAGGGTATGTTGATGAATGTATAGCAACTGACGTTCCGGGGTCAATGATGCCTTGCGCAACCGCCCCCAGGCTGTCTGTTCACGCGCCGCTGTCAGCATTTCGAAAAACCGCACGAGCAACTCATTATGCGTGGCGCGACCGATCGCAGCATGTATGGCGCCATCCCATTTCTCCCACTGCCTGTGATCAGCGATAACGTTCTGGCTCTGTTCGATACACCGGCGCATTTCATCTATATCGCGCGATGTGGCATGCGCTGCTGCAATGGCGGCAATAGCCGGCTCCAAAGCAAAGCGTGCATCCATCAACTCTACCGGACTGGTATATTGTCGAATATCAACAGCCCCCGGGTTGGGCTTCGCTTGAGACAAATCCACGATAACCGTACCACGTCCCGGCGTTCGCTGAATCAGTCCGTCTTCTTCAAGTTTTTGCAAGGCTTCGCGAAGCACCCGCCGACTCACGTTAAGTTCGGCCGCCAGGCTACGCTCCGGCGGCAGGCGTGAGCCCTGGATTGCATCCTGCTGAGTAAGCCGTTCACGCAGCAGATCCAATATTTTGTCTGAGCGCTTCTGTACCAAGGGAAAGGGTTGTTGCATCGTTTTTTCTTGAAAACCTGTTTGTTTGATATCAGATCGCGCTCAGGAACATATTTAATGAATTGAACAACAGAAAGACCGCAAAGGCGCAGCGCAAATACCTTGGCTTGATCGTGTGCGCGATTCGGGCACCGAAAGGCGCGACAAATCCTGTCACGGGTACCAGAATAACAAACGCCAGCAAATTAACAAAACCAATACTGAACGGTGGCAGATCTGGATTCCCAAACCCGCTTAGCAATGCGCCTATCGCACCCGGTATTGAAATCAGCAACCCAATCGCAGCAGCAGTGCCTACGGCGCGGCGCATCGGATACTTGAAGATACTCAATATGGGAACACTCAACGTTCCACCGCCAATTCCCATGATCGAAGACACGCCTCCCACGATCAAACCCAACACGCCACGTGCAACGCCCTTGGGAAATTTATCTGTTGTTTCTGTCGTAGGCTCTTTGGCAAAAAGCATATATACAGCAACAAGAAGCGCAACAGACCCAAAGACAAACGACAAAGCGCTCGAATCAATTGCGCTAAAAACGCTCATCCCGATTATGGCGCCACATAGCAACCAGGGCCCCCAACTTTTGAGCAAACCAAGATCGATTGACCCCTTGGCCAAATGCGCTCGGGTGGATGAGGCTGCCGTCGCAACAATGGTGCTTAACGAGGTACCAACTGCCATATGCATGCGAATCGACTCATCAACCAGCAACAGCGTAAATAGATAGTACAGGACAGGCACAAGCACAATGCCGCCGCCCACCCCCAGCAGCCCGGCTATCAGCCCGGCAATGATGCCCGATGCCAATATTGCGAGCGTGAATAAGACAATGGTCTCCATACTGTATGGCATGTGGCACTCCAGAGTAAATATGTCACAAATGGTACCATACCGAACCTTTAATGGACCAATTTGGCTGATATTTCCTTATGAGTAGCAAACAAATATTAAATATGAAATAAATAATTCCATTTAAAGAAATATCATGCCATAATGAAAAAAACAAAGCCTCATAAATAAAATGGTACCTTTTTGGTTCAGATATTTATTAGGCGGCACACACATAAAGGAGACTCATAGCAATGAAACAAAACCTGTATGCAATATTGCGCAAAGCATTAGCGCACGCGGGCAAGAACACGCGCTCACGCGTGCCGGCGCGCAGCTTTTGCAGCGAGGATCAGCGCAGTTGATTCTGCACTCGTGGCACCACAGCGTGTGCTCTGGCGTTATCCCCCAGAAGAAATGGCATCAACACCAACGCGTTGTTTTGATAAGAGACGGCGCAAAACCTCAAGGTACGCAATCTTTTTAATCGCTTGATTTTGTCTTTCCACCTCAGTGCCCATCTTAAATACAGAGAATTCCGGAGGTCGTAATGATGTTATCCCCAGTATTGCATTCGTTGGCCGCGCTCAAGACATTGCTTCGTTCATTTTGCTGCGCGAGCGTCCTGCTTGTGTTTTTTTTCCCGATGCCCGCCCAATCGGCCTATCCTGATCGCCCGATACAAATCATTATTTCATTTCCGCCGGCCGGCGCAACCGACGTACTGACCCGAGCCATCGGCAATCAGCTATCCCGGGAGCTTGGGCAACCGGTAGTTGTAGAAAATCGTCCCGGCGCCGGCGGCGCCATCGGACTGACGGCAGGTGCCCGGGCAACGCCCAACGGGTACACCCTGTATCTGGCGGCGACATCCAACCAGGCCATTGCGGCGGCTGTTTACCGGAACCAGGGGGCCAACCTCATTGAAGATTTTGTTCCAATCGGTCTGGTTGGATCGGTTCCTCATGCACTGGTCGTCCCTACAACCCTGCCCGTCAAATCAGTCCCGGAACTGATCGCGTATATCAAGGCAAAGCCGCGTGCCTACAATTTCGCTTCGCAGGGTGTAGGCACACTTTCACATCTGGAAGGCGAGCTTTTCAAAGCGCAAAACGAACTTGATATTACACACGTGCCTTACAAAGGCAGCGTCCAGGCTTTACCGGATGTGGTCAATGGCCTTTCGGTCATGATGTTTGACAGCGTGACAGGATCGATGCCATTGGTCAAAGGCAACAAGCTCAAAATCCTTGCCGTGGCCTCCGCCAAGCGCATCAGCCTGCTACCGGATATCCCCACGCTCACCGAAGCTGGCGCAAAAAGCCTGATTGCAGGAAATATGTTCGGCCTGTTCGCTCCGAAAGGCGTTCCGGCAGAGATCATCAATGCATTATCGGCTGCGCTTGAACGCAGCCTGAAAGAACCGAAACTGATCAGCACAATGGCAGCCCAGGGTGCGGAGTTGACGTTCGGCACGGGCCAGGAACTCAAAAAAGTAATTGCAGACGAACACCAGTTCTGGCTTAAGGCGGTGACGGACGCCGGTATTTCGCCGCAGTAGCGAACTGTTTACTTTTTATCCAGCCTGATTGCCCCCTGCGCCCGCTATCGGCGCTGATGCCTGGGCGATCAGGAGCACCAGGCACTATACCTGCCCGATGTGACACTACGCTGACCGTGGCACCAGCGCCGGGCCATCCCCTCAATTTCACTTACATACACCTGTCATACTGCTCCTATATTCTTGCGGCTTTCCAACCTCATGCAGGAAGCACTCCATGACATTCCGATACCGTATTTCGACGCTGGCACTGGCGCTCGGTCTGGCCACAGCCAGCAACTTTGCACTGGCCCAGACCGAAGTCCCCGCCGTTCTCGAAGGGCACGCCATCTTGCCAGCCAATAGCACTATTGCGGCGCCAGATAACGCCCCGGAAGATCTCAAATCTGCAGGCAAATACACCACGCGCCAACGCGTTGAAAAACAGGCTTCGGTCATGGGCAAGTCCAATGGTCGCGAGACCGGCATCAGCCTGCCGATCTCCGGCCAGCCTCTGCAGGGCCATTCCGGCATTCAGGTCATGAAAGACGGCAGTGTCTGGATCGTGACCGATAATGGCTCTGGCAACAAAGCGAACTCGCCGGACTCCATGCTGTATCTGAATCAATACACCATCGATTGGAAGTCTGGGCAATTCAAGCATATCAAGTCCGTCTTTCTGAGCGATCCTGACAAAAAAGTGCCTTTTCGTATCGTGCACGAAGGTACGCCGCAACGCTATCTGACCGGTTCTGACTTTGATACCGAAAGCTTTCAGATTATCGGCAACACGTTGTGGATAGGCGACGAATTCGGTCCGTTTCTCATCAAGGCAGATCTTGACGGCAAGGTGCAGGCGGTCTTCGACACAGAAGTTGATGCTCGTAAAATTCAATCTCCTGACAACTATTTGGTTGCGACGCCCGGTGCGCCCACAGACAGTTATAAAGACGTCAATCTGAAACGCTCTAAAGGGTTCGAGGGGATGGCCGCCTCTACTGATGGCAAATATCTGTATCCATTGCTGGAAGGTCCGGTCTGGGATGAAGGCAAGAAATCCTGGGAATCGGCCGATGGCAAGACTGTACTGCGCGTGCTTGAATTTGATGTTGCCGCGGAAAAATGGACTGGCCGCGCCTGGTTATATCCTTTGGAGGCGGCGCACCACGCGATTGGCGACTTCAACATGATTGACGCCACCACGGGCCTGATCATCGAACGGGACAATGGCGAAGGCACACCGGACAAAGCTTGCAAGCAAGGCGAAGACCCTCGGACCTGTTTTGCCGATCTGCCCAAATTCAAACGTGTTTACAAAGTCCAGTTCGGTCCTGAGAATGCAGGCAAGCCGGTACGCAAAGTCGCGTACATTGATTTGCTGAACATTGCCGATCCATCCAAAGTGGCGCGCAAGCCCCTGACCAACGGCGTGCTGCAATTTCCGTTCTTTACCATCGAGAATGTTGATATTGTTGACGGAGAACATATCGTTGTTGGCAACGATAACAACTTTCCGTTTTCATCCAGCCGCGAACCCAACAAGCAGGATGACAATGAACTCATCCTGCTGAAAACACCGGAACTGTTGCAGGCAAAATAACCGGTACGATACAGGCATGACCAGGCCGGCCAACACGCACGAAGGCCGGCTTTTATCTGCCTGCCCTGGCGTTTTTCTACTAGAATGAAACCAGTTTGTTCTATTTCAACTGAAAACATCAGGAAATGACGATGCAAATACCGGAACACAGGATCATCATAGTAGGCGGTGGCGCGGGCGGCCTGGAACTGGCAGCCAAACTCGGACGCAAGTTCGGTCCTCGACACATCTTTCTAGTAGATGCAGGCGTGTTCCATATATGGAAGCCGTCGCTGCATGAAGTGGCATCGGGTACGCTGGACATTCACCGCGAAGGGCTGTCTTACGCCATGCTGGCAAAGGACCACGGGTTCACATTCGTGCCTGGCGAAATGGACGGCATTGACCGCCAGGCCCGCAGCATTCACGTCAAAGCAGTCTACAACGAAGGTGAAGAAGTTTTTGCCGCCAGAGACCTGTCTTATGACACCCTGGTACTCGCCGTTGGCAGCCGCTCGAATTTTTTCAACACGCCGGGCGCCGAAGAATACGCTACTGCACTGGATTCCACGGAACAGGCCGAAAAATTTCGTCTGAAATTTCTGCGCGAGCTTGTCGCCGCCGATCAGCGCAAGAAAACCGACCCGGCACACTCTCTGAACATTGCCATTGTCGGCGGCGGAGCAACTGGTGTCGAGCTGGCAGCAGAACTGCTGGAGGCAGGAAAGAATCTGGGCTTCTATGGCATCAACGAACTGAATCCTGAAGAAGATATTCACATCACGCTGCTCGAAGGCAGCGCTCGCATCCTTGCGGCCCTTCCGGAAAAAACATCGGCAGCAGCCACAAAGCTGCTCAAGGAACGCGGCATTACCGTCAAGACATCGGTGCTGGTCGCCGCGGTGCAGGAAAAGAGCCTGACCGATTCAAACGACAATCGGTATCCGGCCGACCTGACAGTATGGGCAGCGGGCATCAAGGCGCCGGCCGTTCTGACCGAACTGGGCCTGGAAACCAATAAAATTAACCAGGTTATTGCCGACAAAACCCTGCGCACCAGCGATCCGGCAATCTACGCCATGGGCGATTGTGCCCAGGTCGAATGGGAGCAGGGTCGCTATCTGCCTGCCCGGGCGCAGGTGGCCCATCAGCAGGCAGATTATCTGATCGGTGAACTCTCGGCCCGCATCAACGGCACGGCAAGCAGCGGCAAGCCATTTGCATTCAAGGATTACGGCTCGCTGGTGTCCGTAGGTCATAACAAGGGCGTGGGCAGCCTGATGGGCGTGCTCACCGGAAAAAGTCTTTTTGTCGAAGGCCTGCTGGCGCGCCTGATGTACATGAGCCTGCACTTGATGCATCACATGGCCATTCTGGGTATCGCCCGTACCGGCGCGGTTGCCCTGGGTCGTCTGCTGCTAAAACGCAGCACACCCAAAGTCAAACTGCATTAATGGGTTGAGCGCAGCGAGGGGCGTGCTATCGGCATATCGGCCACGTCTGCTCCCGCGACCACCGCTGTACTTATTCCGGGCGATAGGCACGCTCCAGTATCGCGACCGCATCGGTATAGATGGAGGCGCCAAATACTCCTGCGCTTTCTTCGAAACGCGCGCGCACAAACGCCTCTGCCAGCCAGGCAGGCGCATGCCGATAGAGCAGTGTGGCCTGAACCAACAGTACCAGCCGCTGCGTAATCTCGCGTGCCCTCGATTGCAGCACATCGCCCGACTCCGACACCCATTGTTTCAGTTGCGCCATGGCCTGTGACAGCACCGGATCGGCACGGCAATCGTCGGCAAGGCGCTCCAGCAACAGCGCGGCCCCATCGGGGTCCCGGGCAAACGCTCGCAAGACATCCAGGCACATCACATTGCCGGAGCCTTCCCAGATGGAATTGACCGGGGCCTCGCGCAACAGCCGGGCCAGCGGCGCATCTTCGATGTAGCCATTGCCGCCCCACACCTCCAGGCATTCTGCAATGGCTGCAATACTGCGCTTGCAGACCCAGAATTTGGCGGCAGGCGCGACAAAGCGCAAAAACGCTTTCTGTACGGGGTCATTCTGTTGCGTCACCGCATGGGCCAACGCCATCCCCAGCCACAGCGCCGCTTCGCTCTCCAGGGCCAGGTCGCACAGCACCGACTGCATCAGTGGCTGATCCGCCAGCCGCTTGCCAAATGCCATACGATAGCGGGTGTGATGCATGGCCTGCACCAGTCCCTGACGCAACAATCCCGCACTGCCAAGCACGCAATCAAGGCGTGTCTGGTTGACCATGCGCAAGATGGTAGGAATGCCCGCCCCCTGCTCACCGACCCGCAATGCCCAGGCGCCATCAAAGGTTACTTCTGCACTGGCGTTGGAACGGTTGCCCAGCTTGTCCTTTAGCCGTTGGATATGCACCATATTTTTGCTGCCATCCGGTCGCCAGCGCGGCACATAAAAGCAGCTCAATTGCTCCTGTTCATTGGCCAGCACCAGATGTGCATCCGACATGGGAGAGGAAAAAAACCATTTGTGTCCGTGCAATTCATAGACCGGTTCCGAGTGGCCGATGGCCACGGCATGCGTGGTATTGCTGCGTACATCAGATCCGCCCTGCCTCTCGGTCATGCCCATGCCGATCATCATGCTGCGCTTCTGTGAGACAGGGGCATTGGCGCCGTCATAGTTACGGCTGTACAGCAAGGGCGCCAGTTGCTCGAACAAGGGCTGATCTTGCAACGCTGCAACGGCGGCAAAGGTCATGGTGACCGGGCACAGACTGCCCGCTTCGGTTTGCGCATGCAAATAAAACAGCGCTGCGCGCCGCACATGCTGGCCGTCCTGCCAGGCCGCAGAATGCATGCCCATATCGAACAGCATGGTCAGCAGGGAATGCCAGGCAGGATCGAACGTAACCAGATCCTGCCGCTCGCCCGTGCGGGTAAAAATGGCCGCTTGCGGCCCGTTTACATTGGCAAGCTGCGCCAGCTGCAAGACATGCTTTGAGCCCAGGCGCTCGCCATAGCTCTGGCATGCCTGTTTCGCGTCTGCGGCACAGAACGCATCCAGCGCCTCGCGCAGCGCCGGATCACAATTGAATAGATTATAGTCTTCCAGATCCGGAACCTGATTCTCCGGCGTAATGAATGTTGTGGTGACCATGTGAGCCTCCGTAAGCAAGTGGATCACAATACACATATTTGCAGTCACAGCTGTCACTGCTGTCACGCCTGATATCGTAGCCGCGCATTACAGGCTCGTATAGCAGGCCTCATACAGTAAGCCTAAATCAGGCTCGATTGCGGATCCTGATAACTCGGCCGCTATCACAGTCCGATAACGCGGTATATCATGGCCGGTGATACTGGTCATAGTGCCTATATTACGATTGATATCACGCAACGGCCAGCGACCGGTGCCGATGCACCTGCAGATTTACTTTAGCACACCTGGCCACTGCGGGAAATACATCAAAGTCATTCGCCCCCCTGTGCCAGCCTTTCAATAATGGGACAATCAGGCCGGTTGTCACCATGGCAATGATCGGCCAGATAGGCCAGCTCATCGCGTATAGTACGTAATTTGGCAATGTCCTCATCCAGCTCGTCAATATACTGGCGCGCCAGTTGCCGCACATCGGCGCTGTGTCGCGAGGTGTCCTCCCACAGGCCGATCAGGGTTTTGATGCGTTCAAGTGAGAATCCCAGTTCGCGAGCCCGCCGAATGAAAGCGAGCATGCGCTGGTCCTGGACCGTATATTGCCGGTAGCCCGCATCGCTGCGGTTAACAGCATTAATCAGGCCGATTTTTTCATAATAGCGAATCATCTTGGCGCTCACACCGGTGGCTGCCGACACTTCTCCGATATTCATAGCATTCTCCGTCATCGTCTTGTCTCAGGCTGCAAAACGGCGCAGCCGCAATGCATTGGTGACCACGAACACGCTGGAAAGCGCCATTGCGCCCGCAGCAAAAATAGGCGACAACAGCACCCCATTAAAGGGATACAGCACCCCAGCGGCCACCGGAATCAACGCCGCGTTGTAGGCAAATGCCCAGAACAGGTTCTGCCGGATATTGCGCATGGTCGCCCGCGACATGGCGATTGCCTGGGACACATGGGTCAGGTCGCCAGACATCAGCACCACATCGGCCGACTCCATGGCAATATCGGTCCCTGAACCGATAGCGATCCCCACGTCGGCAACCGCCAGGGCAGGGGCATCGTTAATGCCGTCACCAACAAAGGCGACCGGCCCGTAGGTTTGCTGCAGCCGCCTGACGGTATCGGCTTTGGCGTCGGGCATCACCTCTGCAACCACTTCATCGATATTTAATTGTCGCGCAATCGCCTGCGCGGTGCGCTGGTTATCGCCACTGACCATGACCACCTTGAGCCCCTGCTCATGCAAGGCTGCAATCGCTTCAGGCGTTGTTTCACGAATACTGTCGGCCACTGTGATGACGGCAGCCAGTTTGTCGTCTATCGCAACATAAAGCGGCGACTTGCCCTCATCGGCCAGCTTGCTGGCAATGGACGAAAACACCGCCGGATCCAGCTTGTGCTGCATCATCAGCCGGTCCGAACCAACCAGAATCTGTCGTGCATCGACCTGGGCACGAAGGCCGAGCCCGGTCAGGGATTCGAAATCCTGAACCAACCCAATGGGCAGGTTCTGTTTTTCTGCAGCGGCGACAATGGCGCGCGCAATGGGATGCTCGGAGCGGCTTTCAGCCGCAGCCACCAGCGCCAGCACCTGGTCACGGTCAAATCCTTCGGCCACCGTCAGATCGGCCAGCTCAGGATAACCACGGGTCAGCGTGCCGGTTTTATCGACTGCAACCACGCGCACATCCATCAATGTTTGCAGCGCTTCACCCTGTCTGAACAGAACACCCAGTTGCGCTGCGCGCCCCGTACCTACCATGATAGATGTAGGCGTTGCCAGGCCCATCGCGCAGGGGCAGGCAATGATCAACACGGCCACCGCATTTACCAGGGCAAAACCCAGCGCCGGTTGCGGGCCGAATATCAGCCATATTGCAAATGTGATCAACGCAATCAGCATGACCGCCGGAACAAACCACATGGTAATACGATCGACCATGGTCTGGATCGGCAGCTTTGCGCCCTGCGCCTGTTCAACCATGCGGATGATCTGCGACAGCACGGTATCGGCACCGACACCGGTAGCGCGCAAATTCAATGTACCGTTCTGATTCACCGTACCCGCCACTACAGTGGCGCCAGGCGTTTTTTCAACCGGCATCGGCTCGCCGCTGATCATGGATTCATCGACAAAACTATTGCCATCTGTCACTTGTCCGTCAACAGGAATACGCTCGCCGGGACGCAATTGGATCAGGTCGCCCACCACCACCTCTTCGATAGCAATTTCACTCACCTGCCCGCCACGTTGCACCCGAGCCGTTTTTGCCCGCAGCCCGGCCAGTCGCCTGATGGCCTCCGATGTATTGCCCTTGGCCCGTGCCTCAAGAAAACGCCCAAGCAGTACCAGCGCGACAATCACCGCCGCCGCCTCGTAGTAAACGTTAACGGTGCCGCTGGGTAGCCAGGCAGGAACGAAGGTGGCTACGACCGAAAAAAGATAGGCTGCGGTCGTGCCCACGGCAACCAGCGAGTTCATATCAGGCGTCAGGCGCAGCAGGGCTGGTATCCCCTTGACGAAAAAACGACGTCCCGGTCCTGCCAGCACAGCGCTGGTCAGGACAAACTGCAGATACCAGCTATTCTGCGTACCAATGGTTTCTGCGACAAAATGATGGAATGCCGGGATTGCGTGGGCACCCATTTCCAGAATAAACACCGGTAGCGCCAGCAGCACGGCCAGCAGCAGATCGCGCCTGAGTCCAAGCCTGTCGGCTTCGCGTCGTGCTGCTTCTGTGTTGCTGCTTTGCTGGGGATTGCTCACCACTTGCGCCTCGTAGCCGGCGCGCACCACGGCCTGGGTCAGCAACGTGCTATCCAGGTCCAGCGGCGCGCGCACCTGCGCCCTTTCGGTAGCCAGGTTGACACTGGCCGACTGCACGCCCTGCACAGAGGACAGGGCGTTCTCAACATGCCGTACGCAGGATGCGCAGGTCATACCTGCCACCGACAGTTCTATCAGCCTGTTTTCATTGTCTGCCCTGGGAGCGGGATGGCCCGCCACGCCGCGGGATAGGGTTGTAGAGCTCATGATTTGCGTCCTTTCGAAGAAAAACCGCCGCTTAGGGTTCCGCCCCGGGGTCGATAATGGCATCGCCCAGGCCAGCGCGGCACGGGTCTGTTAGCGCGGTCGGCCAGGAAACAATGACAACGCAAACAGTTTATATTCTTCACTGTAAAGCTTACCATGATGGGAAGGTCAAGCACCTGATGCGCATGTCAATCTCAGGGGTAATCCGGTCCAGCCCATTTCGGCAGACAATCACAACGCCCATATGGCGTCAGCTCTGCATTATGGGTACACTGACGCCTTCCTTACTCTTATCGGACGTAGCCGCCATGGATCTGCCCAATCACCAACTCACCATGACTGTATTGATGACACCTGACATGGCCAATTTCTCGGGCAATGTCCACGGCGGCACCATTCTGAAGCTGCTTGATCAGGCCGCGTACGCCTGTGCCAGCCGGTATGCTGGCCGCTATGTCGTCACGCTGTCAGTCGATCAGGTCATGTTCCGCCAGCCTATCCACGTTGGGGAACTGGTCACTTTTCTGGCTTCGGTGAACTACACCGGGAATACGTCCATGGAAATCGGCATCAAGGTGGTAACCGAAAACATCCGCAGCAAGCAGATTCGCCACGCCAACAGCTGCTTTTTTACCATGGTCGCCGTCGATGACAATGGCAACCCCGTTCAGATTCCGGCGCTAACGCCCGACAATGACCTGGATCGTTGTCGTTATGAAGCGGCAAAAATGCGGCGTTCGCTGCGCCAGGAACTCGAAGCGCGCTATGGGGAAATCCGGGCTACTGCCGGCGCCTGATAAAATAATGAGATATATCAGTAATTTAGCTTGACACGTTCAGAAAGCACTGCTAATATGGCAGGCTACCATGACGTATTTGTATTGGTAATTTGAACAGTAGTATTTGAACAGAAGCATTTTTTGCAAATTATTTTTGGCAATCATTCTGTTACTCGTCATTTGAAATATCAGTCGTTTGAAATTCTGGCGGCCTGCAAACAATAACCCGCGTATAAAAAAACCGGGCATAACTCAGCAGACCAAAACCGCACCGGTACCGCAATTTCATTAGCGACATTCACACGACCCGTAATCCTGATGCCAGATTCATACTGAATAATTATTCTTACTAAGTTTGCGGGTCTTTCTCACGACACCGCAACGCGAGACAGAACTCCATATCGTCATTGTTAAATTGCTTGTGTCATCGGCCTCGCCATACCAATTGCGGCTGCCGCCACATGCACACCCTTAACAAATTGATGCGCCTGCATTCTCATACTTACAACGAAACGCCGGCGCAATCATGATTCTGCAATAAATTTCGGCTACGCTATGCATAGCTGAACCGGATTGTCTCCGGCGCAGAAAATTAAAAACAATAATCTCATAATAAAGGAAACTACAATGAAATTACTAACACGCTTCCGCCAGGAATTTGGCACACAGAACAATAACAACAATCAGCAACACCCTGCTGTCAACACACCGGTTAAACCCACCGGCTTTAAGCTGGGTATGGCAATGAACCAGTCGCAATTTCGCATGCACTCTGAAAAATAATCTCTGCGGCTGCCGCTCACCGCGGCGCCAGCAGTTGATCTGAAACTCAAAACCCGCTGCCGGTAATGAAACCGGACAGCGGGTTTTTTTAAGGACTGCCGTCTGTACGGCTATAGGGCTTATTTAACCGCGTACAGGTACAGCTCTACACGACGGTTCTGGGCGCGGCCCTGTGCGGTCGCATTGTCTGCGATCGGATCATTGGGGCCACGGCCTTCAATGCTCATGCGGCTGGCATTAACGCCTTTGCCGCCCAGGTAATTCACCACGCTTTGCGCGCGATTCACAGAAAGTTGTTGGTTGAATGCCATTTTGCCGGTGCTGTCCGTATGACCAACAGATTTCAGACGCAATTGCTGGCTTTCATTCATTGATTGGGCCAGGGCATCAAGTACAGGGAACAGCGCAGGTTTCAGATCATACTTCGCCGTATCGAAGGTTGCGCCTTCAGGGATATTGACTTTGAGGCTGCCATCTGGCATTTTGGTGGTGGAAATGCCCAGCTCTTTGCCGCCGGCATCGTTCACGCGACCTACGATGCGATCCCAGTTATAGCCAACAATGGCGCCACCGATAGCGCCAATACCGGCACCGATACCCGCGCTTTTGGAAGAATCTCCTATCAGCGCGCCCAGACCGGCACCCAATGCGGCACCAACGCCAGTGCCTGCTGCCGTATTGCCGCCTTGCGTAGCACATCCGGCCAGCAGTGCGCCAGCTACCAGCACTGCCGCAATTCGAGTTTGACGAATAATCATTGACTTCTCCTTATTGGATTTGTTTGCTGTACTAAAAAATCTGAATAACCAGGTTGAAAATCAGCCACACCACATTTCCAGAGCCACATTCGTGCCGGACCACAGCCCGGTGAATGCTGTCTTATGACAGTCACAATTATCACGGCCGGTCCCGGCAACGGGCCTGAAAAACCATGACAACCTTGATGGTGTCAATACAATAACCGAGCAATCGCCAAAGCGCAAGCAATCATCGAAACGTCGTTATATCCGGGCAAACCCCTTGATGCAGCAGTATGACCAGCTTGCAATCGGGCTGGGTGGCCAGACGAAATGTGATCTGTTCGAATTGCCGGATACCCAATTGCGGGTGATTGAATTCCCTTAAGCCGCCTTCGCGCTCGACAACCACCTGGCGTGCCCACCAATGGCTGAACACAGCACTACCGACCAGCAGATCATCAATCAGACTGGAGGTCTCCCCGTCATCCAGATAGGCGCCGATATCTGCGCGAAACTCTGCCACCACCCGGTTGGCGCGCGTTTCCCAGTCCACGACAATGTCTGGCGCCTGTGCATCCAGGAAAATAAAACGCAACAGATTGGGCTGCGCCTGTGCACTCATCCATCCGGCAAACACCTGGTCCAGCGCAGCGTTAAACGCCAGCACATCCCAGTGCCGGTCCAGAATATACGCCGGCGCATTGATACTATCGACGCAGGCCTGCAACGAAGCCGTCGGCGCCGAAACGACAGCGCTGTCATGATCCGGGTCACTAACATCGGCCAGTTCAAACAAATAGGCACGCTCCGCCCTGGTCATTTGCAATACGGTAGCAAGCCGCGCCCAAACAGTGGCCGACACAGACACATCGCGCCCCTGTTCAATCCAGGTATACCAGGTAACGCTGATATCACAAAGCTGGGCCACTTCTTCGCGACGCAGGCCGGGGGTGCGGCGACGCTGGCCACCGGCAATCCCGGCCTGTTGCGGTGTTACGCGATCACGAACGCTGCGTACAAATGCACCCAGTGCCTGCTTGCGAAATGCTCCATGTTTGTCGGCCATACCACTCCTGCCTGGTGATGCGTTCAGCGCTGCGCTTACCCAAGTACGCTCATGAGCGAGCGACGTACCTCTTCTTCGGGCAGACCACTGCGTGCAATATAGTCCTGCAACTGATCCTGGCCTATCGTTCCCACATTGAAATAGCTCGAATCCGGATGGCTCAGATAAAAACCCGACACACTGGATGCAGGGAACATGGCCATGCCATCGGTCAGATACATGCCAATGTCTTCGGTCTGCAAGACGTCGAACATATCTACTTTCACACGATGCTCGGGGCAGGCGGGATAGCCCGGCGCTGGACGGATACCCTGATATTTTTCGTCAATAAGCGCCTGATTGTCCAGGCTCTCGTCCGCGACATAGCCCCATAGATCGCGACGCACCCGGGCATGCATGCATTCGGCAAAACCTTCGGCAAACCGGTCGGCCAGAGCCTTAAGCAGAATCGACGAATAGTCATCCATATCCGCTTCAAAGCGTTGCTCGTGCTTCTCAATGCCAATACCTCCGGTAACCGCGAACAGACCGATATAATCCTTCACCCCGGTTTCCTTGGGCGCGATGTAGTCAGCCAGGCACTTGTTGGCCACGCCTTCACGTTTGGCATTTTGTTGCCGCAGATTGCGCCAGGTGAACAGCACCTTTTCACGCGATTCATCGGCATAAACTTCGATATCTTCATGATTGACGCTATTGGCGGGGTAAAACGCAATAACACCGCCCGCACTCAGCCAACGTTGCTCCACCACTTTTTTGAGCATTGCCTGCGCATCCTCGAACAGTTTACGTGCCTGCTCTCCCACCACCTTGTCATCCAGAATCTTCGGATACTGACCGAACAGACTCCAGGTCTGGAAAAACGGCGTCCAGTCGATGAACGGCACAATTTGCGCCAGATCGAAATTTTTGAATTCACGACGACCCAGGAACTTCGGACGTGGCGGCGTGTAGTTGCTCCAGTCAATAACTGGCGCACCCTTGCGTGCCTCGTCCAGCGGGATGATAGGCGTGGCCTTGCGATTGGCGTGGCGTTCACGCACCAGCTCATATTCCTCGCGTACCTGCGCCAGATAGCTTTCAACCTGATCGGAAACCAGGTTGGTTGCCACGCCTACCGAACGGCTGGCATCAGGAACATAGATGACCGGACCGTCATAGTGCGGCGCGATCTTGACTGCCGTGTGTACCCGGCTGGTGGTCGCCCCGCCGATCAGCAATGGAATCTTGTTGTCACGGAAATAAGGATCGCGCTGCATCTCGGATGCCACATACGCCATCTCTTCCAGGCTCGGCGTGATCAGGCCGGACAGCCCCACAATATCGGCCTTTTCTTCTTTGGCCTTGGCAAGGATCTGCGCGCATGGCACCATGACCCCCATATTGACGACCTCGAAGTTATTACATTGCAACACCACGGTGACGATATTTTTACCAATATCGTGCACATCGCCCTTCACAGTTGCAATAACCACTTTGCCTTTGGCGCGCACGTCGCCACCGGCCGCTTCAATCTGGCGCTTCTCCTCTTCAATGAAAGGAATCAGATGCGCCACGGCATGCTTCATGACCCGGGCAGACTTGACCACCTGAGGCAGGAACATCTTGCCCGCGCCAAACAGATCGCCCACCACGTTCATGCCGTCCATCAGCGGCCCTTCAATCACCTCAATGGGACGCCCGCCGCGATCGGCAATCTTTTGCCGCACTTCTTCGGTATCCTCAACAATGAATTGGGTAATCCCGTGCACCAGTGCATGCGACAAGCGTTTTTCCACGTCCTGTTCGCGCCAGGTCATATCGGCTTCTTTTTTCGTCCCGCTGCCTTTGACTTCATCGGCGTACTCGACCAGCCGCTCGGTTGGTGTGCGCTCGTCTGCACTATCGGTTTTGCCCACCGGCTCCTGTCGATCCAGTATTACATCCTCGACCAGGTCGCGCGTTTTCGGATCCATATCCGCGTACACACCCAGCATGCCGGCGTTCACAATCCCCATGGTCATGCCTTCCTGAATGGCGTAATACAGGAATACGGTATGAATCGCTTCGCGCATGGCTTCGTTGCCACGGAACGAGAAACTTACGTTGGAGACGCCGCCGGAAATGCGCGCATGCGGCAGGTTGTCATGAATCCAGCGGGTGCCTTCGATAAAGTCAACCGCGTAATGATTGTGCTCCTCAATGCCCGTGGCCACTGCAAACACATTGGGGTCGAAAATAATATCTTCCGGCGGAAAATCCAGTTCATCCACCAGCAAGTGATAGGCTTTGCCACAAATGTCTTTGCGACGCTGCAGCGTATCGGCCTGGCCTTCTTCGTCAAACGCCATGACCACTACGGCTGCGCCGTATTTACGGCACAGGCGGGCATGCGCCAGAAACGGCTCCACGCCTTCCTTCATGGAAATCGAGTTGACTATCGGCTTGCCCTGCACACACTTGAGGCCCTCTTCAATCACTTCCCACTTGGAACTGTCGATCATGATCGGTACCCGCGCAATGTCGGGTTCGGAAGCGATCAGATTCAGAAAGCGGCGCATATTCGCTTTCGAATCGAGCATGGCCTCATCCATATTAATGTCGATGATCTGTGCGCCGTTTTCAACCTGCTGGCGCGCCACCGTCAGCGCTTCATCGAATTTTTCTTCGCGGATCAGGCGCAGGAACATCTTGCTGCCGGTCACGTTGGTGCGTTCACCCACGTTCACAAACAGCGATTCGTCATCAATGTTCAGCGCCTCCAGGCCAGACAGGCGGGTTTTGACCGGCACATCGGGCACCATGCGCGCCGGCAACTGCTGCACCTTGCGGACAATGGCGGCAATATGCTCGGGTGTCGTTCCGCAACAGCCGCCCACCATATTCACGAACCCCGCGGTCGCAAACTCCTCCAGCAAACTCGAGGTATCGTCCGGCGTTTCATCGAATCCGGTATCGCTCATGGGATTAGGCAAACCGGCATTGGGATACACGCAAAGCCAGGTATCGCAAATTTTGGACAATTCGGCAATATATGGGCGCATCAGGGCAGCGCCCAGGGCACAGTTCAGGCCAATGGTAACTGGTCGGGCATGCCGCACCGAGTTCCAGAAGGCTTCCACCGTCTGGCCCGACAGAATACGCCCGGACGCATCGGTGACCGTACCGGAAACCATCACCGGCAGACGGATCCCGCGCTGCTCAAACACCGTTTCCACCGCAAAAATCGCCGCCTTGGCGTTCAGCGTATCGAAAATGGTCTCGATCAGCACAATATCGATTCCGCCATCGAGCAAGCCAGCAAGCTGTTCTTCATAAGCCGCCTGCAATTGTTCGAAGGTAATATTGCGTGCCCCCGGATCGTTCACGTCCGGTGAAATGGAGGCCGTTTTAGGCTGGGGGCCAAGGGCGCCGGCAACAAACCGCGGATGGTCGGGCGTGCTGTAGGCATCACAGGCCGTGCGCGCAAGCCGGGCCGACTGCAGATTCAGTTCGTAGGCCAGGCCGGACAGATCGTAATCGCCCTGGGCCACCGAGGTTGCGCCAAAGGTGTTGGTTTCGATGACATCGGCCCCGGCCTTCAGATACTGCTCATGGATTTGGCTGATGACATCGGGACGCACCAGCGACAGCAGTTCATTGTTGCCTTTTACGTCCTGATGATGCTCGGCAAATCGCTCGCCTCGAAAATCGGCCTCGGTCAGCTTATAGCGCTGAATCATGGTTCCCATGGCCCCGTCCAGCACCAGAATCCGTCCCTTTTGCAACTCCTGCACAAAACGGGCACCAGAGGTATAGGATTCGACGGGATAAGGCAGGGCAGGATAAGACACGTTCAGACTCGATCTAATTAGTTGAATTTAATGCAAAATTGTAGCGGATTTGCAACCGCTCTACCGGCAAACCCCTGCAAATGGCTGGCAAATAGCCGCTGCAAGCCATTCAAATGGCCTGGCAACTGTCATGATCTGTACCAATCAATTACAATCGCGCATTCAGGGTGCATTCACCGTGCAGTGCATGGGGTGAATGGTAAACGGGAAACAGAACGTGCAAGATGGCGCGCCAACCTGTGCTGCCCCCGCAACGGTAATCAGGCCTTCGGCCTGCAGCCCGACATCGGCCCTGAACCTGCCGCTGCTCTGCTTATCCAGACAGTATTTATTCGAACCAGATGTGCGGGGTCGCGCATCTTTACCGGTGTACCCATATGAAGTTCTCTCTTACCCCCATGGCGCTTGCCCTGGCGGTGCTGCCTGCAACCGTCGTGGCGCAAACCACCACCACTGTTTCCCCTGATACGCCAGTCGCCCGTCTTGAAACCATTGTTGCTACGCCGGCACGCGCCAACCAAACGCTTGCCGATGTGTACGGCGATGTCAGCGTTATCACAAGCGAAACGTTGCGCAATGCAGGAGCCACATCCCTGACCGAACTGCTTGCCCGCCAGCCGCAAATACAAACCTATCAACTCGGTGGCCCGCAAACGCTGTCCGGGCTGTTCGTGCGTGGCGCCGGCCCCCAGCAGACGCTGGTGATGGTCGATGGCCAGCGCATCAATGACCCGGCAACCGGCAGTACCTACCTGAGCGCCATGGATCCAGCCACCATCGAACGGGTAGAGATTGTGCGCGGCGCAGCCAGCAGCCTCTATGGCTCTGATGCCATGGGCGGGGTGATCAACATTATTACGCGCAGCGATGGCCAGGACAAACCACTGAGCGTGTTCGGCAATATTGGCGTGGGTACCCATAGCCTGTTCAAGGCCAGCGTGGGTGTCTCCGGCGCCAGCAACGGCTGGGACTATCGCCTGGCGGGCAGCTATGCCAGCAGCGATGGCTTTAATGCCACCCGGGAAAAACTGGGCGCATTAACCTACAACCGGGATCGGGACGGCTATGAGCAGGCCTCGTTATCCGGTGCACTGGGCTACACCTGGAAACCTGGCAACCGCCTGGGTATTTCTTTCTATAATGGCTACACCCATGGCGACTTCGATAGCGGCGCCTACGACACCAATACCTTTGGCATCATGCGCCAGCAATCGGTCGCCGTTACCAGCAATAACCAGCTCACAGACTGGTGGGAAAGCGTCCTGCAGGTCAGCGTGAACCGTAATGTGTACGACTCGCGCGCCTCATATGGCGATTCGGTGCTCGGCAGCATACAGCGCACCTACTCCTGGCAGAACAATTTCTCTATCAACCAGCAGAACAAACTGTCACTGGTGCTGGAACGCAAAGATGAAAGCATCTTTGGCACCACCACCTACGAACAGGACAAACGTCATACCAACGCAGTCGGGCTGATTTATCGCGGCGACTTCAATCGTCATCACATCCAGGCCAGCCTGCGCAACGACAATGTCTCCGGCTATGACAGCAAAACCACAGGCAGCCTGGGCTACGATTTCGATATCACGCCAGAATGGTCGGTCGGACTGGCGGGCAATACCGGCTATCGCGTGCCCACCTTCGCTGATCTGTACACCCCGCTGAGCTTTGGCTATCAGGGCAATCCAAATCTGAAGCCTGAAACCTCACGCAACATTGAGTTGCGCACCGCGTGGCGTACCGAGTCCAGCACCTTGTCGGTCAATGCCTGGCAGACCCGCTATCGCGATCTGATCAATGGCTACGTCTGTGACGAGATGTTCAACTGCACCGCCGAAAACGTCGACAGGGCCAAGGTTCGCGGCGTTTCCATCAATGCCGAGCACCGTTTTGACAATACGCGCATCTATGCAGGCGCAGATCTCATGAACCCGAAAGATGATGAGAGCGGCAAGCGGCTGATCCGTCGCGCCAAACAAGTCTATCGAATCGGAGCCAGCCATACTTTCGGTCGGGCGACTGTGGGGGCAGATTTCACTCACACCGGCGCGCGCTACGACGACAAGCAAAATACAGAGGCAAAACGACTGGGCAGCTATGGTGTGCTGAACCTGCATGCCAGCTATGCCTTCAGCAAGAACCTGGAAGCCCAGGTGTATTGGAACAACGCGTTGAACAAGAAATATGAAACTTCATATGGCTACAACTCGGCCGGTTCCAATGTCTTTTTGAATCTTGCATTCCGGATGTAAACCATGGCCTGCCGCAAGCGCCCCTCTTTTCTGTCTATGACAGTTGCAATAACAGGAACAGTGCTTGCGGCACTTTTGTGCTCGTTCGCCCTGGCAGCGCCTGCGGCAAAGACGATAGAAAAAAATGCGGTCAGTTTATCGCCGCATCTGACAGAGCTTGTCTATGCTGCGGGTGCCGGCGACCATCTGCTGGGCGCTTCCGAACACAGTAACTATCCGCCTGCTGTCGGCGCCTTGCCTAAGGTGGGCAGTGGCGTGACCCCCAATGTGGAACGGATCGCGCTTCTGCAGCCGGATGTCATTCTGGCCTGGGGCTATAAAAACAGCAAGGACCTGTACCCGGCCTTGCGCAAGCTGAATATACCCGTGCATTATCAGGCGCCGGCCAGCCTGGACCGCATCATTGACGATATTGAAGAACTGGGCGCGCTGTTCGGCACCCAGGCCGCCGCTGGCGCCACCACGCAGGAGCTACGGGAAATACTGAGAACCACGCGCCAGCGCTACCAGCATGCAGCAAAGGTAAAAACCTTCGTTCTGGTCAGCCAGGAGCCGCTCTATACGCTAGGCGCAGGTTCGTTTGTTATTGATGCCCTGCACGCCTGCGGTGCTGAGTCGGCCTTTGAAACCCTGTCGGCGCCAGCGCCGATAGTTAGCCGGGAACAACTGCTGCTTGCCCATCCGCAGGCCGTTCTCTTTGCCGCACAAAACATCGCCAGGGAAAGCCAGGCCGTTGCCCGCTATTTTTCTTCCACGGGCATTAAGTTACAGGCCAACCAACTGCTGGGCATGGATCCGGATATTATCTTTCGCCCTGCCGACAGGCTGATCCGCAAGCTGCCAGAGTTATGCAGCAATATTGATCAGATCAGGCGTCGCCTTGCTCCAGTTGCTTCTGGATCGCCTTAGCCGCCACCACGCCGTCTGCCATTGATGTCACCACGCAAGGATGCTGCCGATGGGTCACTTCACCGATCGCGTAAATGCCCGGCAAATTGGTTTGCGTCGTTTTAAAATCGGTACGCACATAGCCGAGTTCATCGCAATCAAGACCCAGATCCTGCATGCCCTGCAAACGGGCGCGAAAACCATAAAGCACCAGCACGACGTCGTAGGTCCGGCCGTTCACCTGGCGGTTCACCGGGTCGAAGGTGTAGGCGCCGGTGGTGATATCCGACTCATTGAGAAACTTCATCCAATGGCGCTGGCAGCGTAGCGTGCGCGCATAGATGTGCACAGACTTGGCGCCCCGTTCTTTCAGAAACAGGGCGTTTTCAAAGGCATTGTCGCCCCCGCCCAGAATGGCCACGTCCTTGAGGGCAAATTCGTAATTGGCTACATGCTTGCCGGGTCCGACAAGTACGTCATCATAGTGATCATGCTCCCACTCCGGCGGTTTCCTGGGTTCTACCCCGCTTGCAATAACGACATAGCGTGCATGCAACGGCAGGTCTGCGCCGAAATACACCTTGAATTGCCCCTTGTCGCCCTGGCCTGCCTGCTCGCGTTCGATACGCGTCACATGCGAATTGAGCAGCACCGGCACGCGGGCGCTGTCCAGGCTCAGTTTGATTTTGGCGGCCACTTCTTCGCCCGTCAATCCGGGTGCCGTCACATTCCAGGTATCCTCGAACGGATTGCTGGCACTTAAGCCACCGGCGCGTCCGCTGGATTCGATGATCAGGGGAGAAAACCCCATATGGGCCAGCCACACCGCACAGGACGCACCCGCCGGGCCTGCGCCAATCACAATGGCATCATAGACAGCCTGCTGCATTTTTGGGAAAAATCCTCGTTTAATCATGAATTTATCTAAACAAAGCTTATTGTACCCCCGGCTGCTACCCTAAAACACTACAATAGCATCCTGAATAAAAACCGGACTTTTCCGGCGCCTCTTTTACCGATTTCACATGACCACTCGCCGTATCTTTTTCACCCGGCTCGCGCTGGATGCCCGCATTGGCATCCTGGAGCACGAACTGCGCGCCACCCAGCCCCTGCATATTGATGCCGATATCGACATGCGCGTTGACCAGCAGGTCAATGACCATGATATTCGCAGCGTACTGGACTACCGCAAGCTGCGCGAAGCGATTATCGAAGAATGCACGCGCGCGCATGTTCATCTGGTGGAAACACTGGGCGACATGGTTATACAGCGCATTCTGAATGATTTCCCCGAGGTTTTCCGAGTACGCCTGCGTCTCGGCAAACCCCTGGCTTTCTCCGATTGCGCCGCCGTTGGCATCGAAGTTGAAGCGACCCGCTAGCAACACGCTGCCCTTTCCTATTTTGGACTTGAACACGTCACCATCATGACTTCTGCCGCCCACTCCAGCCATCAGGCTGCCCTGAAACAGCGCCAGCACGACAACAAGCTGACCAAACGCATCATGCGCGAAGCGGGTACCGCGATCGTCGATTACAACATGATCGAAGACGGCGACAAAGTGATGGTCTGCCTCTCGGGCGGCAAAGACTCGTACAGCATGCTGGATATCCTGCTGGCACTGCAAAAACGCGCGCCCATTCATTTCGATATTGTCGCGGTAAATCTGGATCAGAAGCAGCCCGGCTTTCCTGCCCATGTCCTACCAGATTATCTGACCAAGCTGGGTGTGCCGTTTCATATCGAAAACCAGGATACCTATTCAATTGTCAAACGCCTGATTCCGGAAGGCAAGACAACCTGTTCGCTGTGCTCCCGCCTGCGCCGCGGCATTCTGTATCGCGTCGCCGCCGAACTGGGCGCCACCAAGATTGCGCTGGGCCACCACCGCGATGATATTCTGGCCACCTTTTTCCTGAATTTGTTCTACGCGGCAAAACTCAAATCCATGCCGCCGAAGCTGGTTTCCGATGACGGCCGACATACCGTGATCCGCCCGCTTGCCTATATTGCGGAAAAGGACCTGATTGCCTATTCCGAACTCAAGCAGTTCCCCATCATTCCCTGCAATCTTTGCGGTTCCCAGGAAAACCTGAAACGCCAGGAAGTGGGCCGCATGATTGCTGCGTGGGAAAAGGAAAGCCCCAAAAAAGTCTGGAACACCTTCAAGGCATTGTCGGCGATTACCCCGTCGCACCTGATGGACCGCAACCTGTTTGACTTTGCCGGCCTGCGGCCGACCGGCGTTGCCGATGAAAACGGCGACAAGGCCTTCGATGCCGACACCTTTGCCGATACCGCCGACACCACCGCTGGCGCAGGCTTTGCGCAAGCGAATGACGATCATGACGATGCTCATGACCACCCGTCCACCCAAAGCGCCAACGCACAAGCGGCAGGCACCCTCACTTCCGGGAACCCATCGCGCGCGCGCACGATCCGCATTCAATCATTGTGAGGCATTCCATGTCCGACTCGACTTTGCTGCACGCACCACTGGGCAAAGAAACCCAGTATCCCGAACACTATGATCCGTCGTTGCTGTTTCCTATTGCCCGCGATGCCGGACGTGCGCGTCTTAATATGCAGCCGCACCCGGCCTGGTACGGCGCCGATATCTGGAACGCCTATGAACTATCCTGGCTGGATCCCAAAGGCAAACCGCAAGTGGCCCTGGCCCGTTTTTGCTTTCCCGCCAGCAGCACCCACATTATCGAATCCAAGTCGTTCAAACTGTATCTGAACTCATTCAACCAGACCACCATGTCCAACAGCGATGCCGTTCTGGCGCGCATGCAGCAGGACCTGAGCGCCGCCGCCGGCGCCCCGGTCAGCGTCACGCTGTTTGCGCCGGCCGACTTTGCAAACCAGACCCTGGGCGAGCTTGAAGGCACCCTGCTGGACACACTGGATATCGAGATCGGCACCTATGCGCCGGACGCAGGCCTGCTACAGGCTGACGCCACGCAATCCAGACACGAGACGCTGCACACGAATCTGCTCAAGTCCAACTGTCCGGTCACCGGTCAGCCAGACTGGGGCAGCCTTCAAATCGAATACACCGGCGCCGCCATCGATCACGCTTCTTTGCTCCGGTATATTGTGTCCTATCGGGGACATAACGGGTTTCATGAACAATGTGCAGAGCAGATTTTCTGCGATATCATGCGTACCTGCGCGCCAGAAACCCTGACCGTCTATGCCCGCTACACGCGCCGTGGCGGCCTGGATATCAACCCCTGGCGCAGCACACAGCCGGATTTCGTTCCCGCTGATGCCCGCAATGCGCGTCAATAACCTCACACTCCACAAAAGCTGGTCGTACTTATGAAACAACCGCCCTATGTCAGCGTCGCCGCCGCGTTCAGCAAGGGAATCGCAACGCAAATGCGCCCTTCCATGCTGTTTGCCGTCATTTTGCCGTTTGTCATCGCCCTGATCACAGCCGTGATACTGCTGGTGTTCGCCTGGGGTCCACTGGATAACTGGCTGGACAATACCGCCATGCACTGGGGCTGGTTCCAGTCGGTATCGACGCGGCTGTCCGGCTGGGGGTTTATCACCATGAGCGATTGGCTCACAGGCGTGCTGACCTTTGTGGCCCTGCTCGCGGTCAGCGGCATCGCCGGATTGGCGGCCGCAGCCATTCTGGTCATGCCCATGGCATTGAAAGTTATCGGCGATGGCAACTACCCGGATGTGCAGAAAAAAGGCGAAAATGCCACAGTCACCAGCCTGGCCAACACGGTCAAGGTGAGTACGATTTTCGTGGTTGGCTGGCTGATTACCTTGCCGCTCTGGCTTATTCCCTTTGCCGGGATCGCACTATCATTATTCTGGGGTGCGTACGCGTTTTCGCATATGACCCGGCTGGACGCCATTGTCGAACACGCAACCCTTCAAGAGCGGGCCTACGTGCTTCGTCATTACAGTCGTGGTTTCTGGCTGATCGGGCTGATCTGCGCAGCCATTGCCCTGATCCCGTTTGCCGGCTTTGTTATGCCCGTATTTTCAATCCTGGTGTGCACCCATTATGGATTAATGGCAGTTAAAGCCGTGCGTGCGCAACAGCTGGCCGCGCCGGTAGAGAACAGCGCTGCCCAGGCCAAACGCCTGTCCTGACAGCGCCGCGCGCTCAGGACTCGAACGCGCCAGCCTGCTGCAGCACCGTTTTGAGTTCGCCGCTTTCGTGCATTTCACTCACGATATCCGAACCGCCAATGAATTCGCCCTTGACATACAACTGGGGAATAGTTGGCCAGTTGGAAAACTGCTTGATGCCTTCGCGCACTTCCTGGTCGTCCAGCACATTGACAGTAACCAGTTTTTTTACACCGGATTCACGCAGAATCTGGATGGCCTTGCCAGAGAAGCCGCATTGCGGAAACTGAGCCGTGCCTTTCATGAACAACACAACGGGGTGTTCTGTAACGGTCTCGCGGATAAAATTCTGTACTTCGCTCATTGTATTCACCTGTGTCAGCATTGAAAGAAACCAGTTCCATCATCTGGCCATCTCTCAAAATAGTTTAACGCTAAATCGTAAAGCACCCGCCGGAAATGCGCTCAATACCGGATAAATCATTGCGGGATTCAATATTCTTAAAACCGACCTTGGCCAGCATATAGCGAACATGCTCGGCCTGGTCCCATCCATGCTCAATCCACATCCAGCCGCCGTTGACCAGATACGCCCGGGCGCCGGCAATAATGCGCCGGATGGCCGCAAACCCATCGGAATAATCGGTCAGCGCCATGGGTGGCTCAAAACGCAGATCGCCCTGCTGCAAATGGGGATCATGCCGGCGTATGTATGGCGGGTTGGACACGATCAGATCGAAGGCCTGCTGTGGAATACCCTCAAACCAGTCGCTTTCCAGAAAACGTACGTGCGCGGTACGATGTTTTTCCGCATTGCGTCGCGCCAGGGCTAGGGCATCGGGACTCTTATCTGTGGCCAGCACCAGCGCGCCGGGGCAGAATCGGGCAATGGAAACTGCAATCACTCCTGTGCCGGTGCCCAGATCCAGCACATTGGCCCTGGGGTGTTCGCGTACATAGTCGATCGCAGTTTCTACCAGCAACTCCGTTTCCGGACGCGGAATGAGCGCCGCGGCAGACGTCTCAAAGGTCAGGCCCATGAATTCGCGCTCACCCATAATATAGGCCATGGGCTCGCCGCTTACGCGCCGCTCAATCAGGGCGCGAATCTGTACTACGTGTTCATCGCTCAGGGGATCACGGTCATGTGCAATCATCCAGGAACGCGACACGCCTAGCGTGCGACCGATCAACATCCGGGTCTCAAGTGGCGGAAGGCCACTGGTTCGCGTCAAAGATTCAATCGTGATGGCCAGCGCCATTCCTGCTCCTTCTACTACTGCCGGTATCACCCCGGTCAAATGATGTAATTGATATTCAATACTGCATGATGCTTACAGCGAGTCGTCACCCAGGGCGGCCAGCAACTCAGCCTGCCTCTCGGCAATCAGGGCCCCCGTCAGCTCATCCAGCGAGCCTTCCATGATTTGTGCCAGTTTATACAAAGTCAGGTTGATTCGGTGATCCGTGACCCGCCCTTGAGGATAATTGTAAGTGCGGATGCGCTCGGAACGGTCACCCGTACCCACCAGGCTCTTGCGCTCGGCCGCTTCTTTCTGCTGCTGTTTCTGGCGTTCAATATCGTTGATACGGGCAGCCAGCACACTCATGGCGCGCGCTTTGTTCTTGTGCTGTGACCGGTCATCCTGACACTCGGCGACGATGCCGGTTGGAATATGCGTGATACGCACAGCCGAATCGGTTTTATTGATGTGCTGGCCGCCCGCGCCACTGGCCCGGAACGTGTCAATGCGCAGATCGGCCGGGTTCAGCGCCACTTCCGCAATTTCATCGGCTTCGGGCAAAACGGCGACCGTGCAGGCCGACGTATGCACCCGGCCCTGCGATTCGGTCTCGGGCACCCGTTGCACACGATGCGCGCCAGACTCGTATTTGAGTCGTCCGTACACGCCATCGCCATCTATCCGCGCAATAACCTCGCGATAACCGCCCATTTCCGATTCGTTCTCTGAAACCACTTCTACTTTCCAGCCTTTCTGTTCAGCATAACGGCTATACATGCGGAACAGGTCGCCACTGAAAATGGCGCTTTCATCGCCGCCGGTACCGGCACGCACTTCAAGAAAAACACTGCGGCCATCGTCCGGATCCCGCGGCAGCAATTGCACTTGCAATTGCTCTTGCAGCTCTTCCAGGCGCGCTTTGGCCAGCTTCAGTTCTTCCTCAGCCATCTCCCGCAGCTCTGGGTCCGAAGACATTTCCATTGCGGCCTGCAAATCTGCCTCGGTCGCTTCGTAACTGCGAAACAGCATGACCACCGGATCAATTTCCGCGCGTTCACGCGACAGTTTACGAAACCGGTCCATATCGTTGGCGGCATCGGGCTCGGCAAGCAGTGCATCCACCTCGATGAGGCGATGCGAGATTTGCTCCAGACGGGAGCGCATTGATGATTTCATAACGAATGTTTGAAGAAAACGGCGTGTTCAGGAAAATAGCGGCGCCTGCTTAGCGCCGCCGCCAATGATAGCGGGCCAGAGCGCCGCTAATGGCTGGAATCCTGATACGGAAAGAGACGGGGCAGCATATCCATGAGCGCAGTACGGTCATCGCCCTGGCTGCGGTTGAGCGCCACCATGGGGGCATGCAGGTACTTCTGGGTCAGGCTGCGGGCAAACTGTTCAAGAACCTGATCGGCGTTCTCACCCTTGGCCAGCAGGCGACGAGCCCGGTCCAGTTCTGCCTGCACGATGGCATCGGCACCCTGGTTCAGGTTGCGGATCACCGGCACGACGGCGCGAGAATCCATCCAGTGCATGAAATTCTGAACGCGGCTGTCAATAATGGCCTCTGCCTGAACCACGGCCGCCTGGCGCGAATCACTGGCCATTTGCACATAACGGCCCAGATCATCGACCGAATACAGGTAGACGTCATCCAGTTGCGACACTTCGGGTTCGATATCGCGCGGCACGGCCAGATCAATCATGACCATAGGCATGTGGCGGCGCGCCTTGGACGCCTTTTGCACCAGCCCAAGGCCCAATATGGGCAGGGAACTGGCCGTACAGGACACCACAATGTCAAATTCCGCCAAACGCTCGGGCAGGTCTGCCAGCTTCATAGTCTTGCCATCGAACTGGGACGCAAGCGTTTCGGCACGCTCGCGCGTGCGGTTGGCAACGACCATACAGGAGGGTTTTTGCGCAGCAAAATGGGTGGAGCACAGCTCGATCATTTCACCGGCGCCAATAAACAGCACCCTGGTTTTGGACAGATCGCCAAACACCCGCTGGGCCAGCCGAACCGAGGCTGCAGCCATGGACACCGATTGCGCACCAATGGCCGTTTGCGTACGCACTTCCTTGGCCACCGAAAAGGTTTTCTGAAACAGCTGATGCAGCAAGGTGCCCAGAGACCCGGCATCGCTGGCCGCGCGGACGGCGGTTTTCATTTGCCCCAGAATCTGCGGCTCACCCAGAACCATGGAATCGAGCCCGCTGGCAACACGAAAGGCGTGACGTACGGCCAGATCCTTGTTGTACTGATACAGGTGCGGGCGCAGCTCGTTGGCTTCAAGCGAATTGAAGTCAGCCAGCCATGAAGGGATGTGCTCAGCCACTTCGGGCTGGGCCGCACAGTAGATTTCGGTGCGATTACAGGTAGACAGAATCGTGGCTTCCTGCACCCTGGCGCCAAACGCCGAGCGCAAGCCGTCAAGCGCCGGGCGCAGCAGCTGTTCGGGCATGGAAACCCGTTCGCGTACTGACACCGGCGCCGAATGATGATTCAAACCGAAGGTAAGAACGTCAAGTGACATGGCCGTAATATCTTGAATTTTCTTTTATGATCTGGTATTAGTCTGATTATAGACCTTCCGGCGATGTTTTTTAATTATTTATGTCAGGAAGGCTGCAAAATATATACACAAGTCAAAAATTAGTGTATTATTTCGTTCTTTGTTGGCCAGGTAGCTCAGTCGGTAGAGCAGAGGATTGAAAATCCTTGTGTCGGCAGTTCGATTCTGCCCCAGGCCACCATCAAGATCAAGCACTTACGCCAGCCGTTATCGGTTGGCGTTTTTGTTTTTGGTTCTCAGTTTTGCTACAGACGCGCGTTTTGGGCAAAAAAAGCTGCCAAATCTATTGGCCTATTTCTAATGGCATATTGGCGCACTCACTGGTCTTCATCATCCCGCTTACCGTCCTGGACAATAAAAACTCATTACATTTCAGGAAAAAACGCCAGGATCGTGATTTAATAACGTAACAACAAACAACGAAAAAAAATGATCGAATATAAATCATGGCGTTAGCTGGGTATACCCGACGCATATTGACACTGTCACGCAACATTCTGGATGCGGACACAGAACCTCTCCGTTTATTCCTGACTCAGCGCACTGGTACAAAATACGCCCCCAGCGATCTGAGCTCGGTACGCCCAACAGATAAATTGCGATCCAGGCTGCGTCCAATCGCTGACCAGACACACAAAATTATGATTTTGGACAAATAAATATTTATATAAGACTTTCTGAATGCAAGCTGCATTAAAAAAAGTGTCAGCGCCAAAAATATGGGAAGATAGATCGTTACCAGTTGCGCCAATAAAAAATTAAACTAACTCTGCCTGCCCTCTCATGGACTCTTCATCACAACAAGCCTTTATAAAAAAGGCGGCCACGCTGATCAGTGAAGCCGATGGGCTGCTTGTTACTGCCGGCGCTGGCATGGGTGTGGACTCGGGTCTGCCTGATTTTCGCGGCGCCGAAGGCTTCTGGCAGCACTATCCGGCGCTGCGTACTTCGGGTATTTGTTTCGAGGATATCGCCTCACCCGTGTATTTCCCTGAGCACCCAGAGCTTGCCTGGGGGTTTTATGGGCATCGTCTGGCCCTGTATCGGCAGACAACGCCTCATGCCGGCTTCCAGATCCTGAGGCAAATTGCATCACAAATGCCAAATAATGCATTTGTGTTTACCAGCAATGTCGACGGCCAGTTCCAGAAAGCAGGCTTTGCACCGGAGCAGATCGTTGAATGCCATGGCTCGATTCACTATTTGCAATGCATAGACGTTTGCGAACAGGATATATGGCCGGCTGACGACTTTGAGCCGCAAGTAGATATGCAACGCTGTCTGCTGTTGAATCCGCCGCCACGCTGCCCGCACTGTGGCTCGCTGGCGCGGCCCAACATCATGATGTTCAACGACTGGCATTGGGTGGACACCCGTAGCCGCCAGCAGCATCAGCACCTGCAGGCCTGGCTGAAAAAGACGAGGCGTCCGGTCATTGTCGAACTGGGCGCGGGTACCGCCGTTGCCACTGTGCGCTATTTTGGCGAACGCCAGAAGGCGCCAATCGTTCGCATCAATACGCACGAAGCAAATATAAAGAAAACAGCAAAGAATGTTTCGCTGGCCATGGGCGCACAGCAAGCGCTAACGCAAATCCAAAGCGCACTGGACGACATGAGTTACTTCGGCAAAACACAGCCCTGATACGGCCCCAGCACATTGCCACATCAACCTTCGGACGATCAAACACCTGCCCTTGCTCGTGGCTTTCGCACGTGACTTGTTTAGTCACCTGAGTTACATTCAAGGTTGATATGCATTTGTAGTACCCTGCCCTGCGCCCGTGTTCGACCATCACTGGAGGCCAATGTCATGCCATATCCTGTTCGACCGCTATACCGCTTTAATTGCAGGCAGCATTTATGGTTACTGCTGCTTGCCGGTTTGACTGCGGTCACGCTCAACGCGACCGCCAACGCCGAACCATCCCTGACACTGGCGGCTGCGAACTTCGCCTTCAAAGACACGTCCGGCGAAGTCAAAGACCAGACAGCCGACCATGACCGGCGCTTGCACGCACTGAACGAGGCAATTCGCCATGGCCTGGCGCAAAACAAAAAAACAAAAACAGTGCAGCTTACCTGTCAAAATGACAAATGCAATGCAGCGGAACCGGGTCTTGAAGCACTGGCAGCCGACGCAAAAAAGGCTGGCGCAACCCATCTGCTTTTTGGCGAGGTGCACAAGATGAGTACATTGGTGGGCTGGATCAAATATGCGATGGTAGATCTGAACCAAAATGCCCCTGTATGCGAGCGCACGCTATCCTATCGCGGCGATAACGATCAGGCCTGGCAGCATGCGGCAAAATTTGCGGTACGTGATATTGAGAGCAATTGCATTGACAGGCAATAGAATGGGTGCCGGTGAGCCCCCTTGCCTGAACTACTTGATTGTTCGCTGAAAATCCTTGACCTGGATATTATTATCCAGCGAGGCATCCACCGCAATATCAAAGACAACACGATCAGCCCGATGCCAGGCAGTGAACCACTCCAGCGGCAATCCATACTGATCGTAATAACACGCCTGCAATTGCAGCAACGAATCGCTTTTTTTCACTTTAAGATAATTGGCCAGCATCTTGTCGCTGGGGACCGTCTGAATCTGATTGCGACCCTGTTGCGGCTCACGGTTAAAGCGTGCCAGCAACTGGCGATGCAGCGATTGGTCGATCAGGTCTTCGCTGCTCAGGGAAGCAAACTCCTTTGGCAGCCAGGTCTTCACATATGAAATAGGTTCATCGTCAATATACCGCACGCGCTCCAGCAGCAGGCCTTCAGTGTCGCCATAGAACGCTGCCACCTCTGCGGGAAAAACAGCCTCTTCGAGCTTGATTACCGACGTCTGCAGGCGCGTACCTTCGCGTTCCAACTGCGCGTGCAGGCTAAGCGAGTTTTGCAGATTACGCCGGTGTTTCATGCGCGGAGCAACCACAGAAGAGCGACCGGCCTGTTTCAGAATATATCCATCGTCAACCAGCAGCGCCAGAGCCTGGCGCACGACACTGCGCGCTACATTGAAGTGTCCGCACAGCGCGTTTTCGCTCGGAATCGGACTACCCGGAGGCAGCCGATTTTCAGAGATGGCGGTTTTCAGGCTGTCAGCAACCTGCCTGTACAACGCCTCTTTACCTTTGTTTTTTACGTCGATTTTTTTCAGATAAAGCACGATATCCCCGCCAAAATAAAACTATACCCCTTCCGATTTTGAAGCTGCTTCCCATACGGAAGACCAGCCCAGGGAGAGGCTGGCTGCACGCTCGGCAGCCAGAATCAGGCTTTCTTCGCGTGCAATGTTCTGACCGGCAATATCAAACGCGGTACCGTGATCCACAGAGACTCGTACAACCGGTAAGCCCACTGTAATATTTACACCGTCATCGCCATATACAGCTTTAAATGGTGCATGCCCCTGATCGTGATAGCACGCGACCAGAAATTTCCATTTGCCACGCACGGCTTGCGGCCAGAGCGCATCTGCCGGAATCGGACCCACAGCATTGATCCCCGCCGCCTTGGCCCTTTCGATGGCAGGCGTTAATATAGCACTGTCTTCCGTGCCGAAGATATTGTTCTCGCCGGCATGCGGATTCAGGCCCGAGACGGCAATGGGCTCGTCCTGACGCCCAAGCGCTTTGGAAAACGCGTGAACCAGTTGCAAGATCTCGTGCATGCGCTTGGGGTTCACATCCTCTATGGCCTGACGCAACGACACATGGGTGGTTGCATGAAATACATATAGATCGCCGGCGGACAATACCAGAGAGTAATTTTTGACACCAAATTCATGAGCCAGCAATTCGGTATGACCGGGCCACTTATGGCCTCCCAGGTGCATGGCTGCTTTGTTCAGCGGCGCGGTAACGATACCGTCCACTTCGCCCTTACGGGCCAGGTCACAGGCTTTCATGACAAACAGCGCAGAGCCAGCGCCAGCACGCGCATCCAGCTTACCCAATTGAACGTCTTCAAGAGACGGCCCGACCTGGATGATCTCAATGGTGCCCGCTTCGTTGGTTGCCTCGGCCGGTGCTGAAATTTCCCGAACCTTGCTCACGTCACCGTTCAGGCTCAACACAGCCTTGCGCAACGCAGCCACGTCGCCGATGACGACAAATTTGGCAGTATCACGCAGACCGGGATGGTTCAACAGCATTTTGGCTGTAATTTCAGGACCAATGCCGGCGACGTCGCCAACGGTTACTGCCAATACAGGCAATTTTTTCGTGCTCATTTGAATTTCCTTTCCGTCAGGGTTTCTGCAGCCTGAATCAAAACATTTTCCGAACCAAAGCCCCCGGCCTTGGTCACAATCGGCATGCCGGCATATTCGCCGCCAATCAGCGTGCCCAAAGGAACGCCTCCGGACACTTCATCTATTAATCGGATACCCGTTGCCTGCAAGGCCGACATCACCTGCTCTGCACCGTCGCCGCCGGTAGCGATCAGGCCGCGCACCTTGCCGGTGCCCACAACCGCCAGCGCTGACTGCCCAAGACGGCGGGCAACCATGGCAGAGGTCAGATCGGGCACCTGGCGGGCCGGCGCCAATAGCACCAGAATTCGGCTGCCCTCACCCAAACCTGTGATCTGTTCAAGCATCACTTGCTGCCATGATTGCCACAGGGCATCATCACCCAGTACCAGCGGTTCTGGCGTTAGCACCGTCGCACCGTAGGCTTGTAGTGCCGTCACCTGCGCGCGCGTGGCGCTGTGCTGCGAAGTCACCACGGCCAGAACAATGTCGCCTGAAGCCGGGTCGCTGGCCCACGCCGCCGCCATCGCCATTGCCAGTCCACCAGCGCCTACCGGCAGCGCACGCTCGCCCAGCATCACAATGGCCTGTGCCAGACGTTTCAGATCAGCATCTGTACGGGCGTCTACCACCACGATCGGCCCACAGCCGCCAATTTTTTGTGCAAGCGTGGCTGGCGTATCGTCTTGCGTCGGGCTGACCAGGTCGCAGTCCAGCATCACAGGCACAGAACTTTCCATGACGGGTGTGACCGGATCGGTCCCTGCCGAGGTTTCTGTTACCGGAGTGCCGTTAACCAGCAAAACACCATTTTCCAATGTTCTGCCGGTAGCGGGATAGGCCGGGCACACCACGGCGATCGCATTTTCATGCCATTGCTGGCGAGCCGCTTCAATTTCCGCCGCGAATGCGCCACGCAGAGTGGAATCTACTTTCTTGAACACATGACGCACGCCATGCTTGCGAAAAGTCTGCATTTCGCTGGCAACCGCCTGGGCTGCTGCCTGCGGCGCCATGGCGCGGCTGTTGCTGTTGACCGAGACCACTTGCGCCTGCATATCGCCCAGCGCAAAAGCCTCTTCGGAACCGCCCACATACAACTGCGTTTCCCAGCCACAGCGAACGAACTGCACGGCCGAATCTCCGGCGCCAGTCAGATCATCCGCAATGATTGCTATTTGCGGCTTCATAACTTCGCCGGTTCCCCGGCAGTCGCAGCAACGCCCGAGATACCATCATCTACCGGCTTTAATTCACCGGATTTTTTCAGGAAATAAGACGCCAGCAAGGGGGCCATGATTGAACTGATCAGCACGCATGCCGCAACCTGTGCAGTCGCGGTCTCAACATAGACCTGAAAGCGCGGATCGGCAGCAGCCACAATGGCCGGTGTTGCAATCGCATTGCCAGCGGTGGTGCCGGCAGCAAAGCCAATGCCACTTTTACCGCCGCGTCGCAGGATGAACTTGTACCCCATATAAACCAGGAAACCGGTAATGGGACTGATCAGAAAGCCCAGAATAATGCCGGTCGTGCCACCACTGACGATCGCCGACAGGTTGATGCCGGTACCCAGCGCAAAGGCAAAAAACGGGATCACGATATTAGGCACGGGATCCAGCACCTTGCGCCATTGCACGTCAAGGTTACCAACCAGCACACCCAGCAGGAAAGGCACCAAAGCCGCAACAAGCGCGATTAACGGAATATCGCCCAGGCCCGAAGCGCCCAGAAACAGCAAACTGAAAAACGGTCCGTCGTTCACGGCGCTGGCCACATAGGCGCCCCGATCCCGGGCATCGCCATACTGGCCGGTAAACGCCAACCACAGGCCGCCGTTACTGTTATCGAATGCAGCCAGCAGTGCCAGGATAGAAATTCCCCACACGCCATCAATACCAACAAAGCTGCCCAGCAGCACAATCAGGCTGGCCGGAATAAGCGTTTTACAAAAAAGAATGGTGCCCGCAGTTGCCAGGATCGGGCCGCCGGTGCGCATATTGACCTGCGTACCGGTAGCGAAAATCAGCAATGCAATGAGTGGCAATGCACTGTTTTTAAACAATGCAGTGGTGAAACTGCCGATGCCAAGGGCTTCGGGGGCGAATGTCCCCAGTATCGAGCCCAGAATCAGGGGAATAAGCATTAATCCGCCAGGGATTTTCTGCATGGTTTGGAACATGGGAAATATTGAACGCTCTTGTGTCATCATCCGACCCAACCTTTTTGGTCACAGGGGAGTGTTAAGGAAAATAAATAATCTGGTGCTTGGCTTTTTGATCGTGCTTCTTATCTTTGCCATGAGTTTGTACGTACAACCTGTACGTACAGGTTCGATTATTGTCTTTTCAAATCGGCTTGTCAATCCGATACGGATCCCTGGCGTAATTTTTTGTAATCAGACTGCAGTTTTTTTGTGGCCAATGCAAATGAAATAGCCCGCAAGGCGCGGGCCGTGGCCGTGACCGGTCCGGTCACTCGTTTCCCAGGATTGCCTGAGCGCCCGCCAGGATAGTCATCCGGATTGAACCAGGCGCCAGCACGCGCTCAGGCGTCAATATCCAGCAACCGCAGCTTCTGCGACAGGACTTTACACGCGTCCATGAGCGGTTCAATATATGTTTTGCGACGATCGGCCGCAATGCGAAACAGGGGAATACTGATGCTGATACACGCTACCGGACGGGCATGTTTATCCAGAATGGCGCAGCCGTAGCAAAAAATATCGCGCTCATTCTCTTCACGATCTTCTGAAAACCCCTGTTGTTCAATTTCATGGATTTCCTGATACAGCGCTTGGGCGCCAGGCAGTGTATTGTCTGTGAATTTTTCAAATGTGATCGCGCTCACAAGTTGGCGCCTGTGCGTGTCATCCTTGAGCGCAGCAAGATACGCCTTGCCAACTGAACTTGAATAAAAGGTGACCTGGCTGCCCAGCCGGGAATTCATGCGCACCGCCTGCAGGCTTTCAAGTTTGTCGATATAGGTCATCGCACCATTGACCGGTACGGCCAGGTGCACGGTTTCGCCAGTCTGATCGCGCAGCGCCATCAACTGTTCCCGACAAACCTTGCGAAGATCCGAGCTTTCCAACGCCTGGCTGGCCAGGCTGATCAGGCGCGGCCCAAGACCAAATAGCTGTCCGCCTTTATTGATAATCAGGCCTTCAGCCAGCAGGGCATCGACGATCCGGTATAGCGTTGGCTTGGGATAGCCCACCGATATGCTCAGATCCTGAATCGTGACGCCCGGCCCGGAATTGCCTGCGATGGCATCCAGTACACGCATGAATTTGGAAAATGAAGCGGTGCCCGCCACCGGCTGGCCAGCCTTGCCCTGCGAGGAAGTCGTTATTGTCATGATGAAGATTCAAGTTACCATATAGCCACCATCAACCGGCATGATAACACCGGTCATGAATGAAGACGCATCCGAACACAGAAAGGTAACTGCACGCGCCACATCTTCGGGAGTTCCCCAGCGCTTGAGCGGCGTGCGATCCAGAATGGGCCGGGCCCGGTTCTCATCGTTCTGCAGTGCTTCGGTCAGAGGTGTGGCGATCCATCCCGGAGCTACTGCATTCACGCGAATCCCGTCTGCCGCATAGGCAATGGCCAGCGATTTGGTCAATTGCGCAATGCCTCCTTTGCTGGCGCTATAACCAGGCACCAGCCCGCCACCAAAAAAGCTAAGCATTGAGGCCATATTCACAATACAACCTGTCGATGCCGCAAGCAAGGGACGCAAGGCCTCGCACAAACGCATGGTGCCCACCAGATTGACATCAATCACCCGCTCGAACACGGGCAGTTTGAACTCCTCGACCCGCGCGATGATACCGGCGCAATTGATCAGCACATCCACTTTGTCCAGGGACGCTGCGAACGCCGCCACCTCCGTGTCACTAGTCACGTCAATAATAGCCTCTGTTACTGTCGCATGGCGATATGGTTCCTGGCCGGGCGATGGCAGACCGGCAGCATAAACCCGCGCGCCCAGCGCGGCCAGTTCTTCTGTAATGGCGCGCCCAATACCCTGGGTGCCGCCGGTAACCACCGCGGTCTTCCCTTCAAGCAAATTTTGTCTGAAACTCATGAGTTTTCCAAATATTATCAATAGGTGGCGCGACCGCCGGAAAGATCAAACACGGCACCTGTGCTGAACGAACATGATGCGGACAGCAGCCAGAGTGTGAGTTCGGACACCTCTTCACATTCGCCCAGCCGCTTCATCGGACTTTTATCGATCATGGTTTGCACATGTGCCGGCGACATCTGCTGCAACAGCGTCGTATTAATCGCGGCAGGCGCAATGGCGTTGACACGGACCTGGGTGTGCGCCAGTTCCTTGCCCAGTGATTTGGTTAGCGCCAGCACCGCCGCTTTGGCCGCGCTATAGGCAGAGGCGTTTGGCGTGCCTTCCTTGCCTGCCAGCGAGGCAATATTGACGATGCGCGCTGCCTGTGCCTGCTTCATCACAGGGACGGCCGCCCGACACGTGTTATAGACCCCCAGCAGATTGACGGCGATCACCCTTTGCCATTCCTGCGGATCGGTCTGTTCCAGCGGCAATGTAGAACCGGCAAATCCGGCGCAATTGACCAGCATATCGATAGGCCCGCAACCGGCAACCACTGTATTACACGCGTCCTGGACAGAACCGTTATCACAAACGTCAACCGCATTAAACTGCATGCCCTGCTGCTGCATGGCTTCCGGCGGCGGCTTCAAATCCCAGACAGTCACTTTGGCCCCGGCAGCCAGGAGGCGCTGCGCAATATCCAGGCCGATCCCGCTGCTGCCGCCGGTCACGACGGCTGTGCGGTGTGAAAAATCATAATTGGCTTTGTTATTCATGATCAGCGTACGAATTGGTCCACATAATCGGCGCCCAGGCCGACGCTTTCATAATGCTTGCGACACATATCCAGCTTGGTGAAGACATCCTCGTAACCGGTATGATTTCCCTCACTGTCCACGTAGTACATAATGCCGTTGACCTGAAACATGGTGATCATCTCTTCCACATCTTCCGGCACATACAGCGTATGGGTTTCACCGGGCGGCTCAAAAACATAACTGCCTTCGGTGGCTACCCAGTCATGCTCCAGATAGCGCCAGGTGCCTTTGATCACATAGCCGTGTACCGGCTGGGGATGCCGATGACAGCTGAGCACGCCCGATTTTCTGACGCGCAAAAGATTCATCCAATATCCCTGCGAGACGTTCAGACAGAGCGGACGAAACCATACATTGGGCGCCTGCGGGACCCAGATGCGTTCGTCTTCGGGAACGGCGTTGGGCACCACAATATCTTTCAATGCTTCTTTCGGATTGGGGTAACGATAGGGAGTGGGTTCGGTCATAACAATTCCTTGGCCCCGTTCATGTGGGGCGATATGTCAAATGTGAGTTCTGAAAACGGTCTTACTTGATATCGAGTTCTTTCAGAACCTTGCTGTAGCCTTCTGTTTCCTTAGCCATTTTCTGCGTAAATGCCTCGCCATCCGCATACACATATCCCAGATTCTGCTGTTTGATGGATTTGATCAACTCAGGATCCTGCGCCACTTTCTCAAATGCGTCCTTAAGCACCCTGACCGCTTCGGCCGGCATATTTTTTGGGCCGGCAACGCCGCGCCAGGTACCATAGGAGACGTCAATCCCTTTCTCTTTTGCTGTCGGTACGTCCTTGAACTCTGGCACGCGCTCCTCGCTCATTACTACCAGCAGGCGCATTTTGCCGCTGCGAACGTATTCGGCCGCTTCTGCGGGACTGGTTGCCACAGCATCCACCTGCTTGCCCAGCAACGCCAGCAGCGACGGACCCGATCCGGGATAAGGAACATGCGTCACCTTGGTGCCCGACTTGACCTCAAACGCACTGAGCGCAACGTCGTAAACGGCGCCCGTGCCCGGGGTGCCTACATTCATGCCATCGGGATTTTTCTTGGCCGCTGCCAGGAAATCCTCTACAGACTTATAGGGCGAATCATTGTGAACTACCAGTGTAGTCGGGTCAGCGTTCAATTGAACCAAAGGCGTGAAATCTTTGTAAGAACGGTCAAACAGATTGAGCAGGGGCAATGTCACAAACTCGCCGGTTACCACGGCCAGATTATAGCCATCCGGCTTTTGGTTGAGCACGTACTTCCACCCCACCGCGCCGCCCGCGCCAGACTTGTTAAGTACGATCATGCCTTTTGGAAAATGCTTTTCAGCGGCCTTGGCAAAACTGCGGGCAACCGCATCGGTACCGCCGCCTGGTTGAAACGGAACCACAAGTGTAATGGGCTGGGCAGGATAGGCATCTGCCGCAACAGCCAGGGCGGGAACGGTAGCCAGGCCGACACAGGCAATCAGTGAGGCCAGCAAGGCACGACGATGGTAGATCATGACAGAGTTGTCTCCAAAAAATATTCAATAAAGTAATAAAGGGAAAAGACGTGGCGCGCCCGGCGTTGGATACGGACATGAGCGCGGTGTTATATTGATAAAATCCACAATATGGATTTATTTCTATATTATGGATATAGTGTATAGAAGATATGTTCACCAGCCATCTGGGGAAAACCCTTAATCACAACCGAAATGACCACAAATGAATTACCGGCTCACCGGACATTTTAAGCAGACATAAAAAATCCGGCTGCAGGTTTCCTTGGTGGAAACTTACAGCCGGACGGCGTCAGACCTGGGCCGATGAATGGCCAATAAGTAACTTACTCTACAGGTTTAAAACCTGTTTCCTTGATGATTGTCTGGTACTTCTTGATCTCATCCTGATAGATTGCATCAGCCTGCTCCAGCGTCTGCTGTTTGGCCACTACACGACCATCGGCCTCCAGGGATTTTTTCGCTTCCGGATTTTGCAGTGCCTTGCCGATGGCAATATTGAGCGTTTGCATGATCTCTTTCGGTGTTCCTCTTTTTACAAAATAGCCCGCGACACTTTGATAATTGAAATCACTGAACGCTTTGTAGTCGGTAATGCTGGGCTTATCTTTCAACGGTTCTGGAATTTCCTTTGACAGCACCGCAAGAATTTTATAGCGCCCTTCCCGTTCCATGCTTCTCATGGACAATTGAAATGGCTGAATAGCAAAATCAATTTGTCCGCCAGACAGATCCTGCATAACAGGGGCCGTACCTTTATAGGGAACATGAACAAACGGAACATTGAGAATCGACGACATGCGTTTGGTCACCAGATGGTACAGGGATCCTACGCCCACCGTACCGTAAGTCAGCGGTTTTGTGCCTGCCTGCGCCTGAGCAAGTTTGACGAACTCTTCAACATTACTGACCGGCAGATCCTTTTTCACCAGCAACACCAGACTTGTCACCGTAATTTGATGCACATTCTGGAAATCTTCCGATTTGAAACGGATCGCTTTATTGGTCAGCACCGGCAGTATCAACTCGTTCTGCGTGCCCTGAAAGATATAACTCCCATCTGGCTTCGCATTCAACACCTTGGTTGCTGCGATTGAGCCGGTTGCTCCTCCCAGGTTTTCTACGACTACCCGCTCGCCCAGGTTTTCAGACAGCGGGCCGCTAATAATACGCGCACTCAGGTCGCTGGGTCCGCCCGCCGGATAGGGCACCATCATCCCTATCGGCTTTTCCGGAAACTTGGCCACCGCTTGTGTCGCGCCGAACAACGCCCCTGTTGCACATAATGCAGATATCACAACTGTTCTTACAAAAATCAGTTTCATTATTTTCGCCTTCGATTTACTTTTGATATAGCTGACTGATCGTTCTTACAATGGCTTTGGCGCGAGGAATGAACGTATCTACCTCGCAATATTCGTCGCGCGTATGCGGCTTGCCGCCTACTGGCCCGGTCGCGCATAATGTGGTGCAACCAAGACTGGACGTAATGCCCGAATCGGCACAGCCGCCGCTGAACTGCTCGCCCGTGCTGTGGCCAAGCTCACCCAGGGATTTGCTATACAGCTCAAACAAGGCCTGGGATGCGTCAGTTTTAACAAATGGCCGGAACTCCCCGATGATGCGAAGACTTGCGGTTGTACCTGGCACGAAAGAGGTATTGACGATCTGGTCGATTTCTTTGAGGATCTCATCACGCTCCTGCAGCGTGAACACCCGAACATCAATGGAGCATTTTGCGCTGGGCGCGCTCGTATTAACAGATTGCCCGCCGGAAATCAGACCGACATTGACGGTCACGCCCTTTTGAATATCGGTCAGTTTGTCCAAATGAATTGTCTTGTGGGCGATCTCGCTGATAGCGCTGATACCCTCTGCAAAATTGGCTCCTGAATGGGCCGCCTTGCCGGTAACCTCCAGCTCCAGGAATATACCGCCCTTGCGACCGGTAACCACGTCACCGTTGGCCCGACCAGGCTCGGCATTAAAAACGGTTCCTGTTTTACGCGCGAACTCTTCGATGACAAACTTGGAGGTAGGCGAGCCGATCTCCTCGTCATTGGTAAACAGGCCGAACAGCGGCACGTGAGCGCCACCGAATTTGGCATATGCCGCAAGAATAAATGCGTTCATTGCGATACCCGCTTTCATATCCGCTACGCCTGGGCCGTAAGCAATATTGTCTTGCAAACGAAAAGGGCGCCGCTGCGTTTCACCTTTCGGATAGACCGTATCGCAATGGCCCATGAGCATAATCGGCTTGCCCCCGGTATTGTCGACAGACGCCGGGATATGCACCGATATCGCATTCTTGATATTTTCGTGCTCATGCCATTGAACCGCAACACCGTGTTCCTTAAAGAACTGTTCCAGTCGTTTGAATACATTAATGATTCCATCCTTATCATAGGAATTTGAATCAATATTTACGATGGCTTCAAAGAGCGCCATCATGGCGTCATGCTGTTCATCCAGCCATTGCTGAACTTGTGCGTGGGTGTCTGTCAAAGTCGGGGTCGTCATTTTAATGCCTGTTTAAATATCTATTATTACTATGCAATACTTAGTATTTAATATTATCACAGGCAATTTTTAACGGATATGCCTTTTTACCTAGTGCTTACCCTGATCTGGCCCGGGTATCTGGCGACAATGGCAAAACAGGCAGAGGCAGTGCAAGCGCGCAGCGGTCATTGCAGCCTCAGACAAAGGGTTCCTGCAGACGGTGAAAAATGAGATCGCCGGAGCGGGCACATTCAAAACGTGAACGCGCCCGGGGGAATGGGGTGAAGGGAGAATGAATGGCGTCCTAACGCCTGCTGATGCGCTGAACGGTTTCCAGCAACGTGGAGGCAAACCTGGCCTCGAAAGCATCGGGCTCCCATTCGGCCAGATTGCCGATCAGGTGGATTGCCGCCACTGGCACACCGTTGCGATCCAGGATCGCTGCGCCTAATCCGACTTCACCGTACATGACTTGTTCAACCGTTCGTGCATAACCCTTCTCTTTAGCCAGTTCGACTTCGTAGAGAATATCCTGCACATTGATCTGCGTCTTGTTGGTAAATGCCTGCAGTGTCGAACGGGACAGAATATCGCGCCGCTGTTCCTCGCTTAAATGGGCCAGAACCGAGCGGCCGCCACTGCTGCAATAAATAGGCAAACGCTTGCCGAGCAGTGAAGACGAATAATAATCGGGGCGCACCTGATGCCTGATGGCGTACACCATATCAATATCATCGATCAAGCTTAGGCTGACACGACACTCGGTCACGCGGCACAACTCAATCAGATAGGGATTGGCAAGCTCGACAAAACTGTTATTGCTCAGAAAATGATAGGCCAGATCCAGTACCTTAAGACTCAGGGAATATCGACGATTACTCTCATTCTTGCTCAGGTATCCTGCCATCAGCAATGAATGGACAAATCGCTGTGTCGTGCTTTTGTCAAACCCCGTCAGTCTGGCAATGTCCATGAGACTGAGCTCGCTTTCGCTCAGGCTGGTATGCCTGAAACATTCGAGTACATCAAAGGCCTTACCCACTGATTTAACGTTAAGCACATCGTCGTCTGGAGATTTATTTTTTGTCATTCGTAACTAAAAATACGGAACAGGTACACTTTGCCGGGATGGCGCTGATGCGCAACAGTATAAAGGAAAGCGCCGGGGCACAAGAGCCGAATCTGCGGTCGGATTGATCCGGCCTAATCCGTGGACCGTGCCACAAGTGGCCGTCAAGGCTGGCCTCTAGATGGTGGTTCTTAAGGCGTAGCCCTTAATGTAGTCGTTCTTTTCAAGCCATGATTGTTCATCCACCCTTCAACACACTACCAGTATCTGCACATGGGCGTTCCTGGCAACCAAAACCGACGCACCTAAGCGCGCAGGCCTGCCTGATTACCGACATGTCTGCGCCCGCTGCAGCTACCCTGAACACATATGCAATCGCTAGGCAGACTCGTGCAATTTCCAATACAGGAAATTATGTTGCGGGCTGAACACGCGCCGATAGACCAGTAAAATAGCCAGCACGCATGCGATAGCCGAAGAGGCGGTCAGCAGAAACATCAGCAGGATCTGGTAACGGATGGCCTGCTCGGGATCCTGTCCCGCCAGGATCTGGCCGGTCATCATGCCCGGCAGGCTGACCAGCCCGATCACCATCATGCTGTTGATGGTGGGCACCATCCCTGCCCGCACCGCCGTCTGCGCCGCTTCGCGATAGGCCTCCCAGCCGCTGGCGCCAAGCGAGAGCATCATCTCTACATGATCACGCCGCTGCGTCAGTTCACTGGTAATGCGATCCAGCCCCAGCGACACGCCGGTCAGGGTATTGCCCATGATCATGCCCAGCACTGGAATCACATATTGAGGGGAATACCAGGGCTGTATACGCATGATCAATACCAGACCAATGGCCATGATCAGCCACGACGGTATCCAGATTGAAAACAGGGCATCAAATTGCATGCCCCGGTAACGAATGCGACTGCGGTTTCTGGCCGCAAGCCCGGCAATCACGGTCATCACAGTCATGATTGCCAGCACGATATACCATTTATCAGCAGCAAACACCCATTTGAGAATCAGGCCGATGGCAAATAGCTGCACTACCATCCTTACAGAGGCAATCAACAATTGCCTTTCCAGCTTTAACCGCAACAGCAATGAAATCAAACCGTTGGCCAGGATAAGCAATGCCGCCAGACCGATTTCCCCGATCGATATTTCCATATATTCAAGATTCATGCTTGCCTTCCTGCTATTTCATCGGTCGTGAGCCGACCACTATTCATGTGCCATACGCGATTCCCTACCCGAGCCTGTTGCTGTTCATCGTGACTGATCCACAGCGTCGCAGTCTGGTGGTTGTTGACTTGCATCCAATGCTCAATCAGCTTTTCCACCAGTTGCGCCGTAGACTCATCCAGCGCCGAGGTAGGCTCATCCAGCAGCAAAAGACAGGGATCGAGCTGCAAGACGCGCAACAGGCACACCAGTTGCTTCTCTCCACCCGATAGCGTGTCCGAATCCTTGGCCAGAAAGGCGCCGGGACGGTCAATGGCGTGCAGAAACCGTTCAATTTTCTGCCGGTCGTACTTTTTATCCCGATTCACGGCAAGTCCGAAAGGGAAGGTCAGATTGCCTTCAACGCTGGTGTGCAGCAACACCGGGCTTTGCCGGATATAGGCAACCTGAGCCCGGTAGCGACAAGCGTCGGCCGGTTGCACCGGCTTGCCGTGCAGGATCAGTTCGCCGGCATCGGGCTTGTCCAGCAAGGCCAGGGTTCGTACGAATACACTTTTGCCGGACCCCGAGGCGCCGGACAGCACGATGCGATCGCCGCGCCCGACCGTGCAGTGCGCCGGATGCAGCAATATTTGACCGTTTAAAGGGTCTTTGCGACTGAGATTTCTGGCCTGCAGTAGCGCAGGCGTCTTTACTTCTGAATTATCGGTTACCACAACTTATGCTTACCATCGTTGACGACGGTGTCGCAGGACAACCGTCAAAAGGCTGCGGACCAATGCCGCGACACCATCGGGCCACAGTAAAGCGGGCTCATCGCCACTCACTGGGAACTGGCACAATATACACCGAAAGCGCGGCTCAGACACGCCATGAGCAGGCTCAAACGGCCGGTTTGGCGACGTTGCCTTGCATGAGGAATGGAATGCGCAATACAACGTCCCGGTCCTTCTGTTTTTCGGCCTCGGGAAGCATTGCCCATTCCAGCAAAGAAGGATGCAAGCGTCGCTGGTCATCACGCTGGGCGCCGTAGCGCCAGCCCGCCAGGTAGCGTTGCGCCATCCAGCGGGTATGCTCCACCTGTGCGAGCATCTCCACCTCATCGGCGGTAAATGAGAGCGCGTCCTGCGCACCCGCCCCCTGCTCCTGTGTTAGCGCCAGTTTTCCGCACATAGCCAGTTTGTAGGCAATATGATCCGCCTGCGCACGATTCGCGTCCTTGGCCTGTTCACCCAACCGATCCCACGATTGCTTATAAGCTTCGCTTTCGCTCAGAGACCCTTGCTGTGGCGCAAGTTGCTGCAGATAGTCTTCGTGAATGCTGCGCGCCGTGACGTCCAGCCGCTCCTGCGTAATCAGCTCCACCTGGCACACCGATTCCAGACTGCCAAAAAAGGTCAGGCGATTCAATCTGCTCTGCCGCGACTTGAGTAGCGCATTCAGGCCATCATTGTGATAATTCAAGGCGAACACGCGAAACGCAGCTGCGGGCGTCGCGTGCAATATTTCCAGTGATAGTTTGAGATTGGCCGAATCGTCGTCAAATGCAGCAATCACCACGGGGACAAGATGAGCCGGCGGATCAATGACGAACTCGTTCAAAATATGATCATATGCGCCATCAAATGGCATATATTTGATGGACGCCACCATTGCGGCGCCAGGATACTCGGCAGCCAGTTGCCTGCCTGCCTGCTCGGCGTCTGCGCCGTACACAATAATGTCGGGCGAAGCCGGATTAATCGTATGCATCACCTGCAGCGCCTGCACCAGCAAGGCTTTGGCCGTCTCTCCGGCACCAAAGACAATCAGCCGAAAGGCCGCATTCGGATCGCGCAATGGCTGGGCATAATCATAAGCAAGTCGTGCAAAGAACTGCCGGGCAATCATCTGATGGTGATTGAAAAAACGCAAATCAATGCCGTTTTTCTTTTCATCTTCAAAATAGTCTGATTGCTGCAGCATGGTGCTTACCTTGGCATTGCCTATATGCAAGAAACAGCGTACCTGATATTTGCCTGGGTGCTTTTGCGTAATCTGATGCAGTGCCCGCACCACATTGATGGTAGTCTGCTCTTTATCCAGAAAACAAATCATGAATCGCGCGCTGCGAATACCGGCGTCCTGAAGTACCGTGCTTTGCGTACCATCGCCGAAATATACAAGATGGCCATCACGCCGCAGTGCTCCCGCATTACAGTGATCTGCATCCAGCTCAATGGCCACCCCCGTTGTATCATGAGCGCGCTTCAGGTCGCCCAGCAATGCCCGGCCTTTTTGGTTAATGCCAATCACCAGCACCTGGTTGCGTCTGAACAGTAGCCGAAATTGGGTGTAGTACTCAACAAAAAGCTTCTGGGCGATCCGGTACATCCCTGCCAGCAGCGCCAGCGTCACCACGATTTTGACCAATGTCAGTTGCCATGGCAGGTTTTCCGGCGGCAAAGAAGACGATACCGGGTCCGATCCCATCAGCGTTCGCAAGGTGCGATATAGTCTTTCGGGCAGATAGAGCCATTCATTGATTTGTGGGTAATGCTGTCCCAGGCCGTTCCAGGTCAACACGATGACGGCAAGCCCACCCAGCATGACCAGAATGCTTTTTGTACGGCGCGATAATTTCATTTATGGATGCTCCTGCACGTTTTTCTGCGCCTGCTCAAGCAGCGTCACGGTTTTCTTCCTGACACTTTCATCCTTTACCCGATGAAGCTGCAGTTGAGTCATGCGTATCAGGTTATTGGCTACAAATGCGGTGTGCTTATTCTGACTGAAATACACGGCAAGCGCAGCCCGCGCTTGCGGATGAAAGCGCCAATAGTTGTAGATCAGGCGCAACTGATCCAGATTACGGATGGGAAGTTGTTTTTCGATATAAGCCGTCAGCGGCACGGTGGAATCGGGCACCAAAGGGCGATTGTACGGATCCTGAAAGAACCATGACTCAGGACGCTGCGCCACACTGGGCGCGTCTACGACGGCCGCGGCGTCGTTGTCATATTTTTTGCCAAAGTAGATTTCACTTTGATCTGCCAGCTCCTGCACCGGCCCAAGCAAGGCATCAGGCACCGCCCACACATTCAGTATTGACTGACGGCTGCGTGTGTCCAGCGTGACGATGTCCTTGCCATTAGGCAACAACACAACGTCGTCTATCCGACTGATGGCAAATGGCATCACAACCGGCATCCCGGTCTGAGTGTCATACATGGCAATGCCCTTGTCACTGCGTAGCTCCAGCGGATCGGAAGCAAAAAGCAGCTGGCCGTCCCGGGAAAATTTCAAATAACCGCCTGCCGCATCATTTCTGATTTTCTGCCCAACAGCCTGCTTGCGATCCAGGTTCCACAAGCGAATATATTTATTGTCTTCGGCCATGGCAAGCATATTGCCGTCCGGGCTCAATTCGGCCTTCGGTGAATCTCCCGCGGTAGGCAGCGTGAGGTGGCTGACAAAATCTTTCAGATCATACAGCTGGGCCATGCCGTTGAAAAAAGCCAGCAGGTATTTATTGTCTGGCGTGAAATAGGCGCCCTTGAGCTCGGTCTGCTCCCGGTGCAGTATCTCCCCGGTGGCAACCTGCTGCACCCGCCACTTGTTTGGCGACTCCAGAACCAGGATGGTCGACAAGTCGGCAGACAGTTTATATTTCTCGTTTTTACGCAAGCCAAAAGTCTGCTTACGGTTTCCTGTCTCTATTTCCCAGATTGCCATTTTCTCGTCGTCAATTCGGGAGGACACCGTGCTCCCATCATGGCTGAACGATATCACGCCTCTGACTGATAAGGGCTTGCCCATCGGCTTACCTGTTGTGGCACGATAAAACCGCAATGTACTCATACCCTGCCTGGGTTCGGAAATGGTGTAGACATAGTCCTGTTCGCTGGCAACGCCAAAGCGGTCAATTTGCTCCGGCGTGCGTATGAAATCTCTGAGTTTGCTGTTGCCTCCCAGCGCTGCGTACTGCAGGTTATGACTATCTTTTTTCAAAAGCACAACGCCTTTGCCATCTGGCATGGCGCGAAAAGACATCAGATCCGGGCCTAGATTCAATTGCGAACGCAATAATGGCGGCGCCAGATCAGTGACCAGAAAAAATATTCCTTCCTGATTCTCCACACGTTGTGTGAGGTCAGGAGACACATTGGCTACGTCATCACGCAGCATGGCCGAAAGGCTGACACCGGCGTTACCGGAGGTCACCGGCGTGTTGTTGTCGATATCGTACACAGTGTAGTTACTCTGCCAGACCACGACAAAAGACCTGCCATCTTCGTTGAAATAAATATCGTCTGGAATCAGCTGGCCAGCAACTTTGGCGATCTGGCTATCGTCGCGCCGCAAGTCGATGTGATACAGGCCGTTGGCCGCACGCACAAAAACATGACGTGCATCCGGGCTGAACCTTACCCAGATAATCCCGCCCGGCACCACATAATCCCTGGCCTGCTGCAGTTTTGCGTCAGCATCCATGGGATACACGCGCACACGGTTGTCATTATCCTCGGTCTCGTGAAATGCAATGGCGTTGCCCTGCGGAGCAAACAGGTAGCGTTGAGTGTTGCCGCCCTCGTGTTGTCGCACCGGAACCTGGTCAATTACCGTCAGTCGGTCTTGCGTATTGAAGAGCAGTGATTTGATGTACTGCATCTTGCCGTCGACGACATGCCAGCCCTGTATCACGAGCCACTTGCCATCCGCACCTGGCGCAAAGGAGACGATACGCAAATCGTCGGGCGCTTTATAAACCGTCTCTTGCGGCTTACCATCCTGCCACTTTTCTATCGTGTTGTCCGCAGTCATAAAATACAGCGCGTTCTGGCCGTCAAACGCCAGTTTCGAGAAAGCGTTGGCTTTGGCGTCAGTCACTATGGCATGCAGTTTCTGCGCGTATGCATCCCATATCTGCAGGCCTCGCTGCTCGTTGGATGTCGCATTAAGTGCCGCGATCCAATGGCCGTCGGGGCTGAACACGGGTGTTGAATCCAGTCTGGGCATCGGCGTCATGCCGTTCTGGCGCATCAGCATCGATTGCAGGTATAGCGCGGTCCGTTCATTACCATAGCGGGCAGCGGCCGCCATATACGCAGCACCCTCTCCCACTTCCTTCTGATCAATCTTGTTCAGGCCAGACAAAAACAATGAGCGCGACAGCATGGTTTGCGCGGCATTGCGTTCTGTCCAGGCATATACACCCAGCGCCATTGCCATGACGGCCAGCACCCCGATCACAACCGCAATCCGCTTGACAATCTTCGTGCGTTGCCTGGCCTTGGCCAGCTGATAGGCCTGATCGCGCTGGGTCAGGTCGCCCAGCGGCACGTCAAGCACACCCGCAATAATCTTGAGCTTGGCCAAATCAAGACGATCCTTGTACGCCTGAACGCGACGCTCCACTTCCTTTCTGGACAGGGTTCGGTCGCCCTGCAAAGACTGCCTGTAGGCTTCGGGCGTCGTAAAACCCTGGTCCTGCGTACCGGGCAGACGAACGTCCGCTGCGATAGGCTCCTGATTTACGCTGTGATCGATATTGCCGGACTCATCTACACGATAACGCAGCACTTCCGGAAAACACTGCTGCGCAGAAGACTCTGTGCCGTATTCCGGTTCCCCGGCTAGAATCAGCGCAATAATCCGATCGCCCTTGCCGGTTTGTTTGAAACGGCGCAACTCTTCGCTTACATAAACAGAACGGGCCGATTGTGGTGAGCTCAGGTAGACTAGATAGGATGAGGCGTCAAGCGCTGCAGTCAGCGCCGAGGACAAACTGGCGCTAGCCGACAGTTCCTTTTCATCCTGAAAAACCGGGTAGATCTGCGCCGCAATAGGCTTGCCGGCGCGATTGGGTCTACCCACCAGGTCGGCAGGCACCTCGTAAGTTTCCAGTTCGTGATGCAGCCAGTCTGCCCATTTGCGCCCCTCCTGTCTGTTATCAGCGTGGCTGTAACTGATAAATGCCGCATAGGTCAGCCGGTTGTCTGCCGTTTCTTCGGTCATATTATCTTTATGCTGACAGGCTCCCAAGCCATGGTTTTACTGTAGATCGGCGCTATAGACAATAGCCGGCCACCCGGTTTACGACAAAATGATGTATCGGATTGTGAATTCCTTATTGCGCTTGTGTTAGCGCGGCACGTTCACAACGGCTGCCACGGATCATAACTGGTGAAATTCCAGATGTTGCCTTCCATGTCTTTGGCGTCATAGGAACGCCCCGGGTAGCCTTGGTTATCGTAAGGCGGCTGGATAATAATGGCGCCACACCTGGCAGCATGCTCAGCATGGGCATCAGGGTCATCAACACGCATGCAAATGCACATGGTGATGCCACGCGCTTCGTCGGGTGTCAGCCAGTGATATAGATCCTTGGTTGGCGACTCCCGATCACTGCCCAGCATGATCATATTATTGCCAATAACCAGTTGGGCGTGATGAACGATATTCGGGTCTTTTTCGTCTGTGTAGACCGCATGGCGGGTAAACCCAAATGCCTCGCACAAAAAACGAATCGCTGCGGGCGCATCCTTGTACCGCAGACAGGGAATAACGGCGCTTTTTTCCAACATGATGATCCTCCTGATCCAGTCAGAACGGCAAGAGCAATCGGCACTTACATTTGGGCTTGAACACGCCAGCAAACGTGTACGTTCTTTGGCCCGGATTGCTCATTACCTCAATAGTGAATTTGCAGCATGATGCCCGCGCACATGTCTACTGGCGCGCCATGACCGTCGCGCCGTATCCGTTGCTATTGCATGCCCCTCGCAGGCAAAAATCACAGCCAGCATACCAACTCAGGATGAGTAGCGTATTATCTGGCCATGACCGGTGGCGACAATGCTATACGATCATTGGTGCTTTATAGTTTACTGGGTTTCACGCCAGATGCCTTTGCAGCCTCGCCCCAGAATTTAATTTCTTTTTCAATAAATGCCTGACTGTCCTGCGGCGAGGCGATGAAGACTTCATTGCCGATGGTTGCCAGTTTAGTTTTCAATTGCGGATCGCGCAGGATTTTTTGCATGGCATCGTTCAACACCTGCACCGTATCGTCCGGGGTACCGGCAGGCGCAAGCAGCGCGATCCAGGCAGTTGCATCAAAACCAGGCACGCCCAGTTCGGCCAACGGCTTTACGCCGGCAAAGGCCTGGGACCCGCTTTTATTTGCCACGCCGAACACTTTAAGGCGACCATCCTGAACCAGGGGCTTGATCGCCGGCGCCGCTTCAAACATGACCGAGGTATCGCCCCCGACCAGACCTGCAACGGCCGCAGTCGCACCGCGATAAGGCACGTGCAACAAGTTCAGTGCAGTCTGGTGCTTGAACATTTCCATCGTCAGATGATTGGTCAGGCCAACGCCGCCAGAACCGTAGTTGATCTTGCCGTCATTCTGTTTCAGATAACTGATGAGCTCGGGCACCGTATTGGCCGGAAAATCCTTGCGCGTTACCAGAAAAAGCGGCACTTTGGAAACCAGCCCCACTGCCCTGAAGTCCTTGAGCGTGTCATACGGCAGATTGGTGTACAGCGAAGGGTTGATAGCCAGTGGCCCGGAAGCCCCGATCAGCAGCCGATAGCCATCCGGTTTTTCGCGTTTTGCCGCCTCCAGACCAATGATGCCACCCGCACCCCCCTTGTTTTCCACGACAAAAGGTTGTTTCAAATGCTTCGACAACTGCTCGGCCAGCAGTCGTCCGATAATATCGGTGGTCTGGCCACTCGGATAGGGAATCGTAATGTGTACACTTTTTTCGGGGTACGCGGCATGAGCACCCACAGGCAATAGGGCAAGCAGGGTCAGCAATAGCGCGGGCAGTTTTCTCATTTATGTCTCCGTTTATAACATTGTTGTCTCAGGTGCTTATTGTCTTGGCACTTTGTGTTGGCACTTCAACCGCGTGGGGCAAGGTATCGATTTCACGATCGTTCCCAGGTGGCCATCAGGCTGAACCGGTCTGGGATATAAAAATTATCGGATGCTGTCAGAAGCCGGCCGGCGTTATCAAAATACACTCTTAATATTCCAAGCGCCATATCACCAGGCTTGCAATCGACCAGGCCTGTTGCCGACTCCGGTACCCTTTCGGCGACCACTTGCTGGCTCACTTTATGGATTTGCTGGCCATATTCGGACTGCAGAATACTGAACACGCTGGGATGATTGCCTTTTAGCTGGTCCCGCACACCGGCAAACGCCCGTGGCAAATAAACACGGGTATACGAAATCACGGTGCCGTCCCGTACCAGCCGGCGATTGGTATGCAGCATAAGCAGTTGCATCCCGACCGGCACATGCAACCTTGCCGCTTCATGCGGGTCCAGGGTGACGATCTGTTCACCCAATACTTCCAGTCGGGTCTGCTCTGTATATCGCATCAGGTCCTGCAAAGAGCCGAAAGCAGATACAAAGACAGGCTCTGCAGCAACGGGTCGGCTGGCAATGACCACGGTGCCGGAACCTGCTGTCCGCGTAATCAGCCCGGCCTGCGCCAGGCGGCGGGTTGCTTCCCGCACCGTATGCCGGCTCACGCCATAAATATGACAAAGTTGATGTTCCGTTGGCAATTGCGTGCCCACGCCATACCGCCCGCTCTCAATATCATTGAGCAACGTCTGATGAAGCCAGGCATAGCGCGGGAGGCGTTTTGTCATGTGTCCTGTCTGGGTTAACTTTCCTGTCCTGCATGGCGCACGCCGTAAGCTACAGCTTTACCGCCCGCAGCAGCACAGCCATGCCTGCGTTGTGCAGGTAACTGTCATTCATAATGTACGTACAATTATATCTGCAATATCAGATTTGTCTATTGCATTTGAAATTGAATTACTTACAATGTACGTACAATTGCCGTATATTTACTCTCTATAACAACAGGCCCATCGACAGGAGACAACCCGATGTTCGCGCTGCCCGAATATGCCACGATCACGACCGCAATCAAGTCAGATCACATTCTGTTGATCACACTGAACCGGCCCGAGGTGGCCAACGCCCTGAACACCCAAATGGGAGAAGAGCTGCTTGATCTGTGGAACCGCCTGATCGCAGATCCGGGACCTGTACGCTGTGTCGTCCTGACCGGCGCGGGCGACCGGATCTTCTGTGCGGGCGGAGATCTGAAGGAGCGCAATGGCATGAGCAAAGCGCAATGGCAACGACAGCATGAGTTGTTCGAGCGCATGTACTGGACCCTGGTCGATCTTCCTTATCCGGTGATTGCAGCGGTCAATGGGCATGCGTACGCCGGTGGCCTGGAAATGGCCATGTGCTGCGACTTCATCTATGCCAGCAAGACCGCGCGCTTTGCCCTGACCGAAGTCACGCTTGGCATCATGCCTGGCGCCGGCGGCACCCAGAATCTGCCACGAGCTGTGGGCGATCGCAGGGCCAAAGAGATCCTGATGACCGGACGTCCATTTGATTGCAACGATGCGTTGCAATGGGGGTTGCTCAATAAAGTATGCGAGCCGGAACAAACGCTGGAACAGGCCCTGGAAACTGCGGCATGCATTGCCGGCAATGCCCCGCTTTCGGTGCGCCAGATCAAAAAATCGGTTCGTTACGGCGGGCAAATGGAATTGCGTACGGCATACCGTTTCGAAGTCGAGGCCTATAACCAGCTGATCGACACCGAAGACCGGCATGAAGGGGTCAAGGCATTCAATGAGAAACGCAAGCCGGTTTTCAGGGGATAATAATTGAACACACTGACGCATGACATTGCCCGCTATATTCACACCTTTGACCAAAGCACGGTACCGCCGCATGCCTATCAGTTGGCAACAACGGGGATGATCGACTGTATGGGCTGCATGTTTGCCGGCGCCCATGAACCGCTGGTGCATATTCTGGGGCGCCACTTTACGGGGACCACGAGCGCCCAGGCCGACTCGCCGATCCCCGTGCCCTTTCTGGGTGCCTATTTTCGGCATACCGATGCCGCCTGCCTTTGGGCAGCAGCCAGCCATGCGCTCGATTATGATGACGTAGCCATGTCAGCGCATCCAAGCACTGTACTTATGCCAAGTGTGATTACCGCCGCCTGGGAGTTGTCTAGCAGCGGCAAAGAGGTGCTCAATGCCTATATTATTGGTTACGAAATTTGGGCAGAGCTGTTTGGCCGTGAGGCGGATCCCTATCATCTCAAAGGCTGGCACCCCACTGCAGTATTCGGGACCGTTGCCGCCGCCGGGGCGCTGGCCTATTTGTACCGGATGGATAGGCAAACCACCACCATGGCGCTGGGCATCGCCGCCAGCATGGCAAGTGGGCTGGTTGCCAATTTCGGCACCATGACCAAGCCGTATCACGCAGGGCGTGCCGCTGCCAACGCGGTGGAAGCAGTGCAACTGGCCAGGCTGGGCATGACCGCCTGCGCCGACGTTTTTGAACACAAAGCGGGGTTTTTGAACGCCCTTTCGCCAGGCGGCCGCATCAATGTAAACGAAGCGGTAACGCTGGGCCGAACCTTGCATATTACCGAGTCCGGTCTTAATATCAAACGCTATCCCGTTTGCTATTCCAGCCATCGCATTATCGACGGCATGCTTGCACTGGTGCAGCAACACGAGCTGACACCAGACGCCATCGTTTCGATCGATGCCACTATCGGACGCCCGCAAGCTTCCATGCTGCGCAACCGGAGACCGGCAACCAAACTGGAAGCCAAATTCAGTTTGGAATTTGCGATCGCCGCCGCTTTGCTGGCGGGCAAAGTAGGTCTGGCCGAACTGTCCGACGCATTTGTGAGCCATGCACAGTTGCAGGCTATCTATCCGAAAATCAGCGTCCATGCCATTGATGACCCGGATCCTGCAGACCCTGCTTTCTCCATCACCGACCGGCTCTCAGTGACGTTGAAAAACGGCACCGTTCTGGATTCAGGACCAATACGCTATCCCAGCGGCCATGCACGTCTGCCCCTGACGCAGCAGCAGTTACAGGAAAAATTCATGGATTGCGTGGCTATTGGACGCTCAGTTGGGGACTCAGTCAGGGACGTACGTGAAGACGCCGGTGCGCGCACAGACAATAGCGCTGCATTGACTGCGCCGCAGGCAGGCCTGGACCGCAGTCGCGCCCAGCAACTTTACCAGGCACTAAATCATCTGCCGGACGTTGCCAATATCAGAACATTGTTTACAGCATGAGTGGTCGTCAAAGCGACAGCGATAGCGCCACAGCCAGCATGAAACCCCTATTGAACAATCAATCGGACAATCAATTGGACAACCACACACCCAACGGCCCGCTCAAGGGCATTCGCATTGCCGACCTGACCTCTGTGGTCATGGGCCCCTTTGCCACGCAGTTGCTGGCGGACCTTGGCGCAGATGTCATCAAAATAGAATCCCCGGCAGGTGACACCACCCGGAACATGGGTCACAGAAACAATAAAGGAATGGGCGCCAATTTCCTGCAATTGAACCGGAACAAGCGCTCGATCGTACTGGACCTGAAAACCGATGATGGCCGCCAGGCTTGCCTGGACATTGCCGCCACCGCAGACGTTTTCCTATATAACGTTCGCCCACAGGCGATGGCCAGACTGGGCCTGTCCTACGATGCGGTCCGCGCCGTCAATCCGCACATTGTCTACGCAGGCACCTATGGGTTTGGCAACGCCGGCCCCTATGCAGGCAAACCGGCATACGACGACCTGATCCAGGGCATGACGGGCATTGCAGCACTATACCAGCAACACACTGGTGAGCCGCCACGTTATGTACCACTGACCATGGCCGACAAAATTATTGGCATGCAGGTTGCCATTGCCTGCCTGGCAGGTGTCCTGGAAAGCAGAAGCTCCGGACAAGGCCAATCGATAGAAATTCCCATGTTCGAGGGGATGGCGCAATTTGTACTGGGCGATCATTTCGGCGGCGCTACTTTCGTGCCGCCAAAAGGCGAAATGGGATACGCGCGGCTTCTGACCGAATCGCGCAAGCCCTATATGACACTTGACGGTTATATCTGCACCGTGATCCATACTGACAGGCACTGGCAGAATTTTCTGGGGCTGCTGAACCGACAGGACCTGCTGCAGGCAGACTCGCCCTTTGCCACCATCGCCTCACGTGGCGTGCATGTTAACCAAGTATACGGCTTTATTGAAGACACCCTGCGCACGCGTAGTACGGCCCACTGGCTTGAAGCGCTGGGCCAGGCGGATATTCCGGTGGCTCCGCTATACGCGGTTGGCGATCTGCTGGACGACCCGCATCTGAAGGCGGTCCAGCAGATTGTCGAGCTTGACCATCCTACGGAAGGTCGCTTGCGAACGGTTGCACCCTTGGGCACCTATTCGCGCACCCAGCCGTCCATTTACCGGCATGCCCCCAATCTTGGGGAGCACACAGATGAAATATTGCAGGAGACGGCCAGGGCGATCAGCTCTCGACGCGATTCGCGTCAATAACCGTCAGCGCAGCCATATTAACGATGCGTCGAACAGTAGAACTTGAGGTCAGGATGTGCACTGGCGCATTCACACCCAACAGGAACGGTCCGACCGCCACGTTGCCCCCGGCCACGGTTTTGAGCAGGTTATAGGCAATATTGCCCGAATCAACATTGGGGCAGACCAGCAGGTTGGCTGATCCTTTCAATGTCGATGAAGGCAGAATGCGCTCGCGCAGCACTTCATTCAATGCGCAGTCGCCATGCATTTCACCGTCAATTTCCAGCTCCGGATCCTGTGCCCGCACCAGCTCGAGCGCACGCCGCATCTTGTCTCCAGAAGCTGAACTGCCCGAGCCGAAATTGGATCGCGACAGCAGTGCGACCTTGGGCACAACGTCCATCTGCGCCAGTACCTTGGCCGCAGCCAGGGTGTACTCGGCAATCTGTTCGGCGGTAGGATCATCATTGATGTGGGTATCGACCAGGGCCACCATGCGCTGATCCAGCAGCAGAATATTCATGGCTGCGTACGAAGTTGTGCCTGGTTTTTTACCGATCATCTGGTCAACGAAACGCAAATGGTCATGATAGGAGCCTACCGTGCCGCAAATCATGCCATCGGCATCGCCGACATGAACCATCATGGCGCCGATCAGGGTCAGGCGGCGGCGCATTTCCACGCGCGCCATTTCCTTTGTGATACCACTGCGGCACATGACTTCCCAGTATTTGGTCCAGTACTGATGAAAGCGAGAGTCAAATTCCGGATTGGTTACCTCTACGTCCTCGCCCAGTTTCAGACGCAGTCCATATTTTTCAATGCGGGCCAGCAGGACAGAAGGACGCCCCACCAGGATCGGACGCGCCAGCTTTTCATCGACCACAACCTGCACCGCACGCAATACACGCTCGTCTTCGCCTTCGGTAAAGACAATGCGCGCCTTGCCGCCGTCGCGGACAATCTGTTTGGCCGAGGCAAACAGCGGCTTCATGAAAGCGCCGGAATGATACACAAACTGCTGCAGCCTTTCGGCATAGGCCTCCAGATCATCCAGCGGGCGTGTTGCCACACCGCTTTCCATGGCCGCCTTGGCCACAGCAGGTGCCACCCGGACAATCAGACGGGGATCGAAAGGCTTGGGAATCAGATATTCCGGGCCAAATGACAAATCATAGCCACCGTAGGCAGTAGCGACCACATCGCTGATTTCCTCTTTGGCCAGCCCGGCGATCGCATAAACCGCGGCTTTTTCCATTTCACGGGTGATGGTGGTGGCGCCCACATCCAGCGCGCCGCGGAAAATATACGGGAAGCACAGTACGTTATTGACCTGATTGGGAAAATCGGAGCGGCCGGTGGCCATGACCACGTCGTCACGCACAGCCAATGCCACTTCGGGCATGATTTCCGGGTTCGGATTGGCCAGCGCCAGGATCAGCGGACGTGCTGCCATGCTTTTGACCATTTCGGGCTTGAGCACACCACCGGCGGACAAGCCCAGGAATACATCGGCGCCGTCGATCACATCGGCCAGCGTACGGTGCTCGGTCTTCTGCGCAAAGCGCTGCATTTCAGGGCCCATGGGCGTGTTACGGCCTTCATAAACCACCCCGTCGATATCCGTCACAAATACATTTTCCAGCGGCAGACCCAGATCCACCATCAGATCCAGACATGCCAGCGCTGCTGCGCCGGCTCCGGACGACACCACCTTCACGTTTGTAATATCTTTGCCGACCACGATCAGGCCATTGATAAAGGCCGCCGCAACGGTAATCGCGGTGCCATGCTGATCGTCATGGAAAACAGGAATACTCATGCGCTCGCGCAGTTTGCGCTCCACCTCGAAACACTCCGGCGCCTTGATGTCTTCCAGATTGATACCGCCAAAAGTGGCCTCAAGCCCCGCAATAATTTCCACCAGCTTGTCCGGATCAGTTTCGTTGATCTCAATATCAAAAACATCCAGACCGGCAAATTTCTTGAACAGGACGGCCTTGCCTTCCATAACCGGCTTGGAAGCCAGCGCACCGATATTTCCCAGGCCGAGCACAGCGGTGCCATTACTAATGACGCCCACCAGATTGCCACGTGCGGTATAGCGGAATGCATTGAGAGGGTCAGCTACGATTTCTTCACAGGCAGCCGCCACACCAGGCGTATAGGCCAGGCCCAGGTCCCGTTGGGTGACCAGCGGCTTGGTAGCGGTAATGGAAATTTTGCCTGGCACGGGAAATTCGTGATAATCCAGCGCGGATTGACGATCGATAGTACTCATGGCGGTAGCCTCCTGAAGAATTGATTTTGCACCTAGTTTAGGCTTTCTTCATAACTAAATTATTTTCAATTATGATACTGATATATCAATTACCTTATATCTGCTTAAAAATTGAACACACCTACTGCCGATGCGCTTGAACACAGACTCGCGGGTCGTCTGAAAATGCGCCATCTTACCTTGTTGCTTCACATCGAAGAATTGGGCGCACTGACCCGTGTTGCCCAGCAAATGGGTACCAGCCAGCCGGCTGTCACCCATGCACTGGCAGAGTTGGAGGATATGTTCGGCGTGCCCCTGTTTGAGCGCACCGGGCGTGGCATGACGCCGACAGCAGCGGGCAAGGTACTGCTTACGCGTGCCCGCAGCATGTTGCACGACGTGAGCGCGCTCTCCCGTGAAATGACAGCGGTCAATGCCGGTCGCGTTGCCCACCTGCACGTGGGCGCCATCCCGTTTATTCCCGGACAAATGCTGTCTGCAGCGCTTGAGCGCACCCTGCCCGACCGCCAGCGGATGACCGTTACCATACATGACGGAACCAGCCGCAGCCTTATGAAGATGCTCAGGGAGCACGCCCTGGATTTCGTGATCGGACGGGCGTCGGCATCCCTGGATATGACCGGACTGCAGCAGGAAGTGCTCTATTATCAGTCGCCGCGCCTGATTACCAACCGCGAATTGGCGGCGCGGCTTGGCCAGCGCCGGGCTGACTGGCGACATCTGGCAGAACTGGACTGGATTCTTGAACCGGCGCCGGCGCCCTTGCGCGAGCAGGTGGCCGATATGTTTCTGAGTGCCGGCGTAGTGCCTCCGCAGCCGCTCATCGAAAGCCTGTCAGCCAAGCTGACCGGTGAAATCATTGCTGCGCGAGATCATGTGGTCTCGATCGTGCCCAACGATATTGCCGAAGAACTGGTACGCATTGCCGGTGTGGCCGTAGTCCCCTGGTCGCTGCAGTGGACGTTGTCGCCCATCGCCTTATTCAGCCTGAAGGACAGGCACAAACGTGATGTAGATACGAGGTTTATCCAGTCGCTCAAGGACTATTGCATAAAACACCGCTCCGCCTATTCCCAGGAGCGGTATCAATACTAAACACTGCAGAACGCAGCGGAGCCGACCATCGCCGCGTCCTTTTCTCGTTGCAGTGATGGTTACTTTGGCGGATGACCGCGCCTGGCAGCCGGCTGCAATGCCAGCAATTCGGATTCCAGCGCATCCACCCGACGCAGCAAATTGAGCACCAGCGCTACTGCGTCGGCATTCAGGTCAAAGTCATCGCGCAACCGTCGCGCCTTGCGCGCCACCACAATACATTCGGAATAAAACATGCCCGAGCCGGTTTGTCCGCTTACGGGCGAGAGCACACCGGTCTCAACCAGATCCATTATGTCGGCTTCGCTCAAGCCAGAAACAGTCGCCACATGCTGCAGCGAACACACTTCATCCTGATTGAGCCAGATGGTTTCAGTAATCTGCACGCTCATGATTGACCTCCTGTAAAACGCTGCCTGCGTGGCTCAAAGCCCGAGGACGCGGCAGCCAGTTCGGTGTACAACGCCTTCTCACGCTCGCTCACCGAAGCGGGTACTTCAATTGTGATAACTGCATACAGGTCGCCCTGTACGTTGCCACTGCCCGGCAGGCCTCTTTTGGAAAGGCGCATTTTACGACCCGCGACAGTGCCAGGCGGGATGGTCAGCGCCACCGCACCGCCCAGCGTGGGAATTTCTACGCTGGCCCCCAGCACCGCCTCCCATGGCGCCAACGGTACCTCGAGCGTCAGATCATTACCGTTCACCTGGAAATGCTTATGCGGTTGCAACTTCATAACAACGAACAAGTCTCCGGGCGGGCCTCCATTCATGCCCTGCCCACCCTTGCCAGCCAGGCGCAAGCGCTGGCCATCGGCCGCCCCTTTGGGCATGCGGATACGAAAGGTTTTCGGCACACGATGCAGCAGACCCTGGCTGTCATAATCGGGAACCGCAACGGAAATTTCTGTTTCGGCGCCGTTATAAATTTGTTCCAGGGTAACAGGCATGGTGAATTCAAAAGTTTCTCCATGCCGCGCGCGATTGGCATAATTGCTCGCTCCTTCGCGCTGCGCCTCGGCAAACGCCTTTAGCAGATCGGACAGGTCCACATCTGAAAAATCATCTGATGATTCATGAAAATGCTGTTGCCACTGATGCGGCGGCACAAAATCATCGCCCTGCCGATGCTGACCAAGATTGTCATAGGCCGCGCGTTTTTCCGGGTCTTTCAGCGTGGCATAGGCCTCGGCCACTTCTTTGAATTTAGTCTCGGCATCGGGCTCTTTGGAGATATCGGGATGATATTTGTGAGCCAGACTGCGATAGGCCTTCTTGATCTGTGCCTCGGTCGCATTGCGCTCTAAACCAAGGATCTTGTAATAATCAACGTATTTCATTTGCACCTGCCGGTTTCAATGTCATTACGGGTTCTATTGCAATGATTTTAACAAGTATTTGCCGCCGCACCGTCGCTGGCGACGACGACTGCCTGCAACGGCGTCACAATTGTCATACCGGCAATGGCAAACCGCATGCAGCTACGGGTGCCAGGTGGTCCGCTGTGCGCTGGCCGGCAGGCCCTTGTGCTTGCCCCCAAGGGCCAGGGACAATCGGTTGGCTTTGGCGATCAGGGTTTCGGCATACCCTTTGAGAATGACACGGGACAGTCGGCTAGCGGGTCCGGAAATACTAATGGCTCCCAGCAATTTCCAGTTGACGCCGTACACCGGTGCAGAAACGCTGGCCACATCCTGGTCGCGCTCGCCAATTGAAATATAGTAGCCCTGGCGGCGAATGGTATCGTATTGCCGGCCGGGCTTTCCTGAAAAAGCAAGAATAACCTTGCCTGGAGACCCCTTGTCCAGCGGCAGCACCTGGCCCACACTGATATGAAACCGTATCGCCTGGGGACCTTCGATGCGATACAGGCAAATTCGTGCCTCTCCTTCCTGCACAAAAAAGGTAGAACTCTCCGAAGACAAGGCCGACAACTCCTGCAAGACCGGCTCCACAGCGGCCGAGACATCAAAAGACGAACGATATCTGGCGCCAAGCCAGCCGGTCGCGGGCCCAAGGCGCCATGCGCCATCCTCGCGCTGCACAAGATAGCGGTGATGCGCCAGGGTGCGTGCGATGCGCAACACAGTCGATTTATGCAACTGGCTTCTGGTGCTCAGTTGCTGCAGCGACAGATACTCATCATCCGGCTGAAAACTTTCAAGCAGGCCGATAGCGCGCGACACGGCAATCACGTTCTCGCCATCTTTTTCCAGATCTTTTTTATTCTTCAAGACGCCAGCCCTCCTGTCAATCAATTGTACAGATACAGGCGTCAGCCTGCGACCGCTCATCTCGTGCAATGTGACGACATACCCACAACGCATAAACAACGTCAAGACATCCGTAACGTGCACCACACAAACCATGGCATCAGTTTATATACATTTGATGATGTCATGCGAATCACGCGCTATGCAGTCTCTTGTTTTCGACTCTGAATCCCACTACCGACAAGGCTGCGCAACAGGTTTTCTGCAGCCGCCACACCCATGTCGATATAGGCCTGACCGGTCACCCCGCCTATATGCGGACTCAGGATAATTTGCGGCTCACCAAAAAATGCATGATCGTTGGCAGGCGGCTCCTGGGCAAAACTGTCGAGCCCGGCTGCAAACACCCGCCCGGACCGCACCGCAGCCAGCAGCGCCGTTTCATCAACCAGGCCGCCACGGGCCGTGTTGATTAAAATTACCCCCTTGCGACATGCGGACAGCGTGACTTTATTGATCAAATTACGATTGTCATCGGTCAGCGGACAGTGCAGCGAAATGAAATCCGCTTCGGACCAGATTTGCTCCAGTGGCACCAGGGTAAGGTTGTCGTCATGCGTTACAAAAGGATCATGGGCAATCACATTGAGCTGTATGGCCCGGCACATCGTGGCCATTTTGCGCCCGATGCTGCCCAATCCAATCAAACCGATTGTTTTGCTCCGCAGCTCAATACTCTTGTGCCTGGCCTTATCCCAATGGCCGTCATGCATGCGCGCATTCTGTTGCGCAATGGATTTCGCACATGCCAGCAACAACGCCAGTGCATGCTCGGCAACCGCTGCAGCGTTGGCGCCCGCGGCTGCGCACACAACAATACCATTGTCTTTGGCCGTTGCCACGTCGATCGTATCAATGCCACTGCCATGCTTGGAGATAACCTTCAGACCGCGCGCATGCTCGATGACACTTCTGGTTATCTTGCCGTACCGCACAATGATACCAACAGGATCATGTGCTTTGACAAGTGCAATAAGCTGCGCCTCGGTTGGCAAAGCACCGGTATAAATCACTTCATATTCCTGCAGCACCTGCAGCGCCTGGGCGGCCAGATCGGCGCCCGTGACCAGAATCTTTTGGCGGGCCGCAGTCACAGAGCATCCTCCTTCTGCAGTACACCGGCCTGCACCAGGGCATTCTCAAGCCAGGGCGCCCCAAGATTTCCCTCCAGAATTTGAGCAATCCGTTTGGCTTCGGCTTGCACTTTCTGTTCTGCCAGAATCAGTAACGCTTCGATATTTTCCTGGGGCACCACAACCACACCATCATCGTCGCCCACGATCAGATCACCCGGGTTCACGGTCGTGCCAGCCAGCGTCACCGGCCAGTTAATGCGCCCACCAAGCGATTTGGTCGGGCCATTGGGATTGGTTCCTGCCGAAAACACCGGAAACTTGCCTGCGGCAATTTCTTCGGTGTCCCGGGTCGCGCCATCAACGACAAAGCCAGCCAGGCCTGCAGCCTGTGCCTGGGTAACCATAATGGTTCCGCACAGCGCCGCAGTCATGTCGCCTTTGCCTTCGACCACAATGACATCCCCGGGCTGCGCCATGGCCAGTGCCGCATGAAACATCAGATTGTCACCCGGACGCACTTCTACCGTAAACGCCGGTCCGGCAACCTTCATTCCCGAAGCCCGCGGCTGTATGCTGCCGCCCAATGTGCCGCGACGCCCGCCCACGTCGGCCAGTATGGCTGCCTGAAACTGTGCAGCACGCCTGACCAGATCCGGATCGGGCCGTCGAATGTCCTTGCGGATAAATGGTAAATACTTCATGACGCTTGCCTGCTCCTGTTACTTAAGTGTGATATTTGCGGTCTTGATGACATCGGCCCACATCGCGGTATCGGTTTTTATTCTTTCAGCAAAGGCGCGCTGGTCGCCGTCAACAACCATCGCTCCGGAATTTTCGATCTGCGCCTGGAATTTTTTATCGTCCATGGCGGTCCTGATGGCCTGTCCCAGCACTTGCACGATTTCATCTGGCGTTGCCGCGGGAACCAGAATGCCAAACCAGGTGGTGGCGTTAAACCCCTTGAAGCCGGACTCATCCAGCGTCGGCACATCGGGCAAGGTCTTCATACGGGTCAGGGAGGTGACGCCCAGCGGCTTGATCTGCTTATCTTCAATCGCGCCAGTTAAGGTGGACGCCGATGACATATACGCCTGAATTTGATTGCCAATCAGCGAAGGAATACCGTCGGACGCGCCTTTGTAGGGAATATTTTCAATCTTGATACCTGATTTCTGCTGAAACAGCACCGAGGTCAAATGCGCCACCGTGCCAATACCCGGAATACCAAAATTCATGCTATTTGGCGGCGCTGCCTTAACCTGCTCGATAAATTGCCGGGCATTCGAATACGTAGCCTGTTTGGGGCCGACAAATACCAATGGGGCTTCGGCTACCAGTGCAACCGGAGTGAAACTGCTGACCGGGTCATACTGGATTTTGGGTTGCAACGTAGGCAAAATGGCCAAATTGCTGGTCTGCCCCAATACGATGGTGTAACCATCGGGCTTTGCATTGGCTGCCGATCCCAGCCCCACGCTTCCGCCTGCACCAGGCCGGTTCTCTACCACTACATTCCAGTTTTTTTGTTTACCCATATGCAAGGCCAGCTCGCGGGCAATATAGTCAGTTCCGCCGCCCGGCGGGAAGGGCACGATCAGCTTGACCGCCCTGGTCGGATAGCTCTGTGCATAAGCGGCCGGTACCGCAAGCGCGCACGCAAGTGCCAAGATCAGTTTTGAACCTGTTTTCATCATTGTCTCCGTCATTTTCTGATTATTACGATCGCATTGAAGCTGAACGAATCCTATCCATGCGATTCGTTGTTTGCAATGGCGTTTTGTACAATGCAACGTATACTGGACAATGCAACCGCAATACACCTGATTACTTATGCGGCGGGATTACCTATGCAATCGCAGGCTGGCAGCAGCAAAAATGCGGCAACAACGTCCACCTGGAGCAAAAGGAACAAAGGAAGTAAAGGGACAAAGAATGAGCCGTTTATTTTTGGGGCGGCGCCACATCTGCTCAACCACGCCCCCTATGGCCCCTACTGACAAGCTCAGTAGTGTGGTGCGACAAGCCACGCGGCCAGGCGGATGACTGCACTTGTCCATCCAGTGCAGATGCTATAGAAAAGATTGTTCCCGAAACGATGCTTTCAGGTAATCCACCAGCAGGCGGATAATGCCCGGCACATGCGGGCTATACGGCCGCAGCGCATAGATATGGTCGCCAAAAACACTAACCGACTGCCATTGCGGCAGCAGTTCAACCAGTGTGCCCCGGTCCAGTTCCCGTGCCACCGAAAAATCGGGCACCAGCGCAATACCCTGATGCGCGAGCACCATTTCCCGGAGTGTTTCACTGTTATTGGCCGCAAATGAACCATTAACCTGCACGCTCACGCGCCGCGACGATGATCTGCGGCTCTCGAAATGCCAGGCCGGCTGCCCGCCGGCGCGCAAATAGGTAAGACAGTTGTGATCAACCAGATCCTGCGGCCGCACCGGCCGTGGATGCGTTTTCAGATACTCCCGGCTGGCAAGCAGCAGTGTTCTGGTGGTGCAAAGCTTCCAGGCAACATAGGTTTCCGGCACGGTGGAAGAATGACGAATGGCAAGATCAAACCCTTCCTGAGCTAACGGGCTGATATGGTCGGACAGCTCAATGTCGATGCGAATTTTCGGATATTGGCGCATGAACGCCGGAAAGCGCGGAATAATCTGCTGGCGGGCCAGCGCCACCGGCGCCGTCAGGCGGATAATGCCCTGGGGTGTATCGGCCAGTTCGCGGATGCGGGCACAGCCGGTTTCGATGCTGCTGAATGCCGGCCGGGTTTCGGCCACGAGTTCGCGCCCGGCTTCGGTCAGCCTTACGCTGCGTGTGGTGCGCTGAACAAGCGCAATGCCAAGCGCACTTTCCAGTTCCTGAATGCGCTGGCTCATGGCCGCCTTGCTCACACCCAGCCGCTGGGCCGCAGCAGTATAGCTGCCTGCGACCTCCAGCATGCCAAGCCAGTAGATATGAGACCATAAGGGTTCATTTTTCAAATTTTTCATACCTGCATTGTCCATTATTTTGAACAATTAATCCACAACTGGCCTATTGATCGCGTCGCTTTGCCGTGTCTATACTGGTGCCATCATCAGCCAGGAGCCAACTATGAATTCCCCATCCACCGCCGCTTTCACAGACAATGCCGACGTCGTCAACTATATCAATGGCAACACCGTCACACCGAAATCCACGGAAAAACAAGCCGTATTCAATCCTGCCACCGGTAAAACAGCACGCCACGTTGTGCTCTCAGGCGCAGACGAGGTGAACCAGGCGGTCAGCGTAGCCAAGGCAGCGGCCGCAGGATGGGCCGATGTTCCGCCCATTCGCAGGGCGCGCATTATGAACCGGTTTCTCGGTTTAATGCATGAACATGCCGACACGCTGGCAGCCATTATTACGGCGGAACACGGCAAAGTCTTCAGCGATGCCCAGGGCGAAGTTGCACGCGGTATTGATGTGATCGAATTTGCCTGCGGCATTCCTCAACTGCTCAAAGGCGACTTCACGGATCAGGTATCCACGGGCATCGACAACTGGACCATGCGCCAGCCCCTGGGTGTCGTTGCCGGCATTACGCCATTTAACTTTCCCTGCATGGTGCCGTGCTGGATGTTCCCTGTAGCCATCGCCGCCGGCAATACGTTTATCCTTAAACCCAGCGAGCGTGATCCCAGCGCCTCCCTGTTCATGGCGCGCCTGTTCAAGGAAGCCGGCCTGCCCGACGGCGTTTTCAACGTGGTCCAGGGCGGCAAACCGGCAGTAGACGCCATTCTGGAGCATCCCGATATCTCTGCTGTCAGTTTTGTTGGTTCCACACCGATTGCGCACTACATCAGCGAGCGCGCCGCTCACTTTGGCAAACGGGTCCAGGCGCTGGGCGGCGCCAAAAACCATATGGTCGTCATGCCTGACGCAGATATCGAGCGCACCGTCGACGCTCTGATCGGCGCCGCTTACGGGTCTGCCGGCGAGCGCTGCATGGCGATTTCGGTTGCCGTACTGGTGGGCGACATTGCCGATACGATTGTCGAGCGGGTTGCCGAAAGGGCCAAACAGCTTGTTATTGCAGATGGCATGAACCCGAAAGCCGAAATGGGACCCATCGTCACGCGCCAGTCGCTGGAAAAAATCGAATCGTACATTGAGATTGGCGTGAAAGAAGGGGCCAAGCTTGTCGTTGACGGACGCGGTCATAAGGTTGCTGGCAATGAAGAAGGCTTTTTCACCGGTGGCACGCTGTTTGACAATGTCACGGCCGACATGCGCATCTACAAGGAAGAAATCTTTGGTCCCGTGCTCGCTTGCATCCGGGTCAAAGACCTGGGTGAGGCGATCAATCTGATCAATGACCACGAGTTCGGCAATGGCGTATCGTGCTTTACCAGCGACGGGCATACGGCCAGAGAGTTTTCACGTCGTATTCTGGTTGGCATGGTCGGTATCAACGTGCCCATTCCCGTACCGATGGCCTGGCATGGTTTCGGCGGCTGGAAAAAAAGCCTGTTCGGCGATATGCATGCCTATGGTGAAGAAGGTGTGCGCTTTTATACACGCCAGAAATCCATCATGCAGCGCTGGCCGCAAAGCATTGACAAAGGCGCGGAATTTGCCATGCCAACGGCAAAATAATTTCACTTTCAAGACGGTACCGGTAAACTGGCGTTCATGCACACGCCCGTCCAACCCGGTATCCCTCGCCTTTTGCAGGATGGTGTTTTCTATCAGGAACACCGTCCTGATCCAGCATGCCGAGACCAGATCTACTGTCTCTGGCAATTACGTACGACCTATACACTATCCAACGATTGCCACTACCTGGTGGTACCAGACGCATGTATTGATCTGGTCTTTGATCTGTCGGGACAGGCAAAAGATGTTCTGGTCATGTCACCCGGCATACGGGCGCTTGATCTGAATCTGGGGCGACAGTTTCATTATTGCGGCATCCGGCTTTACCCCGGCGTCTGGCGCGGATCGCAGCATATTATCGCGCAATCACAGACCTTTTCTTCGCTGGGCGGCATCAATATTCCTGCCTTCACTCGTCAGTTGAGCGCATGTCCAGAAGAGGACCGGCAACAGCTGCTGCAAAACCTTGTGCGCCAACTCACCCTGCAAGGGGTCATCAACGACGCGGCCTGGATGCCCAAATTGCTGGCGCAAGCGGACCACTTAACGCGTGTGGACGATCTGGTCCGGATCTCCGGCTACAGCCGCCGGCAGTTACAGCGACTTTTTCCTGAAAAAACCGGGTTTTCGGCCCACAACTTTCTGAAAATCCTGCGCTTTCACCAGGCGCTGGCCAATCAACGTATTGACGCCTATACCGATCAATCACATTACATCCGCGAGTTCAAACGCATCACGGGTATTACACCCGTGGTATTCCGGCAGCAATACCGCTAAGCAGACCGCGAGCCCTTAGCGGTACCACGCGACCGATAACGTAGCAACTTGCCGCGGGCAGCACGGCGCTTGCGCCCAACAGCAGGTCAGATACGGCTATCTGCCATGGCCGAAATATACAATACAGGCAACACCAGACAGCCTATGATCAGAACTCTGATCCAGGAGTGTATGATGAAAAAAGTCTATTCAATTGTGATTACTGAAAAGCTGCAGGCTTGTGCCGATTTTTACACACGCCATTTTGCTTTCAGCATCGTCTTTCAGGAAGATTGGTATGTTCACCTTGTACATGAAGCCAGCGGCGCCGAGCTGGCTTTCATGGCCCCGAACAGTGTCAACCAACCGCCGCAATTGCAGGCCCCTTACCAGGGAACGGGTATTGTTTTGAGTATTGAGGTTGACGATGCAGAACAGGAATATCATCGACTGACACAAAACAAAAGCTGCGACATTTTCCTGCCCCTGAAAGACGAACCGTGGGGCCAGCGCCATTTTATGTTGTCGGACCCTGCCGGTGTTTGCGTAGACGTGGTCGAACAGCGCGATAGCGGCGGACAAGCCGCGTAATCTGCGTTGTAAACGACCTCAGCCCCCGGTACCGGCCGCCTCGGCCAGTACCACGATCGTACCCTGCGCCGTCGCGCATAGTTTTTCTTCGCCGTCTCTCACAACAAACAGATCGCAACGCGTGACGGTCTGGGTGCGCCCTTTGTAGACCACATGCCCCCTGGCGATGAGCGCCTGCCCGAGAACAGGCCGCAAGAAGTTGATCTTGAATTCAGATGTGATCACTGGCGCCCCGTAGACAATACCGGCAGCGAAGGTAAGCGCAGTATCGGCCGCATAGCCGAGCACGCCGCCATGCACCATGCCCATATGCTGCATGAGGTTGCCGTCAATGGAGATCCGAAACTCACATGTGCCATCAGCCAACGCTTGCGTGGCCTCGGTTTTCAGTAGTGCACTAAATGGCTGCCGGGCCAGAATGCCCCGTACCCTTTTCAATACATCTTCGTTGCTGACAGCGTGGTTCATGATCTCATTTTCCCAAGTTAGATAGCGCTTCGGACACGGTCATCGCGCACCTATGGCCGTCACACCTGTTTCTGGCGCTTTGCCCTACCGCCGTCCACTAGCGCCGGGCCTGGCGCTCCATCTGACGCACATAATAATAAAAACGTCGCCAGAGCAACAGCGCTGTGGCGCTCAGCCCGATGAAAAACCCCAGCCAGATACCATTGACGCCCATGTGCAGGACATAGGTGAATACAAGCACGACAGGGACACCAATTAACCAATACCCCACCATGGTCAATAAAAATGTATCACGCGCCTTGAGAATACCGCGCATGGCGCCGACCGCCAGATTTTGCTGGCAATCGGCAAATTGCAGCAGCGCAGCCAATGCCAGCAGAGGAACGGCAATCTGCAGAACGCTGCTGACATTATCCGTATTCTCTTGCAGAAACAGGCCGATCAGGGTTTGGGGTATGGTCACATAAATAATAGCTACCGCGCCCATCGCCACAAAACCCATCCGGATAATTGCCTTGGCCAGTAATCGCAAGCGTGATGTATCGCGCTGCGGCAAGGCATGACTCATATGAATGGAGACTGCATGGGACAAGCCGATGGCAACCATGAATGCAATATTCACATACTGGAATGCAAGCGTATGGGCCGCAAGGCTGGCTGCGCCAAGTGTACCGGCAACCAGGGTCAGCACCGAGACAAACCCCGCTTCGCTCGCATAGGCCGCACCGGTAGGCAAGCCCAGCCTCAGGGTGTCGCGGATGAACAAACGAGCGCTGATTGAATGCAATGACACTGAGCCAGGCGTCGGCAGCCGCAACACCGGCGCAAGCAGCGCGTCCCTGCGAACCAGCGCATAAAACCCCACGGCCATCAGCGTCTGCGTAACAAGCGTTGCCAGCCCCACACCCGGCAATCCCATGCCGGCCCAGGTGCCTATCCCGAATACAAACAGCAAGTTCAATCCAATATTGACCAGCACGGCGACCAGCGTAATCAACAGCAACGGGCCGGGGCGCTTGAGCGCGACCGCAGCATTGCGCAGCACTTGCAGCCACAATAGCGGAATCAGGCTAGGAGCCAGGAAAAACAGCAACGAATAGCCCAGCGACAACAGCTGCGGATCCTGGCCCAGAAAACGCAGGAAAGGAAAAGCGATAAGCATGACCCCCACCATCAGAGCGCCACACGCTGTTGCCAGCAGCAGGCCAAGTCGCACCTGCGCCGCCAGACGAGTTCTGACGCTAGTGCCGCCTTTTGCCCAGGTCTGGGCAAGCAAGTTGCCCATTGGCGTGACCAGCCCGACACTAGAGGTTCTGAGCAGCCCGAAAAGCGTAATGGCAATGCCACCGGCCGCGATCTCGGTCGGACCAAGCATACCCATCATAATCAAGTCGGTCGTAGTAAGCGCGATCGACGCCAGTTGCATCAACACCAGCGGCCAGGCAAGAACTGAGATCTCTTTAACGGTAGTACCAGCTTTCACAACACACCAGATGCAAACAGCGCAAAAAATTTGAACCAGTACATGATATCTCAATTTATTTTTTTTCAGCCTCCAAGGCGGCAGGACAGCACGCTGCGCTCCCGCCCTGAAAATTAACTGTCGACATATTCGAACTGGGCGCGCAGCATTTCATAGATATGAAGCGTCAGCGGGCTGATGGTGTCTTTGCGCGTGAGCAAGCGATACGTCACGAATGGCAATGGCGGCAAGCCCTCGGCCTCGCCCAGCACACGCATATCCGGGCCCAGAAATTCAACGCTTCTGACTGTCACCCCCAGCCCGGCGCGCACCGCCGCCTTGATTCCCACCAGCGAAGGGGCCAGGTAATTGATATGCCATTTTATCTGTGTGCCTTCCAGCGCGGAAAGCGCCAAGCGACGAAAAATGCTGGGTTCATCGGCAAGAATCAGCGGCAACGGGGCCCGGCGGTTATACGGAAAATCTGCGGCACATACCCATGCTGTCGGCGAAGTACGCAACACAAACCCGTTTAAGGCCGGATCATCGCGAGTTGAAATCGTCAAATCAATATCGCCGGCCTCCAGTGAAACCATGAGCGATGGGCTTCGATCCACCTGGATCTCCAGTTTTACTCTGGGCGCTTGCCGGGCAATATAGGTCAGCATGAGCGGCAATATCGTGTCAGCCACATCCAGCGTTGCACCCAGACGAATGTGCCCTTCCATTTGCTGCTGACCAACGGTACGCAGCACCTCGTCATTGATCGCCAGCAACCGCCTGCCATATTCGGCCAGTTGCTTGCCCTGCACGGTCATCACCAGCCGCCGACCTTTTTTCTGGAACAAGGGGTAACCCATTTGCTGTTCCAGCTTTTGCATCTGCTGACTGATCGCCGACTGGGTCTTGAACAGGACCTGCGCTGCACCCGAGAATGTATTAGTTTTTTCGACAGTTACCAGGGTTCTCAGCAAGCCAAGATCCAGATTATTCATAGGGAATACCCTTAAAAACAAGCCCTTGAAAGAATACCGCTCATAGAGAACATATTAGCACTGCTTATATGATTTCAAAAATTTCTAATTAGTAAAGACAGGTCGAACTATCTATACTTTGAAAAAATCACAGGAGAAATAAATGAACGCAAAGCAAAACAAGCAGGCTGCCATCCGGCAATTTATCAGTGTCGCCAAAGACCTCGGCCAGGATCAACTGGACCGGGAAAAGCTCGCCAAAATACGCGATGCCCTGATTGATATTGCAGCCCATAAAGAATGGTGGGGACAGGACACTTACCCTGCGCCAACAGGCGAGGATCTGCAGGCGCGCTATCTGATTCATTCTGAGCCCGATAACAGCTATGCGCTTTATCTGAACGTCATGAAGCCAGGGAAAAAAATTGTTCCACATAACCACACCACCTGGGCCTGTATTGCAGCAGTCGAAGGCGTGGAAAGCAATTATCTGTATGAACGCACCGACGATGGCAGCGTGCCGGGCCAAGCCACCGTTGTACAAACGGGAATGCAGGCTGTGGAGCCTGGCCATGGCATCGCCCTGATGCCCGATGACATTCATGCCGTGCGTATCGAAGACGACAATATCCGTCACCTGCATATGTATGGGCGAGCACTGGAAACCCTGACCGAACGCATGGCCTTCGACACCACCAACAACACCTGCAAGATCATGGACGTAGGCGTCAAAACCCAGCGGAGCCAGGGCTGATGTCAGCTGTCTCCAGAGCAACCCAACTGGCCTCCCTGGGGCGTCCGGAATCTGGATGGGCCAATACGCCTATAGTCAAAGGTAGCACCTATCTTTTCGACAGCCTGGGCCAATGGCGCGCCGCGCGCGCGCAACGCGAGACCGACAGGGTACTGTCCTATGGAGCCCGCGGCAACGAAACCGTTTATGCGCTGGAAGATGCCATTACCGCAATTGAGAGCGGGTATCGCAGCAAGCTTTTTCCAACCGGCCTGGCTGCGATTGCCACTACGCTGTTTGCATGCCTGAAATCGGGAGACCATTTGCTGATTTCAGACGGCGTCTATGAGCCAATGCGCCTGCTGTGTGAGACGCAGCTGGCCAAGTTTGGCGTCACGTACAGTGATTTTTCGCCCACTGATCCGCACTGGGACCGCCAGTTACGACCGGCGACAAAAATGGTCTATGTTGAATCTCCGGGTTCGCTGCTTTATGACATGCTTGATTTACCGGCACTGTCACGAGTATGCAAGCAACGCAATATCCTGCTTTGCGCAGACAACACATGGGGCTCGGGCATTAACTACCAGCCGCTCAATTTGGGTTGCGATATTTCGGTCGTGGCGGCTACCAAGTACCTTGGCGGTCATTCAGATGTGATGATGGGCTCAGTCACGGCCAGCAAGGCCTGCTTTGCCCAGATAGAACAGGCCAGCATCAATCTTGGACAGACTGTATCGGCCGAAGATGCCTTCCTGGTGCTGCGCGGGCTTCGCACGCTGGAACTGCGGCTGCAACGTCATGCCAGCAGCGCTCTGCACCTTGCCCAGTGGTTGAGCACGCATCAGGCTGTACGCAACGTGTTTCACCCGGCCCTGCAAGGGGATGCAAACCATGGTCTGTGGCAGCGAGATGCCACAGGTTCCAATGGGCTACTGACCATAGAATTTGATCCCGCTCTGACCACGGAAAAAATCGAGCAAGCGATAGACGGGTTGCAACTGTTTGGCATCGGCTCGTCATGGGGAGGCTATGAAAGCCTGGTTCTGCCCGTCGACCCGCAGCGCACCAGGCTACGCGATAGCAAACATGGCTACCTCCTGCGCCTGCACATTGGCCTGGAAGATCCTGCGGACCTCATACGCGATCTTGACAGCATGTTCAACCGCATCACATAAGCGGGGCACGAGTCCGTCGCACCACTAATACTTATAAACCCTTTTCGAGCAAGGCACGAGAACTGACAATGAAATATATCAACGCCCACGCGCTGAAAAAACAAATTCATGACGCCGATGAAATCGCAGTCCTGGACATACGTGAACATGGCCAATACGGAGAAAACCATCTTTTTTTTGCGGTCTCTGTACCCTATAGCGCACTGGAGCTGGAAATCGCAAGACTGGTTCCCAGAAAAAATACCCGGATTGTGATGTACGGCAATAAGCATGAAGATGAGATTGTCAAATGCGCGCATCTTGCCGCGACCGCACTGGGCTATACCGATATCAGCATCCTGCAAGACGGCGTACAGGGATGGCAAGCCGCAGGTTACGCCACATTCTCCGGCGTAAACCTGCCCAGCAAGACCTTTGGCGAACTGGCAGAACATGTTTACGACACACCAAGAATATCCGCACTGCAATTGCAAGCGCTGCTCGCGGATGACGGCAATAAAATCATTGTGCTTGATGGCCGCCCTGTGCCCGAATACAGGAAAATGAATATCCCGGGGTCAGTATGCTGTCCGAACGGCGAGCTGGCCCTGCGCGCCAGTGACCTTGCACCGGATCCTGAAACCACAATTGTCATCAATTGCGCAGGTCGCACACGCAGTATCGTGGGCGCACAAACCCTGATCAATTTAGGCATTCCCAACAAAGTATACGCACTGGAGAATGGCACACAGGGCTGGTACCTGGCCGATCTGCCGCTGGAGCATCAGTCTGACAGGCTATACCCACCATCCATACCGGACAAGAACCTGCCGATATTGCAAAAGCGCTCGGCAGCGATAGCCAGTCGCCATAACGTTCAGGCGGTCGAGGCTGCGCAGGTAGCGCAATGGCTGGCTCAAACGGATCGCACAACCTTCCTGTGCGATATCAGAACGCCCGAAGAGCATGCGCAAGACAAGCTTCCTGCCAACGTGCAACACACCCCAGGCGGCCAGCTTATCCAGGCGACCGACGAATATGTGGGCGTCAGAAAATCCCGGCTGGTGCTCCTGGATTTTGACGGTGTGCGCGCCCCGGTCATTGCAAGCTGGCTCAGGCAACTGGGCTGGGAGGTGTATCTCCTGACGCGCCCGGAAGATCTGCAGGCTACAGCTGCGGCTGCGGAGCAACGCCCGGCTCTGCGCAACACAACCGTGATTGCCAACGAACAGATCGCACCATTTGTCATCGCCCATCCTGCGGCACAGATCATCGATACCCGGCCCAGTATGCAATTTCGAAAACTGCGGTTAGCAGGCGCAACCTGGGCCATCCGTCCAACGATAGCGGCGGTTGCGCCCAAGGACAAAGACAAAGCGATTCTGCTCATTGGCGAGCGACCGGAAAAACTGCACATTCTTGCGGCAGACCTGGAGCGCGCAGGACACACCCGAATTTATTCTGCCTGCATGGACAATGAACAGATCATCCAAAGCGGCCTTGCAGTGAGCACGTACGAAACTGTACTGCCAGATGAACAATGTATTGATTTTTTGTTTTTTGTTCACGACCGTCATCAGGGAAACAAGGAAGCAGCAAGAAAATATCTCGAATGGGAAACCAATCTCATATCGCAGATCGACGACCTGGAACGCCAGACGTTCTCATTTGACTAAAACACCACTGGAGCGAACGATGAAGAGACAAAACCGCAGCACCCTCACAAACCCTGCGTTCGGCAGCAAGCATGCATGGCTGATGATTGCCTTGCTGGCCGCAACATGGAGCAGCAGTGCCTTTGCCAACCGCCTTGCCGATATCAAAAGCCGTGGCACCTTGATTTGCGGAACTCAAAATGCCAGTTCTCCCTACGGCTATCAGGACCCCAAGCAACGTAAGTATGTCGGGTACGACGTCGATATCTGCCAGGCGCTTGCCAGCGAACTTGGCGTCAAACTGCAGCATAAGCCGCTGTCCACCGAGGCCCGCATCCCCGAAGTAAAGATGGGACGTGTAGACATTGTGGCCGGATCAGTGGCCTGGCTGCCCAAACGCGCCGAAGAAGTCGACTTCAGCTTGCAGTATCTACAGGGAAATATCAAGGTACTGGTCAAGAAAGAATCTGGCATCAAAACGCTGGCTGACCTGGCGGGAAAAAAAGTCTGCGCGTCATCGGGCTCCAGCTCGGCGGCCATTGCGCAAAAAACCTTGCCCAAGGCAGACGTTCTTACTTACCAGAACATCTCTCAATGTTATCTGGGCTTGCAGAATGACAAAGTCCAGGCAATGACCGCGGGAGAACTGGTATTGCTGCGGTTTGCCAATGACTCTCAGAAAACCGATACGCCAGCCGTGCTACTGGATGAACCCACGGCCACAGAGCATATCGGTATTATCATGAACAAGGGCGAGCCCGAACTGAAAGCCGCAGTGGACAAAGCGCTGACCGCGATGGAAAAATCCGGCGAGCTGGACACCATATTCAATAAATGGCTCGGCAACGACTCCATCTACAAGCTGACACGCTCGTTCAAAGTGGTGCCCGTTGCCCAATTGGATACCGGCACGAAGAAATAATATCAACCCTGTGATATTGAGGCGACCGGCGCGTGGCGGTGTCCACGCAGGTAATACACCCACCAGGAGGATCCGGGAACGACCATTCCCGGGCTTACCATGAATTTTTCGCTTTCCCTGCTCTCCGATCCTGAAACCGTTGCACTATTGTTAACAGGCCTGTCAGTGACCTTGCGACTTTTTTTCGGGGCACTTGTCTGCGGCTTTGTTGTGGCCTTGCTACTGACCGCGGCCAACCTCATCCCATCGCGTATCGTGCGGGGCATTATCAGTCTGTATGTGGAATATCACAGGAATGTGCCCACTGTTGTGCAGATCATGGTGTGGTATTTCGGCATGCCAGAGATTTTGCCCAAAGCGCTGAAGACGTGGATCAACCAGGGAAATTCAGAGTTTTCCTTTGCGTTGATCGCTTTATCCCTGAATGTCAGCGCCTATTATTACGAGGACATTCGTTCAGGCATCAAGGCCATCGCCGGCACGCAACTCGAAGCGGCCAGGGCGGTTGGTTTGAGTTCAGTACAGGCGCTGCAGTGCGTCGTGCTGCCGCAGGCGGTACGTATCGCCGTGCCTCCCATCATCAACCGCTCCCTGATTTTGTTCAAGGACACAAGCCTGGCCATGGTCATCGGCGTGACCGAGCTGACGTATCAGGTCAAGCGCATTGAAAACATTACCTTCCAGACTTTCCAGATCTTTCTGATTTCGACAGTCCTTTACCTGGCCATTTCCTTGCTGATTGCCCTGCTTGGCGCGCAGATCGCCCGCCGCTACCCGGCAAATTTCAGAAGATAGGAGCACGTTTATATGTATGACTTTATCGATACCTACGGCATGATGTTCCTGGTGGGGTCCTGGCCGGGCGGCCCCATTGGCGGCTTTGCCGGAACACTGATTCTGGCCGCGCTCAGCCTGTCTGCTGCATTTCCGATCGCGCTGCTGATCGGCACCGGCAGGACCTGCGAAATAAAGATTATTCGTGCCCTGTCCACCATATGGGTTTATGTATTTCGCTCTATCCCCCTGATCATGATCATCTTCTGGGCCTATTTTCTGCTGCCAGCCATCATGGAGACAGAGATCCCACCGTTCTGGACGGCTGTGTCGGCCATTGTCATCTATGAATCGGCCTTCCTGGCCGAGATCATTCGCGGCGGATTGCAGGCGCTGCCGGCCGGCCAGGTAGAGGCCGCAAGAGCCATGGGGCTGGGTTATTTTCAAACCCTGTTTACCATCCAGATTCCGCAGGCGTTGACCAATATGATTCCGTCCCTTTTGAATCAATTTGTCTCAACGATCAAGGCTACCTCTATCGTTTATATCATCGGCGTCAATGAAGCGGCTTTTTCAGCGCAACAAATCAACAGTATTGAATTGACAGGGACGCTACGCACCTATCTTGTATTGGCGCTGTTTTATTTTTTCATATGCGCACTGCTTTCCAGACTGGCAAAAATCCTGGAAACCCATCTGAATGCCAAACGCCTGGGCACTGCAACCTGACCCATACTTACGGAGACAATCATGATCAAGTTTGAACACGTCAACAAATGGTATAAAAATTACCATGCCTTGCGCGATATCAATGGGCAAATCAATACCGGTGAAGTGGTGGTGGTTTGCGGGCCTTCGGGGTCCGGCAAATCAACCATGATCCGCACGATCAACAAGCTGGAAGACATTGCCAGCGGTTCGATCAGCATCGAGGGCCAATGCATCAACGACAAAAGCGTCAATATTAATCAGTTGCGCGCCAAGATCGGTTTTGTCTTTCAGCATTTCAATCTTTTTCCGCATCTGTCGGTAAAGGATAACGTGGCCTTATCTCCGATTAAAGTCGCGGGGCAATCCAGACAGCAAGCCTATGAGACTGCAGAAGCCTTGCTGGACAAAGTGGGCCTATATGCCAAGAAAGATGAAATGCCGGCCAATCTTTCGGGCGGGCAACAGCAGCGAGTGGCCATTGCCCGGGCGCTTGCACAGCAGCCGCCTGTCATTTTGTTTGACGAACCGACCAGTGCTCTTGACCCTGAAATGGTAGGTGAAGTGTTAACCGTGATGAAAAAACTGGCTGCCGACGGCATGACAATGGTTTGCGTAACCCATGAAATGAATTTTGCCCGGGAGGTGGCCGATCGGATCTGGTTTATGGATCAGGGCCAGCTTCTGGAGGACGCAACATCAGGCGCCTTCTTCTCCCAGGCCACGCATGAGCGCGCCCGCAAATTCATGGCCGATATATTGCATTAAGCTATTGTTTGCACACACGCCTATTGGTCTGTCGACCGCAATAGTTTTGCTCAACCGACGCTCGCTGAAAACACCCGAGCGCCTGAAGCACGCCGCGCAAAGATCTGAATCTATATAAAGGCTCAACTTATGCGCGCGCGTCTACCCGGGGCTTACTCGACCATTTCGGTATTTTCGCCTGCCAGCAGTTTCTTATAATGAATGGACGGCAGTTCACTCAAAGGTTGCCGGTATTGGCTCCACAGACGGCGGTCTTCTTCCGTATGAAAAATCTGCTTTTGCGGCATGGCCGGCCACTGCTTGACCTGCAGCCATAAGCGTAACAGATGACGTCTATCCTGCAGCTCCTTTGCATCCTGGTAGTCGGTGCGGCCATGCACCATCATGCGATTATTCAGAAACTGGATATCACCTTCTTTGAAACCCATATCCAGATACAGTTCCGGCGATGCCGATACTTTGCGAACACGATACAACGCTTCTGACTCTTTGGCCGTGTACTCACATTTGCCGCTTTTTTCCGCCAGGCGCGCATAACCGGTGGGCAGATAGCATGTGATTTGCCCATTCTCTTCATGGAAAAACGGAACGCGATGTTCGCTGAAAGTGCGGGTTGCGCGCCGACCATCCTCGTCCGTTCGCTTCAGATACAGCCCCTCTTCCAGTATTTCCAGCAAATCGGGATGCTTCTCCAGCATCTCGTTGTATACGGCAAGCGCACTGGAGATCCGGCTTTCACCGCCCGAGATGGCTGACTTCAGGCACATCAGGCCGATGATATCGCAAGAATCGGTATGCATCAGTTGGCCGCCCCCCTTGCGATAACCGCGCGACTTGGGTTCATAATCGCTCACATCCATGACGTGCCCGAGAATATCGCCCAAATACGACTGGGTCATCGGCGTCCCGATATAGGATCCCAGTCCGAAGTAAATACGCGTCATTTGATCGTCTGTATATTTATCCCGGGGTAGCCCGCGCAACATGAGAAATCCCCTGCCCTCGCTCAAACGCTGGGGAATATTGCGCATCAATGCTCCCACTTTATTCAGTGGAAAATTCTCGGGCGTGATATCGGGAAAATCGACGTTTCCATGTGATAACAGATGTGTCAGGGCCTGCTCAATTTCAGCAAGCTCGGTCTCACTAAAAACGTGCAAACCTTCCTTCATCCAATCAATTTCCGGCCCTCTCCAGGCACCTGCCGACTCTATTTTTTTGCCAATTCTAGCCATTGTTCTCTCCAAATCAGTGTTGTTCAAAACTGGTTGCCTGCGCAATCAGGCGGGCATGCCCGATTTCACATTTGTGTTTGCAAGGTCGATCTGGTGTTCAGGTTCCAGAATCGCTCCTGCTTGCAAAAATGCGTCGAAACGCGCGCTGCCTAACAGCGGCAAGAGGCATTCACGGTTGTGCTCTCCCTTGTCAGGTGCACGACGCCGGAACTGACCTGGCGTTCCGGTCAAACGCGGCACGATATTGTGCATCGGGATGCTGCCCAGCTCGTTATCCTCAAGCTCCACGATGGCCTCTCGTTCATTTACATAAGCATCTGTTAACAGACCGGCCGCATCTCGCACCGGGCCGATGGTCACCTCGGCCTGAGTAAACACGTCCAGATTTTCCTCAAGTGTGCGTGCGCCAATGTATTCTCCAACGATGGCGTCAACTTCCTGCACGCGCTCCAACCGCGCCGCTGTCGTGCTATAGCGAGCATCAGTATTCATATCCGAGCGACCGATTGTTTCAAACAGCCGCCGTGCCATCGTCGCCGTTGAGGTCGATACGCATACCCACTGCCCGTCGGATGTTCTGTAGACATTGCGTGGCGCCGTCGTGCTGGACCGACTGCCGGTACGCGCTTTCACCTTGCCGGTAATACGATACGCGGCTGCCTGTGGTCCCAAAATCGACAACATCGGCTCAAATAGAGAAAGATCTATCACCTGACCCTGCCCACCATTGATGCGGACCTCCCAAAGCGCCATCATGGTCGCGCCCACGCCATAAAGACCGGCGGCCATATCGCCCAGAAAAATCGGGGGAAGCACCGGTTCGCGGTCTTCGAAGCCATTCATGGCGGCAAAACCCGAATAACCTTCAACCAAAGTCCCAAACCCCGGGCGCTTGCGAAACGGCCCTGTCTGGCCCCAACCCGATACCCGCACCACGACCAAGCCAGGGTTAATCTTGTGCAATACATCCGGCCCCAGCCCCATCTCTTCAAGCACCCCCGGACGAAAGCTTTCGATCAAGGCGTCAGCAGAACGAATCAGTTCGGTCAGAATTTCAATTGCCAGGGCGTGCCGAAAATCAATACAGACGCTGCGCTTGTTGCGAGCATAGACTTTCCAGAATGATTCGACGCCACCGCTTTGAAAGCCGCGCAACGTATCGCCATTGCGCGGCTCTATCTTAATGACATCGGCGCCGAAATCGGCCAATTGCAAACTCAGCATATTGCCCGCGACAAGACGCGACAGATCAACGACCTTCAATCCGTGTAACGGACCCTGTGCTTCTGGCATTAGCGGTCGTAGTGGATACTTGTGTTGCTTATTACTTGTGTGATTCATAGTTATTTTCAATTGTTCATGAGAATAGACGTCGTTTCCATTTTCATGAGATTTACAATACGACTCTTTCGCTTACCCTTTCAAGCCGGTATCCATATCGGACCCAGGAGCCAACCATGGCAAAATCAAAGGAAGAACCCGGTGTTGCTTCCGTCAATCGTGCACTCTCGATACTGCTTGCCTTCGAAGACAGCGTCGATGGCATGACGCTGACTGACCTGATGAATACCACCGGGCTTTACCACAGCACAATCCTGCGCATTTGCGAATCGCTTGAACACTTCGGTTTTCTCAAGCGTCTGGAAAACGGTCGCTACATGCTCGGCGCCAAGTCTTTCTATCTGGGTATGCTGTACCAGGAATCATTCAGGCTCTGGGACTACGCAGCTCCCGTGCTGCGAGATCTGGTACAACAAACACATGAAACTGCTGCCATCTACATTCGTGAAAACAACGAGCGAATTTGTCTGCACCGAATGTCTCAGCCCCGCTCGGTCCTGATGCACGTTCGAGAAGGCGAGCGAGTAGAGCTGGACAAGGGTGCCGCCGGCAAAATACTGTTAGCCTTCAGCGGGGAAAAGGGAAAGGCTTTTGATCGCATACGCAATGACGGCTATGCCGTTTCCTTGTCAGAGCGTGAATCGGAAAGCGCAGCCATTGCCTGCCCGGTATTTGGTGTTGGACAAAAACTGGTTTGCTCCATTTCACTTGGCATGCCCATGTTCCGCTTTAACCGTGATGTCTTTGACCGAACCCTGCCCCTGGTGATGCAAGCATCGCAAAAACTTACTCAGGACCTGGGTGGCGCAACTGATATTTTTGCCCCTCCCTATGCCATTGCAGACAACATTACGTTTCCCAGCTGAATGCTCAACGCACTGTCTTTTCGGCCCTCTTGCTTGCGGTATTAATTGCCAATTGCAATATGCCGATCCTTTGCCACTGCCTGCCATTTTTCCAGCTCGCCTCGAATATAAGCCGTTGCTGTAATGACATCCATATCCGTTGGTTCGGTAGCTTCTCTGGCGAATAGCGCTCGCATAGCCTGTCCGCTACTGACCTCGCGTATAGCACTGTTGTATGCATTGATAATTTCCTTGGGTGTGCCAGCCGGTGCATACATGCCCCACCACACATCAACCGAGTAGTCGGGAAGCACACTGGCTATAGTAGGCAGATCAGGAAAAAAACGAGAGGACTCGAGTGAAGTTACAGCCAGTGGTCGTACTTCCTTGCTCTGCAAGGGCCCGCTAATGGACGCGGGCGTCGTGATCATGGCTTCCAACCGTCCGCCAATCATGTCTGAGGCCGCATTCGTAATGCCTTTGTATGGGACATGAACCATATCCGAACCCGCCATGACATTGAGCAATTCGGAACTCATCTGACCGATAGACCCTATACCGGCGGAACCGTAATTAATACGCTCTTTATCCCGTTTCACCCGGGATACAAAATCAGAGACGTTTTGATAAGGTGTATCTTTACCCACAACCAGCAGCATGGCCCCTCTTGCAGCCACTGCCACAGGCTCAAAATCTTTTAAAGCGTCATAAGGAAGCTTGTGATTGGTTGCTGCATTTGTCACAAAGGAGGTAGAACTAAAAAGCAGCGTACTGCCGTCAGGCTTTGCTCGAGCCACGTCCAGCGCGCCAATGGTGCCACCGGCACCCGGCTTGTTTTCGACAATGATGTTGACACCCAGTTTATTTGACAGCTTTTCGGCCAAAGCACGACCAAAAACATCATTACTTGCCCCCGGGGAGAACGGCACCACGATTTTCACCAATTTTGGTATGGGAACCGGCGCAGCCGCCACGCCTGCCCCACAGAACAACATAGCACAGACAGCTGAAAATAGCCTTAGTGGCCTGAACATGATTTTGTCTCCTTTTTTTCATTTTAGACATAATGTCTATTTTTAGTATAGAGACGAAATTTTGCAGTTGTCAAGAAAATTATGACAAGTGTAAAGATGTATTTTTTGCAGATATCGAAAAAAAGCAGCCCGCTTACGCTGGCGGGCAAGCGCTATTGCTTCAAGGACTGATAGGCTGTCTGCGCCGCTTCGCGAAACGCCTGCACCAGCCTGATACGCGCTGATTTGCGCGACCAGACCAGGCCGAACCGACGTGGCGCGCTCACTTCCGGCAAGGGCAATTTGATAATTTTCAGATCCCGTTTATACAGGTTGGCTGAATCCGGAATGATGGCAACGCCCAAATTCTGATTGACCATCAGGGCGATGGATTCAATCGCATTTAACTCAAAGCGCTCGACCGGCACGATCGCCACGGCGCGCAAATACTGTTCGATCAGCTTGCCACTCCAACTGTTATGATCATAGCGAATGAAGGGCTCGGAGCGCAGCAACTGTGCCGGCTTTTTCCCGCGATGCACTTCGGACGCAAGCAACACAAATGGCTCTTCGCGAAGCAAAAGCCATTCCTGGGTTTTGGGTAAGGCATAAGGCGGCTCAATCGCGATAGCCGCATCCAGATTACCGCTTTCAATATCACGATAAAAATCCGGCGACACACCGGGCTGTACCACCACATTGACGTCGGGATAGCGTCGCACCAGCAGGCTCAGGATATCGGGCAGGATACTGTTGAGCACGCTATTGCCTGCGCCAATCCTGAGCTCGCCGCGGATTTCGTTTGAATTGGCCAGCCCTGGCAATGCATCTATTTCATTGATGATCAGCATCAGTCTGTCAAGCAGACGCAAACCTGCTTCGGTCACATGCACGGTTTTACCGGCGCGCGCTACCAGTGTCACACCGATCTCTTTTTCCAGCGACGCAATCTGCTGCGCTACTGTCCCGTGCGTGACGTTCAGTTTTCTGGCAGCCTGGGCCATGGAGCCAAGCTGATGAACCAAAAGAAAGGTGCGGATAAAGTTTGTGTTCATCATTGTTCTGCGCATCACAAGTCGGCGCATCATGGAGCCGCGGTAAAGGCCCGGTTAAGACGGTTAATCCCGGCTGGCTGCGTTGAGCTGCCGGGTGCTGTGTCAGCTATTTAAGCACAGATTGAGCGCAAGGCGCCGGCAGGCTCACAGACTATGCTCTGAGCAGCAAGTCCTGCGGGCGCATGCCCTGCCAATACAGCGCAAGGCAGGTAAAAGCCGGCGGCCTTATTTCTTTTGTTTGTCGTATTGCTCAATCCACTGATCAAACTGAGCGATTTCTTTTTTCTGGGCGGCAATGATCTCTTTGGCCATAGCCTGCAATTGCGGGTCTTTGCCTTTGTCCAATTCCATCTGCGCCATATCTACCGCACCCTGATGATGGATTCGCATCATCACGGCAAAATCATAATCGGTATCGCCCGACGCCTTTACCGCGTCCATTTGCTGCTGCATGTTCATCATGGACGCATGCATATCCTTGGGCGCATCGCCGGTATTCATGTGTGCGTGTCCGCCAGCCTGGGCGTGGGCTACCATCGGCATGGCAAAACCGCTTACTGCGAGCGCTGCGACAACCAGGCCGCGAGCGGCGAACGTTCTGGCAAAACAGGACAATGGATGTTGGTGCATGATCATTCCTTCAAAACGATAAAAAAAATAGATGTTCAACGTACTGGCTGCATTGCAAATGCGGCGTAGATTAAAACAACCGCTTTTAGCTGGTTAGTCTCGGGAGAACGGTTGTCCGGAAAAATCCACGGTAACCAGATTGCCATCCATGGGTCCCATGCCGGGAGAGTTGGCGGGCATCCCGGGCGCAGCGACGCCGGGGATGGCGCGTTTGGAAACCAATTTATCAACCACTGTTGCCGGTACATGCCCTTCCACGATCTGTCCGGTGTCATCGACCACGGCGGTGTGACAGGACGCCAGTGCGGCAGGTACCTTAAGTTTTTGCTTGATTGCGGACATGTCTGCGGTCTTGATCGCATTCACGGTATAGCCGGAATCGCGCATGTGCTGCACCCAGCCAGTACAACAGCCACAATTGGGATCGTGATACACAGTGACCGATTTTCCCGAAGCGTAGGCGCCAGAGGCTGCGGTGAAAAGCGCCATTGATACGATAAACGTTTTCATTAAAAATACCCTGGAAAAGTGAATGAGTGTTGGTCTGCCCATTCCCCGATAAGTTCCTTTTCAATATAAAGCGATAAAACGCGCCTGCATCGCGCGTTTTCTTTCAACTGCCTGATGCAGCCGGCAAACCGTCTACTTCACCGGTTTGGCTGGATAACCGGCATTTTCCAGTGCGGCAATGAGCGCTTGCTGGGTACTGGTCGATTGGATGTCTACGCGGTGTTCGCTCACGTTAGCGGTGACCGTGGCCGCTGAATCAACAGACAGGACTGCCGCCGTTACCCGGCGAACGCATCCGCCACAGGTCATGGTGTCAATTTGAAATTGCATACGATTAATTCCCTTCTGATTGGTGATTATCAAAGCATAAACATTGCCACAATGGGAAGGTCAAGCACTATTTCAGTCGTCATGGATCTTGACCGGCTTGGTCACCGCAAAAGACATAATTTATATCTTTTTAAGATAAAAATACAGGCATTTTTTCTATCTTTCTTCCCTTATTATCTGCGCATACAGCAGGAGGAGAAGATGAAAAGCAAATTATTCGTGCCGGCATCACGACCGGAATTGTTTGAAAAAGCCCTTAATAGCCAGGCCGATGGTATTTCCTTTGACCTGGAAGACGCCGTACTGGAATCGCACAAGGATCAGGCCCGGCAGCAGTTGAACGATTTTCTGCAAACACTGCAACCAGGATCACAGAAAAAGACCATCATCGTGCGCATCAACGATATGGGCACAGCCTGGTTCGACGAAGATCTGCTGGCATGCATGGTAGATACTGTGGACATGATCAATATCCCGAAGATCGAATCGTCCGAACAGATGCGGGATTTTTTCCTGGCGTTCGACAAAGCCGCCGGCGCCCTGGACAAACCACCGGCAATCCTGGTCAACATTGAAACTGCCCTGGCTCTGGTTAATGCCGCAGACATTGCTGGAACAGACCAGCGCATCGCCGGCCTGCAGCTGGGCCTTGGCGACTTGTTTGAGCCATTGGGCATCCATCGCTACGAACCGGCCACGGTGCATCATGTCATGGTGCAATTGCGATTGGCGGCGGGCAGCGCAGGCGTGTACGCCTATGACAGCGCGTATGCCAATATCGGCAACAGCGAAGGGTACCGACAGGAAGCGCTGCTGGCCAAATCTGTCGGATTTCTGGGAAAAACCTGTATTCATCCGTCCCAGATTGCAATTGCAAATGAAGTATTTGCACCAACCAGGGAAGAAATTGACTGGGCGCGAAAAATTGTCGAATCCTCAGGCCAGGCCAGCCATGGTGCCTATGTTCTTGATGGCCAGATGATCGATGTTCCATTTATAAACAAAGCAAAAATGATTCTGCGCCAGATCGGCGAATAATCGACAATCCCCAGGAGACAAAAGTGAGAAGAAAAACCGTAAACCATACACATATTCTGAGAACCGCCGGCGCCGCATTGCTCGGCGCCATGTTCGCGCTGCCGGCGGCCGCCGTTGCTGCGGACCCGACAAGCTTTCCGGGCGATCGGCCCATCACACTTGTCGTGCCTTATCCACCCGGCGGCTCCAATGACACGTTCGCGCGTGCCGTGGGCATGAAGCTGGGCACACTGCTTAAGACGACGGTTGTGATCGAGAACAAAGGCGGCGCTGGCGGCTCTATCGGCACCATGCAGGTGGCGCGCGCCAAGCCGGACGGCTACACGCTGGCAGCCGTATCTTCCAGCTTTACAACCAATGCTGCGATTCAGCCATCGCTGCCTTTTGATCCCATTGGCGATCTGCGCGGCGTAGGCCTGATGGCCGAAGGCCCCTTCATTCTTGCCGTGCGCAAAACACTCGGATTCACCAAAGTCAGCGATCTGCTTGATTACGCCAAGGCCAATCCCGGCAAACTCAATTATTCTTCGTCCGGTCCGGGCAGCAGCAACCAGTTTGCCACCGAAATGATGAACTCGCTGGCCAAAATACAGATGACGCATGTGCCATTTAAAGGCATGGGTCCGGCAACCAATGCCTTGATAGGCGACCAGGTGGATGTATTGATCGCCAGCGGCCCGTCGCTCTTGCCAGCAGTGGGCACCGGCAAAGCCACCGCCCTGGGGGTGACCAGCAGCCAGAAAAGCCCGGTGGCGCCTGATCTGCCCACTATTGCTGCCGACGTCCCCAATTACAACTTCAAGATCTGGTGGGGCATTCTGGCACCCAAAGGCACACCCGATGCCATTGTCACAAAACTGAATGACGCACTTAAACAGGTTACGTCCGACGAGGAACTGAAAAAATTCTTCCTCAAGGAAGGCGCCGAAGCCGCCTATATGACACCCGCCAATTTCGACAAGGAAATCAGCGACAACATCGCCCTTTGGAAAAAAGTTGCCAAGGATAGCGATATTCACGTACAGAAATAAACACGGATCAGCCTTATGACATCAACAGTTTCAGGAAACAATGCATTGCCCCTGGCCGGAATCCAGGTGCTGGATCTGAGTGCCTATATTGCCGGGCCTTACGGTTGCGCGCTGCTGTCCGATCTGGGCGCGCAGGTGATTAAAATTGAGCCCCCCGAGGGCGATAATCTGCGCAAATATCCATCCACGCTGCAGGCCGAGAGCCGGGCATTTATCGGCGTCAACCGGGGCAAGCGCGGGATCAGCCTGGATTTGAAAAGCGCCGAAGGCTATGAAATATTCCTGAAACTGTTGAGTGGGGCTGATGTCCTGGTGCATAACTTTCGCCCCACCGTGCCGCCGCGCCTGAAGATTGATTTTCCGACCTTATCACAACTGAATCCAAAGCTGGTCTACTGCGCCATGACCGGATATGGCTCGAGCGGTCCCATGGCCAACAACGCCGGATATGACCAGGTGCTGCAGGCCATGTCGGGCATTTGCGACTCACAGGGCATGGGCAAGGCCGAGCCGGAAATTGTGTATGGCTCTGTTGTTGATTTCTACGCCAGTGCGATGATCGCCAATAGCGTCAATGCGGCGCTGTTCAAGCGGGAACGCACCGGCCAGGGTTCCTATTTGGAGGTCTCGCTGCTGGCCAGCGCGCTGACCATGCAGTCAACACGCCTGGTCTGGGCAGAAGGCGAACCCAAAAACATTGAACGGGATATGCGTTCGGGCGGCATTACCGGCATTCATCCCACAAAGGAAGGTTTTATTTACCTGTCGGCCAATACGCCGCACTTCTGGGAAGCGCTGTGCACCCTGCTGGGGCTGGTCTCGCTGGCCACCGACGAACGCTACGACACGGTACGCAAACGCGCCGAGAACGCCAGCGTGATCGTGCCCATCATCCGCGAGGCCTTACAGCAACGCAGCGCCGCAGAATGGGAAGCGCATTTTGGCACCCGGGTGCCCTGCGCCATGGTTCGGCCGGTGCACGACATGTTCGAACACCCACAAGTGCAGGCCGAAGGCATGGTACGCGAATTTTCACACAGCAAAATCGGCAAATACAAGAGTATTACTGGTTTGATAAAAATGGACCACGCAGCCTGCGCCACGGAACGGGCGGCGCCCGACTTCGGAGAGCATACGAGCGAGCTGCTCGCCGAATATGGATACTCCGAGCAGCAAATTGATCAATTCAGACAACGCGGCATCGTGCGTTAACAGGGAGCCGCCATGACAACAACTGCCCACTGGAAACAGCGCCCGCCTGGGGCAAACTGGGGAGACTTCGGCCCGGACGATCAACTGGGCCGCTTGAACTGGATTGACGCCGATGCGCGCGTGCGAGCCGCACGCGAGATACAGACGGGACTCAGCTTTGCCCTGAGCCTGCCGCTGGATGTTCCCAGACAGCCGGTTCTGAATCCACGCCGCGCCGGCCCTGTGATACGCCCGTCAATGAAAAATGGCGTACCCATTTTCAACTTTCCATTAGGCAAGGATACGCCCGGCGCCACCGATGTGGTAAGCGACGATGTGGTGACCATGTCACCGCAGTATTCAACACAATGGGATGCACTCGGACATGTCTGCTCCTGTTTTGACGCACAGGGATCGGGGACGGCAGCGCCGGTTGGCTACAACGGCTTTCGTGTCGTTGGCCATCAACATGCGGCCAGTGACCATTTCAATGGCGCTGCCGCGCTGTCCATCGATCCCATGGCGCAGCACGGGATTCAGGGACGCGGCGTACTGATTGACCTGCGCCATCACTTTGGCGACCAAGCCCGGCTGGTCAGTTTTGCCGATATCGAGGCGGTCATGAAGGCCGACCGTATTGTCCTGCACAAAGGTGACATCGTATGCTTTCATACTGGCCTGGCCGATATTGCGCTGAACCTGAGTGTCCAGGACGACCATGAGATTCTGAAAAACAGTTGCTGCGCACTGGACGGCAACGATCCCAAGTTGCTGGAGTGGATCACACAATCACAAGTGTCCGCACTTGCCGCCGATAACCATGCGGTGGAAAAACGCAACTACACGCTGAAAAAAGACCAGGGGCCCCTGCTACCGCTGCATGAGCACTGCCTGGTCAAACTGGGCATGCCATTGGGTGAGCTGTGGCATCTATCGACCCTGGCCAAATGGTTGCGCGCACACGAGCGCCATGCTTTCTTTCTGACCGCACCGCCCATATACTTACGCGGCATGGTCGGGGCCCCGGTCAACCCCGTAGCAACGGTATAGTCAAGTGCACTCCCAGCATGACAACAACACAGTTACATAATCATAATTATCACGGAGGACATAATGCATATGTCATTGAATAAAACCCTTATCGCTTTTGCCCTGAGCTGCGGCGTGCTGACCAGCGGCTCAGCCTGGTCTGCCGATTATCCCAACAAGGCCATCCGCATGGTCGTGCCCTACTCTGCCGGCGGCGGTGCCGACAATGCTGCACGCATTATTGCCAAAACCCTGGGAGACACCTTGAAGCAACCCATTGTGATAGAGAACAAGCCGGGCGCGAGTGGCTCTATCGGTGCGAACCAAGTGGCGCGCGCGCCTGCCGATGGCTACACCCTGCTGTATGATGCCTCCTCCTTTTCCATCAATCCGGTATTGCGCAAACTGCCCTATGACCCGCTGAAGGATTTTATTGCCGTCTCCAAGGTCGTGAGCTCGCCCTATCTGATGGTCGTGCCCACTAACTCTGCCTATGACAGCGTCAAATCCTATGTCGATGCAGCCAAGGCCTCCCCCGGAAAACTGACGTTTGCCTCCTATGGCATTGGCAGCCCGGTTCACATTGTGGGCGAATTGCTCAAGCAGGAAACCGGCGTTGATATCGTGCATGTGCCCTACAAGGGCGGCGCGCCTGCCCTGGTCGATGTCATGGGTGGCGTTGTGGATACCTATTTTGCCAATGCGGCCTCGGCCATGTCGTATATCCGCGGCGGGAAACTGAAAGCGCTGGCAACCACGGCAGCCAAACGAAGCAGCGATCTGCCTGACGTGGCGACCATGACAGAACAAGGCGTCAAAATGGACGTGAGCGAGTGGAACGGCATTTTCGTGCCAGCCGGCACGCCCGAGCCGGTCATCAGCAAATTGTCCGAAGGCATCAGCACGGCCCTCAAAGACCCTGCAACCATCAAGCAATTGAACAATCTTGGAATGCAGGTTGAAGGCAGCTCACCCGAGGCATTCAAGTCGTTTATTGCAAACGAATTAACACGCTGGGACGCCGTCGCCAAAAAGAACAATATCAGGCTCGATTAAAGTTCGCTACGCGGCTGGCATCGTCACGCCATTGGGCGCTTCCATGAGATAGCTAAAACACTGCCGGGATCATCCCCGGCAGTAGCGCTTTTACCTTGCGGCAATACGCGCCGCGACATCCCGCTCAATTAAACATCCCGTGCAATGCATTACCCAGTCAGTTGATTTTAATATTCGCCTCTTTGGCCAAGGCTTTCCAGGCGGGAATTTCCTTTTTTACCACCGCTTCGAGCGCTTCCGGTGTTCCGCCCACAGCAACCGCACCCTGGGCCAGGAAAGCCTGCTGTATGGTTTTATTGCCAGCGGCGTCTGCCAGCACTTTCTGGATTTTGTCGATGATCTGTCGCGGTGTGCCGGCCGGCGCAAACATGGCATACCAGGAATCCACATTGAAGCCATCAATCGTTTCAGCCATTGATGGCACATCCGGGACCACAGGCGTGCGCTCTTTGGTGGATACGGCAAGCGCCTTGAGTTTGCCATTGCGAATGTACTGGGTTACTGCGGGCAGCGATACCCACAGCAGCGGTATCTGCCCGCCCAGCACATCCACGGTTGCCGGACCGCCACCACGATACGGCGCATGGGTCAACTGAACCTGTCCCAGCTTTTTGAATAATTCACCTGCAATATGACTGGGCGAGCCGACGCCTGCCGAACCATAGATCACCGGTTTGTCTGCAGCCTTGGCGTAGGCGATGAGCTCGGCAACCGTTGACGGTTTAAAAGAAGGGTGCGCTACCAGCACCTGGGGCGCAGAAGCCACCATGGACACCGGATCCAGATCCTTCTCTGTATCAAAGGGCAATTGCGCATAAATGGCAGGATTAATCGTGTGCGAAGATAGCGTCAACAGCAGCGTATAGCCATCGGGCGCCGCTTTGGCAACTTGGGCAGTACCGATAGTGCCTCCGGCGCCCCCCTTGTTCTCGATCACCACACTTTGCCCCAGACCCTGGGTCAGTGGTTCCTGGAGAATGCGAGCCGCCACGTCGACACTGCCGCCGGCAGGGTAGGACACAATCAATCGAATCGGTTTATTGGGGTAATCCTGATCCGCAGTGGCAGCAACGGCCACCGACGTGCCGCTCAATGCGCAAATCGCACACATGGCGTTAAGCCAATGCGCAGTCATTTTTCTTAAAAGTGTCATGGCAGTTTCTCTCAATTAGAATATGGTTTATACAGAAAAACAGTGATTTAATAAAATAGCTTTTAGCTCTATTCTTATTGCTGCTGATTTTCGTGCACTGCTTTTCGCTCATTGGTTTTGTTTACTGAATTCATATACCGCTTTGTACTGCCTTATGCATGCAGACGGTTTTTTATACTTATGTAGCAACGTCTGCAGTTACTACCACGCCAGCGGCCACTGTCGCATGCTGCCGGCACAGCTTGCTCGCAAGGCGTGCCGCCTGCTCATTGGCCAGCCGGGCATTCACATCCATGGACACCGTCCAGAAATAGGTGCCGCAAGCCAGGCTACCCAGCACCGTCATGTCATGTGCAATAGTGCCATTCGCGCTGATCAGGCATCCCGTGTCAAAATCCAGCTCAAAGCCGCCATACTCGCTTGCACGCGCCTGGCCCGATTGCAGCAATTGCATGATCAGCGGATCCGACGACTGGCGTACATCCTGGGAAAATCCCGTTGCGTTGATCACGACATCACATGCGTGCTGTTGCAATGCGCCTGCGGCATCACGATGATGCAACAGGAAACCGTGTCCATCCGCATGCGGTTCACACATCTGAAAACCACCATGAATATGCAACTGCCCTTTCTCAATAAGACTTTGCAATTGACGGGCGTTTTGCACCGGGAACATGGCCCGACGCGACATCCACTGCGAGCGCCAGCGCGATTGAAACTGCCGTCTGGCCGGCTGGTCCAGATAAAACCACAGCAAATCGATCACCTCATTAGCTGCCGCCAGCACCGCCTGCCACGGACGCGGCCCGTGGCACGCAGCCGCCAGCTCATGATTGAGCAAACTCACAGCATCTGAACCGCCGCCGGCAATATCACGAATGTCAAAGCCGGGATCAACCGCCACAATCTGCTTGTGCAATATCCCAACCACTTCGTCCAGGCCCAATCGTCCGCCTTTGGCAAGCGCCAATGCGTGCACGTCTGCTCGTGATAGACGGTATGGCATAACGGTAGGGTGCACAATGCGTACCGCCGGCAACACGCCCTGCCGGGAAAAGCAATGAATCTGCCCGCTATGCCCGTGTGCCTGCAATGCCACTACGGTATCAATGGCGCTCAGATTGGTCCCCAGAATGGCCACGGTAGCGTCGGCGGCAACGGCTTGTGACAAGGCGCTGACCGGATAGGGAGTATTCATGAACCCTGCACACGGCACCAGCGCTTCGAACTTGTCGGGCGCAAGGTTACCATTACACAGGACCAGGTGATCAACAATATGGTTTGTATTGGCACTGTCTATCAGTTGAATCGGCGTTTGTGCCCTGGGCCGCTGACCTTGTCCGTGACCGTCCTGACGTTGCAGTTGCCCGTCCTCCTGGCCACCCGCCAGTCGGACAATCGCTAAGACAGCACTGCGCACCACCTGCACCTGCACACCAAGCGCTGCCGCTTGTGCGACGAGGCGATCGAACTGCTCCTGAACATATCGTCCAAACAGCGGACGCGGATAAAATGCAGCAGGATCAATATCGCCAATGCCATACGAGTGCAAAAACGCCTCGGGCTGCGCCGCCAGCCACTGTACAAAGTGAGAGCGCTGCTTATCGTACAGCGACATATTGCCTGCCGGCACATTGAGCAGATTGGTATTCAGATCATGCTGGTAGGCGGTGCCATGCCCGAGTTTTTCGGCTGGCTCGAACAGCATAATGTGACAGCCAGGTACATTGGCTGCACTGTTCGCAGTGTTATCAAGATGCACAAGCAACTGCGCCAAAAATGAAATGCCGACCGATCCTCCGCCAACAATGCCTACCCTGCACATTGCACTCATGATGTCACTCCGATGTCATTCAACGATATCATTCAACTTTAGCCCGGGTGGCAACGTCGGACCATTTCTTTACTTCATCCAGCAGCAGTTGTTCCGTTTGCTGCGGCGTGGTGGCATAGGCTTTGGCGCCTGAAGCGATCAACTTGTCCTGTACTTCTTTTTGGGCAGCCACTGTCTGCATCGCCTCGGACATCTTCTGCACAATCTCCTTGGGGGTGCCGGCCGGTGCCAGCAAGCCGTAATTGGTTGTCAGCACATAATCCTTGACGTTAAGTTCTTTCAATGTCGGCACATCCGGAATGGTAGGGACACGATCGGCGGTCGTGACAGCGAGGAATTTGATTTTGCCGCTCTTGATCTGCGGATAGAGCGTGGTCAGGGTATCGATCACCATATCAATCTGTCCGCCCAGCAAGTCTGTCACGGCTGGGCCACTGCCTTTGTATGGCACATGCAATAGCTTGGTGCCGGTTGCCAATTGAAATTTTTCAGCGGCCATATGCTGGGATGATCCCACGCCGGCAGAACCATACGTTATCTTGCCAGGCGTTTCCTTTATTTTGCTCACCAGTTCGTCCAGCGTATTGACGCCCAAGCCGTTGCGCACTGCAACCACCAGTGGCACGGCGGTGCCAAACGAAACGCCTTCGAAAGCATCGGGAAATTTATAGGTTTTTGGCTTAGACGGCAATACCGAATTGATTGCATGACTGCCTATCGCGCCAAAAAGCATGGTGTAGCCATCGGGTGCCGCCCGGGATACGGCTTCCGCGCCAATTTCTCCACCCGCGCCGGCACGATTTTCCACCACCACTGTGGTGCCCAGAAGCTTGGGCAGATATTGCGCATATATACGGGCCGAAAAATCTGTTGCGCCTCCCGGGGGATACGGCACCACCAGGGTAATCGGCTTGGCCGGCCAGCTTGCGGCAAGCGCCAGCGTACTGGAGACGATCAGGCACAGCGCCCCGCTTGTCTTCGAAAACCATTTCATTGTCTCGCTCCTTTTTATTAAATCCCAACATATGGAACTTGAATTCTATTTCTTGTATAAAAAATAGAATCGCATATAATAAAAATGTGGTCAACGAATTAATGGTTCTATGTTTAGATATTTAAAATATAGGATTTTAATTATCAATATTTGAGATTTATATGGATAAAACCTTGCTAAAAGGTCTACGGCTGTTTGAAATCATTTGCGCCCAGGAAGATCAGCCCAATACGATTGATGATCTTGCGGTGGCATCCGGCCTGACCAAAAGCAATACCCACCGCACCCTGCAGACACTGATCGCAGCCGGCTACGTGGAAAAAAGCAGTCATTCGGGCGGCTACAAGCCCACTTTGAAGGTTTTTGAATTGGCGGCGCAGCGGCTTGCCCGCCTGGATGTGCGCAAGATCGCGACGCCACTGATGCGCCGCGTCGCGCTACAAACGCAGGAAACCGTACACCTTTCCGTACTGGACCAGCTCGATGTCATTTACATCGACAAAATCGACAGCCCCAATCCGGTGCGCGCCTATTCCATTATTGGCGGTCGCGCGCCCGCCTATGCGGTGGCAACAGGCAAGGCCATGCTGGCCTTCCAGAATGATGAATATCTCAACCGTCATTCAGCCGATCTGATCCGACACACCGAAAACACCCTCACGTCGCTGGCTGCGCTCAAAGACGAGCTGGCCAACATCGCACGCATTGGTTACGCTATCAACAGGGGCGAGTGGCGCAGTAACGTCGGCGGGATCGCCGCGCCGATCTTTGACGGCCACAACAAGGTCATTGCCGCCCTGGGCATCTCGGGACCACTGGAAAGACTGACCATTGAAAACATGAAACGCTGGTCGCCGCTGGTATTGGATGCCGCCCGCGACATTTCCCGGGAGTCGGGATACCGGCGAGGCTATTTTGGTGAATCAAACTAATTCAAACTATTCTGTGAGCAACTAAACATGAAGCAAGAAGCCACGCTGCAAGGCGTAAAAGTCATCGAAATCTGCAACGTTGCTGCGGGGCCCTTCTGCAGTATGCTGCTGGCCGATATGGGTGCCGACGTGATCAAGATTGAGCATCCGGATGGGGGCGACACCCTCAGAAGCTGGCCCCCCATCAGCGATGGATACAGCGAGAATTTCGCTTCGCTGAACCGGAACAAAAAATCGGTCACGCTCAATCTGAAGAACCCGGCCGACGTGCAGGCCGCCCGCCAGCTCATGCGCTCGGCCGATATTGTGCTGGAGAACAATCGTCCTGGCGTGATGGACCGACTCGGCCTGGGCTACGCCGATATCAGGCAATTGAATCGGCAAATCGTGTACTGCTCCATTTCCGCCTACGGCCAGAGTGGTCCGCGCAGCCAGGAAGGCGGGTTCGACCTGACCGTACAGGCCATGAGCGGGCTCATGAGCGTAACCGGCGAAGCCGACGGGCCACCAGTCAAGTGCGGTGTGCCGGTGTGTGATTTTTCTGCCGGACTGTACGCGGCCTTTGCCATCGTGTCGGCCTTGCGCATGGCCGAACGCAACGGCGAAGGCACCCATATTGATATTTCCATGCTGGGCGCGACACTGGGTATCGCAGCGTTGCAGACATCGGAGTACTTCGGTAGCGGCAACAATCCGCGCAAGTTGGGCTCGGCACATCCACGCAACGCCCCCTATCAGGTCTTTCGCTGCAGGGAAGGTTACTTCGGGATGGCCGCCGGCAACAACTCGCTGTGGAAATCGGTATGCCAGGTAGTCGGACGCCCTGAACTGTTTGATGATGAAAGATTCACCAGCACGTCGCTACGCGCGCAACACCAGCAGGCCCTGCTGGAAATCATGGAATCCATTTTTGCATCTGAAGATGCGCAATACTGGCTGGAACAGTTCCGTGCGGCCGGCGTGCCCTGCGCGCCAATCAATCAATATTCGGATGTACTGGCCGATGAACAGGTGGCACATATGAACTGGGTGCAAAACATTCCCCTGCCCAACGGGCTGACCGCCAGAACCTTTGCCTCGCCGATCCGTTTTGATGGGCAGACCAGCCGGATCGCTGTAGGGCCGCCGGCGCTTGGGGAACACAACGATGAAATTTTGTCGACCATTACAACGCAGGGAGAAGGCGCATGAGCGAACCGTTGATTATTGAACGAGGCGAACAGTCGTGGATTTTCACCCTGAACCGGCCAGAGAAAATGAATGCGCTCTCGCCCGCCCTGGTACAAGCGCTCACAGACGGCATACAGCAGGCCCATGAGGAAAATATTTCACTTCTGATATTTAAGGGTAATGGCAAGAACTTCTGCGCCGGGTTCGACTTTACCGACCTGGAAACGGCAAGCGAGGGCGATCTGCTGCAACGAATTGTGCAAATCGAACTCATGCTGGACCTGCTGGCAACTTCGCCTGCCATGACATTGGCCTTATGCCATGGACGCAATTTTGGCGCCGGCGCCGATATTATCGCCTCATGCAAACGTCGCGTCGCCGCCAACGGTACCACCTTTCGCTTTCCCGGCATCAAGTTTGGTCTTATTCTGGGTACGCGTCGCTTTCAGAACATCGTCGGCACCCAGAACGCGCTGGATATTTTGTCCAGCACACGCACCTTCGACGCCAGCGAAGCCCTGGACATTGGCTTCATGCAGGCATTGCAGGACCAGGATCAGTGGCCGCAGGTGATTGAACAGGCCCAGACCAACAACGCCATTTTGTCCGACATCACCCGCCACAATCTATACAAGATCCTGTACGCCAATGCGGAGTCGGACCAAAACCTGGCGGCCCTGGTGCGCTCAGCAGCAGCGCCTGGCCTTAAGGACCGGATTCGCGCCTATCTGAAACCCAATCAATAATCTGGAGACCATCATGACATCAGGATTTAACCAGGCTGATAAATGCGTATCGCTGCAGGATCTGGTCAGCCGCGTTCCCAATGGCGCCTCGCTGGCGCTGGGCGGCAGCTTTCTGCACCGCGGCCCCTTTTCGTTTGTGCGTGAACTCATTCGACAAAACAAGCAGGACCTGGAGATTATCAAACAGTCTCCCGGCTATGACATTGATATTTTATGTCGCACCGGTAACGCCACCAAAGCGCGTGCCGGCATTGTGGCCATGGAGGGTAACTTCGGCCTGGCGCAGTATTACCGCAAGGCCGTCGAGCAGCAGCGACTGGCGCTCGAAGAGCACGCCTGCGCGACGCTGACAGCAGGTTTGCGCGCGGCCGCCTTTGGCATCCCGTTTCAACCCTGCGGCGGCATCGAAGGCAGCGAACTGGCCCAACTGAACAACTGGGTAAAAATTGCTGATCCCTATGGTTCCGGAAAACAGGTGTGGGTGATTCCAGCAATACAGCCGGATTACGCCGTAATACACGCCAATGAAGTGGACCGCAAGGGCAATGTGCGCGTGCTGGGCACCTATCACTGGGACCGTATCATGTCGCGTTCGGCCAAAAGCGTGCTGGTCGTTGCCGAGAAACTGGTGGAAGACGCCGTCTTTACAGATAACCCGGAAACCACCCTCATTCCGTATTTCATGGTCGAAGCCTTCAGCATTGTTCCCAACGGCGCCTGGCCCGGTTCGTGCTGGCCCGATTACGAAATAGATTATCCGGCAGTGCAGGCCTATCTGAATCCGGACCAGGCCGCTTTCAACCAGCACATGGATGCCGCACCCGAATTACAGGAACATGCATAATGCAAAATAATTGGTCACCTTTCTCTTACATCGTTACCAACCTGGCCCGCTTTATCCGCCCCAACGAAATCACGTTCAGCGGCGTCAACTCCACCATGCCCATGCTGGCCTGCCTGATGGCAAAAAAAGCCTATGAGTGGGATTTCATTTACATCAACGTGGCTGGCGGCGTGGACCCGACGCCTTCGATGATCCCCTTGTCCAGTTCCGACCCAGTGCTGGCACAGCAATCGGCTTCCATCTTTGCCAATGAAGATTTCTATGACCTGTGCACCCGCGGCAAAATGGACCTGACTTATCTTGGCGCAGCCCAGATCGATGGCGAAGGCAACGCGAATAACTCGGTCATCGGCGACTGGCATTCGCCCAAGGTGCGCTTACCCGGCGGCGGTGGCGGCGCCGTCATGTTGCCCACAGCCAAGCGCGCTTGCACCTGGCGCACTGAACATTCGAAGCGCACCTTTGTGGAAAAACTGGATTTTCGTACTTCCTGGGGCGGCTTTCATGGCGTAGTTACACCCATTGCGGTCTTCATAAAAAAAGACAATCGACTGGCGCTGCAATCATTTCACCCGGAATCATCCATAGACGAAGTGGTGAGCCGGACCGGATTTACTTTTGACCACAACGATGCCAAACCCACCGCTGCGCCAACAGATGCAGAAATCGCGGCATTGCAGGCGCTGGACCCGAACGGGCAATTCGAAAAAGACGCTGCTGTCGCGCTGCGCTAGGAGATCACAGATGGCGCTAACCTCCACCATTCTGAATGACTGGCAATCAACCTGGCGCAGCGCAGCGATTGAAAATCGCATTGCCCTGCAGGACGCTAGTACACGCATCCGCTACGGCCAACTATACACACTGGTATCGCAGCAGGCCGGACGCCTGCGGGCCGCCGGCGTGGGCGAACACATGCGCGTGGCCATCAATATGGAACGCGGACTGGACGCCGTGATAACGCTGCTGGCGGTGATGGTCGCGGGCGCCTGCCCCTGCCCACTGGAACCTGGGCTGAGCTCGACAGAACGGGGGCAGCGCCTGCAAAGCGGCGGGCTTACGTGGCTGCTCTCGGACGATCCCTTGCGTGATGCCGCTACAGATGATACTCGCGTCATAAACCCGTTGACCCTGGCCGATGCGCACCCGTACTGGCCAACCAACGTGTCGCCATCGAGCCCTGCGCTCATGCTCTTTACATCTGGCAGCACTGGCAAACCCAAAGGCGTATTGGAAAGCCATCGCGGCATACTGAACAACGCCCGTGGCGTGATCGCCATGACCGAACTGACGGCAGACGACATACTGCTGCATGTGATGCCCATCTATCACACCAATGGCTTGAACAATCAGCTGTTTAGCCCGCTGGCCGTTGGCGCCTGCATTTATTTTGCGCCACGCTTTTCTGCGCAGGCCATGCCGCAATTGATGGCAACCGTGGGCCCGACCATCATTACCGGCGTGCCTACTATGTATTCACGCATGCTGGCCCATCCCTTACCTGCAGAAGCCGTTCGAAACCTGCGGCTGGCCCGCTGCGGCTCTGCCCCCATCACAACTGAATTACACAGAAAAATAGAAAGTTATCTTGGACAGCCGCTGGTCATTTCTTACGGCCTGTCCGAGGCCACCTGCACCTCTACCATGAACCCGCCGACACAACGAAAAATCGGCTCTATCGGCAAGCCACTGAACAACCAGGATATCTTCCTGCTGTCGGCAAATGGTGAACGCATTACTGCTGCCCATACCAATGGTGAGATCTGTATAGACGGTGACAGTCTGATGCTGGGCTATGTGGGCGTGTCTGCGCCAGGCCAGCTGGACCCCCAGGGGGGGCCGCTGCGCACCGGCGATATCGGCTACGCCGACGAAGACGGTTTTTTATACATCACAGGCCGTATCAAGGATGTCATCATTCGTGGCGGAGAAAACATTTCACCATCGCAGATCGAACATGTGATTGCCATGCATGCAGATGTTGCCAATTGCTGCGTGATCGGCCAGCCCGACGAAGACCTGGGCGAAGTGCCTGTGGCCTTTATCACGGCACGAAGTGGCGGCATCAACATTGACGAGGTACATGCCCTGCTCAAAACACGCTTGGCAAGAATCTATCAACCTGCTGCTATTTTTGTTCTGGACGCCCTTCCTGAAAACGCAGTCGGAAAAGTGGATCGCAAGGCGCTGGCAAAACAGCTGGGACAACGGACACGGGCGGAAGTCAGCTCATCGTAAGTTCAGACTCACACCAGAGCACATGACGCGAACAATGATCGGACATCCGAAGACACGACAGGTTGCGCTTCGCCCATCGCAGGCAAGCCCAGAATACATGCCTTTATTAAGAAAGCCGAGAATGCGTTTATTGTTTATGACTTGTCATTTACGGCATCAGTGCTCACTCATGCAGGGCTGGCCTGTGTTCAGCAATTGCACGTCCATCAAAAAAGCACCCTGGCTCATGAGAGCCAGGGTGCAAAAAGTACGATGGATAGGTGAATATCATTCGTACGGGGCGTATTTTATAGAAAAGGCCGTTGGTTGCCGCGTTCTTGAAACACTTATTTTGTATTTTTTGTAAAAAAAGAACGATAAAAGCTGAATATATACACCGCACGTTATGTTTTGAAATGGGTGCTTACGAAACAGCCCACTATGCAACATTAATAGACCTGTCGCCTGCACTAGAAATCCTTGGCACGCGCTGCTCAAGTTGCAATGGTTTTATTAACTGATTCAACACACAGCTGCGACTATCACAGACGCTTGAAGAAATCGCATTTGTCATTGCACCAGACTCCTGTCTGAGCAGGAGTGCAAATGCGCGCTTATTGTTCAGTATTCACTTAGAGGCAACAACGCCTTTGATATGAGAAGTCAGACTACAAGAGCAACCGATGTCTTGTGGGTTTTCGCGCTGGTAGACACACAGCTTGAAAGCGGAAGCCGGAGCTGCGCCTTCGCAAACAACCGGCTGCCTTGTCAATCTTTGGCGATGTACTCGTACTTGGCAGTATTTACGCGCGTCTGACGCCACTCCACCGGACGATCCTGATAGGTATACGCGGTGCGGTCGATCAAAAGCAAAGGCGAGGCCTCGGCCACATCCAGCCAGCCGGCCACGGCACTGTCGGCCTGGCAAACGCTCAGCTTTTCACGGGTATCGACAATATTGATGCCGAAGTTATTCTGGTAAAAATTATAGAGCGTGCTTGAACGCTCGCGCAGCCTCTGTTCAGTTAGTGTGGCAAAAAGAATTTCCGGCACCTGGATTTCATCGACCATGACCACATCGTTGTTCAGGCTCAGCAGATTAAAGAAATGAAACACACTGGCATCTTTGGGCAGTTGCAACCGCTCGCTCGCCTCGCGCGTCGCTTTCCTGCGACGAAATTTCAGCAGGCGCGTGATGGGATATGACTTGAAGCCATCCCGGCGCTGGATTCGGAAAAATTTGAAAAAATGCTGATCGCTCTCATGAGTGGCAACAAAGGTGCCCCGTCCCTGATGACGAATCAGGATATGTTCGCTGACCAGTTCGTCAACGGCCTTACGCAACGTACCAATAGATACACCGAATTTTTCGGCCAGCTGATTCTCTGGCGGAATCGCCTGGCCGCGAACCCACTCGCCACTTGCGAGCGCCGACAGCAGCGATTGCTTGACTGCAAAATAAAGGGGCGTGCCCGGTAAAAAGAAATCTTTGGTGTTCATAGGTGGCAGATTTTAAATGACTTGCAGCAATGATGCCACGGCTTATGCCCCCAGCGCCAGCAGAATTCGCCTGTGATGGTTTTTTGCATAATTCATATAGATGATCTAGTTGACTTGGATGAATATTACAATTATTATGAATCAAATCTGCTATGCAATGAAACACATCCAAATTGTCAAATCAAAGGAGAAAACGATGATCCATGCCGTACTGCATGATTCAAAGGACACCGTTGCCGTTGCCGTCGTCGAAGGGATTACGGCCGGAATGGAACTAGCCTGCTGGAATATGGAAGAAGACAAAATCATTACTGTCAAAGCCACCCAGGACATTCCCATTGGCCACAAGGTAGCCCTGGTGGACATGAAAGATGGCGACACCGTCTTCAAATACAGTGTCGATATCGGCAAAGTGGTGGCGCCCATCAGCGCCGGCGACCACGCCCACGTGCACAACATCAAAACCAAGCGCTGGTAAGCACTGCGAACGCACTGCCACAACCGCTATCGACAGACATTCAGAGCAAGGATTTTTCCCATGGCCATTATTGATTCAAACACCACATTCCGCGGCTACAGAAGAGACAACGGGCGCGTCGGCATACGCAATCACGTTGTGATTCTGCCTGTAGACGATATTTCAAACGCAGCCGTTGAAGCTGTTGCCAATAACATCAAGGGCACAATCGGCATTCCTCATCCATATGGGCGCCTGCAGTTTGGCGCCGACCTTGACTTGCACTTTCGCACACTGATCGGCACGGGATGCAATCCCAACGTTGCCGCCGTCGTTGTGATCGGCATTGAAGAAGGCTGGACCAAAAAAGTGGTCGACGCCATCGCCCAGACCGGCAAACCGGTAGCGGGCTTTTCCATCGAACTGCACGGCGATCACGACACCATTATGCGCGCTTCTAAAAAGGCCAAGGAATTCGTACATTACGCCACCGCGCTGGAGCGCGTTGAATGCCCCATTTCCGATCTGTGGGTCTCTACAAAATGCGGTGAATCGGATACCACGTCGGGCTGCGGTGCCAACCCGACCGTGGGCGATGCCTTTGACAAACTGTATGCCACAGGCAATACACTTGTGTTTGGCGAAACCTCGGAGCTGACCGGCGGCGAACAAATCGTGGCTGCCCGCTGTGCCAACGACAAAGTGCGCGAAGACTTCATGTTCATGTTCAATCGCTATCAGGACATGATCAATCGCTGGAAAACCTCTGATCTGTCCGAATCACAGCCGACCAAAGGCAATATTGCCGGTGGCCTGACGACGATTGAAGAAAAGGCACTGGGCAATATCCAGAAGATCGGCAAAAAATGCATGGTCGATGGCGTGCTGGACAAGGCCGAAGTGCCTACAGGCAAAGGGCTGTGGTTTATGGATTCGTCTTCGGCCGCAGCCGAAATGGTCACGCTTTGCGCGGCCTCTGGCTATGCCGTACACTTTTTCCCCACCGGCCAGGGCAATGTGATCGGCAACCCGATCCTGCCGGTTATCAAGATCTGCGCCAATCCGCGTACCGTGAGAACCATGTCGGAGCACGTGGACGTGGACACGTCCGGTCTGCTGCAGCGCGAAATCAATCTGGACCAGGCGGGAGACAAACTGCTTGAATGCATGCTGGCAACCGCCAATGGTCGCTGGACATCTGCCGAAGCACTGGGCCATCGCGAATTTGTCCTGACCAGACTGTTCGAGAGCGCATAAACCCTGGCGGCCGGTATAAAAAACCAGGCCGGCCGCCACTCACAATCGTGGAGGAGACACCCCATGAAACATCGTCACACCGCAACAAAACGCAGCATACTCAAATTCGGACTGTTGTCATTGTTCTGTGCAGGTACCACGATTGTGGCCCCCGTGGCGCAGGCTGAGTTCAAGCCCGAGCAATATATTACCTACATTGTTCCGTTCGCGCCCGGCGGACTCACCGACGTGGCTGCCCGAATGGTCGCCAAGGGCGTAGGCGATAAAACCGGTTGGAACATCGTGGTCAACAACAAAGCCGGCGCCAATGGCAATCTGGGCCCAGCGGAAGCGGCCCGCGCCAAACCAGATGGCAATACCTGGCTAGCCATTACCATGACCCATGCGGTCAATAAAACCCTGTTCGGCCCCAAAGCCGGCTACGACATCGAAAAAGATTTTGTTCCCGTGGCAAAAATTGCCTCGTCCGCCATCATGGTGGTCGTGCCGCAGAACAGCCCCATCCAAACCCTGCAGGACCTGATCGACACTGCCAAGAAGAAAACGCTCAACGTTGGCAGCAGCGGCACCGGTACGCCACCCCATATCGCCGCAGCCCTATTTCAGGAACTGACCAAAACCAAAATGACGCATGTACCTTATAAAGGGGGCGCGCCATCGATGGTGGATCTGATCGGCGGACAAATTGACGTGGTGTTTTCCAACTATCCGGAATCGCTGGCCTATGTACAGCAAGGCAAGCTACGGGCGCTGGCTATTACATCTGAAAAACGCGCTGCCGCGGTACCGGACGTACCCACTACGGCAGAAGCCGGTTTGCCCAAGCTTGTGGTGGACAACTTCACCGGCCTGATGGCGCCCAAAGGCGCCGATCCGGCCCTGATCAAGGAGATCAGCGACAAGGTAACGGCCGCTGTTGGAGAAAAGGCCATGGGCGAGCAACTGACCAAGCTCGGATTCATCCCCGACCCCATGGGCTCTGACCAGTTCAAAACCTATCTGCATGACCAGATTGAAAAACTGGCCAAGACCATTAAAGATGCCAACATCAAAGTCAACTGACCCACACTTGGAATCCCACCGTTAACATGACCAACACAATTGTCATCTCTGAATTTATGGATGAACCGGCAGTAGAGCGTCTGCGCCAGATCGCACAAGTGGACTATCGACCGGAACTTGTCGACAACCAGGAAGCGCTGCTTCAGAGTCTGGCCAATGCCACTGCCCTGATCGTGCGCAATCGCACCCAGGTTAATGCCCAATTGCTTGCGCACGCTCCCAATCTGCGTGTTGTGGGCCGGCTGGGCGTGGGCCTGGACAATATCGATATGGACCTATGCGCAGACAAAGGCATTACCGTTTACCCGGCCGTGGGCGCCAACGCCCAGGCAGTTGCCGAGTATGTGATTGCAACCACATTCGTGCTGCTGCGAGGCGCTTATCTGGCCAGTAACCAAGTGACTGCAGGCCAATGGCCGCGCCCGCAACTCAGTAATGGCCTTGAAGTAGCTGGACGTACGCTCGGTCTGGTGGGCTTCGGCGGCATCGGCCGGCTTGCCGCCAGGCTGGCAACCGCACTGGGCATGAAGATTGCGGCATACGACCCCATGATAAGCTCAGACAGCCCCATCTGGGCTGAAGCCGGCGCAATGCAAATGTCATTGGACGAACTGCTGCAGCACAGCGACGTTGTGAGCTTGCACACCCCGTTGACAAAGGATACCCGCCATCTGATCAATGCCGGCCGCATTGCGAAGATGAAGGCGCAAGCCATATTGATCAACACCTCGCGCGGCGGGATTGTGGATGAACAGGCATTGGTGGCGGCCCTGCAGGCCGGCAAACTGCGCGGCGCAGCGCTGGATGTTTTTGAGGACGAACCGGTAAAGACGGAAAACCGCCTGCCGGATATGCCAAACCTGATATTGACGCCGCATATTGCGGGACTGACGCAGGAGGCGAATGAGCGGGTGTCGGGAGTGATAGCGGAGAAGGTGATGGGATATTTGAAAAACTTTACTTGATGTAACGTGCTCCTTCGTCCATCAGGTCGAGTGCTGAGCCCTGAGGCTAGTCCGCAAGAGTCCGATAACTTCCACCTATTATAGATTAAGGCCGAGTGTTTGCTCGGCCTTAATCTATAATAGCGTGCCCGCAAGACCGCCTCTACTGCCGCACTTCTCCGTTGAATTCGCATCACAACATTGAGACGCTCCACTGATTGCCAACGCGCCATCTTGCAACAAACTTATAATACAATCCTGATTCTATCTAAAATCGCAGCTATTTCCACCGCACGCATAATGCAGTTATGCGCAACAGATTTCACCAGGACAGTTCATGACCTCAGCACTTCCCCTATCCGTATTCAAGGCTTATGACATTCGTGGTATTGTTCCTGAACAGCTCAATACCACGTTCGCCTATCTGCTAGGGCGCTCACTGGCCCGGCGTGCCCGCGCCTGCGGTACGGACCGCATCGTGGTCGGCTTCGATGGCCGCCTGTCCAGCCCTGATCTGTCTGTAGCCCTGCAAAAGGGCGTTCTGGATGAAGGCATTGATACGGTAGACATCGGCATGGTGCCCACACCACTGGTGTACTTCGAATCCTACTCTGAAAATATCGGCGCTGCCGTTGCCATTACCGGCAGCC
>JAFAEO010000031.1 GCA_023423975.1 Pseudomonadota bacterium
CGGGGATTCCTATGACAACGCTCTCGCCGAAAGCATCATCGGCCTGTTCAAGACCGAGGTGATCAAGTTCCTCGGACCTTGGAAGTCCGTCGGGCAGGTCGAATGGGAAACCCTGAAATGGGTCGACTGGTATAACAACACCCGTCTGCACAGCGCCATCGGTTACGTCACGCCGAACGAAGCAGAGGAGGTATTCTACGCAAACTTGAATATTGCCGAAAAAGCAGCCTAATCATTGAACCACGAACTCTCCGGTAAACCCGGGGCGGTTTGGACCTGTCCCGGTTCCGTTCCGGTCTTCTGAGAGCGATGCTCTCTTCAGAGGAGACAGGATATGGCAGCGACACACAGCGACGAATTCAAGCGAGATGCGGTTCGCATTGCGCTCACCAGCGACCTGACACGGCGTCAGGTTGCGTCTGATCTTGGCGTCGGCCTTTCGACGCTTGGCAAATGGATCCGGTCGATTTCCGATGAGGCGAAGGCGCCGGAACGTGATGGCGATCTTCTCCGCGAGAACGAGCGGCTTCGTAAAGAGAACCGCATACTGCGCGAGGAGAGGGAGGTGCTAAAAAAGGCAGCTCAGTTCTTCGCGGCACAAAAGCCGTGAAGTTTCAGTTCATTGCCAGCTATCGCGGCAGCCTTTCGCGCAGCCATCTGTGCCGGATGATGGGCGTGAGCGACCGCGGGTTGCGCGCGTGGCGACGGAGGCCTCCGTCCATTCGTCAGCGGCGCGACATGGTGATCCTGGCCCATATCCGCGACCAGCATCGGCTGAGCCTGGGCAGCTATGGCAGGCCGCGCATGACCGAGGAGTTGAACGAGTTGGGCCTGCGGGTCGGACAGCGCCGCGTGGGCCGCCTGATGCGCCAGAACGGCATTCGCATCATTCGCAGCCGGAAGTTCAAGCGCACGACCGACAGCGATCATGCCTTCAACATCGCACCGAACCTGCTGCAGCAGGACTTCGTGGCGAGCAGGCCAAACCAGAAGTGGGCGGGCGATATCACCTATGTCTGGACGCGCGAAGGATGGGTCTATCTGGCGGTCATCATTGACCTGTTCTCGAGGCGCGTGATCGGGTGGGCCATTAGCAACCGGATGAAGCAGGATCTGGCGATCAGGGCGCTGAACATGGCTGTTGCCCTGCGCCGTCCGCCACCAGGCTGTATTCACCACACGGATCGCGGCGCGCAATACTGCGCCCACGAATACCAGAAACTTCTGCGCAGGCATAAGTTCACAGTATCGATGAGCGGCAAGGGCAACTGCTACGATAACTCGGCCGTCGAGAGCTTCTTCAAGTCCCTGAAGGCCGAACTGGTCTGGAGGCGCGACTGGCACACCCGGCGCGACGTCGAGATCGCCCTCTTCGAATACATCAACGGCTTCTACAACCCGCGCCGCCGACACTCAGCCTTGGGCTGGAAATCACCCGTGGCTTTCGAACAGAAGGCCGCCTAACATGAGCACCCGACCGGAACGGAACCGGGACAGGTCCACATTGCGCACGATAGCGGACTGCCGGTGCAGCCGTTCAGCCCGACCGCCCGTAGCATCGGGCACAACATCCTGCGGCGGGAAAAGGTCCCCCGGATCATGGAGGCCACAGGACGAGCGGGCACAGAGGTCGCTAAATCCGCGTAGGACAGCGTAGGACACATTCTGGGGTGGCCACTCGGGCTATTTTCGCGATCCTGACGGGCATCTGTGAGAGATTGTCTGGAATACGGACCTGCTACCGGAGGGTTGGGCTTACTTTCGGAAGCCGCTGGCCCCTCCTTAGATCGGCATCACGTCATGGCGACGTGATGCAGCTCGTGGCGCGTTGCTCCGCCACTCGGCTGGAAAGGTTAGTCGTGGTGATCGGGCGGACCGTCAGTTTGGAGACGATATCCGAAGCCGCGCATCGTAAGGATGGAGGCCACCGCCCCCGCGCGTTCCAGCTTTCTGCGCAGATAGGTCATGTAGACTTCGACGATGTTGGTGTGCGGGTCAAATTCGTATTGCCACACCCCGCGCAGGATGTCGTCGCGACTTGCAACGCGATCGGCGTTTTCCATGAGGAATTTCAGCAGCGCAAATTCGGTTGCGGTCAGCCCCAGATCGTGGTCGCCGTGTCGCGCGGTCTTGAGTGCGAGGTCAAGATGCAACCCACCCAAGGTGATCTCGTCGCCCCTTGAAACGCTTCTGTCGGAATGGCGCAGCAAGACAGTAAGGCGCGCCAACAATTCCTCGAACGCGAAGGGCTTGGTCAAATAGTCGTCAGCCCCCGCCCGAAAGCCCTCGAGCTTGTCGTCGAGCGCGTCCTTGGCCGTCAGCATTAGCACCATGAGGTCTTCGCCTGCATCACGCAGTTCGCGGCAAAGCGCTGCGCCTTCCGTGTCAGGCAGCATCCGGTCCAGGATCACCAGCGCGAAATCGCCCCCTGCGACAAGGGCGACCAAGTCGCGCCCATCGCTGCGGACCGTCACGTCATAGCCTTCGGCGGAAAGCCCTTCTGCAAGGAACGCCGCGATCTCGGCGTCGTCTTCGACAATCAAGATCCGTGTCGCGGTCATGTTACCGCCACCATGTCCGGCAGGTCGATATAGACCGTCGCGCCCGTGTCCGAGACCTTTTCGACGCCGACCCGCCCAGAATGGCGTTCGACGATCCACCTGGCTATTGCCAGCCCCAAGCCCACGCCGCGGCCCGTCGGCTCGGATGTATCGGTGCCTCGGTAGAACCGGACGAATGCCTGGCGGGCATCTGCGTCAGAAAATCCCGGCCCTTCGTCCCGCACGCGCAGGTAGATCCGTCCGTTTTCGCGTTCCAGGGCGATCCGCACAACGCTTCTTTCAGGGGCGAACTTTATCGCATTGTCGAGAAGGATCAAAACCGCCTGCCGCAGCCTGCCGGCGTCGCCGCGCACCTCGACTGGTTCGATGGGCTGCTGGGGCGACAGCACGATGCGCTTGTCGCGCGCGAGTGTCCGACTGTCCAAAAGCGCGTCCGCCACGACATCTTGTAGGACGACTGGCTTCATCTCGACCCCGACCGATCCGTGCTCCGAGCGAGCAAGAAACAGCATATCCTCGACGAGCCGCCCCATCTGGTCGGCCTTGCGGACGATCGACATCAGCGTTTCGCGCAAGGTCTGCGCGTCGCTGTCGCCGCGCCGCAAGGCGACTTCGGCCTGGCCACGCAGGATGGTCAGAGGCGTGCGCAGCTCATGGC
>JAFAEO010000046.1 GCA_023423975.1 Pseudomonadota bacterium
GGTTACACTAGTGCGTTTTTCCAACCGCTCTTACTGTAATCAGGTTACATGGATATCCGACGCACCATACTCTGGATGATATTTGTTTTCTCGGCATTTATGCTGTGGAACAACTGGCAAACCTATACCGGTCATCCCTCTCTTCTTGGCGAACAGCCCAAGGTCGCGCAGCAGGATAATACTGCACCGGCTTCGGCAACTCCGCAAGCCGATACGCCATCTGCACCAGCGGTGCCGGGTGCGTCAACCACGCCTGCCCAGGCACAGGCCGCCACTAGCGCGCCATCCGAGATTGTTGACGTCGAAACCGATGAGTTCCGTCTCCAGTTCGATACGATGGGCGCGCAACTGGTTCATGCCGAGCTGCGCAAACACCGGGATACAGCCGACGAAACCAAGTCTGCCGTGCTGTTGGAAAATAACGAGACCTCGCGCTATACGGTACAAAGCGGTATCGTTGCCCCGGCAGGCCAGAAGAAAAATTATCCTGACCAGTACAAGCCTTTCAAACTGGTGTCGACCGAGACAACCATGACCGGCGACACACTGCCGGTTGTGTTTGAATCCGAATCGGGTGGCCTGAAAGTAACGCGGACGTACACCTTCAACAAGGGAACGTACCGGGTTGACGTTCAGGACGTGATCACCAATACCAGTCAGGAACCGCAACAGCCTTCGCAGTATTTGCAGATCACCCGTGACAGCAAAGATCCTCCGGGCGCCTCCAGCTTCTACCATACGTTTACCGGTCCGGCGATCTACACTGAAGAGGGGCGTTTCCAGAAATTCTCTTTTTCAGACATAGACAAAAACAGCGCCGAATATATCAAGCAGTCCAAAGACGGCTGGATCGCCATGATCGAGCATTATTTTGTCACGGCCTGGGTACCACCAGAAGGTAAAGATCGCCTGTATAACCTGCGCAAGACCCCCGAAGGCCTGTACGCGGTAAGCACCGTCGAGCCACTGGGCACATTGGCGCCTGGTGCCAGCATCACCACCAATGCTGAACTTTGGGTGGGTCCGCAGGACCAGGATGCGCTGGCTTCTGTCGCTCCCGGTCTGGACGTCGTAGTCGATTACGGCTGGCTCACGATCATTGCCAAACCCATGTTTGCGGTCATGCAATGGATCCATTCGATCGTCGGCAACTGGGGCTGGACCATCGTTCTGCTTACCGTCCTGATCAAACTGATTTTCTTCCCGCTATCGGCCGCCAGCTACAAATCCATGGCGAAGATGAAGAACGTCGCGCCGCGCATGCAGGCCATGAAAGAGAAACACGGGGATGACCGTCAGGCGCTTAATGCCGCCATGATGGAAATGTACCGCAAGGAAAAAATCAATCCGCTAGGTGGGTGTCTGCCTATCCTGGTGCAGATTCCGGTCTTCCTGACCCTGTATCGGGTCCTGTTGGCCAGCGTCGAAATGCGCGGTGCGCCATGGATCGGCTGGATTCACGATCTGTCGGTACACGATCCCTACTTCATTCTGCCAATCTTCATGATGGCCAGTATGTTCCTGCAGATGCGTCTGAATCCGAAACCACCGGATCCGATGCAGGCCAAGATCATGATGTTCATGCCGCTTATCTTCGGCGCCATGATGTTTATGTTCCCAGCCGGCCTGGTGCTGTACTGGTGCGTCAATAACGTGCTGTCCATTGCCCAGCAGTGGTTCATCACGCACAATCTGAACAAGGCAGCCAACGACGCCAAGATAGGCTAAGCCAGCGGCAGATCTTCTGGGTCTGCCGGCAAGGCCGCCCGCAAGGGCTTAAGGACCGCTATTGCGAATGCAATGGCGGTTTTTTTCTGCCCGGTTGTTCATGTTATGATTTTGCAGCACCTCATGGGTCGGCTTGCGACCACCAGAACACACATAAGAGAGACGCATGAAAAAGCTGGATATCCCTTCCCTGGAAGCCTTTGTCGCTGCCGTAGAGGAAAAAAGCCTGTCCCGGGCGGCCCAGCGCGAGAATCTGGTCACTTCAGCGATAAGCAAGCGGATTACCGATCTGGAACAGCATCTGGACAAAACCCTGCTCTCGCGGCACGGTCGCGGCGTTGAACCCACGCCGGCGGGTATGTTGCTGTACCAGCACGCCAAATCCATCCTGCGCAACTTGCGCCTGACCGAGAATCTGATTCACGAATTTGCCAATGACGGAAAAGCCCAATTACGACTGCTGGCCAATCCATCCACCATATTGCAATTTCTGCCCCAGCAGATGGCGTCTTACCTGAAAAGCCATAGCCGACTGCGGATTGATCTGGTTGAGTGCCACAGTTACGACGTGCCACGACTGATTGCAGAAGATTCGGGCGACATCGGGATTTATCATGCTGATCAGCCCGCCACGGGCGTGGTGTCCTATCCTTATAAACAGGACAGGGTGGGCCTGGTTGTTCCCAACGGGCACCCGCTGGCACAGCGACAGTCGCTGTTTCTTGAAGAGGCGTTGGAATACGATCTGCTTGGCTACTTTCCTCGCCATTCGTTGGACTCTTTTCTGGCCTATGTGGAACCCTCGCTGTCGCGCCCGCCCAATGTGAACCTGCAGGTCTCCAATTTTGAAGCGCGCTGCCGGATGATCATGGAAGGCCTGGGTATTGGCGTGGTGCCCGAAAAAATCGCGGCCAACTATTTGCAGCCCATGGGGCTGCAGCTGTTGCGACTGGAAGACAGCTGGGCGCAGCGGCAGTTCTATGTTTGTGTAAAAGCCATTGATGCGCAGCAGCCGCTGATCCGCGAGTTGCTGGATGCGCTGATGCAATGACGCGGGTTTCCGGGACCCTTGCGTTCAGTCGTTAACGCGCCAGATTGCGCAATGGCCGCCCCTGAACCCAGTTGTTCAGGTTTTCCAGGAAAATGTCGGCGACACGTGCCTCGTTACCAGTAGAATGGCCAGCCGTATGCGGCGATACAATGACGTTTGGCATATCCCACAGCGGTGAATCTGATGCTAGCGGCTCTTTTTCCACTACATCCAGATAGGCGCCGCCGATATGCCCCCTCCCCAAAGCCTCGATCAGCGCCACTTCGTCAATAACCTCGCCGCGCGACACGTTAACAATACAGGCACCCGGTTTCATCGCATCCAGCGCCTTGCGATCGACCAGCCGACGCGTCGTTTCCGTCAAGGGACAGGCCAGGATCAGCCAGTCGGCTTCCGGCAGTATCCGATGCAGGGCGTCGTATGACACCATGGGAATGTCTGTCGGGCTGGTAACGGCGCTGTTGCGCAATACGGTCACCCGCATGCCAAGCATGTCCAGATAGCGCTGTATGGTTTGCGCAATGGGCCCCCAGCCGGCCAGCACCACGTGCTGCCCCTGCAGATCCGCTGGCATTAATTCATCCAGCAGCGGCGCCCAGACATGCTCGCGCTGTGCCTGTTCCAGAAAACGGAAGCGCCGGTTCAAGGCCAAAACCGCAGCCAGCACGCTTTGCGCGACGATCCCCGACAGTGCGCCAGTGGAACTGGTTACCTTGAGCCCCTTGTCACGCAAGCGTACATAGACCGGACGATCCACCCCCGCCGAATGAACATGTACCCACTGCAGATTGGGCGCTTGCTCCATCATCCGGTAAAAGGTGTCCGTTGCAGGATCCAGTACGTACTTGGTTGAACGTCCCGTGATATCCCGCGACACAAATGCAATATCAACCTGCGCCAGGGTCTGCGCGTCCAGCTGCTGACCGCTATAGGGTATAAAGTGGATCTGATCCAGGCCGTAGCGCGCCCTTGCAGCCTCGCGCACATACGCCAGCGCCTTTGCCGAGATCAGTACATTCAATGTCTGTGTTGCCATGGTTTTCAAGTGCAATAGAGAGTAAGGAGAAAGGGCAGGCAGATACCGCCTGCCCATTATGGGAAGATAATGAACCAGTCCGGCCGCAATTGGACCGGCAACGGCTTATTTTGCAGAAATATTCATTTCCGCCGTAAATGCTTTCCACTTCTCGTTTTCCGCCTTCACAAATTGGGTGAAGGATTCGGCAGTACCACCCACCGGCTCGGCGCCTTCATTGGACAGCTTGGTTTTGACCGTGGGGTTCTGTAACACGGTATTGATATCCTTGTTCAGTTTCTGAATGATATTGTCGGGTGTTTTTGCCGGCGCAAAATAGCCGAACCAGGATCCCATGGCAAAGTCTTTGTAGCCGGCCTCCTGCATGGTTGGTACGTCTTTAAGTGCAGGCGAGCGTTTCGTGGTAGACACAGCCAGCGGGATAAGCTTGCCTCCCTTGATATTTCCCATAACCGAAGGCAATGTGGCAAACATGAACTGCACGCGTCCAGACATGACATCATTCAAGGCATCCGCGCCTTTATAGGGAATATGCGTTACCGTCAGATTGCGCGTTTTGGCCATCATGGCGCATGATAAGTGCGCGGCCGTACCCACGCCGGTAGACGCACAATTGAATGACCCCGGCTTGGCCTCGATCTGTTTGGTCAGTTCCTGCACCGATTTCACATTCAGTGAAGGCGCCACCACCAGTACGTTTGGTACATCTGCCACCAATACCACTGCGCGCAGATCAGTCATCGTGTTGAAGTCGCTTTTGGCGTAAATATATGGATTGACGGCGATGGGGCCGATCGAATTCATCAGGATCGTATAGCCATCGGGTTTGGCATTGACCACTGCGCCTGTACCAATGTTGCCCGCTGCGCCCGGCTTGTTTTCTACAACAACGCTCTGGTCCCACATCTTGCTCAGCTCATTGCTTACTTCACGCGCAATAATATCGGTGGTGCCACCAGCAGTAAAGGCAACCACCGTTTTTACCGGCTTGGTCGGCCAGTCTTGCGCCAGGGCTGTTGATGTTCCCGCGTGCATGGCCATAAGTATGGCCAAAACGGCGGCCTGCCCGATCTTTGAATTACACCTGTACATGTTCTGTCTCCTCGTCCTTATTGAAGTAATTACATCTGTAAATTGCTCTTGTTCCCTGCTCTTGTTCCCTGCTCTTTTCCCTGCTCTTTTCCCTGCTCTTTTCCCGCACGCAGCCGCAGATATGCGCGCGCACTCATGGATCACCGCAATGGCGTCCATATTGCTTGCGTTGGTAATACCACAACTCGTTTTACATACCGGCTGCCAGTCTGCAGACTGTTCCGCACCGGCGCGCGCGGCTGACCGCGATAGCCGGACACTGCCAGACGTAAAAGCGCCGGCTCAGTCCATAAAGCTCGGGTCCAGCCTTTCCATTTTTCTCAGTAATGCCGGCCATTCCATCAGACCGTAGGGGCGGCGCGTGCCGGGCTGGTAATTTTTGTAGGTTTCTTCCAGCACTGGTGCGCTCACCTCGTTCAGCGGTGTGTTGCAGGACATGGCTGCAATCTGGGCATGACAGGCCAGCTCCAGGCGATGCATCCAGTTGAACGCCTCGCCTATGGTGTTGCCCACGGTAAGCAAGCCGTGATTGCGCAGGATCATGGCTTCGGACGCACCCAGATCCCTGACCAGCGATTCCTGCTCGCTCAGATCCAGCACAACCCCCTGGTAGTCGTGATACGCAATGCGCAGAAAACGCATGGCCGTCTGATTCAGTGGCAATAGCCCGCATTTGAGCGAGGAGACCGCCATCCCGGCCCAGGTATGGGTGTGAATCACGCAAGCCACTTCCCGGCGAGCTTCGTGAATTGCACTGTGAATCACAAAGCCCGCCTTGTTTACGCCGTAATCTCTTCGTACAGCAGCCCGTAGGCATTGATCAGGAAAGCATCCTCTTCATCGGGCACACGCAGCGAGATGTGATTGGCAATCATATCCGACATACCGTAGTGCGCCATCAGGCGGTAGCAGGCAGCCAGATCTACGCGCGCCTGCCATTCCGCTTCGCTACACGTCTGTTTTGCACTTGCTATATCAATCTGACTCATCATCCGGTCCTTATGAAAATATGTATTCTTTTGCATTCAATAGTATTCATAATAAAACACAGCCGGGCCAATCGCTCATTGGAGATAACCCTATATCGCAATTGAAATACATATTCTTTGATGGCAATAAGCAGCTTACGAGGCGCGCTGCGAGAACGTACGTTCGAACACGCCCTCGGCAATGCGGTTTTTAAGAATCTCGATGGACCCACCGGCAATCATCCAGCCGCGACAGCGACGCACACAATATTCCACCAGTGATTCGCGGCTATAACCCATGCCGCCCATCACCTGCAATGCCTCGTTGGCCACATCAAAACCGATCTGGTTGCAATACGCCTTGGCGATGGCCGTTTCGGTAGGTGAAGGAAAGCCACTGTCTGCCCCAGAGGCGGCCTTGTACAGCAGCAACTGTGCGGCATCAAGCTTGATGCGCATATCCGCAAACTTCCATTGAATACCCTGGAACTCGCACAGCAGCTTGCCGAACTGGCGGCGCTGCAGCGCCCATTGCCGCGCCTCTTCGTAGGCGTATCGTCCCAACGCCAGAGAACGCGAGGTATTGCCAAGCCGCTCCACATTAAAACCGGCGATTTGTTTTTTGAATCCGCCTTCACCCAGCACGACTTGCTCATCGGGCACATAAACGTTGTCCATAAATATCTCCACCCATTCCTCGTCGGACATAAAGGCGGAACGTTTACCCAACCGCATACCCTCGGCCCGGGTCTCTATCATGACTGAGCCGATACCCTTGGTACCTGGCCCGAAACGTACGTAGGCAAGAATGAAATCGGCATGTGGCCCGTGTGTCGTGAAAATTTTTGTGCCATTGATGCGCCAGCCCTTGCCGTCGCGGGTGGCCGTGGTCTTTAGCTCTGTCACGGCTGAACCGGCATCCGGTTCGGTCATGCCAACTGCAATCAGGGCTTTTCCTGCCAGCAGCGGCTTCAGATATTTCTCTTTCTGAAAGTCCGATCCATACTCAGCAAGCACACGGATCGCACCAAAATTGCCGGCCTGAACCACGTCAGCACTGCGCGGACAAACCGATGCAACGGTTTGTATGGCAATCACGGCATCCATCAGCGTGCCGCCCAGCCCACCGTCAGCTTCCGCAATGGTGATGCCCAGCAAACCCTGATCAGCCATACGGCCCGATATGTCCCACGGATAGTCCTGGCTATGTGCACGCGCAACCGCGCCATCCCGCAATTCATTTTCGGCAAAGCGGCGCACCGCCGACTCAAATCCTTTTTGTTCTGTATTGAGTTCGAAATCCATGTCTTTTTATACTCCTGCTTTAAATTTATTTGATATTAATTACAACTGTGATATTTCTCGCAGACGAACAACGGCATCAACCGCTACAACACCGTCTTTTCGCACAAACAGCGGGTTGATCTCAGCTTCGGTCACCGGTTGAGAATCGATCAGCGCCAGTCTGGAGATGGCAACAATGGCACGGGCCAGGGCGTTGCAATCGCCTTCGGGCAACTGCCGGTAGCCACGAATCAATTGTGTATGTTTCACTTCATGGATCATCTGCCAGGCCACTTGCTCCGACACCGGCGCCAGGCGCAGGGAAAAATCTGGTTTAAGTTCAGCCGTGATGCCGCCGGCGCCAAGCATTACGGTCGGACCAACCAGCGGGTCGTGCCGATAGCCCAGCATCAGTTCGATCAGGCGATCTTCCATTTTCTGTACCATATAGCCGTCAATCACAGCTTGCGGGCAATGAGTCTTGACCTGATCCGCCATCGTGTTCAGCACAGCAACCAAGGATTCGTCCGAATCAATGCCAACCTTGACGCCGCCGGCTTCGGTTTTATGAAGAATGTCCCGCGAAACAACCTTAAGCACCACCGGATAGTCAATTGAATGGTCTGCGGCATACGGCTGCACCATGGCGGAAGAAACCACATCAATGCCCAGCGCGCTAAAGACCGACATGGCCTCGGGCTCGCTCAAGTTGCCACCAGCCGGGCAGCTATCAGGTAATGCCACTGGCGGCAATGGCTCTGTCTGGCGCTGCCCCACCGGCACGAAAAATGCCGCCAATGCATCGGCACACGATTCTGGAGTACGAAAGGCCGCGACAGTGTTTTCTTGCAGCACCTGCAAAGAAGCCTGTGCTTCTGGCGACAGGAACGCCACCAATGGTTTGCTGTTACCGTGCTCGGTTGCCACTGCATTCAGTATGGGCTGGACCGCATATTGCGGATGAAATTGCGCCGAAGAGCCAGCGATGCATAACACCGCGTCGCACCAGTCGGTCTGCATGATTTCGGTCAGCAAGTCCTGGTACTGTTCACTGCTTGCCGCCAGGGTCAGGTCTATGACCGGCGTCTGGCGTATGTTCAGGCCTCGTGAGGCCATATGCGAAATGAATTGTGCAGGTGGTGCAACCGCTACGAATCCGCGCAGACCCAGGTTATCTACCACGGTTGCCGCGCCCCCACCGGTGGTGGTGATGACCGCCACACGCGCCGGCTTATCGCGCCAGGCCTGTGGCCGCAGATGTGCATAGCGCGCGGCCAGCGGCGCGATTTCAAAAAGGGCCTCCAGCATATGGACGCGTATGACGCTATGCGCCCGAAAATAAGCGTCCATGGCGGCGTCATTGCCGGCAATGGCACCGGTGTGCGATTGCGACAATGCATCTCCTTGCTCCGAGCGCCCCAGCTTGTATGCAATCACCGGCTTGCCAGCGCTGCGCGCCCGTTCCAGCGCGCCGCTTAATGTGTTCACATCCCTTAGGGTTTCCAGAAACAGCAGTATCACGCGGGTCGCATCGTCGTCCACCATGGCATCCAGTATTTCACCAACGGAAATATCGCTTTCATTGCCAACGGAGACCAGATGGGAAAATCCAAAACCGCGCGCTGCGGCGCGCGACATGAGCGAGCCCATCATCGAGCCGCTTTGCGAAATAATGCCGATATCGCCCGCTGTCAGATTATCCATTTCGAACGCGGCATTAACAGAAATGACGCCACCGCTGTGAACGTTGGCCAGGCCAATACTATTGGGCCCCAGCACTCGTACACCCAGACGTCTTGCGGTCGCACACAGTTCCTGTTGCCTTTGGATGCCCTCATCACCCGCTTCGGCAAAGCCGTCGGAGTAGATGGTAACCACGCCGATGCCTTTGCGGGCGCATTGCTCCACCACGTCGGTCACGCCGGCACTGTCAATCATCACAAAGGCATGATCCACGTTATCGGGGAGCTGGTCGATGTTGCTCCAGGCTTTGACCCCATTGATCTGCGTGGCTGACGGATTGACCGGATAAATCGTGCCGGCAAAGCCGTGTTTCTGCATAAAACGCAAGGGCCTGGCGGTATTTTTTTTCTGATTGCTCGAGGCGCCAACGAGGGCGACCGACGCGGGGTTGAGCAAGGCCCTGTTAAAGGTCCGACGCTTCGAAGAACAAGCACTGCGCGGGTTTGGATCGTCATGTGTCATCATCATTACCACTACTTCATTATGAAATTTTTATTGTGTTCAGCATCAGCCAAGCGACAGCTGCCGTACCTGCAAGGCTTCAAGCATCCAGACCTGCGATTTGAGTGCGGCCGCAACCTGGGCGCCCAGCACAGGCGTAACCAGCTCATCATATTTATCATTAAGTTCGTCATCATCTAGCGGACATTCTGGATCGCCCTTGCGATCCTGCGCGTAGTGTTCATGAGTCTGGCCACTGTTCATCACAATTGTTACGCGAGAAGAGCGATGACGCGGGAACGCGGCGGTGAGCGCCTCATCTGCAGTCAAAGAGATTTTTTTCATCAAAACGCGCGTGTCCGTGTCTGTAAGTCGCTCTGTATCGAAGGCGTTCAGCCTGACCGAGCCGTGGCGCAGTGCATGGGCAACCACATAGGGCAAGCTGAATTTGCCTTCAAATGCCGTCAGCGGATCTGCATTGCCCGTCACGTTGATCGCCGTTTGATAGGTTGCAACGTGGATAGACGCGATGTCATCCGGCCGGATCCCATGTTCCTGCTGCAGCGCGAGTGCGGCATCGATGGAAGCAAAGGTATGGCCGCAACAGCCATGGTTTTTCTGGGTAATGCGGGTGATGTTGTAGTCCACGCCCAGCCCGGCGGTCACCAGGGGAAGATCCAGCGTTCCGCCCAATGCCGCAGCAAAGCCGGCCTCACCTTCCAGGATGTCGGCCACACCGGTTACACCGGCCGCAGCGGCAGTACCTGCCCGTATGCCCACGGCGGCAGCGTGCCCGGCATGCAGCGCCTTGGTCATGGCGTCCGAGCGGAACGCCTGCTGCAAGCCGGCAGCAAACGTCGCTGCAGTAGCAATCGCATGTTGCATCACGGTCGGATTGCCAGGTGCATACAGTGCTGCCACGGCTGCGGCTGCGCCAATACTGCCGACCGTTCCCGTCGTATGAAAATAACGATAGTGCGCGGGTTGAATGGCGGCTGCCAGTCGGGTGGATATTTCATACCCCACCACAATTGCCGTCATAAACGCCAGTCCGTCAGCATCTCGCGTATCGGCGGCCGCCAGTGCTGCCGATATGACAGGGCAACCCGGATGATAGACACCATCTCGGAAAATATCATCGAATTCCACTGTATGCGACACACTGCCGTTGATCCAGGCAGCAGTGGCCGGGAAAGCAGTGGTACCGAACCCGGGCAGGCGGGCAAAACCAACACCGGTTTCATCCGCATGCGCCTGAAGCAGTTCTACACCCGGGGAGATGCGTGTACCGGGATACAGCGCGGCCAGCCAGTCAAGCACCGCGCGTTTCGTATGATGAAGCACCGGTTCGGTCAGCGTGCGCTCACCGCTTTCCCGGGCCCCGTATTGAGCAAGTTCATGTATAAGCATAGATCGCTTTGAATGTGAAGACCGCCTTGCGGCAGCAAACCAATGTAAGCATTCATTCTAGGCAAGCCCCGCCACCGGGCTTTGAAAGTTTGAGAACGCTGCTATCTCGTACTGTGCAAGCAGCCGCACGGCTTCAAGCTGCAGGGCTAGAATCCTGCGCGGTCGGTGGTGTTCACCCTTGCGTTTTCGATTGTGATTGGAATCGACCGGACGCCGCCGGCTGCAGCGTTGTCTCAGAGCGCCTGAGCTGTGCCGCCGGTGCATCCGGCTCAGTGCGCGGCGAGGGGCCAGCGCCCTGCCATCACCAAAGGTGATGTTGTCCATGACTGTTGGTAGCTTACGCAGACGCAAAATCCGGCTTAGACTTCAACCGAAGCTATTACAGGTGGTCATGATGTTGCAATCGGCGCCTTTCCTGTATGGCACCAGGATTCAATTACAAAATAAACACAATGGTGATTACGCCATGATCACCGACACGGAGACAAACTTTATGCGTCTGAGCCCTTCTCTTTTCCTGCTGACCTGCGCGGTTGCGCTCGGGCTTGCGCCTGCTGCCCATGCTGAAGTCAGTTTTTCCGAACGCCCCATTCGACTGATTGTGCCCAGTTCACCCGGCTCTGGGCTGGATAATCTGGCCCGCACCTTTGCGCCCAGCTTGGGCCAGGCCCTGAAGCAATCTGTCGTGGTGGAAAACCTGGCCGGCGCATCCAACATATCCGGTACCCGCGAACTGGTTCGCGCCAAACCCGATGGATACACCCTGGAGCTAATCTCCTCGAACCATGCGGTCAATCCAAGCCTGCACAAGAACCTGCCCTATGATTCGGTGAAGGATATTACTCCGGTATCCAATCTGGTTACCTCGCCATTGGTGATCGCCGTACCCAATAGCTCGCCCTACAAAACCCTGGGCGAGCTGATTGCTGCGGCCAGGAAAGAACCCAAACGCCTCAATTACGGATCGGCCGGTGTCGGCACGGCCCTGCATCTGGCCGGTGTACTTTTCGAGAAGCGTGCGGGTGTGCAAATGACCCATATTCCCTATAAGGGCGGTAACACAATTGTGAATGATCTGGTCTCAAACCAGATCCAGGTCGCCTTTCTGGCCGTGGCCAGCGTTTCGGAACAAATCAAGGGTGGCATGCTGCGCGGTCTGGCGGTCACTTCTTCCAAACGAAGCCAGATCCTGCCCGACCTGCCCACATTAATTGAAGCAGGGGTTGCAGACTATGTTTACGAACCCTGGCTTGGCATGATCGCTCCGGCCAGCCTGCCCGATGACATTCGCGATAAGCTGCAGGCCACCGTCAAGGATGTGTTTGCCACAGCAGAGGTCAAAGACAAGCTCGAACGCCTTGGCTTCAATATTGTTGTCTCGGATCCTCAAACGTTTGGCAAAACCATTCAAAAAGACATCGACGAGAGCGCAGCGCTGCTCAAATAAGGCAGTTAATACTTGGAGCAGGCCGGGTCGGTAAAATGGCCCTGCCGCGCTCCTGACGGCTTTATCAAGGTAGCCAGGTTGGTGGCTGCTGTGCCCTTGCATGGTTTTTCACTATTTACTTACATGGCTACCGATGCTCTAATCCCGATCAAACCTGATTTTCGCGAGTTTGATTTGTGGTCCATTGATCCTACGTCCCTGTATCTGTTCATCGCCGTGTGTGAAACCGGCAGCATTGCCCGTGCCGGCGAGCGGGAGTTACTGTCTGCTGCTGCCGTCAGCAAGCGCATGGTAGAAATAGAAAGAAAAATTGGTGCACCGCTGTTGTTGCGCAGCCAGCGTGGCGTAACCCCTACGTCAGCCGGTCAGGTACTGCTAAAACACGCCCGCAGTATCATGGTGGATTATCGCAAGCTGCAAAGCGAGCTCAGTGAGCACGCCCAGGGCGTCAAGGGCCATGTGCGGCTGTTGTCCAACGTCTCGGCCATCATGGAATTTTTGCCGGCGGATCTGACCTCATTCCTGGAAGCCCACCCGAACATCCGGGTTGATCTCGAAGAACATTTCAGTAGTGATATTCCCAGGAAAATTGAAGAGGGCAATGCCGATATCGGCATTTGTCGCGATTTCGTCCCCACCGGCAATACCTGTGTAACGCCCTACCGCTACGACCATTTCGCGATCGTGGTCAACAAGGCGCATCCGCTGGCCGACAAAAAATCGCTTTTATTCGAGCAAACGCTGGACTATCCGCAAATCGGCTTTTCCATGCAAACCTCCATGAACACGCTGATGTCGCATATCGCGGGCCGTCAGGGCAAGACGCTGACCTATCGCACGCATGTCAGTTCCTTTGACGCGGCCTATCGACTGATTGAAGCCAACCTGGGCATTGCGGCGCTACCGCGCGAAGCCGTTGAGCGCTATGTCAGGCTCTATGATCTGGAGCTGATTCCGCTGGACGATCCATGGGCGCAGCGCAACTTCGTGCTATGTACCCGCGCCAACGAAGCGCTGTCGGGGTCGGCCCAGAAACTCTTTGACCATCTGCAGGCGCAGGCCTCCCGCGCTTTACCCGCCGGCACCTGAGGCGGGAAGCGCCCCCGCCATAACAAAACCCGATGGTGACCATGACCATCCGGGCATTACCGCAGACGGCATTTCGTCGTAGACTGTTTCCATCAATGTAAAGGAACTGTCATGACAGATCATGTCCATATTCAGGAGGTCGGCTTGCGCGATGGCCTGCAAAGCATCGCCACCATCATGCCGACCGAAGCCAAGAAGCGCTGGATCAGCGCCGCATACGATGCCGGCCTGCGCCAGATCGAAGTGACCTCATTCGTGCCGCCCAAGCTATTGCCCCAGTTGGCCGACGCTGCGCAAATCGTGGACTATGCCCTGCAGTTTGACGGCCTGACCGTCACTGCGCTGGTGCCCAACCTGAAGGGCGCCGAAAACGCCCTTCAGGCCGGCGTACACCGCATCGTAGCCCCAATCTCTGTCAGCACCCAGCACAGCCTGGCAAATGTCCGCCGCAAGCCCATGGAGATGGTGCAAGAGTTCGGACGTATTCGTGAACTGATCGATACCCACGGTGCTCGCACGACGCTGATAGCGGGCCTGTCTACCGTGTTCGGTTGTACGCTGCAGGGTGAAGTGCCGGTAGATGACGTATGCAATGTCGTGCGCGGCAGTATCGCAGCAGGCGCCGATACCGTGGCGCTTGCCGATACGACTGGACACGCAACCCCTGCGCAGGTGCAGCAGGTCATTGAAGCGGTACGAGGTGTAGCGGGCGAGCGTTTACGCAGCATGCATTTTCATGACACCCGTGGTATGGGCCTGGCCAATACGATTATCGCATTGCAAAACGGCATCAGGGAATTTGATGCCTCACTGGCCGGCATCGGCGGCTGCCCGCATGCACCTGGCGCCACCGGCAATGTAGTTACCGAAGACCTGGTGTTCATGCTCGAATCGATGGGCTATCACACCGGTATTTCAGTTCAAAGCCTGCTGGCCTGCCGGCAAATCCTGTCGCAGGCTCTGCCGCAGGAACCCCTGTACGGCTTTATCAATCGGGCAGGTCTGCCCAACACATTCACGCAGCAAAGAGCAACACAATGAATTCTGTCACATCACAAGCATTGCCCCTGGCCGGTATCCGCGTCGTTGAAATGTCCCATATGGTCATGGGCCCTACCTGCGGAATGATTCTGGCCGATCTGGGCGCTGAAGTCATCAAAGTGGAACCGCTTACCGGCGACAAAACCCGCGAACTGCTGGGTGCTGGCGCCGGTTTTTTCCGCACCTTCAACCGCAACAAGAAAAGTATTTCGGTTGACATAAAAGACCAGCAGGCCATTGATGCCGTCCTCAAGCTGGTTGATTCAGCAGACGTTTTTGTCGAAAACTTCAAGCCCGGCCGCATGGCTTCATTGGGCCTTGACTATGACAGCCTGAAGGCGCGCAATCCCGGGCTTATTTATGTGTCGCACAAGGGATTTTTGCAAGGCCCTTACGAGAAGCGTCTGGCCCTGGATGAAGTGGTGCAGATGATGGCCGGCCTGGCCTATATGACAGGCCCCGTTGGCCGACCGCTGCGTGCCGGGACCTCTGTAAACGACATCATGGGCGGCATGTTCGGTGCGCTGGGTGTCCTGGCCGCGCTATTTCAGCGCAACAGCACCGGCCAGGGCAAAGAAATCCAGAGCGCGCTATTTGAAAACTGCGTGCTGCTCTCAGCCCAGCATATGCAGCAGTATGCGGTCACGGGTGTGGCAGCCAACCCCATGCCGGAACGCATCAGCGCCTGGGGCATCTATGACACTTTCGAATTGGCGGGCGGTCGCCTCATGTTTATCGCTGCAACGGGCGATGCGCCATGGAAGGAGCTGTGCGAGATTCTGCAGCGCCCGGATCTATATCTTGATCCGCGCCTGAAAACAAATAATGATCGCGTGCTCGCGCGTGACTGGCTGATTCCTGAGCTGGGCGCAACGCTCAAAGGTTTGGAAGCCGAGTCGCTCGCGCCCATATTTGAAGCCCGGCAAATCCCGTTTGCCTACATCACCAAGCCTGAAGAACTGTTCGATGATCCACACCTTCAGCAAAGCGGTGGCCTGGGCCGCCAGGTACTGGAAGACGGTTCGGAAACGCCCATGCCCCTGTTGCCGATCAGCATGGACGGCCAGCGTCTGCAGCCACGGCAGCCCATCGCACGTATTGGTGAACACACCGAGAGCGTCTTGCGTGATCTGGGTTATGAAGCCGCCGAGATTGCCCGCCTGGCGGCAGCCGGGGTGCTGAAGGTAGCGTAATAAATTACGCTACGGGCCTGGATCGCCCGCCTGCTGCGCGATCGCCTGCAAGCCGGCCAACGTAAATGTATGCATGTGACGAGCCATATCCTCGACGCTATGCGAATACAACGGCTGTATCGGGGTGGCAATACGCCGGTCCAGAATCAGCAGCATGATAACCGGCCCGATGACGCTTAACACGGAGCGCAGCAACTGCGGATCGGCTACCTGCATGCCGGTCAGTTCCATAATGACATCGCGCAGCACTTCGAACTTGGGCAGCGTGTCTTCTTCCATAATTTGCGACAACAAGGGTGAAGGCGCCAGCAATTCTCGCGCCCACAAGCGAATATGCCAGCTTTTGGCATCATAGGTTGCGCGCAACAGCCCTTCGATCAGCAAGTAGAGTTTGTCAGAAGGCGGCGCCGCACTATGGCCGATCTGCCTCACAAAATCCAGGCTCATAACTTCACGATGCACTTCCTTGAGCAGGACCAGGTACAAGCCATCACGACTGCCAAAATGATAATTCACAGCTGCCATATTAACGCCGGCGGCCTCGCAGATTGCCTTGCTGGTTGTATCGGCATAGCCGCGTTCGGCAAACAGGGCACCGGCCTGCGCAACAATATGTCGTACCGTCGCATCGCCGTCGCTACGGCTGGCGCGACCGCTGCGAATATTGGAAGTGGCAGGGGCCGATTCCAGACTTGTGCTACGGGAGCTTGTTTTTGCAATCATGATATCGCTAGTAAATATAACAACTGTGAAACATAACAATTGTGTTCTTTACATATAATTCAAATTTGAATTAGAATTATAGCTCATTTGCTCTTGCCCGACACACATGTGAACGGATTTTTCAATCATGAATAAGAAAATTGCAGTTGTAGTAGTTCTAGGCATCATCGCCATTGCGGCAAGTACTTGGTGGTTTTTTGGACGCCCTGCCCCGACCGCCGACCATCTGACGCTTTATGGCAATGTCGATATCCGGCAGATTTCACTGGCGTTTGAAAACAGCGACCGGGTACGTGAAATGCGAGTGGAAGAAGGCGACAGCGTGAAGGCTGGCCAGGTGCTGGCTACGCTGGATACCCGCAGCCTGACGCTGCAGGCCGATCAGGCAAAGGCTCAAGTGGGCGCACAGGAACAGGCTTTATTACGCTTGAAAAACGGCACCCGCCCCGAGGAAGTAGAGCAATTACAGGCCCAGGTTCGGGCGGCGCAGGCCGAAGCCCGCCAGGCGCAGATCCGCCACAAGCGCTTAAAAGACATAGCGACACGCTCCGGTGGTCAGGCGATCAGCAAACAGGAAGTGGACGATACACTGGCCTCGGCACAGGTGGCCGAAGCTCAGCTGGAGAACCAGCGCAAGGCCCTCAAACTGGCCCAGATCGGGCCACGCGACGAGGATATTGCCCAGGCACAGGCCGAATTGGCGGCAGCAAAAGCGAATCTGGCGCTGCTGGAACATCAATTGACCCTGGCTGTCCTTAAGTCCCCCACCGATGCGGTAGTCCGCGCACGATTGCTGGAACCCGGAGATATGGCATCCCCGGTCAAACCGGCCTATACCCTGGCCCTGACCTCGCCCAAATGGGTCCGGGCCTATGTGAATGAAGTCCAGCTCGGGCACGTCAGGCCGGATATGTCGGCCACAATCAAGACCGATAGCCATCCGGATGAAACCATCTCCGGGCGTGTCGGCTATATTTCACCTGTGGCAGAATTTACGCCCAAGAATGTACAGACCGAAGAGCTGCGCACCAGTCTGGTCTACGAAGTGCGTATCCTGGTTGACGATTCGCAAAACCGGCTACGTCTTGGCATGCCGGCAACTGTCAATATTGCACTTGACAAGGCGGCCCCTGATACCGATAGCCGGCTGTCGTCCGGAGCAAACAAATGACCAGCCGTAATCGTGCAGCTGACAGCAGCGCTGTCGCAGCAACGGATCGTCGCCTTGCCGATAAAACAAATGATGTGGCAACAAGTACCAATGTGGCCGTTAGCGCCAGCGGCATCAGCAAGCGTTTCAAGGTGAAGGAAACCGGCTCAATGGTGCAGGCATTGGACAACCTAGACGTGCAGGTGGCTGCGGGCCAATTGACGGCAATTGTCGGCCCCGATGGGGCCGGTAAAACAACGTTTCTCAGACTTGTATCCGGACTGATGCGCCCTGATACAGGAACAGTGCAGGTGCTGGGCATTGACGTCATTCGCCATCCGCAGGCAGTACAAGACCGCATCAGCTATATGCCGCAGAAATTCGGGTTGTATGAAGACCTGAGTGTGCAGGAAAACCTCGATCTGTATGCCGATTTGCATGGCGTTGCACAGGACGTGCGCAGGGAGCGCTTTGCCAACCTGCTGGAAATGACAGACCTGAAGCGATTTACCGCACGCCTGGCTGGCAAACTGTCAGGCGGTATGAAACAAAAACTGGGCCTGGCCTGTACGCTCGTTCGCTCGCCCCAGTTGTTGTTATTGGATGAGCCCACCGTCGGTGTGGACCCTCTGTCGCGGCGCGAATTATGGGAGATCGTGCAGCAGTTGCGCGAGCAGGAGCAACTGTCTGTACTGCTAACCACCGCGTATCTGGACGAAGCGGAACGCTGCGCCAGTGTTTATGTGCTGCATGAAGGCAGGCTGCTTTCCAGCGGGCCACCGGAGGTGACCAGTGAACATGCTCGAGGTCTGTGCTATCTGATTACGCCGACCGGCAATGAACACCCCCGCGACTTACAGGCACAGTTGTTGGATAACACCGCCGCAGTTATTGATGCCGTGCCGGAAGCGGGAGACGTCCGTGTCATTCGGCGCCCAGAATCAGACCCATCACAACTGCAATTGAGCGGGCGAGCACTGGAACCGGCACAGGCGCGCCTTGAAGATGGGTTCATGGTGTTGCTGCGCAGCGGCAGCAGTGGCAGCGCTAATAGCAGTGGCGATAGCGGCATCGATATAGGCGCGACCACCGGCCAAGATTTCAGCAACCCGCACAATGCTGCCGGGGACCTTGCAAACAACGGGAGAGCGGAACATGCGCCGCCGGCAAATCGCCAGATCCGCACGCACGTCACAGATCAACCACGCTTGCAGGGAGCCTTGTATACGCCGTCAGGAAACGGCAATAACGGTATTGTGATTGATGTCCGTGATCTGGTCAGAAAGTTCGGCGAATTTACAGCGGTGGACAGCACGACCTTCAACGTCAAGCGCGGCGAGATTTTTGGTTTGCTTGGTCCCAACGGCGCCGGCAAAACCACAACCTTTCGCATGCTTTGCGGGCTGCTGCCAGCCACCAGTGGTCATGCCGAAGTGGCCGGCATGGATATGCGCAAGGCGCGCGCCGAGGCCCGTCGGCGTATTGGCTATGTTTCGCAGAAGTTCGCCCTGTATGGCAACCTGTCAGTGATGGAAAATCTGCGTTTTTTTGGTCGCGCCTATGGGCTCATGGGTAAGCAGCTGAGCCAGCGCATTGCCGCCGTCACCGCGCAGTTCGAGCTGCAACGTTACGAGAAGCTGCCTGCAGGCCAGTTGCCGGGTGGCGTCAAACAGCGCCTGGCCATGGCCGTCGGGCTGCTGCATGAGCCCGATGTGCTGTTTCTGGACGAACCTACCAGTGGGACTGATCCCCTGGCTCGTCGCGGCTTCTGGCAGCGCATCACCCGGCTTGCCGGTGGCGGCACCACGATTGTGATTACAACGCATTTTATGGAAGAAGCCGAATATTGCGATCGTATTGTCATTCAGGACGCCGGCAAGCTCGTGGCCTATGGCACACCGGATGAAGTGCGTACGCAGGCCGGCGGGACCGACAGGATGACCATGGAAGCGGCCTTCATCCGTATTGTGGAGCAGGGACGCAGCGAGCGCAAAAACAGTCAGAAGGTGGCAGCATGAACAGCGAGCCGCAATCTGCGCCAGCAGCACATCCTGAACGCAGCGGCGGCTTCTGGCTGCGTCTGATATCGCTCACGCGCAAGGAATTTCGCCAGCTGTGGCGCGACGCCAGTAATCTGATGATTGGTATCGGCTTGCCAATAGCGCTGATTCTCATTTTCGGCTATGCGCTTACCTTTGATGTACGCGATGCGCGCGTGGCGGTCGTGCTGGAAGACTCCTCGCCCGTAGCGCAAAGCCTGGTTTCCAGCCTGGAGCTGTCCGACTATTTTGTACCAGTCAAAGTGACATCCATGCATGAGGCCACCGAGATGATGAAGGCGCATGAATCGGACGCCATTCTCAGAATCCCGTCCGATTTCGCACAACGTCTGTCTGTAGGCGATGCCCAGGTACAGACGCTGCTGCTCGGGTCGGACCCAACACGCGCCAGCGCCATCAGAAGCTATCTGGAGGGTGCGGTAGCCATATGGGGACAAAAGCAGGACTCGCGCAGCCACAGTCCTGCTGCGCAGGGCTCGGTGGTCATCGTTGATCGCATGTGGTTCAACGCTGCCAACAACAGCACCTGGTATCTGGTGCCCGGGCTTATTGCACTTATCATGACGCTGGTCGGCACCTTTCTGACCGCGCTGGTCATGGCACGCGAATGGGAACGCGGTACCATCGAGGCCTTGTTTGTCACACCTGTGCGTCCTGTCGAAATTCTGATCGCAAAAATCATCCCCTATTTCTTTATCGGCTTGCTGGGGCTTGTCATGTGCGTGGTTACCGCCCGCGTGTTGTTCGACGTGCCCATTTACGGGTCAATGTGGGTCCTGGTGCTGGCATCCATGCTGTACATGTTTGTCTCCCTGGGCATCGGTCTGCTGATCTCTGCCATGACCAAAAACCAGTTTCTGGCCAGCCAGGTAGCACTGCTGGCAAGCTTTCTGCCGGCCATGATGCTGACCGGATTTATCTTCGATCTGCGCAATGTGCCCACAGCAGTGTACGTCATCGGTCAGTTGGTGCCGGCAACCTATTTTCTTGAACTGGTCAAGTCGCTTTTCCTTGCCGGCAACTACTGGCCCATGATCATCAAAAACTGCAGTGTGCTGGCTGTGTACGCCGTCGTCCTGCTGGGGCTGGCGCGTTTTGTCACTCGCAAGAAACTGGATTGAACCCTATGCTGGCCTTTTTCAACTACCTGCTGCGCCTGGCCAATCTGTGCCAGAAGGAATTCATTGCAGTGCTCAAGGATCCGGCCAATCGGGTCATTCTGATCGTGCCGCCGATCCTGCAAAGCCTGTTGTTTGGCTATGCCGCCAATTTCGATCTGACCAACGTCCCCTACGCCGTACTGGATGAAAGTCGTGGCGGCGCATCCACGGAACTTATCGCTCGCTTTGACGGCACCGGGGTTTTTCATCGGGTCGCAACGTTAGATTCTGCCAGTCAGATTTCAGATGTGATTGACACCGGATCGGCTCTGTTGGTGGTGCATTTCAGTCCCGATTTCGAACGCCTGCTGTCTGCTGGCCATACCACACCGTTGCAAGTCATTCTGGATGGCCGAAACTCAACAACGGCGGGCTCTGCAGCCGGTCAGCTGCAGGCGATTATATCGGCCTATAACCAGCGCGATGGCCATGACGAGGCCAAACCGGCAGTAACCGTCATGTCGCGCGCCTGGTATAACCCCAATCTGGAATCACGCTGGAATATTGTGCCGGCGCTGATCGCCTCGCTCAGCATGATACAAACCATTATGCTGGCCGCACTTTCAGTGGCGCGCGAACGCGAACAGGGCACCTTCGACCAATTACTGGTCACACCGTATACGCCGCTGCAGATCATGATCGGCAAGGCCCTTCCGTCCATAGCCATCGGTCTCTCGCAAGCGATGCTGGTGCTGGCGATCTCGCTTTACTGGTTTGATATTCCGATGACCGGCAGCTTCTGGGCATTGTTGCTGGCCATGCTGATGTTCATGATCACCATCGTCGGGATCGGCTTGTCGATCTCGGCCCTGTCCGCAAATATGCAGCAGGCCATGCTCTACACGTTTGTGCTGATTATGCCGCTCACACTGCTGTCGGGCCTGGCAACACCAGTGAGCAACATGCCCCAGTTCATGCAAATAGTCACCTACGCCAACCCGCTGCGCTTTGCCATAGACCTGGTGCGAAGAATCTATCTGGAAGGCGCGCCGCTCACGCTGCTATGGCATGACTTTATTCCCTTTATTGGAATCACACTTGTAACCATGCCGCTTGCCGCCTGGTTATTTCGCAACAAGTTGTAGGGTGACAGCCTATGCGAACCAACGCTCAACAACAGCCGGGGTATCGGCTCGTAGCGCGCTCTAGCCCGTGCCGCTGATCAGCTGAAAAGCCGCAGCGAAAGCGGGGCATACTCTTCTGTCCGCTACCACTTTTCTGCCGAATGCTGCATGCCAATCATTTGCCGCGCTGCCTGGAAACAATAATGGCGTGGCCTGCAAACGCGGGTCCACGCTAACACCATCCTGCTACTCGTTAATATCAATGTAGCCGGTTCGGGATCAGGCCGCTGCCACAGCAGCCGGTACAGTCGCGGACGCGTCCACCGAATGTACGGTTCTGGCGGTCAGCACCAGGCGGTTCCAGCCATTGATAGCGACCGTCGCCAGGGTATAGCCGGCAATTTGTGCTTCGGTAAAAAATTGCCGCATGGCGTTGTAATCTTCGTCCGGGGCGCCGGTTTGTGAAACTAGTGTTATCGCTTCGGCCCAGGCAATCACTGCGCGTTCCCTGGCGCTGAACACCTGCGCTTCACGCCAGACGCAAAGCAGGTCCAGTTGTTGTGCGTTCAGGCCATCGGCGCGCGCCTCCTGCAAATGCATATTGACGCAGAATGTGCAGCCATTGATCTGGGAAGCACGAATCTTGATCAAATGAATAAGAGACTTTTCCAAATCGGGATTCTGCATGACAGCGCCCTCCAGGGCGCACATGGCTTTATAGACAGCAGGGGCAGTTTTGGGAAAATCGTAACGGGCTTGCATAATGAACTCCGAAAATGTCTGTGACAGTTGAGATACACCGGATCGGCAAATGGGTACCTGCCGTCCATTAAGTCTGTACATGGCCTATCCAGCGGGTGCGGCTTGCTATCCGTTCCCTTGCTGCTTATTGCCAATTGAAAACCATGAACGCATAGTAAAGCTGCAGACGGCCAGGCAAAAGAGCCAAGAGTGATGATTAGCAATAGACCATGATTGAGCCCAGACCATGTCGCATGTGCATATGCTCAACAACCGGCGTTTATATTTCATATCGTCCGCATGCCCCGCCCTGTCTTCTGCCGGGAGGTCAACAAGGTATGCGTGTCTTTGCATGCATAAAAATGAATAATGGTCACCGCGGAAGCACCATTTCGGGTCCCTCGAGCAGGTTTGTCCTGCACCGCCAATAGCTTACTCACCTGCCTACAACAACGGCAGGATGCGTTCACCCAGCTGTCTGGCGGTATCGCGGGAGGCGACATTGGTAAAACTTATCAATAGACCATGCGTAACAGGCGGCTTCAAATACCATCCGGAAAGCCCGTGAGCAAACATGCCCTGCTCGCACATTCTGTGCGCAATTGCCACGTCATCCATGCTCGCGCCCTCACGAGGGCGCAATATCAGGTGCATGCCACCAGGTTGCAGCTCCACGCGCAACCGGTCTCCCAATACGTCCATCAGACCAGCTGCTACGGCTTCACGGCGCTCTGCATATAAACGACGCATCCGCTGGATATGACGGCTGAAATGGCCTTCTTTCATAAAGGCAGTAACAATCGCCTGCACTAAGGCCGGTGCGCCACTGCCGTGTATCTGCACCGCATGATCGAACCGCGTCACCAGCCCTTGTGGAACAACACAGTAAGCCAGACGAAGGCCAGGAAACATAACCTTGCTGAACGTACCGGAATAAATCACCCTGCCCTCGCCGTCCAGGCTTTTGAGCGCGGGCAATGGGCGACCCAGATAACGGTATTCACCGTCATAATCATCTTCAATAATCCACGCGTCACGTTGCGCCGCCCAGTCCAGCAACGCCAGGCGCCGCGCCAGCGACAGTGACACACTCAAGGGACTCTGATGTGCGGGTGTGACGATAGCCAGACGGGCATCTGCTGCAAGCTGTTTACCCTGCTCAACACAGATACCCTCGTTATCAACAGATACCGGAACCAGCGACATTCCCACACTTTTGAGCATATCTTTGGTCGGGCCGTAGCCAGGATCCTCCACCCACGCCTTGTCACCAGCCGCCAGCAACGTGCGCGACACCAGTTCAATGGTGTCTCGATAACCTGATGTAATAAATACTTGTTGCGGAACACAATTAATGCCACGCGACACGCGCAGATAACCGGCAATGGCCTCGCGCAATATTGTGACACCGGCAAAAGGTGGATAAACCATATCCTGGATCTGGGTGCTGCGTGCGCAGCGGGCGGCCAGACGCGCCCAGATTTTGCGTGGAAATACATCCAGCGCGGGCAGACCCATCTGGAACGGTGCCACCGGCAGATGCTGTGGCAAGGCAGGTAGTGACGCAGAAACTGGCTTGGCTGATAACGGCGTTCCGGCCAGATGTTCGAGTCCGGGCATGACCACGGTTCCCGCCTGCCCTCGCGCCTGTACATAGCCTTCAGAGGCCAGCAGACTGTAGGCAGACTCAATCGTGCCACGTGCCAGACCCAGTTCCTTAGCCAGCGCACGCGCTGCAGGAATCCGCTGGCCCGGCGAGATCAACCCATCGGTAATGGCATTGCGCAGGCGCAGATAAATCTGCTGATACAAAGGCATGCTGGCCTGGGGATCCAGAGACGATAAACCATAGCGCTGTGTCTGATTCATGGACTAGTCCGTATCTTGGTTCTTGGCTCTTCAGATTATGGCATAACGGCATTACCATTTTTCCCTGAAGAGCAACCACATTTGAAAAGGAAACCGCAGATGACACAAGCAGCCCCAAACGCCTGCGCTACCGGGGAGCCGGTTGACAATGAAATAACGGAAAGATCAGATACCATCATATTGGCGCATCTGGAGAATGAAACGCAGATACGCTCCGCTTTTGCCGTCATGCAACAATTGCGCCCGCACCTGGCAAACGCGGAAGATATGCTTGAACGTGTGCAGCGTATGCAACGGAATGCTGGCTATCGTATGCTCGCCATCTGGAATAACACGGATGTGATCGCAGTCGCAGGTTATCGCCTGCAGGAAAACCTCATCTACGGACCATTTTTGTATGTTGACGATCTGGTTACACTAGATACAGCCAGAAGCCAGCGCTGTGGCGCCAGGCTGCTGCAAGCGCTGCAAACCATAGGTATAGATGCCGGATGTGCTCGTCTTGTTCTGGACACCGGCCTGGCAAACTCTCTTGCACAGCGCTTTTATTTTCGCCAAGGTCTGTTAAGCACAGGACTGCATTTTGGCATGATGCTACCAGCCTGCAACTGATGACTTCGTGGCAATTTGCTTTTTAAATAAGCAGGCTAATACCTGACGAATCACAACTGTAATAACCAGTTTTAGTATTAATCACCATCTCTGTTGCAGCCGGACAGACAAGCATCGAATACGGAACACCAATGAAATTATTGCATTTGACATTCAGCCCGCGTGGTGAAGAATCGGAAAGCACTCAGTTGGCCCAGGCCATTGTGGATCAGCTCTGCAGCCAGCACTCAATAAGCCGTATCGTCAGGCGCGACTGGCGTTTACATGCGACCTCCGCCATTGATGCCGACTATGCAAAAGCACTGGCCAATGCCGCCCGTAACAACGCTGATAAATTGTCTTATGAGGGTTCGCTGCAAGAATCAGAAAGACTGATATGCGAACTCGAAGAAGCTGATGTGGTTGTCATTGGCACGCCAATGCACAACTTCACCGTGCCCGCCTCGCTTAAGACCTGGATAGACCTTGTAGTGCGCGTCAATCGCAGTTTCAATATCACCCCGGCAGGTAAAGTGGGTACGCTGGACAGCAAACCCGTTTATATCGCTATTGCATCCGGCGGCTTTTTCGGCAGCGAACACAGTCGCCAGCCGGATTTTCTAACGCCCTATCTGAAGGCCATTCTGGCAACAATCGGATTGCATGATCTGCGATTTTTTTCGGCTCAGGGAATGGCGCTGGATCGAAATACGGTTGAGACGGGGAGGTTGGCTGCGGTACATCGTGTGACAGAACATGTGTTGAAGTCTGCACTGTAGCAGACCGTTATAGTGGATTTTATGATGATGGTGCGCAGTGGATTTCAGGCATTAGCGTATGCTGCATACCGTATGTATCAGAAATCGTATAAAACGCCCCGTCAATACTCTCTTCAGACGTTTCTGCAAATTGAGATTCCAACGCCACCCTTATTCTCCCCCCGGCGCCACGGGAGCCTTCGCGGCAGAGTCAAATAGCTCATGGTTGATGGGAGAGCGTAATCTGTCATTGTTCAAAAGTTTAAGCAGCAACTCGACGGTTTCCTTCTCAACAATAATCTTGTCCTTGATGATCTGGAGCTCCCATTTCTCGGTATTGTTAACCTCAATCAGCTTCTGCATATAGTCGGGTTGCTTGTAGTACCCCGATTTGCGGATGGACGAGAGTTTTCTCAGATGATGCAGATTCGAACCGACGAACTCCTTGATGATCTCTACGTTGTCAAAGATATTTAGTTTCTCGAAGTCAGCCAGCACTTGAGCGCCGTTTGCTTTCATGCCTTCTCGAAAATTCATGGCGCTTTCAAATTGCCTTTTGTTGGCAATGAAAGTTGTATCTTCATAGACAAAGAAGTCGTATTGAGGATCGATCAGGAAAATCTCCTTATCTTCGAGATCGACCAGTTTGTGGTCCTGAAAAAAAGTGGCGTTCTTCGACCTCACTTTCTTTGGTTGCGTGTCAGCATTAATTTTCCGCCAAGTGTAGAGTCGCTTCCCGTCTTTCTCAAACACAACGATATACGCCCAGGAATTGAGCAGCTCCTCGTAGTTCTTGGCGTGTGGGTTATTAAAGTCATCGTCGATCACCGCAGCGACCTTCACAAAGTCGGTAGTTTCTGTCGCGAGAGTGAACAGCACGTCGTCGCCATCTGCATTGTTAAAGTCATATGCCGAGACATGGAATTGCTTGTCTTGCAACTGCACTTTCAGATACCCTCGGAAGCGCTGTTGCAGTTTGGCGTCAATATTAACGCGAAGCACTCCGTAATTGGCTTCCTTCCGAACGATCTTTCTTTTGACTAACCAAAAGGTTACTGACCACTTGCTAAAGTCGAAAGATTTTATCTCTGATAGCTGTCTTTTGGCTTTATCACTGCTCATCCTGTTCCCCCGACTGTTTGCTCTCCGGTTGCGCGGCGATGTAAAGATAGTGCGAAAGACGCTCTAATCGGCACGAGTCGCCGGCGCTAATTGGCGCTCGCGTGATTACCATGGCCTGCGTTTGTTTTCCGCCCCGTTTAAATGTGCAATCTATCAGCATATATCCCGCTATCGCAAGGATTGGATTAATGAATACAGTCTGCGTACGATAAGCCATGATGAACAAAATGCTCAGGAGAATGGCAAGGCTAAGCAGGGTTTGCCAATCTCCCAGGTCAATACGCATGAACGTCAACATATAAGGGATCGTGTAGCCAAACATATCACCGGACTTGTTAGCTGCCTTGGTAACGACAACCGGAAGTCCTCCATCGATTTCCTTCACGGTAAGCAATGTAATCGCACTACTGCCCACTGCTATTAAAAGCAAGATACCGCTAAGGATTGGAGATCGGAAAAATAATGGGATGCAAAGATCAATATCCTTGATGACTAAAATGATCAACAAAGGTGAATATGCGCTAAGAAACAACAATAACGACACCAGCGGGCGTAGCCTCAGAGAGGGATCATTCATCGCAGCACTCGTTTCACGTTGGACCACATTTTTGTCAAAATCCACTGATCATACCGATTCACGATCGGAGTCGACGGCAATACCTGAGTTGTGTGGCCCATTGAACGCAGTATGCCTGCTACCTTGCAAAAAGGTCCCACCCTTGGGGACCCGTTATCACTTCCCGATACAGAAATTCGAAAATATCTCGCCCAGCAAATCATCGCTGGAAAACTGGCCGGTAATACTCCACAGCGACTCGTGTGCAAGTCGCAACTCTTCGGCGAAAAGGTCCAGCACGCGATCGTTTTGCGCAGCATGTTCCTTGGCATTAAGCAAATGTTGTGCGGCTTTTTGCAACGCTTCCAGATGACGTTCGCGAGCCAGCCACGGTGATTCGGCACCCGGGTTCCAGCCCGCAATCTGCAACAATTTGCTGCGCAGCACATCCAGGCCGGTTTCGTGAACAGCAGAAATCAGGATGCGCGAGACTTCGTGCGTGCTGGCTGTATTGCCGTTTGCCGCGGGTCGCGCAATCAACGCTTTGAGGGCCACCTCGTCAAGCAGATCAATTTTGTTGAATACTTCCAGCACCGGCGTGCGTTGTGGCAGTCGGCGTGTAATCCCGGCATCCAGCTCGTCGTTAGGCGTGCGCGCATCCTGCAAGTGAATTATCACATTTGCCTTGGCAATTTCCGCCCAGCTGCGCGCGATGCCGATACTTTCCACGGTGTCATCTGTGTCGCGCAGACCGGCCGTATCCACGATATGTATGGGCACGCCTTCGATATGAATCTGCTGCGTGACCTTGTCACGCGTGGTGCCGGCAATCGGAGTGACAATTGCAATATCGTCGCCTGCCAACGCATTGAGCAGGCTGGATTTACCAACATTCGGCTGACCCGCCAGCACGACATGCAAGCCTTCGCGCAGAATCATGCCCTGACGCGCCTGACGCACCAGTTCTGCCATGTCGCCAATCAGGCCACCCAGTGTTTCGCGCGCCTGGTATTTTTCCAGAAATTCGATTTCTTCTTCGGGAAAGTCCAGCGTGGCCTCGACCAACATGCGCAAATGAATAATTTGATCTGCCAGATTGTTCACCTGTGCAGAAAAGGAACCGCTCAAAGAGGCCATGGCGCTACGCGCGGCTGCCTCTGAGGAGGCGTCGATCAAATCGGCTACGGCTTCGGCCTGTGCCAGATCCAGACGGTTATTCAGAAAAGCGCGCTGAGTAAATTCACCGGGCTCGGCGTGACGCATGCGCAGTGGCAGGCCCACCTGCAGACAACGATCGAGTATTCTTTTCAATACTGCCGGGCCGCCGTGCCCCTGCAATTCCAGCACATCTTCGCCGGTATATGAGTGAGGCGCGCGAAAATAAATGGCGATGCCTTCGTCAATGGGTTCGCCCTTGCTGTCGCAAAAAGGCAGAAAATAGGCATGGCGCGCTGCCAGTTCCCGCCCAAACAACTGCGCGATCAGACCGGTCAGATCGGGGCCCGAAATACGAATGACGCCTATACCGCCGCGCCCTGGCGCGGTTGCGATTGCAGCAATAGGATCGTTGGCGGGTGCGGACATAGGCGAAACATCAGTGAAGTTAGCCTATTATATCGGTTATATAAGTTATTTCGGGGACTGATCCTGAATCCTGGCGGACTGGTCTGGCTTCCGGCAAATGCTGCTATGCACCTGGCAATCGGCCCCGTCACTACAATCGGGCGGTTATAGTGCCTGAAACAGGTTTATGACGGCGAACCATAGACTTTTCTGCAAATAATGATAGAATTAAATCTCAGCCACTTGCCCGCACACTGTGCGGGCATTTTTTTCGCCTGCCGTTGGTACAGAAACGTATTGCGGACTACAGCGCCTCTCGTACGCCATTTAGGTCCGCTGTTTAAACCGTATGTGCACCGAAGCATTTTGCGTTGCCTGAAAGCCTGGCCCACCAGAATTTGCAGCGGCCCGTTTGTCATCGCTACGAATGCTGCGGCTGCGAACCTGCGCTTAAGACACCTTCCCTTACTTAAGGCGTCCGCCTCCTTCCTTCTTCCCGTAAAAGCACCGGGATACTATATGCCTCGCCACGCGTCGACGTATCCTGGCTCTATCGCCGCGCTTCGAGTGCTTTTTTACTTGGCGAACAACTGGCTCATATCCCTGAAGGCCTTGAATTCCAGTGCGTTACCACAGGGGTCAAACAGAAACATGGTGGCCTGTTCACCAACCTGGCCTTTGAAGCGTATGCCCGGTTCTATCACAAACTTGGTATTACGCGCTCTCAGGCGATCCGATAGGGCTTCCCACTGGTTCCACTCAAGTACGACGCCAAAGTGCGGCACCGGCACGTTATGGCCGTCTACGGCATTGGTATGCGCCTGTTGCTGGCTCGCCGTTTGCGGATGTTCATGAATCACCAGTTGGTGTCCGTAAAAATCAAAATCCACCCATTGCTCGCTGGAACGTCCTTCGGACAGGCCGAACACATCGCCATAAAAATTGCGGGCAGCCGCCAGGTCGTAGACGGGAATGGCTAAATGAAAAGGAGACAGGCTCATTGGTTTTCCTGGTTGATATAAGTGGTAGGGGTTCAGCAATATCGCTGCTGGCAACGTTTATTGCAAATGCCATGCGCTTGAGGTATAGCAAGTGTGGCTCGATAATTGTTATTTTTTATTGTAGTCTGGGCTTTAAAAAAATAAAATCAATATATATTTGTAATATATACAAATATTATTTATATATTGAGAGTGCAATGATCCGGGAGCTCAAAACATTTATTGCGGTATCCCGTGAGGGTACATTTGCAGGGGCCGCGCAAAAAATAGGCCTGACACAGGCAGCAGTGAGCGCCCAGATGAAGCGCCTGGAGGTTGAGTTGGGATTTGCGCTGTTTGACCGGCAAGGGCGGTCGGCAAAAATCAATGCAAAAGGGCAACAGTTACTTTTGCAGGCGCAGGAATTGATCAATCTATACAGCAACCTGGGTGCCACGCCTGTCGCAAACACCAAAGCCATGCATATCAATGTGGGCGCCATCGCAACGCTGCAGCGAACGATTTTGCCGGATGCGCTGGCAGAGTTTCACAAAACCTGCCCCGGTAGCCATACCCGGATCATTCCCGGTGTATCTATGGATATGGTGAACCTGGTGGATGCAGGTGACGTAGACATGGCGGCCATTATCCGTCCCCCTTTTCAGTTACAAGGCGAACTTCAATGGCAAACGCTGGCACGCGAGCCCTTCAGGCTTATCGTTTCTTCTCATATCACTGGTAGCGACTGGACCCAATTGCTGTCTGAGCAGCCATTTATCCGCTACGACCGTGCTTCCTTCGGTGGACGGCTGGTTGATCGTTTCCTGCGGCAAATGCATGTCGCCCTGCACGAAATTTGCGAATGTGATGAACTTGAAACGATCGTCAAGCTGGTGGCAAACGGTGCTGGCGTCGCCCTGTTCCCGCAAACCGCCGCGTTCGCGCACTGGCCTGCGAAAGTTCGCGCCATTGATTTAGGCGTCCATACCTTCTATCGCGAAACCGGGTTGCTTCATCGACAGGAACAAAGCCTGGCCGAACCGGTTCGCCAGCTTATTCAAGCGATCATGAAATGTGCACCACACCAGCAAGTCATGGCAGCATCCCCGCCCACGCCTCAATAGCCGTCTAACTGGCCATTGAGCAGCAGGCGAATGCCATAGACTCAACGCGGACAGCATCAGCACAAAGAAAAGTCGCATCAACAATCATAAAAACCTCCGTACGAATCGTTAGCACTACCGGAATTGACGCTGCCAGGAGATTGATCGGGGCTGCACCGCAAGCCACGTTGTAGCCCGCAGGCATCTGATCGTCCTGGGACGCCCGATATCTTCAAATAGCACGAAGGGTTTCGGGGTCGCTGCGGCGCAGCGGATCAACCTGCCGGTAATGTATTCATTTGGCATATTCATTGAGCGCCCACTTCAGATGTATTTACTGGGCATATTCATTGAACCCGACAGATCCGGTTTCGGGCAGTTGCATTCACGGCGTGAAAAAAACGACGTTATGGCGCAGTCTTATATAAGACTTTTCAAATATAAACAGTTTTCCTTCGCATTTTTTCGTTTGAAAACGTACAATGAACGCTTGGAGTATGTCAATTATCTTCGGAATATAATGCAGCGCTATTTAGCCGGGTTTCTGTTCGCACTTGCTGGTGCTTTGCTGGCGAACTGGCTGCATCTGCCTTTGCCATGGATGATCGGGCCACTGCTTGTCACGGCTATAAGCAAGTTACGCGGCGCACGCACACAATCGCATGTGATATTCCGGAGTATGGGCCAATGGGTGATCGGCACCTCCCTGGGCCTGTATTTCACCGAAGAAGTCTTGCACATTGTTCTGGATAACACAGTTGCCATTGTGCTGGGCATGCTGTTCGCCCTGTTTCTGGGTAGCGCCGGCGCTTTTGTCCTGCGCCGCTGGGCCGATGTGGATTTCAAAACGGCCTGGTTCGCTTCGGCTATCGGCGGCGCCAGCGAAATGGCCAACCTTGCCGAACGCAATAATGCCCGGATAGACCGGGTAGCTTCGGCCCATAGCCTGCGTGTATTGCTTGTCGTAGTAACTATTCCATTTGTGTATAAGTTTCTTGGGCTGCATGGCCTGACTGTGAACACAACGGCGGCGATCGCATTTTCCTACAGCGGCTTTTTTCAAATGATCGCCATTACCTGCGTATTTGGCTTTGCATTCGGCAAGCTGCGGATTCCCAATCCCTGGGTGCTTGGTCCGCTGTTTATCATGACGGTGCTGACAAGCAACCATATTGAGCTGTCCGTCATTCCCCCGGAAGTCCAGCACGCCGGGCAGATGTTCATCGGCTGGTCGCTTGGTGACAAATTCGGACCTGATTTCTTCAGGCGCGCGCCCAAATACCTGGGCGTGGTGGCGCTGGTCTGCGTCGGCTCCCTCTGTCTGGCGCTGGGTTTTTGCGCCCTGCTGACACTGATCTCCAATATTCCGCTGGCAACGCTGTATCTGGCAAACAGCCCGGGTGGCATCGCAGAAATGACCATTACGGCAAAAGTGCTGCAACTGGGTCCTCCGGTTGTCACGGCCTTCCATGTGTCACGAATGGTGTTTGTGCTACTCGTTACCGGGCCGCTATATCGGTTACTGTCGAAAAAATATCAACTCACATGAAAAGCCGCGCTCCCGTTCAGCAAGATATCGCCGTCAAATTGATACCATTCATCGTCGGCTGTGCCTTGTTCATGCAGATGCTCGACGCAACCGTGGTGGCGACCGCCCTTCCAGTGATGGCCGCATCGCTGCAGTCCACCCCGGTTCGCATGAACGTAGCCATTACCTCCTATTTGCTGGCGGTGGCGGTGTTTGTGCCGATCTGCGGCTGGGCTGCCGACCGGTTCGGGGCAAAACGCCTGTTTCTTTTTGCGATCAGCCTGTTTGCGCTCACTTCGCTAACCTGCGCATTATCGTGGGATCTGACTTCCCTGACAGTATCCAGGTTCATTCAGGGTATTGCAGGTGCAATGATGGTGCCGGTAGGCCGTATTATCATGCTGCGAACGATACCGCGTAACCAGATCCTGAAAGCCACTTCATTTCTCTCTATCCCCGCCCTGCTCGGCCCGATTCTTGGACCGCCCCTGGGCGGCTTTCTGGTGACCTATGCCTCCTGGCACTGGATATTTCTTATCAATATTCCAATTGCGATTATCGGCATTGCACTTGTACTCAGGTACGTGCTTGAGTATCGCAGCGAGAAAAAACCCCGGCTGGACTGGCTCGGTTTCCTGCTTAGCGGCGTGGGTATGGCAACGTTTGTGATCGGCATTGAAGCCATCGGCAACCATACGCATGGGTATCTATATCCGCTGTTGTTGCTGACTACCGGGCTGGTATGCACGTTGCTCTATATACGCCATGCCAGACGCCACCCGGAACCCATTATCGATCTATCGCTTCTGAAAATCCCCACCTTTTCGGCCGCGGTAATTGGCGGCAATATGACGCGCCTGTCGGTTGGCGCCATGCCCTTTTTGCTCACCCTTCTGTTCCAGGTCGGTTTTGGCTACTCGGCGCTTGCCAGCGGAATGATCACCTTTTCGATGGCCATAGGATCGCTGATGATGAAATTCATCGCGACAGCAGTATTCGGACGGTGGGGCTTTCGCAAGGTGCTTCTGATCAATGGCACGCTTACCGGGTTAATGACAATCACAAATGCATTTTTCATTGAAAGTACGCCCGTACTGCTTATGGGGACAGTGCTTTTGATAGGTGGTTTTTTCCGCTCATTGCAGTTCACCGGTGTAAACAGTCTGGCCTTTGCTGACATTGAGCCGGAACAGATGAGCCAGGCAAGCTCCTTTTCTGCCACTGCACAACAGATTGGCATCAGTCTGGGCATGGGTATTGCCACCGTTACGCTGGACCTGAGCATGCAATTGCGAGGAGCCAGCCAGGTTTCAATCGGCGATATCCATACCGGGTTCTGGGTAATCGGGCTGCTGTCCATTGTCGCCGCCTACTGGTTTTATAAACTGGATCCCAAGGCCGGTGAAGGAATTACCGTACACAAGGAACGAAAGAACCGGGTCAGGTTCAAACGCCGGCGCAAATCGGCCACGGTATCAGATCGCCGATCACAAACGAAGCCAGCGCAGACCAACAATATAAAGTCATAGACGCAATAGACAAGCGCACGGGAATAAGTGCATAAGTGCCACGTGTTGATCCACTCAGTTAGTCCCCGGCCCGTCAGTTCATTTATTCCTCATTTTTCCAACTGGCCAACCCGTTCATTCATGCTACAGGGTTGGCGGGCAGGTGGTTATTTTAATAATATTTCAATTGAAATATTATTAAAATAACCTGAGGCAGAGTGTCAGCACCACAGTTGGTCTTTGGCCACATAGCCAACAAAGTCAGAGACCAATTGCATTAAAGCGCAGCAGAACCAGGTACAACGCGGATACACTGATAGCAGACCTTGCAATTAGAAACACCAGGCTCAGCGAGCCGAAAATTTCCTGCCAAACTATACTGCCCGATTTAAAGTACGCTACCAACTTCCCGGTGTCATCCCTTATGAAGAGCATTCTTTCACTATCCAGACCGATCCTTCTTTGCATGCTCGCCTGCCTGCTGGCTGGCTGCTCCCTGCCCTCCCTGGATAGTCGAACAAATAGCAAGGCATTAACCGAAGCACAGGCGACCAATACGACCTTAGGTCAGGCCATATCACCCCTGGTCGGGGCGCATCCGGGCAAAAGTGGTATATATGCACTGGCCGACGCCCAGGAAGCGTTCGCTGCACGTACGCTACTGGCACGCGCCGCGCAAAAAACGCTGGATGTACAGTATTACATCTGGCATGACGATATTACGGGAACCCTGCTTCTTGAAGAACTGCGCTCAGCAGCCGACAGAGGCGTTCGTGTCCGTCTGCTGCTTGACGATAATGGTACCGCTGGTCTGGATGATGAGCTTGCTGCGCTGGACAACCATCCGAATATTGAAATTCGGCTGTTCAATCCGTTTATCGTACGCTGGCCAAAATTCATAGGCTTTGTTACCGACTTTATGCGCGTAAATCGCCGCATGCACAACAAATCGTTTACCGCGGACAACCAGGCTACGATCATTGGCGGCCGCAATGTGGGTGACGAATATTTCGGAGCTGGTGAAGCCGTTTTGTTTGCCGATTTGGATGTGTTGGCTATTGGCAAGGCAGCCAGTGATGTGTCCACTGATTTCGATCGGTACTGGGAAAGCAAGTCATCTTATCCCGTGAACTTGATCTTGCCAAAGGTTGACGCAACAATCTTGCCGCAGCTCAAAGCCAAGGCCGACAGCCTGATACAGTCTCCAGCTGCTGCTCAATATACGCAAGCGATCAGAACTTCGCCGTTTATCTCAAGAATGCTCAAAGGTAATCTCAGTTTCGAATGGGCTGATATTCGAATGGTCAGTGATGATCCTGCCAAAGGCTTGGGCAAAGCAACGTCAGACGGCTTGCTGATCTATCAACTGGCTGATATTCTCGGGCGCCCCACCCGCAATGTTGACTTGATATCCCCCTATTTTGTGCCCACCGCCGCCGGTGTCGAGGTATTTACGAAAATGGCGCACGACGGCGTGAAGTTGCGGGTGTTGACCAACTCGCTGGATGCCACGGACGTTGCTGCTGTTCATGCCGGTTATGCCAAACGCCGTAAAGATCTCCTGGCCGCCGGTATCGAGCTCTACGAGCTACGGCGTGTATCCAGCAACGACAAACGCAATGAGAGTGCCGGGCCTTTTGGCAGCTCCGGATCCAGCCTTCATGCAAAAACATTTGCCATTGATCATAAACGTGTATTTGTCGGCTCGTTCAATTTCGATCCCCGGTCAACCCATCTGAATACCGAAATGGGTTTTGTCATTGAGAGCCCCAACCTCGCATTGCAGATCGAAAAGTACTTTGATAACGAGATAATCAAGACTTCTTACGAAGTTCGGCTGTCCGCAGCGGGTGATGTGTATTGGGTGGAGCGCCGTGACGGCAAGCTGATCCGCTATAACTCGGAACCTGAGACCAGTCTGCTCAAACGCGGCGTCGTCTGGTTTCTATCCATGTTGCCTATTGAGTGGCTGCTGTAATAGAGAATGATTATGCAAGCCTATATGATTCTATGGCTCTTAGAGGTCTGATGGATTTAATAGGCCGGTCGTTTGGTCAAGACGATGAATGTTGTATCGGGTTTTGCCGACCCTGCCCCGAAAATCTTCCCACAAGCGGGGCCCCCGACTGTTGAAATGAATGCCAGGGTCGGATAATTTACTTAATGGCTGCGGCAATTTGGCTGGCTAACTCCGCAATCTCGTCCATATCGCCCTTTACACGACCGTGACGTTCCACTTTTTCCCCTATGTATCGGGGAACCAGATGAAAATGCACATGGTAAACAGTTTGACCGGCGATTTCGTTATTGAACTGCGACAGGATAAAGCCATCCGCTTTGGTCACTTCCAGTAGCGCTGGCGCAATTTTTTTTGCCGTAGCCACACATGCCTGAGCACCCTCCACCGACAAATCCAGTAGCGTTTCAGCCTCTTCTTTGGTCAGAATAAGCAAGTGTCCCCGCGTTTGCGGCATGATGTCCATCATGGCGTAAGTCTTCTCGTCTTCATATATTTTGAACGACGGTGCCTCTGCCCGGAGAATTTTCGCGAAAATATTCTGACTATCGTAGGCCATCTTTGCTCCTCTATCGCCTGATTGAAAACGGATACGGTCCCGTCACCTGGGGCCTGGATATTGCTGCGACGCGGCACAATATGCGACCGCGCCGGACTATCTCGAATTATAAGCAGGAATTGTGAACAACGTGATTGAAGCTATTGGGAAATCGCAATTAGTGTTTGCAACGATATAAACTTCTCATTCACGAAAAACCTGTTAATCGACCAGTAGAGTGTGAATGTGCCGTGACCGGACCGACAAAGCCCTAAAAATCACGATAAAACCCAGGTTTTACGCTCTCCCTGCGAGGTGTCAGATTTTTTATTCGGAAAATGTATTACATCCCTGCCTGTTATTCCAGGCAGCGCTATCTTCGTTACAGGGCTGGTACTTCTGCAAATAGCGCTCTGCAAGCGCCTATCCGGCATGCTTGTCCTTCTTTTTTTGATGGATTACCGACATAACCAACGACAAAGATAAGCAGATGCCCTGCACTGCTTTAGCCATAGGATGAGCATTGAGCGCTTATGTGGCTACCGCTGAGTCCAGCAGATTCCCAATGTCGACCATCCCTTACATAAACCTTTCCGTATCCCACCCTTTTTAAAATCGGGCTCTGCTTGACCATTTTTCGCCCCACCCGTAACTAACGCAAATTGCTTTCGGACGATCCTAGCCTTCGCCAATGTTTCCTCGATAACTACTCTAGCGACGGTTCTGCTCTACCCCCAATCTCCAGGGCGAGATTTCCTGTTTGTGCCACCCGGTCGTCAAAAAAACAAATAGAAACTAGGGATAAAAGGCGTCCAAATCCGTGTTTTTGTTCGATTTTGGCCTGTGGATAAGCTCTGGGCGAACCTCTGTGAATAACTTCTGTATCAAAACTTGATAAATAGCGGGAAACTGCGAGGTGACAAAGTTGTTCATTTTTATACACCGGACAAAAGGCGGGTATTCACCAACCAGAATTCCCGCTAAGTATATGAATATGCGAGTAAATTCATTCGTTTCAACATATCCACAGAGTATCTATCTCTTAATCTTTTATATATTCAAACAGATTAATAACTAGAGGTGCTTAAGCACCGAAAGTGCCTGTTCCAGGGTTTGCTGTTTTTTTGCAAAACAGAAACGGACCAGGTTATGGTTTGACTCTAGATCATCAGGATTACGGTAAAAAGCAGACACTGGAATGACAGTGACTTTCTTTTCCTGAGTAAGCCATTTCGCAAAAGCAAGTTCATTGTTCTGGGAAATTTCTGAATAATCTGCCAACAGGAAAAATGTTCCCTGACTACGTATCGGCTTAAACCTGGTATTTTTCAGACCTTCATAGAGAAAATCGTGTTTTTCCTGGTAAAAAGCAGGCAATGTCAGATAGGTAGCGGGATCTGCTGTATACATGCCCAGCGCTACCTGCATGGGGGAGCTCACTGTAAACACCATGAACTGATGTACTTTTCGTAATTCGGCAGTCATGCTCGCTGGCGCACAGCAATACCCTATTTTCCAGCCCGTCGTGTGATAGGTTTTGCCAAATGAAGAGATATGAAAAGTTCGTGCAGCCAGAGCGGGACGCGTACTGAGACTTAGAAACGGTTTTCCGTCAAAAACGATGTGTTCATAGACTTCGTCTGCCAGCAAAAGCACGTTTGTGTCAGCGATAATGGTTTCCAGTGCATCCAGATCATAGTCAGCAAGGGTGATCCCTGTAGGATTGTGGGGAAAATTCAATATGATTAATTTGGTTTTGGAGGTGATCGCCTCCCCTACCCTGTCCCAATCCACTGAATAACTGCTTTGTCCATCTTTCGGCGCCACCAGGGGTACAAAAACAGGGACTCCGCCAGCAAGACGGATTGCTGGTACGTAAGAGTCGTAGCTTGGTTCCAGCACAATAACTTCATCACCGGAATTGACCACAGCAAGAATCGCTGCCATTAGCGCTTCGGTAGCACCACTCGTAACGGTCACTTCGGTATTTTCGTCATATTGGTGACCATACAGCGTTGCAACCTTTTTTGCGATGTTGCTGCGCAACAGTTGGTCACCAGGCATATAGGGGTACTGATTGTGGCCGGTTTTCATTGCCTGGGTAACCAGATCAATGAGTTTTGGGTCTGGGTCGAAGTCCGGGAAGCCTTGACCGAGGTTTGTTGCCTTGAAATCGGCCGCCATTTTGGTCATAACGGTAAAAATTGTGGTTCCAACGGCGGGAAGTTTGGATGAAATGCTTGTAATCACTTTTTGCGTCTCTTACTGTATTAATTTTATCAACAGGGCTATAATTCTTATTATGCCTGAATGTTGATGATCTTATACACAAACAATACCTATATATTCACAACATATTCACCGAGTTATCAACATACTTATCCACAATTGTTCCACGTGGAACAATTTAGATAATATCTTTTATGTGCTATTGCGTTTAAAATAGCATTTCCATAAAACGCCTTTTAATGTTCCACGTGGAACATTTCTCTATTTCCTTCGATTGAAAGAATAAAATGAACTACCCAGACGAATTTGACGTCATTGTTGTTGGTGGAGGTCACGCCGGTACTGAAGCGGCGCTTGCTGCTGCGCGGTCCGGATCCAAAACCCTCTTGTTGACCCATAACATTGAAACCCTGGGACAAATGTCCTGCAATCCTTCTATTGGCGGAATAGGGAAGGGGCATTTAGTAAAAGAGATTGACGCGCTGGGTGGCGCAATGGCTATAGCTGCGGACGAGGCGGGAATTCAGTTCAGAATTCTGAATAGTTCGAAAGGTCCGGCGGTAAGAGCGACGCGTGTACAAGCAGATCGACTGCTCTATAAGCAGGCTATTCGTTCCCGATTGGAGAATCAGCAGAATTTGTGGCTGTTCCAGCAGGCAGTAGATGATCTTGTTCTGGAGGGAGATAGGGTAGTTGGCGCCAAAACCCAAATTGGGGTGGTGTTTCGTTCAAAAACGGTTGTTTTGACTGCTGGAACCTTCCTGAACGGTTTGATCCACGTTGGATTAAATAATTATTCTGCGGGCAGGGCGGGTGACCCACCGGCAATCAGTCTTGGACAACGACTTAAGGAAATGAATCTGCCGCAAGGGCGGCTTAAGACCGGTACGCCACCACGAATTGACGCCCGGAGTATTGATTTCAGCAAATTGGAAGAGCAGCCAGGTGATACAGATCCTATGCCGGTGTTTTCTTACATGGGATCGGTGCAGATGCATCCTCGTCAGGTGTCTTGCTGGATTACACATACCAATAGCCGAACGCACGATATTATCCGTAATGGGCTGGATCGGTCGCCCATGTATACGGGCGTAATCGACGGGATAGGGCCAAGGTATTGTCCATCTATCGAAGATAAAATAAATCGCTTTGCTGATAAAGACTCTCATCAGATATTCCTGGAACCAGAGGGCTTACTGACAAATGAAATCTATCCTAATGGGATTTCGACCAGCTTGCCCTTTGATGTGCAGTTGGAACTGATTCACACGCTGCCGGGCCTGGAGCACGCGCATGTGTTGCGCCCGGGTTATGCCATTGAATATGACTATTTTGATCCACGTGGACTCAAACGTAGTCTGGAAACGAAAGTGATTTCTGGGCTGTTCTTTGCCGGACAGATAAATGGCACTACAGGCTACGAAGAAGCTGCGGCGCAAGGTTTGCTGGCCGGGCTTAATGCGTCCCGCCAGGCAAAAGGGCTTGACGCATGGACGCCGAAGCGAGATGAAGCGTATCTCGGGGTGTTGGTAGACGATTTGGTGACGCGAGGCGTGACCGAACCGTACCGGATGTTTACCTCTCGGGCAGAATACAGGCTAAGCCTGCGCGAAGACAATGCAGACTTTCGTTTAACGGAAATAGGGCGGCATTTGGGGCTCGTTGATGATGCACGTTGGGACTTCTTCAGTAATAAGCGTGATGCGGTTCAGCGGGAGGTATCCAGACTGGCTGGTACCCGTGTATCGCCCAGGACATTCAGCGTTGACCTATCCGAAAAGTTGCTTGGCACGCGCCTGGAACGGGATTATTCTCTTGCGGATTTGTTGAAACGCCCAGCCGTAACTTATAACACCCTGACGAATGCCACCACTGAGGATGGTACCGTGCTGGCGCCCGTAGATGTCTTGTCCGACGCGGTCAAAGAACAGGTCGAGATACAGGTGAAATACGCCGGTTATATTGCCCGACAGCAAGAAGAAGTAACGCGCCAGAGTCATCTTGAAGAACAGAAAATTCCGGCCGACCTGGACTACGATACAGTGGCCAGCCTTTCATTTGAAGTGCGGCAGAAGCTGAAAGATACACGGCCCGAGACCGTGGGTCAGGCGCGCAGGATTTCGGGGGTAACGCCGGCCGCTATTTCCATTCTGCTGATCCATTTGAAGCGTTTGCAGCTGTCGACGAAGACGCTGCGCAAAACAGCACCCATCGCGGTCGAAGAATGAGCAGGTGGGTATGAGTGAGCATGAGAGAGCAGGGCGGCACGACCGCATAGCGGTTGCAGCTGCCAGCCTGGGGCTATCCATTAGCGATATCCAGATTCAGCAGTTGAACGGCTATCAGGATCAGTTGTTGCGGTGGAATAAGGTATATAACCTGACTGCCCTGAGGGACCCGGATAAAGTGCTGATTCAGCATATTTTTGATAGTTTGTCGGTTATCGCTCCGCTGAATGACAAGTTTGCCTCAGGGCGGACAATTTCTGTACTGGATGTCGGCTCCGGTGGTGGTCTGCCGGGGGCAGTCTTGGCTATAATGAGGCCTGACTGGCAGGTGTGCTGCGTAGATGCCGTTGAGAAAAAAACGGCGTTTATCCGGCAAGCTGCGGGCGTACTTAAATTGCCCAATCTGGTATCCGAGCATATCCGTATTGAACGAAAGCCGCCGGCTCAGGCTGATCTGGTTATTTCGCGGGCATTTGCTTCGCTGGTCGATTTCAGCGACTGGTCTGGCATGCATGTCGGGAGCGACGGGCATCTGGTAGCAATGAAAGGACGGTTGGCATCAGAAGAGGTGTCACAGCTGGAAGAAAAGGGCGCGTGGTCAGTTGCGCAGGTTCAGAAACTGAACGTGCCGGAACTGGATGCTGAGCGTTGTCTTGTATGGTTGCAGCAAGTAGGAAAATATGACAAATGAAATAAAATCACCTCGCGTATTCTGTATTGCAAACCAGAAGGGAGGGGTAGGTAAAACGACCACGGCCATTAATCTGGCTGCCAGTCTGGCGTTACATAAAAAGCGAGTGTTGCTGGTGGACCTGGATCCGCAGGGCAATGCAACCATGGGCAGCGGCATTGATAAAAATAGTTTAAGCTTAAACATTTATCAGGTGCTGATCGGCGAAGCCACGATCGCTGATGTACGTGTACGCTCAGATACCGGTGGCTACGACGTGTTGCCCGGCAACCGTGAGCTGTCGGGCGCAGACTTCGATCTGTTTGAGCTGGAGAACCGCGAGCATCAGCTGAAAAATGCGATTGCCCAGGTCGCTGGCGATTATGATTACGTTCTGATCGATTGCCCGCCTACGCTGTCACTGCTGACCCTGAACGGGTTGGCTTGCTCCAATGGCGTCATCATTCCGATGCAGTGCGAGTATTTTGCGCTGGAGGGGCTCTCGGACCTGGTCAACACCATCAAGCGGGTGCACAAGAACATTAACCCGGATTTGAAAATGATCTGGCTACTGCGCGTGATGTATGATTCCCGCGTGACATTGCAGCAACAGGTATCGGAGCAGCTCATGGAGCACTTTGGCGACAATGTGTTCAAAGCTGTCGTGCCGCGCAATGTGCGGCTGGCCGAAGCGCCCAGTCATGGCGTACCCGGCGTGCTGTACGATAAGTCGTCGCGCGGTGCCAAAGCCTATCGGGAATTCGGGGCCGAAGTCATCAAGCGCGTCAAAGCAATGGATAAGGAATAACAGAGGAAATCATGGCAACAGCGTCATCGAAAACGGCCGGCAAAACCGCAGCCAAAAGCACTAGCAAATCGCCCGCAAAGTCGGCTGCAAAAACGGTATCCAGGACAGCGCCAGCAGCGGCCAGGAAGGCCAAGGGCCTGGGCCGCGGCTTGTCTGCGCTGTTGGGTAACGATATCAATGTCATCGAGGATCTGTCCCGGGATGAGAAAAAGGGCCCGGAGTTGCCCTCAAGCGTGCCCTTGAACCAGATTCGTGCCGGTAAATACCAGCCGCGGACGCAAATGGACGAGACGGCCCTGAACGAACTGGCCGAGTCGATACGCAGTCAGGGCATCATGCAGCCAATCCTGATTCGCCCGATCGCCGGTGATCAGCCCGAGAAATACGAAATTATCGCGGGTGAGCGGCGTTTCCGGGCGGCCAAACTGGCCGGCCTTGCCGAAGTGCCGGTGCTGGTGCGCGAGGTGGCCGACGAAAATGCGGCTGTTATGGCGCTGATCGAAAATATTCAGCGCGAAGACTTGAACCCGCTTGAAGAAGCCCAGGGTGTAAAACGGCTGATTGACGACTTTCAATTTACCCATGAGCAGGCAGCCCAGGCAATTGGTCGTTCCCGCTCGCTGACCAGCAATCTGCTGCGTCTGCTGAATCTGGCGCAGCCAGTCCAGAACTTCCTGCTGCAGGGCCAGCTTGATATGGGTCATGCGCGGGCCTTGCTGGCTGTGGATTCGGCAACCCAGATCATTCTGGCCAACCAGGTGGTGGCGCGCCAGCTGTCAGTTCGTGAAACCGAGAGGCTGGTCAACAGCGCAGGGCAGAGCAAGGCGCAGCCCAAGGCCAAAGCGGTGAATCGGGATGTGGAACGTCTTGAAGAGGCTCTGTCGGACCATCTGGGTACCCGCGTCAGCCTGAAAATGGGCACCAAGGACAAGGGCCAGCTGCTGATCGATTTTCATGGCTGGGACCACCTGAATTCGCTGCTGGAAAAGCAGGGATTGAACAATGTCCTGGAAAGTTGAACAAGCCGGTTTCGTTGCCCGATTGCGGCAATTTTCCGACAGTTCGGCAAAAAAATGCGGTAAATCAGGTTAATCATCGCTTTGGTGGTAATTAGTACTTGACAGCCAATCTCAAGTACTACATAATCCGTAGTTCTCTTGGTGGAGTGCCCGAGTGGCTAAAGGGGGCAGACTGTAAATCTGTTGGCTTACGCCTACGTTGGTTCGAATCCAACCTCCACCACCAGCCGAATTTGTTCTTTGTG
>JAFAEO010000011.1 GCA_023423975.1 Pseudomonadota bacterium
CTACCTAGAAGGACGTACCTTACAAAGAACAAGAGCCTCCTTAAAGTCGCTGATGGATATGGCACCGCTTGAAGCTACAATTTTAAAGAACGGAAAGCGCATCACCATCCCTGCGGAGGAAGTGCAAGTGGGCGATCACGTCATTGTACAACCCGGAGGAAAAATTCCCGTGGACGGAAAAGTGATTACGGGACAGTCTTTAATTAACCAAGCGGCTATTACCGGTGAATCGGTTCCTGTGAACAAAACCAAAGGAGATCAGGTGTTTAGTAGTACGGTTTCGGACAACGGATATTTGGAAATCCTTGCCGAAAAAGTGGGCGACGACACGACTTTTGCTAAAATCATCGAATTGGTTGAAGAAGCACAAGAAACAAAAGCCAAGACGCAAAAATTTATGGAGCGGTTTGCCGCTTACTACACTCCTGGGATTATCGTACTCTCGGTGATAGTTGGCCTCATCACGCTAAATGTACACTTGGCATTGACCTTTTTGGTAATCGCTTGTCCAGGTGCTTTGGTGATATCCGTGCCGGTGTCCATTGTTGCTGGAATCGGGAATGGCGCTAAAAATGGGATCCTGATTAAAGGTGGCGATAGGATGGAAGATCTTGCCAAAGTAAACACCCTTGTATTTGATAAAACCGGAACACTTACCAAAGGACAGCCTGAGGTAACAGACATTAAAGCGTATGGAATTTCAACGGATGAATTGCTTCAATTGACTGCAGAAGTCGAAGTAACTTCCGAACACCATCTCGGTAAAACCATCGTTAAAAAAGCCGAAGAAAAAGGACTTAAATTAGTTCATAATCCTTCAGACGTGGAAATTATGAAAGGTCACGGTCTGCGGGCAATGTTAAACGGCCAGCAGATTTATGTCGGAAATAAATCAGGTGCAGAAAAACTCGGAATTGCCATTGACATTGAAGCAAATGAATATATGCTTCAACAACAAAAAAATGGAAACACTTCGGTTTTCATTGCCAGAGACAAGGAAGTGATTGGGATAATTTCTATTGCCGACCAAGTTCGGGAAGAAGCTCCTGCAACGATGAATCAATTGCGAAATGCCGGAATTGGTGATTTAATGATGCTCACCGGCGACAATGAATTGGTTGCACAAAAAGTAGCTTATCAATTGGGAATCGACAAAGTTTATGCGGAATTACTCCCCGAAGACAAAGTGAGTAAAGTTACTGAACTTAAAACCTCAGGACGAAATGTGGCGATGATTGGTGATGGAATTAACGATGCACCCGCAATTGCCACCGCGGATGTTGGAATTGCAATGGGTGGAACAGGAACCGATGTAACAATGGAAACAGCAGATATTATTTTGATGTCGGATAAATTGGATAAACTGCCGTATGCCATCAAACTCGCCAAAGCCACCATCCGCAATATGAAGCAGAACACTTACTTTGCTTTGATCACTGTTGCGCTGTTGTTGGTGGGAGTTTTGACAGATAAAATTCATCTGGCTTCAGGGATGTTGATCCACGAAATAAGCGTGATACTGGTCATTCTCAACGCCGTTCGCTTGGTAGGATTTCCGAAGTATCAGGTATGGTTTAAATGGCTGAATTTTAACGCCAAAAAACGAAAGGAACATACTGAAACGCAACTGACTGTATAGGTTTAAGAAAAGACAGCTTCCGACTTCTATACCAATAGTGTCAACCAATGTACTTTATATAAACTCGGTTAAACTCTAACTTTGTACAAATAAATCATTCAATAACATTTAAAATTAATAGATATGAAAACAATGAAAAAATTTAAAATGAGACTGGGAAAAATAGCCCTTTTGCTGGGTGTTATGATGACCTTCTCGGCAACTGCATTTGCGCACTGTGATTCTTATGACGGTCCGGTAATTCAGGATGCATATAAAGCTTTGGAAATGAAAGATGCAACCTATGTAATGAAGTGGATAGCGCCCGAACACGAAGCGGATATAAAACAACTTTTTGGTAAAACAATTGATTTGAAAAACGGCGATGCGAAAATTTACAGCATCGTAGAAAAGCATTTTTTGGAAACCCTCGTCCGGTATCACCGGGAAACCGAAGGTGCACCATATACCGGCTTAAAACCGGCAGGTTCCACTGCTCCAATCGTACAAATGGCTGATAATTCGATTGCCAATAAAGATGTAAAGCGTTTACTCACAGCGCTGGACAAACACATTAAAATAGTAGTCCAAGAGAAGTATGATAAAGTAATGAAATTGGAAAAAGTAAAAGACAATTCCGTTACCGAAGGAAGAGCTTATGTAGCTGCTTATGTTGATTACACCCATACTTTAGAGGCATTGGAGACAGTATTATCACACCAAAGCGGTCACCATCATTAACAGCTAAAAAAATCGTTACGCACCGAAATGCTCTTTAAAGACGTAGCTGGTATGTAACGATTTTTACTTTATTATCAGGTAAAAATGGGAAAACAGACCTGAGCGGAATTTTAAATATCAAATGATTTTGTTTGTTAATTTCAATATTCACATCAGCACTTTAATTAGACCAAATATAAATTTTCATAAAATCAACATAACCTATGAGCTGTCAATCAACACGTTTAAATAAATACATACCTTTGTAGTATGAAAAGATTATTGGCAATATTTTTTCTTTTTACCTTTCTGAGTGCAAACACGGCATTCGGAGAGGTACTGAAATTGCCAATGCTTATACAACATTATCTGGAACATACCAATGAAGATAAAGACGTTACTATCTTCAATTTTTTAGTGCAGCATTATACGGGAGGGATCAATCACGACCATCCCGAAAACCACAACCACCACGACCAACTGCCGTTTAAGGCTATTGATGGCCACTTCTCGTCGGTTGTTTCCATTGTTGCGCCGCCTTTTGTGATTTCTCACAACACTTTAGTTGTGACAGTTGTAAAATTACCTGCTTACAGCCAGCAAAACTATTCAAACGCATATCTGAACAGCATTTGGCAACCGCCACGCTTTAGTTAATCATTTTTTGAATGAACGATAGGCTTTTTACTGTGCCTATCGCAATTGTACATTTCTCAAAACGATTAATTAAATGAATTATGCTGAATAAAATCATTGAGTTTTCAATAAAGAACAAACTCATCATTGGGCTGTTTGTACTTGCCCTTATTGGTTATGGAATTTATGAAGTTAGAAAGCTTCCAATTGATGCCGTCCCCGATATAACAAACAACCAAGTGCAGGTGATTACGGTAGCTCCTGCATTGGG
>JAFAEO010000033.1 GCA_023423975.1 Pseudomonadota bacterium
TGGATAAACTAAAAAAGCGGACCAAAATTGTTGCCACACTAGGTCCGGCTTCTTCAAAAAAAGATGTTTTAACCCGTATGATTGCAAAAGGGGTAGACGTATGTCGCCTTAACTTCTCACACGGTTCTCAGGAAGATCACTTAAAGGTAATCAACACAATCAACGAAATCAACCAAGAACACCCTTTCAACGTAGGTATTTTAGCCGATCTTCAAGGTCCTAAAATCCGTATCGGAAAAATGAAAGAAGGTGGTGCTATCCTTGTCAATGGAAGCACGGTAGAAATGACTACGCACGAACTTATCGGTGACGAAAAGAAAATCTACATCACTTATGACAACTTCCCTAACGACGTAAAAGAAGAAGAAATCATCCTATTGGATGACGGTAAACTGCAATTGCGCGTTCTTTCAACAAACCACTTGGACACAGTAACTTGTGAGGTTGTTCACGGGGGAATCCTGACTTCTAGAAAAGGTGTAAACCTTCCTAATACAAAAGTTTCTATCCCTTCATTAACAGAAGAGGATCTAGACAACTTGAACTTCGCCCTTGACCACGGTGCTGACTGGATTGCCATGTCTTTCGTGCGTTCAGCTGAAGACATCAAACAATGTAAGGAAATCATCAAGAAAAAAGGTTCACATGCTAAGGTGATCGCTAAGATCGAAAAACCTGAGGCTATTGACAATATCGACAGCATTATCGAAGCTACGGATGCAATCATGGTTGCTCGTGGTGACCTAGGTGTTGAACTCCCAATGGAAGAAGTACCGGGACTTCAAAAAATCATTGCTCAAAAATGTCGTAACCTTTCAAAACCGGTTATCATTGCAACACAGATGTTGGAAAGTATGATCACTACCCCTCGCCCAACACGTGCGGAGGTGAATGACGTTGCTAACTCTGTAATCGATGGTGCTGATGCTGTGATGTTGAGTGGTGAAACTTCAGTGGGTGAATTCCCAGAGATCGTAATCGAGACTATGGCGAAAGTGATCACCCATGTTGAAGCGACTTCATATCCGTACTACAGCGAAAAAGAGCAGTTAGGTACTGTTCCTGTAACGCGTATTCCAGATGCAATCTGTAGCTCATCGATCTTCTTGGCAGAGAAAACCCATGCTTCTGCAATCGCTGTCATGACTTCTTCTGGCTATACTGCCATGGAAATCTCCAGCTACCGTCCTGATGCTGACATCTATGTCTTCACAGGTAACAAATCCTTGTTGCGTACGCTTAGCTTATGCTGGGGTGTGAAGGCATTCATTTACGAAAAATATGAATCTACTGATGGTACTATCCAAGATGTAAACTACTTATTGAGAGAACGTCACTTGGTAGAACCTGGCCAGATCGTAATCAACACTTCTTCTACCCCTCTTCATGAGAAAGGCAGAACGAACACCATCCGTGTTTCTGAAGTAAAATAATTACAAAACGATACGAAAAAAGAGCCTCAATGAGGCTCTTTTTTTGTATCGTCTATTTTCAAGCTATCTCTTGATTATTGGCGACTTGACGGTCGCTGAATCCTGTTTGACAATCCTAGAATGCTCGTCCAGCTTCTTTGTCCCCGGCATTTTCACCGACCCCTCACCTGACAGTTTTTTCTCCAAGATTACAGTATCATCATGCTCCTTCAGCACATCATGTGGAGTAACCATAAAGCCCTGTCTATTGCCCTTATAGGCATTGGGAATCTCTACTGATTTATTCATGGAATCCAACAAGGGGATCTTGAACTGCTTTAAACTATCCTTGGGATTAAGGTCAACCTTAAAATCTAATGGTTTCTTTTTTTGAATATTTTGATTATTTTGAGCAGAAGAAGGAATTGCCCAAATCAGGAATAAGAAGGAAATCAAGATGAAATTTTTCATAATCAGTATCTTAAGTCATTATTCTATAACAAAAGAAATCCTATTCTGCTAAAAAAGCTAAAAACTTGCTGTTAAATTGTGTTAAATGAGAAAATTAGCTGTTTTCCCTTATTACTTTTGTAACAAATGAAAAAAAGAAGTATTGCATTGATTATTTGGCTTATGTCCATCGCGCTGATCGGCGTAATGGCAATGCAGTATTATTTTGTGCGGGAATCCTTCATCAAGGAGTCCAAACTTTTTGATGAGGAAGTCAAGGCATCCCTTTCGGCCGTGGCCAATAAGATCGAGCGTCAGGAAATCTATGATTTCGCAAGGGAACAAGAACGACTTAACCAAGAGAAGTTCAGGATTGACCAGGAACGCATCCAAAAGAACGAGAAGATCCTTGCCTTGCAGGTGCAATACCAGGACAGCATCAAAACCTTGCAGAGAAGGGCTTTTGCCCATACCACCAGGTTCAACTTCCTAGAAAGAGAACTGAACCAACAGTTCCCGGCGGTACCCATCAGCAATGATTTCTACGAAACGTACCTAAAGAGAAAAGAATACAAGCACCTTGTGCGAATCACCTTGGAACAGGGCCTAACCTCCGACAATACCATTGGAGAGTTCACCAATGTGGAGGCCATCAAGGTCGTCCCTAGGGTTGCGCAGAAGGACGATAGCACCCGATACCTGATCCCCGTATTCAACCCACCTTCCACCGAAGCGATTGCTTACCAGATCAGGACCCTACCTCCGCGTTATGATTCCAAGACCCTGTCAAAGATCGAGGAACTCGAGATTAAGCTCAATAACCTGAGAGGACAGCGATTATCAGAGGCCGCAACACTATATGACACCATTGCCATGTTAGGAGGCAAGAAAAGCTCTGTAATCGCCGATGTAGCCATGGGTATGGAATTATCCAAAAGACCTTTGGCCGAACGTATCAACGGGAAGAAAACCGTAAATCTATTGATCCACGAACTCCGTGAAAGAGGAATAAAATCCTCCTTCGTCATGGAGATCAAGGATTTCAATAAGATGCCCGTTTTCCAAGGAGTCTATCAATTCAACAACGAGCAACTCAAGGAAGTCAATAATCCTTTGATCTATACCGCTAGACTATTCCAAGGAGACCGTGGCAATGCTCCTGGCGAGCTCAGCATACATTTCCCTAACAAGGGCGGAATTATTGCCGAGACCATGGGCTATTGGCTATTTCCGACCATCCTAGCCTTATTGGCGCTGTTGATCGGATGTTTTGCCTATACCTTGAGCATCATCTTCAAACAGAAGAAGATGTCGGAGATGAAAACCGACTTCATCAACAACATGACCCACGAGTTCAAGACGCCTGTAGCCACCATCATGATCGCCAGTGAATCCTTACGTGACCCTGAGATTTCCGCCGATGGCAAGCGTGTCAACAAATTGGCAAACATTATCTACGATGAGAATGTCCGTTTAGGCTCGCATATCGAACGCGTCCTGAACATTGCCCGTCTGGAGAAAGAAAACCTAAAGATCGAGCGCACCAATGTGCACATCAACTCCTTGGCCAACGCAGTCTTGGAGAGCATGCGACTACAGATGGACAAGGCAGAAGGCACCTTGAATATTGACATTTCAGCAGGCAATGATTTAGTGGTTGGCGATGAACTTCACCTTTCCAATGTGATGTTCAACCTGGTCGACAATGCAATTAAATACTCTCAAGAAAAACCAGAAATCACTTTTAAGACTTTTAATAGAGGGAACAGTATCGTAATATCAGTTGCAGACAAGGGAATGGGAATGACCAAGGACCAACAGGAAAAGATATTTGACCAGTTCTATCGCATACCTACGGGAAATATCCACAACGTGAAAGGCTTCGGTCTAGGGCTAAGCTATGTTAACGATATCATCAAAAGACTGAACGGAAAAATCTCCGTAAAAAGCGAAAAAGATAAAGGCACACAATTTGAAGTAACTCTTCCTTTAAAGGACGCATCCAAGGAAGTAGCATAACATAAGAAAGAGAAAAGTATGAATCAAAAGATATTATTAGCAGAAGATGATC
>JAFAEO010000072.1 GCA_023423975.1 Pseudomonadota bacterium
TCATGGCCGCAGGCATGCATCTTGCCTGAAATGGTGGATGCGTGCGGCAGGTCCGTGTCTTCCTGGATCGGCAATGCGTCCATATCGGCACGCAACCCGACAACATGCCCTTCAGCTTTTTTCTGACCGCGAATGATGCCGACGACCCCGATTCGGCCGATTCCTTCATGAACTTCATCGACGCCGTAGTCGCGCAGCGTCCGGGCAACGATTTCGGTCGTGCGATGTAGGTCGAACAACAGCTCCGGATGACGGTGAAGGTCGCGGCGGATTTCGGCAATGTCCGAATGGAATGCCTGAATCTGGGGAAGGATATTCATGTCGATTCGAAGTCCTCAATCCTGCGCATCATCGATTTTGGGCGACGATTGGCGGCAGGAATTTTTCAAGAGAAAGTAATGGCCGCCCGCAAGCTGGCGGCCATGGTGTAACAACTTACTCCGGAAAGCGCAGTCGCCCATCCTGGTCCCATGTGAAGCCGGCGTTCTTCAGGATTTCACGCGCCTTCGCGAGATCATATTCCGGCAGCTTGAGCTCGGGATTATGCCAGAAAGTGTTCGACGGAACGATCGACGAAGCGGTTGGAGCCGCATCACCGCCAAGAACCTCTTCAATGATGCTCTCATAGGGCGTGGCGTGGGACAGGGCCTGACGCACCGCCTTGTTGGCGAAAAATTCATTGTTGATGTTGTAGCGAGCCGACATGTAGCCATTGGACTGGGCCTGAATAATTTGCAGGTCAGCGAATGTCCGGAACTCCTCGACAACGGTCGGGACCAGCGGCTGCAAGGTTACGTCGATATCGCCCTTGGTTAGGGCTGAGGAGAGTACCTCTGCGGAACCAAACTGAATAAACAGGAGATCCGCGGCTGGCTTCATGAAGTGCTCAGGATTGCGCTCCATGGAAATTTCACGTCCTTCCTTCCAGTACTTCAGACGGTAGGGTCCGCTGCCGACAAGCGGGATGTTCTTGTAATCTTGGGGCTTCTCCAGGCCGGTCTCTTCAAGGATTCCGCTCCAGACATGCTCCGGCAAGATCGGTGCCTGTGCCAGCAGCGTTGCCACGAACGGTGCGGATGGCTCGACCAGCTTAAAGCGTGCCTTTCCGTCTACCACCGCAATGCTCTCGACATTGTCGAGATACTGCTTGAAATAGGTGGCGTCGTTTTCTTTCAGATAATTGAAGGTGAACACGACGTCTTCGATCGTGACAGTCTCTCCATCACTGAACTTCAGCCCATCACGCAGGCTAACATCAAGAGTCGTCTCATCGATGACGTCAAGTGCGGAAGCAGCAGACAATTGCGGGGTGCCATCGGGACCGACCAGCATGAGGCGGTCATAAACCAGCCCGAGACGGTCCAAATCTTCGCCGATCTTGAAGGTCAGGGGATTCCAGCTCTCCTGATCGATAGTCCAACCAAGGCGTACACCCGGCTGGCCGCCAATCGGGGTCAGGCGCGTCAGATTCCAGATCGAGCGCAGACCTTCAGGCGTGTCGATGTAATCTTCAAGCTCAGTCGTTGTTTTGTTATAGGCCGTCGTGTTTATGACGTAAGCGATTAGCGCTTCCGGCTGTTCATCATGCAGGGTTGCCTGCAGTTCGTAGATGACCTTACGACGTTCCTCGGCATCATAGATGCGAAGCTGCTTGTCGCCAAGCTCGTCAATTTTTGCAGACGAGAAAGAGCCGACGTTCATATTCCCCGGCGTGGAGTTCGCCGAATTGAACTGTCCGTTCGAGTAGAACTCAGGCTCAAATCGCGCCGAGGAACCAGACAGCACCGACAGGACCACGTCGAACTTATGCTCGTTGAACCACATTCCGAGCATGGGAGCCGGGAATGGCTGTGGATTCAGCTGTACCTTGATTCCGAGCTCCTCCCAGGAGTCCGCCAGATAGCGGGTGGTCTCGTAATAATGCTGATACTTGGTCGAAGGCCAGGTTAGAAAATCGATTTCCGGGACGACCTTACCTTCGGCCAGCGCGACATGCGGTGCCGCCAGCACGCTCGTTGCGAGCAACAGGTTACGGAGATATTTCATTCATTCCTCCTTACATACAGATCCGCAAAGTGCGGCTTGTGCCCAACTCTCGTCGCTTCAACGATCAGTGATGATTCTGCGCGGTGGCGATAATTTCACGTGCGCGCGCCTTGTATTCCTCAGGGAAGTCACACTCGGTGAGTCCCTTCAGGATCGGTGCGACATAAGCGTCTGTGGGAGCCCAGGGGCGGAATTCCCCGGGAATGAAATAAGTGCTCGAAGCGACGCTGCGTCCTTCTGCATCAATGAGCGTCACCGGGACATGAACCCACAGCGATTCTTCAACATGCGCAGCACCGTCCATCTTGGCCATGTCTTCATCGGTCAGTTCGTACTGGATACCGTAGGTGACCGCGCCTTCCTTTGGCAGCAGGGTGCAGCCAGCGACGCCGTCCATGCTGCACTTCCCAAAGCTCAGCTCGAAGCCTTCCAGACGCATGAGCCCGACATTGCGAGCTGAGGGGCACACGCTGCGCATGGCGTCTTCGACCAGCAATGTTCCGTAGGCAAAATAGTGCATGATACTCTCCTGTAGACTCCGCAATGCGGAGCATTTTCTATATTGCAGGTTGTTTTCGACAGACCTCAGACGGCTGACAATGATTGCCAAACGTCGGGATTGCTTGCGCGTAACGCAAAATCCTCGGCCTGCTGCCAATGGTGGCAACGCACCATTCGCTCTCCGCCAGCTGATGAGAGGACAACAGCTTCGGGCATCTGGTCTTTGCAGACCAACGTTGCGAGAGGGCAGCGTTGGGCAAAGCGGCAACCATCGATCTTCTCCATCAGGTCAGGGGGCGAACCCGGAATGGAGATCGGCTGCTTGTCGCTTCCCAGCACCGACACAGCGTTGATGA
>JAFAEO010000006.1 GCA_023423975.1 Pseudomonadota bacterium
CCCCAAAAGACCTCATTCTTCTGGTTTACGAGGATAATACCAACATTAGGACGGTAGCCTTCGCGATCAAGCATGCGGCCACTCCCATTTTTAAATACAATTGTCTTTGATTATACGTATCAATTGAACCGGTAGCCATGTTAGCCTCAAAATTTCATCTAAATACTTTAAAAGAAGCCCCTGCAGAAGCAGAAATCATCAGTCATCAGCTCATGACACGTGCCGGCATGATCCGCAAGCACGCCGGTGGTATCTATACTTATATGCCGCTGGCCCTTAAAACCCTGCGCAAGGTCGAGAACATCGTGCGTGAAGAAATGAACCGTGCGGGGGCGATCGAGCTGCTCATGCCGGTGGTTCAACCCGCCGAACTCTGGATGGAGTCCGGCCGCTGGGTGCAATATGGCGCCGAGTTGCTGCGCATCAAGGACCGGCACCAGCGCGATTTCGTGCTGCAGCCCACCTCTGAAGAAGTGGTCACGGATATCGCCCGCAACGAAATTCACAGCTGGCGCCAGCTGCCCGTCAATTTCTATCACATTCAGACCAAATTCCGCGACGAACGCCGCCCCCGCTTCGGTCTGATGCGCGGACGCGAATTCACAATGAAAGACGCCTATTCGTTTGACCGCGACGAAGCCTCTGCCCAGGCCAGCTACGACGCCATGTACGATGCCTACGTGAAAATCTTTTCGCGCCTGGGCCTGACGTTCCGCGCCGTGGCCGCCGACACCGGCTCCATTGGCGGAGATCGCAGCCATGAATTCCAGGTAATTGCCGACACCGGCGAAGACCTGATCGTCTACAACCCCGACTCCCTGTACGCCGCCAATATCGAACTGGCCGATGCGCCCTGCCTGCTCCCGTCGCGGGCAGCCCCCGCCGAAGCGCTACGGGAAGTGGCCACGCCCGGCGCCAGCAAATGCGAAATTGTGGCCGAACAGCTGAACGTCAGCCTGGAAAAAACCGTCAAGGCGGTGGTGTTTATGACCACGCCCAAGGAAGGCGCAGGCCAGTTGTGGCTGCTGATGGTTCGCGGCGACCATGAAGTCAATGAAGTCAAAATCGGCAAGCTGCCTGCTTTCAAGGAAGGCTACCGCATGGCAACCGAAGAGGAAATCATGGAGTACTTCGGTTCCAAACCCGGATTTCTCGGCCCCGTCAAACCCATCGGGCAGGTCCATCTGCTGGCCGATCGGACGGTTGCAAATATGACCGATTTTATCTGCGGCGCCAATCGCGAAGACTACCACTACGCCGGCGTCAACTGGGGACGCGACTTGCCCGAGCCCGAAGTGGCCGACCTGCGTAATGTTGTCGCAGGCGATCCGGCCACCGACGGCCCCGGCAAACTGGCCATCCAGCGCGGCATCGAAGTTGGCCATGTGTTCTTTCTGGGCGACAAGTATTCGGAAAAGCTCAAGGCCACATACCTGAATGAACAGGGCAAGCCCGAGCCGCTGCAAATGGGCTGCTACGGCATCGGCATCAGCCGCATCATGGCTGCGGCCATTGAACAGAACCACGATGCCAAGGGCATTATCTGGCCCCTGGCCATGGCGCCGTTCGAAGCTGTCATTTGCCCGATTGGCTGGCACAAAAGCGAGGCCGTGCAGCAACAGGCCCAGGAGCTTTACGATACGCTGCGCCAGGACGGGATAGACGTCATTCTGGATGATCGCGACGTGCGACCCGGCGTCATGTTTTCTGAATGGGAACTGATAGGTGTTCCAATTCGTATCACAATTGGCGATCGCGGACTGAAAGATGGTATCGTGGAATTACAATCGCGCAGTTTGCCAGAAGGCCAGAAGGTTCCTGTTGCAGAAATGTTAACAAGAATCAAATCCCTTTATAACGAGCTGAAAAACACGTTATGATTTCGTGATTTTCTTGGGTTTTTATATATACTTTCCGGTTGTGTTGCAAGGTCCTGATTTGTTGGAAAATTCTTTTCATTTTCCCGTTCGCGTTTATTACGAAGATACCGACGCGGGTGGTGTGGTGTTTTACGCCAATTACCTGAAGTTCTTCGAACGAGCTCGCACCGAGTGGCTTCGCCATCTCGGGGTCAGTCAGACCGCGCTGGCAGGCAACGACAGGCTGATATTTATCGTTGTTAATACGCAGTTGCGCTATCGGTCACCGGCACGTCTGGATGACCTGCTGGCCATCAACAGCCGGATTACCAAAATGGGCGCCGCGTCCGTCCATTTTGAACAAGTAGCAGAACGCGATGGCACCCGACTGGTGGAAAGCCAGATTCAGGTATGCTGTGTAAATGCGGACACATTTCGTCCTGCTCCCATTCCAATGCCTATCCGACAACTATTTCCTTTCGTGCAGGACTAGATTTTATGCAACCTACCACCCCCGAAGAGATGTCGATTATCTCGCTGATCATCAACGCGAGCTTACCCGTACAGGTCATCATGCTGATTCTGGTGATCATCTCGGTTCTGTCATGGACCTACATCATCAGCAAGCGAATCGCGCTCAAACGCGCGCGCAATCAGACACGGGATTTTGAAGATGCGTTCTGGAAAGGCGGCGACCTGACCACCCTGCACCAGTCCATCGCCCAAAACAGTGAGCAAGAAGGTCCGCTGGCGCGTATTTTTGAAGCAGGTATGGATGAATTCCTCAAAGCGCGCCGCAACGGCGTCAAGGAAGTCAATGCACTGCTCGAAGGCCCCAACCGGGCAATGCGCGCGACTTATCAGCGTGAACTGGATGCCATGGACTCCAATCTGAATTTTCTGGCTTCAGCCGGCTCGGTCAGCCCGTACATCGGCCTGCTGGGCACAGTCTGGGGGATCATGCATTCATTCATCGGTCTGGCCGGCACGGCCCAGGCAACGCTGGCAGCGGTTGCGCCCGGCATTGCCGAAGCCCTGATCGCAACGGCCATCGGCCTGTTTGCCGCGATTCCCGCGGTCCTCGCCTACAACCATTTTTCGAACGACATCGACAAAATGGCCAGCCGTTTCGACAGTTTTATTGACGAATTTCTGAATATTTTGCAACGCCAGGTTCGCTAATGGCCAGAATACAAAATCGCCGCAGTCGCGGACGCCGCATGAAAAACGAGATGAACGTCGTGCCGTATATTGACGTCATGCTTGTCCTGCTCGTCATTTTCATGGTGACCGCTCCCATGATCACGCCCGGTCTCATCAACCTGCCTTCGGTCGGTCAGGCATCGGCCGTGCCGGCCACGCCGGTGGAAGTTGAAATGTCTGAGAACGGCGAAATCAAAGTGCGCCAGCGCACCGCCGGCAAAAACTTTCAAACGATAGACAAAGCCAATATTGTGGAAGAAGTCAAAGCGCTGGTTGAGCCCGACAGCCCGGTCGTGATTGCGGCAGACGGCAAAGTACCTTACGAAGAAGTCATGAAGGTTATGGACACGCTGCGCAGCAGCGGACTGACACGCCTGGGCCTGCTGGTCAACCAGAAATCCACAGACGGCAAAAAGTAAGCCGTCCCGCCCACTCTTATTGCCACCACATCTCAATTTAATGAAGCACTTCGACAATCCTAACGAATTTTATGATGAAGGAGATAATCGCAAAGGCCTGATCGGCGCGGTTATCCTTCATGCTTTGTTAGTGATCGCGCTGATCGCCGGGCTGTTCCAGTCCACAGAAGCCCCGACGGGCCCAGTGCAGCTTGAGTTGTGGACCGAGGGCGAAAATCAGGTATTGCAGCCGCCGGCACAAACGCGCACACCGGACCCGGCCGAAGAAGACACACAAAACGAAGAAGAGGAAGCGGCCTCGCCTCCGCCACCGCCCTCACGGGCTGCTGCGGCAGCCGCTGCGGCTGCGGCTGCGCAACAGGCGCGCGCCCAGCAATCGCAAGCAACGGACAGCGAACAGGAAGACCCGGATATCGCGCTGGAAAAGAAACGCAAGGACGAGGCACGGAAAAAAGCGAAAGAATTAGCCGACGCCAAAGCCCGTGCCCAGGAAGAAGCCAAGGAAGCGGCCAAAGCCCAGGCCGAGGCAAAACGCAAGGCTGAACAAGAAGCCAAGGCCGAGGCAGAAGCGCAAGCGAAAGAACAAGCACAGGCCAAGGCAGATGCTCAAGCCAAGGCCGCCGCCCAGGCAAAAGCCCGTGCTGACGCAAAAGCGAAAGCCGATGCCAAGGCTCGTGCCGAAGCCGAAGCCCGTGAAGAAGCCGAAGCCAAAGAAAAAGCAAAAGAAGAAGCGTCTGCCAAAGCGAAAGAAGCAGCAGAGGCAAAAGCCAAGGCTGCCGCCGAGGCCAAGGAAAAAGCGGCCGCCGAAGCCAAGGCCAAAGCTGCAGCAAAGGCCAAGGCCGATGCTCGCAAAGCAGCGCAGGCCAAAGCAAAAGCCGAATCCAAAGGCGATGCCCTGCGCGCCGCCATGCGTGGCGACGTCAGCAGCACCGCCGGTATTCGTGGTGGCCAGAGTGATCGCAATCAGGTCGGCGGCGGCGGCGGTAATTCCGGTTACGCGCGACGCGTGCAACAGTGCGTGGAACCACGCCTGCGATTTTCCGGCAATCAGCGCCTGAAAGTGACCTACCGCGTCGACTTCGACAGCAGCTTCACGCCAACCGGCGCCAAAATTCTGGTGCGTTCGGGTAATCCGGCCTTCGACCGCGCGGTGCAGGCTGCCCTCATGGCTTGCAAACCGTTCCCCAAACCCCCAGGCGGCGATTCCTATGTGACCGGCCCGTATCGCTACAACCCGAACTGATGCCAACCGGCACAGCGGAGCCAATCGAAAAAGCGTGAAACAACATTTGCCTGCTCTGCCTCGGCAAAGCGGGCTTTATTGATACACTGTCGTTATTACATTCTGTAAGGAGACCGCAGTCATGACTGCCTCAATCAAAAAGGGAACTGCTGCCGTTCCCGCTCGTGCTGTGCAGCGTTACATAGGCATCTTGATGACCTGGGCGCTATTTGTTGCCGTCGTGTTCTATTCCATTGCGCAGGCCCAGGTAAACGTAGAGCTGCGCGGTTCAGGCTCTGCCAATAAGTTCCCGATCGTCGTTGCCAATTTTGAAGGACCCAATGGCGCCGAAATTGCCAATATCATTCGTGCTGACCTGACCCGTTCGGGCCAGTTCGAAGTCAAAAGCACCGGCGACCTGACACTGGGCGCGAACGGCACCCCCGATTGGGCTGCGATCTCCCAGGCTGGCGGCACGACCGTAGCTTACGGCACCGTCAATGGCAACAGCGTCGATTATCGTTTGGCAGATGCTGCCCAGCAGGCGCAATTGGATGCCAAGAACATTTCAGAAGCGCAAATGCGCCGTCTTGCCCATAGGGTAGCCGACGCTATTTACGAAAAAACAACAGGTGTGCGTGGTATTTTTGCAACGCGCATCGCCTACACGACCGGCCGCCAATTGGTAGTTGCTGACGCGGACGGCGAGGGTCGCAAGGTCGTTGCAAGCTCGTCTTCTTCGCTCATTTCTCCGGCATGGTCTCCCGATGGCACACGCCTGGCCTATGTGAGTTTTGAAGGGGGCAAACCAATCGTTTACGTGCAGAACCTGAGCACCGGCGGACGCACAGTGGCAGCCAACTTCAAGGGCAACAACAGCGCCCCTGCGTGGTCTCCGAACGGTAGTCAGCTTGCCGTGGCGCTAAGCCAAGGGGGGATTTCACAGATCTACCTGGTTAGTGCAGGGGGCGGTTCAAGCCAGCAACGCCTGACCAACTCAGCGGAAATTGACACCGAACCGTTCTTTTTCCCTAACGGCAGTGGCATCGTTTTCACCAGTGACCGCGGGGGTAGCGCACAAGTCTATCGCGCCGGTTTGGGAGGGGGCGCAGCTAGCCGTCTGACCTTCAGTGGATCACAAAATGTTTCGCCAAAAATATCACCAGATGGGTCAAAGCTGGTATATTCTAGCTTACGAGGTGGGTCATATGTTATTGCTATAAGTAGTCTTGGCTCTGGATCTGATCAGGTACTGACTTCTGGCGGCAATGATCTTTCTCCAAGTTTCGCACCTAACGGAATGCAAGTGCTCTACGCAGCAGGCGGCGGTCTCGGTATCGTCAATGCTGACGGTTCGTTCCAGGCCTCAATACCCTCGTCTGGCAATGTGACTGGTGCGGCTTGGGGGCCGTTTACAAAATAAGTTTATTTTTGACTTTGATAAAGGAAATTACCATGGGTTCTCGCATTGCAAAAACACTTGCTATTGCTGGTCTGGCTGCCACACTGGCAGCGTGTAGCTCTACTCCTGTAGACGGCACAGCTGGTGCTGGCGCTGGTACAGGCACATCCAACGCAGTTATGGATCCATTCAACCCAAATAGCCCACTGGCACAGCAACGCTCTGTCTACTTCGCGTACGATAGCTACACTGTTGAACAACAGTATCAGCCTGTCGTACAAATGCATGCTCAATACCTGTCTGCCAACGCTAACCAGCGCGTTCGCATCGAAGGTAACACCGATGCACGCGGTAGCGCCGAGTACAACCTGGCACTGGGCCAACGCCGCTCTGTGGCTGTTGCCAACCAGCTCACACAACAGGGTGTAAGCCCCAACCAGATCGAAGCAGTCAGCTTTGGTAAAGAGCGTCCTAAAGCAGAAGGCACTTCTGAAGAAGCCTATGCTGAAAACCGTCGCGCAGACATTAACTATCAGCGTTAATCCTGCTTTGTAGGTTTAGCTCACTGCGCCGCAAACGGTTCTGCCGTTGCGG
>JAFAEO010000029.1 GCA_023423975.1 Pseudomonadota bacterium
GTGCCATAGGTGCCCGTTGCACCAAAGCCGCGGATATTGATCCCTGACCCGGCAGGCGTGTTGCCGTTCATCAGGCTGACGCCCGGCACGGAATCGATCAACTCGGCCACGGTTCCGGCCTGACGGTCGTCGATCTCTTGCTGATCCAGCTCGGTGCGTGGTGTCGCCGTCTGGGTCTCGACCTCGCGTTTGCTTTGCAGGGTGATCGTATCTAGCATTGTGGACGCGGTTTCCTGCGCCAGCACAATCGTTGGCAGCAAGACAGAGACGCCCCCCAAAAGGGCGGCGCGGAAGGTAAGACGCATGATGCAAGCTCCTGATAGTGGTGGTCGCTTGCGGCAGGCTGGCGATGTTTTGGAATAATGGATCTATGTCGGCTGATGCCGGGGATTGGAAGGTTTCACAGCGGTGATCCGGACAGATCGGCGCCACTGCATTGTGGCAGCACCCAGATGCCATTGGGCGGTGCCGAATTCACGCGGATTGCACAACCATAGGCACCGGACAGATCGGTATCGGTCAGCACCTCTTTCGGGCTGCCCTGCGCCAGCACCCGACCTTTGCCCATCAGCACCACATGCTGCGCGAAGAGCGATGTCAGGTTCAGGTCATGCATGACCGCAATGACGCCGCCCCCTCGGCGGGCATAGGCCGAGGCCATCCGGATGATGGTCAATTGGTGCGCGATATCCAGACTGCTGACCGGTTCATCCAGCATCAGCCAGCGTGGCCCATCGGGGCCAACCGGTTGCCAGACCTGCGCCAAAACGCGGGCCAGTTGGACGCGCTGCTGCTCACCCCCCGACAATTCCTGATAGAGCTTGCCCGCAAAGCCCGGCAGGCCCACCGCTGCAAGGGCCGAGGCAACGCGCGCCTCGGCACCAATGCGGTTGGTGGCAAGACCGATACGGACAACCTCGTACACGGTAAAAGGAAAGGCCAGCGTCGCCGCCTGTGGCAGCACACCGCGACGGCTGGCAAGGCTTTCGGGTGGGATGGCCGAAAGTTCATCATCGCCCAGAAGGATCTGGCCACGATAGGGCAGCTCGCCCGTCAGTGCGCGCATCAGCGTCGTCTTGCCCGATCCGTTCGGGCCGACAATGGCCGTAACCTGCCCCGGATGCGCCGCGACCGAAACGTCATGCAGCACCGGCTTGCGCCCCAGATCAACCGAGATGTTGCGTGCAATCAGAGTCATAGATCAATGATTCCGCGTTTGCGCAGCAGGATCCACAGGAAGAACGGCCCGCCCATGATCGCGGTCACGATGCCGATCGGCAGCTCTGCGGGTGCGATGATGGTGCGGCTGATGATGTCTGCGATCAGCAATGTGATCGCGCCCAAAAGGGCTGAGTTCACCAGGAGCCAGCGATGATCCGGGCCGCTCGCAAGACGCAACAGATGCGGCACCACGATACCGACAAAGGCGATCCCGCCCGAGACCGCGACCGATGCGCCGGTTGCGGCGGACACGATCAGGATGCTGCGGCGCTTGATCTGTTGAACGCGAATACCGACATGGCCAGCGGTTGCCTCACCCAAAGCCAGTGCATTCAGGCCACGCGCCAAGCTGGGTGCAAAGGCCAGCGCCAGTGCGATGACGGGCACAGCCGCCATAATTTTCGGCCAGTTGGCCCCGGCCAGCGAGCCCAATCCCCAAAAGGTCAGATCCCGCAATTGCTGGTCATTCGCCCGTAGGATGATCAGGCCCGCAATCGCGCTGGCAATGGCGGCGAACGCGATCCCGGCCAGCAGCATCGTTGCGACCGAGGTCTGACCACGTCGCGTTGCGACCTTGTACAACGTCATTGTGGTCAGCCAGGCCCCGCCAAAGGCCATGACCGGCACCAGATACCACCCCGCCCATCCGGTGAATGCAGCAGGCAACGCACCACCCATGACGATCGCGATGATCGCCCCCAAAGACGCCCCCGAGGAAATTCCCACGATGCCCGGATCGGCCAGTGGATTGCGGAACAGCCCCTGCAGCATTGCCCCTGAGACCGCCAACCCCGCACCGACAAAGCCGCCCATCACGATGCGCGGAAGGCGAATGTTCAGCAGCACCACTTTGTCCTGAACCGCGATTTCACGGCCATGGACCAGATCGCCCATGACCCGCAGGATCGACGTCCCCGAGGCGCCCCAGCCAAGCGAAACCAAAGCCGTCACCGCCAGAAGCGCGCTGAGCAACAGACACAGGCGTTGGGCGCGCTGGCTGCGGTCGCCTTCTTGCAGGGCGGGACGGATCGCTGCGACCTGCATCAGCTGGCCCCGTAGATCAGATCATGCAATTCGGTCGCGGCTTCGCCGGTCCGCGGCCCAAAGCCCAGCAGCTTCAGCCCGTCCATGACCACCACCGCGCCATTGGCACCAGCGGGCGTTTGCGCCAGTGCGGGCAGCGCCAAAGCCGCGTCCTTGCCCGCACCGTGGTTGCTGTCAGCCTCGGCATCGCCACGCCGCATCATCAGGATGACGTCGGGGGCTGCATTGATGATCGCCTCATCCGTAATCGGTTTGTAGCCGTTGAGGCCTGACAGTGCGTTTTCCGCCCCGGCCAACTGGATGATTCCGTCGGCCGCAGTGCCCGTACCACCGGCCATGACGCGCTGACCTTGCAGTGACAGGATGAACAGCACCTTCTTCGGTTCACCCACGGTTTCGGCGCGCTTGCTTGCCTCGGCCAATTGTTCCTGCAGCTGATCGTGCAGGCTCTTGCCCTCATCCGGCACACCAAGAGCGTCGGCGATGGTATCGACCTTGGTCAGAACGCCGTTGGCATCGTATTCCTCGGCGATTGTGACATAGGGGATGCCGGCCTCCTTCAGGACCGCGACGGCCTCGGGCGGGCCTGCGCCTTCTTCAGCGATGATCAGATCGGGCGAGACCGACAGCACCCCCTCGGGCGAGAGGCTGCGCAGATAGCCGACATCGGCAAGCTCCATGGCTTCCACCGGCCAGGTCGAGGTCTGATCGCGACCTGCCAGCCGATCCTGTTCGCCTAGGGCATAGATGATCTCGGTCACCGATCCGCCGAGCGACAGCACGCGTTTCGCCTCGGGGTAGCTGTCGGCCCAAGCGGGGGAAGCCATCAGCAGAGGCAGGCCAATCAGCAGCGCCTTCATGCGGACACCATGGCTTTGCCGGGCAGCTCGGCCACCAGCGCCGCCCATGCATCGGGATCGCCGCCCTTTTCGGCGCGGAGGCCGAAGCATTGATAGATCAGCGCGCCGTCGGCATCGAAGGTCTCGACCGAAATCGCGGGGCCGCGTTTCGTGGGTTTTTCGACCGCCCAGATCTCGGCGATATGATCGGCGCGCAGATGCAAGTTGAAGCCCGGATCCAGCACGTTCTGCCAAGGGCCCATCGGCTTCAGCGTCTCGATCCGACCTGAATGGATCTCGATACAGCCCTGATTGCCGACAAACATCATGATGCCGGTCCCGTCCTGACGGATACGCTGTAACAGGATATCGGCTGCCGAGACCTCAAGTGCGCGAACATAGGGTTCGCCGACGATCCGATAGGCGCCGAGGCGGTTCATTTTCAGGCGCCGGATCAAGGTGTTGAACTGATGGGTATCGGTCATCTGATCCCATTCGGTACGCAGCGCATCAACGCGCTGCGGGGCCGACAACGCCCCTTCTAGTGGCGCACGAGGGGCAAAATCGGCGATCTCGGACTGATCGGGCAGCGCCAGATCGCGGATCAGCGCGGTCCATGCGTCCAGATCCGAATTGTCACGCAGATGCACCTTGTGAATTGCATCGCCCGCCGCATCAAAGATCTGGATCGAGCGGCGGATGCCGTCCTTGCCCGGCTTCTCGACGGCGAAGGCGTGGACCCAATAGCGGGGGAACATGCGCAGATCGATATCGGCATCCAGCGTCATGGCCGCGTGATCGCCGTCATGGAAATCATTATAGATGCCGATTTTCTCGATCACGCAGCTGCGGTTGCGGGTCAGCGCCATCACCGGGCCCAGCGTGCGGATCGCGGGGATCAGGCGGTCCAGTGTGGCATCAATGCGGGTTGCGCCATGGCCCACATGGGCTGCCACCAGAGCGGCCTCGGGCAGGCCCAGACGCTCGGCCAGATCATAGGGGCGATTGCTGTCTTCGGCCTGAATCCGGCGAAGTTCGGCGGGGGTTTGGATATTCATGCGAGCCTGCTGTCTGACGTTGAACGAACGATCAAGCTTGCAGCACGGCCTGATATCAGGCGTGCGAAAGGGCTGGCTATGTCTGTGAATTACCGCCGATGATAGGTGATTTCAAGTCCTAGTATTTTAATCGGGTAAACCTTTTGGAAGCAATTCTAGCGCGCGCGCAACCAAGCGCCGTGTCGCCGCCTCGGTCTTGTAGGCGGCGTGAGAGGTGACGGTCACATTCGGCAGATCCAGCACACGGGCATCGGCGGGCAGAGGTTCGGTATCGAAGACGTCCAACGCAGCATGGGCCAGCTTGCCGGATTTCAGCGCATCCAGCATATCATCGGTCCGCACCAGTCCCGCGCGCGATGTATTGACCAGAATCGCCTGATCCGGCATCCGCGCAATCGCTTTGGCATCCAGAAGGCCGGTCGTTTCCGGCGTCAGCGCCAGATGCAGGCTAAGGATATTCGCCCGTTCGATCACCTCATCAAGACTGACGATCGGGCAGGGCGGATCGCTGATATCGGAACGGTTCCAGGCGATGACCTGAAAGCCAAGCGCGGACGCAAGCTGCGCGGTTGCACGTCCGATTCCGCCAAGCCCCACGATGCCAAAAGTCAGTTCATCAAACTCGCGACCGGGCAGGGGTTCCCAAATCCCGTCACGGATCGCGCGGTCCATTGGCACGATCTGCCGCAGAGCCGCCAAAGCCAGCGCAATCGTATGTTGCGCCACGGTCTGATCGCCATAGCCCCGGATCGTGTCGACCCGGATGCCGCGCTGTTGGGCAGCATCCAGATCGATATAGGACGAGGCGCCCGAACCTAGAAAAATGATCTGTTTCAGACGCGGCGCATGAGACAGATCTTCGGCCGTCATATAGGTATGGCCGTTCAGCACCACCTGCGCGTCGGCAATCAGCCCGCGCATCTTTTCGGGCGAGGGGTCACCTTCGTGGATCTGAAACCCGTCGGGCAGCGGCAATTGACGAAACAGGCGTGTGGTCTGTTCAGTGCCGTCGATCAGGATAATCTTGGTCAAATCTTCAATCCATCGGGTGAATGACGCGGTGCAGGAAATCCTGCGTGCGGGGATGTTGCGGAGTTCGCAAAACCTGCTCGGGCGTGCCCTGTTCGACGATTACGCCGGATTCCAGAAACAGCACCCGATCCGCGACTTCGCGGGCAAAGCCCATTTCGTGGGTGACGACCACCATCGTCATGCCTTCGCGGGCGACATCGCGCATGACGCCCAGCACCTCGCCCACCAGTTCCGGGTCAAGGGCCGAGGTCGGCTCGTCAAACAGGATCGCCTTCGGCTCCATCGCAAGGGCGCGGGCGATGGCCACGCGCTGTTGTTGAC
>JAFAEO010000049.1 GCA_023423975.1 Pseudomonadota bacterium
ATCCGGCAAGCACCACATCGATGCGCAGGTCATGGGATGGTTCTTTTCCTGCCTTTTCCTGTCGTTTGTCGGCGCCGCACTGAAGGCCCTTTTCGGGGTAAACTAACAATCCAATCTTTTAATTCAATTTTTTATCCATTATCTCTATGACAGTAAATACTAAAAAACTGTTTGCCCTGGCCGCGCTTTGCCTTTCCGCGGCCCAATCAACATTCGCACAGGGCGGTACCGTGGGTATCGATGCCGCCACATCATCGCTAACCAGCTATGTAGACCCCATTTCGACGCTCATTCTGGCCATCGGTGCCGTGGTTGGTTTGATAGGGGGAATACGGGTGTACATCAAGTGGAACAGCGGAGATCAGGACATCAACAAGGAGTTGATGTCGTGGGGAGGTTCCTGCTTATTCTTGGTACTCGTGTCGGTGGTCATCAAAGCGTTTTTCGGCGTATGACCGGGGAGCGTTATCCGATCTATAAGGGGCTGCAAAAGCCCCTTATCTACCGTGGTTTCAAAGGCAAGTTTATCTATTGGGGCATAGGCTCCCTTATCGGTGGTCTGGCCATCGGTGGACTTATCGGCGCATTGTCCAACCTGTTCCTGGGCGGTTTCGCAACCCTTGCCCTGATGGGTGCAGGACTTGCCTACACATTCATGAAACAGGGTAGCGGTCTCCATGACAAAACCCGCCACCGTGGCGTGTTCATACATCCTATCCATTTATCGATCAGCTATGAGAACAGAGAGAAAGACAGCCTTTGAAATGCCCTATGTGGGCATAGACCATTATCAGGGGATGCCCATACTGTACGGTGACCGTGGTGATTTTTCAGTCGTTATGCGGCTGACCAATCCCGTCTTACAATATGGTGCCGACCCCGAAGCCTACACCGTTTTCCAACAGGTATTGCTCGGTGCCGTTAAAATACTTGGCGAGGGGCATATCATCCAAAAACAGGATGTATTTATCAGGCGAAAGTACCGGGCCGAACCCGCATCCGAATTTCTGCAACAGAAATACCAGGAACACTTTGACGGACGGGAGTACACCGAGATAAGAACCTACCTGACCATCACTCGCCAAATCAAAAAGGGCGCTTTCTATACATACGACAGACGGGTACTTGTGAATTTCGGGCAGAACATGGCTAAAGTGTTCGACCTGCTCACGGGTGCAGGACTTGCGCCCTCATACCTTACGGAAGCTGAAATAAACCGTTTTGTAAACAGGGTGCTCGGAATGGAGTTTGAGAGCCCTAATATCGCATTGGACAATCTTCGCTGCGGAGAGCGTGAGTTGCTGATAGGTGAAAGGGCAATTCGGTGTATCGGTATCGTCAACACCGATTCGGTTGACCTGCCCGAAAAGGTCGGAGCATTTACTTCCCGGACAGAAACGAGTGGGATGCGGGATTTCCCGGTGGACAACCTATTTTTCCTGCACCAAGTTCCCGGTTATAAGACCATTATCTATAACCAGCTATTGGAGATTCCAAACCAACAGATCACATTGGGAAAACTTGAAGTTAAGCGCAAAAGGCATTCGAGCGTACCCGATCCTGCAAACCTCATGTGCGTGGAGGACATCGACCGTTTATTGGTGGACGTGGCCCGTGACAACCAGCTATTGGTAAATGCCCATTATTCCATGATCGTATGTGCCGATATGGACAAGATCGACAAAACGGCCAATTTTATCGAAGCCGCACTTTTCCAGCAGGGAATTATTCCCTCACGCAATGCCTACAACCAATTGGAGCTGTTCCGGTGTGCCTTACCGGGCAATGGCGTGGAACTGAAAAAATACGATTGGTTCCTGACCACCGCCGATGCCGCTCTTTGTTTCTTTTTTAGGGAAACACTGCCAAGTTACGAAAAATCGGATTTTCTGATCCGGTTCACGGACAGGCAGGGCATACCCGTAGGCATCGATCCTGCCGACCTGCCGATGCGTACCAACCGTATCAATAACCGGAACAAGTTTGTATTGGGCCCATCCGGTTCGGGCAAGAGTTTTTTCATGAATGCCCTCGTACAGCAATACATGCTGTACAACATGGATGTGGTCATCGTTGATACGGGGCATTCCTATTCAGGGTTATGCGCCTACTTTGGGGGCAGGTACATTACTTGGTCGGATACAAAACCGATCACCATGAACCCTTTTGCCATTGGAGAAGATGAATACAATATCGAGAAAAAGGATTTTTTGGTCACGTTGGTGTGTCTGCTCTGGAAAGGTGCGGACGGAACGGTCTCACCCGTAGAACGTGACGTGATCTCCAATGTTATTTCAGCCTATTATGCTGACTGTTTTGGCGAGAGAATAAACAACATCGATAAACTGGATTTCAATTCGTTCTATGAATTTGCCCTGCACAAGATACCTCAGATAAAAAGCGAGGAAAGGATACCGTTCGACCTTGACGAGTTCCGCTATGTGCTGAAAAAATTCTACCGCGGTGGAGAGTTTGATGCCATATTGAACGAAGCCGCCGATTCGTCACTCTTTTCAGAACGGTTCATTGTGTTTGAAATCGATGCGGTCAAGGAAAATCGAATATTATTCCCCATTGTGACACTGGTGATTATGGATGTTTTCATCCAAAAGATGCGCCACAGGAAAGATCAGAGGAAAGCGTTGATTATCGAGGAAGCATGGAAAGCGATAGCTTCTCCTTTAATGGGTTCCTATATCCTGTATCTCTATAAAACGGTACGGAAGTTTTGGGGTGAGGCCATCGTGGTCACGCAGGAACTGGGCGACATCATCGGCAATGCCATTGTCAAGGACAGTATCCTAAATAATTCCGATACCGTGTGTCTCCTTGACCAGAGCAAGTTTATGGAGAACTATACCGAAATCGCCAAACTTCTTGCTATAACCGAAACGGAACGGAAGAAAATCTTCACAATCGGCAAATTGGACAATACCGCTGACCGTTCCCGGTTCAAAGAGGTTTATATCCGACGTGGCTCGACCGGGGAAGTGTTCGGCGTGGAAGTAAGCATTTTCCAATATCTCGCATTTACCACCGAAAAGCCCGAAAAGAGTGCCGTGGAAACCTATGCAAAACACTTTGGGAATTACCAATCGGGATTGGAAGCATTTGTTTCCGATTTGGGGAAAAGTGGGCTTGCGTTGGACACTTTTGTCCGGCGGGTAAACCAGACAAATGCACCGATTGAAATAGCAAGAGAATACTTTAAACCAGATTTTACATGAAACGATTTATTGCAATAGCGATCCTGTCCTTTGCCGTATTTTATGCGAGAGGCCAGATCTATAT
>JAFAEO010000066.1 GCA_023423975.1 Pseudomonadota bacterium
GGTGTTCTGTGATTTGCTTTATCGCTTCGAGTTTGAATTCTTCCGTAAATCGGACCTTGCTCATAATAATCTCCATCTGTGAGTATTATGAGGCTTAAAAGTGTCTAGTAAACCCTGGCCGATTCAGAAAAAGTTATTTCTCAATACCGAGATTGGTGACCAGATTCATGAAAAACTCATTGTCGCGCTCCATGATTGCTTTAAATTTTGTATTGTCAGCATAGACAAAGCCTAGATTCATTGCCCGTAATGATTTCTGAAAATCAGGTTCCTGAACCGTTGTTGCTACTATTTTTTTCAACTGGCTGACGGTCTCTTCGGGCAGACCCTTTGGGCCCATGATTCCACGCCAGGTTCCGATCGAAAGGTCAATTCCTTTCTCTTTCAATGTAGGAACTGTATCAAATTCTGCGACACGCTGGTCAGCCATCACTGCCAGCATTCTCAAGTCTCCCGATTTGAGATGCTGGGCTACTTCACCAGGGCTAGCGGCGATCGCATCCAACTGGTTGCCTAACAAGGCTGTGATTGCAGGTCCCGCTCCCTGATATGGGACACGATTGAATTTTGCTTTGGCCTTTTCCTCGAGGGCGGCGGCGGCCAGATCGTATATGGTCCCATTTCCAGATGTTCCCATTGCGAGAATGCCTGAGCGCGATTTCGCATCAGCGATGAGTTGTTCGATAGTTTTGTATGCCGAATCGGCTCTTACGATTACTGCGGCCGGATCTGCGTTCAATTGGGCGATAGGAATAATATCGTTATATGTATGGTTAAACAGATTCAAGTGCGGCAATATTGTCATTTCCACCGTAACGACCCCCAGGGTATATCCGTCGGGTTTGGCGTTCATCATGTAGTTCCAGCCAATAGCACCACCAGCGCCCGGCTTGTTCATAACCACCATACCGTCGGGAATGTGCTTTTGAGCTGCTTTGGCAAAAGCACGGGCTACGGCATCTGTTCCGCCGCCTACTGAAAATGGAACTATCAACTGAACGGCATGTTCAGGATATTTCTTAGCAAAAACTATTGGGGCTATAAGGATAGCGGAGCAGGTGAGAAGAGCAGCCATAAATCCACGAAGTTTATTTTTCATTCAATGTCTCCAATAATTTATCAATTGTTATCAGGTAGGTAGGCCAAGGATTCCGTTATTGGGAATCAAAGACCTTCCGATGAATCATGTTGAAATTCACCTTAGGCAGGGTTGAAGTTAGTCCACGGGATAGCTCTGTCATCGGGTAAGGTAACTACTGCGATGGAGGTTGCTGATCGTGGTGTAAAAAACTGTTTGTCCCGGATATTCTTCGGAGCAAGTCCATTGCTCTGAAAGGTATGCGCAAGCACCGCTTCGCTCCGGGTCCACGTTGCAATGCATGGGTAAAAGGTCTTCTGACATACCCGCATTTTTAAAGTGTGTGCAATCGCAAGTCTGGTTCCGTTAGTGCCTCCCTTCAACAGTGTCATACGCTCTTTAACGTAAATCTCATCATTTCCCCCTGGGACGAGGCGCTCAAGGTAGTCCGCCCACTAACATGCATCTTCCGCATGAAGATGATTCGAAAACTCATGGTAGGGGCGGGGTTTTGCTTATGCAGGGATGGTGGCATTGGCCAATTTTGAATAGGGGCCGAGTACCGGTCCCTTTCCAGCTACGGTGGTACGCCGGAATACGCGGCGATATCGCGTCATATCATATGCTTCGGCTTTGTGCAGCGTTGAACGGTTATCCCATATCACAAGATCCCCTTTGCGCCATTTATGAAAATAGCAAAAATCAGGGTTTGAAATATGCTCGATTAATTTTTTATGCAGTTTCTCGCCGTCATCAAGAGCCATGCCGCTTACTTCATTCCCGGCATTGGCTGTGATATACAAAGAGCGACAACCTCCTTTATCAGGATGCAAGCGAACCAGGGGATGACTGACCGGCGGTACTGCCTCTTTCTCGTGCCTAGAAAGTGGCGGTAGCGATGGAAACAGTCTGCGTCCGAAATCATAAGAATGCACCATGTGCAGGGGTTCTATTGTTTGTTTCAGCTCCGTCGGCAGCGCTTCATATGCCGAAACCATATTGGAAAATCCTGTGCGTCCACCAACTGCTTCGTCTGGCAAAACCTCAATCGCATACAAAAGAGAAGCATATGCAGGAATGTAACGATACGAGCTATCGGTATGCCAACGAGCATTGACCTTCTGGAAAACGACTCGATGGTCATCTTCAGGCAGACTATTGCCATCCGAAGATACATTCGCCACGTTATATACGGTGGGTGCTGCGATGGTTTTATCTTCTTCCGGAAACTCTTCCAGTGGCCCCCATTGTTTTGAAAATTCTAGCTGCTGTGCCTCTGTCAAAGATTGATCCCGGATGCAGATAACGCCATACCGATTCAAGAGGTCTTTCAATTTTTCAATTGTTACCTGGTTCACGGGCTTAGAGAGGTGCAAGCCAACCACTTCAGCGCCCATAGCAGAACTGAGTGGCGTTACATCAAAGTTGTCTACTTGTATTTCATTCATTTTTTGCCTCCATTATGAGTGTGACTGGCATGTAAAAGACATACCAACGATTAAAAAAATTCATAGACTCTAAGATTTCTTCAGAAATTTAGATTGGAAACTTCAATTGACCTTCGCTGTTGAAATGGCCTATTTCGGTGCTTTGGCGACGTAGTTCGGACATAATAAGAGACTCATCCCAATAAGTACAATATATAATTAATCAACTTTTGATAACAAAAAGGTATTGAAAATGGACTTGCGTCACATGCGCTATTTCATTGCGGTGGCCAATGAATTGCATTTCACCAAGGCTGCTGAGACGCTGCGCATCGCACAACCGGCAATCAGCCGGCAGATAAAGGATTTGGAGGAGGAAATTGGCGCACCGCTAATCACGCGTTCAGGACGTCGGATCGCTTTGACCCACGCTGGGCGCGTGTTTTACGATCGAGCGATGCTTGCACTTCAAGCGGCAGAATCGGCGGTGGTCGAGACACAGCGCGCGCAACGCGGAGAAATAGGCTCTATTGCTGTCGGTTTTTTCGAACAGTCAGCTTACACGCTACTCCCTCCGATATTGCGTTCTTACCGGTCCAAATTTCCGGGTGTCGACATCCAGTTGCGCTTGTTTACCGTTACGCAGCAGGCACGAGCATTGCTTAGCGGAGATACTGATGTAGCATTGGTTCGGACGATTAAGAATTTCGATCAGTCTGCCAAGGTCTTGGCCGATTTCGATAGTCACATGTTATACCGAGAGAAATTTGTAATGGCAATTCCGGAAACCCATCATTTTAGTAAGCGAGAAAGTGTGTCCCTTTCTGCCTGTAAGCACGAAATGTTTGTCGGATATGCCAGGACGATGGCGCCAGACTTTCACGCGATGGTGATGAAAGTATGTGCCTCCCATGGCTATTCGCCCAGGATATCGCTCGAAGTTGGTCAGTCTTATACGCTTATCGGCCTGATCAGCGCAGGGACCGGCATAGCGCTGGTGCCGGCTTCAATGCAGAAAATGAAATTCGAAGGGGTTTTGTTCAAGCGACTGGCGGACGAATTACCAGATGTCGAAATCCACCTGGTCTGGCGAAAAGGGAAGATCTCACCTCTTTTGAGTGGCTTCGTAAACACGGCTACGGAGCTGACTTATGAGCATATCCGTCCTCGTGATCCGTCATTTATCATTACCTAAGTGCTGTTCTCTGTATCATTGACCGGTCTATATGTGCCATTAATGCGAGTGTTATTTATATTTGAATTAAAAAAACAGGTGATGCGGGCGTGGCCCAGTAGCGATTGACGGTTGCGAGGAAACAGTAATAAAACAAAAAATACCGTGTGTTTATGAAATTCAATACTTCGTTGAAATTATCTACGCTGGAATGTATCAATAAACCTCAATTAAAAGCATCAGACTAAATATTCCAGAGCAGCAGTCGCGCTTGGAATCAGGGCCGCTTCAAAACTTTTGTCTGCGTCCCAAGGTAGGTACAGTGTACTGGTCCTGTACCAAATCAACCCGAACTTCAAACATAAATTCGCGGACACTCGATATGCTTGGCGCCTATTCGAGACATGTCAATACTCATACGACTAGTCTGTACTTAGGCATTGAGAAGAAAGCGATGGGTTTTTAATTAAAAAAGCAACTTGGGCTCGAAAGCATATAGACCTCAAGCCGGGCATTTGAAATTAAAAGGCATTAAGGCGATTTAGAACTAAGAAAAATACACTACTAGGCGATGCGAAGAGTCCCATCAATGTGATTTCCTTTATCGATTCAATAGGTAACTTTATTGGCCTCTCATTGAACGCTAGTCGGTAATATCGATTGAGGCCATACAAGTAGGTTGTAATGGTGGCAAGAATGAGAATTACGGTTAAAACTGATAAAAAAATAGTCGAATTCGTATAGGTAGATTTCATCGTAACAATGCAGTTAAGCAATAAAACTGCTGCAGTGCGTCTCCACGCAAGAGATGTACGTTCTGGCTGCAGGCCTGGATCTTTTGACATTTGAAATTTTTGCTTTTCAAAGAAGGAAACTATAAGAAGTGCAACAAGAGTAATGCTGGCTACCATTCCCGCACAAGCTAATACTCCTAGCAATGGAGATTGAGGTAATGTTTTTTTTGAACCTCATAGCCAGCTCAACATGTCTCCAATGAGCATACGCTACAACGAATAATGACGGGGAAAGCATGCAGAGGCCAACCGCAATAGTGAAAATAATCTGTTCTGAGGCGAAGTTTTGTGAAAATTGGTCCAGTAGTACACCTGCTGCCAATATTGCCAGCGCTGTTCGAACCCAAGCTAAAAAGGTATCGTGCTGCTTTACTGTCTGCCACCTATCTTAAAAATGCAATAAACCAAGCGTATATTGTCTTCATCGTCAGTTGCCGATGTCGTTCTCATGAGCGCGTTGTCGTCGGCGCGATCAATATATTGCCAAGGGCGAGATACGCCCGGCACGCCTATGAAGCGAGAGATGAAAATGGTCTATAAGCTGCCGGAGTCGACCGACGCGGTTCAGGGAAAGCTTGGTGGAAGCGCCCTGGTTGCGGCAACCAAAATCGCGATAAAAAGGTTTGCAAAAAATGCAGAGAAAACCACCAGGAAAGCCGTTTTCTCTGTGCTGGGTTTGTCCTCTGGAGTCAGGCAGGAAATATCGGTTACTGCGTTGCATGGCATCTCCAGGATTATTGTCATCCGTCCTAATTACCGCATTGGCAATGCGATTCTTAGCACCGCCATTATTGCTCCGCTGCAGGAGCGGTTTCCTGGCGCGCAGATTGACTTTCTTGTGACAGACAAGACAGCGGCGTTGTTTGTGAATCTGCCTGTTGAGGATGTGGTTGGAATGCCCAGATCTGCGATGCGGCAGCCGTGGCTTGCGTTGTCCATGGTGCGCGAATTGCGGGCAAAACGCTACGATCTGGCGGTGCAACTGGCCCCCAGTTCATTGAGTGGCCTGCTCATTTCAACGATGGTCGGTGCCCGCTACGTCATAGGTAAACCAAAGAACGATGCAGCCTGGTATGACATCAAAGTCAAGGATCCCATTATTCATGCTTATGATGCAGGCCCTGCATTCTCGCGTGCGCTGGGAACGGCAGGTCCTGTCAGTACTCAACTCGTTATATCCAATGAGGAAATGACAGAGGCGCTTGGCCAATTGCAGGCGTTGGGCCTGCAGCCGGGCGGTGACGGTAGAGCGGAGTCGTTCGTTGCCGTTTTTGTGGGTGGTCATGCAGACAAAATCTGCCCCCTGTCTTTCTGGCTGGCGTTGATAAGAGACCTGAATGAAACAGGAAAGCGGTTCGTTGTTTTTGTCGGCCCTGAAGAAAGCGTGATGATTCCTCATTTGCAGCAGGCGCTGGAATCATTGCCGCAAGGCGTGCTTTGCCCACCTAAGCCACTCAGAATATTTGCCGCCATGTTGGCTCAGGCGCGCCTTATGGTGACGCCGGATTCAGGACCAATGCATATGGCGGCGGCCCTGGGCGTACCAGTGGTGACGATGGTGCAGACACAGAAGTCACTAGCGTTTATTCCGCCCGGTGCCGGCTCGCAGGTCGTTTTGGATCTCAATGTGTCCCAGACGCTTGTGGCAGTGGAGCGATACTATTATGAAAATGACAGTTGTGCATTTTTCGATTCAGACCGGTATGCGCAGGCAGCCTGAATCAATTGGGTGGTCAGTAGTCTAGTCGATTTGATATCTTACTTATGTTCAAACGCCACGCCAGCAAACTGTGGTCTCGTTTATTGGCTATTCTTGTGGGCTGCGTTCGCTTGTCTGCCATAGCATTTCAAAAAAGTATTCCTGTGTTCGAGCAAATTCTTCGCTTTGAATCACCAAAGCAAAGTTCTCCCGGTTCGATGAGATTAAGCTCACCTTATCATCATGAATGAAGGTAGTCATCGAAAAGCAACTAAGAGAGGGGGCATAACGAAGTTCCCGAAACTTGGCTGCGTCTGTGCCCCACAATTTTTCAATTTCTTCAGACTTTACCCGTATTACGCGTAACTCAATGCCATCTTTTATGCGTTGACGGCTAAACTTTTCGACCTCGTCCAACCCGGGTGTTTCCAGCATTTCCACCATAGAGAGGCAGGCTCGAATGATTTTGGATTCGCATTGCAATGTATTGTGTAAAACAGTGCGGATCCCTGCTTCTCCTTCATAAAGCCTGATACGAGGCCGCGCCGGAGATGCATTGTGCATGGCGTTTAGGTCTGGGATCAGGTCTTCCAGGTGTTTTAGGCGCGTTTCGAATCTTCGTAAAATGCGCTCCGGAGGTTCTGCGACTACGTGAATGCGGCCACGGCTTTCGTATTGCGTTACCAGCCCTTCTTCGGTCAGGCGCGTCAGAATGTCATAGGCCGTGGTGCGACCAATTCCTGCTCTTTTGGCCATGAGATGGACAGGACCTTCGCCCATTTCCAGAGCCGCCAGATAAAGCTTGGCTTTCTTTCCCGTGATACCTACAGCAGATAATCGTTCTTCCAAATAGAACATGATGGCAACCTTATATGTCAATTTTCTAATATTTGAGAGCGCCGTGCAGTCAGTTCTCTGCCAGAGTAATCGCGGCAATTAACCTCAATGATAGCGCAAATGTAATTTTTAAAGTGTCAATTTTTATCGACACCACTATGCTATGTAGATGGTGTTTTCGATTTTTTGTTTTTTATATCGTTGATAAATAAAGAAAAAATATTCATTTATTGTTTTTTGTTTATGGCTTTGTTGTCGACACTATTTTTTCGACTGTGATTCGGCGATAGAATGAATCTTTCACAGGGAGGCTTGAAACATGCAATACAAAGCTGCGGTAGTCCAGGCAGGTTCTATTCCATTTGACAGCAACAAAAGCGTAGACAAGGCATGCGAACTTATTGCCGAAGCAAGCGACGCCGGGGCCACGCTTGTTGTTTTTCCTGAGGCATTCATATCCGGTTATCCCAAGGGTTGTCACTTTGGCGCTCCGGTCGGTTATCGGACTCCCGAGGGACGAAACGACTATCTGAATTATCAGATGGGCTCGATTCCTGTTCCGGGCCTAGAAACAGTACGACTTGGGGACGCGGCGCGTGAGGCCGGTACCTATGTTGTTATCGGGGTGATAGAACGTGGTGAAAGCACGCTCTATTGCACTGTGCTTTTTTTTAGTCCGGACGGACAGCTTATGGGCAAGCATCGAAAGCTAATGCCGACAGCGGCTGAAAGATTGATATGGGGTTTTGGCGACGGCTCTACCTTGCCAGTCTTTTCTACCGAGTTGGGCAATATTGGATCAATCATATGCTGGGAAAATTATATGCCTGCAATGCGTCTTGCCATGTACGGAAAGGGAATAAGTATTTATTGTGCACCAACAGCCGATGATCGTGAAACATGGATAGCAAGCATGCAGCATATTGCAATGGAAGGGCGCTGCTTTGTTCTGTCGGCGTGTCAACATATTGCGCGTGGTGCATACGGGGACGCTTATCGCTGTGCACTGGGTGACGATCCAGAGACGGTACTGCTTCAGGGACGTAGCGTTATTGTTAGTCCATTGGGCAAGATACTGGCAGGGCCTTATACGGATGGCGAAACAATACTTTATGCCGATATTGATTTGGAGGAAATAGTCCGAGGCAAATATGATTTTGACGTTACGGGCCATTATGCTCGCCCCGATATTTTCAGCTTGTCTGTCAACGAAAGTCCAATGCAAGCCGTTCGGTATACAGACAAATAACACAAGTAGCCATTAAAACGAGACAAAGATTATGAAACACTTGGAGCGAACAAGCCTGTGCCTTGCGTTGGGCTGCATGTTCATCAGCGCCTCATTTGCCGCTTCGGCTCAACCCACATCAGTCATTTCCGATAACGTCGTAAAGATAGGTGTATTGACCGATATGTCGGGTGTATATTCCGAGGTCGGTGGCCGCGGTTCGGTCATCGCGGCACAAATGGCTATCGAAGACTTCGGCGGCGCCGTTGATGGCAAGCCTATCGAGCTCGTTTCCGCTGACCATCAAAACAAAGCAGATGTGGGCTCGTTGGCCGTGCGTAAATGGTTTGACGTCGATCAGGTCGACATGGTCGTTGGGATGAATAATTCATCGGTTGGGCTTGCTGCAGTGCAAGTGGCCAGAACAGCGGACAAGATTGTCATCAATACCGGTGCTGGCGCAACGGCCTTGACTAATGATCAGTGCGCTCCCACATCGATTCACTATACGTATGACACTTATGCCTTGGCACATGGTACAGCGAAATCTGTGGTCAAGCACGGTGGTGATAGCTGGTATTTTCTGACGGCCGACTATTCTTTCGGGAAAGCATTGGAAAAGGATGTATCGGATGTGGTTAAAGACAGTGGCGGCAAGGTGTTGGGGTCTGCGCGTCATCCTCTTAACAGCAATGATTTCTCATCTTTTGTTCTTTCTGCCCAGGCGTCAGGGGCCAAGATTGTCGGTTTGGCCAATGCGGGTACCGATACGGTCAATGCGATTCGGACTGCGCACGAGTTCGGTCTGACAAAAGAGCAAAGGCTGGCAGGCCTGCTTGTCTTTATTCAGGATGTACATAGTCTCGGTATTGACGTGGCGCAGGGCATGTATATTACAACTGGCTTTTATTGGGACAGGGATGAACAGTCCCGTGCATGGTCCAAACGTTTCTTTGAGCGCGCAAAAAAAATGCCTTCAATGATACATGCAGGTGTTTATTCAGCGACGACTAACTATCTGAAGGCTGTGACTGCAGTCCATACGGATTCGACTGACGCCGTAATGAAGCATATGAAGTCGACGCCTGTGGATGATTTCTTTTCACAAGGCGGCGTTATACGCAGCGATGGTCGTTTTATCCATGACATGTACCTGGTACAGGTAAAGTCGCCTGCAGAGTCAAAATATCCGTGGGACTATTATAAGTTGATTGCAACGATCCCTCAGAGTGAAGCGTTCAAACCATTAGACCAAAGTACATGTCCGCTGGTGGAAAAATAGAGCGCGTAGGTTGCATCGGGCATTATGAAGTGATATTGCTGCTTTTCGGCATCGCAATAAAATCTCAGCGCCGCTAGGGTGCCGCTATTGTTTGAAGAGTCTGGTTCGATTGTGTCAAATATTCGGGCAGATTCTTATGCGCCTGGTCTTTGAACGCCTCCATCTTTCCCCTTCATGAGACGAGCATGATGGTCGTCTCAGTCTGGGTTGTTTGAATTTACTGTGCGCTCATGCAACGGGTACGGTTTAGTGCTGAAATATCATTTTCCTTGATAATCTTTTCGTAAAACAAAGAGTCTGATTTGATCAATTGTGCCAGCTCAGCAGACGTGCTGCCAACGGGAATAAACCCGGCAGCCTTGAGTTTTTCCTTCACTTCAGGATTTTTTGCTACCTCAATCAGATTTTTCGATAAGGTGTCTACGATGTCCTGCTGCGTAACTTTTGGCTCCGTCAGGGATGCCCAGGATTTCGTGACAAAGCCCTTGTATCCTGCCTCTTGCATGGTCGGGATATTGTGTTCGTCTTCCCCACGTTTTTCAGAGATAATCTCCAGTGCTTTGAGCTTGCCCTGTTTTGCGTATGCCATAGGGACTAAGATCGGGGGTCAAAGACCATGGGCACCCGACCGGCCAGCAGATCAGACAAAATAGGCGCGCTACCTTTGTATGGAACGTGCGTCATCTGAATGCCCACCACCTGCGCAAAGTGCGCACCAGTTAAATGTGCGCTGGATCCGATACCGCTTGACGCGTAGGTCAGGCGATTTTTCTTGCCATATTCGAGCACTTCTTTCAGATTATTCGCCGTTATTATTTCCTATGACATGGAGAATCCGGTTCCCATGCCCCACCGATATACCCTGTAAAAAAGCCCCGGTAAAGCCAGGGCGATATCACGATTTACCTATCGAACGCGACGGCAACGCCGAACGTCAATCAGGTTAATAGCGTTCACTTATTATCCTCGTTCATTTTGCCCACAATGTCCTTTTCCTCGGCGAACGTTTTGACAGCAAACTCGGCGTACTGCGTGTGATTCATGTAATAAGTCTGAATCCCGTAGGCGCCGATGGCTTTCAAAAATACCGGATCCTTGACTGCTACTGCAACCGCGGCATCCAGTTTTTCCACGATCTCGGCAGGCAAGCCTTTTGGTCCGGCCAGTCCCAGAGGGGATGGGATGACGACAGGATAACCGGCTTCAGTGAATGTGGGTACGCCGTCGAATGCTTTGAGCCGCTCCTTGGAGGCGACCCCCAGAACACGGACGGTTCCCGCCTCCATATAGGGCAGGATGCTATTGGTGGTGATGGCCGCTTTGATATGGCCTCCCAGCAGTGCCGTGATCGCTTCGGCATCACCCTTGTATGGGACGTGCGTTAATTTGGCGCCGGTGGCATTGCCCAGCTCTACCATGACCATCTGGTTTCCTGTAAAGCGCCCGGGCGTGCCGACACTGATCTCGTCGGGATGCTGCTTGGCATAGTCGACAAATTCCTTGACGGTTTTTATGGGTGATTTGGCATCCACCACAAGAGCAAAGTCATAGGTTGAAAACGATGCAATATAGGTCAGGTCCTTGATTGGGTCATAGCGGGTCTTTTGCAGATAGGGTTGCCTGAAAATGCCATGCGGCGACAGTGTCAGTTTGTAGCCATCGGGTCGGGTCCGGACCATTTCCTGCGCGCCCATGGAGCCTGCCGCACCCGGTTTGTTTTCGATGACGATGGTTTGTTTCAGGTGTCGGCCCATGCTTTCGCCCAGCGCGCGTCCGATCAAATCCGTAGAGCCGCCTGCCGCGTACGGGACCACAATGCTAATGGGTTTGTCGGGATAATTACTGGCTGCATGAGCAAGGCATGGTGCGACTGCCAGGAGTGCGAGGTTTATAAATTTTATCGGATTGAACGTGTTCTTCATTCGTTGCCCTTAGTCATTAACGCATGGCAGATGCTGCCTGCGGGTGCTGGTCGATTGGCAATTATAAACGTAATAATTTCAAACACATAACGGGTTTTAACGCGTTCTGCGTACCGGAATTTTTTTAGTTGTTCATGGGGTAGGGAGACAGGCTGCTGACGTTCTCATTGACGTCCAGTTCCCTGCCAATATAGGGAAATGCACGTTGCGCGCATTGCGGCCGCTCGCACACCCGGCACCCCATGCCGATGGGTGTCGGAATATCGGGATTGCTGAAATCCAGCCCTTTTGCGTAAACCAGTCGATGTGCATGCTTTACATCGCACCCCAGCGCCACAGCGAAATCCTTTGTTGGTTGTCCGAATCCGCCGGTCTGGTGACATACCGTACGCGCAATCCAAAGGTAAACGCGTCCGTCGGGCATGCGGGCCAGTTGCCTGAGAATTCTGCCGGGACTGGAGAAGGCCTCGTATACGTTCCATAATGGACAGGCCCCGCCGACACGAGAAAAATGAAAGTGCGCGGCAGACTGGCGTTTTGAGATATTGCCCGCCCGGTCGACCCGGATGAAGAAAAACGGCACACCTGTTGCATCGGGCCGTTGCATGGTGCTCAGACGGTGGCAGACTGTCTCAAAGCTGACGCCAAAACGTTGCCCTAGCAGGTCAATGTCGTATTGCAACTGTTCGGCAGACGCCAGAAACTGTCTGTAGGGCAGAATAAGCGCTGCCGCAAAATAGTTAGCCAGACCCAGGCGTACTAATTTGCGTACAGCCTGACTGGAAAATCGGGGCGCGTCCACCATGCGTTCAAGCATGATGTTCAGTTCCAGAAATGCCAGTTGTGTTGCCATTTGAAAGGCGCGCTGTCCGGGTGTGATATGTGTGGGCAGGCTAAGCTGGCGCAACGCCGGGTTGTAAGCGCGCTGCAAGCCCTGTTCTGCCGGTAGCGTGTTCACAACGACGTCGTGGTGTTCGCGCAAACGCTGTTCCAGCCGGTCTGCCAGGCCTGGTGGGGCTATATCGGACAGCCCCCAGGAGGTGTGGCATTGCTCGGCGTGGGCGTCCAGCTCCGAGAAATGGTTGTGATGGGTAAAGAAAAAATCGCGTGCTTCCTCGTAGGGTTGTGTCTGTATCATCAGCGCGTCTGCAGGATCTTCGGGATCCTTGTAGGTCATCTTTTCTGCCATGGCTTCCAGTCGGTCCACCGCTTCGCGGTGACGGCGATGCAGATCGATCAACACCCGGCCTACGGCGGGCATGTTCGTTGCGATCTCCTGCATTTCTGCTTGTGATATTCGCGCTGCTTCGTGTCCGCCCAGCGCAGACGCCGGCAGGGTAGCTGCAACCTCACGCAGCGCGGCCACCATACGCGTCTGCTCGTCGTCTGAAAAAGCGTTTACGTCCATATTGAACACTTCGCTCAGACGTAACAGGACCGACATGGTCAAGGGGCGCTGGTTTTGTTCGATCTGATTCAGGTAGCTGGCTGACAGGCCCAGCATGCGAGCCAACCCTATCTGAGTTAGTTTTCGTTCTTCGCGTAGCCGGCGAAGCCGCACACCCATGAATATTTTTCGCATTGTGGCCCATCCTGAAACAGTCGGATATCTTATGATATTCGCAAAATTCGCAAATATACACTCAGGAGTTTACCAAGATTCGCCTTCTTATTGATGCAATTGCCGGTGGTTTTGCGTAAACTGCAAATCTTGATTGTTACACGATATTCGTATTGCATAGAAGAGGGGGATACCATGACACAAGCATCCGAAGTAAAGGGCTTCAAGCCAAAGAAATCAGTCGCGCTGTCCGGCGTGGTGGCCGGCAATACCGCGCTATGTACCGTCGGCCGCAGCGGTAACGATCTGCACTACCGCGGTTACGATATTTTGGATATTGCGCAGGCCTGTGAATTCGAAGAAGTGGCCCATCTGCTCATCCACGGAAAACTGCCCAACAAGGCGGAACTGGCATCCTATAAATTGAAACTGCGCCGCTTGCGTGGCCTGCCGGCTCAGTTGCAGCATGCGCTTGAGGCCTTGCCGGCCTCCAGCCATCCCATGGACGTCATGCGCACGGCGGTGTCGGTATTGGGCTGCGTGTTGCCTGAAAAGGACGATCACAACCTGCCGGACGCCCGCGATATTGCAGATCGCCTGATGGCCAGCCTGGGTTCGGCCCTGCTGTACTGGTACCACTACAGTCATAACGGCCGGTGCATCGACGTAGAGACCAGCGATGACAGTATTGGCGGGCATTTCCTGCACTTGCTGCATGGCGAGACACCCTCCGATGAGTGGGTGCATGCCATGCACACCTCGCTGAATTTATACGCTGAACATGAATTCAATGCGTCCACGTTTACCTGCCGCGTGATTGCCGGTACGGGATCGGATATCTATTCGGCGATTACCGGCGGGATTGGTGCGCTGCGCGGCCCCAAGCACGGTGGCGCCAATGAAGTCGCTTTCGAAGTGCAAAAACGCTATGAAACCCCGGATGATGCCGAAGCCGATATTCGCCGTCGGGTGGAAAACAAAGAGGTGATCATCGGTTTTGGTCACCCCGTGTATACGATTTCCGACCCGCGCAACAAGGTGATCAAGGACGTTGCGCGCAAACTGTCTGCAACGCAGCAGAACATGAAGATGTTCGACATTGCCGAACGCCTGGAAAGCGTTATGTGGGACATCAAGAAAATGTTCCCCAATCTGGACTGGTTCTCCGCCGTGTCATATCACATGATGGGTGTGCCTACCGCCATGTTTACACCGCTGTTTGTTATCGCACGTACAGCGGGCTGGGCGGCTCACATTATCGAACAACGTATCGACAATAAGATTATTCGTCCGACGGCCAACTATAATGGTCCGGAAGATCAGACATTTATCCCGCTGGACAAACGCTAATACCTATGAACACTGAAAACCGCAAGCCATTGCCCGGCACCGGTCTGGATTATTTTGACGCGCGTTCTGCGGTCGATGCAATCGAGCCCAATGCCTACGATACTTTACCGTATACGTCCCGTGTATTTGCCGAAAATCTGGTGCGTCGTTGCGATCCTGCGACGTTGACCGATTCACTGCGGCAACTGATTGAACGAAAGCGCGACCTGGATTTTCCGTGGTTTCCTGCGCGCGTGGTGTGCCACGATATCCTGGGCCAGACCGCGCTCGTGGACCTGGCAGGGTTGCGCGAGGCTATTGCCAAACAAGGGGGCGATCCGGCCCAGATTAATCCGGTGGTCCCCACGCAGTTGATCGTGGACCATTCATTGGCTGTCGAATATGCCGGTTTTGAGAAGGACGCATTTGACAAAAATCGTGCCGTCGAAGATCGCCGCAATGATGACCGCTTTCATTTTATCAATTGGACCAAGAAAGCGTTCAAGAATGTCGACGTTATTCCGCCGGGCAACGGCATCATGCACCAGATTAATCTGGAGCGGATGTCGCCGGTCATTCACAGTCGTGATGGGATTGCTTTTCCTGATACGCTGGTCGGTACTGACAGCCATACGCCACACGTAGATGCGCTGGGCGTGATCGCCATTGGCGTGGGTGGCCTGGAGGCCGAAAGCGTGATGCTGGGGCGCGCCTCCTGGATGCGTTTGCCGGACATTATCGGCGTTGAACTTACCGGGCAACTGCAACCCGGCATCACCGCTACTGACCTGGTCCTGGCGTTGACCGAGTTTTTGCGCAGCCAGAAAGTGGTCTCGTCGTACCTGGAGTTTTATGGCGAAGGTGCGGCCCGCCTGACGCTGGGCGATCGCGCCACGATTTCGAATATGACGCCGGAGTATGGCGCTACCGCGGCGATGTTTTACATTGATCAGCAAACAATTGATTACCTGAAGCTGACCGGTCGGGACGATGAACAGGTCCGGCTGGTGGAAACATACGCCAAACAGGCTGGCCTGTGGGCCGATAGTTTGACAACAGCACAGTACGAGCGCGTACTGACATTCGATTTGTCATCTGTGGTACGCAATATTGCAGGCCCATCCAATCCGCACCGTCGCGTGTCTACTTCCGAGCTGGCTGGCGCGGGTATTTCAGGTGTGGTTGAAAATGAACCCGGCCTCATGCCCGATGGGGCGGTCATCATTGCCGCCATCACCAGTTGCACCAACACCAGCAATCCGCGTAACGTGATCGCGGCCGGGCTGCTGGCGCGCAACGCCAACGCGCGCGGCCTGTTGCGCAAGCCGTGGGTCAAATCGTCGCTGGCGCCGGGCTCCAAGGCGGTCCAGTTATATTTGGAAGAAGCGAATCTGCTGACCGAACTGGAGGAGCTGGGCTTTGGCATTGTGGGCTTTGCCTGTACCACCTGTAATGGCATGAGTGGTGCCCTGGATCCTGTCATACAGCAGGAAATTATCGATCGCGATCTGTATGCGACGGCTGTTTTATCTGGCAACCGCAATTTCGACGGCCGGATCCATCCATACGCCAAGCAGGCTTTCCTGGCATCGCCCCCGCTGGTGGTGGCATACGCCATTGCCGGTACCATCCGCTTTGACATAGAGAAAGACGTGCTGGGCACCGACCAGAACGGCCAGCCGGTGACACTTAAAGATATCTGGCCCAGTGACGAAGAAATCGACGCCATTGTTGCCAGCAGTGTTAAGCCTGAGCAATTTCGCAGCGTATACGAACCGATGTTTGCGGTCAGCGTTGATGATGGCAAATCGGTTAGTCCTTTGTATGACTGGCGCCCGCAAAGCACCTACATTCGCAGCCCGCCCTACTGGGAAGGCGCGCTGGCAGGTGAGCGTGCACTCAAGGGCATGCGTCCGCTTGCGGTGCTGGGCGATAACATCACCACAGACCACCTGTCACCGTCCAACGCCATTCTGCTCAACAGCGCTGCAGGCGAATACCTGGATAAGATGGGCCTGCCGCAAGAGGACTTCAACTCTTACGCGACGCACCGGGGCGATCATCTGACGGCGCAACGGGCCACCTTCGCCAATCCCAAGCTGCTTAATGAAATGGTGCAGGAGAACGGCGTTATCAAACAGGGCTCCCTGGCTCGCATTGAACCGGAAGGCAAGGTTGTGCGCATGTGGGAGGCCATCGAAACCTATATGGAACGCAAGCAGCCACTGATTATCGTGGCGGGGGCAGATTATGGCCAGGGTTCTTCGCGAGACTGGGCAGCCAAGGGTGTACGTCTTGCTGGTGTAGAGGCCATTGTTGCAGAAGGTTTTGAGCGCATCCATCGCACCAATCTTGTCGGTATGGGCGTATTGCCGCTTGAATTCAAACCCGGCGTTAATCGCCAGACGCTTAACATTGACGGCACCGAAACCTACGATGTGGTGGGAACGCCCGAACCAAGATCAACGCTCACACTTGTGATACGTCGCAAAAATGGTGAACGCCTGGAAGTGCCGGTTACCTGCCGCCTGGACACGGCCGAAGAAGTGTCCATCTATGAGGCCGGCGGCGTTTTGCAACGCTTTGCGCAGGACTTTATTGAGTCGCCCGCCGCCAGTCAGGCACTATGACAGATAGGGAACAATTAATGACGCACGCACCACAGATGAAAATTGCCGCGACCTATATGCGTGGCGGCACCAGCAAGGGGGTCTTTTTTCGATTGAATGATTTGCCCCAGGCCGCTCAGACGCCCGGCGCTGCGCGCGATGCGCTCTTGTTGCGCGTGATTGGCAGCCCGGATCCTTACGGTAAGCATACCGACGGTATGGGCGGCGCCACATCCAGCACCAGCAAGGTGGTCATTCTGTCCAAAAGCGAACGCGCAGATCACGATGTAGATTACCTGTTTGGTCAGGTCTCCATTGATAAACCCTTCATTGACTGGAGCGGTAACTGCGGTAACCTGTCGGCTGCCGTGGGACCGTATGCCATCAGTAATGGATTGATCGATGCCGGCCGCATCCCGCAAAATGGCGTTGCCACCGTGCGCATATGGCAGGCCAATATCGGCAAGACCATCGTGTCGCATGTGCCCATCACCAATGGCCAGGTGCAGGAGACGGGCGATTTTGAACTGGACGGGGTTACCTTTCCCGCAGCCGAAGTGCAGCTCGAATTCGTGGACCCGGCCGCAGACGAAGAGGGTGCAGCAGGCGCCATGTTCCCAACCGGCAATCTGGTTGATGAGCTGGACGTGCCCGGTGTTGGCAAATTGAAAGCCACCATGATCAACGCCGGTATTCCTACCGTATTCGTGAATGCCCAGGATATCGGCTTTACCGGCACGGAGCTGCAGGATGCGATCAATAGCGATGCCAAGGTGCTGGCCATGTTTGAAACCATACGCGCGCATGGTGCGCTGCGCATGGGGCTCATCGCAAATATCGAGGAAGCTGAACGCCGCCAGCACACGCCCAAGGTGGCGTTTGTGGGCCAGCCTGCCGACTACACCGCATCCAGCGGCAAGCAGGTTGCAGCCGAGAGCATTGATCTGGTCGTACGGGCGCTTTCCATGGGCAAATTGCATCATGCCATGATGGGCACCGCTGCAGTGGCTATTGGTACGGCAGCGGCTATTCCCGGCACGCTAGTCAATCTGGCTGCCGGCGGGAGCGAGCGCGAGTCCGTGACTTTCGGTCATCCGTCGGGCACGCTGCGGGTCGGTGCGCAAGCCATTGAACAAGCCGGGCAGTGGACTGTGAAAAAAGTGCTCATGAGTCGCAGCGCCCGCGTATTGATGGAAGGCTATGTCCGGATTCCAGCAGATACACTTTGAAAAGTGTACAAGAACATTTCATTTTTAATATCTTAAGATAAAAAAGGATTTACAGCATGTCGACAAGAAAGCAACTCAGATCACTCGTCGAAGCTCGCCGCGGCATTATCGTTCCAGGCGCATTCAATGCCTTGTCTGCCAAAGTCATCGCCGATCTTGGCTTTAAAGCCATCTACGTAACAGGCGCAGGCGTGACCAATATGTGGTTTGGCATGCCGGACCAGGGGTTCATGGGTTTGCACGAAATTGCCGATCACACTGCAAGGATCCGTGACGCGGTAGATGTGCCATTGATCGTCGATGCCGATACAGGCTTTGGCAACGCTTTGAACGTTCGCCACACAGTAAGAGTGCTGGAGCGTGCCGGCGCCGACTGTATTCAGTTGGAAGACCAGATCGCGCCCAAGCGCTGTGGCCATTTTTCAGGTAAAGAAGTGATCTCTACCGAAGAAGCAGTCAGCAAGATCAAAGCGGCGGTTGATGCGCGCCAGGATCCGGACTTCCTGATCATGGCCCGTACCGATGCGGCAGCCACACATGGTTTTGAGGCGGCGATCGAGCGTGCCCAGAAGTTTGCCGAGGCCGGCGCCGACATTCTGTTTGTGGAAGCGGTTACCGAAGCAGAACAAGTGCGTGCGCTGCCCCAGCGTCTTGCCAAGCCCCAACTCATGAACATGGTGATCGGTGGCCGTACGCCTATTTTCAATGCCGATCAACTTGGCGAATTGGGCTATGGCATTGTGCTGTATGCCAACGCGGCCTTGCAGGGTGCCGTCGCCGGCATGCAGAAAACACTGACGGTGCTGCGCGATGAGAAGGAAGTGCAGGAATCCAGCGGGCTGGTGGCGTCTTTTTCCGAACGTCAACGCCTGGTTGGCAAGCCTGAATGGGACGAGCTGGAAAGCCGCTACAGTTGATCAGGCAGGCTCGTATTCAATTGCATGGTACGCCCATCGCCCATCCAAGGCCGATGGGTGTTGCGGTTGCAGCTCCGTTTCCGACAGCGGGGCGAAAAAAAACTTGATCATGTTCACTGACCTCGGTTGCGCCACGCGTACCGGGATCAGTTGAGCGTGATTTCGGATAGCGCACCAGATATTGTTAAGCCACCAGCGCTATTGCCCGGCATCAGCGGCTCGCCGTGGCACCTATCAGCACGGCGTTTGTTCGGCAAAGCAGACCACCATTTTTAAATGTCTGTGTTCGTCTACCACCAGTGTTTCATGATTGAAATCCTGGCGCGTGTTGCTGGCTGTCCTGAAAGATCGCATGGCGCGCCGCGGCGGTTCACTGTCAGCGGTTTTCCACCAGCGCCGAAAATCCGGCGAGACCTGCGTAAGTGTCTCGACCAAAGCCAGCATCGCGAGATCGTCTGGCGCGGTAGCCAAATCGTAGCGAAACTGCGCCACCAGCTTTGGTGCGTCTTCACGCCAGGCACCAAAACGCCCTCGTATGTCCGGATCGGCAAAGACAATACGCAGTATGTTTCTGCTCTCATATTCCCTTACGCTAAAGCCGAATAAATCATTGGCGGCACTATTCCAGGCAATGACATGCCAGCTGAGGTTAACCACGTAAGCGGGCCTTGTTGTCAGATCGTCCATTAACTGCTGGACCATAGGCGAGACCGCAAGCCCATGATGCGCTTCAGGTGGTGGCGGTCGCTTATGCGCCAGAAGAAATAGATGGCTGCATTCACTGTCGCCAAGCTTGAGCGTGCGGGCCACACTTAGCAGGAATGCCTCCGATACCTGAATGTCGCGCCCCTGCTCAAACCAGGTGTACCAGGTGAGTCCCACTCCGGCCAGCGCGGCCACTTCTTCTCGGCGTAAACCTGGTGTTCTGCGTCGCCCGCCGGCTGGCAGGCCAACGTCGGAGGGCGTCAGCTTATTCCTGTGGCGGATCAGAAATTCGGATAACTCGTGCTTGGTACGACGCAGGCTACGCTCGATCATGGCTATTATCATCAGTAATAGGATATTTGCTTAAATTGTAATGGGATGATTTTGCGCTGAAAATGGCATTTCTGCAATCGACAAATCTACCTGGAGCAATGAATGATGGCGATGAATGAAGCCTCTAGCTGTTTGGACAAAACTGCCGGTGTCCGCGAGTGGGCCGGTCTCGCGCTATTGGCTGCGCCTACGATCCTGCTTGGGCTTGACCTGACGCTATTGCATTTGCTATTGCCGGCGCTGGCTGTCGATCTGCGTCCGACGAGTACGCAGATGCTGTGGATCATTGATGCCTATGGCTTTATGATCGCAGGTCTTCTGGTTTCAATGGGAACGCTGGGCGATAGAATCGGGCGGCGCAAGCTATTGATGGTCGGCGCTGCCGCGTTTGCGGCAGCTTCAGTGATGGCGGCGTGTTCCACCAGTGCTTCAATGCTGATTGCCGCGCGCGTATTGCTTGGCATCGCCGGTGCGACTTTGATGCCATCCACGCTGGCGCTAATCAGCAATATGTTCTGCCAGCCGCATCAGCGCGCACTGGCCATCGGGATATGGGCAACCATGTTTGCCCTGGGCATGGCGGCCGGGCCCGTGGTGGGCGGGGCGCTGCTGCACTATTACGGATGGGGGACCGCATTCCTGGTGGCAGTCCCGTTTGTCGGGCTGTTGCTGGTTGCAGCGCCGTTTCTCCTGCCCGAGTATCGCTCACCACAGCAGGGGCGTCTGGATATCGTCAGTGTCATATTATCGTTGTTTGCCATATTGCCTATCGTTTATGGCATCAAGCATATCTCCAAGGATGGGGTCGATATCGTTGCTTTAGCGACCGTCGCAGTTGGATTGGTCTTCATGTGTTTATTTGTCCGACGCCAGCGCCGCTTGACCCATCCCTTACTTGATCTGGCTTTATTTTCCAGCCCGGTATTTTGTGTCGCCTTAATGGTGTTGCTTGTCGGCTTGACGGGGGTTGGCGGAACAATGCTGCTGGTCACCCAGTACTTGCAGTTGGTTGTGGGCTTATCGCCATTGTCTGCCGGCTTGTGGATGGGGCCGCCGGCGCTTGCCATGTTGATTGCCGGCATTGCCGCACCGTTGCTGGCACGGCGGATTCGCCCTGGATATGTGATCGCGGGAGCGCTGGCTTTGTCGGTGATGGGTTACGTAATGCTGACGCAACTGGACTCGTCATCGCCAGGCAATGTCCTGGTTACCGCGGCATTTTCGCTGGTCTATCTCGGCCTGGGCACCATAGCCGCGCTCGGCACAGAAATGGTTGTGACTGCGGCACCGCCTGAAAAGGCAGGGTCGGCATCGGCCATGTCCGAGACGGTACAGGAGCTGGGTCTGGCCGTGGGCATCGCCATACTGGGCAGTCTTGCGACTGCTGTCTATCGCAGTTACATGACCGATCAGGTCCCCGCGGCGGCGTCCGCCAGTATCCAGCTTGCGGTGTCGGATAGCCTGGCAGCAAGTATATCGGTGGCTCATGCCTTGCCTGCGGGTTTGCTTGAACAGGCGCAGGCGGCTTTCATGGCGGGATTCAATGTTGCTGCAGTCGTGAGCGCGGTCGGCATTGCCTGCCTGGCGGTATTGGCTGCGATCAAATTGCGGCATGTCAAGGCGAGTTTGTGACTTGCCGGTCTAAACTTGCAACGGTCGGTATTTGAACGAGGCCATGGCGACACGCCGCTACACTCCCGCACGGCTGACGCTGGTATCTTCGCTTCCCGGAGGCGGCCATACTAACAAAATGTAAAGCCTATTTGATTGATTAACATGGTCATGTATGTTGGAATCACAAGTGTGATCGCAGTAGTTCCTGTTTGCGTTCCGGTCTGCTACGCGATCAAAAGCGTCTATTTCCTGTGAAGAACTTGTGAAGAGGAGGTGTTTATGACTGCCCCAGCATCACGGCAACAGTCATCATTGGCTAATTCCATCTATCAGTTGTTCAATCCCATTCCTTTCGGATTTTTTGTTGCGGCATTGATCTTTGACGTCGTGTATTTCCAGACTGCCGAGATGATGTGGAGTAAAAGCGCAGCGTGGCTTATTACTATCGGCCTGTTCTTTGCCATTATTCCGCGCCTGATCAACCTGGTGCATGTGTGGATCCCGCGAGGCAGGATTGTTCTTCCCGCTGAAAAGCTTGATTTCGGTTTCAATTTCATTGGGATTCTGGCGGCCATCCTCAACGCGTTTGTCCATAGCAGGGACGCCTATGCCGTCATGCCTTCGGGACTGATCCTGTCTGCCGTTACGGTCGCCTGCATTGCCGTGTCTGCGATCATTGCGTCCACCTTTTACGCAATCGGGAGGACGCATAATGTCTAAGGTCAAATGGGGCCTGCCCCTTGTTTTCGCGACCGGCTTCTTTCTGGCCGGGTGTAATGATAACGCGACAATGAAGCCCGACGAACAGCTCGGCGCCAACCCTACACTGCCCGAACCGCGACACTTTTTCTCGCCACCCATTCAAGTGCCTGACGGTGTAGGCTGGTCAGCAGATAAGCAGCCCGTTGTTGCCAGCGGTTTGGAAATTGAAAAAATCGCCAGTGATCTGCTGCATCCCCGACAACTTTATACGCTGCCCAATGGCGATGTTCTGGTTGTCGAAGCCAATTCGCCTGGTACAGCGCCTGTTACAACCCCAAAACAGTTTTTCAGCGGTATCGTCAAGGGACAATCCGGTAAGGGGGGCAAAGGCGGAAACCGAATCACCTTGCTGCGACAGACTGCTGGAACCGGTGAATGGGAAAAACATGTTTTTCTGGAGAATCTGGATTCCCCCTTTGGCGTTCAGCTAATCGGTAATGACTTGTATGTTGCCAATACCGGAAATATCATGAAATACCGCTATGAACCGGGGCAGACGCGCCTCACGGATCCCGGCACGGAGTTTGCAGATTTGCCGGATACCGTCAACCACCATTGGACAAAGGCGCTGCTTGCCAGTGCCGATGGATCAAAACTTTACGTGGGTGTGGGCTCCAACAGCAATATCGGTGAGAACGGGCTGGCCATTGAGTATCGCCGCGCAACAGTGCTAGAGGTGGATGTCAATAGCGGCGCCAGCAGGATTTTTGCTTCCGGTCTGCGCAATCCCACGGGACTGGCCTTGGAGCCACAATCCGGAACACTCTGGGCAATCGTGAACGAACGGGACGAGATCGGGCCGGACCTGGTTCCGGACTATCTCACTTCAGTCAAGGAAGGCGGTTTTTACGGCTGGCCTTATAGCTACTTCGGCCAGCATCTTGATCCTAGAGTCAAGGCTCAGCGTCCCGACCTGGTCAGTAAGGCGATCGTGCCCGACTATTCCCTGGGCTCGCATGTCGCACCGCTGGGCGTGCATTTTTACACCGGTCAGGGTCTTCCGGAGAAATACCAGGGCGGTGCCTTTATCAGTGAACATGGAAGCTGGAACCGCTCGCCATTAAGCGGCTATCGGATCAGCTATGTGCCGTTCAGTGATGGCAAGCCGGCAGGCAAGGCAGAGGCGGTGGTCTCGGGCTTTTTGTCTGAAGACCAGAAGAACCTTTTTGGTTCACCTGTGGGCCTGACCCAGGCGAAGGACGGTGCGCTGCTCTTTGCCGATGACGTGGGCAATACCGTGTGGCGCGTGACCGCCGCCAGCCAGTAATCAGACTGCGGGTTGCCGGGCATTTACGAGGGTGAAAGGCCTGGGTAACGCTTTGCGTACCCCAGGCCTTTGTCATGATTGTGTACTGCGTGGTGTGCCGCTGAGGTGAAGCATCCGGCACGTTTGCCGGATGTTAGCGTCGCTGGTCAAGTGGTGATGTCCAGACTCAAGCTCGATCTCGTTGCTCATCCATCGTACACAGGCCCTAATCAGTGCGTACCGTCGTAGTCAACCAGTGATCGTTTGGACGTTTCTGGCAAAAACAGGGTGACCAGCAGAACGACTACAGATACTGCAGCCATATAACCCGCGGGCGCCAGCAACTGTCCGGTTTTTAGCACAAGCCATGCACTGAAAAAGGGAGCTGTGCCGCCAAAAATCGTATAGGCCAGGTTGTAGCTGATCGCCGACGCACTAAAGCGGGTTTTGGTTGGGAATAGTTCTAATAAGGTAATTCCCAGGGGACCGGCGAACAAACCCATGCCGATGGCAAGCATGATTTGGGCAAGGATGGCTGAAGAAAGGGTTGCCTGAGACGCGAGCATGTATGCCGGGATACTGATACACGCATTGAATATCAAGCTTGTTAGCAGTATGGGTTTGCGGCCAAATAAATCTGATAAATATCCGCCTAAAATCATGGTGAAAAATGCGACCATCATTGCTGTGCCGTTGGCGATCAGCGCGTCAGAACGGCTCATGCCCACAGAGGCGGTCAGATATGATACGAAGTAGCCCGACAAGGTGTAGAACGCCAGGCTGGAGAATGCGGCAAGGCTGAAGCTAAATGCCATTTGTTTGCGTTGGCTTTGGATCGCGTCCCTGACCGGGCTGGTGGAAATTTCGTTGCTGGCCTGAGCTTTTTGAAAGGCGGGTGACTCATCCACCTGGGTACGGATATACAGACCCACAAGTGCCAGCGGTCCTCCCAATACAAATGGAATGCGCCAGCCCCAGGATTCATAGGCAGCATCGCCCATCAATTGAGTGAGTGCCAGTATCACAATTGCAGCCGCCACAGGTGGCAGATTGGCGAAAGCATAAGTGAAGGCTACATGTAACCCTCGGCGATTTGCAGGTGCATGTTCGGCTACAAAGGAGTTCGAACCAATGGTTTCCCCTGCTGCGGACAGGCCCTGTATGAGTCGAAGCACAACCAGCAGAATCGGAGCAAGTATCCCCACCTGGGAGTAGGTTGGCAACAACCCCATAAGTAGTGTTGATGCACCCATGCCGAGAATAATCCCGGCAAGGACCGTCTTGCGTCCGAACCGATCCCCGAGACTGCCGAAGATGAATCCGCCCAGGGGTCGCATAACGAAGCCGACACCATAGATGCCCAAGGCAGATAACAGTGCCGTTGACGGATCTGTGGTCGGAAAAAACAGTTTGGCAATGATGGTGGCAGAATAAGCGTAGATGACGAAGTCATACCACTCTACGAACTGTCCAAGCGCAGCAGAATAAAGCACTCGTTTGTCGGTCCGGTCAGACATGGTTTTCCCCTTCAAGCCTATTGGATGGTTCAACGACTTGCGGTGCATTTTCATTTGTCGCGATATGATAGCGGCGATGTTGCAGGCACGGCAGGGCCTCTCGTACCTCGGCAAGTCGTTCAAGATTAATGGTAGCGCAGCCGATCCCCTGTGTGCTGGCTACGCCAGCAAGTGTCAGTCCCCCAGCGTCCAGAATCATGCTCATACCCACTGACTCAGGTGGAGGCTGGCAAGATGCAAGCACAAAGCAAGTGTTCTCGATAGCGCGTGCCCGTAGTAGCGACTCCCAATGCAATTCCTTAAGACTGCCCGCGATCCAGCCTGCTCCATATATAAGCGCGTGTGCGCCTTTGTCTATCGCAATGCGTGCCATTTCCGGAAATCGAAGGTCATAGCAATTTAGCAGCCCGAATTTCATGCCATCTATCTCGGCGACATAGACTTCGCCATGATTCGGTTTAAGATCTGCGGGCCGGTTTTTTGCTGATTCCTGAAAGCTGAAAGCATCATAGAGATGTACCTTGTCGTAGCGGCCCGCGATTTCTCCTCTGGAATTGACGTGGATGAAAATATTGCTGGAGCGAACTTCGCCACTGGGCTCATAGATGCCGATAAATACATCCAGACCATGCAGTCGGGCGGCAAGTGCAATTTGTTGTACGAAGGCTGTCGCGGCGTTTTCAGCATGTGCGCGCAGCTCGTCGCGAGACGAATGGAACGCTACCATACTGGCCTCAGGAAATACAATGAGACGGGCTTTTTGCGCTGCGGCTTCTTCGATATGGCTGAGGACGATCGCCAGATTGGCCTGCACATCGGGTGAGCTTTGGAATTGAGAGACTGATACCTTCATGATATTATCGCAGAATTGGAATCTGCTCATGTTATCAATTAAGAAAGGGCTAATCCAATACCCTTTACGATCAGATTAATATCATTCAGGTTATCAATGAGATCACTTCCTACGCTTCGCCGTCTGCAATTGTTTGAGCGGTTGGGTTGTCTGTTAAGTTTTCATCGTACTGCAGAGGCAGTGGGTATCGCCCAGCCGGCATTAACCCGGGCAATCAGACAGCTCGAGGAAGAGATCGGCTTTTCTTTATTCGTGCGCACAACCCGGCATACGCAATTGACGCCGGCAGGACAAGTATTTCACTTGCGCGTACAACAATGGCTGCGGGAGATGGATGTTGTCATCAGTGACTGTCGACGTCTGGCACAAGGTGCAGGGGGGCAGGGCCTCTTGCTTGGCTACTCCGCTCAGGCGTCACATAGCCGAATGTCACAACTTCTCTTTCAATTCGGCCTGCGTCATGCCGGGGTAGACCTCAATTTGCGGCAATTGCCGTCCGAGGCCGCATACGAAGAAATTTCTGCAGGCACGCTTGACGGCGCTTTTCTTATTCACGATGACGAGTACCTTAAGAGGCTGGCATTACACAGCGTGTTGATCGAACGACAACGACTCGTCGTGTTGTGTGCAAAATCTCATCCACTTTGCACAAATCAATCGGTTCCAGCGCAAACCCTTTCGAAGTGGGGTGTGGTAATGGGCAGCCAAACAAGATGGCAGATTTTTCGCAAGACGGTTTTTCAGCAACTGGCTATGCTCGGCGTCATGCCCAGGGTGGTTTACGAAGCAGACGACACGCCACTATTGCTGGAGGTAATCGCACAAAGCGACTACCTGGGCATATACGGCTCTGGAATTGCAGATCAATTGCCTGCCAATCTGGCGGTACTGCCGTTAAGCGAAGCTGTTGAAATTCCTTTATGTTTCGCCTATCCCGCCAGCGCTGCAGAGTCGCTCAAAGCCATGGCGTTATTTTTTCAGGAAAATCATTCTGCTTAAGAAAACCAGTCAAGACGTTTTACATGTGCGGCATCAAGTATTCATGACTATAAAAATGTAATCTGCCGGTGGATGAATATTTAATTGGGAGTACGGCGAGAAATTGATTGGTTGTGCACTCGCAGTCGATCTCTTGGGCGCGTGATATACACAAGTGGTATAGATGGATCCGGTGATTTTATTTTGTAATGAAGGTCGGTAGCACGCTTGTATCCTTAAAACGGAATCCTTTCTTGTACACCTATTTTTTATTGCACTAATAATTATTTTTCCTGCGGTGTAACCGAATCATCAACGCGGCCGAACTAACTAATGTGTCCGCTCAGGATGCACCTTATTTCAACCACAGGAGAAATTCATGTCCGCCAAATTTACGGTTACTTCGACCTTGCTTGCCAGCGCCGTTGCCGGCATCCTTGCTTCCACCGCCCATGCTGCGCCGCTGACCAAGGCTGAAGCCGATGCAGCGGTCGCTGCAAAAAAGGAGAAATGCTATGGTGTTGCCCTGAAGGGCCAGAACGACTGCGCCGCCGGTCCCGGCACCACCTGCCAGGGCACCTCTACCAAGGATTTCCAGGGTAACGCCTGGAAATTTGTTCAGGCAGGCACCTGCAGTAGCATTCAGATCCCTGGTGGTGGTCACGGTTCGACGATGCCCGGCAAGGCCTGATTATAGTGGCCAGAGAGGGTGACCGTGTACCACTCCCCGATAGCCAAACCGGACGGCGCGTATTGCCAATCCCCTTTTACGGGCGCCGCAGCACGCCTGCTGGCCGGTGTGAGTTTCAAGCATGAACATCTTGGTGCGATACAGGACGATGGCCTGGTCGATGCGTTCTTCGAAGTTCATGCGGAAAACTATATGGGAGCGGGCGGACCACCGCAGCGGGCATTAGCGGCCATTGGCCGGGATTATCCGCTGTCCATTCATGGCGTTTGCATGTCTATTGGTGGCCCGCAAGCGCTGGATCCTGTGCATCTGCGCAGGTTTGCCGACCTCGTTCGGCGCTGTGAGCCGGCATTGGTGTCAGAGCATCTGGCCTGGTCCTCTTACGGCAATACGTTCTACAACGATCTGCTGCCTTTGCCTTACACAACGCAAACGTTGCAAACTGTATGCGCGCACGTCGATCAGGTCCAGAGTGCGATTAAACGTACGCTGCTGATAGAGAACCCTGCGACGTACATTCGGTTCGCGTGCTCAGACATGAGTGAGACCAGTTTTTTGCACGAGCTTGCACGCCGCACCGGTTGTGGTCTTCTGCTGGATATCAACAACGTCTATGTTTCTGCGACCAACCACGGCTTTAGTGCAGAGAAGTATCTTGCTGATTTTCCGCTGGATCGGGTAGGGCAAATTCATCTGGCCGGCCATAGCGTGCAGGAGGATGATGAAGGGCAGCCACTGCTTATTGATAGCCATGACGGTGAAGTGAGCCCTGCGGTATGGGACCTGTATACGAATGTGATTGCCAGGACCGGACCCATCCCCACGTTAATCGAGTGGGACAGCAATTTACCGGCTTGGCCTGTCCTGAAAGCGCAAGGGCTGCGGATTCGGGACTTCCTGATCGAACGCGCTGCGCGGGTTGCACAGGATTCGCATGAGTCGTACGAAGGGGCCGGCCATGGTGTATGACTATGCAAAAGCATTCAGCCCCGGCTTGTTCAAGCCCGATTATCCCGCCCCTGACAATATCACGGCAGGGGCAGGCAAGGGCGTTCAGAAGCGCTACAACGTTTATCGCAACAATGTGACGGTGAGTTTGATTGATGCACTGGCGGCCATCTACCCTGCGGTGCAGCGCATTACCGGCATTGAGTTTTTCCGGGCGATGGCGCGCTTTTATGTGCGGGCTACGCCACCTTTATCCCCCTTGTTATTCGAGTACGGGCGCGATTTTCCTGCCTTTATCGAATCCTATGTGTATGCCCAGGACATGCCCTGGCTGGCCGATACGGCACGCATCGAACGCGCCTGGCTCGATGCCTATCACGCCGCCGACAAGCCCGTGCTGACTGCGCAGGAATTGGCCGCTGTACCTGCCGCGGCACTGGCGCAGTTGCGCTTTGGTGCGCATCCGGCCACCCGGGTTGTGCGTTCGATGTACCCGGCGGTAGCGATTTTTGTCATGAATAAGTGCGATGCACCGGTGTCTGTATTGAGATCGGGCGCGGCCGAAGATGCGTTGATCACGCGCCCCGAACAGGAGGTCATGGTCTCGCGCCTGCCCGCCGGCGGGGCTGTATTTCTCCTGGCATTGCTCGAAGGCATGCCGCTGGGCATGGCCGCAGACGCCGCATTCGAACACGCTCGTGACTTTGATCTGCAGGCCAGTCTGGCTCAAGCGATCACAACTGGTATGTTCACCACCCTTGAAATGGAGATTTGATCGCAATGTCAGAACATCAATCTGAACCTGCCACTTTACCGATACTGCCTGCAGGGTGGCTCCTCAGGACCGTCAAGCGGGTGCAGTGGCTCGCGCAACCCGGGCTGGTTCAACTGCTGTTGCGCCTGGCCATTGCCGTGCCGTTTCTGCAATCCGGGCTGCTTAAGTGGCAAGGGTTCTTGCAACTGAACGAGACGGCCGTTTATCTTTTCACCGATGAGTTTAGGTTGCACCTGCCCGGCGGGCCGTATCCGTTTCCTGCGCCAGCCTTGGTCGCTTTTCTGGTCGGGTGTAGCGAAGTTCTGTTGCCAGCATTGCTGATCCTGGGCCTTGGCACCCGATTGGCCGCGCTGGGTATTGTATTGATGACAATCGTAATTCAGTTCACCGTGCCGGAGGGCTGGCCAGTTCATCTGACATGGGTGGCAATCGCCCTGGCCATTGTGGCCTGGGGGCCTGGGCGAATTTCCATCGATTATTGGCTGGGCGACCGCAATCCCCGGTCTCGATGACCATGCAGCGAGCATGAGAACCCACGATCTGATCGCTGTGCTGGTGCAGAATCTTTCGCCGGTACAGGCAAATGCGGTAGGCAAACGCTTGAGCCGGGCGCAACTGCAGGGGCTGACCGCAGGCGCAGTCGTGCTGGTGGGGGTGTTCGGTGTCAGCAGTGATATGCCGGAACAGATGCTGACGTCTGGGTTCTGGCTGCGGCTGGCGTTTCCCCTGGCCGTCATCGCCGCCGCAGTCAAGCTGGTCGAGCGCCTGGTGCGGCCTGGCGTGGCAGTGGCCTGGGCGTGGCTGATGACGATGTTGCCCATCGCCACCATGATGCTGGGTACGATTCTGTTCATTCTGACGGCGCCGCCGGAATTCCGATTGAAACTGGTTTCCAGCACAAGCTTGTGGAGCACCACAATAGGCAATACTATGTTACTTTCCTTACCCTCCTTTATTGCCATGATCCATGCCATGAAAGGGCTTGCGCCGACTCGCCTTGCACTGTCCGGCGCTGCCGCGGGCTTGCTGGCCGGTGCGCAGGGCGTACTCATCTATGCATTGTATTGTCCGGACATGCCTGTGCCATACTGGAGCGCTTTGCAGATCGCGGCCATGTTTATGACAACTGCTATCGGCGCTGCACTCGGCCCGATTTGCATAAAATGGTGAGGCCCGGCGTGCAAAGTGCAGCCCGCGCCGTCCAAAGCACGAAGGCGCAGGAAACCGAGAGCCAGCTCAAGGCGTTGTTTCTGGCCGGGCTTGACGGGGATACGCAGTGCTATCACGCTTTCCTGCAAGCCCTGGGAGGGAATCTGCGCGCTTTTCTGCGCCGGCGATTGAGCGATATCCCTGACGAAATTGAAGATATCGTTCAGGAAATTCTGATCGCGGTGCACAATGCGCGACATACTTATTTGCCCGATCAGCCACTGACTGCCTGGACGTATGCCATCGCCCGCTACAAAATGGCCGACTATCTGCGCGGGCGCTATCGCTACGAGGCATGGAACGAGCCGCTGAACAGCCAGCAGGAGGAACTCTTTGCGGAGTCCGATCAGGAGGCGGCGCAAGCGCGACGCGACGTGAACAAGCTGCTGTCGCAATTGCCGGATCGTTATCGCCTGCCTATCGTGCATGTCAAACTAAAAGGCCTGACCGTGGCCGAGACTGCGCAATTGACCGGCCTTTCCGAATCGGCCGTTAAAGTCGGAATCCACAGAGGCCTGAAGGCATTGGCCGCCATAATACGAGGTACAACATGAAAACAGATGATCTGGTCGCGCTGTTAACCAATAACGCGGAACCCGCAGATCACACGCAGACGGCTCGTCGCTACGGCTGGGCAATGGTGATGAGCGCTGTCGGCGCAGTTGTGTTGCTGCTGGCCGGCTTCGGGGTCAGGCCGGATCTGCCGGTCATGCTGGGCACACCGCTTTTCTGGGCCAAGCTGACATTCCCGGCCCTGATGGCCGTGGGTGCATTCCTGGTGGTGGCGCGTCTTGCTCGACCGGGCGCCCGCGTTGGTCGACGCTGGACCATCATGGCCATACCCGTGGTGGTCGTAATGGTTGCCGCTATACTGACGCTGGGGTTTGCACCGGCCTCGGAGCGCCTGGCCATGGTACTGGGTGTTTCCTGGCAAAGCTGCCCATTTAATATTGCCTATCTGGCTGTACCCGGTTTTATATCGAGCTTCTGGGCCATGAAAGGCATGGCGCCCACCCGGCTGCGCACGGCGGGAGCTGCTGCCGGGTTGCTATCGGGCGCAGTGGCAACGCTGATCTATTGTCTTCATTGCCCGGAAATGGAAGTGGCTTTCTGGGCAGTCTGGTACATTGCCGGCATGCTGATTCCGACTGTGATTGGCGCGCTGCTCGCACCCTGGTTGCTGCGCTGGTAAAAAGCGAGGTGCTTTGCCAAAGAGCGAGGTGATTCGGCAAACACCTGATCTGCACACGCCGGTTGCAAGGCTCGACATATGCCGGCGCCTGAAGTAACCGAGACAACAGCTAAAGCGCTTACGCTTTCGCCCGCCCGAGGCTTTTCAAGATAATCATTGCGCTGAACACTGCTGCGATGCTCAGAAAGCCAAACGCGGAGGCGAATCCTGTTGCTGCTGCGATAATGCCGGTTAACATCGCGCCAACCCCTGTCCCCAGGTCGAAGGTGACGTTCCACAAGACCGACACGCGGGCCAACTGGCTGTTGCCCGCGAGCCGATAGGCGCAGACCAGGGTGGCGCTTTGCATACCGCCGTAGGAAATGCCCAGCAGAGTGCTGCCAAGATACAGCAACGCCAGGCCCCAGGCCACGTTTGAGGTCAGCACAGAAGCACTGAGCGCAGCCATGCCCAGGCAGCATGCTATGGCCAGCCCGAAGACCAGGAACCGGGCAGGGTAGCGATCACTTAACGAGCCAAATGCCCAGCGGGTAGGCGTTGCAAAGCCGGTCAGGCAGAGCAGCGCGACCGTGGCAGAAGATGCATCTGCAGAAATCTGGCTGGCGAACGTAAGAATAGCACCGCCGCTACTGGTTACAATCACGAGCGATAGCAGGACAGGCCAGATCACCCTGAGGGTAGATTGGCTTTGCGTGTCTGCTTGTGCGGTAGATGAATTTTCTGGTCTGGTGTGCTCGTTAAGGAGACGACCAAGGGAATGCGTCCAGAACAGGCCCAATACGGGCAGGGTGGCGATCAGCGTGACTACGAGCTTGCCCAAATGCTGTTCCAATATGGGGGCGGATGATACCAGTACAAGTTGCGGGCCCGCGACCGCCAGGCCATAGATGCCAACGGCTGCGCCCCGGCGTGCCGCTGGTACGAGCAGGGCGATGGCGGTTGCGCCGCCTACGGTCAATATGCCAAAGCCGATACCGCGCACCGCGCTCGATAACAGAATGACAGACAGGTCAGAGGATGTCGCCTGCAATATGGCGGGGGCGCCAAGCGATAGCAGCGCGGTGGCCAATACCGGTCCCCAGCCAAATCGCTTGAGCGCGCGGTTCACGGACAGCTGGGTCAGGATAGTAAAGGCCATCAGAATGGCCGTCACACTACCCGCTGCGGCTTCGCTCGCACCGCCCCTGATCGCCCAATCCGGCGATAGCGGCAGCAGGATGCTGAAACTGCCGATCCCAAGCGCCACGACGACAAGCAGTGAGGCAACACCGGGGATTTTCAGTAGCTTTACGTTTCTATCGGTTTCTGGCAAGTCGTGGCTCCATACATGACTCGGTATTATAGCCATCACACCGATGGCCCGTCTGCTGTTAATCTGGACTATCCAGCGTTCAGGCGCTCGGACATGTGATGCGTATTATGCTCACCGGTTGTCTTGTGTGAGCATCGATTGCGACGTCCGCTGTATTGCAGGCGCCAGCAATACATTTACCGGAACACCCGGAAGCGTTGTTTCCACGAGAGGGCGCTCAGACGATGTTGTTTTTGGATGTGGTCAGAACAGCTTATTATTGACCACTAAATCCTGACGGCGAATAAAATCCAGCTTCAGTTCTGAAATGCGCTGGCATTCGCTCTTTAGTCTGGGAATTAAATTCAATACATGTTCCCTTTCGGTATTTGTGTTATTGCACAGTAGTAATAAGCTACCGGTAATTTGCCCGGCATAGTCGTTGATTGGCACTGCCAGTGCGAGAACTCGAGGGTTAAGTTTTCCAACGGTAGTAACAAATCCTTGCTTGCGAATCATTGTTAAGTTTGTTCGAAACTCCTTCCAGGATGTACCCAATCCTGCCGCTGTAATCTCATCCTGTCTTAATAAATACATGGACCGAATCTGGTGCGGAACAAGATGTGCGAGGATGATTTGCGATCCGGCACCCTGGAACAAAGGAAGAGCGGAGCCACGACCTCTATAGATCGGCATCTTCTCGCTATTATGCGTGATGTGATCCGGACCAACCTGGTGTATGCACAACACCCGATCCTTGAACAAGGTGCAAAGGAGCAATGTCCGGTTTTGACAGATATCCAGCATGTCTGCCATGACTGTCTTGCCCGCGTTCAATAATGGGTCAGAAAACTGCAATAGTTGTTCAAGTTCGATAACCCGAGATCCCAGCGTATACCATCCTTTGCCTTGTTGTACTAACAAGCCGCTGTCACAAAGCTCCTGGAAATATCTATAGGAAGTTGATCGTCCGACGCCAAGCAGTTGGCCTACCTCATCCACCTGCACTTTCGTCGTAGCCGGAGTAAACAAATCCAAAATATCCAGCATTCGGGCCACCGAACTACGGGGGTTGCCTGCGGATGATTGCTGGCTTTCGGAAACCACGGATTCCTTCAGAGGGGACTGAGGTGAATTTTTGCTGCTGGGCATGGCATTGTCGAAGTTATTTCAATTGCGCTAATCATCTCATACTCTTTTGCGAGACGGAAGCCTGATGTGTCAAATAATGATAATAAGTATTATCCCGTATATTGAAAATATATTAATTCCGATATTATAGGATTTTATAAACAAATTGGATCGTATCATGAGCAGCGCAGAAGTGATGAAAGACTACGAAGAGTACAAAAAACAAGGGCGAATCTGGGGGCAAGTTCCTGCTGATCGTATTACCAAAATAAAATTTCCCCGCACCTCGAAATCAGTTATCGACCGGTACCTCAAGCTGCCGGACATGACAACGACCGTCTCGGACTTATTGGATAACTTTGGTGTTTTCGGTGTGGTGGCGGCTTCGCATATACGCCCTCTGTTAGAAGGCAAGAGAATTGTCGGAAATGCGGTTACGTTGCGATCAATGCCGGAGCGCAAGACACCAACCCAGGGTTATATCGATAAAGAGCCTATCAAGATGTCGACACGGGAAATTTATTATTTATCTGAGCCTGGCGATATATTGGTTGCTGACTTTGCGGGCAATCTGGACGTCTCTAATATGGGAGGCCAATCGGCCTTGGTTGCCAAAACCCATGGGTTCGCCGGTTCGATCGTTAATGGTGCGATTCGCGACTTACCTGCAATCCGTGAAATTGATTATCCCGTATGGGCTGCAGGCGTTACACCAATTACCGGTAAATTCAGAATGGAGGCGATGGAAATAAACGGTCCGGTACGAATACATGATGTTGTTGTATACCCTGGCGATTTGATCGTTGCAGACGATTCCGGAATCTGCGTTGTTCCAGCGGAGTTTATAGAAAAACTGATTGACGAAGCCGAGCGTATTTGTGACGCGGAAGACAATATGCGTGAGCTGATCGTGTCCAAGGCACCTATTTCAGAGTTGCGTCCATTATTCCGGAAGCGATACGACTAAGACCATCAAGCGCCGGGGCCCGGTGCTTGATAAAAAATTATATTTAATAAGGAGATCCAATTGAGAGCACTGATACAGTCCTTACGCCGGGCATCGGTTTGTTTTTGTGCATTATTAATATTGTCACCTGCATTTGTACATGCAAAAGAATACCCTTCAGCGCCGATTACCCTGGTCGTGCCGTTTCCTGGCGGCGGGGGCACCGATAGTATCGGCCGTGCCGTGGCCCAGGCACTATCGCAGAAGCTTGGGCAACCTGTTATTGTGGAAAACAGACCTGGCGCGACGGGGGCGTTGGGGACATTGCATGTTGTTCGTGCCGAACCCGATGGTTATACGCTCTTGTTGGGTAGCAATGGTACGATTTCAATCAATCCCAGTCTGGATAAAAAGTTGCCATACAATCCCATACGCGACTTGGTTCCGGTCTCTACGATTGCATCAGTTCCGTTTTTGCTGGTGGCAAATAACGAATTTGCAGCAAACAATATTCAGGAACTGATTCAAATTGCTAAAGCAAAGCCCGGCGTGGTGAATTTTGCGTCAACAGGTACCGGCAGCACAAATCATCTGGTCGGCGAAATGTTGAAAAGTAAGGCGCAACTGGATATGGTACACATTCCGTATAAGGGGGCCGCACCCGCAATGAATGACGTTGCCGGTGGCACCGTGCAATTTATGTCTGGCGATATCAATACACTTTTGCCAATGATACAGGGGGGCAAGCTAAAGCCGCTTGCCGTCACGGGCAGCAAGCGTTCGGCCTTGCTACCCAAAGTGCCTACTGTTTCAGAAAGTGGGATTCCAGATTTTGAAGCGAATGGCTGGTTTGGTCTTTATGCACCAGCCGGCACGCCCGAGAACGTTATACACAAGCTGGAACAGGCCATGTCCCAAGCTCTGAAAGATCCGGAAGTCATCAACAGGGTTAATGCATTAGGTGGTGTGTTGATTTCCTATACGGGAGAAAAATTCAGGATGTTCCAGGAAAAGGAGAGGATTCGATGGAAGGAGATTATTCAAGCAAATAACATCCGCCTCAATTGAATGAGTGAACCCCTTGATCTCGGGCACTAAAGGCCGATATCAAGGAGGCCCGATATTCCCTTGTCCCGGGTCGTGCTCAAAGCCAGCTCTTTCAGTTACCGGCAGCAGGTTTAACAATCAAACGGCCTGGCCAGCAGAACCGTGGTTGAGTGCAGGGCATATGACGCTTTGCACAGAAGCGTTTAAAATTTTCCTTTCCATCGCATATTAATGTGTGACAGACTTGGAAAAAAGCTGAATGATCACGATGCCAAGTGCAATAAACAGCATGCCCACAATTGCCGGCAGATCAAGCCGCTGCTTGTAAAACAGGAACGACATAATCGAAACAAGAAAGATGCCCATGCCGCCCCAGATTGCATAGGCAATGCCGATATTCATGGTTTTTACGACCTGCGACAGGCCATAGAAGGAAATAGCGTAGCCGATAACGACAACTATGCTCGGGCCTAATTGGGTGAATCCGTGAGATGCTTTCATCATCGTGGTGGCAAGGGTCTCGGCACAGATCGAGATGGCAAGAATAAGATAGATATTGAACATAAATCCTCAGGGAAAAGTGGTCTGCAAATTATATAGTTTCACAATGACAGCAAATAGCATTGCTGCGATCTGTGCCAGGCCCGGGCCAATCCCTACCTGGCTGTGCGCGGGTTACAAAAAACGGACGATATGTTCGCGCAACCATTGATGAGAAGGGTCGCGATGGACGCGGTCGTGCCAGAGCATGAGCATTTCAAAGCCCGGTATCTCCAGCGGAGGCGCAACAACCTGCAGCGTCGTGTTGTGTCTGATCAGCCGCGATGGGACCATTGCCACCAGATCGGTGTTGGCCAGGACTGCCTCAAGAAACAAAAAATGCGGCACCGACAGCGCAACGCGTCGTGTCAGGCCTTTCGCTGCCAGGGCCGTATCGGTCACGCCATGAAAGCCGCCATTGTCAGGAGACACCATGACATGGTCCAGCTTACAGAACTGCGCCAGGGTGAGTGTGCGTTGTAATGCGGGATGGCCTGCGCGTGCGGCCAGGACATAGCTTTCATTAAACAATGAACGACGTCGCAGTTGCAACGGGGCTTCCGAGCTGATGTGAAACGCCAGATCAATGTGCGCCTGTTCTGCCTGGCTGGCCAGCGCCTGAGGATTGAGCGCCACAATTGCCATGCGCGCATTGGGCGCTGCTGATCGCAACCCTGCCAGCGCGCCAAGCAAAATGCTGGTTTCTCCATAGTCTGACGCTGCAACACGCCAGGTTTGATGGCTCTGGGTCGGGTCAAACGGGCCCGACGGCGTTACCGCCTGCGTCAAGGCTTGGAGCGCCTGTCTTAGCGGCTGTCGCAGTTCGTCGGCGCGGGCGGTGGGTCGCATACCCCGTGGCCCGGGTAGTAATAACGGGTCGCCAAAGGTTTCCCGCAATCGGGCCAACTGCAGGCTGACGGTGGGCTGGGCCAGGTGCAGGCGCTCGGCTGCCCGCGTGACATTATGTTCGGCCAGCAGGGCGTCCAGCGTGACCAGTAGATTAAGATCCAGACGCCGCAAGCAATTGTCCATGGAAATACCTGAAATTTTAGAAATTCATTTCTAATATACTGCATAAAAACGTATCGTATGCGTATTCATTTACCAGAAAAGGACTGCATCATGAATGTGCTTGTCGTTTATGCGCACCCCGAGCCCCGTTCGCTGAACGGGTCAATAAAAAATTTCATTGTCCAGCGACTGGAGCATGCTGGTCATACGGTTCAGGTTTCGGATCTATATGCCATGCAGTGGAAGAGCGCATTGGATCCCCAGGATAATCGCTCACCGACACCGGGCGCCCGCTTTGATCCTTCTTTCTATTCCCAGCAGGCGTTCGTGAACGGTACGCAGAGCATCGACATCGAACAGGAGCAAAACAAGTTGCTGTGGGCCGATACGGTTATCCTGCAATTTCCGCTTTGGTGGTATTCCATGCCGGCGATTCTCAAGGGTTGGGTTGATCGTGTCTATGCCTGTGGGTTTGCCTATGGCGTGGGAGAGCATTCGGACACCCATTGGGGTGACCGCTTCGGAGAAGGGCTGTTGGCCGGCAAACGCGCCATGCTGGTGGTAACGGCGGGAGGTTGGGCGTCGCACTATGAGCCGCGCGGCATTAACGGCCCGATCAATGACATCCTGTTTCCCATCCAGCACGGTATCCTGTTTTACCCTGGCTTTGACGTGCTGCCGCCGCATGTGATCTACCGCACGGGCAAGATCGATGCAGCGGCGTTTGCCAAGGTGTGCAATGAACTCGGACAGCGACTGGATACCTTGTGGTCGACGGCGCCCATTGCTTTTCGCAAGCAAAACGCAGGGGACTATCAGATTCCGCAATTGACGCTGCACCCGGCGCTCGCTCCGGGAGAAGCCGGTTTTGGTATTCATGTTGCACGTCCCGAAGAAAAAAGGGTGCCGCAAGAAGGGGCGTGTATCGAGCAATATGATTTTTTGCATACTGAAAAAACGCGCTGAACGCTTAATGTTACGCAGAATCGTTCCCAAATCGTTAAAGAGTAAGACACCTGAATTGCCGTGTCTTACCGGTCTTTTCGTTGCGAATCATCCATATAGAAAGTAAAAGCGGGAAAAAGAGGCAGACTCCGCGATTACAAAATCACGTATTTAATGATGCTCTGTAATGACCTTCCCTTTGAAAGCGCGAAGAATGAAGGCGCAAGATTTGCAAACTCATCTTCAAAGGAAAGATATATGACCAAAAGTATGACTCGCTCGCTGTTTCTGGCTGCCACTTTTGCTGGCATGGTTGGGTTAGCCGGTTGCGCTGGCAACGGCTATGATTCCGGCGCTTCAACCGCAGCGGACACCAGTGCGCAAGCACCCATGACATCTGGCGCGTCAACGACGGTACCAGGAACTTCAACTGCACCGGGGGCAACGACACAGCCTATGCCAACAACACCTGCGCCGACGGCACAGCCCTGAATGTCGCGCGCGAGGCCAATCGCGGTGGTTGACGGTCGCAATACCGTTAGCCCTTAAGGCGTCTTGCGCATGACTTTGATCGAGATATGGCGCCCAATGCCATATCTCGAATACACCATTTGCCCGATTTAGTCTATTAGAGCAATAAACATTCGCGCATCTCCGAGGTCGATTATCCAGCGCCGGTCATTCGGATCCGGCCAATTTCAATTGCCATTCCTTGCCTGACACTCAGCGAACCGGTGCGCTTGGACCACGCGCGGCCGGTAAGGATGTAAACTTGAGTCACGCTATTGATTTGCGCCGGTTATGCCGGCCCCTGACCACCTCGACCGATTCAAGGAAGGCTATGAACTCGCCCAAACGTCTGCGCTCCGCAAACATCACCCAAGGTCCGGCCCGCGCGCCGAACCGTTCCATGTATTACGCGCTGGGATACAAGGAAGAAGATTTCGTCAAACCCATGGTTGGCGTGGCCAATGGCTATAGCACCATCACGCCCTGTAACAGCGGTTTGCAAAAATTGGCTGATGCGGCGATCGAGGCCATCGAGTCCTCGGGGGGCAATGCTCAGGTATTTGGCACGCCCACCATTTCCGACGGGATGGCCATGGGAACTGAAGGCATGAAGTATTCGCTGGTTTCGCGCGAAGTGATTTCAGACTGCGTTGAAACCTGCGTGCAGGGTCAGTGGATGGACGGTGTTGTGGTGATCGGCGGCTGCGACAAGAACATGCCCGGAGGCATGATGGGCATGCTGCGCGCCAATGTGCCCTCCATCTACGTATACGGCGGCACGATCTTGCCAGGACGCCTTAACAATAAAGATTTGAACATTGTCAGCGTTTTTGAGGCGGTGGGAGAGAACGCAGCGGGCCGCATGAGTGACGAGGAGCTGCGGCAGATTGAGTTGCATGCCATTCCGGGCCCCGGGTCTTGCGGTGGCATGTATACCGCCAACACCATGAGTTCTGCATTCGAAGCCATGGGCATGAGCCTGCCATATTCTTCGACCATGGCCAATGTGCACGATGAAAAAACCGAATCGGCCAGTGAATCGGCCCGGGTGCTGCTCAAGGCGATTGAACGGGACTTGAAACCGCGTGATATCGTAACCCGCCAATCCATTGAAAATGCGGTCAGCGTCATCATGGCCACCGGCGGGTCTACCAATGCGGTGTTGCATATGCTGGCCATTGCCCATGCGGCCGATGTCGAGTGGACCATCGACGATTTCGAACGTGTGCGCCAGCGCGTGCCGGTCATTTGCGATCTGAAACCCAGCGGGCACTTCCTGGCCGTAGATTTTCACAAGGCGGGCGGGGTGCCGCAGGTCATGAAGATTCTGCTGAACGCCGGGCTGATCAACGGCGACTGCATCACGATTACGGGACAGACGATTGCACAGATGCTTGAAAACGTGCCGGACACGCCTGCAGCAGACCAGCAAGTGATTAAGACCATCGACCAGGCTTTGTACAAACAGGGGCATCTGGCCATCCTGAAAGGCAATCTGTCGCCAGATGGCGCGGTAGCCAAAATAACCGGCCTGAAAAACCCTGTTATTACCGGCCCGGCACGTGTATTCGATGACGAGCAATCTGCGCTGCAAGCCATCCTGGATGGCAAAATCAAGGCAGGCGACGTGATGGTGCTGCGTTATCTTGGTCCCAAGGGCGGCCCGGGTATGCCGGAAATGCTGGCCCCCACAGGTGCATTAATTGGTGCCGGGCTGGGCGATTCGGTCGGCCTGATCACAGACGGGCGATTCTCGGGCGGAACCTGGGGGATGGTGGTGGGGCATGTCACTCCCGAAGCCGCCGTTGGCGGGACTATTGCCCTGGTTGAGGAAGGCGACTCCATCACGATCGATGCGCACCAATTGTTATTACACTTGAATGTACCGGAGGCGGATATTGATGCTCGACGGGCAAAGTGGACAGCACCCAAACCGCGTTACCTGCGAGGCGTTCAGGCCAAGTTTGCGTTTAATGCGTCGCCCGCAAGCACGGGCGCGGTACTGGACAAGTTCTGAACCGGCTCTGAAAAGCGCGCAAGCCAGGGCTGGCAACCCTGGCGAATTGGGCGTTATGATTTTGCTTTGCAAGGCGGCTGCGGCCAATACGGTCGGGCGGCACCAGGGCGCCACTGACAAGGCAGTTGTAGTAACGCAGCGGTGGCAAGCTTCTGTCCCCAAGGTCCGGTGCCCGGTTGTACGCCAGCAGCATGCGCCAGCGTGCCTGTACACCAGACGAGTGTGTCATGATCATTGGCGCGAACCCATTTTCGTCGTGTACACTTCAGTTCCAAGACATCAACACTTTCAGAGGTCACACCATGAGTGCCCTGGCACATGCGATCAATGCCTTTGCCCGCACTGACGGCGATCACGTTACGGCGATCCCGTCGCTCACGTTCCACCGCCGCCAGTCGCCGACGGATCCGCTGCATTGCATTTATGGCTTCGGCCTGGGGGTGGTTGCGCAAGGTGCCAAGCAGGTTACGCTTGCAGACAGGGTAGTCGAATATGGCCCCAGTCAGTGCCTGCTGGCCACGATCGACCTGCCTGTGTTGTCACGCGTGACCCAGGCCAGCATGCGAGAGCCATATCTGGGTCTGATGCTGGCGCTGGACGCGCATTCGATTGTGCAAACGGCCGCTGAAATGCAATTGCTTCGGCCGGCCAAGGACACCGCCTGCCGGCCCGTGACGGTGCAAAAGCTGGATACTGCGTTGGCCGATGCCCTGATCCGCATGGTCAATCTGCTCAATGAACCGGCGCTGGCGCCTAGTTTGGCGCCTTTGATTCAACAGGAAATCACGATCCGACTGCTGACTGGCCCGCATGGTCCGCAGTTGCTGCATCTGGTGGCGGCTGGTTCGCCCAGCCAGAAAATTGCCCAGGCCGTGGCTTGGCTCAAACAGAATTATGCGCAACCCATGCATGCTGATGAACTGGCGGCTCGTGCGGGAATGAGTTCGTCTACCTTCAGGCATCATTTTCGCGCCATTACCGGCATGAGCCCTTTGCAATTTCAAAAGCAATTGCGCCTGCAGGAAGCGCGGCAATTGATGCTTAACCAGAATCTGGACGCCGGGCACGTGGGGGGACTGGTGGGATATGAAAGCGCCTCGCAATTTAATCGCGAATACAGTCGTCTGTTTGGTGCACCGCCGCAGCGCGATGTCAGGCGGATGCGGGTAAGTACAAGCCAGTCTTCACAGTAAGACAACAGGCTTAAACGCCAGGCGTGACCGTATCAGTATGGCAACTGTGATGGTGGGGCGGGCGCCGCCGTTCTATGCCATGTGTGATGATCAAACGCCTTGCGTGTGTATTCGGTCAATAAAGGCAATAAGGATAACAAAGGCTATGTCCACGACATCCCACCATGCGTTTGCCGGGCGATATTGCAAGGCGCCGGCTTAATAACTACGGTGCCTGGCCAGCTCAGCGGATTAGGCAAAAATTACGGAGAATTGGGCAATTTGTCGGGTTCTTCCGAATCTATAATGGCCTGACATCATAGGCAGCCTGCCTGCTCTAACGCCGTAACCTGGTTACTGGCAATGCTCGTTGTATCGCTTGCCAGCCTGGTCGGCGGGCAGGCAAAGGCCAGGCTCGACGGTTTGTTCGGCACGCGATGATCCGCGATGTGCTCATTCCTGTTGGTTTCCCTTCTCAATTCTTCCTGCTTCGATGCAAGTCGTTGCCAATTCCTGATGCAGTTTCATTACGGAGAACTATCTCACCATGAGTACCCTCAATATCAATGGCAGTGACCATACAGTTGACGTCGATCCTGGTACGCCGGTTCTTTGGGCGTTGCGCGATGCGCTGGATATGACTGGAACCAAGTTTGGCTGTGGCGCTGCGCTGTGCGGCGCCTGTACCGTACACCTGGACGGCCAGGCCATTCGTTCCTGTGTTACGCCGATCTCGGCGGTCGAGGGAAAAAAGATCACGACTATCGAAGCCGTGACCGATGGCAACGATCCGGTTGGCGCCGCTGTCCATGCAGCGTGGGTCAAGCACGATGTGGCCCAATGCGGCTATTGCCAGAGTGGTCAGATCATGAGTGCGACCGCTTTTCTCAAAAGCAGGCCACAGGGCAGCCAGCCTACGGCCGATGAAATTGATGCAGCCATGGCCGGCAATATCTGCCGCTGCGGCACTTATACGCGCATTCGTGCTGCCGTTGCCGATGCCGCCCAAACCCTTGCCTGAACGGAGTCCTGCATGTCGAACAATACTTTTTATAGTGAATTGCCCCGCGCAGTGCAACACATTCTTGAGCAAGGGCAGGCAGCCAGCCGTCCTCCGCTGGCCCGTCGCAGTTTTTTGAAGATGGTGGGTGCAGGCGGCCTGGCAATAGGCGCATTCCCTCACGTACTCATGGCGCAAGACGCCAAAGGCGCTGCGGCTGCAGCATCGACGCTCAAGCCGGGCCAGCAGCCTTCTGCATTCGTGCATATTGCCCCCAGCGGCGAGGTGACGGTGACGATCAATCGCCTGGAATTTGGCCAGGGTGTGCAGACGGGCCTGCCGATGATTCTGGCAGAGGAACTGGATGCCGACTGGAGCCTGGTGCGCAGCCGTAACGGCAGCAACGATATTGCATATCAGGATCCGCTGTTTGGCATGCACCTGACGGGCGGATCAACGTCAATCAAGCACAGTTACACCCAATATCGCGAACTTGGCGCCCGTGCGCGGGCCATGCTGATGTCCGCCGCAGCTGAACGCTGGAAAGTGGATGTGGCCAGTGTGCGCACGCAAGCGGGTACGGTGCTGGGTCCGGAGGGCCGCAAGGCAACTTATGGTGAATTGGCTGAGGCCGCCATGGCGCTGCCCGTGCCCGAAAAGGTGGAACTCAAGGATCCGAAGGCGTTTCGCATCATCGGTAAGGCGACCACGCGTATTGATGCCAAAGCCAAGAGCAGCGGACAGCAGGATTTCGGTATCGATATGAGCCTGCCGGGACAACTCACTGCGGTGGTGGCGCACCCGCCCGTATTCGGTGCCAAGCTCGCGTCCATGGACGATGCTGCTGCGCGTGCCGTCAAGGGCGTCAAAGCGGTGCTGCGTGTCCCTGTCGATGGTGGTGGACAGGGCGTAACGGTAATTGCGGATGGCTACTGGCAAGCCAAGCAGGGGCGTGATGCACTCAAGCTACAGTGGGATACGGCCAGCGTGGAGAAAGTAGACAGCGAGAAGCAACTGGCTCAGTACCGGGAGCTTGCAGACAAGCCCGGTCCTCGTCTGTACGAAGCAGATATGTCGCCGCTGGCCTCGGCGCCCCATAAACTGGATGCGGAATTTTTCTTCCCGTATCTGGCGCACGCTCCCATGGAGCCATTGAACTGTACCGTCCAGGTGGCAGAGAACGGCGCACAATTGTGGGTTGGCACACAAATGCCCGGCTTCGACGGAGCGGCGGCGGCCCGTGTGCTGGGCCTCAAGCCCGAGCAGATTCAGGTGAACGTGCAAACCGCCGGCGGCGGATTCGGCCGACGTGGCGTAGGCACCAGCGACTTTGTCGTGCTCGCTTGCGAGGTGGCCAAGGCCGCAAAAACGGCTGGCCTTAACGCCCCGATCCGCACGCTATGGAGCCGGGAGGACGACATCAAGGGCGGCTACTACCGACCCGTGCATCTGCACCGCGCGCGTATTGGCTTTGATGAAAAGGGTAAGGTGCTGGCCTGGGAGCATGTGCTGGTGGGGCAATCCATCGTCGCAGGCACGCCGCTGGAGTCGATGATCAAAAACGGCATTGATGCCACCGCCACCGAAGGGATGCGCGACCCGTACCCGGTGCCGATGCAATTGACGGTGCATCATCCCAAAGTGAATGTCCCCGTATTATGGTGGCGCAGTGTCGGCTCCACACACACGGCCTTCGTCATGGAAACGCTGATCGATGAAATTGCGCGGGCGACCAAACAGGACCCGGTTGCATATCGTATGGCGCTTTTTGGTGACAAAAGCCCGCGCCATAAGGCTGCCCTGCAATTGGCGGTGGAGCGTAGCGGCTACGGCAAGACGACCTTGCCCGAGGGCCATGCCTGGGGGGTTGCCGTGCATGAATCCTTCAGTTCAGTGGTGGCATATGTGGTCGAAGCGTCGGTGCAGGATGGGAAGCCTGTGCTGCATCGTGCGACCGTTGGCGTGCATTGTAATCTGGCCGTCAACCCGCTTAGCGTGGAAGCGCAGGTGCAGGGCGCTGCCATCATGGGCCTGTCGATGTGTCTGCCGGGTGGTGCGATCACATTGAAGGATGGCCAGGTGCAACAGAGCAATTTTGGCGACTTCAGCGTACCGCGTATTACCGACGCGCCAGAGATCGCCGTGCACATCGTGCCCAGTGCCGAACCGCCGACAGGTATGGGCGAGCCGGGCCTGCCGCCTTTGGCACCTGCTTTTGCGAATGCCATTGCCAGCATTACCGGCAAGCCATTGCGCAATCTTCCCTTCAAGCTGGGGTGAGTGGGGTAGCACTTAGACTCTGCTCTTGTTGATGCAAAGGCAGCGCCACTGATAACAAATACCGTGCAACTGTTCAGACCAGCACGTTATTTCAGCGGCGCTGCCTTTTCTTTATGGACGCCCAGTACAGTGGGCCATGATCGTGGGCAGCTATGGTGCGCTTCGGTCGGCCGCTCGGATTCAGACACCTTGCCTGGAGTCAGAACGCATTGTCTGGAAAATCAGTAAAGCCGCGATCAACAGAAGGGCAGCGCTTGCGATAAAGGTGCTTTGGTAGCCACTGTGGTCCAATAGCAAGCCACCCACGGTGGAGCCGAGTGCGATGGACAACTGAATCATTGCCACCATCAATCCGCCTCCCGCCTCGGCGTTCTGAGGTAGTGTCCGGGATACCCAGGACCACCAGCCCACAGGTGCTGCGGTTGAAATGAAGCCCCAGAATCCGAGCAAAGCAAATGTGGCAACAACCCCGCTACCAAAGGCGATCAAGGCAAGTGCGGTGGCGGCCATCAGTACGGGAATGACCATGAGGGTCAGATAAACTCCCCGTTTTAGCACCATACCGATCAGCATGGTGCCGACAAATCCTGCCACTCCCATCACCAGTAGTACGAGCGTGATTACCGGCGCTTGAACCTGTGTGGTACTCTCCAGAAACGGTCGTACATAGGTGAACAGCGCAAACTGCCCCATAAAAAAGAAACCGACCCCCAGCATGCCAAGCTTGACAACCCGGTTGCGAAACAGCGTGATGATACTTCCGGACCCCGTGCTGCGCAGTTTTGCTGGCATGGAAGGCAGGCTGATCCATTGCCAGGCAAATGCAATCAGGGCCACGGGCACCAGGCAAAAGAAAGCGCCGCGCCAGCCGATAGTTGCGCCTAGATAGCTCCCCAGTGGGGCGGCCACCACCGTGGCCAGTGCATTGCCGCTATTGAAAATGGCCAATGCGCGCGGCACCTGGGAAGCCGGAACCAGTCGCATGGCCGTTGCCGCCGACATAGACCAGAAACCGCCGACGACGACACCAATGAGCGCTCGCCCTACCATATAGATGACGTAGTTCGGCGCCATCGCGACGATCGCGCCGGAGACGGCCATCAGACCTGTCAACAACAGCAACAGTGTTTTTCTATTCATGGCGCCGGCCAGCGATGAGATCAGAAGGCTTGTGATGACGGCGAAGGCGCCTGATATGGCAATGCCTTGTCCGGCCATTCCCTCGGTAACGCGCAGATCGGCAGCCATGGGTGACAACAGGCTGACAGGCATGAATTCAGAAGCGATCAGCGCGAAAACGCACAGGGTCATGGCGAACACGCCGCCCCAGTAAGCGACAGGCGTATCTGCTGTGCGGTCAGTCTCTGTGTCGGCGCGGGCGAGGTTACATACTTCAGTTGTCATCGTGTTTTCAATGGTGAATATTTGTTCAGTTGCATATGTTCAGCGCTGGGTAGCATTGGTTGTGACGAAGCGCTGCCTACGCAGCGACGGAGCATACGCCTGTCTTGCGCGACGGCTCATATGTCCGGGTCGTAAACGTTGCGGGTATTAGTTGTCGATACGCTCGATGCGTATTTTGTATGGCGCAGGTCGCGCCAGAACGGTTAAGCCATCGGTTACTTTGCCTAGCGGCAACAAGTCTTTCGAAAAGGAACCGTTGCCGACAAAAATGGCCAGATTGCCCCAGGGCGCATAATGGGCGATGTCACCGGCCTGCGGGGTCATGCTGTCGGGGGCGCCTTGCTTGTCTAATGCGCGTGGCAGGTTGGCAACGCGTTCAGTGCCCGCGTAATCTTCCAGCGTCAGCGATAGTGGCAATAGGGTGGCGAAGTCTCTGGCAGTTGCGTTGTCATAGAGTGTTGCAGTGACGATCTGATCATCCAGGTGGATACGGATTTTCATGGGCGACGCCTGTGAGGTTAAGGAGGTTGCGTTCGTGCTTGGTGCGGCCGCCGGGTGAATCGAACCAAAGCCCATCAGGCCCGGCATACAGGCGCCAAGCAGGGCCCATGTGGCGTACTGCAAGTGCATCATACAGGCGGGGAACAACTTTTTCATAGCATGTATTGTGGCAAAGACAGACCGCTTTGACTAGCTAATGAATACTTAAAGAGCTTATAAGTTATACTAATAAATAAACTTTTCGGGAATGATGCGATATGGTCAGACGCAATCTGAACGATCTTGTCTCTTTTGTGACCGTGGCGCGCGAAGGCAGCTTTACCCGTGCCGCGGCACTGCTCGGCGTAACGCAATCTGCGCTAAGCCAGGCGATCAGCGGCCTGGAAGCCCGGTTGCAGATCCGTCTGCTTACACGCACCACGCGCAGCGTATCGGCTACACCCGCTGGCGAGCGCCTGCTGCTGGCTATTGGCCATCGCTTTGACGAAATCGAAGCAGAACTGGATGAGTTGACGGCATTGCGTGACAAGCCGGCAGGCACCGTGCGAATCACTTGCGGTGACCATGTATTGCACGCCATCCTGCTGCCCAGGCTTGAGCCTGTTTTGCGTGAGTATCCGGACATCAAGCTGGAGTTTGATGTGAATTATGGCTTTCGTGATATTGTGGCGGACCGATATGATGCCGGTGTGCGCCTGGGCAACACGATCGACAAGGACATGATCGCGGTGCCTATTGGTCCGCCGTTGCGTCTTGCCGTCGTGGCCTCTCCCGACTATTTTGCTGCCCACCCGCCGCCACGCAAGCCACAGGATCTCATGGCGCATCGCTGCATCAACCAGCGCATGCAAACGTCTGGTGGGCTGTACGTGTGGAACTTCGAGCGTCGCGGCAAACAGGTTAATGTGCGTGTGGACGGTCCGTTGATCTTCAACACTACGCAGCCCCAAGTGGATGCGGCGCTGGCCGGGCTGGGCATCGCCTTGTTGCCTGAGGACGAGCTGATGCCGCATATTGAGTCGGGTCGTCTGGTTCCAGTGTTACGCGATTGGTGCCCGACGTTTACTGGCTATCATCTTTATTATCCCAGTCGTCGTCAGCCGTCTACTGCATTTTCATTGGTGCTCAACGCCTTGCGTATTGGCGGCGCGGGGGCCTAGGGCGTTTGCGAAATACGGAATCACAGTATCTGCATTATTGTTTTGTTGGCCCTACGCAAAAAACCTCTGCGATCATATGCGGATCGCAGAGGTTTTTTACGGCGTCACGGTTGATTGTTGAATCAGCGATTAACCAATTTGGCCGGAAAGGCCGCCATGACAAGCACGGCGTTGAGCAATAGGCACACGGCAAAGAACCATAACGCGGCATGTGCTGTGCCGGTCAAATCGGTCGCCCAGCCAATCAGCGAGTTGCTGACCAGACCTGCAATATTGGCAATCGAGCAGGCCAGGGCAAAGCCGGTGGCCGCTGCAGTCCCTTTAAGAAACGTCGCAGGCAGGCTGAAGAAGACCGGTACCGCACCCAGCAATGCGCAGGAGGCGACCGTAAAGGTCACAACGGTCAGGATCAGGTTGCTTGACACAAATGTGCTGCATGTCAGGGCGATCGCGCCTACTGTAAGCGGAACCGACAAATGCCAGCGGCGCTCACGATAGTGATCGGAGCTGGCGCCGATGGCCAGCATGCCAATCACACCTGCGATACTGGGAATGGCCGTGAGTAAACCAATGTCAAAGGTATCTGCTACTCCGGCATTGCGGATGAACGATGGCATCCAGAAGCCGATGGCATAGGCGCCCAGCAGTATCGAAAAATCAATACTGCCCAGCATCCACACTTTGATATTGAAAAAACCGTCCTTGAATGAATGCTTGCTATGTTTTCCTTCGGCGTTGTCGTGATCCAGGTCTCGTTGCAGCAATGTCCGCTCTTCATTGTTCAGCCATTTGGCCTTGTGATGATTGTCAGGCAAGGCCCAGAATGTCAGGATGCCTAGCAACACACTTGGAATGGATTCAAGCAGAAACAGCCACTGCCAGCCGCGCAAGCCATGCAACTGGTCAAAGTGATTCATGATCCAGCCCGAGATGGGGCCGCCAATAACACTGGACAGCGGCAGGCCAATCATGAACAAGGCGATGATTTTTCCGCGACGGTAGGTGGGATACCAGGTTGTCAGGTAATACAGGACGCCAGGCAAAAAACCCGCCTCGGCGGCGCCAAGAAAAAAACGCAAGGTATAGAACTGCGTGGGCGTGGTCACGAACATGGTCAGGCCAGACAAAATACCCCAGGTAATCATGATCCGGGCAATCCACATTCTTGCGCCGACTTTTTCCAGGATCAGATTGCTGGGCACTTCGAAAATAATGTAGCCGACAAAAAACAGACCTGCGCCAAGGCCGTAGGCGGTGACGCTAAATTGCAGATCTTCCACCATTTGCAATTTGGCAAAACCGACATTAATCCTGTCCAGGTATGCGGCAAGATAACAGAAACACAGAAAAGGAATAAGGCGCCAGGTAATTTTTGTATAGAGATCCCGGTTTGTTTCGCCGGTTTGGAGCAATGGTGGGTTTGAAGTGGTCGAGTTCACGTCAAATGTCTCCTGGAGGTAGGGGTCCGCACGAGGGACAATAGAGCCGGATGAGCTGGTCAACGCCATTCATCCGGTTCCGGGTAGTGTGTTATGGATTGGTACTGGCGCTTTGTGTAGTCAGGTCCTGCTCATAGAGGTCGTAACCGTAAACCCAACCGGGGTCTTCCTGCTTGAGCAGGAAGGTGTTTGCATTCGAGACCGACTGGACCTTGGAAGCGCGCTCTTTGCGATTGGCTTCATAGAGCTCGAAGGCTGTCCGATAATCGCCAAGCCCGGTCTCTTCAAGGCAGCGGGTCAGCATGGCGGCATCTTCAATAGCCATGCACGCGCCCTGAGCCATGTGTGGCTTCATGGGGTGGCAGGCGTCGCCCAGCATGACCAGGCGGCCCTGGCTCCAGATGGGCAGGGGGTTGCGATTAAGCAGGGGCCATTTGGTAATGTTTTCTGTAGAGCGAATCAGGTTTTGTACGGTCGAGTTATAGCCATCGAATGCAGCGAGCATTTCTTCCTGTGAGCTGTCCACAAATGAGCCCTGGAAGTCCCACGCTTCGTGCGGGACGCCGGTCACGAAGTAGTATTCGTCACGCTTGCCGGTCGTATAATAAACCATCATGTGCCGATCTTCAGTCCACCACTTGACGCAGTCTTCGAATTCATCGGCAAACTTGACAAGATTCTCGCCGCGAATCAGTGCACGATGTGCGACCCAGCCGCTGTACGTAGGCGCTTCAACGCCCAGCAGGGTTTCGCGAATTTTTGAATAAATGCCGTCGGCGCCAATCACAATGTCGGCAGTCACGCGGGTGCCGTCAGCAAAGCCCAGCTGAACTTTATCGCCATCGTCTTCAAGCGTTTCCAGTTTCTTGCCAAAGTGAACGGTGCCCGGTTTGATGCTGGACATCTGCAGGGCATGCATATCGCCGCGATGGATGGTGATATAGGATGCGCCATATTCTTTTTTGGCCCACGCACCCAAGGGGATACGGGACAAATACTCGCCTGAATTGCCATCCCGGCTGAACCAGAAGTCCGGATGCGAGCCCATTTGTTCCAGCTCTTTTTCCAGCCCCATGCGACGGAAAACCTTCATGGCATTAGGGCCGACATGAATGCCGGCGCCCAGTCGGGAAAACTCTGGCGCCTGTTCATATACTTCGACCTCAAAGCCTGCTTTTTGCAGCAGGGTCGCCGCTGCAGCACCACCCAGGCCGGCGCCGACGATCGCGATTTTGACTGTATCTTTCATAAGGTATCTCCTGACAATTCAATTTATGTCCATTTCAATTAAATAAGAGTGTACACACTTATTTTGTTAATTAAAATAAAAACGAATTGGGGTTTACGAGCAGGCGCGCGATTTTGATGTAAGAAAAATAAACAGATAATGTCGATTGTGATTCGAGCCGGCAAGATGCTTTATGCAGTGCTGCTCCATTTTGGTTCACAACTGAAATTTTCTAATAATTATCAATGGAATTGACGTGATGTCAGGCACCGCTATGGCAGACTTTCCGGGCTGCCGCACAGGGGTTGATGTGCCTGCACCAGAAGCGTGAGGATTGGTAAAGACGCACTAAATAATGTCATTATTAAAGTTGTTTATGCCTGGTCAGTGATGATTGTTATATACTATTAAATAGTGTACAGGCTATAAATGGACGTTGGTTGCATGCCACAGGCAGGGGCTTTTTCAGCGCCATTGCTTCATATGCCAGTACAAGTGCTGCAAGGATTGCGCATTGCCTGAGGGTATACTTATAGCCAAAATATCGGGTAAAAGTTATAGAGCGTCATCATTACAGCTTAATCACGTCAAAAAACGAGCAGCCTAACTATGTCCACAAAACACGAGCCACCTGAAACAGAAGCAGAGCGTTCCAGCGCGCCGTATGATGTCACCCAGCAGGTTGGACATTTATTACGCAAGGCGGTGCAGCGTCATACGGCCATTTTTCAGCAGAATGTGGGCGATGATCAGTTGACGGCTATCCAGTTTGTTACCTTATGCGCCCTGCGTGACCGCGGGCGCAGCTCCCAGGCCGAGTTGGTAGAGGCGACGGCGATTGATCAGGCAACCATTCGCGGCATTATTAATCGTCTAAAGGCGCGCGGCCTGATCGCGCTTTCGCCGGGAAAGCTGGACAAGCGCAAAGTAATCGCCAGTCTGACAACCGAAGGGCAGGCGCTGCTGTCCCGCACTATTCCACGTGCACAGGAAATCAGCCGGCTCACTATGGGACAGCTTAACCCAGCCGAGCAGGTGGCGATTTTGTATCTATTGCAGAAAATGAACGCCAGCGGTCTTCAGGACGAATAGGCCGGCAACCGGCACGCATGGGAACAGGCATGCCGGTTGCCGGCGGTCATGGATGGCCCGGCTGTTGCCTGATCTCGGCAATTTTTTTACGCAGATTGTTCCAGGCCGGTTTGTCCGGTGCAAAGCGCAAGCGCATGTACTGCAATAGCGATTCCATTTGCGCATCATTCATGCTGCTTTTGAAACCAGGCATCGTGCTCAGGTTTGCCTGGGCCGGGCGGGTAATGCCGTGCATCAAGACCTGAATGACGTTATCAGGATGGTCGCTATGTAGATTGCTATTGAGTGCCAGCGAGGGGCGTGCGCCGAACAGAACCGGGCCGCTGCCCGAATCGTGGCACACCGCACAGGCGCCATTAAATAAGGTCTCGCCGGGCAGCAGTCGTGCCTCCTGGTTCGCCTGGCTGTCTGCCTCCAGTCTGGCTGCCAGCACGGCCGGGTTGTGCGTCGATTCGGCTGCTGCTGGATTCAGGCTGGCCAGGTAATGAGCCATGGCCTGGACATCGGATTCTGGCAGTTGCGCCAGCCCTGCAACAACGGGCCCCATCGGGCCGGCGGCAACGCCATGCAAGGGGGAGTAGCCCGTGCGCAAATACTGGAATAGCTCCTGCTCGGTCCAGGCAATGGGCGAGGACGACAGTTTGTTGAGCGCCGGCGCTTCCCAGTTGTCGGCGAAACCCCCAGCCAGAAAGTTGTTTTCTCCGGATTTTTCAGCGCCCAGTGCATTGCGAGGTGAATGACAGGCAGCGCAGTGTCCGCTACTATTTACCAGGTAGGCGCCACGGTTCCAAAGCGGGCTCTTTTCCGGATTCGGCGCGTAGGCTTGCCGGTCCCGATGAAACAGGGCATTCCATCCCGCTACCAGGGGGCGCAGGTTCATTGGAAAGGGCAGGCGGGTTTCCTGATTGGGCGCCGAGATAGCAGGGCGGGTCATCAGGTAGGCATAAAGCGATTGCAAATCCTCGTCGGACATTTTTGCGTAGGCGGTGTAGGGAAATGCCGGGTATAAATGCCTGCCGTCGCGATGGATGCCCTCGCGCATGGCGCGCTCGAACGCTTTATATGACCAGGCGCCAATGCCGGTTTCCCGGTCGGGCGTAATATTGGTGGTGAAGATGGTGCCAAAAGGCGTATCCAGCCCCAGGCCGCCGGCATTGGTCTGGCCGCCCGGCGCCGTGTGGCAGACCATGCAATCTCCGGTAAGCGCGACAAGCCGGCCACGCTCAATCGCCTGCGCGGAAAAAATCGATGTATCGACCCGGGCAACGGGTGGAATGCTGGTGCGCCAGGGGGCGGCAACCACCAGGGCGCCGGTCGCGGCAGCCATCAGCCCGCCCAACCAGTTGTTGCGCCAGCGCCGGCTGCGTTTTGCTGTCGGCGGCGGATCCAGCGACAGGGTGGGCAATGCAAATGGCGTTTCACGGATACGCAGCCCGGTCGCACTGTATATCGCATTGGCAATGGCAGCGGCTGCAGGCAGCTCAACGCCCGGACCCCAGGCCAGCGGCTGGCCCAGCGAGCGCGCACTATTGACGACCTGCACCTCGGGCAGCGCCAATGGGCGCTGTTTGTCTTGTTCGGAAGGACTGCTGGCGCCTTGTTGAGCCTGTCCCAAGAGAGATTGCGTCCACTTGCCCAGGCGATCTTTCAGGGCACGCTGGGTTTCCGGTGTGGCCGTCGGTACCTGCTCGGCATCGCTTGCGTCATGTCCCACGGTCAGCCTGCTGACCGACAGGCTGCCGCTGCGCGCATCCACGGCCAGCTCCACCGACCAGACCGACCATACTTCCTGCGGAGGATTCCTGTCGTTATCAATAATATGACTATAGGCAATGCCACGGCCAAGCCCGGCAGCTTTGGCCGCCGGGCCGGATGCTGCCTGATCCCAGCCGCTTTGTTGGGCAACGCTTTTTAACAGTTGGTGCCCGCGCTCGCTGTTGATTTGTGCCAGACGGGTCTGCACCGGATCCAGTTGACGGTTTTCGCAATATTCATCGAAATGCGATTCCTGTGCAAACACCGTGGCGGCTGTATAGCTGTAGGGGTCCGTGGCCACCAGGCTGCTGCCGCTTTTTTGAACGGGCGCGCTGGCATATTCCGTAAGCAGTGCCATCCCTGTGGTCGAGGTCGAGTCCAGTCCGCATAAGCGGCCGGCGATGGACGCACGGCGTGGGTCAAGCGCGTTGATGCTCCATTGCTCCCGGTCTGTAAGGTGTTGGCTTGCCGCCTGGGCGTTCTGCTCGACTTTGACCGCTAATGCGGCAGGTGCGTAGGCGGCTTGTACGCGTACCGGTTGGTGTAAATCCCAGGCCAACAGCGCGGCTTCGACGGCGGTTTCCAGCCCGTCCTGTGTGTGCTGGCCATGTTGCACAATCTGGACCGCTTCGGGTGCCAGTCCCAGCAGTGCGCTCAGTTCCTGCCTGAGGGCCGCCTGACGATTGGTATTGACCCACACTGTGAGTTGATCGTCCCGATGCCATGCGATAGCCCAATCCGGTGCGTCGGCGGCCAGGTGGTTATTCCATTCATACCGGGTTGCCGAATGGATCGTGCCTGGCGTGGCTGTCTGGTGTGTTAAGGGTTGCACATCGGCGCCGGCGGCAACAGGCGTCACCCAGGTGGCGTGCAGCAAGGCACAAGCCTGCTGCGCCTGCGTGCGCTGTACGGCGACAACGCCGACAAAGCTGCCGCGTGCGATGCAATTGACTACGCCCGGCACGTTGGCTGCCCGATCGCTGTCGAGCGACTGCAACTGCGCAATCCGGTTTGTTTGTATGCCCAGTTCCCAATGTGGCGGACGCAATACAACGCCATGCAGCAATTGGCTGTCGGTTGGTATGGACAGGTCAACGCCGGCGCTGTCCTCTGGCGTGTGGCTTATGCCGGTAGCGGTGGGAGCGGTCAGGTCCATGGTCATGGTCGCCCCCGGGCCGCTGCGATTGCGGCTGCCATGATTTCTACATGGGTGCCGCAACGGCACAAGTTGTGACGCAGTTCGTTACGAATTTGTGCTTCCGACGGGTTGGGATTGCGGTTCAATAGTGCCTGTACTGTCATGATCATGCCGTTAAGGCAGTAGCCGCATTGCGCAGCCTGGTTATCAATAAAGGCCTGCTGGACCTTATTGGGCTGGCCGTTGTCGCTTAGGCCTTCAAGGGTGGTGATCTTGCGGTTTTCTACCACGCTGACCGGTATCACGCAGGAGCGAGCCGCTACGCCATCCACCAGTACCGTACAGGCGCCGCATTCGCCGAGTCCGCAACCGAACTTTGGGCCATTTAAGGCCAGATCATTGCGCAATACGTAAAGCAGCGGGGTGTCGGGCTCAACAGTCACGTTGTGCTGTTCGTTATTGACCGACAGGGCGAATGGACGGGGGGCAATAGGATTCATGTTCTGGGCGTACAGTGTGTCAACTAATAATAAGTTTACACACTTTAATTTTTTGAGCAAACAAAGAATTTAACGAATTTAGACAAGAGTGTATCAACTCGTCAGTCTGCGGGTTTTCACTAGTTTTTTCTGAGCATAACCAAAGCTTACACTGAAAACTGCCTATTTATTTTCATTTCCATGAAGATATGCTTTTGCTGTTTAATCATTTTAATATAGCGTGTACACTGTAGTTAATCTTCTAATCCAACACACGCCTGAACCGGATACCCGTTAATGACGTATATGGCACCTCGTACCGAGCAACAATCGCTATTGGAGTCTACCGGCACTCTGCTGGTGCTGCGTGCACCGGTTGTGCCGCCTGCGCCAGCACCGGGGCAGCCCGGCGTTGTCTCTGTCTATCTGCAGGATTATGACGACGTATTTGTTGCGGTATCCGAGCAGGGCTGGGTCCGGGCCTTTTGCGGCCACGTTGACCTGGGTACCGGCATTCAGACCGCGCTGGCGCAAATTGTGGCCGATGAGCTGGATGTGCCGATGTCTGTCGTGCAGATGGTGTTGGGCCATACCGATGCGTCGCCCAATCAGGGTCCGACCATTGCCAGTGCATCAATTCAGATTACCGCAAGGCCTTTGCGCCAGGCCGCTGCCCAGGCCCGTCATATTCTAGTGGATTTGGCCGCCGACATGTGGCATGTAGATGATGAGCAGGTGTCTGTTCAGGACGGCCGGATATCTTCCGCGCATGGACACGCCATTGACTACTGGGAGCTGCTGGCGGGAAAGCAATATCGCCAATACCTGCAGGACGACGTTCAGACCAAGGCAGCCAAAGATCTGAAAATTGTGGGTCACTCCCAGCCCCGCGTGGATATCCCAGCCAAGGCGCTGGGCCAGTTTGTCTATGTCCATGATATGCGGGTGCCTGGCATGTGGCATGGCCGGGTCGTACGGCCTCCCTATATTGGACGAGATACGGGCGCCTTTATCGGCCACAGCCTGGTTTGCGTGGATACCGCTAGCGTCAATCATATCTGTTCTGACATCAAAGTGATCGTACAGGGCGATTTTGTCGGTGTGGCGGCACGCCGCGAAGAGCACGCGATCCGCGCAGCACGTGAGCTCAAGGTGACCTGGAAGCCTGTCGCACCTCTGGAAGACCTTGAAGATCTGGAAGCGGCCATTCGACGTCAGGCCATGAGCGAACGTATTCTGCAGGATAACCGTAGCGACCACTCCGATCTGCCTGACGCCAGGGTCGATATCAAACGAACCTATGTCTGGCCTTACCAGATGCATGCCTCCATCGGGCCTTCATGCGCGGTCGCAGATTACCAGCCTGGACATGTCAGAGTCTGGTCCGGTTCGCAAAACCCCCATATGTTGAGAGTGCATCTTAGCCAGCTCAGTGGCCTTGATGAAGCACACATAGAAATTATTCGTCTGCAGGCCGCCGGCTGCTATGGCCGCAATTGTGCTGATGACGTTTGTGCCGACGCGCTCCTTCTTTCACAGCATGCTGGTGTGCCGGTTCGTGTGCAATTGAGCCGCGAGCAGGAACATGGCTGGGAACCCAAGGGCGCTGCGCAGTTGATGGATGTGCAGGGCTCGATTGATGCACAAGGCAATTTGCGGCATTACGACTTCACCACGCATTACCCGTCAAACGATGGGCCGCTCCTGGCGTTGTTGCTTACCGGCAAAGAGCCGGCGTTGCCGCGCAGCCTGCAAATGGGTGATCGCACTGCAGTGCCGCCTTATGGCTATCCAAGCCAGAAAATTGTCTGCAACGATATGGCGACCATTGTGCGCGCCTCCTGGCTTCGCGGGGTATCGGCGCTGCCCAATTCATTTGCCCATGACTGCTTTATAGATGAGCTGGCGTTCGAGGCGCAGGCCGACCCGCTGGCATTTCGGGTAAAAAACCTGGCGGCCGACGAGCGCGCCCAGCAATTGCTGCTGGCTGTGGGCGAGCGGGCGCACTGGCAACCCGGCAAGCCCGGTAGCCGCGGGGCGCCCGATGCGCAAGGGTGGCTGCACGGGCGGGGCGTCTCTTACGCCCGCTATATACATTCCAAATTTCCCGGCTTTGGCGCGGCCTGGTCGGCATGGATTGCAGATATCAGCGTCAATGCACGTACCGGCGAGATCCGGTTGAACCATATCGTGGTTGGCCAGGACACTGGACAAATGGTCAATCCTGCGGGCGTACGCCATCAACTGCATGGCAATGTGATCCAGGCGCTCAGCCGCGCCCTATATGAGCAGGTCAGTTTCGATGCCAACGGCACCGTACAGGCAGAGTGGGGCGCATACAAGATTATTGACTTTACGGCTATTCCACCTATTGATGTCGTATTGATGGACAGGCAGGATGAACCGCCCATGGGCGCAGGCGAGTCGGCCTCGGTGCCATGCGCATCGGCCGTGGCCAATGCCTTGTTTGATGCCTGTGGTTTGCGCTTTTACCAGGCGCCGTTTACCCCACAGACAGTGCGCGAGGCGCTGCAACTGGCCAGCATCAATGGCGCAACGCCTGCGCTGGCCGGGATGTAATTTTTATTTAAGGGAGATTGAATGAGTCACTATCTATATGGCGCCAATATATCGGCCAACGGCATCCGGCAGCATTATCTGCGCTATGGCGGTAACGAAGGTGAACGGGCGAATCGTCCTGCGGTCATCATTATTCCGGGCATTACCAGCCCGGCGGTGACCTGGGGGTTTGTGGGCGAGCGCTTCGCACGCCAGTTCGATACATACATCCTGGATGTGCGGGGTCGGGGCCTGAGCGAGGCGTCCGATACGCTGGACTATGGTCTGGATGCGCAGGCTGCCGATGTGGTTGCGTTTGCCAAAGCTCTGGGCCTGAGCCGTTATATCCTGGTCGGTCACTCCATGGGCGGGCGCATCGGTGCACGTGCGGCGAGCACCGTCCCTGCAGGCCTTGAAGCGCTGGTCATGGTAGACCCGCCGGTCTCGGGTCCGGGCCGCCGCGCCTATCCCGCCAAACTGCCCTGGTATGTTGATTCCATGGCCATGGCACGCAAGGGGTGCAATGCCGAAGCAATGCGCGCCTTTTGCCCGACCTGGACGCAGGAACAACTGCAGCTTCGTGCGCAGTGGCTGCACACATGCGATGAACGCGCCATTATCCAGAGCTTTAATGATTTTCAGAATGACGACGTCCATGCCAACTTTCCACAAATCAAGGTGCCGGTCATGTTGATGACGGCCGAGCGCGGCGATGTGGTTCTTGACCAGGACGTTCAGGAAATCATGACGCTGATTCCCGGTCTGACCGTGACCAAAGTCGGTAATGCCGGACACATGATCCCCTGGGACAACGAAGCCGGATTTTATGCCGCCTTTGGCGACTTTCTTGGCGCCCGGCTCGATTAAGGCAGTTGCACCGGTGCTGCGGGTTGCTGCCCGCAGCAGAGCACTTTCATGAGGACTATTATGGCAGTAAGCGATTATCAACTTATCGAGGCATGGCAGAAGGTATTGACCCTGTCCAATCTTGAGGCCGGGCAGACTGTTACGATCCTGACCAGTATGTCAACGCATCCGCAAACGCTGTTATGTGCAACCATTGCAGCGCAATCCAAAGGCGCCATTGTCAACCGGCTGGATCTGCCGCCGGTCAATGCTGAAAAGGCATTAAGCAGGGATGCGCTGGCGTATCTGGGCACCACGCCACTGACCGGGAACAAGGCGGCCATTGCCGCGCTCAAGGCCAGTGATCTTGTGCTGGATCTGATGACCTTGCTGTTTTCACCGGAACAGCATGAAATTCTTGAAAGCGGCACCAAAATCCTGCTGGCCGTGGAACCGCCGGAAATTCTGGTTCGTACAGTGCCTATCGAAGCGGACCGCAAGCGCGTCAAAGCGGCCTCTGCGCTGATTGCCAAATCAAAACAAATGCATATCACTTCCGAGGCCGGCACCGATTTGCGCTGCCCCCTGGGTGAATTTCCGGCCATCAGCGAGTACGGTTATGTGGACGAGCCCGGGCGCTGGGACCATTGGCCCAGCGGCTTTACCCTGACCTGGCCCAACGAAGGCGGGGCGACAGGACGTATCGTGATTGATAAAGGCGATATCTTATTGCCGCAGAAAAAATATGTTGCCGAACCCATTACCCTGACAGTTGAAAATGGTTATGCCACCCGTATAGATGGCGGCATTGATGCCCAGTTGCTGGACGAGTACATGAAGTCCTTTAACGATCCGGAAGGCTATGCCATTTCGCATATTGGCTGGGGGCTGCAACCGCGCGCCCATTGGTCCACGCTGGGCCTGTACGACAGGGAAAACACAATCGGCATGGATGCGCGCGCGTTTGAAGGCAATTTCCTGTTTTCTCTGGGCCCCAACAACGAAGCGGGCGGCAGCCGCACCACGGCATGCCATATTGATATTCCCCTGCGTCATTGCACGGTCAAACTGGATGGCGTGGATGTTGTGCGTAACGGCAAGGTTCTGGACGGGGGCGCACATGAGTAAAGCAGATGCAGTCTATGAGCAGCAGGGCTTTGGCGCCGAGCTGGAACCGGTGGCACCCTATGGCCTATTGATTATCGACCTGGTCAACGGCTTTGCCGATCCCAGGGTCTTTGGCGGCGGCAATATTACCCAGGCGATAGACAATACGGAAAAACTGCTGCAAACGGCACGCGAACAGGGCTGGCCCGTGGCGCACACGCGCATTGTGTATGCGGACGATGGTGCTGATAACAATATTTTCAGTATCAAGGTTCCCGGCATGCTGAGCTTGCTGGAAAACGAACCCAATAGCCAGATTGTGCCGCAACTGACGCCGGTCCAGGGAGAACTCATCGTACGCAAGAATGTGCCATCGGCGTTTTTCGGCACCTCGCTGGCCGCCTGGCTGACGCAGCGTGGCGTCAAAACCCTGCTGGTCGCCGGCGCCGTTACCAGCGGTTGCGTACGCGCCTCTGTGGTCGATGCCATGCAACTGGGCTTTCGCCCGTTGGTCGTAGCCGATTGTGTCGGCGACAGGGCACTGGCGCCGCACGAGGCAAACCTGTTCGATATGAAGCAGAAATACGCGACAGTAGTAGATCGCGAGCAGGCGATGCGCCTGCTTGGCCTGGGCTAGGGCGCTTACATGACCGGTATTAAGGACCGATCACGTCTCGCTGTGTACTAAGGAAAAAGGCTGATCGTCAGCCTTTTTCTTTTTGCGTGGCGCATTGGGTCTGAGAGTGGGACAGCAGCATGACTAGTCGTTCAACTGTTTGTGTTCTGATGGCCAGCATAAATTTCGTCAAGGACGGGATATAAATAGCTTGCGAACGTCGCTGGGTCCTCGCTCATTGGGAAATGGCCCAGTCCATCCATGATGCGCCATTTCACGCCGACAATGGTGTTGCCCAGCAAGGCTGTATCAGCGGGCGTGCAGGAATAATCATAAGAGCCCGACAAGAGCCAGAGCGGGCATTGGCTCGTGTTGATCTGGCTGACCTGGTCGCGAATATCGCCGTCCATCGTATAAAAATGCAAATCGCCCTTGAATACGCCGGGGCCGCTTTGCATATAGTGCCACAAGGTTTCCCAGCGCTCGCGATCCGGGCTGCGAGGGCCCACCAGTCCGGATACGATGCCGGCGCACACCTCGCCGCCATGCGCATCGGAACGGTGCAGCCAGTCCAGGTCATAATAGGGATCGACATGGGCGCCGGACTGCAGGCCGATCAGGCCGGAAAATTTTTCCGGATGATGCAGGGCAAGATGCAGGACGATTCGTCCACCGATAGAGCAGCCCATGACATAAGGTTGCTCAAGCGCCAGTGCGTCCATCACGGTCAAAATCGTATCGATATACTGGGATGAGGTCAGTTGGTAGCGTTCGTCCTGCCAGCCTGGCGGCGGAGAGGATTTGCCGTGCCATGGCAAATCGAAGGCAATAACCTGAAAGCGATCAGTCACTTGCTTGTCGTTTTGCAATGCCCGGTATTGTCGCGTGTCGGCGCCTGCCGTGTGCAGACACAACAGCGGAATGCCCTGGCCTGCGGCTTCAATGTAGATGCGATGCGGCTTGCCGTGGAGCTGGACATTGAGATATCTGCCGGTTACTGCGTCAAAGGTTGCCGTCATCATCATTTCTCCGTGGAACGCAACAGCGCAAATAGTGCCTTGAAAAACAGCAAATGCGACATGAACGCATAAAGATTGCCTTCAATGATCAGCCGACGAAATTTCATCATCGCCAGCAGATCGTGATACTCCGGCCGGGGTATCGGTTGGAAAAATTCATTCCACACATTTTCGTCGGCGCGCAGTGCAAAGTCCCATTGGGGCATTGTGATTGCCGAGGCGTTGTGCACACGCATCCGGCCTTCCTGAATGGCAACCAGATAGCGGCGCTCGCCCAGGGCAAACAGGAATGATGTGTTCAGGTGGCGGCCCCGCCAGGCCAGATGTTCCCTGTCTGCCAGTTGGGCAGGCCAGGCCGCGATAATATCTTCATCGGATAACATGAGTCTTCCTTAACCTGGCGTGACATCCAGGCGAAATATGGATGAGTGCATTTGCACACACGGGTAACGTGCAGCCACCAGCGGGTCGTGACCGGGAATCAGGTGATCGTCAGACGGCACCAGGCTGCGTAGCGTACGGTAGCCCTGCAACATTTCTGTGACGTCGACAATAGCCGGGAACGGATTGTCCGTTGTGAAGTTGCGATAGTAATGCATGGCATCCGAGGCCAGCACGATCGGTCCCCTGGCAGTATTGACCCTGACTGCCTGCAGACCGGGTGTGTGGCCACCAATACGAACCAGCTCGATGCCACCAGGCAGCGTGGCATTGCCATCGTGAAACTGGACTTTATCGGCGTATACCTTGCGAATCACTTGTGTAATATCATCTGCGGAAAAGAAATGGCGGAAGTTTTCAAAGCACATCCATTTGCCGGTGGCAAAATGCATTTCAGCTTCCTGCAGATGAATGGTCGCGTTGGGAAACTGCGCCACGTTGCCGGCATGATCGTAGTGCAGGTGCGTCAGGATAATATGGTCGATATGCTCGGGCTCGATGCCAAGCGATGCCAGCAATACAATGGGCTCGTGCAGGAACTGCCGGTTGCGCTCAAGCGCAGAGCAACGGCTAAAGCCGGTGTCTACCAGAACGATCTGCTGCTCATCACGAATGACCCAAAAATAAAAATCAAGCGGCATCGGACCATCGTGCGCATCTTTGTGCAGAAAGTTGTCTGCCGCATGGCGCACGACGGTTGCATATTTCAGGGCATATACCTGGTACTGCCTGTCCACGGTTATTTACTCCCCTTGACCAGCGGACATTCGCTTTCGGACAGTGGGTTGAAAGCCTCGGTGCCCGCAACCGTTTTTTCTATGTTGTAGTAATCCCAAGGTTCTTTTGACTCCTCCGGTTTTTTCACGGAAACCAGGTACACGTCGTGTATCAGCTTGCCATCTTCACGCAAAGAGGCGTTTCTGGCAAAGGCATCGTGTATTTTCATGGTTTTCATGGCTTTGATGACGTCAGCCACATCATCGCTTTTTGCCTGTTCGACGGCACGCAGGTAGTTCAAGACCGCAGAATATTGGCCAGCCTGCAATGCAGTTGGCATTTTTTTCATTTCCTTATAGAACCTGCTGGAAAATTTTCTGGTCTCGTCGTCCATATTCCAGTAGAAGGTCTCGGCAAAGTTCATGCCTTGTGCCGCCTGCAGACCTACGCCGTGCACATCGGTAATGCTCATGAGCATGGCAACGATTTTCTGGCTGGCAGTCAGGCCAAATTCATTGGCCTGTTTGATTTCATTTTGCAAATCTGCGCCGGCGCTGGCAAAGGCCACTGCATCTGCCTGGCTTTGCTGTGCTGTCAGCAGAAACGAAGAAAAATCATTGCCGGGGAAAGGATACCGGGTGCTGCCAATAACCTGGCCGCCGCTCTCCTTGATAAAGCGCTGACCATCGCTTTCCAGCGCATGACCGAATGAATAATCCGCGGTCAGAAAATACCATTTTTTTGCACCATCTTGCACCAGCGGCACGGTGCCGACCTTGGCCAACGCGTAAGTATCGTAGACCCACATCAGGTTAGTCGGTGAACAGTCTTTGCCCGTGATACGTGATGCACCGGCGCCTGTCACAATGGTCATTTTGTTTTTGATTTTTGCCAGATTCATGACCGAGAGTGCGACTGCGCTGTTGCCCAGCTCAGTAATTACGTCGACATTCTCGCGGTCCAGCCACTCCCTCGCTTTGGCCGAGCCCACATCTGCCTTGTTCAGATGATCGGCGGTAATCACTTCGACAGGTTTGCCCAGAACCTTGCCGCCAAATTCTTCGACAGCGATTTTGGTGGCAAGAATGGATCCTGGGCCAACGTTACCGGAATAGGTGCCGGATACGTCGGTCAATACGCCTATTTTTACAACGTCATCGGATATGGCACCGCTAGCAACGCTTGCATAGCCACCGCAGAGCGCGACCATGCTGATTGCCAATTTTCTCATTTTCATAATTGTCTCCTGGCTGATATTGTTATTTATAGCTGGCTGATGTACTTGGTATTGATAAATTGCTCCAGACCTTCGATGCCGCCTTCCTTGCCAAGGCCGCTGTCTTTGAGCCCGCCGAACGGCGTTTCCGGCAAGGAGGCCTGACAATGATTAATACATACCACACCGCTTTGGATCATGTCGGAGGCCCGTTTGGCTGTCCGGCTGTTGAGGGTGAACACATAAGAGGCCAGTCCAAAGGGCAGGCGATTTGCTTCGCTGATTGCTTGGTCAAACGTTGAAAACGACCGGATCAGCGCCAGGGGGCCGAAAGGTTCGGTATTGGCGGCGATACACTGGTTGTTGAAATCCCGGATTACCGTGGGCTGCACAAACCAACCTTTGCCTTTGATGACCTGGCCGCCGGCAACAATCTTGGCTCCGTTGGCTACCGCATCGTCAATGAGTTGTTCCATGGCCGCATGTCGCCGCGGGTTTGCCATGGGGCCCATTTTTACGTCGTTGTCAAAGCCATTGCCTACCGAGATTTTGCTGACGGCGTCGGCCATTTTTGCGATGAAGGCTTCATAAATCGAATCCTGCACATAGATGCGTGTGGGCGATGTGCAGATCTGGCCGGAGTTTCTGAATTTGGCAGCAGTAATGTTTTTGACTGCTTCGTCAATATCACAATCGTCAAACACCAGGACAGGTGCGTGCCCGCCCAGTTCCAGTGTGAGTCTCTTGAGGGTCGGCGCCGCCAGGGCCGCCAAATGTTTACCTATTGCAGTGGATCCGGTAAAGGTGACCATTTTGATTTCCGGTGCCACCATCAACTGCTCCGAAATACTGCCCGGGTCACCGAATACGACATTAAGCACGCCGGCCGGAAACCCTGCATCCACCACGGCACGGGCGATTTCCAGTGCCACGCCGGCGGTCTCTTCGGACGGCTTGATCACCATCGTGCATCCGGCAGCCAGTGCACCTGCAATCTTGCGCGAGGGTGTAATGGCCGGCGCGTTCCAGCCCGCGAATGCCGCGACCGGTCCTACCGGCTCCTGAACAACCATCTGGCGAATGTCACGATTGCGACTGGGAATAATCCTCCCGTAAAGACGGCGGGCTTCTTCAGCTGCCCATTCAAACATTTCCGCAGCGACAATCACTTCGCCCATGGCTTCGGCCAGGGGTTTGCCCAATTCGTAGGTGATGGTTCGGGCAATCTGTTGCTGCCGCTGTCGCAACAGGACGCCTGTCTGCCGCAGAATGTCCGCGCGGGCAAGGGCCGAGGTATCCCGCCATTGGGCAAATGCCTTATCGGCGGCCGCAATGGCGCTGGCCACGTCATGCTGCGTTGCCATCGGCAGTTTTCCCAGCACCTGTTCTGTGGCTGGATCAATTACCTCAAGTGTTTCCCTGCCGGTTGCGTCGATCCACTGCCCGTCAATCAACAGGGCAAGTTGTGTGTATTGCATAGGTCTACTCCACTTGTTCTATGTTGGCTTTCTTGATTACACCCGACCAGCGCGTCATCTCGGACCGGATATGAGCAGCGAACTCATCGGCAGTGCCGACAAAGGGAGACTGCCCCAGCGTTGCCAGTTTTTCCTTGGCCTGGTCGGTTGACATGACCTCTGTGATGGCAGCATTGAGCTTGGCGACAATTTCCGGTGGCATATCTGCCGGCCCGAGTACGCCATTCCAGGGCTCTGCGCTAAAGCCATCGATACCGCTTTCGCTGGCAACGGTTGGCATGCCCGGCTTCAGTTGGGACGGTCCGGTACTGGCGATGCCCAGGGCCTTCATTTTCCCTGCGGCTATTTGAGGGTCTGCTGCGATAATGCTTAGGAACGCCATATCAACGCGCCCCGCCACCAGATCGGATACTGCGGCAGAGTCACCCTTATAAGGGATATGCGTAATATCAATACCCGTCTGGCTTTTGAACCATTCGCCGGCCAGGTGGTTGACTGCGCCATTTCCTGCAGAGGCAAAAGTCAGGGCGCCCGGTTGTTTCTTTGCGCCTTGCACCAGGCTATTGATGGAACTGTAAGGCGAGGAGGCGGGCACGACCAGCAGATACGGATAACTGGCAACCGGGGCGATCGGGGTCAATTCCTTGAATACGTCGAATTTCACATTTTTCTTGAATACCGGTTCGATCGACAAGGTGCTGCTGCTGCCCAGCATGAGGGTGTAACCATCCGGCTTTTCCTTCTTTACCGATTGCAGGGCCAGAACGCCCGTTGCACCCGGGCGGTTCTCTACGACGACGGTTTGCCCGAGTTTTTCGGACAGGCCCTGGGCAAGATACCGTCCTACGATATCGGTAGGCCCGCCGGCTGAGAATCCGATGACCAGCGTCACCGGCTTTTCGGGATAGGCTGCAGCAGCCGCTAGCGGCAAGACAAGCGCGCACGCAGCCAGTAGCCCGGCTCCGACTGTTTTTCTATTCATGATATTTCCTTTGAGGAACCGCCGTTGGCTATGCGTAACCTTTTTCGATCAGTTTGACCATGACCGGGTAGTACTCCTTGACGAACCCCGCATCGCGCGTCTGCTCAAGCAGCGAGTGCGTCAGTTTGGCGGCTTTGGCATCGACCTTTCCATCTTCGGCCAGCGTCAGCGCCAGCCTGATATCCTTGATGGCATATTCGGTAGGGAAGGTTTTTTCCGGGAATGTATCTTTGGATAATGCCTTGAGGCCGGGATTGCGCAATACAAAGCTATCGGCAGAGCCTTTTGTCAGCGCATCGAACATCAGAGCCGGGTCTACACCAGCACGCTTGCCGATAACCAGTGATTCGGCAAGCGCCTGCACCGTCATGAAGACAATCATGTTGTTCATTATCTTGACGACCTGACCGCATCCTGTTTGTCCGCAAAGGACAATATCGCTGCCCATGGTTTCCAGATAGGGCTTGATCATCTCGAAGGTATTCGGTTCGGCGCCAACGGTAATCAGCAACGTGCCGTTTTTTGCGGCCTCCCGCATGCGGGCAACCGGCGCATCAATCAGTGTGACGCCCTGTTTTTGCAATGCCAGAGCCAGTTCACGCGTGCGGGCGACGTCGCTGGTGCTCATATCCACGACAAATTTAATGCGGCTGTTGCCCTCCGAGAATAGCCCGCCATCGCCCAGGCAGACCTCTTCGACCTGACTGATGCTTGGCAGGGAAAGAAACACAATGTCGGTATCCTGTGACATCTCTTTCAGAGATCCTGCGGCGATAGCGCCCATTGCTTCAAGGCGCCCAACCGGCTCGGGCTGGACATCATAAACGTGGATCTTGCCCTTGCCACTGCGAATCAGATTGGCACACATGAACTCGCCCATCACGCCAACCCCGATGAAACCCAATACGTTGCTGCTCTCTTTCATTTACTGTCTCCTGATCAAATCTATTTTTACGTATCTTAGGAGACTGGGCCATGGCCGTTATGAAAAGTCATCAATGGAGCGTTCTGTTTTTGTGTAAGCTGACCGGACGTTCGAGTGGCCTGTTGCCCTGCAACGGATTCTTGATGATACGCAGTGGCGTGATCGTGTGTGAATGATTATCCGGGTCAGGAGAAGCAGATAGCAAGGGCAAGGGTTACAGGGGCCTGTAGACGGCCATTAGGAGGCCGCTTACAGGTTACCCCTATCAAAAAATCAGGCACCGAACCGTTCGATCACCTCACTCAATGGCACATGACCCAGGAACACACCGGATCCTGCCGGTGTTTCGCCATCTTCTATTGCAGTTGCAAAGGAGACAGCAGGCGTGCGGCTAATGCGCTCGCGCATGGCAGCGATTTTGGGCCATCGGGTGGGCTCGGCCACCTGGTGGATTGCCAGCCATCGGGCTACGCCTGTAAAAATGGCATCGGCCAGACAGGGATGCGCGCCTAGCAGGAACGGGTTGTCGCCGACCATTTGCTCCAGTTTGTCGTGACGATTGATGACGCCGGCATTGCCCACTTGCTGTAATATCGTTTTTACTTGCGGGTCCGGGTTTTCCATTTCCCATGCCTGCCACAGCGGGACAAAAGCGCCGGTGAACCCCGTGTTGATAAAGGCCATGAGCTGATGCATGCGGTCAGTCTCAGCAGACCTGGGTGCAAAGCTGATTCGTCTTTCGGTGTCGCTGTCCTGCAGCCAGTTGGCAATCGCCATGGTCTCGGTCAGGACTTGTCCCTGATCGGTAATAAGGACCGGCGTTTCCCTCCTGGGATTGATGCGCAGATAGGGCGGCTCCTGCATTTCGCTTAGCATGTCTACCCGGCACAGGCGATATGGCTTGCCCAGCCATTCCATGGCTGCAATTAGTCCCATGGAGCTGCCGGCGGGAACGCCATAGAGTAAAATCGGTTCCATCAAATATTCTCCGTAATTCATGTGTGATAGCCAGTGTGGCTTGCGCATGCATTATCGATGCATATTCAGTTCCATGTAAATTACGCACTTTTTGGTAACCACTATCGGAGGCATCATGAAAGATCTGGTCTCTTACTGTCCCATCGAAGAAGTCATGCAGGTATTGAGCGGGCGCTGGCCGACGCTGCTGGTCTATTATCTGAAAGACGGCGTCAAGCGATTCAGTGATCTGAAGCGGGACAATCCAACGGTCTCGCATAAGATGCTCACGTTTGAATTGCGCAAACTGGAAAATGCCGGCATTGTCCAACGCAAGGTGTTTGAGGGCTATCCCTTGCGTGTGGAATATTCCCTGACGACGGCAGGGCAGGGGCTTGTGCCGCTGATAGATGCGCTGGGCGATTGGTGGAACCACCTGCCAGCGGAGGCCTCCGTACCGCAGACACTGCAGCAACCAGCGTTCACGGGTCAATAAGCGAGCATGGTCTGTCCTTAGGCTAAAAGCAAAGTGAATCAAGGACCGAATATCAAAATAAAAAGAACAGATTTAATAGTGTGATTTGTCTGGCATGCCCAGCGTTGCTACGCATGTTTTTTTTGATGATTTATACTTTTTGTCGACAAGGGGCAGTGGTTTATCGCGACAAGTTGTCTATGGTCACGCAGAGCGCAGGCCTTGTAATAAATATGACTTGTCTATGTAATAGACTCTCTGCTCGGTATCAATATATATGGCGGAGAGTAAATTGGTGAACGCTGAACTGACATTCGATCGTGATGGGCTGATAGAGCAGATTGATATCTACAAAAGACTAAAGCAGAACGGGTATCTGGAGTCTGCTCAAAAGGAACTGGAGTCTATCGAGCGTCTATTGGCACTCGTGCAGCAGTCGCACCCCACTGAATTTGAAGCATTGAAGGCCAGGCTCGCAGTTTAAGCCCTCGGGTAATGGGGTCACTGCATGAAAGCGTCAACCCCCGCAAACAGGATAGGGGCTGACGCTTTGATTACTTACGCTTTGATTGCTTACGCTTTGATTATTTACTGCAACCCATCCGGGTAACAATCAGCCGGTCAGGCGTTGCCGCGTTGCCATCATGTCGTTCTGTCGGGATGGCGGGCTTTTTGCAAGCACAGCCTGGTCGTGCGCAAAATAGTCGAAAGCTACCGTGCTGTCGGACTCCACTTCAGCAGTCAGCATCAACAACTCTTTTTGCGGCTCCAGCACGCGATCGCCCTTGTCGTCGCGTACGCGTGTAACCAGACCCATCCGGTTCATGAGTTCAATAAACGGTGCGGGATCCAGTTCCTCGACATTAACCATGTGCCCGACGTCCCATGTGCCATCGGCAATCAGCATGGCTGCTGCGACAACGGGTACACCAGCAGTGTATGAAATGGCCTGGCTGCCCACTTCTCCGTAGCTCTCTTCATGATCACAAATGTTATAGATAAGCACTTCCTGCGGCACGCCATTCTTCATGCCCTTTACCAGATCGCCAATGCAGGTTTTGCCCGTGTACCCCGGGGCAAGTGATGCGGGATCGGGCAGCACAGCCTTGACCACTTTGAGCGGTACGATTTCATCTCCCTCTGCCGTACGAATGGGTTTTTCAGAGAGCAGGCCCAGGCTGTTCAGAACGTTGAACACATTGATGTAATGGTCGCCAAAACCCATCCAGAACCGGATGTTGGGAACGCCCAGGTTTTTTGACATGGAATGCAACTCGTCATGGCCGGTCAGGTAGGTTGTGTGATTGCCCACCACGGGCATTTCCCATTGCTGACGATGCTCGAACATCTTGCTGGCTTTCCAGCGGTTCTGCTCCCAGGACCAGACGGTAGAGGTGAACTCCCGGAAGTTGATTTCAGGGTCGAAGTTGGTGGCAAAGTAGCGGCCATGGCTGCCGGCGTTGATGTCGATGATGTCAATGGAGTCGACCTGGTCAAAATAGGTATCCAGGGCAAAACGGCCATAGGCATTGACCACGCCAGGATCGAATCCAACGCCCAGCAAGGCTGTCACGCCGGCTTTTTGGCAGGCATCGCGTCGTTTCCATTCATGGTTGCCGTACCACGGTGGCGCTTCGCATACCTTGTCCGGATCCTCATGAATAGCGGTATCCAGATAGGCTGCACCGGTTTCTATGCAGGCCGTCATGACTGACATATTCAAAAAAGGCGAGCCAACATTGATGACAATCTGGCTGTCAGTTTCACGGATCAGCGTTTTTGTGGCCTCAATATCGAGTGCATCCAGCTCGTGTGCCTGCAGGCGGCCGGGGCCATGTTTATTGCCCTTGTCCTTGATAGAGGCAATAATGGCTTCGCATTTGGCCACAGTGCGTGATGCAATATGTATGTCGCCAAGCAAAATATTGTTCTGTGCGCATTTGTGTGCTGCCACGTGTGCGACGCCGCCGGCGCCGATGATCAGAACGTTGCGTTTCATTGGATAATCCCCCAAATTATTAAATACAAGCAGCCTTGGTCCTAGGACAGGCTGTTGACGTAGTCGTCAAAGGAAAAGTCGCGCACGACGCGCACGGAGCCATCCTCGTCTTTGACGGCGATGGAAGGCATATGAATGCCGTTGAACCAGTTTTTCTTTACCATGGTGTAGCCGCCGGCGTCGCCAATGGCAATCTGGTCACCAATTTGCAGCGGCCGGGCAAAGCGGCCTTCGCCGAAAATATCGCCTGCAAGACAGGTTTTGCCGCAAACCATGTAGGCGTGTTCCCCGGTGTCCTGGCCCACCGGCGCGGTTTCACGGTAAATCAACAGGTCCAGCATATGGGCTTCGGTGGAACTGTCTACAATCGCCAACTGTTTTTCGTTAACTACAATATCCAGGACGCTGACTTGCAGCGTTGTGCTGTGGCGCACGGCGGCCTCGCCCGGCTCCAGATACACCTGCACGTTGTATTGCTGGGCAAATCGCTGCAGGCGCTCGCAAAACGCATCCAGCGGATAGTCTTTTGCGGTAAAGCTGATGCCGCCGCCCAGGCTGACCCACTTAAGGTGAGGCAGGATCGCGCCGTAGTTCTGTTCAACCTGGGTAAGCAACTGATCAAAACGTGCGAAATCGCCATTCTCACAATTGTTATGAATCATGATGCCATCGAGCTTGTCCAGCACAGACAGAATGCGTGCCGGATCGCTTTCGCCCAGCCTGCTGTACTGGCGGGCAGGGTCGGCCAGGTCAAAGCCGGCGCAACTGACGCCCGGGTTGACGCGCAGGCCTATTGGTTTGTCGCCGGCTGCGGGCGCAAAACGCGTGAGCTGACTGATGGAGTTGAAGATGATTTTGTCGCAGTTTGCGATCACTTCTTCAATTTCATGATCTGCAAAGGCCACGCTGTATGCGTGCGTTTCACCGCCGAATTTCTGGTAGCCGAGCTTGACTTCATACAGGGATGAAGACGTCGTACCATCCATATACTGGCGCATCAGATCAAAAACCGACCAGGTCGCAAAGCACTTGAGCGCCAGTAATACTTTGGCGCCAGACTGCTGGCGGATGTAGTCGATGACTTGCAGGTTGCGCAATAGCGCAGATTTATCGATCAGGTAGTAAGGGGTAGAAGGCGTTTGCATGGTGTATCAGGTGTCAACAGATGTCATAGCTTGTGGAGAACTCATGGAAGTATTTTTTTGATGAGGTGGTATTTTCTTGCCCAGGCGCTCCACCACAATGGATGGACGATCGCTAAATGCGGCAACGATTTGCAACTTGCCGCCCAGGCTTTCAATGTAATGCTGCAACGTAGACACCAGCATGTCGCTGCGCTTTTCTATGCGCGAGATGGTGCCCTGGCCAATATCCAGCGCAATGGCCAGATCCTCCTGGGTGTGGCCGGTGGCCTTGCGCAGCTCTTTGAGTGTCGCCACTTTCAATACCTGCCCGGCTGCGGTGCGTGCACGTTTGCCGCCTTTGTCGGCATCACGATCAGTACCGGGCGTCGTCTCTTTGCTGGGTTTTTTGGGCATGATTCTGGCCTCTGCGTGAATGAAATGCGTAAATTGGATGCGAATTTTGGATGCGAATTCGCTAGCAAGTCTGTCATGTTGACAGCCGTACATCGGTGATGGCGTCAAAAGATGAATGTGATCTGCATTTTATGGGCTCAATGATATATGCTTTCAAGTGAATATGCAACCGAAGGCATAATTGAAGAGTAACTCTATGTCTTTTGTTGATGTATGGCCTATCTAATTAGCTGTTTCTTGCACCTATACGATAGGCCATTGTTGCCCTATTATCGCTCAGATGATTTGCCGGCCGTGCAGCGAACAGCCCGCACCTTTGCTATTGCGTTCACTGTTATGGCCGCCCGATCCAACCTGTCTTTAACCGGAGATTTTTTATATGAGTATCCTTCGCTTACCTTACTGGACCTTGTCGCCCGAGGCCTATCAGGGACTGGGCGCAACCAAGAAGGCGCTGGAAAAAAGCAGTCTTGGCAAGCAATTGATCGGACTGGTATGGTTGCGCATGTCGCAGATCAACGGCTGCGCGTTCTGTCTGGAAATGCACACCCGGGAACTTCGTGCCGGCGATATTGCCACTGCCAAGCTGGACGCGCTGGCCGGATGGCGCGCCAGTGAACGTTTTAGCGAGCGTGAACGCGCCGCACTGGCATGGACCGAAGCGCTTACCCATGTGGACAAGACCGGTGCGCCGGACGAAGACTTTGACCCGCTCAAGTTGCACTTTAGCGATGCGCAGGTGTCCGATCTGACCTTTGCCATTGCCTTGATGAGTGCATTCAATCGCCTGGCCATCGGCATGCGCCAATAACTTTGGCAATTGTTCAATAATCGATGGCCGCGAGGCTGCGCTGTGTGCAAATGCCGCAGGCAAAAAAAATTACATATGCGCTTAGTGCATATGTAATTTGGAGGAAACTGCCGCGATTGGCCGGGTTCACGCCTGGTGGCGCTTTGCAGTTCAATCGCGGCTGATGTACGCCGTTATGCCGCGTCGTGCGCTTGCACCAGTCAGACCGGTGCGCGCACAACGTTCCATTATGCGTTGCGCAGCGCAGCTGCAGCTTTTTTGCGCTGTGCGATCGTGCGTCCTACTACGACGATCAGCAGGGCACCGATAACCTCAGCAGCCAGCTTTATCATGGTAGAAGGCTCGCCAAATCTTTCCACAATGAAGATGTCGGTGATCAACATTCCGCCGGCGATCCAGCCCAGCAGTGCCGCGCCAAACAGTACGACACTCGGGAAGCGGTCGATCAATTTGAGCACAAGCGTACTACCCCAGATAATGATTGGAACGCTGACGACCAGGCCGAAGATCACAAGGCCAAGCTGATGCTCGGGATTTGCTCCCTGAGCTGCACCGGCAATGGCAATCACGTTATCCAGGCTCATGACAAAGTCAGCAATGAGAATGGTTTTGAATGCCGAGAAAACAGTTGTCCCGCCCTGGATATTGCCATGGGCATCATCTTCCGGGATCAGCAATTTAATACCAATCCACAGTAGCAGCAGTGCACCTATGATCTTCAGGAAAGGTACTGTCAGCAGCGTCAGCGCGAAAGCGATCAATGCAACCCGCAGGATAATGGCACCGGCGGTACCCCACAGAATGCCCTGCATCCGCTGCTTTTTCGGCAGGTTGCGGCAGGCCAGTGCAATGACAACAGCATTGTCGCCGCCCAGCAGGATATCAATCAGGATAATTTGAAAAACCGCTGCCCAGCTTAGTGTCTGTAAAAGTTCAAGCATAATTCACCATGAATCCGTCTAATTGAATGTTGGAATGAAACGGATCGGGACGCCTGTCGGGTTCGTGAATCCCGGGAGGGTACACGACGAGTCTGAGAGGAGCATCAGACAAAACAAAACGGCCTGATCCGCAAGGACACAGGCCATCATTTATCTGAGGATGGACCTTGCCCTTGGTGGCAAGGTCTTGCTGCAACATGGATGTGTTGCCCGGGCACCGGGCGTCTGCAAATAACTGCATGACAACCGTAATGACGATGCGGCGGAATAAAGCTACTCCCCTTGATGGTAGAAGTATAGCGGCGATTGCCGCGCTGTCAAGATATTTTTGCCGATTTTTGCGATTTTTCATGTAATTTTCACCGCTAATGAGGGCGTTTTACGCGCAGGATCGCTTATAGACAGTTCTGCGGCCCGGGTCGAAAAAAAATAAGAGTAAAATAAGCGGCTTAAATTTTGAATAATTCAGGACTCGCATATGTTCCCCCAACGGTTGACCGATGGCTACGCTTCTTTTCTTCATGGCCGGCTCGAACGCGAGCGCGCGCGCTATGAGCAACTTGGTAAAAGTGGCCAGCACCCGGAAATCATGGTCATTGGCTGCGGAGATTCCCGCGTTGCGCCCGAGGCCATCTTTGATGCGGGACCGGGCGAAATGTTTGTGGTGCGCAATATCGCAAACCTGGTGCCGCCCTGTGAAACCGACGTTGAGTCGTCCTATCACGGCACCAGTGCCGCCATCGAATTCGGGGTCAATGCCCTGCAGGTCAAGCACATCGTCGTGCTGGGTCATGCCAGTTGCGGTGGCGTGGCGGCGTTTGCCAATAACGCGGCACCGTTATCCAAGCGGGATTTCATTGGTAAATGGATGTCCCAGATCGCGCCGGTGGTCGAGCGCGTTGGGCCGCCAACGCAAGATCGTGAGAGCTGGATTCGGCAACTGGAGTGGGCCGTTGTCGAATATAGCCTGACCAATCTGATGACCTTTCCAGCCGTTCGCGAACGCGTCGAGGCGGGCCTGCTGAAACTGCATGGCGCCTATTTTGGCGTGGCTACCGGTGTATTGTTCGTTCGCGACGAGCAATCAGGCCAGTTCAAGGCCTATTCCGAATAAATACCAGGCAACGTCAGCCAGCAGGGGCATCTGCCGGCTAACGCGTATTGCCGAAATACTTCACGCGCAACTTGTGTATGTCGCCGCGCTCATGCGAACTAAGCAACTCCAGGGTGACGGGCCGCAACAGCTCGCTTTGCAGGGGAAAACCAAACCCGTACTTGTCCGGATGAAACACGGCGCCAACCAGGCGAACGGGTTGTCCGGGCTGGGAATGGGCAAAGTATTCCAGCACGGGCGCATCTCCTACAAGCGCATCAACCTCGCCTGCTATCAGTCCCTGGATCGACGCGTCCAGCGTGTCATAGTTTTGTGTCCTTATTCCCAGGTTCTGGATATAGTCTTCGCCCACGCTGCCGCCCAGGACCCCCACAGTTTTGCCGGACAGGTCCGACAGCGAATGAATCTGGCTGGTCAGCGACGTTGTTGTCATGACGCTTGTGATCGATGAGGTGACATAGGCAATGATGGCCACGCCCAGTACCATCCATAATGCCGACCATATGCGGCCAATCCAGCCAAACAGGTTTTTGTGCGTGGTCTTGCCGGTGGTCATGATCGACATGGTGTGGAAAAAATTGTCAGCCAGGCCTTCCCGCCATTTGCGTGGAAATTCGCTATCCAGACTGCGATCCAGCAATGTAATAATGACCGTCGCAAACAGGGCGATAATCAGCAGCCAGGCAAAGGTGGTCAAGTGCCCGCTGTCCGATAGCCCGTCGATAATATTCTGAAACGAACCTGTGCCCTTGCTCGGCGTCATGATTCGCAGGCCCGAGTCATACCACGGTTGTGTAAACGCGATTGATTGCGCCCGTTGCCTGGTAATCGTAAGATTGGTGACAGCAGCGTCTATCTCACCGTTACTCACCGCTTCTATGAGTTTGCGGTAAGAGGGATAGCTTCGATAGGTTGATGATAGCCGCAGTTTGTCCTCAAGCGACTGCCAAAGCTCGATTGCCATGCCGGCATATTGCCCGTTTTCCCGTATCACAAAAGGCGGGCTTTCATAAACGCCGACTGTTACCTGCCTGGATGCTGCACCTTGATCCTGTGCCCGGACAGCACCGGAAAACAGGCCGATCGCCAGTGCCAGGGCGATCATCGCAAATGTTCTTGTGATCCATCCCGGGCAGGCAGATTCAAATACATCGTATTTTTTCATGTCTCATCAATATTGGTTTATCACAATATGAGCGTCGGCATGAGGGGGACTATGCCCGCGCAAAGCGGCTGTGCTTTGCAACGCTCATCACAAGATTCTGCAACGGCAGCGGTCATGCGCAAGCGTCTGCAGCGCCCGCATGCTCCTTTATAAACCATATTTGATAATCAAACCGGCTGTTGGTGGTCCGCAGCGGCGACTAACCCATTGGACGTGGCCGATCTGGCAGCGTTGCGGTAAGTTGAGGCCATGCCAAATGGGAGCACGCCGTACGGTTGCGGCGCTGGCTGCTGGCGGCATTAGCGCATTCAATTGCGACTGGCATATAAGAATTGTCATAAAGGGTACGTCATTTAAGGATTGTCATATTAGCGCGCTCATAAAAGGGCAAGTGGTCCACGGTTGTGTGGCGGGGGCTGCGCCAATACCGTTGCAATTGACAAGGCAAGCGCTGTCTGCTGGCGCCGCCCAGATCCAATGTCTTGATTCTGCAGGTAAAAATAATTTTTACCTTATTTTTACACCAATGTTCGTACGATCTGCCGTGTCCCTTACTTTCGGATTGATCGTCTATCATGGAAACAATGCTTCTCTTTCTGTGCTCATTTGTTGCCGTGCTGGTGCTTGTCTATCTGGTTTACGCACTGTTGAATGCGGAGAAATTCTGATATGAGCACCCAGGCCTGGCTTAACCTCGTCCTTTTCATGGCTGTCCTGACAGCGTTGGCGCTGCCGGTTGGCCGGCTGCTGGCCCGGATAGCGCGCCCTGCAGCAACGCTGCGCCCACAGCTGTTCAATCGGCTGGAGCGCGGTATTTATCAATTTTCCGGCGTGGATCCCACGGTGCAAATGGGATGGAAGCGTTATTTGCTGTCGCTGATGCTGTTCAATATTGTCGGCCTGCTCGCCGTCTTTCTGTTGCAAACGGTTCAACAGTGGTTGCCGTTGAACCCGCAGCATATGGGCGCGGTGTCTGCCGATTCAGCTTTCAATACGGCGGTCAGTTTTGTGACCAATACCAACTGGCAGGGCTATGGCGGGGAAACCACCATGAGTTACCTGGTCCAGATGGCCGGACTGGCGGTACAAAATTTCCTGTCGGCAGCGACGGGAATTGCCGTGGTTTTTGCATTGATCCGCGGATTCACAAGTAAAAGTCAGAACCATATTGGCAATTTCTGGGTGGATATCACCCGAATAACGTTATATGCGCTGGTTCCGCTGTCGATCATTCTGGCGTTGGTGTTCGTCAGCCAGGGTGTGATCCAGAATTTTTCGCCATCGCTGGTCATCGATACGCTCGATGGCGGGCAGCAGACTATTGCCATGGGGCCGGTAGCCTCGCAAGAAGCAATCAAGTTGCTGGGGACCAATGGCGGCGGCTTTTTTAACGTTAATTCTGCCCACCCCTTTGAGAATCCGGGCGCATTCAGCAACTTTGTACAAATGATCGCGATCCTGCTGATCCCTGCGGCCCTGTGTTTCTGTTTTGGGCGCATGGTCGGTGATCGCCGGCAGGGCTGGACCATCTACGCCGCCATGTCGGTGATTTTCGTGGTGCTGACCGTGTGCGTGCTGCTGGCAGAGCAGCAGGCCAATCCTGCTTTGTCTGGCATTTCTGTTGACCAGGGTGCGCAGGCCTTGTTGCAGTCGGGCGGCAATATGGAAGGCAAGGAAGTGCGCTTCGGGATTGTGGGCTCGGCCCTGTTTGCCGCTGTGACAACGGCAGCTTCTTGCGGTGCAGTGGTGGCCATGCATGATTCGTTCATGCCGCTGGGCGGCATGGTGCCATTGCTGTTGATGCAACTGGGCGAGGTCGTGTTCGGCGGGGTCGGCTCCGGTTTGTATGGCATGTTGATATTCGTCATCCTGGCTGTGTTCATTGCCGGTTTAATGATCGGGCGAACACCGGAATACCTGGGCAAGAAAATTGAAATGCAGGAAATGAAAATGATTGCCCTGGCCCTGCTGGTGCCGCCGTTTCTGATCCTGGCTGGCACGGCCCTGTCTGTTGTGCTTGAGGTTGGCGTCGCCTCGTTGGGTAACCCGGGTGCGCATGGCCTGTCGCAGGTGCTGTATGCCTTTACCTCTGCAGCCAATAACAATGGCAGTGCATTCGCCGGCCTGTCTGCCAACAACGTCTTTTACAACCTGATGCTCGCGCTGGCCATGTTTGCAGGACGGTTCGCGGTTATTGGCGCAGTACTGGCCGTCGCCGGCTATCTGGCAGCAAAACAGCGGGTGCCTGTCAATGTGGGCACCATGCCCACCCATGGTGTCCTGTTTGGCGTTCTGCTTATTGGCGTGGTGCTGATCATGGGGGCGCTGACATACATTCCGTCGCTGGCCCTGGGCCCTATAGCCGAGCATGTGCAGTTGTTTTCAGTTCAGTCAGCGGAGTAACGCATGAGTAAAGTCTTATCAATGAAAGATGGCATTAAACCAGCGCAGGTGTTGCGCGACACCTTTCTGAAGCTGGATCCACGCATCCAGATGCGTAACCCTGTCATGTTTGTTGTTTATGTCGGCAGCCTGCTGACGGCGCTCTACAGTATTGCCGGGTTCTGGTTCAGCGACCAGAGCAGTCACGGGTTTACGATTGCCATTACGTTATGGTTGTGGTTTACGGTGCTTTTCGCCAACTTTGCCGAAGCACTGGCAGAAGGGCGCAGCAGGGCGCAGGCGCAAAGCCTCAAGGGGCTGAAAAAAAGCATGATGGCCCGCAAATATGTCGATCCGGTACGGCGCGATACCCTCATCGAAGTGCCTTCGGAGACGCTGCGCAAGGGTGACGTCATTCGCACTGACGCAGGCCAGTTGATTGCTGCCGACGGCGAAGTGATCGAAGGTGTGGCAACCGTGGACGAGTCGGCCATTACCGGTGAGTCCGCGCCGGTCCTGCGTGAGTCGGGCGGCGATCTATGCTCTGTGACCGGCAGTACGAAAGTGCTGTCCGACTATCTGATCATCCGGGTAGTGAGTGATCCGGGGGAGTCGTTTCTGGATCAGATGATCCGCATGGTAGAGGGCGCCAAGCGCCAGAAGACCCCCAATGAAATTGCCCTGACCATTTTGCTGGTGTCGCTGACCCTGATTTTCCTGCTGTGCGTGACGACCCTGTACCCGATGTCGGTCTATAGCGTTGCTGCGTCGGGCGCCGGCCAGCCGATCAGCGTCATCGTGCTGATCGCGCTCCTGGTTTGCCTGATCCCGACCACGATCAGCGGCCTGTTGTCGGCCATCGGTGTCGCCGGCATGAGCCGCATGATGAAGGAAAACGTGATTGCCCGCTCTGGCAAGGCCGTGGAGGCCGCAGGTGATATCGATGTATTGCTGCTGGACAAGACAGGCACGATTACTTACGGCAATCGGCAGGCCAGCGCCTTTATTCCAAGCCAGGGCGTGCCACTGCAGCATCTGGCATGGCTGGCGCATGAAGCGTCGACGGCAGACGAAACGCCCGAAGGCAGAAGTATTGGGGCGCTGGCGCGCGATATGCAGGCATCGCTTGCCGACCCTGCCGGCGAGCGGCAGGTTATCCCATTTTCTGCGCAGACACGTATGAGTGGGGTGGATATTACGAGCAACGGCGCTGTACTGCACATCCGCAAGGGGGCTGTGCAGGCGATTGAACAGTATTGCCTGGCCCAGGGCAACGCCATCCCTCAGGATATTGCCGAACAGGTCAGGCAGATTGCGCAACGCGGTTCGACCCCGCTGGCCATTGCGGAAAACGCCAAAATTGTGGGGTGCATCGAATTGAAGGATGTGGTCAAGCCGGACATCCGTGAGCGGTTTGCCCAGCTGCGCACCATGGGGATCAAGACCGTGATGATCACTGGCGACAACCCTCTGACGGCGGCGGCGATTGCAGCCGAAGCCGGGGTGGATGATTATGTCGCACAGGCTACGCCCCAAACCAAGCTGGATATCATTCGGGATTATCAGAAAAAGGGCCATTTGGTCGCCATGACCGGCGACGGTACGAATGATGCGCCGGCCCTGGCCCAGGCCGATGTGGCCGTGGCCATGAATTGCGGTACGCAGGCGGCGCGCGAAGCCAGCAATATGGTCGATCTGGACTCGGATCCCACCAAATTGCTCGAGGTTGTTAAAACCGGCAAGCAGATGTTGATGACCCGCGGCGCGCTGACCACGTTTTCCATCGCCAATGATGTGGCCAAGTACTTTGCCATTATCCCTGCCGCGTTTGTTTCCGTTTACCCCCAGTTGGGCGTGCTTAACGTCATGCAGTTGCATTCGCCCGAATCGGCCGTGTTGTCGGCGGTGATCTTCAATGCCCTGATTATTATCGGGTTGATTCCGCTGGCCTTGCGCGGAGTAACCTTTCGTGCGCAAAGCGCTGCAGCGCTGTTGCGCAGAAATCTGCTGATCTACGCCGCCGGCGGGCTGCTCGTGCCTTTTGTGGGTATCAAGCTTATCGACCTGATGCTATCGGTGCTTTGACACCAGGAAATTTCATGATGAAAATATTACGTTCAACGCTTGTCCTGTTTTTACTCTTGACCTTTATCACCGGCTTTGTTTATCCTCTGGTCGTAACCGGTCTGTCCTATGCCTTTTTCCCGTGGCAGGCGCACGGCAGCCTGATCGAAAAAGAGGGAAAAAATATTGGCTCCACCCTGATCGGCCAGTCCTTTACGAGCGAGCGCTATTTCTGGGGACGGCCATCGGCCACGGCCGATCATCCTTACAACGCTGCTTCGTCCGGCGCCAGTAACCTGGCCGTGTCGGGCCAGGCCTACCGCCAACAACTGGCTGCCCGCGTACAGCAGTGGCGCGCCACGCATGGCGATGCGCCGATTCCGATTGATCTTGTCACCAGTTCGGGTAGCGGACTGGACCCGGAAATCAGTATTGCCGCGGCAAACTATCAGGCGGCCAGGGTGGCCGAAGCCCGATCCCTGACGCAGCAACAAGTCCAGGATGTGATCCGTAAAGTTCAGCGCAAGCCGGTCATGCTGTTCTTCGGCGAGCCGCGAGTTAACGTGCTGGCATTGAACCTGGCGCTTGATTGCAAGTACCCATGAGTGGCCGGTGGCAGATCAACGTCAGGCGCTGGTCTGGCCCCATGTGCAACGATCATGTCGTAGGCGGGCAAACGGCGCCGCTGGCTACCGGTATTTGCATACAATACAGATGTCATAGCCGATTCATCCTCTTGAATAACCATGAACTATGGTGACCCCATACCGCAAAGACCCTGATCAATTGCTTGAGGCGCTAGCCCGCGAAGAATCCCGGCAGGCCCGGGGAAAATTGCGTATTTATTTCGGAGCCAGTGCCGGCGTGGGCAAGACGTTTTCCATGCTGACGGCCGCACAGCAGGAATTGGCGGCTGGCCACGACGTCGTTATCGGCGTTATTGAGACACATGACAGGGAAGATACCCGGCAATTGGCCCTGTCCGTGCCGTCTATCCCTCTTGCTACCATCCATTATCGCGACCGTGATATCCGCGAGCTTGATCTGGACGCTATGCTGACCCGAGCGCCGCAGATTGCGCTTATCGACGAACTGGCCCATACCAATGCACCGGGGCTGCGACATAGCAAGCGCTGGCAGGATATTGATGAATTGCTGGGCGCAGGGGTCGATGTCTGGACGACGCTGAATGTGCAGCATCTGGAAAGCCTGAACGATGTCATTAGCGGCATTACGGGCATTCGGGTGACCGAGACCGTGCCGGACCAGGTTTTTGATGACGCAGATGAAGTTATTCTGGTAGATATCACCACCGAAGCGCTGTTGGCCCGATTGCAGGCCGGTAAAGTCTATATGCCTGAACAGGTGCCGTTGGCAAAACAGCATTTTTTCCGTAAGGGGAACCTGATTGCGTTGCGCGAAATCGCCTTGCGCCGGACTGCCGAACGTATCCATCGGGATGTTAGGCAGTATCGCCATGAAACGTACGTAGAGGCGATCTGGCGCACTGCCGAGGGCATACTCGTGGTGGTGGACACGGCGCTCACGCAATCGGCCGCCCAGGCCCTGATCCGTCATGGCAGCCGCCTGTCCGGCCAGATGTCCTGCCCGATGCATGTGATGTTTCTGCGAGAGGCAGCCAACAGCAGAGGGCCGGCTCGCTCCAATGGTGACTGGCAGTTGCTGTTGCAGCAGGCCGAGCAACTGCAGGCCACGACCACCGAGCATTATTGCAATGGTGATGTGATGCCCGATATCGTTGCATATTGCCGCAGCCAGAATCTGTGCCGTCTGTTGCTGGACCGATCGGTTCTGCGCCGATATTGGTGGCGGCTTGCTCCACTGGTGCGGGTCGGGCAGCTGGGACCGGATATCGATGTCATTATTTACGGGGGCGTTTGCCGCCGGCAACGGCAGGCAGCGGCGCGCGCGCAGGATCATGCATTTACCCGGCGCGAACCGGTTGATTGGGGCAAGGTGGGACTTGCGTTGGTGTTTGCCTGCGCGACCACGGCCCTGTTGTGGCCGTTTTCATCGATCCTGGCGATCACCAATATCGCGATGTTGTACCTGGCGCTGACCATGGTGGTGGCCTTGCGTCTGGGACGCTGGCCAGGGCTGGTCTGTGCGGTGAGCAGCGTTGCGCTGTTTGACTTTTCATTTATACCGCCACTGCTCTCCTTTTCGGTTGCGGATATTCAATATTTGATTACTCTGCTGGTTATGCTTGCCGTGAGCACATTGATCAGCCAACTGGCTGCGCAGCAACGGTTCCAGGGCAGGTTGGCATTGCAGCAAACGCAGCGGGTTCACAGCCTGTTCGAACTGGCCAAGCGGCTGTCGGGATCCCTGCAGAAGGAACAGATCGTGCAGGAAAGCCAGAAGTTGTTGCTCAGCGATCTGGGCGAAGACGTGTTCGTCATTCTGCCCGACGCGCATGAATCGCTGTTGTCGCCAGAGGCCGGGGCGGGGCATGAGGTGGCAGGGCTGGATATGGTGGCTGCGCAGTGGGCGTTTGACAATGAGGACAAAGCCGGTTTTGGGGCCGATACACTGGCTGCGAACGCCTTTCGCTATTTTCCCCTGCATGCGCCGGTCCGGATTCGCGGCGTGCTGGCCGTACGCATGCAAGGCGCGCCTCATCTGCTGTCGCCTGAATGGCAACAGCAACTGGAAATCTACGCCCATGTGATCGCCATCGCGCTGGAGCGGATCCATTTCGTGGAAGTAGCCAATGAATTCCTGCGTCAGGTCGAATCGGAGAAACTGCGCGTGACCATGCTTAATGTTATTTCGCATGATCTGCGCACGCCCCTGACGGTGCTGATCGGCGAGGCCGAGGTGCTGGCGGCCGAGTCGAACGATAATCATGTCAGGCAAAAGGCTGCGATTATTCTGGATCGTGCCCGCTGTATGCACGATATGATGAGCAAATTGCTGGATATGGCAAAGATAGACTCAGGCCAGCAACACATCAGCAAAAGCTGGCAGTCCATTGAAGAGCTGGTGGGGGGGGCCGTCCGGCATTTGGATGTGTCCGCCAGGGGGCATGTGCTGGATATCCGCATTGCCCCGACCCTGCCCCTGGTCGAATGCGACCCGGTGCTGATTGAACGGGTCATCGCCAATCTTGTTGAGAATGCGCTGCGCTATAGCCCACAGGGTACGCAAATAGATATATCGGCCCTTCACCAGGACGATTCGATTCAATTGATCGTTGCTGACAGGGGCATCGGCCTGCCCGACACTGAAGCACAGCGAGAACGGTTGTTCGACAAATTTGTGCGTGCCCATCCCGAGTCCGACGCCACGGGGGCCGGCCTGGGCCTGGCCATTGCCCGGCAACTGGTGCAACTACATGGCGGAACCCTCACAGCGGCCAATCGCCCGGGCGGCGGCAGCGTTTTCACGGTGCAACTGCCGGTACTGCCCATGCCGCCTGTACTGGAGTAATCATGCAACTGAAACGAAAACTGCTGCTGCTTGAGGACGATGCGCATATCAGGAAAATGATTCGCCAGTGCCTGCCGGACCAGGAATGGGAAATCGCCGAGGTGGTCACAGTGGCAGAAGCGATTGCGGTGGCCGCGGCGTTTGACCCTGATCTGGTGATCATGGACCTGGGCCTGCCCGATGGCGATGGCAAGAAATTTCTGCGCAGCTTTCGAACCGGCTCCGATGCAACGGTCATGGTGCTGACCGCGCGCGGTCAGGAGCAGGAAAAGGTGTTTGCCCTGGATGCCGGCGCCGACGATTACCTGACCAAACCGTTCAGCGTGATCGAATTGCAGGCACGCATCCGTGCGCATCTACGACGCAGCGCGGCAGCGTCACAGCAGACGCCCAGCCATTATCAGTTTGGCGATATTGATGTGGACCTGCAGGCGCGCCGGGTCAGCCGAGCCGGCCAGCTGCTGCACCTGACACCCAAAGAGTTCGACCTGCTCAGCCTGTTGCTGGTCAATGCCGGCAAGGTCGTTACCCAACGCCGAATGATGGTTGAAATATGGGGACCGGCTTTTCTGGATCAGACACACTATCTGCGCATTTACATGGGCCATCTGCGTCACAAGCTGGAGCAGGATCCGGCCCGGCCCCGGTTTATTCTGACCGAAACCGGCGTTGGATATCGCTTGGAACTATGAACGCGGCTTGAGCTATGAACAGACACCGCTATTGGCCGACAGCGGGTTCCCGGGCGCTTGCTACTGCACCTGCCGGTGTACTGGAAATTGCGATCGTGATCGCTTGCAGGTTAGCCGCAAGCGTCATGTTCATATGGCGGTACGCTTGAACAGGCCTATCGTTTGCTCAAGGAATGCCGAGTGATCGTTTTTGCGCCAACTAAGCATGATGGGTGAGGTAAATTCCGGTTCGTCCAAGTTTACATATACGACATCATCGCGATGCAGGCGACGTACCGATTCGGGCACAATCGCAATGCCGATTGTTGCCGTCACCAGGCCAATAGCAGTCTGTAATTCATTGACTTCCTGAATGACCTGGGGTGAATATCCTTTCTGCCTGCACAGATTCAGGACATGATCCGCATAGCTTGGCCGCGGCTTGGCCGGGTACAGAATAAGGGGCTCATCCATGATGTCCGCGAGCCGGACCGATGCTTTACTGGCCAGCCGGTGCGTGATCGGCAACGCCACAACCAGGGGTTCGTCGGTCAATACCAGTCGTTCGATTTCCTCATCGTTGAGCAGGATGCGCCCGACACCGATATCGATTCGGCCCGATTTAAGCGCTTCAAATTGCTGCAGGGTCGTCATTTCCACCAGCCCGATTTCCACCTGGGTGTTCAGCTGGCGCAATTGGCGGATCAGGGCCGGCATGTGTCCATACAGTGTCGACGGGACAAAGCCGACGCCGAACCAGATACGGTCATTTTTGCCGATACGACGCGTCGCATTGATGGTTTCCTCCAGGCGTTGCGTCATTTTTTCGGTCTGGTCCAGGAAGTAGCGGCCGGCATCGGTCAGTACGATACCGCGACCCAGTCGCTCAAAGACCATCACTCCCAGCTCTTCTTCCAGCATTTTTATCTGCCGGCTCAGGGGGGCTGGGCAATATGCAGGATTCGCGCCGCCTTGGTAAAACTCAGCTCCCGGGCTACACACTGGAAGTAGCGGATTTGTCTTAACTCCATACTCATACCTTAAAAGTATTGATTACCCCAAATATAGTCTTAGACACGGACGAAAACAATACGGATAATAAAGAAAACTATATAACGGCAAGCTGCGCCGGGCGCTTCAAAGAGGCCTTGCGGCAGTAGCACAGCCACTTATCGCGTATGGAGATGCAATTGAAACACAATACTCGTCGATCACCCGGCATCAAAGCGGCCTGCGCAGCGACCGCCATTGCTGGTCTGTTTGCTGCCACAGCCGCGGCAGCGGCCTATCCGGAACGTCCCATTACCTGGATCGTGCCTTTTCCGCCGGGAGGCGCAATGGATGTGATTGCACGTACGCTGGGTGAGTCGCTTGCCAAAGACCTGGGTCAGCCGATTGTCGTGGAAAACAAGCCGGGTGCCGGTGGCAATATTGGCGCGGCCCAGGTGGCCAACGCCAAGCCGGATGGCTACACGATCATGATCGTAGCCAATGGCATGGCCGTCAATCCGTCGCTCTACAAGAAACTGAGCTACGATCCGATCGCAGACTTCGAACCGATCTCTCTGCTGGCAGACGTGCCCAATATCCTGGTGACGCAAGCTACCCGCAAGGACGTCAATTCGGTTAAAGACGTGATGGAACAGGCAAAAACCAATCCCGGTAAATACACCTATGCGTCTGCCGGCGTGGGCACTTCTATACATTTGGCTGGGGCGCTGTTTACCTATCTGGGCAAACTGGATATGCTGCACGTGCCGTATAAAGGCAGTGGCCCGGCCGTGTCGGATCTGCTGGGTGGTCAGGTGGACTATATGTTTGACAGTATTACGTCCGCCAAACCACATGTTGACGCGGGCAAGCTGAAGGCGCTGGCGATCACCACGACCAAGCGCTCGGCCTCATTGCCCGACGTTCCGACCGTTGCCGAAAGCGGTCTGCCCGGCTATGAGTTGCGTCCCTGGTTTGCCACTTTTGCACCCGCCGGCACGCCTGTCGAGGTGATTCAGACGTTGCAAAAAGCCATGCTCAAGGCGATGGAAACAGATAAAGTGAAAACCACGTTCAAGACCATCGGCGCCGAAAAAATCGGCAGCACATCCGAAGAGCTCAAGACGTATCTGCAGTCCGAAACCGGAAAGTGGAAGAAAATTCTGTCCGAGACGGGTATTTCGGCAAAGTGAAGGCGACGGCCCGGCTACACGTGACGACGCGAGCCGTTGCGCTTGGGTGTAGTATTTAACCGTTGCATTTGTCCCAATAATATCAAGGATTCAATATGTTATTCATGGTAGAAATGACTGTAAACATCCCTCATGACATGCCTGCAGAAATCGCTGCGGACATCAAGGCCAGGGAGAAGCAATACTCGCAGGACTTGCAGCGTGCCGGCAAGTGGCCGCATATCTGGCGTGTCGTGGGCGAGTATCGTAATGTGAGTATTTTCGATGTGCAGGACAACGAAGAGTTGCACAATCTGCTGTCCGGGTTGCCGTTGTTCCCCTTTATGGATATTCAGGTAACGGCATTGTGCCGACATCCGTCTGCAATTTGACACTGTTCTACGCCGGCACGACGGTTCAGTATCGTGCCGGCTATATTCTTTCTATTTGAACCGGCTGCATTCTATGTAAGCCGGTTTTATATTGCACCAGCCGTCTGATCCTAATTGCGTGTATAGAACGCAATCTTGTCTTCATCCAGTGTGATGCCCAGGCCGGGACCCGGAGGGATCTTCAGGGTGTAGTCGCTATAGTCCAGCGGCGTGGCCAGTATCTCATCCTTGAGTAACAGCGGGCCGAACATTTCAGTGCCCCACTCAAGCCGGTTCAGCGTACAGAACAAGTGCGCAGCCGCGATGGTGGCAATAGAGCCCTCCAGCATGGTACCGCCGTACAAGGCGATATCGGCTGCCTGTGCAATGCCGATCAAGTCCCGCGCGTTTTGCAGGCCACCGGCCTGTTCTATCTTGATGGCAAAGACATTGGCGCAATGCGCACTTGCCAGCGTAAACCCGTCCTGTGGCCCTTTAAGGGATTCATCGGCCATGATCGGCACAATGCCCAGCGCCGTCAGGCGTTGCATGCCGGCCAGGTTTTTCTCATGAATGGGTTGTTCCACCAGTTCGACCCCGGCATCGGCCAGCGCACGCAGTTGCTGGGTTGCCTCGGTTTCCGACCATCCCTGATTCACGTCGATGCGAATGCTGGCTTCGTCGCTCAGCGCGCCTCGGATGGCACGAATGTGTTTCAGATCCTCTTTGGGCGAGCGCATGCCGACCTTAAGCTTGAACAGTCGGTGGCGACGGGTATCGAGCATCTGCTGCGCTTCGTCGATATCTTTTTGCGTATCGCCACTGGCCAGGGTCCACGCGACGCTGATCCGGTCATGGATAGCGCCGCCGAACAGTGCATTCAGTGGCACGCCCAGGCGTTTTGCATAGGCGTCGTAGAGCGCAGTCTCGATGGCACATTTGGCAAAGCGGTTGTCCTTGATGGCCTTGTCCATACGCTGGCGCAGGGTTGCCAGACCAGAGGCAGGCTGCCCGATAAGCAATGGCGCAAAATAGCGATCAATGTTGGTTTTCATGCTCTCGGGGCTTTCGCCACCGTAATTGAGTCCGCCAATGGTGGTCGCCTCGCCGATGCCTTCAATGCCATCTGAGGTTTTGATACGGACCAGCACCAGACATTGATTATGCATGGTGGCCACGGACATTTTGTGCGGGCGAATGGTAGGGATATCAATAATTTGCGTACTTACTTCTACTATGGTTGCATCCATATCCATTTCCTCTGATAGCGGATTTATATTCGTCTTCCGAGTATATAAGTGAGGCGACGTTCGGTCTAATATGGAATTTGTTCATAGGTATACCAAAAAGGTATCGCAGCCTTGATGGTGAACGCAGGGGGCTGGCAACGGGCACCGACGGCCACCGCTTATTTCAGACGGCATCTACGGGTAAACCGGGATTAAACAATGCTGAAGCATACCTTCATGAATCACAGATGGCAAAGCCGTCCTTTAGCCGCTACTCTGATCGCATAAATCGAACCTACAATCGGGAGACACGAATGAACTTTTTAAAAGCTGTTCCTGGTAGCCTGCTGGCTATCTTCCTATTGGCAGGTACCGCCAGCGCGGCCTGGCCGGAGAAACCCATCACGATTATCGTGCCCGCTGCTCCCGGCGGCACAACGGATATATCAGCCCGATTGGTGGGCGAAAAAATGAGCAAAACCCTGGGTCAGAGTGTAGTGGTCGAAAACAAGGCCGGCGCGGCGGGCATTATCGGTTCGCAGGCCCTGGCGCGCAGCAAGCCTGATGGTTACACGCTGGGCATGGGTAATGTGGGGCCTAATGCAATCAACTATAGCCTGTACAAAACGCTGCCTTACAAAAAGGAAGATTTCAAGCCTATTACGCTTGTCATTTCGGTGCCGAACGTGCTGGTTGTCAACAGCGAGACGCCGGTCAAGTCAGTATCCGAACTGGTTGATTATCTTGCTGCCGATGAAGCGCGAAGAACATTCGGCTCTTCGGGCAAGGGGCAGTCTCCACATCTTTCTGCAGAGATGTTCCTGCAACGGATAAAACAGACGGCACAGCACATTCCCTATAAAGGAGCAGGACCGGCGGTATCAGGTCTGCTGGGCAATCAATATACGTTCATGATTGATAACCTGCCCAGTTCCATGCCGTCTATCAAATCAGGTAAATTCAGGGCTCTGGCGGTCACGGGCGAGAAGCGCTCGGAGCAGTTGCCGGATGTCCCTACCATGAAAGAAGCGGGCATTGATAATATGGTCGTCAATGCCTGGTTTGGCTTGATTGCGCCAGCCGGCACGCCCGATGATGTCGTCAGTAAAGTTCAACAGGCCGCCAAAGAGGCGTTGGGCAGCGACGACATAGTTTCGCGATTCAAATCTCTCGGTGGCACTCCAGGTGGAAATACTCCAGCGCAGTTTGGAACTTTTATCAATGAACAGCAGGCTTTATGGGCCGATACGGTGCGTGCTGCGAATCTGCAAATGCAATAGAATACGCGGCTATTTCAGTTGGCTTAATACCCCTGCGCTGTCTTCCACCTGGCGTACTGTACCGGAAGGCAAACCGCGCAGGGCCGGTACCCGGCAGCGATGGCTGTTGCTTCATCGGCAAAAAACACCCGATACTTCACATAACCACCACGCGCGATGGCCTGCAGGGCGGTGCGGCAATCCAGGCAACCATAGATTTTGCTGCGCCTGTGCCCGCCCAGTTTACCAGGACGCGTGCTGTGCCAAGGTTTGCCGTCAGTTCCGGTCAGTGTCCAGTAGCGAACCCTGTTCATATGTATCCCTTTGGTCGCCTCCAGGTGCATGATGGAAAAAGAGTTCCAGCCCGATGCGTTGGCCACCGCGTACGCGGCTGATGGCATGTTTCATATTGACCCGGTAAAAGCCCTTGTTTCCCTTGAGAGGGCGGTGGCCGGTGCTCATGAGTGCAACATCTCCCGGCCGCAGTGACAGGACAAGGGGACGAGATTGCATGCGCGGACGCTGTTCTGTCATGACCAGTTCTCCACCACGAAAACCCTGTTCCGGTTCACTCAGCAGCAGCGCCACTTGTAATGGAAACACAAGATTGCCGTGGTTGTGTTGGTGCAGGGCGATATAGTCTGATTCCTGCAATAGATGCAGATGCGACAGTTGCCGGGTCTGCCCGGCATTGTTATTCGCCTGAACAGATTTTCGCTTTTCTGTTGTACGTTAACGGGCACACCGAGCAGTACTCTGGCGGCGTGGTTGCCCGAAGATAAAAGCAGCAGGTCTTGCGGATCCTGATCGGCTTGCCGTCACATTGCGTGTGCGCAAAATGATATTGGGCTAGCGGGTTATCCTTGACACCGAAAACAGAGGCGGGCGCATGCAGTAAATAGTCAAAATCTTCCTGGATCCGGGCCTGTTTATCTTGTCCGGCGCTGGCGATCATATGGCGCTCGTATTGCGAATAAATACGCACGGCCAGGTTTTCCCATAAAATTTTGGGTGATACGCCAGAGGCGGCGCTCAGCGCTGCCCACAGCGGCGCCAGATTTTCAGCGAACAGCTGTTGCACAATGCGCTCGCGCCATTGCGCGCGTTTACCCGCTTGCGGGCGGGTGACGGTCAGATCAATCAATGGCATGCGCGATTGCCACTTGCCGTCGTGCTGATATTCAAGAACCGTGTTGTTCAGGGACAGATCTAGCCCTTTGTCGAACACGGTCATTGCGTACAGGGCTGCGGCCGTGCTCAGAAACGCGATTCTTTTGCCAAGCAAAGACGCGGTTACCTTGAGTGTGGGAGACCCAATGATCGGACCGATTTCACGCAGCAACTTGGTGCAGCGCACAGGGTCCAGCAGATCCACAGATGGCAGGCAATACACGGGATGGCGTTCGCTGGCATCAATCAACATGAACCTTGTGGTCAATACCTGCCACTGGTCCGCATCAAAGCCGGCTGCCCTAGGAAGCGTCAATGCCTGCACTCTGGATTCCTTTGCCAATGGGGATGCACATGGGGGTGCCGTAAAGCGGATCTTTTACAATTTTGCTTTGCAGATGAAATACATCCCGGACCATGGTCGCATTGAGCACCTGTGCCGGCTCGCCTTGTGCGTAGACCTGCCTGTTGGCAATGGCAACCATATTGTGTGCATAACGGCAGGCCAGGTTCAGATCATGCAGGACCATGACAATGGTTTTCTTTTTGGTCGCATTCAACTCGTATAACAGGTCCAGCACTTCGATCTGGTGCGCCAGGTCCAGATAAGTGGTGGGTTCGTCCAGCAGCAAGGTGTCTGTGTTTTGCGCCAGCGTCATTGCAATCCAGGCGCGCTGGCGCTGTCCGCCGGATAGGGCATCGACCGGCCTGTCCTGAAATTCGGTCAGTTCAGTTTGCGCCAGCGCCTGAGTGACGATCGTTTCATCTTCCTTTGACCACTGCTGCAGCCAGCTCTGGTGGGGAAATCGTCCCAGGCGCACCAATTGATAAACCGACAGACCTTCCGGTGCTGTCGGGCTTTGCGGCAAAATAGCCAGTTCGCGTGCCACTGCTGCCGTGGACCGGCGGTGGATATCCTTGCCGTTGAGCAGGACCGTGCCCTGTGATGGCCGGATCAGCCGTGCAAACGATTTGAGCAGGGTGCTTTTGCCACAGCCATTGCTGCCTACCAACACCGTAATCTGTGCCTTGGGAATGCTCAGATTCAGCCCGTCAATAACGATCTGGGTATCGTACTTCAGCGTAAGGTCTTGGCTTTCTATAGGATCCATTCGGATTGATCTTTCATAAAAAATAATGACATTCGTGCTAGGAACGTGCACGCAACAGCAAATAGATAAAGAACGGGGCGCCAATGGCCGACACGAAAATACCTGCTGGCAGATCCAGCGGCAAAAACTGCGTGCGGCCAATCAGGTCGGCGATCATGACCATATTGGCGCCGACAAGCATGGTCACGATAATCAGACTGACGCCGGATTTGCCACCTATCCGCCGGGCGATATGCGGAGCAACCAGGCCGACAAATCCCAGGGCGCCGGTATAGGCGATGGCCGCACCCGCTAAATAGACGCTTAACGCCAGCAGGACCAGCCGTGCCCGTTCCATGGAAATACCCAGGCCGATAATCAGCGCATCGTCCAGTTCATTGACTGCCAGCGTCCTGGCCAGCACGACCAGCAGTATGGCGGCCGGCAACAGCCACAGGCATAGGGTCGTGACGTCATGCCAGCGCGCGCCGTAGACACTGCCTGTCAGCCAAACATAGGCGCTCAGGGTAGAGGAGAGCGGGCTGAATACCAGCAACATGGTCGTGCAGGCGACCATCACAGCAGATATGCCCACCCCCACCAGGATCAGCCGGGTGGGTGAAACGCCGCTTTTCCAGGCCAGCAGATAGACCAGCGCAGCGCCGGCAAAACCGCCGGCCATTGCCGCCAGCGGCAGCCATTGCACACTGAGCCAGGACGTCATGAACGACAGGAAAAATACCGCTGTGGCCGATGCGCCGCTGGTGACGCCGATAATATCGGGCGAAGCCAGCGGATTGCGAATAATGGTTTGCAGCAACAGGCCCGAGACTGCCAGTGCGCCACCGGCCAGCAGCGCCATCAGCATCCTGGGCGCACGCAAGATGGAGACGATAAAGGCATCATCGGCGATTGTCTGGCTGCGCAAAGCGTCAAAGACTTCCGGCAACGATAGCATGTACTTGCCTGAAGACAGAGACAGCAGGGCAACCGCCAGCGTGATCAGCAGCAATATTGCAATTGTTGTACACGTGCTGGTGTTGATCTGGCGTGAATACCAGTTATTGCGCACGGTCAGCCATTTATCCATTGCGCATCCCCTTTCTGGCCATGTGGATAAAAAAGGGCGCACCAATCAGTGCAGTGACCACGCCGATTGGCACTTCCTGGGGAATCAGCACGACTCGAGCCAGAATGTCTGCGAGCAGCAGCAACAATGCCCCGAAAACAGCATAGCCAGGCAGCAGCCAGCGGAAGTCTCCCGGCAGAATACGGCGCACGATGTGCGGGACGATCAGTCCGATAAAGCCGATATTGCCGGCCAACGACACCGCGCCGCCAGCCAGCAGGATGACAATGATGCTCAATAGCGAGCGAATGACAAATGTATTTTGCCCTAGACCTCGCGCGATATCATCGCCGGTAACCAGAATATTGATATGTCTGGCCAGTACGAAACTGGCGACAAAGCCGATCAGCAGATAAGGATAGATGGTGAGCACGGCATCTATTTCACGACCGGCAACCGAGCCGGCCATCCAGAACAGAATGCTGTCCAGGCCTTCCTGGCTGATTACCAGCAGCGCCTGGGTGAATGATGCAAACAGGGCTGTAACAGCTGCCCCCGCCAGCACAATGCGAAAGGGGCTGCGGCTGCCGAGCATGCCGATGCAATAGACCAGCGTGCCGGCAACCGCGGCGCCAGCAAACGCCAGCACCATGAACTGGGTCAGCGAGCTTGACCCGAACAACGGCGCCAGCAGGACAATTGAAAAAACAGCACCGGCATTGATACCGAACAGGCCGGGAGAGGCCAGCGGGTTGCGGGTCACGGCCTGCATCAGGCCGCCGGCCACCGCGAGGCAGGCGCCCACGGCAATGGCAACGGTCATGCGGGAAAGCCTGGTGGTGTTCACCAGAATATGGTTGATATCAAGTGGATCGGATTTAAACAGCGCGCCCAGCACATCACCGGGTGCGATATATGTTTTGCCTATAGACAGGCTAAGGATCGCCAGCAGGAGCAGTAAAGCGAATCCGATTGTCAGCGTGGCCAAAGCGCCCGAGCGTTTATGCAGCGTCGTCATTTTTGCAGACCAACGGGGGAGCCAAGAAGCTGTTCCAGTTCATCGAGCATGAGGTTGGCGCTCAGAATGCCGCCGGCCAGGCTCCAGTAGACGTTGTCGACCAGATAAACCTGCTTGTTCTTTACGGCTGTCAGTTGCTGCCATAGCAAATGCCGGGACCAATCGTCGTAGCGGTTTTGCACGACCCTGCTGTCCGAACGCATCTGCACGAAGAACACATCGGCATCCATGACAAGGATGCTTTCCTTGCTTGTCAGTTTCATCAGCGGCCAGCCGGACTTTCTGAACGGCTCGCTCCAGACAAAGCCCAGATCGGCCAGCACCGAGCCGGCAAAGCTGTTTGCCAGATAGATCCTGACATGGTCGCTGCGAAAATCCAGAATCGACACGGACAATGGCCAGGCCGCCCCGAATTTGTCCTGAAGGCGCTTTTTGGTCTGTGCCAGACGCGCATCCCATTTGTCCAGCAACGCCTGGGCGGCAGCTTGACGATGCAATGCCTGACCGATTAACCGTGTGTTTTCCCTGAATTCATATACTTCATCCACCGCCACGGTGGGGGCGATATAGGAAAGCAGATCGTAGATTTTTTCATTTCTGAATTTGGAAGCGATGATCAAATCAGGCTTGAGCCTGGCAATATCTTCCAGGCTGGGCTGGGTCTCCAGGCCCACCATGGGCACGCCTTCGAGATCTTGCCGCAGATAGCGATAAACCGGTTTCTCAGTCCATGATTCCACGGTTGCCAGTGGTTTGACGCCAAGCGCAACGGCAATATCCGTGGCCCCTTGAAACAGTGTGATGACCCGCTGCGGGGTCTGGGCAATGGTGGTTGTACCCAGCGCATGTTGCACAGTGAACGGTGCGGCCATGGCATTTGTACAGGCCAGGACGGACAACAGGAACCAGATACGCATGCCAAGCGATCGCCAGCCGGCTGAACCGGCGTGCGCAGCCGCAGGCACGATTGTGCGTACACGGCCCGGATTTGACGCCGTTTGCCTGGTCCACAGTTGTGATAGCGCGTTCATCAGAAGTTGACCGAATATCCTACAGTGACAGTGCGACCACGACCCGCAAAATATCGCAGCGGATCAACCAGGCCACTTTGCGAATAATAGGTCAGGTATTTCTTGTTCAACAGGTTGGCTGCCGATACGCTGATCGTGCCTTTTGGTAGTTTATAGTCCAAAGACAAGTCAACCAGGGCATAGCCGGTGAAGTCCGAGTCTTTTTCGTCGAATTTCTGACTGAAAGCATAATTGACTTGCAGGAAGGAGCTCAGTTTATCTGTCCATTTGGCAGACCAGCTTGCCACGATGCGGTTGGGCGCGACGTTCAATGCCCCCAGCTTGGCGTCCAGGCTGCCGTTATCATCGCTGTCATACTTGCCGTGCATATAGGAGTAGCCGATTTTTGCATAGTGCCGGTCATTGATGTGAACACCCAGGCCGGTCTCGATGCCCTGGATGCGAGTCTTTTCCCGTGCCAACTGGAACTGACCGTCGACGGGGACGACCCGTGCGCCGTATTTTGAATTCGATTGGTAATAGCTCAGGTCAAAATCGAAACGGTCGTTTTTGTAGCGCAGACCCACCTCGTAGTTGTCTGTCAGTATGGGTTTGAGTGCCTGGAAGTTATCAATAGACTGTCCGGGCGTGTTGATCGAACGCAAGGCACGACCGACGTCGGGCATATCGAATCCTTGTGAGAAACTGCCAAACAAGGTTAGATTATCCGTCGGTTTATAGACAATACCCGTGCTGAACAGCCCTTCATTGAATTTGAGCTTTCCACCTTGCACGGACACGTTTTTGTAGGCAGCCAGGGTGCGATACGACTCCACATCAAGCTGGCCCATTTCATAGCGATAACCGGCAGAGACAGTCAGGTTGTCCAGCAATTTGTACTCGGCCAGCACGAACGGTGCGTAGCTGGTGTATTTGGACTCTGGCACATACGTGCGTCCGGTCAGATACAGGCCCTGGTCGCCTTTGTCGATCAGCGTGTCAAAGCCGCCGGTCAATTTCAGCTTGCCATCCAGTAAATCGTCTTTGGTCAAAGACAGTTTGGTTCCCCATTTATTGGCTTTGGAGCGGGACTGATCATACAGCGTGCCTACGGGCGCAATGCGTGCATCCTGGAATGTGCCGGAATTGGCTGCGCCAAAAAGCCCCTCGAAGCGCTGGTTGAACACCATGGCATTCAATTTGATCCCGGCATTGCCCAGGTTAAGGTTTTCGTAGCTCAGCGCTGTAGTCCACACCGTATTGCTCGGCGCTATCCCTTCTGGTGTCCCACGCTCCGAGGTGGACGGGATGCCGGCCTCGCGGTCGCCCTCGACACCGATATAATCCATGCGCCCCTTGATCCGATAATGGTTCATACTCAGTTGCAGCTTCTGGTCGTCATCGATCCAATAGCCCAGCTTGGCCAGAATGTTATAGGAGCGTGAGCTCATCAGATCGCCCTGAGTGTTGTCGGCGGCAATCATATTGTTCCAGCCGTCCAGCGCCAGCCCTTGGCTTTCGTAACTGCCCGAGAGCAGATACTCAAAGTTTCCACTGCGGCCATTAATGCCATACGTGGTTTTGTATCCCATGCTCTCCGATTTCAATTGTGATGTAGGTGTGGTGGCCTGAATACCGAAATGCTGATTGACCGTACCCGGCTCCGGGCTTTTGGTCACGATATTGATTACCCCGCCAGTGCCGCCGATGCCGTTGGATGCTGTCGCGCCGTTGATGACTTCAATATGATCGACCATGGAGTAATCAATCGTATGCACTTCACGCCCGGTTGGGCGCAAGGGGTTCGACTGCGGTACGCCATCAATCATGATCAGCGGCGTTCTGCCACGCAAGGTCTCGCCACTGCCGTTCATTTTGTCCCTGCTAGGCGTATAGGCTGGCAGCAAATTGCTCAGGACATTTGATGAATTGGTTGAAATGGCCAATTGCTGCTGGATTTGCTCCGAATCAATAATGACGATCTTTTGCGGCGCATTTTCAGGGTCAATATCAGACCGGGAGGCGGTAGCAACAATGGGAGCTAGAACTTGAGGTACTTCCTGAGCCTTGACTGATGTCGTGGTACATACTGCTGTAATAGCTAATAGAATATTTTTATGCATCAGGAAGATCCGATCAAAGGTGGCGAAAAATTGAAATGAGAATTATTACACAGGTTTTTAAATTCTCCTGCCAACTTGCGGCAAACCAATTGAAATACAAGGATCGGCAGGCAATGGCTCAGTTTTTTGTAAACCCGTTTGCATTGTGCCCAGCGGCCGTGTTCAATGCTTATGCGTGCCCTCCCCCGGTTGGAGCGCCCAGGACAACGACTGCGCGGTGCAGACCCTGCATCAAGCGTTCACGCAAGACGTGAAGTACAACAGATATATACGTGACTGGTAAGACGGCACCACGTTAATGCGGTCGTAGCTGCATTAATACATCCATCATAAAGGTAGCGGTTGACTGGTCCAGGACTGTGAGTTAATCACAGCCGTCATTGGGCCTCCTGGTGCCCTTCGGCAATTTTTTCGTCTGCCTGCGCCATCTCTTCGGTATCGGCCGTTTCTACTTCATGCAAATCTTCCTGCGCAGGGCAGTACTGAAATTTTGCGTAGATGGGAAAATGATCGGACCCGATATCGGGTAGCTTGGCCATGTGCTTGATCTGGAATTCGGCGCTCTGAAAAATATGATCCAGCGGCCAGCGCAAAAAGCGGTAGTGGGCATGGAAGGTATTGAACATGCCGCGGCCGATGCGTGCGTCCAGTAATTCGCTCACTTTTTTGAACAGGCGGGTAGAGTAGGACCAGGCCACGTCATTCAAATCACCAAAGACCAGTGCCGTCTCATCCAGTTCCCGTATCTGTTTGCCTACCAGCAGCAGCTCTGCGTCCCTGGGTTTTGATGTTTCGCTTTCTGTCGGGCTCGGCGGTGTGGGATGCAGGCAGTAAATCCGGATTTTTTCACCGGAGCGCAATATCACCTGGCTGCGAATGGAGGGGATATCTTCTTCTACCCGATACAATACTTCGGTATTTTCCAACGGCAGGCGCGAATACAGGTGCATGCCGTACAGGTTGTCCAGTGGGATGGCCACGCGGTGCGGGTAATCGTCTTCCAGGCTTGCCAATGCATTCTGCCACCAGGCATCAGATTCCAGCGTCAGCAGCAGATCAGGCTTGTACTGTCTGATCAGGGCAATCAGCGCATCGCTACGGCGGTTGGGTGTCAGAACATTGGAGGAGAGCAGCGAAATGGTTCGGTCGTCATCTGGCGCGTGGTTGCTCAGCACTTCAGGTTTTGCCAGGCGGGTATACGGAAAGATTTTATAGAGCTGGTAGAAGAGGGCGATCAGGTTTGCCGCAAGCAAAAAAAATACAGATCCAATGGAGGCGGGCGGGCTCAATACGGTGAAGGCCAGGCTTGCCAGACACAGAGCTGCGATCTGTACTCTGGGAAAATCCAGGCTGCGGATGCTCCAGTGACTGCTGGGCATAAAAGCCAGTGCAGTTGCAAGTGCCGGCACCATCAGAATCAGAACGTAAAGAAATAACACTCACTATGCTCCGAGGGGTGTGATCCGCAATTATAGAGAATATTTATGTCACCCATCTGAACAGGGGCGTCATTGCAGGCGCTCAATACTCAATAATTGTGAATTCAGCGTTGTTGCGGCGTTCATCCGGCGAATGTCCTGATGATGTTTGAATTTATAATACCATTGCTCAAGTATTTGTCTGACAACCAATCGTATCGGTCAGTAGACAGCCAGCTATTTGCCAATCAAAAATGCTGTCTTCACCAAAAAGTGAACGGGGTGTTCAGGCCGGCAAGCCAGGCCCGAGGCGATTGCGCCTCAATTTTTCAGGATGCATCATGAATCAGTATATCGAGCCCGTTCCCTTGGAGAAATCCTACCGGTTGATCAATCACGGCCCCACGATCCTGGTGTCTGCCGCTCGTGACGGCGTGCAGGACGTCATGGCGGCTGCATGGGCTTGCGGTCTTGATTTTTCGCCGCCCAAGCTGACGGTCGTGCTGGATAAAACTACGCACACACGGATGCTTGTCGAGAATGCCGGGACATTTGTTGTACAGATACCGACGGTCGCGCAGGCGCAGATGACCCACTATGTTGGAAACCATAGCCTGAATGATGAGCCCGGCAAGCTGGAGGCCGCCGGCACGAAGATATTTCACATGAACGGGTTTGATTTGCCCTTTGTCTCGGGATGCGCTGCATGGCTGGCCTGCAGGCGGATTCCGGAGCCACACAATGAGGCTCACTATGACCTGTTTATTGCCGAAATCATCGGTGCCTGGGCCGACAGCCGCGTTTTCCGGAATGGGCATTGGGAGTTTGCCAGCGCAGACCCTGCCTTGCGTACGCTGCACTATATCGCCGGCGGTCAGTTTTATGCAATCGGCGATGAAATTGTCGTGAGTGAGCGCTAGTGCCGGCTGGACTGGACGGATAATTCACGCCGCGGCATGATGTGTTTCCTTGTCACAACGGGGTGGAGTAAACTCACCGAAAACAACCAGGAGCAATTAATGACAGTTGAAAAAGTCGCAGTAATCACGGCAGGTGGCAGTGGTATGGGCGCGCACGCGGCGACCCGGCTGGCGCAAGACGGTTTTAAAGTGGCCATCCTATCATCGTCGGGCAAGGGCGAGGCGCTGGCAAAAGAACTGGGAGGGGTGGGCATCACGGGTTCGAATCAGTCCAACGATGATCTGGGCAAGCTGGTGGACCTGGCCGTGGCAACCTGGGGGCGAATCGATGTCCTGGTAAATAGCGCCGGGCACGGCCCACGCGGCCCGATCCTGGATATCAGCGATGACGACTGGCATAAAGGCATGGACACATACCTGATGAATGTGGTTCGCGCCACTCGCCTGGTGTGTCCTGTCATGCAAAAACAGCAGAGTGGTTCAATTATCAATATTTCATCGGCCTGGGCGTTTGAGCCCGCGCCCATGTTCCCCACCTCAGCGGTATTTCGCGCGGCGCTGGCTTCCTATACCAAACTCTTTGTAGAAGCCTATTCGGCCGACAATATTCGCATGAACAATGTGCTCCCCGGCTGGATCGACAGTTTGCCCCTGGTGGACGAACGGCGCGACAGCGTGCCCATGAAGCGTTATGGGAAGGCTGATGAAATTGCATCGACCGTGGCGTTCCTGGCCTGCGAAGGAGCTGGTTACATTACAGGGCAGAATATTCGGGTCGATGGCGGTCTCATGCGGCACGTATAGAGGGCTCCAGGTTCGAGCACGGGGGCAGGTGCCCGTGAGTACGTCAGACCCGGCAGGGCAGACCAGGGCATGGTCCGGTCCGTTTTGCCGCGGTCACAGGATGCCCTGTTCAGGATAGGGAGCATTTTGCTCAACTCGTTCATAGCCAAGGCGAGACAGGTCAATGGTCTGGAATCGGCCGTGCACGATCAGCTCTGCAATGCCGCGACCGGCAGCAGGTGCGTGCATCATGCCATGCCCTGAAAAACCAGCTACGGTATAAAGGTTGGGCAGGCGCGCATTCCATGCACCGATCACCGGGTTGCCGTCCAGTTCGTTTACTTCGTACAGCCCGGCCCAGCTGCGATGGCAACGGGCCGCCTCAAAGGCCGGAAAGCGGTGCGCGACCGCCGGCCAGACCACGTTTTCGAAGTTATCGTGATCAACCTCAAAATTGTAGCCGCGTGGCACGTCCCCATCGACCAGTCCTCCGGAATAGCCCTGTCCTTCCGATCGGAAGGCTAGCCTGGCCGTGTCCTTGACATAGGGCAAATGGCCCACGTGGCTGCCGGGCGTGAAGTAATGCTCAAAGCGCCGCACCGGCGCTATCGGTAATGACATATTGAATAATCGGGCGACGTCGCCCGACCAGGCGCCGGTAGCATTGACAAACGATGTGGCGCGAATCACCTGCCCAGTGCTCAGGGTGACCGACTTTGCCTTGATTGCATCGTGATCGGCCGCGACAACCCGGTCGGCAATGTATTGCGCGCCAAGTTCAATGGCTTTGCGACGGAAGCCCCACAGTAGTCCATACGGGTCACACCAGCCATCATGGGGCGTGTGTACGCCTGCACCCAGATCGCCCACATACATGGCCGGGAATCGGTCTTTTAACTCTGCTGGCGATAGCAGGTCCAGTGTGCAACCCTGGGATTGCTGGAAGCGGGCGTTTCTCTCAAGGTTTGTGGCGTCTTCGGGCTGCACGACAAAAAGGTAGCCGCCCTCGACCCAGTCCACAGGTGCCGGATGTTGTGCGGTGGCCATGGTGCGCTCAAAGTTCCTGATGAAGTCGATGCTGTATAGCGACATGGCAATGTTCTCAATGCCGGTGAACTGTACGCGACAACCGCCTGAAGAGCGCAAGGCCGAGGCCAGCTCGTAGCTGGAGTCCGGTTCAAGAACGCAAACTGATAGTTGCGGATCCAGATGCAAAAGATAGTATGCGGTAGCCGAGCCGATAATTCCGCCACCGATAATGGCAACGTCAAACAGGGGCTGGTGTGCAGGCATGGGAAAGGCTCAATGAAAAGTAAGTGGGTGGCAAAAGTACAATTACGATGATTGTTTGGCAGTATTGCCAGGCTCTCTCAGCGCGCTTGTGGCCGGGCATTGTGCAGGGCTTCCTGGGTCTGGGTGATGTGGCGCTCAAGCAGCTTTCGTGCCCGTTCGGCGTTGCCGGCCCTGCAGGCCTCAAGCAGGGCGCGATGATCTTTTTGGGGCGATTTTCTGCCAATCGCTGCCGATTGATGCGCCCGCAAATGGATGTCGACGCTTCTGACCAGGCTTTCAATCATCGACAAAAGCCGCGGCCTGCCGCAAGGTTTATATAAACACAAGTGAAATGCCAGATTGAGCTCGGACCATTCGCCAGGCATATCGCTGGCATCGTAGCGCGCAAGGATAGTCTCAGCCTTTCTGAGTATGGCAGGCGACATATGCGGAATGGCCAGTACAAGCGCGCGTGATTCCAGTCCGATTCTGATATCCAGCGTTTCCAGCAGATCATCTATGGATCGAGAGGCCACCACTGAACCCTGATGCGCAGTGTGCGCGACCAGCCCTTCAGCTTCCAGACGCTTGAGTGCTTCCCGTACGGGAATGCGGCTGACACCGAACTTGCGCGCCAGCGCCTCTTGCTTTAACTGCACCCCGATGCCCAGTGAACCGTCAAGGATCAGCGTACGAAGTTGGTCTGTAACGGTTTGTGCCGACAGGGTAGCGGGAGTTGTTGTTGCAAGGCTGGTCATTGGAGGTTCTTCAATTTATACGCGAGAGATACTGCCGGTCCATTTGTTTTGGGGACGGCTTGCCCCGCAATAGTGAGCACTTATAAACGATAAACGGGATGGTTGATAAATGCGGGGCAACCTGCGGGAAATCATTATATTGAATCCTAAATTGGATCCAATATTAGCATTTATTTTGAAATAGACACAGAAAAATTCGTGCCTTCCTGCAATAATTCAGGCACCGCCGACCATCACTTTTTGGGGCAGAGCAGATGGCGGCTCAGTTACGGTTTGAAGGGATCTGCTACTGGCCAGCCCGGTGTGCAAATATAGCTGGCAGGCATGGGGGTTTTCCTGGGTATATTGCAGTTGCAATCGTCTTGCTGTGCCGCCAGACTTGCGCTGTAACGCCCGCCAATAGCTGGTGATGCGCAAGGTAAGCTGGCGCCCATGGTCTACGTCGAAAGTTGGCAAATTACAAGCGTACTTACAGATGTCTGAATGTTCTTGACAACACCGGATTCTGTGCGTATAAACTTCATTGCAGTCGCAGTTTGTAACATGTATGAAAAATGATAAACAATGATTAGATTACAGGTACAAAGGAGACAATTATGACAACTCGCATTACAAAAAAACGTCAGACAGCAACACCAAAATCATCACGTCGCAAGTTTCTGGGAGGAGCGGCAGCCGGCTCGGTCGCTGCGGTAGGGATGGGATTTCCAGCCATTGTCAGTGCACAGACACCGATCAAGTTTCGTTTTCAGAGTACCTGGCCAACTGTCGATATTTTCCACGAATATGCCAACGATTTTGCAAAAAAAGTAAATGACATGACCGGGGGTGAGCTCACTATTGAAGTGCTCCCCGCGGGGGCCGTAGTGCCCGCTTTTGCCTTGCTGGATGCCGTATCCAAAGGCACGCTGGATGGCGGACATGGTGTATTGGGTTACAGCTATGGCAAGCAGAACGCGCTGGCCCTTTTTTCGTCGGGACCGGCATTTGGCATGGACGCCAATATGCTGCTGGCTTGGCACAAATACGGTGGTGGCAAGGAACTGCTGGTTAAACTGTATGACTCCATCGGCGGCAACGTCGTGTCCTTTCTGAGCGGCCCCATGCCAACCCAGGCACTGGGCTGGTTCAAAAAACCTATCGCGAAGGCCGATGATCTTAAGGGTGTGAAATTTCGCACCAATGGTCTGGCCATTGATTTATTTACCGCCATGGGGGCAGCCGTGAATGCGTTGCCCGGCGGCGAAATCGTACCGGCGCTGGATCGCGGCCTGCTCGATGGCGCCGAGTTCAATAACGCATCTTCAGACCGCCTGCTTGGATTCCCGGATGTCTCGAAGGTCTGCATGTTGCAAAGCTTTCACCAATCTTCCGAGACATTTGAAATTACCTTCAACAAAGACAAGTACAACAGCTTGCCCGAAAAAATGAAGGCGATTATTCAGAATGCGGTTGAAGCGGCTTCGGCCGATATGTCGTGGAAAGCCATTGACCGTTATTCCCAGGACTACATCAAGCTCAAAACAGAGGACAACGTCAAGTTCTACAAGACGCCAGACGCCATCCTGCAACAGCAATTGACCACCTGGGACGACATCATCACCAAGAAAGCGGAAAACAATGCCCTGTTCAAGGAAATTGAACAGTCGCAACGCAAATTCGCCGAACGGGCGGTAGCCTGGGATATGGATACCAATAACAATCGTCGTATGGCCTACAACCATTATTTTGTGAAAAAGGCTGCGGGCTAGGTACCCGACAGATGGCGCCGGCGGTACGTGCCGGTGCCGGTTCCTGTCGCGTCGGCGTGCTGGACGATATAACCGGATGATCGTTGGATGTGCTTGCCGTACAGCGGATTCAGTGCGATTGTTGGGTGTGCGCCAGCCGCATCACGAATGACGAGCCGCATTCGGCGCAAGGGATTGTTTATTGCTCTGTCCCAGGAGTTTGTTAATGAAAAGAGTTCTCCACCGTATTGATCAGGTCAATACCTGGATCGGACAGCTGTTCGGCTGGTGTGCGCTGATTCTCACGCTGTTTGTCACTTACGAAGTTTTCTCCCGTTACGCCTTTAAAAATCCCCATGCATGGGCATTTGACGTGATGAATATGCTGTATGGGGCCCTGTTCATGATGGCGGGCGCCTACACATTGGGCAAGAACGGCCACGTGCGCGGTGACGTGCTCTATGGATTCTTTCCGCCCCGTCTGCAGGCGGGGCTCGATCTTATTCTGTATATCCTGTTTTTCTTCCCGGGGGTCATTGCATTGGTGTGGGCCGGATATAACTATGCATCGGAGTCTTTTGCCATCAATGAACATTCGACCATTACCGCAGACGGCCCGCCTATTTATCCATTCAAGGCAATCATTCCCATTGCCGGTTTTGCGCTCATCACGCAGGGCATTGTCGAGGTTGTGCGTTGCGTGCAGTGCCTGCGTGACGGTGACTGGCCATCCCGGAATATTGACGTGGAAGAGGTCGATGTCGATAAACTCAAAGACATGGTCAACGTGACCGATGCCGACATTCAGGAAGCCGACCGGTACATTGCACAAAAAGGGGATAAAGCATGAGAAAAGAGGTCTGGTTCGGCATCAGTATCCTGATTGCTATTGTAGCGGCCCTGGTTATTTTCATGCCAGCCCCGGCCGATATTACCAATGGCCATCTGGGCCTGTTGATGTTGGCGTTGATTGTGGTCACCATCATGCTTGGTTTTCCTACAGCATTCACGCTGATGGGCATGGGCGTCATATTCACGTTGTTTGCTTATCGCGCAATGGGTCCCAAACTTGCCATAGAGCAGACACTGGATCTGATGGTGTTGCGCACTTACGCCGTCATGACAAATGACGTACTGATTGCCGTTCCGCTGTTCATCTTTATGGGCTATCTGGTTGAGCGCGCCAATCTGATCGAGAAACTGTTCAAAAGTCTGCACCTGGTGATGGCCAAAATTCCCGGATCGCTGGCGGTGGCAACAGTAATTACCTGTGCTGTTTTTGCAACCGCTACGGGTATTGTCGGGGCCGTGGTCACGCTTATGGGGCTACTGGCCTTGCCGGCGATGCTCAAGGCAGGCTATGACGTCAAACTGTCGGCCGGTGTGATTACTGCGGGCGGTTGCCTGGGGATCATGATTCCGCCTTCGGTTCTGTTGATTGTGTATGGCGCCGTGGCGGGTGTATCGGTTGTCAAATTATATGCGGCGGCGTTCTTTCCGGGCCTGATGCTTGCCGGCATGTACGTGCTGTATATTATTCTGGTGGCAAAAATAAAACCTGCCTGGGCGCCACCCTTGTCTGAGGAAGAGCGGCGGATTCCGTTGCCTGAATTTGCAGCCAACATCAAAAATCGTATCAGCAACAAGGCGCTCCCCGGCTTGGTGCGAGCCCTGAAGGGCGAGCGCAACAGCAGTATTGCTGCCTCGGTGATACTCAAGCAACTGTTCATTACCCTGATTCCCGCCCTCATGTTCGCCTGCGTGATCGCGCTCAGTTATAACCTTTCAATGCCCTCCAAACAACAGGTCAGCGTATTGACGGAAATGGGCTCGCTCGACGCGCCGTCAACGGTACAGTATGCCGGATCTTTGCAGGAGCCCCCAGGTTCGGGACTGGCCGAGCCACCTGGGTCTCTTGCCGAGCCGCCAGGCGCCTCATTGACTGAACCGCAAGCAGGCGTTTCCGAGCCACCGGGTGCGATCGCAGAGCCCCCGGGCGCAGCGCCGCCGCAGCCTGAACAGAATGCAGCTGGCACGTCGACCACACCCGAGGCCGACGGGCCAGGCGTATCGCCGACCTTCTGGATTGTGTTTGCCGTCGGGCTGGCGTTGTTGATCGCGTTCTATGCGTGGTTCACCTTTGCCCGACTGGAAATTTTCAAGATGCTGCTGGCGTCATTTTTTCCGCTGGCCATTATGATTCTGGCGGTGCTGGGCAGCATCGTGTTTGGTTTTGCCACACCCTCGGAAGCAGCGGCCATGGGGGCTTTTGGCGGAATATTGCTGGCCCTGTGCTACCGACGGCTGAATATGCCAATGCTCAAGGAATCAGTGTATCTGGCGGCAAGAACCAGTGCCATGGTGTGCTGGCTGTTCGTTGGCTCCAGTATTTTCTCGGCCGCCTTTGCCTTGCTGGGCGGACAGGAAATTATCAATACCTGGGTCGTGTCCATGGACCTGACACCACTGGAGTTCATGATACTTGCGCAGATCGTGATTTTCTTGTTGGGCTGGCCACTGGAGTGGACAGAAATTATCGTTATTTTTATGCCCATCTTCCTGCCCTTGCTGGCGCATTACAATATTGATCCGCTGTTTTTCGGCATTCTGGTTGCGATGAATCTGCAGACTGCGTTTCTTTCGCCGCCCGTGGCCATGTCGGCGTTTTATCTGAAAGGTGTTGCGCCGGCCCACGTGACGCTGAACCAGATCTTCATGGGTATGTTGCCCTTCATGGGCATACAGATATTGGCACTGATTCTATTGTATGTCTTCCCTAAAATAGGTCTGTGGTTGCCAGAAGTGTTGTATTGAGCTGCATTCAGCCTAGTGCGCTGTTCCGGGCTGATGACCTGCCCTGAGCAGCGCTGGCGTGGTGCCGTAGCGGTTATTTGCGGCGTCGGTATGCATCGGCCGGCGAGCCCGCTGACCGTGTGCGCTGTTTCTTTTCCGGCATACGTGCAGCCGCCTCCACGCCAAGCTGCGCCCAGTCCAGCATTTGTTGACGATCATCCAGGATTGACTCCGGTGGCGCATGAAATGAAAGCGCCACTGTTTTGCTTTCTCCGTTGGGTTTTTGGGTGGTATAGGTCAGCGGCTGGCAGTCTGCCTCATCGAACCGTGCCTGGGTCTGACTATCGGACTTGACATAGAATCGATCCTCACCGCTGACAATGGCAATCATTCGCCCGTCAAGAAACAGACCGACACTGCCGAACATTCTGCGTGTGGTGATTGGCCCCAGCGGCGCGAGCAGGTCCAGCACATACTCCAGAAAGTCTCTAGACACGCTCATGATACCTCGGCCGTGGAAGTCAAAAAGCTGGCCACATAGTCATCTGCCGGATTTGCCGTCATTTGCTCCAGGCTGCCTTGCTGAATCAGGCTGCCCTGATTAAGCAGCGCAACGGTACCGCCCAGTGTCCGGGCTTCCTCCACATCGTGGGTAATAAACACAATTGTCTTGTTCAGCCGATCCTGCAAGTTCAGTAGCAGCGTCTGCAATTTGCGCCGTATCAACGGATCAAGCGCGGAAAAGGGTTCATCCATCAGCAGGATATCGGTGCCGGCAGCCAGTGCGCGTGCCAGGCCGACCCGTTGTCGCATGCCGCCGGAGAGCTCATCGTAATAATGCGCTTCGTAGCCCGACAGCTCCATTTCGTTGAGCCAGTAGCGCGCCTGTTCTGCGCGCTCAGGCTTGGGCACACCGCGCACGCGCAAGGCAAATTCGGCATTCTGCTGCACGGTAAAATGCGGCAACAGACCAAAATGCTGAAAGACCATGGCGATACGCTTCTGGCGAAACTTCTGCAGATCGGGAATCGACAAAGCAGTCACGTCTACGTCCTGGATTTGAACGGTACCGGTGTCCGGATCAATCAGCCGGTTGATATGGCGCAGCAGGGTGGATTTGCCCGAGCCCGACAAGCCCATGATGCAATAAATGCCATTGGAAGGAATGTCCAGATTGATATTTCTCAACGCTACATGACAGCCTGTTTCAGCGGTAATTGCTTCATTGTCCGAGCCCTGATGCAGTAACTTCATAGCCTTGCTATGGCGCTCGCCAAACACTTTGTTGATATTCTGAAGGCGAATGAAATGTTCGTCTCTTGCCGGGTTACCGGCGCCGGTTGGGACTGTTCCTGCAGTCGTGTCAATGACCTCTGTATTCATCGTGTTCTCCTGCGGTTGCCGTAGGCCTGGGTGATGCGGTCAATGATCACCGCCAGAATAACGATTGCGCTGCCGGCCTGTACACCCTGGCCGACGTTCAGTGTCTGCACCGCTTCCAGTACCCGCTCGCCAAGGCCCGGCGCGCCGATCATGGAGGCCAGCACAACCATCGAGAGCGACATCATCACCGTCTGATTGATGCCCGCCATGATGCTGGGCTTGGCCAGTGGCAGAATCACCCAGCGCAGCATTTGCCAGCGGTTTGTGCCAAATGCCGTGCCGGTTTCATGCATTTCGCGACTGATCTGCAAAATGCCCAGTGCGGTCAGTCGGATAAGCGGTGCGATGGCGTAAATCACAGTTGCGAAAAGCGCGGGTACATTGCCCAGGCCAAAAAGCATCAGCACCGGAATGAGATAGACAAAGCTTGGCATCGTCTGCATGACATCCAGCACCGGTTGCAGCACACGATAAAAGCGCGGGCGGGCCGCTACGAAAATGCCTATGGGTATCCCAATGACCACTGTAATAATGACGGCGCAAATCAACAGCGCCAGCGTTTGCAGCAAGGCCGCCCACAAGCCGAAGGCCCCGATCACGTACAGCCCGATGGCGCACGCCACCGCAAAAATGATTGAGCGTGTACTGTGCCAGCCCAACGCAGCAGTGAGCAGAATCAACAGCCATGGCGGAATCGCGGCAAGCGCCTGCACCGTCGGGCTTAACAAATAGCGGGTAAGGAATCCACTGACTTGTCGAAACGATTCACCATAGGTGCCCACCACAGACTTCAGGCCGCTATTGAGCCTGTCCTGGATAGACCAGTCCGGGAAAATGCTGCTTACTGCCGCTGTTTGCCCTGTCCATGCCTGCAGCCGCGATGCCGCTTCCGGACTGACCCATTGCTGCCAGACTTCCGGATATTCCTTGATAAATTGTTCTGCCTGCCGGGCACCGTCACGTTTACTTTCGGTCATCTGCAAAATGGCGCCGTTCAATTGATCGGGCGTGAACTGGATTTTTTCAAAGAACTGCATCAGATCCGGATGCTGCTCCCTGAACGGCGTGGATACGGCAATCGACAGCTTTGATACCGGAAAACCGGTGACGCAGTTTTTGTCACCGTCTTTTTCCAGCAGGCTGCTCCAGCATTCCGATTCATTTTCGGGAAATTGCAGCGCCTTGAACGTGTACTTGGCCATCAGGCCCGTTGGCTGCCAGTAATAAAAGAGCAGCGGTTTCTTCTGCTCATAGGCCGACGAAATTTCCGCATCCAGCGCAGCTCCCGTACCGGGGTGAACATTGTCGAATGTCTTGTCCAGGCCGGTCGTGCGCAACAGGCGGGTATTGAATATCTCACATGTCCAGCCTGACGGACAGTTCATGAAGCGTGGCCTGGGACCACTGGCTGAATCCCGAAACAAGTCTGAAAAGCGCTCCAGATCCTTGTAGGAACGAAGTTGCGGATTTTGCTCCCAGACATAATCGGGCACGTACCAACCTTGCTGGGCTCCGCCTTTGAGTGTGTCGCCCACCATGGCGGCCTTGTTCTCCTGCAGCGCCTTGTTCATCACTTCGGAGCGCCCGACCCAGACTTCACCAATCACCTGAATGTCATTTTGCGACAAGGCATTTTCCTGGGCAGGGCCCGAGCCGGGCACCTCTGTGGTTTTGCACTGGTAGCCGTGTTCTGCGATCAGGCGCAATACTGCACTGGTAAATTGACCGCTTTCCCAGGTTAGCGCAGCGAACTTGACGGGGTTATCGCATACAGCAAGGGCAGGGGCAGAGAAAAAGAGCAAAAGAACAAAAACGATGCGCTGTAACATTGGCCGGACCCTTGTGGAGTGCTTGATCGGTCAATTACAACCGGCATTTGGCGATGGTGCAAGGCTTTAGCGTCATATTGACGTAAATAGACATCATTTACAGGCTATTGTGGGTGCTGTGAGGCAACGTGCCCTTCAACCCTATACTCCAAACAGTCAGTCTAATCAAGCCACGCTGGTATGCACCAATGCATCGTTTTGACACTCTACAAATAGCTATCTTTTGTGATTGGATAGAATATTGAACAGTTTTTCAGATAATTGAGCCTTCATAACTGGCTGCTGGTGAAAGGTTCGTTGTAATTGCTGCAAGACAAGTTCAGGCGGTTGGATATAAAACTAACCATGGGTTCAGCGCTACCTATGATTCGAATCTGTGAATGTATAGAATTTCCGTATTCCCGAAGCACACAGGACTTATCATGAGCGAAGATATTTTTAAGAGCGTTGAGTTTATCAAGAAACCCGCCGCGCACCAGCAGAACACCCTTGAATCAATTGAAGGAACAGTAAAAGACATTATTAGTGCCGTACGTAAGAACGGGGATGCCGCTGTACGGCAGTTTTCTGAGAAGTTTGATAACGCATTCGACATTGAGCTGGAAGTAACTGACGCCGAGAAACAAGAGGCAGTCAATAGCCTTGATCCGCAGACGCGCGAAGATACCCTGTTTGCGATTGAGCAAGTCAGAAAGTTCGCGCAGGCTCAACTTGCGACCATGCTGCCACTTGAAGTGGAAAATTTGCCAGGTGTTCATCTCGGACACAAAATTATTCCAATCGAACGCATTGGTGCATATGTGCCGGGAGGCCGCTATCCGATTTTATCGGCACCAGTGATGACGATCGTACCAGCCAAGGTGGCGGGATGTGACGAGGTGATCGCCTGCCTGCCGCCCGGCGCCCATCAGGCCATGATTGCGGGCTGCCATCTGGCCGGCGCAGATCGCATATTTCGTATCGGCGGTGCGCAAGCTATTGCTGCCATGGCATATGGCACCGATAGCGTTCCGGCAGTCGACAAAATCGTCGGACCTGGTAATGCCTTTGTTAACGAAGCCAAGCGGCAAGTGTTCGGACAGGTTGGGATTGATCAACTTGCGGGGCCAAGTGAAATCTTTATTGTGGCAGACGAGACAGCTGACCCGGCGATGGTTGCATGTGATTTGCTGGCCCAGGCCGAGCATGATATTCATACGCGAGTTGGCTTGATCACAACAAGTAAAAATCTTGCTGAAAATACCTTGTCTCAGGTCAATATCCAAATGCAAGCGCTGGCAACGGCCGATGTGGCCAGCAAAGCGTGGAGCGATTTCGGAGAGATCGTCTTGTGTCCTGATGAAAATTCCATGCACGCCTACTCCGATTATATAGCTGCAGAGCATTTGCAAATACATACCAGGGAACCTCACGAAACGGCCAAAAAGCTCCGCAATTATGGTTCGCTTTTTATCGGAGAGAATGCCAGTGTCGTTTATTCCGATAAGTGTTGCGGAACCAACCACACTCTGCCCACGATGCGTGCCGGAAGATATACGGGCGGCTTGTGGGTTGGCTCATACGTCAAAGTCTGTACCCATCAATGGATGGAACAAAGTGGTATAGAACGCGTGGCGCCGCCTGCGATCAGACAAAGTCAGACAGAAGGAATGGAAGGGCACAGGAAAGCGGCAGAATATCGGTTACAACGACATCCCAGATAGTTATGCACTCGTATAACTCTATTGATTCCTTTAAAACGAGGACACTGTAATGAACCCGGCAAAAAAATATATAGTCTCAAATGTTGTATTGGCCGTTCTGGCTTGTACAGCGACGACAGTATCGGCGGCCACCGCTTACCCGGTAAAACCGATCAAGATTGTGGTGCCGTTTGCTACCGGTGGTACTACCGATGTTATGGCAAGGGTGATGTCTGAGCCCCTGGCAAAGGAACTCGGACAGCCGGTCATTGTCGAAAACCGAACGGGCGCGGCAGGGAAAATAGGTACGGAATATCTGACCCGTGCAAAAAACGATGGCTATACTTTGGGTATAGCAACGGTGAGTTCCACTGCAATTACGCCCGTGGTATACAAGAATGTGAGTTTTGACCCGTTGAAAGATCTGACCGCCATTACCAGACTGGTTTCGGTGCCAAATGTCCTCGTGGTCAGTCCGAACCTTCAGGTCAATAACATGGCGGCGTTCCTTGATGCAGTAAAAAAGGAGCCCGGCAAGTATTTTTATGGGCATGCGGGCAATGGCTCTGAAGCGCATATGATGGGCGAGTTGTTCAATCTTGTGAACAAAACGAAACTCAATGCAGTTCCATACCAGGGTTCGGCGCCCGCTTTGCAGGATGCTTTGGGAGGGCAGGTTTCAGCAGTGTTTGATAACTTGCCTTCTTCGCTTCCTTTTATTAAGTCCGGGCAATTACTTCCTTTGGCGGTCGCTTATCCCGAGCGAATTTCCACGCTGCCCGATACGCCGACCTTTAAAGAACTGGGCATGGAAGTGGTAAATGATTCGTCATTTTTCGGCCTTATCGGCCCGGCAAACATGCCGAAAGAGATAACGCTGAAAATACACCAAGCGGTTAAAAAGGTGCTTGCGCAACCTGCCGTTCTGGAAAAACTCAAGGGGTTTTCTGCCGAACCGGTCGGCAATACGCCTGAAGCGTTCGCACAGGAGATCAGGCTTGAGGTGGACAAGCAGAGAAAAACCGCCAAGGCAGCAAATATACAATTTGACTAAAAAAGGGCGATGACAACAGGGTTTTCAAAATATGCACACATCACATCGAATATTGGTTGCTCAGCTTTTTCAGGAAACGCACGGATTTTCACCAGTACACACGCCATTAGCCTCTTTTGAGATTGAGGAAGGCGTGGCAATGATTGAAAAGAATGAAAAATCAGATTCAGTACTTGGCGGTATTATCCGGGAACTGACAGCCCGTGGGCACGTAGTGGTACCGGCATTCGCGGGGCGCGCACGTTGTGGTGGAAAAGTGCAGGATGCCGCATATGCTTTTATAAAGGAACGCATCCTTGCCGCAGTGCGGTCCACTCACTATGACGCTATCGCGCTTGACTTACACGGATGCACGCAGTCGGAATCATTCGATAGTGTAGAAGAAGATCTTTTGTCATCAATTCGTGAAATAACAGGATACCGGGTACCCATCGCTGCGGGTTTTGATCTGCATGCACATGCTACTGAAAAACTGTTCAGGCTGCTCAATTTTGGCACCGCATATAAGACTAATCCCCATGCGGATGCGGCTCAAACAGGAGAGCGGGTAGCGCAGGTGTTAGACAGCATGTTGTTGCACAGAGTCCAGCCGCAGGGATTCGGTGTCTTTCTTCCCATGTTGCTGGGAGGCAATGATGAAACGGGCAACGGTCCCTTGGCAAAACTGCATCATAAAATGCAATCTGCCATAGGGTCCGATGGCAATCTGCTTGATTATTCCATTTTCAATGTCAATCCATTCATTGATGGTGCAGACATCGGACAGGCTGTGATTGTCTATGCTCAAAATGAGAATGGGGTCGCTGCTGCGAAGGCACTAAGTGTGGCGGTGGCCACTGAGTTCTGGAGTTACAGAACTCAATTTACCCATCAGTTGCCTTCCGTGAAAGACTTGCTGAAAACTTATAGCCAAACGCAGCAACGTCTAATAATTGGAGATTTTGGGGACAGAGTTCTTGCTGGCGCGCCCGGCGATTCCATCTATGTTTTGAATGAGTGCCTGCACTATAGCAAACGTCATATCACGGCGATTGTGACCGACCCCGCGGCATATGAGCAATGCCTGAAAGCGACGGTAGGCGCCACCGTTTCGCTATCGGTTGGAGGCAAGAATACACCAGGATTGAGTGCAATGGATGTGTTCGGCAAAATCACGCGCTTGGGCAATGGCGTATTTCGCAACAGGGGCACGTTTATGAAAGGCGCCAAGCTCAGATTGGGGCCCTTTGCGGTCATTGAACAGGCTCGTTACACATTGCTGATCACATATGACGCGGTTATGTCCCAGGATCCGGGGTGCTATCTGGATGCCGGCATTTCTTTGGATAATACTGACGCAATCATTGTAAAGTCAGGTTATCATTTCAAAATGGCATTTGAGGACTATGGCAATTGCTATATTGTTGAAACTCCCGGATTGTCGGGCTTTCACCCGGAGCAATTGCCATTTGATAAATGCCGACCAATCCATCCGCTAGACTCTATTGAGCTGCCTTTTCTGGAGTCCATAGACCTACAATAAACAGGTTCGAGAGTGTATAACATATGCCGAAAATAGGAGCGCACATAAAGCAACTTCGTTTGCGTCGCAGATTGAGCGTTCGGGATTTGGCAAAACGATCCGGCATTGCACATGCTACGATTTCACTCATAGAACGAGATAAAACCAGCCCCTCTATTGATACATTGGCGGCTATTCTTGACTCTCTTGGTACGACACTAGATAGTTTTTTCACGTCTGGACACACGACAAGACCTGTTTCCCCGTTTTATCGGCACGACGACTTCGTTGAGATAGGTGATAAAAATAAGCTTTCGTACCGGATGATCGGCGTTAACCATCCAAATCGATCGATTTTGATGCTCTACGAGGTTTATGAGGTGGGCGCTGATTCCGGACTGGCGCTATCTCACGAGGCACAAGAGGCAGGCGTCGTGGTGCAGGGTGAGGTAGAGGTAACCGTGGGTGACCAAACCCAGGTGTTGGGTGTCGGTGATGGCTATTATTTTGACAGCAATGAGCCACACACCTTTCGCAATGTAGGAAAAACCAAAGCCATTATTATCAGTGCGGTGACGCCGCCATCTTATTGATTATTTTCCTGAAAGGGCACTGACTCCGCGCGCGAGGCTTCATCACGTCCTGGTCAACGGCACGATTGTCTGGGAGGATGGCAAGCCGAGTGGACAACGTCCAGGCCGGGTGCTGCGTCGTGACGGCCTGTCGGTTCAGACAACACAATAGAAAAACCTGTATCCGGTGTCGGATACAGGGTATGAAGAGCATACTGATGTGCTACGGCGCTGTCGGAGTCAGATCCGTTGGGAACGATGCCGGCTGATCGGTGGCCAGACCGCAAGGCGCGTGATCAACGCGCCATGGCTCGGTTGAGCACGCTTTGTTCTTCGGACGTGAGGTTGGGCCCGTCCAGGCTGACGCTGGCATCATCGTTGCGATATTTTCTGATGATCGGTTTGAGCTCTTCCTTGATATGTTTTTCGCTATAACCATTGAACAGGTGACCAAGCAGGCCGCGATCAAGATCACTGGTTTTCATGAACCAGTCTGCAATAGGGAAGGTCAGGTTCATGTTGTAATGCATCATCAATCCCATATTATGGTGGGCCGTGTGATGGCGCCGGATGGTATTGATAAAGGGCACATTGCGCACAAACCAATTGTCATGGACGTGGCAGCAGTAATGGAAGGTTTCATACACCAGATATTGCAGCACCATTGTCAGGAAAACCACATAACCGGCATTGGGATTGATAATGACCGAAGCCAGATAGCCCAGCGCCAGGCCGCCCACGCCAAGCGTTAGCAATACCCGCCATGGGAAAAAGACAATCCTGAATTCGCGGCTCGAATCTATCGTAATGTCATTGTCGGTGAAATACTGATGATGCTGCCGGGTATGCCTTTCGTAAATGGCGCGCAGGGCAAAGACGTTGATGCGCTTGTGCATTACGTAGGTATGCATGGCCCATTCCACGAAGTTGCCCGCCAGGAAAACGGGAATAATCAATAAATACTCCCAGCTCGCCGTGCTCAGGTGCGAGATGCAATAGATGACTGCGGCTATGCCAACCGCATACATCACGCCGATGTGCACCAGGCCGTTATACAAGGGGCTGATATCGCTTTTATATTGTTCGCGAAATTTTCGTTGCCTTTCGGTCATCATAATCATTACTCCTGAAATAAAATCTCAATTGCCATTCAATGTCCGGGGTTTATCCGGATATGTCTTCAAGGGCCCGGCCACGGGTTTCTACACCCAGCAATACGACAACCGCAGCTGCGATGACGAATGAGACAGCACCCAGCGTAAACACGCCCGTCTGGCCGGTGACCGGTAGAAGAAAACCCACCGCAAAGGGTCCCACGAACGAACCCAGCCGACCAATGGATGACGCAAAGCCGGCGCCGGTGGCGCGGATGCGTGTGGGATACAGCTCAGGGGTATAGGCGTACAGAATGGACCACATGCCAAAAAGGCAGAATTGCATGAACATGCCAGACATCATCAGGTATTGCAGGTCACCCTTGACGCTTGCCACGTGCCCGTAGATGTATACCGAGACGGCACTACCCAGCAGCAACAGAACACACGTGGGCTTGCGGCCGATTTTCTCAATGATCCAGGAGGCGAAGATAAAGCCGGGAATGCCTGCCAGAGAAATCGTGACGGTGTATTGCACGGATTTGGTCACTTCGTAACCGGCTTGCTGCAGCAATGCGCCAAGCCAGCTGGTCAGGCCGTAATAGCCCATCAGTGCAAAGAACCATAGGATCCACAACATCAGCGTGCGGCGTCCGTATTCTCCCTTCCACAATTCAGAGAAGCTATTGCCTGAATTGGACTGCCCGGCACTGGCCGGCAGTGATACCACGGGGGGCAACTCTTTATTGTTAAGCGTTTTGCGCACATGATTTTCCATGGTGGTCATGACGCTGTCGGCTTTTTCGTTTTGCCCTGAGTCAGACAGCCAGCGGGGCGATTCCGGGACGTGACGGCGGATATAGAAAACGAATACAGCAGGGACTGCCAGCGCAAAGAAAATACCACGCCAGCCGATGGGCTCCAGCAGCAGATAGCTCAGCAGACCGGAACAGATGAAGCCGATAGGCCAGAAGCCTTCCAGGATGGCCAGGTATCTGCCGCGACGGTTGGAGGGAACGATTTCCGATACGATCGACAGACCGACAGGAAACTCCATCCCCATGCCGAAGCCCAGCACGATGCGACTGGCAATCAGCATGTTGACATCGGTCGATAGACCACAGAACAGACTGCCCAGTCCCCAGAAGACCATACTGATCTGAAACACAGGCTTGCGACCGAATCGATCGGCCAATATGCCGGCGACAGCGGCCCCGATCAGCATGCCAAGAAAACTGGCACTGGCCACGATCCCGGTCTGGGCAATGCTCAGACCGAACTCGGCTTTGATTGACCCCAGAATAAACGTCATGACGCCCAGGTCCATCGAATCAAAGAACCATGCGGTCGCGATAATACAGAACAGTTTGGTTTGATAACTTGTCATCGGTAGTCGTTCCATACGACCTGAAATATCCGATGGCGTAATAGGTATTGATGCCATTGCCAGTCTCCTTATCAATATATTTTTCTTGAATTTAACTGATATATTACTGAAATGCAATAGAAATATATCATGAATGTGATATCACGATAGCTGCAGGTCATCATGGCGGGGGGCGGGCAGAGCGCGTGCCAGCACTGGTGGGGGCATGGAATGCACGCTCCGGTTCATCTGAAAAAACAAGAGCGTGGCAATCACGGTTGAAATTGACGGTAGCGCGTGTAGTTGCAAGGTACCAGTCGTACGCAGCAGGCCGTTTGAGCAGTCGGTACGGCCCGATTGCTCTCATGGTGCGCTGGGCGTCCGGGCACTGCCCGGCAGTATGTGCCTTTGTATATTGATTATTTGCAAAGGCCAGCACCCGGGCGCGGGTGAGCCGGCAGGTTATTCGGAAGCGTAAGCTTCCTGGCTTTCCTGCACTTGCTGCAGAGCAGGGAGCGGCCTGTCGGCAAAGTCGCCTGCCCATGCATTGGCAATAATGCGCAGGTACGACGCAGAGGTATCCGGAACCGCAAAGGCGTTGCGCAGCCGGGTCACGCTCATTGCGTCTGCGTACAGACGCGGCAGATCGGCTTCTTTGATGCCAAAATCTTTCAGGTTATTGGGAATGCCCAGTTGGCTGACCAGCGTCTGAAGTGTCCGCACCAGTTGTAAAACCGTATCCTGTTCGTGCTCGTGGCCCTGGCCGGTTATGCCAAAAATGGCGGCAATTTCTTTGAGTTCCTGCAAGCGGTTTTCGCGCAACTCATATAGAACATAAGGAAGGATCACGGCGTTGGTGCGGCCGTGTGTTTCATGAGTCAATCCGGCAATACTGTATGCGATGCCATGAACCGCGTTCAATCCTGCGCTGCCATAAGACAGGCCTGCAAACACGCTGGCATAACTCATGCCGATGCGTGCCTGTGAGTTGGCGCCGTTCACGTAGGCCTGTTTCAGGTGGCGGGCGCAAAGCATCATGGATTCACGGGCGAACATCTTGCTCAAGTGGGTGCGTCCGCTGTAGCCTGGATCCGGATTATTGTTGCGTTCAAACTGATTCGAATCCATGGTGACATAGGATTCCATCGCGTGGATCAGTGCGTCGATGCCGGCGTCGGCGGTGACGCGCGGCGGACAGGTATAGGTGAACTGTGGATCGACAAGCGCAATAAATGGTCGCAAGCGATTATCCATCAAGGCGATCTTGGTCGCATTGTCGGGGTCGATCAGAATGGCGCCTGGTGTGACTTCCGAAGCCGTGCCTGAAGTTGTCGGCATGGCGATAAAAGGCAGCGGTTCATCGTTGTCAATGCCGTCCTTGTAGTGCGCCACCGGTTTTTTGCTGCGCAACGTCAGCGTGAGCGCCTTGGCCAGATCCATATTGCTGCCGCCACCCAGCGCGATCACATGGTCGGGCACCTGGCCTTGTGTCTGGGCCAGAATGAGCTGCGTCGCCTGGTCACACAATGTTGTGGATGGATCGGGTTCTCCACCACTATAAACATAAGTGTTGATCCCGCATTTGCCGGCAGCTTGCACATATTCGCTGACCCATGGCGTTTGTTCTGCGAAATAGCGATCGGTAACGAGAATGCCGCTGTGATAGCCCAGTTTGGCCAGCAGGGCAGGCAGATCATGTCTGGCGCCTTCCCTGATGATCAGGCGAGAGGGCGCGCAGAAAAACAAATGGTCGTCAAAATTCATGCATTACTCCAGATTTAGAAAGTCGGTAAATCCGGCTGAGACGGCAGCGGTGTTCTCAGTCAGAATCGAATGGCCCGCATTTTCTATGGTGAGAAATGTGGGGTTCGCAAGTAGCTGGCGAAACTGGGATACCAGCGGCAAGGGAGAATCTTCATCCCGGGTGCCAGTCATAATCAGGCAGGGAACATCTACCAATGCGCACTGTTCGCGCAGTGAGCGCCGTGCAATGGCTTGCCAGGTCCACATGACCGCATGGTGCGTGGCCGCTTCCTGCAGTCGCAGACGCTGTTCGCGTTCGCCAATCTCCTCAAGCAACTGTGCTGGCGTTGTTTGCGTAAACCAGGAGACCTGACTGATATCGGGAACCCCGGACAGCAACATCAGTTTATCGGGCCGTTTTGCCTGTGCCCGGCCGGCAAAGGCGAGGGCAACGCTTACGCCCATGCTCCAGCCGGCAAGGCAATAAGATTGGCCATCATTGATATACTTGTGTACCGTGTCTTCAATCACATTTGCAAATGACTCAAGGTTCATGTCTTGCTCAGAGCAGTCCCGCTGGGCGCCTCGTCCTGGAAGATTCGGCAAAATGAATGTGCATTGGTTAGCCAGTTTGGCTGCCAGCGGAAGCCAAACGCGGTTGGTCCCCTGTATGCCGTGGATGGCGATGATGTTGATGGGACCCGAGCCGTGAATCAATGTATCCATGGTGTTGTGATTGGTGAATGAACAGAAAAAGCAAGTCGATTGAAATGAAGTGAGCAACAAATATATTAGTTGTATAATACTCACGTGTGTGATTTTTCACAATAGCCGGAAGAAAAACGATTTTTTCGGTCAACCTTTTCGTGACATCATGGCCTCAAATAACGCATCGAATTTACAGAATAATCAAGACCTTGTTTCGGAACTCGTTTCGCTTCAGCCCAAAGTCAAACTGACCGATATTGCCTATCAAAAGCTTGAGCAAGCCATTACCATGCTGGTCCTGGAGCCGGGCTGTTCTGTCTCCGAACAGCAGTTGTGCGACTTGACGGAAATTGGTCGCACGCCGGTACGGGAAGCAGTGCAGCGCCTGGCGCGCGAGCACTTGATTATCGTTTTGCCTCAGCGCGGCTTGTTTATTCCCGAGATCAATATTCGCAAACAGTTGAAACTGCTCGAGGCGCGCCGGGAAGTAGAGCGCCTGGTCTGCCGAATGTCGGCAAAGCGCTGCACAGACCAGGAGCGGCTTGCCTTTGTGCAATTGCATCAGCAATTTAAGGAATCTGCCCGGCTGGCCGATGTGGACCAGTTCCTGAAAGCCGACAGAATGCTCAATGAATTGACCTTAAAGGCGGCTCGCAATGAATTTGCAGAAGGGGCCATGCGTCTGATGCATGGCTTGTCCCGTCGATTCTGGTATTTTTATTTTAAAAAATCGAATGACCTGGAAACCATGGCCCTGTTGCACGCTGATGTTGCCGAAGCAATCGGTCAGCGGGATGCGGATCGCGCGGCCCGGGCATCAGACAAACTGCTGGACTACATTGAGTTTTATACCAAGGAAAGCGTCACTGATTTTATGTAGCCGGCATGCAGCTGATAGTGACGGGCTGAATGATGACCCCTGCCAAATATCGATTACTGCGCTCGGGCGCTGTCATCACGTAATGTGAACATGCACGCTGACAGTTGATTCGGTGCGCCCGTTATACCAGCCTGGCAGGTTCCCGGGTGAGGTACCGCGGCATGGCGCCCGAGGGCACTGCCGCACGATCGATTATTTAATTTTTCCCATTTTCTGTACTGTAGCGGCAATGCCTTGTGCATCCCGTTTCCAGTATTGGGCGAGGGCTTGCGCAGGCGGATAGTCCAGTGGGCTGCCTGTGTTGCCGATGGTTTTGGCTTCTGACAATCGGCTATCTCATCAATTGCGCCCCTCTATATACTCCCACATCCCGTCCATCAGCATCCGCAAGGCATAGTCGGCAAAGCTGCGCCGTACTGTCATTTCCCAACAATCATCAGCGTCGCTATCAAGACGGCGCAGCAGCACTGAGGTCTTGTAATAATGGCTTTGTGCACATTGTCCTGAGTCAAATACGCGCGGATGCAGGTCCAGCGGGCAGCCTTTGGCCAGAACGCAGCGGGCTTTCGGGCCGCTCAGTTGCACTATGCTGTAGGCGCTGCTCTGATCTGTCACGGCGCAGAAAATACCCTGCAAAGCCAGGTTCAGACGTGTTGGCAGATCGCCGGCTTGCGGTCCTTTTGCTCGGATCATCCATTCGTCAGGCGCGAGCCACATGATGCAATACTGATCACTTTCAGTTGTGGTATTGGGTTCTATCGGCAACGGTATGGCGAGTGTGTTCTGTACGGCAGCAGCAAAATCAATATTGTCAGGTTCGCCACGCAGATTAACCAGTTCTGCAAACGGCACTTCAAGCACGCTCACGCACTCGGGTGATCCGTGTTCAAATGCGCCGGTGCCACCGGTCAATCCTGCCAGTGGGGTTTGTTGCCTGGACTCATTCAACATGCTGGCGTGCTCCTTGGGGATCATAGAATATCGGACTGCAGATCTGCGCTTGCGCGAATGCACCGTTTGGCATCGCAACAGTGACTTCCTGTTGCATGCGAGACAGGCCGTTTCTGATCATGGCAAGCGCAATAGGTTGCTGCAGGGTGGGGCTAAGATAGCTTGAGGTGACGTGCCCCTGCAACGGCACTATTGCCGGCGCAGCGGGTTCATTAAGAATGGCCGCGCCTTCTGGCAATACGGTTCGCCCGTCTTGCGAGCGCAGTCCGACAAATTGTTTGCGATCAGGGCCGGCTGTGTCGCTGCGCGACAGCGAGCGTTTGCCCAGGAAGTCTTTGGACGGGGCAAGCATGCTGCTCATGCCCATGTCAATGGGTGTGGCCGAGCCGTCGGTATCCTGACCGACAATAATGAAGCCTTTTTCAGCCCGTAGCACATGCATGGCCTCGGTACCATAGGGTGTGATGCCAAACGGTTCGCCGGCACGCATGAGCATTTCCCATATATGACGACCGTAATTGGCGGGCATGTAGACTTCATAGGACAGCTCGCCCGAGAAGCTGACACGCAGGATACGCACCGTCACACCATCAATACTGCCGTGCCTGAAACTCATAAACGGGAACGCCTGGTTGTCAAAGTTAATGTCATGGCATACTTGCTGCAGCACCTTGCGGGCTTGCGGGCCGGCAACCGTTGCCGTCGCATATTGGTCGGTCAGCGAGGTAAGATAGACTTTAAGGTCTGGCCATTCGGTCTGCAACCAACGCTCCATCCAGCTCATTACTTTTGCGGCGCCACTGGTTGTTGTTGAAATCAGGAAATGCTGATCCGCGAGCCGCAAATTGACGCCATCGTCCAGGATCATGCCATTTTCATCGAGCATCAGGCCATAGCGACAGCGCCCGGGTTCAAGTTTGGTCCAGGAGTTGATGTAGATGCGGTTCAAAAATGTCGCAGCATCGGGGCCACGCACATCAATTTTACCCAGTGTGCTGTAATCGAGCAGCCCGACGCTGTTACGCACGGCCAGGCATTCTCGCGCAACCGCTGCCTCCATGGTTTCATTGTTCCGGGGATAGTACCGTGCACGCTTCCAGTTTCCCACATCTTCAAAAACGGCGCCATGCGCAACATGCCATTGGTGCAGGCAGCTCTTGCGGATCGGATCAAAATAGTCGCCCAGCTCTCGTCCGGCAATGGCGCCAAAAGTGACCGGGGTGTAGTTGGGACGGAATGTGGTCGTGCCCGTCTCCGATATACTCTGGCCAAGCGCGTCGGCCAGCACAGCCATGCCGTTAATGTTGCCCAGTTTGCCCTGGTCGGTGCCGAAACCCATGGCGGTATAACGCTTGACATGTTCGATGCTGCGATAGCCTTCGCGAACGGCCAGGTAAATGTCGGACGCAGACACATCATTCTGCAAATCAATAAATTGCTTGGGACCACGAGCGAAATCCGGGCCTGTGGCGGTTGACCACAAGGGCAGAATGTGACCAGCCGGCACAGGCTCTGTGTGCCACGAGATATCGTGATCGGACTGCCAACCCAGCGCGGCAGCCGCTTCGCGGCCGGCCCGTACGCCGCGGTCCAGGGCGCCGGCCAGATCAAATTGGCCGTTGCAAGCGCCGACCGTTGTCTGTCTGGCCACCTGATCGTCCGGCACGAAGCAGGCGTCAAGTTCCTGCCAGCGGGGTTTGCCGCCAGACTGGGCATACAAATGCACGACCGGGTTCCATCCGCCGGATACGGCAAGCAGATCGCAAGGCAGTGTGTGGGTTGTTATGTCATCGCCGACCGGATTGCCCAGCTTGCGCATGGCTACGCTGTCGATATGACGTTTGCCATTGGCGTGGCTGACAACAGCCTGCCACAGGATCGGTATGCCTTTTTCTGCAAGCAATGTCGGCACAGCTGCGTCCTTGGCCGCGCGCGCGTCAACAACGGTAACCTGGGCGCCGCAGCGATGCAGGTCCAGTGCAGTCTGATAGGCGCTGTCATTATTGGTAAACACCACGGCGCGCCGGCCGGGCAGCACGCCAAAGCGGCCGATATAGGTACTGATCGCCGAAGCCAGCAAAATGCCAGGCAGGTCATTGTTGCCGAACGCGATGGGACGCTCATGGGCACCGGTGGCCAGAATCACGTGCGCAGCGCGGATTTTCCACAGGCGTTCGCGCACGCCGTTACGCTGCTGCAGCGGCAGATGATCGGTCAGCCGTTCGCATACGGTGACCAGGTTGTGGTCCTGATAACCGAAGGCGGTCGCGCGCGGCAAAAATTGGAATTCGGGCATTGCGGCCAGTTCGCCGGTGATCCGTGCGAGCCACTGCCTGGCCGGTGCGCCGTTGACAGAGGCGCACGCGTGCAGCAGGCTGCCGCCCGGTTCCGATTGATTGTCGATCAGTATGACCCGTGCACCCGTACTTGCGGCGCTGTATGCGGCGGCAAGTCCGGCAGGCCCCGCGCCTACGACCAATACATCACAATGGGCGTAGGTCTTTTCGTAGCGATCAGGATCATGTTCGGTGGGAACGGTACCCAGGCCTGCAGTATGGCGGATGTGTTCTTCATATTTCCCCCACCAGCGGCGGGGCCACATAAATGTTTTATAGTAAAAGCCTGCCGGGATAAAGCGCGACAGATATTGCATGAACGCCAGTCGGTCACGTTCAATGTCGGGCCGGGCATTAACGCTGCTTGCAGTCAATCCTTCGTACAGTTCGACTTCAGTAGCGCGCGCATTGGGCACGGTATATGCGCCGTTTTCCAGCTGGACAATGGCATTGGGTTCCTCGACTCCGGCGGTCATGATGCCGCGGGGGCGGTGATACTTGAAACTGCGCGCCACAAAGTGGATGCCATTTGCAAGCAGGGCAGAGGCCAGCGTGTCACCCTGGTAACCCAGATACCATTTGCCGTTAAATTGGAACCGTAGCGGTTTGTTTCTGTCAATAAGACCGCCATCGGCCAGACGATGTGACTGGGTCATGTCTGCTCCTTGTGCGGTGCGCCGATTTTTTCCACCGACGTGAATTGATAATGACGGGTGTCGCGTTCGGCAATAAACCAGCGTCGACAGCCATGGGTGTGCACCCATTGTTCGCGGTGCAAGCCTAACGGATTCTTGCGCATGAACAAGTAGTCGCCCCATTGTTCATCGGAAATTTCTTCGGGATTAGCGGGTCGTTCAATACCGGCCTGGCCGCCGAAATTGAACTCGCTTTCGGCGCGCTCACCGCACCACGGGCATCGTATGACAAGCATGATTATTATCCTAGTGCGCAACGGCAGCGGCGCCGTGCTCGTCTATGAGATGACCGGTATAGAAGCGGTCTATGGAAAAGGGCGCGTTCAGGGGATGAGGTTCGTCGTTGGCGATGGTGTGGGCAAAAGCCCAGCCCGAGCCTGGAGTCGCTTTGAAGCCGCCGGTGCCCCAGCCACAATTGAAATAGAGCCCCTTGATGGGGGTTTTGGAGATGATGGGACAGGCATCGGGACTGATGTCGACAATGCCGGCCCATTGCCGGTTCATGCGCACACGGCTTAAGCTGGGGAACATTTCAACAATGGCCTGCAAGGTCTGTTCGATGCTCTGAAAGCTGCCGCGTTGGCCATAGCCTGTGTATTGGTCAATGCCTGCGCCAATGACCAGATCGCCTTTATCGGACTGGCTGATATACGCATGTACGGCGTTGGACATGACCACGGTGTTGATGGCTGGTTTGACCGGCTCCGAGACGAGGGCCTGTAATGGATGGCTTTCCAGCGGCAGGCGGATGCCGGCCATATCGGCAAGCACACTTGAATGGCCGGCCGCCACGATCGCCACTTTCCTGGCGCCGATGAATCCCTTGCCGGTTTCAACACCCAGGACCACGCCATCTTTCTTGCGGATGTTGGTCACTGGGCAGTTCTGAATGATGTCCACACCCAATTGATCGGCCGCGCGGGCAAACCCCCAGGCGACCGCATCATGTCGCGCCACGCCACCGCGGGGCTGGAACGAGGCACCCAGCACCGGGTAGCGGCTATCCAGGTTGATCAGCGGCTCCAGTTGACGAATCTGTTCACGGTCAAGCCATTGGCCGTCAACGCCGTTATACAGATTGGCATTGATGCGTCGCTGGGTATCACGTACTTCTTGCAAGGTATGCGCCAGATTCATTACGCCACGCTGGCTGAACATGACGTTGTAGTTCAGCTCCTGGGACAGGCCTTCCCATAGCTTCATGGCTTTTTCATAGAGCTGTGCCGATTCGTCCCATAGGTAGTTGGAGCGCACAATGGTGGTGTTGCGAGCGGTGTTGCCGCCACCCAGCCAGCCTTTTTCCACAACGGCAATATTGCGTATGCCATGAACCTTGGCCAGATAATAGGCGGTGGCCAGGCCATGGCCACCCGCGCCAACTATGACCACTTCATATTCGCGCTTGGGTTCGGGGCTGTGCCAGGCGCGGCCCCATTTTTCGTTATGGCTTAGCCCATTGCGGATCAGACTGAAAATTGAATAGCGGTTGCGCATGATATCCTCGTAGCAATCCTGTTGCGCCGTGATCAAGCAGGCGCAGTGACAGCAAGTAGAGCAAATTGGACGCTGCGCAGATAGAACTTTTCCGCCTATTGATTGGAATAATTACGCCATCATTGAATGGTTCTGAGAGGCGGCAAAACGTTTAGTGAAACTCCTGGCGTCCCGGAAATACTTCGCTCACATAGTCGATTGGGTCCGGGTTTTGTGCGGCCAGCAGTGATGCTGGCAACTGGGTCCGGCTGCGCCATTGGCCAGGAGACATTTCAAAGGTAGTTCGAAAATCCCGCCCCATATGTGACGCATCGGCAAAACCGCAAGCGCTGGCAATGGCGGCGATGGATTTGGTCGAGTGAGTCAGCATCCAGGCGGCCATGCGCAGCCGAATCCCCCTGGAATACGCCTGTGGGGTCATGCCTGACGATTGCTTGAAAAGCCGTTCCAGCTGACGCACTGAAATATTTAGTTTGCCTGCAAGCGTGTCCAGCGTGAGGGCCTTGCCCATATGTTGCTCCATTAACAGCATGGCACGACGTACCACAGGATGCGTGTCAGGTTCGATACCAGGTGGTAGCGGCTGGGGCGTCGTTTGCGGGTTGGCATTATCTATCTGCAGGATTCGCAAGGCCTTTTGGACGATGGCCTCGTCCATATGACGCTTCAGAATGTCGGCAGCCACATCAATGGATGCGCGTCCTCCCGAGCAGGTAATGCGGCGGCGATCACAGACGTAGAGCCGGTCGGCAACAATCAGATTCGGGTCGGCTTGCGGGAACTGTTCGACAAAATCCCAGTAATGGAACCAACTGACGCAGATGCGGTGATCCTGCATGACACCGGCCTGCATCAACGCAAAAACCCCGGTGCAGACGCCAACCAGATTGACGTTCTTGTCTGCTGCTTGCTGTATAAATCGTTTTTGGGCAGGACTGAGCGGCAGGCCGGTGTGCAACAAACCGCCCACCACTACCAGATAATCAAAACGCGCCGGGTCGCCCAGTTTTTCCGAGGGCATCACCTGAATGGCGCTGGATGAGCTAACCGGCGCCAGCGTTTCGTCGACCACATGCCAGGCGCAGCGAACCGGTTTACTGTAGTCGCCTTCGTCCCCGGCCAGGCGCAGGACGTCCAGCAGGCCGGAGAATGCGGTCAGCGTAAACTGCGGCAGCAGCAGAAAGCCGAAGCGAATGGGTGCAGTAGCCGTAGGTTTGGGGTGCATGGTGATGGCGTTCCTTAGTATTTGTATTCTAGCCAACTGTAGTGCGAAATGCCTCCAGCCAAACGCCGGTCACAAGACATAACCGCTCAATGCGTTGCAAGCCGGGAGACGCACCCGGTGTGCACCCGAAAAAACCCTCCCGCTCAGGACGTCCTTACGATTATCTCTCGGTTAATGCCAGCTTGGCACCCAGTGCAACGAAGGCGGCGGCAAAGCTGCGGCGCAACCAGGTCATGACTGCGGGCCTGCAGATCACGTGGTGGCGAACCGCTGCAGCAAAGACGCCGTAACCGGTAAAGACGACAAATGTCATTGCCATGAAGACGGCAGACAACTCCAGCATGATCGGCAGCGGATTGCTGGCCTGGTTGCCTACAAATTGCGGTAAAAAGGCGAAGAAAAATATCGACAGCTTGGGATTGAGCACGTTGACGGCAATAGCGGAACGAATAACTTCCTTATTGGAACGGGGCGTGGGGCCGGTCTCGATTTTCAGCGCGCCATGCTCGCGCAAGGTCGTGAACGCCATATACAGCAAATAGGCAACGCCCGCGTACCGGATTATTTCAAAAGCCAGGGCGCTGGTGTGCAGCAATGCAGCCAGTCCCGTGATGGCGGCGAACATGTGCGGCAAAATGCCCAAGGTGCAGCCGAAAGCGCAGATGACGGCGGCGCGGCGTCCTCGCGACAGGCCGGCGGCGACGGTGACAATGACGCCTGTGCCGGGCGAGATCACCACGATCAGGGATGTCAGTAAAAACTCCAAACTCATATAGTAGCTCCGGTATAAGGTTGTGCAGGCAGACAAAGACGCGGTTGTCTGCCTAGCTTATATCAATCTGCGCCAGGCAAACAACTTATAAATGCGATAACTTGCGACGGCGGGCAATAATTTGCCGTATCCATTCGTAGCCGCTGACCAGCAATATGCCAAGCAGAACCATCAGGGCGCCGGCCACGAAATTGGGCTCTAGCGGCTCATCCAGCAGCCATACGCCAAAAGCAATACCGAAAAGCGGCGTCATAAAGGATAGGACGCCAAGCCGGGACGCCAGATACTGCCGCAGCAGCCAGAACCATAGAAGCAGGCTGCCGAAGGATACGACCAGTATCTGAAATGCCATGGCGGCAAAGGCGCGTGGCGTAGGATTGAAATAAGTCTGGTTCATGAGGATGGCGGCAACGATCAGGACGATGAAACCGCCAATCAGCTGATACAGCAAGGTGTGTGTGCTCGGGCAGTTGTTCAGGCGGGTGGTGCGTATGACAACCGTGGTCGCACCCCAGGCTATGGCGGCGCAGATGCCAAGCAAATCGCCCAGCAGCGGGTTGGCGCCGCCGGTATCAGCCGATCCGCTGCGGCCGGTAAAGGTTACGACAATGCCGGCAAAAGCGATGGCAATGCCCAGCCACTGAACTCTGCTCAAACGTTCGTCGGGCACCTTCCAGTAAAGCCCCAGGGCGGCAAATACCGGGGCAGTGTAAAGGAAAATGACCATATGCGATGCCGTGGTATGGTGCAAGCCTTCGGCCACCAGCAGAAATTCCAGGGCAAAGAGCAGCCCCGCAGCAATTCCGGGCTTCCAGGTCCCGTCAGACAGCACAATGCGATCGCCGCGCGCATAGATCAGGATGTACACCATGATGGCTGAAATACCGGAGCGCAAGGCAATCTGAAAAACCGGCGCGACGTCTGGCGCTGCGCCCTTTAGTACGACCTGTTGCAGACCCCAAATTGCGCAAGTAAGCAGCATCAGGCTGGTGGCCCTGCGATCAATTGCCCGGCGGTGTTCCATGTTTTTTCCTATTCAAGATAAGCCCATTGTGAAACAGGATTATCGCATTGACGGATAATCGCCATATACTGTAAATATGACAATCGATATCGGGATTAAGTCATTTATTGGTATGAAGTGAATTTTCCGACGAGGGGTGACATGTTTCCCTCAGAATCCATTTGCCGTTTTGCAGATGCAATTGCGAGCCGTACAGGGGTATGGCAGGCGTCGGGCTCGTGTCGGTATTGCTGTCAGCGCGCAATCGCTCTTGGCCTTTCTGTCCGTTATATCGCTTTTATTGGATTACGCTTATGAAAAAATCCGGCTTTTCACCCAGCAACGCGACGCATTTGCGTCGACCTCCGTTTGATACGGCTTTGCCGGCGCCGATTGTCTTTCGGGCGGTGAGCGTGCAGGCAGACACGGTGTATCCGCGTCATCTTCACAACTGGGGGGAGTTTGTATACTCCTTTAGCGGCATTATGGAGATCGAGCTGGCACACCAGCATTACCTGGCGCCGCCCCAATATGGTCTATGGCTGCCGCCCCGTACCGAGCATATCGCGTTCAATCGTCATGCGGGCATTCACGGTTCGCTGTATGTGGACGCAGCGCTGTGCCAGACGTTACCCGGCGTCACCTGTGCATTGACCGTGAGCCCGTTTATGCGGGCGCTGCTCGATGAATTGGGCAGAAAGCCGCCGGCCATGGTGGCTACGCTGCCGGAACAGCGCCTGTTGCGGGTATTGGTAGATCAGCTGGAGCAGGCCGATTGTGCCGGGACCTACCTGCCTACATCGGACGATCCGTTGCTCAAACCGGTGTTGCTGGCGCTGCAGGCCAACCCGGGCGATGCACGCACGATCGCCGAATTCGCCGCGATCAGTCATACAACAGAAAGAACCCTGATGCGCCGTTGCCAGCGTGATCTGGGCATGTCTTTTGTTGAATGGAGACAGCGGCTCAAAGTGCTGGCTTCGCTGGGGCGGCTTGATCGGGGAGAAGCCGTGGAAGCGATTGGCCTGGACCTGGGCTACAGCAGCGCATCGGCATTTATCAGCATGTTTCGCCGCCTGATGGGAACCACGCCGGATGAGTACCGCAAGGGCAGGCGCACGCAGGGTGCAAGGCTGGCAGCGGGCCAAAGCCGGGCAGAAGGCGCCATGCAATCGGCCAGTGCGCAACAGCATATATATCCAACACATAAGTAAAGATCAAGCCAAAGGCTGACAGAACCGGTGATGTCGGGTATAAAGCGGGATCAGATATTTATTATGTCATCCAGGGTATTTGATATTTACCTTGAAATATGATTTTCAGAAAGGAGAAGAAATGAAGCTTGAGACATTGGCCATTCATGCGGGTTACACACCGGAACCCACCACCAAGGCAGTTGCCGTACCTATTTATCAGACGTCTTCGTTTGCCTTTGACAATACGCAGCATGGCGCCGACCTGTTTGACCTGAAAGTTGCCGGCAATATATACTCGCGTATCATGAATCCGACCAATGCGGTGCTGGAAGAGCGCGTGGCTGCCCTGGAAGGCGGAATTGCCGCGCTGGCAGTGGCCTCGGGCATGGCGGCCATCACCTATGCCATCCAGACCATTACTCAGGCAGGCGACAATATTGTATCGGTCAGCAAACTGTATGGCGGCACCTATAACCTGTTTGCCCATGCGTTTCCGCGCCAGGGAATCGAGGTGCGCATGGCTCCTCATAATGATATTGCGGCACTGGAGGCGTTGATCGATGACAAGACCAAAGCGGTGTTCTGCGAATCCATTGGCAATCCCGCAGGCAACCTGATTGATCTGCGCGCACTGGCAGACGCGGCGCACCGGCACGGGGTACCGCTGATTGTGGACAACACCGTGGCAACGCCGGCGTTGTGCCGTCCCTTTGAACACGGCGCCGATATTGTGGTGCATTCGCTGACCAAATATATGGGTGGGCATGGCACGACTATTGCCGGGGCTGTGGTTGATTCCGGCAAGTTTCCATGGGCTGAGCATAAAGAGCGGTTTGCTGTGCTGAATGAACCAGATCCGGCCTACCATGGTGTGGTCTATACCGAGGCGTTTGCCGAAGCCGCCTTTATCGGCCGTTGTCGCGTCGGCCCCCTGCGCAACACCGGCGCCGCCTTGGCTCCGCTGGCAGCCTTTCAGATTCTGCAGGGTATTGAAACGCTGGCATTGCGCGTCGAGCGCCATTGTGAAAATGCCCTGAAGGTTGCCCAGTTCCTGCAGAAGCATGAGCAGGTCAGTTGGGTGAAATATGCGGGCCTGCCCGATCATCCGGAACACGAACTGGCTCGCAAGTACATGGACGGTAAACCGTCGGCCATTCTGTGCTTCGGCGTGAAGGGAGATGCTCAGGCCGGTGCGCGCTTTATTGATGCGCTGCAATTGATTACGCGCCTGGTCAATATTGGCGATGCCAAATCGCTGGCATGCCACCCGGCCACGACCACCCACCGCCAGCTCAACGAGCAGGAGCTGGAGAAGGCCGGGGTCAGTCAGGACATGGTCAGGCTTTCCATTGGCATTGAGCACATCGACGATATTGTCGCGGACCTGGAACAGGCATTGCAGCAAAGCAAAGGCTGATTGCAGGCTTTCATATTGTCCAGACGCAATCCGGGGCGCCATTAATTGGCGCTCTTTTACTGCGCAAGATATTGTGCCCCGCGTCGCCCAGCTATGGCGATGGGGTGTCGTAATCGTCGTGGCCATGGACCGTATGCAACTGCCAATGTTTACACGCATTCGACCTGCTAAATGCTATGATTGAACCACCAACGGAACAGGAGTCCCCCTCATGGATATTACAATTTATCACAATACCCGCTGCGGTACTTCACGCACGACGCTGGCGCTGATCCGCAATACAGGTGTCGAGCCTAATATCATAGAATACCTGCACAATCCGCCGTCTCGCGAAGAATTGACAGCGATTATAGAGAAGGCCGGCATCAGCGTGCGCGACGCAGTGCGCCAGAAAGAAACACTGTTCAAGGAACTTGGACTGGATGGCCCGGCTGTAAGTGATGATCGGCTGCTGGATGCGATGATTGAATATCCGATTCTGATCAATCGTCCCTTTGTTATCACGCCTAAAGGCGCGCGGTTGTGCCGCCCGTCAGAGCTGGTGCTGGAAATTTTGCCGCTGCCGCAAAAAGGCGCGCTCAACCGCGACGACGGCACACCACTGATCGACGCATTGGGTCAAAAGGTCACGCAAGCCTGAACGATCACAGGCAACACCACCCGACTCATTGCATTTGATATTGAATCGGCCTTTGTGCCGATCACATTGCTGCAGGACTCGCGCTGCGTTTGGCGCATTGATGATCTTGAACAAGGACCTGATATGGCACGCCCGATCTGGAATGGTACGCTTTCTTTTGGACTATTGAATATACCCGTGGCGTTAATGCCTGGGGAGCGACGCATTGATCTGCACTTTCGGATGCTGGACTCGCGTGACAAGACGCCGGTGCGATACGAGCGGGTCAACGCCGACACCGGCGAAGAGGTGCCGTGGAAAGATATCGTCAAGGCATTTGAATATAGCAAAGGCAATTATGTGGTGCTGGAGCCTGACGATATTCGCGATGCGGCGCCGCAAAGCAAAGAGTCGGTCGATGTAGAAGCTTTTATCGACGCCAGCGCTATCGGCCCGGCGTATTTCGAAAAACCCTATGTGCTGGTGCCGGGGAAGAAGGCGGAAAAAGGGTATGTGCTGTTGCGCGAGACACTGCGTGATGCCGGCAAGATCGGGATAGCACGCGTTGTCATACGCACGCGTGAATATTTGTGTGCAGTGATGCCGCAAGATGATGCGCTCATGCTGATTTTGCTGCGATATCCGCAGGAGTTGATTGATGTGCAAGACTACCGAATTCCGGAAGGCAAGTTGAGCGACTACCGGATTTCCAGGCAGGAAATGGACATGGCCAGTCAATTGATCGCGTCCATGGGCGCGGACTGGAAACCAGAGCAGTACAAGGACGAGTTCCGGCAGCGGCTTTCAGATGTGATAAAAAAGCGGATGAAAGCCAACAAAGTGAGCCACCGTCCCGACGACGAACTGCAAGACGCTGCGGTACCGGAGAATGCTGCCACCAACGTGGTCGACTTCATGTCGCTGCTCAAGCAAAGCCTGGCAACCAACAAGCGGATGCCGCCCAAGGCGGCCAAGTCCAGTCCTGCTGCTGAACGCGGCGACCGTGCTGCAGGCAAAGCGAGCAAAAAGACTCCAGCAAAATCGACCGGTAAAACGGCTCAGCGCAAGGCCAAAACGGCCCAAGGTAAAACGGCAGACAAGGCAGCCAAATCAACAACGACTGCCAGGAAATCTGCCAAGGCAACACCAAAGAAAAGCGCCGGTTCGTCCGGATCCGGCTCACGCAAGCGTGCGACCAGCACCAAAAAGGCGGCGTAGCACGCATTTTCCAACATTACTGACCGGGGGCGCCTATGAGCCTTGCCGACTATCAGCGCAAACGCAGGTTTGATCGTACGCCGGAACCGCAAGAGGATGCAATTGGCGGTGACCGGCCCATCTTTGTCGTCCAACTGCATCACGCCAGCCATCGCCATTATGATTTTCGCTTGCAAGTTGCCGGTGTGCTCAAAAGTTGGGCGGTGCCCAAAGGCCCCAGTCTTGATCCTTCGGTCAAGCGCCTGGCGGTGCAAGTAGAGGACCACCCCGTCAGCTATGCCCATTTCGAGGGCGATATTCCCAAGGGGGAATACGGGGGAGGCAATGTCAGAATATTCGATAGCGGCATCTGGAGCACCAATGAAGAGGCCGAAACGCAACTGTCCAAAGGACATTTGAAATTTGAACTGTTTGGCAACATCTTGCAAGGAGGATGGCATCTGATCCGAAGCCATCGCCGCAGTCGCCAGCAACAGTGGTTGCTGATCAAACAGGACGATGCATTTGCCGGGGATAGGGAGGCTGATGACTTTGTCGATGAGTCCGCAGCGTCGGTCACGGATGGCAAAGAGGCTGTCGAAAAAAAAACGAGTGCGGGTAAAAAGACCGCCGCCCAAAAAAGAGCAAAAGACAGGGCAGTAAAAAATATAACTTCAAAAGGCGTAACTTCCAAAACAGTAGCCAGTACGAAAAGCCAGAAGAATCCGGCAACGGCCGTCTGGCGTGCGCAGCTTGATGCTTTCAAGGGCGCAAAGCGACAGCCGTTGCAGCACAGACCATTTGCGCCACAATTATGTCTGACTGCAGACAAGGCGCCGGTTGGCGACGATTGGCTGCATGAGGTCAAATGGGACGGCTATCGCCTGCTGTGCACGATTGTTGATGGCACTCCGGCCTTGTGGTCGCGTAATGGTCTGGACTGGACGGCACGCCTGCCTGATGTTGCCAGTGATATGGCATCGCTCGGGCTGCGGCAGGCCGCTTTTGATGGCGAGCTGGTCGTGCTCGATGGGGTGCGCAGCAATTTTTCCGCCTTGCAGGCTACGCTGTCTGGCGAGAAGCAGGCGTCATTGAGTTATCTGTTGTTTGACCTGATTCATCTGGAAGGGTTTGATCTGTGCGATGTGCCGTTGCAGGATCGCAAGGCATTGCTGGAGACGATATTGCAAGGCGTGCCATCACGATTGCGATACAGTTCGCATCTGGTGGGTTCCGGGCCCCAGGTCTTTGCGCGAGTAACAGCAGAAAAACTCGAAGGCATTATTTCAAAACGGGTAAATGCGCCATATCACGCTGGTCGCAGCAGAAGCTGGCAGAAAATAAAAATGGAACTCAGTGATGAGTTTGCCATTGCCGGCTTTATTGAGCCCAAAGGCAGTCGCATGGGTATCGGTTCTTTACTGCTGGCATTGCCCGAGGGCAAGACAGGCTGGCGGCTTGCCGGACGCGTTGGCACCGGCATGAATGATGCTATGTTGCGACAACTATCGGCCCTGTTGCGACCGGTTGCACAGGCAGAGCCGACGGTGACGGTTGCAGGCATAGACTCGGATTTGCGGCGTGCAAAATGGGTCAAGCCGCGCCATGTGGTGGAGGTGTTTTATCGTGGACACAGCAGCCAGGGATTGTTGCGTCACACGGCGTTCAGAACATTACGAGAAGACAAGTCTGTTGCTGATCTGCGAGGCAGCCAGGCAAAAGAGGAGCTTATGAAAAACGATACAGTTCAAATTAGCAGCCCGAACCGCATGGTGTACCCCGAGATGGGGGTGAGCAAGCAGGATGTGGCCGACTACTACGAACGGGTGATGGACTGGCTATTGCCTGGGCTGGCCGGGCGTCCGCTGGCGGTGCTGCGCTGCCCGGATGGCACGCAAAAGGCCTGCTTTTTCCAGAAACACCACATGGCAGGCATGGATGTCAGTACAGTTAATTTGCAGGAAGAGCAGGGTGGCCGCCAGGACTATTTGATGGTGCGCCATAAGGCAGATATTATGCAACTGGTGCAGTTTAACTCGCTGGAGTTTCATCCATGGGGTGCGCAGGCCGACAGTCCTGATGAGTGCGACCGTCTGGTGTTCGATCTTGACCCGTCTGCCGAAGTGTCGTGGGCCAAAGTGAAAAAGGCGGCACGCCAGGTGCGCGATTTGCTGGAGCAATTGCAGTTGCAATCGTTTGTACGTACGACCGGAGGTAAAGGGCTGCATGTGGTGGCGCCGCTGAATCCGTCCGTGCCCTGGGAGGACGCCAGACAGTTTGCGCGCGCCTTTGCCGAGTCGCTGGCCGGGGCGCATCCGGACACCTATATCGCCACGGCCTCCAAAAAGCAGCGTAAAGGATTGATATTCGTGGATTATTTACGCAATGGGCGTGGCGCCACCAGTGTTTGTTCGTATTCTCTGCGTGCCCGGCCTGGTGCTGCAGTGGCCACACCGTTGCGCTGGGAAGAACTGGGCCGCGTCAAATCGTCGGACGCCTTCAATATCCGCAATCTGCCGCAACGCCTGGCCCGGCTTGCGAGTGACCCCTGGGAGGAGTTGACTGCGATCAGGCAGTCACTACCTGATCTGCCTGAATGACGACGCGCGCCGTGGTGCCGCTATGCCGAAATCGGCCTTGGATTGCCGGGACAGCGACCAGGCGTCGAGCCTTTTCACGGCGTTAATACACTCGTGATGCAAGCCATGGCACTACAGACACGCCTTTGAGTTATTCCCAGCCGCCGCCCAGTGCCAGAAATACATCCACCTGCATATCGGCCAACTGCGCCAGGGCCGCGGCCAGCGCGCTGTCAGCACTGGCCAGAGTGCGCTGCGCGTCCAGCACCGGCAGGTAATCCGTTTTGCCAGCCTGGTACAGGACCGATGCCTGACTGGCTGCCTGCGCCGCTGTATCACGTGCCGCTTTGAGCGTGGCGTGACGTTCCAGTTGGCGGGCATAAATCACAAGCGCGCTCTCGGTTTCCTGCAAGGCATTCAGTACCGTTGCATCAAAATGTGCATATTCGGCCTCTGCTGTTGCCCTGGCCTGGGCAATAGCAGCCTGGGCTGCGCCGGTATTGGGTAGTGTCCACGATATCAGCGGGCCTATATTCAGGCTTGTGGTGCTTTTATTGCCGAGCATGTTCATGGGGCCGGCCGATGCGCTGGCCAGGCCCAGTGTGATGGTCGGATACAGTTGGCCGATGGCGACGCCGATTCTAGCAGTGGCAGCCGCCAGTTTGCGTTCGGCTGCCCGGATATCGGGGCGGCGCCGCAACAACTGTTTACCGTTGCCAACCGGAATAGAGCCGGTAAAGCGCGGTGGCGTGGTGCATTTCAATAGTGATGCTGGCATGGATGACGGCGTCTGCCCGGTCAGGGTCGCCAGCCGGAACAAGGCAACCTGCTGCTGCGCTTGCAACGGCGGGATGCTGGCGTTCAACTGCTGAACCAGACCGCGTGCGCGGGTGACATCCAGTTGCGTGCCGCGTCCTGCCTGCCACAATTGTTTTGCGATATCGCTTGATTCCTGTTGAATACGCACTGACTTTTTCGCCGAAGCCAGTTGCATGCCGGCGGCGCAGATCGCGGCATAGGCCCTGGCTGTTTCGGCGGCAACTGTCACGCGGGCGGCCTCGTAGGTTGCCGCTGCCGCTTGCGCATCCTGTTGGGATGCCTCTATTGCTCGATGGATTTGCCCGAAAAGGTCGACCTGATACGCAATATTAAGGCCGCTGCTGTATGACCAGCGGTCTGGTGGCCGCAGATCCGGCTGTAGCTGCTGCAGCCCTGAACTGTGACCGTACTGTGCCGAGGCATTGACGTCTATGACAGGAGATTGCTGCGCCTGGGCGCCTGCCACAGCGGCGCGTGCGCGGGCCAGATTTGCCTGGGCCGCACGCAGGTCGGCGTTGGCTGCCAGTGCCTTGCCCACCAGTTGGTCCAGGATTGGATCATGGTTGAGCCGCCACCAGTGCGCAGGCAAGGGTGCGTCAGAATAGACATTGCTCGCGCGCGCGCCGACAAAGGCGCCCTGGGCGGACGGTCGTTGTATGACTGCATTCTGGGGCGTCTTGTAATCGGGTCCCACGACAGAGCATCCGGCCAGCAGGAGGGAAAAAAAGACGAGGGTTGATAAGCGGCAATTCATAATCAGATTTTCAAAAGGTATCTTGCGTCTTGGCGATGTGCCTGCGCCTGCAGCTTGCATCGCTACGAGTACAGACGCGTCAGCTCAGTTAAGAGGGGCTCGCACTGCTTGTCATGGTTGTCTGGCGGATTGTTCATTAATGAACCCGGCTTGGCTGATCGATATTCACGGTCGCCGTCTGTCCTGCAACCAGCAGTGTGTCTGCATCCTTGGCGTCAATGGCAATACGTACGGGTATGCGTTGGGCAAGCCGGATCCAGTTAAAGGTGGGATTGACGTTGGGCAGCAGGTCACTGCCCACGCTGCGTTCGCGATCGGCAATACCCAAGGCAATGCTTTGCACGTGCCCCCTGATGATGGCGCTGTTGCCCATCAATTTCACGGTGGCCGGATCATTGATATGAATGTTGCTCAGCTTGCCTTCTTCGAAATAGCCTTCGACATAGAACGATGCGCTGTCAATAAGAGCCAGTACCGGTTTGCCGACCGTGACGTAATCGCCGACGCGCAAGCTCAGATTGGTGACCCGGCCATCGGTGACAGCATACACGCGACTGCGAGACAGGTTCAGTTGTGCGCTGGCCAATTGTACTGTTGCCTGGGCCAGCGCTGCCTGCGCCTGATGCAGACGCAGGCGGCTTTGTTCAACCATTTCGGCAGCCACCAGTTTGCCCAGGGAGCGGTTGCGTTTTACGTCACGCTGTGCCTGTTCCTGGGCAGCGGTATTGGCCTGCACCACGGCCTGAGCCTGCTCGTAATCCAGTCGATAGCGGGCACGATCGATCTCGAATAGTAAATCGCCTGCCTTGACATCCTGGTTATCATGCACGGCAACGTTCATGACCAGCCCCGAGACATCAGGGGCAACCTGAACAACGTTGGCCTTGACCCGCCCGTCGCGCGTCCACGGTTCCACCTCGTAGTGCAGCCAGAGCAGCCAGCCGGCGTAAACTGCCAGTGTCAGAACTAACATGGTAAGCAGGAACCGGCCAATAGCGGCCAGTGGTGGTGAAGTGGGTAATTTCATTTGTCAAACCATCAGCAATTTCAAAATAGAAGGAAAAGCACGCTGTACTGCGAGAAGCAGAATCACGTACAGCCCCAGATCAAACAGGGCAGGGTGCCACACCAGGCGATAAAACCCCAGACGCGAGAGCAGTGTGCTTACAGCTTTCGCGATTACGAATGTGATAAGGGCCAATACCAGCAGCCAAGGTATATAAAGGCCCTGTACGTCAATTTCTCCGATCATGTTCTGGCCTCCTCGATATTTGCGGTGATAGGGTACGGCGCCATTTGCGGGAACAGGCCCCGGCGCAGGCCCACCATGGCAACAACAGCGCGTTGGTGCGACGGACCGATAGCAGGGGCATGCAATACATTTTTCAGAGCATCATCCAGTTGCAGCAGCAGTTCGTGATCTGGCGTTTTTCTGGGCTTACGAAGAAAGGTCGCCAGACTATCGAGCAGCCGGCGCACCGACTGGCCGGCGCGCGGCAAGGACTGCAATGCGCTTTGCAACACGGCGATATCATTGCCAACCCGCAAGGCCAGCAGGGGGTCGGGTATTTCCTGCTGTGCTGTGCGATTCTCTACGGGCAGACGGGTTTGTAGCAGACCAACGCGGTCAAGCATCCGTGAAGTCAGGTGTGGTGTGATCAGCACCCGTCGCGTTGACGCCAGAGTGGCCAGATCCTGTCGAGTGGCATTCTGAATGCGAACGACGGCACGTTCAGCACTGATGGTGCGAAACAGGGTTGCTACCAGCGCTGCCACGGCAGTGCCAGTCAGTTGTCCGGTGATGCTGTTCAGATAAATGTCCAGCGTTGCCTGGTTGACATCCATCAGGGCGAATGTCCCCAGTACGCCAAATAGTAAAGCCATAGCTTTGAGCATGTACGCAGGGCGTATGGCCAGCGCCGATAGTACGAAGACAACCGGAAAAATGACCATGGCCAGCATTTCAAACGTATGTACCGATGGCAGTGCGATCAGCAGATAGAAAGCTGAAATGGGAATGGAGTAGATCGTATAGCGCAGGAACACGCGCATGGGTGCGGCCGGATTATCCAGCGTGGAAAAAAAACAGCTGAACACGGCTGCCATCATGGCTGCGGTGCTCCCCTGCGGCCATGCAGTGATAATCCAGAAGACGCAACAAATGCCAATAGCGATCGCGGCAGCCAGCGCCGATTGCAGCGCAATGCCGCGATCAATATGCAGGTCGGGCTTGCGCCGGTTGGCGCTGGCCTCATCACTGGCTTTCTGAATGCCGGCGTCCAGGTCTGTGCGCATCTGAATACATTTGGCATAGGTGTTAACCAGTTCATGTAGTCGTGTCGCCAGACTGGCAGACAAAAGCGTATGCCATTTCATGCCGGTCTCAATGGCGGGTGTTATCGAGTCAATTGAGCGATGCATTGCTTGCAGTTGTTCGGCATCGGGCTGCAGGCCCGATTCTATCCAGTCGCTGATCTGCTTCAATACCGCGTGCGTTGCCGGCGGTAATGGCCGTCCGGCCAGCTGCAATGCATTGATTCTGTCTTCCACAGAGGAAATGACCGGCGTCAGGCTGATGATGCGGTTCAGTAGTGCACGCAACAGATGCGAGGACCAGCGAATATTGCTGGTGTCAAATGGTATATGCGTAGCGCTCAGACGCAATTGCGTAATGTCATTGGCCAGCTTGCGACGATTCTGCCTGTCTTCTTCCGGGGCAGCGCAACGCAGCGTAGATATCATCCAGGAGCGGGCATCGGCCAGTGTCTGGTCCAGGCCATTCATCACCACAGGTGCAATACTGCGGGGTAGCACAAGCGTATGAACCAGGGCGGCACACACGATCCCCAGGCTGATTTCTTCAACGCGGGAAATGCCTTTGTCAAAGAGACCTATCGGATCGTCGACAGCGGGAAACCCGATAAGCGCGGCTGTGTAGCCGGCCAGCATGAAGACATAGGAGCGGGGCGTACGGTCCAGTAAGGAAATATACAGACAGCCGCCTACCCACAGAGACATGGCAAGGGTGGTAAGCAGCGGGCTTTGATTCAGGTTCGGAATAATGGCAATCGCTGCGGCCGATCCCAATACCGTGCCAGCCAGTCTGTATAAGGCCTTGGAGCGGATGCTGCCTGCCCAGGGCTGGGTTGTGACGACGTAGGCGGTCATCATTGCCCAGAAAGGGTTGCGCAGGCCGATGCTGTATGAAATATAAAGCGCCAACATGGCGCTTACATAGCATTTGAATGAAAACAGCGTCTCGTCGCGGGTAAACAGTTTCATTTGTGATTACCTGAGTGCTTTCCGGAAGAGCGGCCAGTTGCACAGGTGCTATTTCTGATCGTATCGAGCACACGTAAAAAGGCATCGGCATCTTCTTTTGAGACACCATTGAAGATCATGCGCCGGAAGCCAAGCAGGCGCTCGTCAATGTCATTTGCAATGCGTCTGCCTGCATCGGTCAGATACAGCGTTTTGCTGCGCCCGTCTTCGGGGGCCAGCTTGCGTACGGCCAGGCCGCTGGCTTCAAGTTGATCGAGCAGGCGAACCAGGGACGGGGCTTCTATGCCAAGCTCTTCGGCAATGTCCTTTTGCCTCACACCTTCCCCGAGCCTGCGGATGATTACGATCGGCCACGCGGTGGCCTGAGATACGCCTAGCTCGGCAAGCAATTGATCCGCCGCGCTGCGATAGGCACGCGCCATATGCAGCATGCCCTGGCTCATGGCCATGCGCGTGGCGTCTGAGGGTTGATTGGATTTATTGGTCATGGCAAATGGGGTGCAAAGACTTGGGTAGGGGCATTAAATTAGTTAGCTACCTAACTATTATAAGGAGTGAAGCTTAAAGCAGACTGAAATCGGGCTGGTGGCCTTTTTCATGTACTGGGTAGTTTTGGATTGGCCGTTGCGAGTCAGTTTTGGTCGCAACGGCCTCACTCCGGTCCACTCTCATGGTGGTGTTGATCCGTTCAGGCTGCAATTAGGCCGGGTTTTGCCCCACGCCTTAAGCGCGGCCATGATCATGATCGATCAAGATAATTTACATGCCGATACACTGCGCAGGCGCGCCAGCGGTTCTTGTGCCGATTGCTTTATTGCTACACTGAATGCATCTTTCGTACTTGACAGGAGTTTTGGCATGGCGGTGATGACAACAGAACAGGAACGCGGCCTATTGTATTCATTGATTTCGCGTCGCCGCTCTGTCCGGCAGTTTACCGACACGCCAATTGATGAACACGTGCTCATACGAATTCTTACCTGCGCACAAGGGGTCAATAGCGGCGACGGCAAGCGGGGTGCGCCCTCGGCTCATGCCTTGTATCCGCTAGGTCTGACTGTTCTGGCGCGGCGGGTGCAGGGGATAGATGCGGGCAGTTATGTGTTTGACCCGCAGCGTAACCGTCTTGACCTGCTGGCTCATGTGCCTGTTTCCGGCAGTTTGCTGCCGACCTCCCTTGCCGATGATGAATGGCTGGAGACCGCGCCTGTTGTTATCGTCATTACTGCCGACCATGACCTGGCATTGCGCCATTTTGCCGACCAGCAGCCCGATGGCTTGCGCGGCGCTCGCTATGTAGACGTAGAGACCGGCGCTGTAGCACAGAACCTTTATCTGGCAGCGCAGGCCGAAAATCTGGGCGGCGTGCTGGTGATGGGTGTCGATGACCAGACGCTGGCCAGGCAACTGACTTTACCTGCCAAACATAAGCCGGTGGCGCTATTCTGTCTGGGACAAGCTCAGGCGTAATCGCCGAACAAGCAGGCCGGCCGCAGGTTTTGTTATGATAAATGTCATAGTGATATTCAGGGATATGCAATGACGCCAATCGAGAACCACAAGCCGATCACCGGTAAGCCCCGCATTCTGCTGCTCTCGGGCAGCACGCGACGACAGTCCTACAATACCCGGCTGGCTCGCCATATGGCGCTCACGGTTGAGCAGGCTGGGGGCGCTGCAACATTGATCAGTCTGGCCGATTATCCAATGGCAATCTATCACGGAGATGATGAAGCGCAGTTTGGTCTGCCTGATTCCGCTAGGCAACTGCGAGCGCTGTTCAAATCGCATCATGGCGTGTTCTTTGCCTCTCCGGAAGAAAATTCCTCCATCTCGGCTTTGCTGAAAAATACGCTGGATTGGGTGTCGCGTGCTGACGGCGACGAACCGGGCAAAGTGCCTTATATTGGCAAGGTTGCGGCCATTGGTGGCGCAACCACAGGTTCGTCTGGGACCAGACTTGGCTTGCTGCATTTGCGCACAGTCTTGTCAGGACTGGGCATGTTGGTATTGCCGTCCGTCATGACCATTCCCTTTGCCGCCAACGCATTTGATGACGCTGGTCAATTGCAAAGCGAAGAGCAGCGGACGGCAGCAGAGGCACTTGCGCTGTCGCTGGTCAGGACGGCGAGCGCAGTGGGCGTTACGTCGTGAGGGAGATAGCAGCAGGCTGGTACACCTTTTTCACATAGCGCATGAAATGCGCAAGATCGGGTGTTGTACGTTGCGGCACCTTGGCCAGATCGTCCCAGCGGCGCAGACGCAGCGCGTCCTGGGCGTAAGGACGTTGCTGGAATTGTTCAACCTCGGCCTGACTGAACTTGCCACCTTGCAGACCGAGACTATGTACTGACGCGGGCGATAGGGTACCGAAATAGTCCGGATCAATGGCGCACAGGCAGCGCTTGGCATCGACGTGCATTTTGACCGGCTCGATCACCGAGTCTGGAAACCCCGGTTCAAGGAAGGCAACGGCGGCCAATTGATGACGGTGGTCAACACCCGGGAACGCATTATCACGCTCCTGATTGCGCGCCTCCAGGATGTGACCCAGGTCATGCAACAGAGCTGCCGCAATGAGCGAATCCGGGGCGCGTTCGGCCTCGGCAAGACAGGCCGCTTGCAGTGCATGTTCCAGTTGCGTGACCGCCTCGCCGTCGTACAATGAGGCGCCATATTGCTCGTACAGCGATTGAATGTCTTCGGGAGTAAGTGGCATAAAGGTTCCTGTCGTCGGGTAAAAGGCACCAGCATAATCCTCAAAAATGACAGTTGGTTGACCAGACGGCAGAAATGATACCTGAGCGAATCATTCGTTCTGGACAGTGCCAGCGATTAATTGCTGGCGAAACCTACTTTGCTGCCCTGGTCTGTCCTAATGCGAGACGCTGCCGGAAAATACGTTGATGACAATGACGCCGGCAATAATCAGGCCAATGCCCAGCAGTGCTGCTCCATCAAGAGATTGCCCGAACCAGATCCAGCTGATGAGCGAGATGAGCACGATACCAGCTCCGGACCATATTGCATACGCAATACCAGTAGGCATGGTGCGCAAGCTGAGCGACAAAAGGTAAAACGCAGCGGCGTATCCCACAATGGTGATAATTGAAGGAACAAGCCGAGTGAAGCTCTGGGATGATTTAAGAAAGGACGTGGCGATCACTTCCATGATGATCGCGCCGGCCAGATATAAATAGGTAGAAATCATGGTCAAGCGCGCTCACCTTGATCAAGGCCGATTTTGTCTTCGACCAGTGCAGTAAACCCGGCCGCGTCGCCATAGTAGCGCTCGTGCTGCAGTTTTTCCAGGACATCGTCTTTTTGAATTACAAAGGCCGGGAAGCCTTGTGCGCCGGCATAATGCATCAGCGTGAGCGTGCTGTCCAGATGCGCCTGGATATTGTCATTCAGTATGTCGTGATAAGTCCTGATAAATAACGCGCGGTCAATCTGCAGCGACTGCGCCAGATCTGCCAGCACATCTTCCTGGACGACGGCGCGGCCTTCACGATAGTGTGCATGTTGGATGGCCTGCAACATGGCCGGTTCACTGCCCGCAGAGATTGCGCCTGCCGCCAGGATGGCCGCGATGGGCGGCAGCGAATCATAAACGGTATCGTCGCGGGCGAGCAAACCGTCCAGATAGGGCTGACCAAAAATCTGGCCGGTCATGTTCGCGATACGTGCGTCGGCCTGGCCAATCTGGGCGCGTTTGCCTTGTGGCAGCGTCATGCGCTGGAATAGCCCGCCGGCATGCATTTCAAATGTAAACTTGTCACGGACGGGAGAGGCAAGAATGCGTTCAAGCAGTGGCTCGGCGGCATAACACCAGCCGCAAAGGGGATCGTAGATATAGTGCAGTGTAATTTTCATGGCCAGACCCTATGAGTATGTGGCAAATCGCTGAGCAGATCGAAACTAACACAAATGAGCCAATTGGCACTAGACTAGGCATACAGCCCTCGCGCCTGGCTAATGTGGGCGATACTGCGTGAGTGATTGTATTTCATTCGCAGGCGGGGAATTTAACGTTAGGCAAAATAACATCATCAGGGAGAGCGGGATGGATACCATCCAGAATCAATATGAAGCCGTTTATCATTCGGACGAGACTACTCGGTTGCGCCAGGACCTGGCGCTGGCCTTGCGGGCGGCTGCCTTTCATGATCTTTCGGAGGGCGTCTGCAATCATTTTAGTGCCGAGGTGCCCGCCTGTGCCGACTGGTTCCTGCTGAATCCGCGCGGCTTCCAGTGGTCCGAGATACAGGCCGAAGATATTGTCATGGTTGATGCCGATGGCAATAAATTGTGGGGCAAACATGAAATTGAACCCACTGCATTGTTTATTCACGCTGCCGTACATCGGATTGCGCGCAAAAAATGCGTGCTGCATACGCATATGCCTTATGCGACCGCACTAACATTAACCGAGAATGGCGGACTGGATCCGCTGCTATCGCAAAATGCCATGCGGTTCTACAACCGTATCGCTGTCGATCGAACCTATAACGGTCTGGCGCTGGATCACGCCGAGGGCGAGCGCATTGCCCATGCCATGAATGGCGCCGATGTTGCGTTTTTGACAAATCATGGACCGATAGTCTGTGGCGAAAGCGTCGCTTATGCGTACGATGATTTGTACTATCTGGAGCGTGCAGCGCGCGTGGAAGTGCTGGCGCATTCATCGGGCTTGCCGTTAAAGCCGGTGGAGGAACACAAGGCAGCACTGGCGGCCAGCCAGATACAGCAGGAACGGCTGCAGTCTACGCTGTTCTTTGAATCGCTGCGCCGCTTGCTCTAAACGCCTGCGGCCGAAGGCGCCCGTCAGCAGGCCGACAGACAATGCCATGCATATTTGTTCGGCCTGAACACGACGTAGCAAGAGCAGACGCCGCCCGCCACCGGGCGGTTTTATTTGCTGATCCGCCGGCCCAGCCAGCCGTGGACAAGTTGTGCGATGTCCTGATTGTTGTTATCCATCATCATGACATGTGAATTGCCCCTGATCCCGATCTCGGGCAAGGACAGCACCGTTGTGCCGGGGACGGCACTGCAAAACGTCAGGATTTTTTCCCTGAGCAGCTGCCATCTGCTGTCGGTATCCATGTTGTCGCCAAGCACCATCAGCGTAGGCGTGCGGTAGTCTGCGCGTGTGATATCGGGTATGCCGGCCGGCTCGATGGCCACCAATGTCCGGACCAGGTCCGGATGCCTGGCGGCAAGTTGCAAGGCAAGCGGGCCGGCCTGGGAGTGGCACACTATGCTGGCGGCCCCAAGCTGATGCAGCAGTGCTTCAAAGGCAGACAGGATGGCTTCGTTGGTATGGGTCCAGCGCGGGACCATCTGTTTTGCAAACTGGTCAAAGGCGTGCAGTGGAAAGCGTGTATTGGGGTAAGCCGTTCGTCGTGTCGGATCGCGATCATAACTGTAGGCCCGATCTCCGATACGGAATCTGCTGTAGACGTCATTGACTGTCTGGCAGACCGGTTGTTCTGGCCAAATTTGCGGCCAGGGGGCAAACCCCGAGCGGCCGCGCTCCACGGCATCGCACACATAAACATCCCAACCATGGCGAATGAAATAATTCACCCAGCCCTGGCGCCCATCCGGCGTGGTTTCCCACGCCGCACCGGTCATGCCGCCGCCATGCCAGAATACTAGCGGGCCCTTGCCGTTGGGCTTCTCAGCAAGAAAGTACTGCACGTACATTTGTTCAATCGCATACGTACCATTCAGATTGATGCGGACCGGTTCGCCGCCAGCGCTCATGACGCGTTCATATTCCGGTTGATCGTGCAGTTGCACAGCGCGCCCGCCTATATGAAACGAACCCATATCTCTGAGGCCGATTGCGGTGTTTTGCGACTCTTGGCTCATGTATCTCTCTTTGTCATGCTCATAGGCACCTTGCATTTGGATAGCGGCAGGCCTATTTGGCCGTGATATTGTTTTCTTTGATAAGCGTGGCAATCTTGCTGGTTTCAGATGTGATGAAGTCTGCAAGGGCCTGCGAAGTTCCGCCGGCAATATCGACACCCAGGTCGGTGAATTTCTTCTGGATTTCAGGATCTTTGAATGCGGCATTGAAGGCTGCATTCAACTTGCTTATGTTTTCCGGTGGCGTGCCGGCAGGCGCGAGCAGGCCAAACCAGGGCGTAATCAGCATATTTGGGTAACCCGCCTGGGCAAAGGTAGGCACGTCGGGAATCGCAGCAGAGCGTTCCTTGCTGGCCACCGCAAGCGCATTCAGGCGGCCCGCCTTGATGCTTGCCAGTGAAGCAGGCAGGTTGTCGAAGTACATGTCGACCTGGCCGCCCAACAAGTCGCCGGCGACCTGACCGGCTCCTTTATAGGGAATATGAGCAATATCGATACCGGCCTCGCGCTTGAGCATTTCAATGCCAATATGGGCAGAGCCGCCGATGCCTGACGATGCGGCATTGATTTTGCCGGGGTGTGCCTTGGCATAGCTCACGAAATCCTGCGCGGTCTTTGCGGGTATGTTTTTCGGATTGGTTACCAGCACGCTGGGAACGGTGCCGACCATCACCACAGGCGCAAATTGCGTTTCGATATTATAAGGCGCCGGTTTATACAGCGAGGGAGCAACCGCACAGCCATAGGCGCACATCACAAGTGTGTATCCGTCGTTTTTTGATCGGGCCGCTGCCTGTATACCTATAGATCCGCCGGCGCCTGCCTTATTTTCCACGACAATGGTTTGTTTTAGTTGTGCTGACGCTTTCTCGCCCATGATGCGGGCAAGAATGTCGGGCGTACCTCCCGCAGGGAAGGGGACGATGATGGTAATGGTGCGCGCAGGAAATGATTCAGCCCTGGCCTGATTGACGGCAAGCGCCGAGGCAACAAGTGCAGTTGCAATTGTGATGGCATTTTTGCCTGTAATGGGTCTCATGTCTGGTTCCTTTGTGATCGTTCAAATTGGACAGCAGATGCCCCTGTTGCGGGGCTCGGAGGCGAACGGGGCCGCAAGCGGCCTAGTCAGGCTGATGCATCTGGCAGTGTTCAGGGCTTATTGTCGGAATCATTCTAACAATCCCGGTATTATTTATATAATGATTTATTATCATGATTTACATATCAAAAACGATATGGATAATTACCCATCACATCTGAAAAATCCGTTCCCGGCTTTGCGTCGGCTCAATTTGAGCCTTTTGCTCACATTCGATTCGCTGATGCAGACACTAAGCGTGACCGAGTCGGCGCTCAGGCTACACAAAAGCCAGCCCGCCATCAGTCGCGAATTGGCCCGCTTGCGCTTGCTGCTGGATGACCCGCTGTTCGTGGTGGTAAAAAAACGGCTGGTGCCGACCGAGCGCGCAATCGATCTGTATCGTGCATCACATCAGGCCCTGACCGCACTGGAAATCGCCGCAGGCAGCGGGCAGCCGTTTAGTCCGGCGTCTCTTACCGGTGTGATCAGTGTTGGCGCTGCTGCCCATATTGAGTTACTGCTGGCCGCCCCATTGACTCTGGCCCTGCAGCAGGCAGCGCCGGGCCTCACTGTCCGCTTTCAGCCCGTACACGGCGATTTTGTGCCAGACGATCTGGATTCAGACAGCATGGATCTGGCGATCGGATTGTTCCAGACGCCGGGTGCCCGGTTTCGACACAAAACGCTATTTGAGGATGAGCGGGTTTGTGTGGTCTCGTCAGCCCACCCACTGGCCCTGCGTGACCAATTGACCTTGGCCGATCTTGCGCAAGTCAAATGGCTGGCGTTCTCCCATATGTATGGCAGGCAGACAAACTTTACCCGGGCGCTCAATGATATTGACTGTGAGATGCCCTTTACTGCCTATGTGTCCAACTTCGGGCTGGCTCCACATTTTCTTTTGGAAACAGATTATGCAACCACAATGCCAAAGCGTATAGCCGGCAAGTACCAGCAATATTACGATCTTACGCAAATTCGCCTGCCCGAGGTGCTCAGGCAGGCGAATATGGTGATGGTATGGAGCGAGAAAAACGAGTATTCGCAATTGAACCGGTGGCTGCGCGAAACAACGGATCACATTATTGCAGGATTGTCCGGGACTTAAGAGACACAAAGGCTGCTGTTGGCCTGTGCAAACCGGCTGCGACTTGTGTTTTTCAACTGGCGCAGGCAACCGGCATGACCGGCGCCCGTTCCCTGCGTATGGCGACCACTGCAATCAGCAGGCTGGCGATCGGCATCAATGTCGCCACATAGGGAATCCATGGCAGTCCGCCATCTTGCGCAATGACCATGCCGCCGGCCCAGGCGCCCAGCGCATTGCCCAGGTTGAAGGCGGCAATGTTCAGGCTGGAGACCAGGCTTTGGTCTGCATTGGTAATCTTGCCCAATACCCACATTTGCAATGGCGCAACGGTGCTGAAAGCCGCCACCCCAAACAGCCCGACCGCAATCACGGCAGCAATCTGATTCTGCAAGGCCCAGGGCATGAGCAGGAGCACCGCAGACAGGGCAAGCAGACTCGCGATCACAGTCGTCTTGAGATACTTGTCAGCAAATTTGCCGCCCAGCAGATTGCCAATGACCAGGCCGACTCCGAACACAACCAGAATAGGCGAGAGCGCGGATTTATCAAAGCCGCTGATTTGCGTGAGCATCGGGGCGATATAGGTAAACACCGCGAACACGCCGGCAAACCCGAACACGGTTGTCATCAAGCCCGCAATCACGCTGCCATTGGCCAGACTGCGCACGCTGGCGCGCCAGTTGTGATCGGAGCCCTGCGCCCGGGTACCGGCCGGAACAAAATGACGAATGACAAAAAATGACACAATGCCAATGAGTGTGACGGCCCAGAACGTCGCGCGCCATCCATACATCTGACCCAGAAACGTGCCGAATGGCACACCCAGAATATTGGCGGCAGTCAACCCGGTAAACATGACAGCGATGGCCGAGGCCTGTTTGTCCCTGGCAACCAGCCGTGTTGCAACCACCGAGCCGACACCGAAAAAGGTGCCATGTGCAAAGGAGGTGAGCACCCGGGCGAACAACAGGAACCAGTAATTGGGTGCAAGGGCGCAGGCTGCGTTACCCAGAATGAAAATGACCATCAGAACCAGCAATGTGGTTTTGTGGGGCAGTCGTCCCGTGGCGATGGTAAAGATGGGCGCGCCCACCACAACACCAAGGGCATAGCCTGAAATCAACGTGCCGGCTGTCTGGACAGGGATCATCAGGTCGTTGCCTACTTCAAGCAACAAGCCCATGATCACAAACTCGGTTACGCCGATTCCAAAAGCGCCGGCCATTAATGCATAAACAGCAATAGGCATGATAATTCCCGATAGGTAGATGAAAGCAGGCTTATTATTGCCTGCTCGAACCGGGGGAAACAGCCTGTTTGCGGCAAATGATTTGTGCGCAGGATTCACGAATTGCCGGTTTGGCTATGGCAGCGCGGCAACGGTGTTGCTGCGTTTAGCGCAGAACGGTATGTTCGCTCAGAAAGTCCAGAAAAACGGCGACCCGACGCGGCATAAGGTCGCGCTTACCCATGAAGACTGCGTAGAACGACTCAGACTCGTGGCTGTTGTATTGCTCCAGCACCTGGATCAGTGCGCCACTTTTCAGCTCCTTATCCACGATGAACCGGGTCAGGCGTGCCAATCCAGCCCCTTGCATTGCCAGATGCTTGAGCGAAATCCCGTTGTTGACCTTGACCTGCGCATCTATGCTGACCTGCAGCGCCTGACCGTCTTTTTCCATGCGCCAACCGCGAAACGAACGCGACAGGTTCAAATCGAGCTTGTGATAGCGCGTCAAGTCTTCGGGTTGTTTTGGTGTGCCATGCTTTTGCAGATAGGCGGGTGCTGCGACGATGAGGCGCGGCGATTGCCCCAGCTTGCGGGCATAAAGATCGGAGTCCTTCAACTGGCCGGCGCGAATGGCAACATCAACACGCGCATCGTACATATCTACCACGTCGTCGGTCAGGTCAATATTCAGTGTGATGTCTGGAAATTTCGTCTGAAATAAAGGAACCAGCGGCAACAGGATCAGTTCACCGAATGGGACATTGGTATTGATGCGCAGGGGCCCCGACGGCAGGGCGTCCTGTGCCATGCCCGCTTCGATGTCGTCCAGCTCCGAGAGCAGGCATTTGCTGCGATGAAAAAAAGACTCGCCGGCCGGCGTAAGCGATAGCTTGCGCGTGGAACGGTTCAGCAACGTCACCCGCAGACGCGCCTCCAGTCTGGCAACCGCCTTGGATACCGCCGAAGGGCTCATGCAGAAGTGGCGGGCGGCCAGCGAGAAGCTGCCCGATTCGATGGTGGCTACAAACAATTCCATTTCAACAAGCTTATTGCCCTTGGGTGCAGATGACATATGAATATTATTCACAAATGTTGTGATTGCTGGTGTCTGGATTGTAAAGCATGTGCACTGCATACTGCATTCACTTACTGTTGCCCTTATCCATCGCATTCGTTGTGCACACACAGGAGACTCCATTGAAATCAACGCACTATATACTGCTGGCGGGCTTTTTGAGCCTTATTACCTTTACCGCGCAGGCACGGCAATGGGTGGCAAGCTGGCAGGCGAGCCCGCAACCGGTTTGGGTAAAGGATTTTGCTTTTCCCACCGGCATCCCGCAAGCGATACAGGACGCGACGTTTACTCAGAATGTCATGATCAGCCGTGGCGGCAAGCGTTTGCGTCTGGTGATCTCCAATCGCTACGGCATGGCGCCGCTGGTCGTGGCGCAAACCACGGTAAGTCGCAAGACGGGCAAGAAAGGATTGACCGATGCTCCAAAAACCGTAAATTTCAGCGGACAGGCGGCAGTGACCATTGCTCCCGGCCAGCAGGCTATATCTGATCCGCTGGATATGCCGGTAGCGGATCTGCAGCAGTTGCAAATTGCGCACTATGTGAAAGCCAAAACGGCATTAGAGACGTTTCACTGGGATGGGCGCCAGCAGGCAGTGTTTCGCCAGGGAAACCAGACGCAAAAGCCGATGTTGGCCGCTGACCGAGTTTTGCATCGTACGCAGGCCAGGGTTTTTCTGACTCGCATCGACACGGAAAGCGTATCGCCGACCTGTGCCGTGGCTGTGCTGGGCGACTCCATTACCGATGGCAATGGTGTGCCGATAGACTCCAACACGCGCGTGACAGACTATATGGCCGACACGCTGCATTCGGCCGGGATTGGGGTGATCAATGCCGGCATTTCGGGTGCGCGCCTGCTTGGCGACAAAATGGGAGAGAACGCCATGGCGCGTATTTCACATGATGTTTTTGATGCGCCGGGCGTGACAACCCTGGTGCTTTTTATCGGCATCAATGACATCAGCTGGCCTGGAACCGCGTTTGCACCAACTCAGACGATGCCTTCGCTAAGCTCACTGCAGGCGGGATATCGCAAGCTGACAGCGCTGGCCAAAAGCAGAGGGCTGCGCGTCATTGGCGTGACGCTGGCACCATTTGGCGGTGCATTGGCCGGCACGCCGCTGGACAATTACTACGATGACGACAAGAACCGTCTGCGCCTGGCGGTCAATGCATGGATACGTGATGCCGGGGTTTTTGATGCGGTGGTTGATGCCGACAGCTTGCTGCAGGATCGGCATGATGTTACAAAACTGGATGCGCGTTACGACTCGGGTGACCACCTGCATCCCGGCCCGGTCGGCAATGCGGTGCTGGCGCAGGCTATTGTGGGGCAGGTTCGATCCTGTCGATAGTCAGATGCTGCACGTTGTATTTCAGACTCGTTGAGCTAAGACATATTGTCCTATATATTGCGGGGCCTGTCAGTTTGCCCGTAAAGCAAAGTACAATAATGCAACTGTAATATGAGTAGTAAAAATATGGGCTCGCTGGTTACTGGCGGAATTACCATAACAGCAGATGTCCATACCGTGTGCGTATGTTTCAATCCTCCAGGAGCAGCAAATGGAGCTGGACACTCTGACTCTGGCCCGAATACAGTTCGGGTTCACGATTTCTTTTCATATTATTTTCCCTGCCATTACGATCGGGCTGGCCAGTTATATGGCGGTGCTCGAAGGCTTATGGCTCAAGACATCCAATACAGTTTATCGAGACCTGTACCACTTCTGGTTGCGCGTGTTTGCGATCAACTTTGGCATGGGCGTGGTGTCCGGCCTGGTGATGGCCTACCAGTTTGGTACCAACTGGAGTTATTTTTCCGATTTTGCCGGCGGCGTGACCGGGCCGTTGCTTACCTATGAAGTATTGACCGCGTTCTTTCTTGAGGCGGGTTTTCTGGGTGTAATGATGTTCGGCTGGCACAGGGTAGGACCACGGCTGCATTGGTGTTCCACCATTCTTGTTGCGGTCGGAACGCTCATTTCGGCCACCTGGATTCTGGCCTCCAACAGCTGGATGCAGACTCCGCAGGGCTACGAAATCATCGATAGCCGCGTGGTACCGGTCGACTGGTTCGCCGTGATATTCAATCCTTCTTTCCCCTATCGCCTGATCCACATGGTTATCGCGGCGTTTCTTGCCACCGCGTTGATCGTGGGTGCGGTTGCCGCCTGGCACATGTTGCGTCGGAATGCGCAGCCAGCAGTCAAAAAGATGTACTCCATGGCGATGTGGATGCTGCTGGTGGTGGCACCGATTCAAATTCTGGTTGGCGATTTGCATGGTCTGAATACGCTTGAACACCAGCCGGCCAAACTGGCGGCGATGGAAGGGCATTGGGAAAACGGACCGGATGGCGAGGGCGTGCCATTGGTGCTGTTTGGCTGGCCCGATATGGAGCGGGAAGAGACGCGCTTCAAAGTGGAAGTGCCGCGTCTGGGCAGCCTGATCCTGACGCACAGCCTGGATGGGAAAATTCCGGCACTCAAGGAATTTGCGCCTGAAGACCGGCCCAACTCCACGATCGTATTCTGGACATTCAGGATCATGGTGGGGCTTGGCATGCTGATGCTGTTGCTGGGTGTATGGGCAGTGTATGCGCGCTGGAAAGACAGGCTGTACGACAGCCCGGTGCTGCATCGTTTTTCGGTGTGTATGGGATTGAGCGGTCTGGTCGCGATACTGGCCGGCTGGTACACGACCGAAATAGGACGCCAGCCGTGGGTTGTCTATAACGTTATGCGTACGGCCGATGCCGTTACGCCGCACAGTCCGCTGGAACTGGGCATTACGCTGATCTTGTTTATTGTGGTGTATTTCGTGCTGTTCGGAGCGGGAGTCGTCTATATGCTGCACATTATGGCCCAGGGACCGCAACCGACCCCTCATTTGGAAATTGATGGTGGAGGTCCGGGTGAGGGGCGCACACCGGCAAGACCGCTGTCGGCAGCCACCAATACCGATGAAGAGTCGAGCACACCAATACAAGGAGACCGTCATGGGAATTGATATTTCGCTCTTGTGGGCTGTGATTATCCTTTTCGGAATCATGATGTATGTGATTATGGACGGGTTCGACCTGGGCATCGGGATTTTGTTTCCGCTCATGCCTCGCCGTGCAGACCGTGACGTGATGATGAACACTGTTGCCCCGGTCTGGGACGGCAACGAGACCTGGCTGGTGTTGGGCGGCGCCGGTCTGATGGCCGCCTTTCCGCTGGCTTATGCCGTGATTCTGAGTGCATTTGCCATGCCGCTGATTCTGATGCTGCTCGCGCTGATTTTCCGCGGCGTGGCGTTCGAGTTTCGCTTCCGGGCCAGCGATGCGCGTCGTCGCTGGTGGGACGCCGCTTTTATTGGCGGTTCTGTACTGGCCACTTTCTTCCAGGGCGTGACCCTGGGGGCGTATATTGACGGCATCACAGTTGTGAATCGCGCCTATGCCGGCGGGGCGTTGGACTGGCTCACGCCGTTTTCCGTGTTCACCGGCATCGGGCTGATTGTTGCCTATGCGTTGCTGGGTTGCACCTGGCTTGTGCTCAAGACAGACGGGCCGTTGCAGCAACGGATGATTGAACTGGCCAGGCCGCTGACCCTGGTGTTGCTGGTTATCATTGGTATTCTGAGTATCTGGACGCCAATGAGCAATACGCTTATCTACGAGCGCTGGTTTACCTTGCCAAATCTGTTCTGGTTTGCACCAGTTCCCATTCTGGTGATCCTGGTAAGCTGGGGGCTGATACGCAGCCTGAATCACAATCCGCATGCCGAGCCGTTTATTTTTACCCTGTGTATGGTATTTCTGGGTTATAGCGGACTGGGCATCAGTGTCTGGCCCAATATCATTCCACCCGATATTTCCATCTGGGATGCCGCCGGTCCGCCGGAAAGCCAGGGGTTCGCACTGGTGGGTGCGCTCTTCATTATTCCGTTTATTCTCATGTACACCTCCTGGGCCTACTATGTGTTTCGTGGCAAAGTGACGGCAGATGCGGGCTATCACTAGAGGCGTGAGCCGCGGGCAGAGGCATACCGGACTGCCGGCGGCAGTTACCACATTCATAGCTACAGGCGCATATTACATTTGGGATCACGCGATATGACACAGCAGGAAACCAAACGCGCTGGCACCACTACAAGCAAACGCAGTCGCTGGTTATGGTTCGTCGGATTGTGGCTGGCCGGAACCGTGGCGCTATTGCTGGCGGCCTATCTGCTACGCGGCATTATGTCCGCCGTGGGCATGACCTCCTGAAAGAGCAGGCGCGGCTTTATCGCGCCTGTCTGCAAATCCACGTTTTCATTCTGTAATCCGACCATCAAAAGAAGTCACCATATAAAGTCACCATTTGATGGTGGCTTTTTGCTGCGTGAACGTCAGGCCAGTTGTCAGGTCGCGATATTTTGTTGCAGAAACGTCACTTGTTGCACCTCGGCGTTCAGCAACTCTAGTTCCTTTGATATCCGTCAATCAATGTGTTCAGAACGATGCTTCACCATGGCGCCGCGTACATAGAATATCGATGAAGGGGCGCCATTAATTCATAAGCAGCATTAAGAGGTTGAGCTGCAGTGGCACTCCGATAACCGGAGAAGTCTATGACACTACACCGTCTTGCATGCGCCTTGCTCTTTGTCTTTAGTGCTGGCGCCACCTGTTCAACAGCGTTGGGCGAAGTCCAAACTGCCACGCCGAAGGCATCAATCTCAGCCGCACCCGCTGCTGCCACAGCGACGGCCTCATCCGGGGCGCAGTCGCTGCCAGTGGAAGAGGCGGTGCGTGTAGCTCCGCCCATGGTGCCGCCGCCCATTACTCGCAAGCATCCTGCCAGGGTCGTGGTAAAGATGGAAACGGTGGAAAAGATCATGAAAATGGCCGATGGCGTCCAGTACATGTACTGGACATTCGATAGCTCGGTGCCAGGCACTTTCCTGCGCGTGCGTGAAGGAGACCAGGTGGAGTTTCATCTGTCCAATCATCCGACCTCAAAAATGCCGCATAACATCGACTTGCACGCTGTGACCGGCCCGGGCGGCGGCGCGACCGCATCGCTGACTGCGCCGGGACATACCTCGATGTTCAGTTTCAAGGCGTTGAATCCGGGACTTTATGTTTATCACTGTGCGACCTCGCCGGTTGGCATGCATATTGCAAATGGCATGTACGGACTGATTCTGGTTGAGCCAAAAGAGGGATTGCCGACAGTGGATCGCGAATATTACGTGATGCAAGGTGATTTCTATACTAAAGGCGGATATGGCCAGCCGGGTCTGCAGCCCTTTGACATGAAAAAGGCGATCGATGAAAAACCGGATTACGTGGTGTTCAACGGATCGGTGGGCGCGCTGACCGGTGACAACGCCCTGAAGGCTAATGTAGGTGAAACCGTGAGGCTCTTCGTGGGCAATGGCGGTCCTAACCTCGTGTCTTCTTTTCATGTGATCGGAGAAATTTTTGACAAGGTATACGTGGAGGGTGGCACACTGGAGAATCATAATATCCAGACAACACTGATCCCGGCCGGTGGTGCGGCGATAGCCGAATTCAAGCTGGAGACGCCTGCCAGCCTGGTACTGGTCGATCATTCCATCTTTCGCGCGTTCAACAAGGGCGCACTGGGCAATTTAGTGGTCAGTGGCCAGCCCAATCTGCAAGTGTATAGCGGCAAACAGAAGGACGCGGTCTATTTGCCTGAAGGTTCTGCTGTGCAGTCAGTGAGTACGGGCATGGCACCAAAGCCTGCGCCTGCTGCTTCCTTACAGGAACAGATCCGATTCGGGCAGCGGGTTTATGAAGCCAACTGTCAGGCCTGCCATCAAGCCGACGGGGGCGGGGTTGGCGCGGCATTTCCGCCATTGGCCGCATCAGACTTTCTGAATGAAGATCCCAGACGTGCGGCCAATGTGATTACACATGGTCTGTCTGGGCCCATTACCGTGAATGGGACAACATTTACTGGTGTGATGCCGGCCATGGTGCTTAATGACCATGATGTAGCCAACGTAGTAACCTATATTTTGAACAGCTGGGGTAACAAAGGGGGCTCAATCAGTGCCGAGGATGTGGCTGTGCAACGCAAGGCCAAGCCCTTTCAGGCCGTGAATGGGGCGCACTAAGGTGAGGCCGCATGCTGCCCGGCGCACTCTGGCTTGTTTCCTGTTGTTGCCGGTCATGGTATTTGTCATGCCGGCAGCAGCAGCCGAAAAGGCCGCTATGGTACGCCTGCCAGGCGGAGTGTACCGGCCCCTGGTTTCACCTGAAGGCACAAAAGTGTGGGTCAGGCCATTCAGGCTTGATGTCGCGCCGGTTACCAATGCGTCCTTTGCCGCGTTTATTGCCACCCATCCGTCCTGGGCTGCACAACGAGTGTCGGCATTGTTTGCCGAACCCCGTTATTTGCGGCACTGGACAGTACAGGAGAACCAGCAAAGCCAGCCGGCGGCGCAGGATGCGCAGCGACCGGTAGTGAATGTGTCCTGGTTTGCCGCCAGGGCATACTGTAGTGCACAGGGCAAACGCCTTCCCACGATTGCCGAATGGGAGTTTGCCGGTCGCGCATCTGTCAGCGCAGCAGACGGAATTCGGGAAAAGGATTACGTTCAGGATATTCTGGACTGGTATGCACAGCCGGCCAGCAAGCCGTTGCCCGATGTGATGCAATCGCATCCCAATTTCTGGGGTGTCCACGACATGCACGGTGTGATCTGGGAGTGGACGCAGGATTTCAATGCCAGCCTGCAGCAGGTTTACCAGTCGAATATCCAGCGTTTTACCATTAACGGTCGCGATGTGATGGTTGATGTGGGTCCGTTTTGCGGCGTTGGGGCTGCCAGCGTGGCCGATCCTTCGGATTATGCCGCTTTCATGCGGTACAGTTTTCGCAGCAGCCTGAAAGCGACGTTTGTGCTTGATACGCTGGGGTTTCGCTGCGCGGCCGATGACGTGCCCGAATCCGGCTAGGGGCGTTGGTACCGGCCTGCTTTGGCGCGTGCACGCTACAATAGTGCCTTAATACAAGCGCAATGTGGCGCGCTGTTGCCATTGGAATTGAACAAGACATCCTAATGAACGCCGAACGTTTAGAGTTTATCCGCAAGCTGCCCAAGGCTGAATTACATTTGCATATAGAAGGAACACTGGAGCCCGAATTGATTTTCCGGCTTGCGCAGCGCAATGGCGTGACCTTGCCATATCCATCTATACAGGCACTGCGCGATGCGTATCAGTTCACTGATCTGCAATCGTTTCTGGATCTGTACTACGCCGGCGCGGCAGTGCTGATTACCGAAGCCGATTTCTATGAGATGACCATGGCTTATCTGGCGCGGATAACGCAGGAGGGCGTAGTTCATACCGAAATCATGTTCGACCCGCAGACCCATACCGAGCGCGGCGTGCCAATTGCAACGGTGTTCGCCGGCATTGCGCGCGCTTTGCGCGAGGGCCGGCAGACCTGGGGTATTACCTCGTGTCTCATCATGAGTTTTCTACGGCATTTGTCCGAGCAGGCGGCTTTTGATACGCTGGAGCAGGCTTTGCCATTACGCGAACAGTACAGTGACCTGTGGCTGGGAATCGGCCTGGATTCGGGCGAGCAGGGCAATCCACCGGAAAAATTCGAACGCGTGTACGCGCGTTGTGGTCAATTAGGCTTTTATCTGGTCGCTCATGCGGGCGAAGAAGGGCCGGCCGCTTATGTGAGCAATGCACTGAATCGGCTGAATGTGATTCGCATTGACCACGGCGTGCGCAGCGAAGAAGACCCGGTCCTGTTGCAAACGCTGGCTGCCAGAAAAATACCGCTCACCGTCTGCCCGTTATCGAATCTGAAACTCAAGGTGGTCAGCGATATGCGCGAGCATAATTTGAAGCGCCTGCTGGAGCAGGGTCTTTGTGTGACGATCAACTCGGATGACCCCGCCTATTTTGGCGGCTATCTGCTGGATAACTATGTTGCCGTTGCCGAAGCGCTCGGCTTGAGCGACGAGGAACTGATTACCCTTGCCAACAATAGCATGCAGGCTCGTTTTCCGGTGTTCCTGACGCAGCCATCCTGAGCCCGGCACCGGTCAATTTGTGGCCTATGACGCTTTGTCGCTGCGCTGGTGCATCCGGAAAAACTGCATGATAAGGCTTGAAGCGTTCGGACCATCCGAGGTGTTGAAATCAAGCCGGCTGTCGCCACCGCTCCAGGCATGCCCCGCTTTTCTGATCTGGCACAATCGAACAATGCTCTTGCGCGCGCGTTTGAAATCAAACTGCGTGTATTCGCGCGAGGTCTGTTCACCCACTGGCTTTTCGATAGGCTGTGCCTCGTCATCAAAACCATTGAGCCAGGCAAACTGACGCGCCAGCTGCTCGCCATTGTTGGCTGATACCACCCTGTCGAGTTGGCCTTGCAGAATCAACGCAGGCAGGTAGTCGTGGCTGGCAGTCAGGGTTTCGCTGGCGGCCTTGAGCGCTGTTAGCGGATCGTTCAAGGTACCGCGCCGCATCGTTTGCAAACCGCTGGACAGGCTGCTTGCATTGCCCATGACAGGCCCGGAATGCAGGGCCACCGCGGCAAACAGCTGCGGATGGCGCAAGGCCAGCAGGCTGCCCATGCCGGCGCCGGCCGACATGCCTGCCAGGTAAATCCGTGTTTTGTCCAGTTTGTGGCGCTGTATCAAATTGCGTACCAGCGCAGCAATGGCATCGGCCTCGGCATAGCCATGCTGCGGGTCGGGCAAATACCAGCGCCAGCAACGCAGGGTCTGACGCTGGCGTGATTGCTGTGGATACACAACGACCATGCCCGATTTGGCTGCATGCTGGTTCATCCGCGTTCCCTGCGCGAATTCGGTAGCAGTCTGTTTGCAGCCATGGAGCATGACCAGCAGGGCACTGCCTTTCATTTCATGGGATGGTGGCACGTAAAGAAAATAGCTTAGTCGCTGAAAAAATATAGAGACTGCTGCAGGCACCTTAAATAGCCGTTCTGTCCAGGAACCATGACGAAACGGTGGCGGCACGGGTTTCTTTGCAGGACGCAACACGGCGGCAGGCGATGGCGGAAACAGCGGGTTGTGGTTGAAGGCCGAAGCGGCCAGCTTCATATTCGACCGCGTGGCCCTGATCAGCGCGTTGCTCTGCTGGCGCGCAATTTTACGGGCGGTTTTCAGAAAAATGGAGCTCATGCTGCGAGCCATAATGTGGTATCCCCACGGTAAAGTAGCGTTAACCGATATTCACCTGGCGAGGGTCGCACAGGGGGCGGTTCTTGCATGAAATACTAAGATGTCTGTGTGAAGATATCACGTAAATTGGCAATTATTGTATTTTCCTGCCCCGGCAGCCATTGCAATGCATGTCTGCAGCGTGGCCGTCGGACCACCTGCAAAAAGAACATTTGGCGTCCGTTGCACCGAATTCAGGCAGATCTGAGCAGAACGGGCATGCACCCACGCAGGGCATTGGTCAGGACGATGGCATCGGCCGTTTGCAGCATGGTATGGGTGATACGTCCTTCGGTGACATGATCTGTCTGCAGGTACTGTGCAGGGTTGGCGAGCACTTGCGCACGCATGACGCCGGGCAAAATATCCAGGGTCAGGGCCGGTGTCAGCCATGCACCACAATAGTGAATAAATACCGACGTGCGTGCACCTTCAAGCAGATCACCATCATGATTGAAATAGAGCAGGTCGAAATCGCCTGAAACCGTTGCCTGTTTCAAATCATCGTCATAATGTTTGCGCCATGTCGTTTTAAAGCGACGTAAAGGGTCATATACCGGTAATTGGCGTGACGCGATGCTCACCGATGGCGGGCTGTGATCGGACGCGGGCACAGGGGCATCCAGAGGGAAGGCCGCGATCTCGCAGGTCCCGTCCTGAGCCAGCACGGCGCGCACTCGTAATCTGGCGTGCAACGGCTGTGCGACAATGAATTGCTGCAGCTGGCGTGTTAAGGCAGTCCGGTTGGCGGCAAAGCCCAGGCTTTTGGCAGAGGCAAGCAGACGCTCAATGTGCCTGTCAAGCAACGCACAATGGCTTTGCTCGACCAGCATGGTTTCAAACAATGCGAATCCGGCCGGGATGGCGTGCAGAAAACGTGACTTCCAGTGGATTTCCTCATACTCTGATTGCGCTGTACTGTCGTACACGATACCGCCGCCCACGCCCATGACTCCGGTACAGGCAAGGGCCTGGTCGCGCGCCGGCTGCAGGGTCAGGGTGCGGATGGCAACATTGAAACAACCTTTGGCACCCATTGTATTGTCGGACGCTTGCAGATAGCCGATGCTCCCGGTATACAGATCACGAGGCGCTATTTCACTGTCTGCGATATAGCGCATACTCATTTTCTTCGGAGCGCCGGTAATGGAGCCGCAGGGAAACAGCGCGGCAATCACATTTGCAATAGAAGTGCCAGGTCGCACCTGGCAGTCAATGGGCGTAGTCATTTGCAGCACCTGGCCAAAGCGTGTCACTTTAAACAGCTCCTGTACCCGTACGCCTTTGGGCTGCGCAAGCATGGATAAATCGTTGCGCAATAGATCTACGATCATCAGGTTTTCTGCCCGGTTCTTGTTGTCGTTGCGCAGCAGGGCGGCCAGCGCCTCGGGATCGTCGCCTGGTTGACAGGCCAGGGTTCCCTTCATGGGTTCGGTGCCGATTAAGCCATTATCGTCAATGCGGATAAACAGCTCTGGAGACAGGCACACTGTCCAGGGCGCCATGCGTTGATGCGGCAGCCAGGCCAGCACGCCGTAGGGCACCGGTTGCCTGGCACGCAGTGCGCGGTACAGCGCCAGTGGCGAGCCATAAGTCTCGAAGTATTGTCTTGCGGTGTAATTGATTTGATAGAAATCGCCACGCACGATGGCCTGGTGCAATCGCTCGAACTGCTGCCGGTAACTGTCAAATGCCGGCTGCAATTGCAGATTGCACAGCCCCGCAGGCTGCTGGCCTGGATCATGCGCGTGTGCCTGCCGGATCAGCCAGTGTTCAATCTGCTCATCCGATAGCGTTGTCGCTTGTGAAAACCAATGGATGTGCATGGCTGCGTCTGCGCGCCGCGCTGCCTGTTCGGCATCGGCCATGCCGAACTCATAGGGAATGAAAATAGCCGGGTGCAGTGCGTGCGCCCAGCCGCGCGCCAGCACGGCATCCACGTTTGCCAGTTGCGCGGCAGCGATGGTGTCCGAGCGCACAAACGCCTCCAGCAGCGTGGCCTGCCGGGTAACGGCGTCATCAAATAGAACGAAAGGAGGCAATGTGTCCATGGCACGCAATGATACCGGAATTACGCCTTTTGCCTTCGCGTAAATTGCCAAAGAAAATAGACGGCGCCGATGAAGGTGGCGATCAAGCCGGTGGGAACTTCATAGGGGAACATGATGTGTCTGCCGAGCAGGTCGGCGCACAGCATGATAACGATGGCAATAGTCGAGGAGGCCAGCATTTGCATGCGCAATCCATGAAAGCCCATGGAGCGGGCCAGATGCGGCGCGATCAGCCCTACAAAGCTGGTCGGGCCGATGGTAATGGAGGCCAGCGTAGTCAGTGCTGCGATCAGCAGAAACAACAGGGTGCGGGTGAGCATGGGCCGCTGGCCACTGGCGCGGGCGATGGGGTCTCCCAGACGCAGCAGGCTCAAGGGGCGTCGTGTCATGCAGGCCAGGATGACCAGCAATGCGACAATGGCAAAGCGCATGGGCAGATCATTTTGCAGCAGGCTCATGTAGGTATCACCCGATATCCATATCAACAGCTGCTGGATTTGCTGCATGCCGCTGGCCAGGGTCAGGGTCAGCAGTGAGCTAAATAGCTGCGTGAGCGCCATGCCGGTCAATAGGATTTTTTCGGGTTGGAACTGGTTGCGCGCATTGATCAGCATGACAAAAAGCAGGCTGGCAAACGCGCCACCAATGCCGCAGACCAGGTACAGAAGCGGCGAGGGTGCTGGCACCAGTATCATCAGCCCGATCAGGCCCAGTCCGGTCCCGGAGGTGACGCCCAGAAATTCGGGCGAGGCCATGCTGTTGTTGGTCATGTTCTGGATCAGCGTGCCGGCGCAGGCGATCGCAATGCCAAACAGAATCGCAGTTTGCGTGCGGCTTTCGGTGAACAGTGCAATGGTCGGATCAATTTGCGCGACCAGCGTCCAGTTGCCAGCGACATCGTGTGTGATATGTGGCAGGAACACAAAACATCCAATGGCAAGCGCAATCAACAGGAGTATGCGCTTGCGCAGCAGCGATGCAGGATGACGCAAGCCTGCATGTAGCGGAGCCACCTCCTGGCGCGTATGGCTGCGCTGTTTCATGAGCAGAAATAGCAGCACCGGCACGCCTAGCAGCGCTGTTACGGTTCCCGTCATGATGCTGTTAGGCCAGCGGTAGGTTGCCAGTTGCAGGGCCGAATCGGTAATGGACAGCAACAAGGCGCCAAATAGCATTGCATAGCCCCATTGCTTGCGTATATCGGTCACGCCCAGAGACCGGGCGATTACCGGCGCGGCCAGGCCAACGAATGCAATGACGCCGACACTGCTTACCACGATTGCAATCAGAAACGAGACAAGCACAAAGCCGGTGACGCGCACCAGACGGACATTGACGCCAACGCTTTTGGCCAGCGTACCCTGCAGGGAAAAGGCGCGCAGCGAGGGCAGCAGAAACCAGGACAGCGGCAGGCACAACAGGGTTTGCCAGCCGGTGCGCAGCGTCGGCCGCCAGGAGTCCTGGCTGAGTGAGCCGGCGCCCCAGATAATAAGCCCGTAAAGGCGGTCCGGGTTAAGGATCAGGTACATATTGCTGAGCGTGGTCAGCAACAGCGTGAGCATCAATCCGATCAGAATAAGGGTATTGCCGGCGCTGCCGGCGCGTCGGATAAAAAGTACGATGATCAGGCTGCTGACCATGCTGCCAGCCATGGCCAGCAGTGTGGAATCAAATAGCTGCGCCTGTGGGAAGTACATCATGCCCAGCAGCAGCGCGAACTGGGCGCCGCTGCTGATGGCCAGTGTGTCGGGGGCGGCCAGGGTATTCTGCGTGACCTGCTGCAGGATAAAGCCGCCCAGGCCCAGGCAGATGCCGCAAAGCAACGCCATGGTCATTCTGGGCAGGATGCCATGCCAGAACACCAACTGCTGCATCTGCGCCTCTGGCGACGTGTTGCTACCCGGTGCGGCCAGTATGATAACTGCGGCCATCATCGCAATGGCGATTGCACAACTGACGAGTGCAAGCGTTCTGGCTGAAAGCGTATATCTCATTTGTTATATCCGGGGAAACGGAAAGCCGCGTTCGAGCCGGCATTGGCGTCCTGCGCCAGCAGGCCGTCCCGGACTGTCTGCGCAAAGCGCAGCACGGTACTTAAACCGCCGAGCGTCCAGATGGGCTCGGCAAGAATGACGCGGTTTTTGCGCACTGCAGGCAACGCCTGCCAGATCACGTTTTGCTGTAATTTTCCGGGCAGATCGGCCGGGTAGGGCTTGATGATAAAGATTGTCGTGTCTTCGGGCAAAGCAGCCAGGTGGGTCAGATCTGCACTCTGAAACCCCCACTGATTGACTGCTGCAGTCCAGGCATTGCTGATGCCGATTTTCTCCAGCGCGGTGGAAAAAAGGCTGGGCTTGCCGTACACCCGCACATTACGGGCATCGATAAACTGAATGACCGCCACCGGCTGGCCGCGATGTTGCACCAACTGGTCGCTGACCGCTTCAAGCTGATCGCCTACCTGTGCAATATAGCGCGCAGCCTTGTCAGGCTGCCCGGTAATTTCGCCGATTCGGGTTGCGAGCTCGCTCAGGTTTTGATAGATATCCTGGCCTGGCGTGTAGACGTCCAGCAGCGTCGTCGGACCGATTCGCTCCAGCAGACCTTTGACGAAGGCATAGTCTTGTGAGGCCAGGATCAGCTCGGGCGCCAGCCGGATCATTCGGTCGGGGTTGGGCTGTGCGCGCATGCCCAGGTCCAGCGTGCTCTGAGGCATGGCGGGTGAATGGCTCCAGACCTCATAGCTGCTTTTTTCGGCGATCGCTGCGGGAAAAATACCCATGGCGGCCATTGTTTCGGCAATGGTCCAGTCCAGCACGGCAATACGTTGCGGTGTCGTTTTTGGGCTGTTGGGCTGCGCAGACTCAGTTGGCGTTGCCGCCCTGGGCGGGTTTGTCTGGCTTGCGGCCGGGCCAGTGGCTACTGCGTTTGCCAATAGGCAGGCGCAGATCAGCATGCAACGGTGATACACAGTGGGCATGGGCATGCTCCGACTCAATTGAAGGCCAGTTGCACACCCGGATGTACGGGATGGCCAATCAGTTGGAGGTCGACATCGTAGATATGCCGCAGCTTTTGCTGATCGAGCAGGGCAGCGGGCGCTTCGGCATAGATAAGCCTACCGGCACGCAGGGCCAGAAGGTGATCGCAGTAACGTGTGGCCAGGTTAATATCGTGGATGACCGCGATCACGCACTGGTTTTCCTGATTCGCCAGCCGTTGCAGCAATTGCATCACTTCAAGCTGATGCTTAAGGTCCAGTGCCGCCAGCGGTTCGTCCAGCAGGATATAGGGCGTGTTCTGGGCAAGCAGCATGGCAATCCATACGCGTTGACGCTCGCCGCCAGACAGGGAATCGAGCAGCGCCGGCATGAAAGCCTCGGTATCGGTCAGTTCGATGGCCCGCGCAACGGCCGATTCGTTTTCGGGGTTGCTATTGCGCCAGATACTGTTCCATGAATAGCGTCCCAGTTCGACCAGTTCGCGTGCGCTCATGTCGGGGATGACCGGCGTATATTGCGGCAAATAGGCCAGTTTGCGCGCGTACTGGCGATTGGACAGCGTATCCACACGGGTATTGTCCAGCAGAATGGCGCCCTGAGAGGGGATATATTCACGCGCCAGCAACTTGAGCAGCGTAGACTTGCCCGAACCATTATGGCCGATCAGTCCGTAGAATTTGCCCCGTTCAAATTGGGTCGTGAGCGGATGCAGCAGGGTTTTGGAAGAGGTTTGAAAACCAGCGTTTTCAATCTGGATCATCGCGTATCCGGAAAGAGTAGATCAGAGCTGTGATTGTAAATGATTCTCAATATCTAATCGGGTGTTTTTCTGAGATGTGGCGTTATTATCCTGAGGTGGTCGGTGCTGTCGTCCTGTTTGCACCAGGTGTTGCCGGCCTGCTGCGGGTGCCGTGCGTTGCGCGCAGGCCCAGGTTGTGACAAGGCCCGCGTCTATGGCGGGCCCTTTTGGATAAATCGGCGAATGGAAAAAGCGCAATCAGCGAATAGGCAACCCGTACTGCAGGCCGCCTTCGGTCCATAAGGCGTTCAAGCCTCGCTTGATCTTCAGCGGGCTGCCCTGGCCGACGTTGCGTTCAAAGCTCTCGCCGTAGTTGCCCACCTGTTTAATGATGTTGTAGGCCCATTTCTCGTCCAGCCCCAGGTTTTTGCCCGCGCCCGGAGTGGCGCCCAGCAGGCGCTGGATATTGGGGTTGGTGCTTTTGAGCTGTTCGTCGACATTGGCCGTGGTCACGCCCAGTTCCTCGGCATTGACCGTGGCCTGAAAGACCCATTTGACGATATTGAGCCAGGCATCGTCGCCCTGGCGCACAAAGGGCCCCAGCGGCTCTTTGGAAATGATTTCCGGTAGCACTTCGTAATCGTCCGGGGAGGACAGTTTGGAAATGCGGATGGAGGCCAGGCCCGAGGCATCGGTAGAGAAGACATCGCAACGGTTAGTTGCAAAGGCATTGACCACCTCGTTAAATTGATCGAATACGACTGGCTTGTATTCCACCTTGTTGGCGCGGGCCCAGTCTGCCAGTGTGTTTTCATTCGAGGTGCCGGTTTGCAGGCAGATGGTTGCGCCATTGAGTTCCTTGGCGCTTTTTACGCCAAGCTTCTTGGACACCAGAAAGCCCTGTCCGTCATAAAAATTGACCCCTGCTGCGATCAGGCCCAGCGCCGTGTCCCGCTGTTGTGTGACAGTGGTGTTGCGGGTAAGGACGTCAACTTCGCCCGATTGCAGGGCAGTAAAGCGCTGCTGGGAGTTCAGCGGTACGATCTTGAATTTGCTTGCATCGCCAAAAACAGCGGCGGCAATACTTTTGCACAAATCAACGTCCAGGCCCTGCCACTGGCCTTTGGCATCAGGCGCGGAAAAACCGGCAAAGCCAGTCGTGGCGCCACACACCACAGCACCGCGCTGTTTAACGTTATCCAGCGTTGCCGCATGGGTGAGGCCTGGGACGGCAGCTGCGATCGCGAGCGTAGCAAGTGAGGCTTTCAATAGGACGGACATAGCAGACTCCAGTTTAGGGTTACAGCACAAAGCAAGAAGATAGACTGCTTTTCAATCATCGAAAAACAACCATTTCTTTGAATCTTATTACGGAATGTAATAAAAGAAAAGGCACCGAACCGTAACCCTTGGTTATTCGGGTTGCGATACGGTGCCTGCCTACACGCTACGACACGCACGTTACGCTACGCGCCCGCGCGTTATGGTTATTTGCCGGCCTGTTTTGCCTGACGGCTTTCTTTCCAGAGCTTGTAAATGTGCCAGGCCATGGGCAGCACGGAAATAATCACGATGCCAAGGGTAAACAGTGACAGGTTCTCTTGCACCCAGGTAATGCGGCCCAGGAAATAACCTGCCAGCACCAGCAGGAATATCCACAGGAACCCGCCTAATACGTTATAAAACGCGAAATGGCGCCGGTCCATGCCCGAGAGCCCGGCCAGAAAGGGGGCGATGGTGCGCACAATAGGAATAAAGCGCGCCAGAGTAATGGTAGAGCCGCCATACTTTTCAAAATAGGCATGGGTTTTATCAATATGGCTTTGTTTGACCCAGCCTTTGCGGATCAATGTTTGCCCCAGGGGGGAGCGGCCGATGGTGTAGTTGACATAGTCGCCAAGCACGGCCGCGGCAAATAGCATGACCATATACCAGAAGGGGGGAATACCGCTGATGCCCATGAAGGCGCCGACCGCAAAGAGCAGGGAATCACCGGGCAGAAACGGCATGACGACCAGGCCGGTTTCCAGAAACAGAATGAGGGCAACCAGGCAGATGCCCCAGCTCCAGTGATCGTGCAACATGGCCATCAGGGCCTGATTATCGTGGAGCCAGCCGAACAGCGAAGAAAAATTCATAAATAGTGTGCTAAGCAAATGAGGCCGCCGCAATACAGGCAAGCCGTTGAAAAGAGTCAGCTAATAGTAATATGGAACGGGTATTTAAACCGATTGTTCATGAAATTATCATAATTTTTTACATCGAACACGCTATGATGAATGTTCGTTCACATAACCAGGAGTATTGCGATGTCCAGGAAGATTCTGATGCTAGTGGGTGATTATGCCGAAGACTACGAAACCATGGTGCCGTTCCAGTTTCTGTTGGGCGTTGGCTACGAAGTGCATGCTGTCTGCCCTGATAAAAAGGCCGGCGACAAAATAGCAACGGCTATCCACGATTTCGAAGGAGACCAGACATACTCGGAAAAACGTGGTCATAATTTTGCCATCAACCATGATTTTTCTCAGGTTGATACCAGCGATTATGTCGGCCTGGTGATCCCGGGCGGTCGGGCTCCGGAGTACCTGCGTAATACGCCGCGCGTGCTGGAAATTGTACGTGAGTTCGATGCTGCGCAAAAACCGATAGCGTCCGTTTGCCATGGCGCCCAGATTCTGGCTGCCGCCGATGTGATCAGAGGTAAAAAATGTTCTGCGTATCCTGCGTGTGCAGCAGAAGTGATCCTGGCCGGCGGACATTATCAGGATATCGCCGTAGACAGCGCCGTGACGGATGGCCATTTGGTCACCGCGCCCGCATGGCCTGCACATCCGGCCTGGATGGCACAGTTCATCAAGGCGCTGGGCGCAACCATTACGCTGTGATTCGGCGCTTGTCTGTTTTTGTAAGCGGCGCTTATAGCCTGGCCGGTACCGTCAGCATCGCGTACCGGCACGGCATCGGGTATTGTGCCGGTGCGCTATGGGCATCCGCATTTTTGCTTCTGGGAGTCTGAGTTTCATGTATACCCTTCATATTGCCAATAAAAACTATTCCTCGTGGTCCCTGCGACCGTGGATCTTGCTAAGACAGCTCGATATTGCCTTTCATGAAGAGATGCATCCGTTCCAGGCCGATATTCAGGCGCAACGAGAACAATTTTTGACGTTTTCACCCAGTGCAAAAGTACCGGTGCTGCAAGATGGCGAAACGCTTGTCTGGGACAGCCTGGCCATTGCCGAGTATCTGGCCGAGGCGCATGCCGGTGTCTGGCCCGATGATCGTGCAGCGCGTGCCTGGGCTCGCGCTGCATCCTGCGAAATGCATTCCGGATTTGCTCATTTGCGTGAGCGCTGCACCATGAACTGTGCGGTGCGCGCCAGGCCAAAAACCGTGACGGTCCCGTTGCAGGCAGACATTGAGCGCATCAATACGCTGTTTAACGAGGGCTTGTCGCGCTTTGGCGGACCGTTTCTGGGCGGCGCGGCATTTACTGCCGTCGATGCCATGTTTGCGCCGGTCATATTCCGGATTCAGACCTATGATTTGCCGATGCAAGGCGCTGCTGCCGATTATGTAGCGCGCATGCTGGCTTTGTCGGGTATGCAGCAATGGTATGTGCAGGCATTGCTGGAGCGCGAGATCGATGAGGCGCATGAGCAGGATGTCGGGCGCTACAGTGATATCATCGCTGATGAGCGGCAGAAGTGATTGCGGCGCACCCTATGGGCTGAATCTAACTGGTTTGATTGCTACGGTTTGATTTGATTTAAATCAAAGAGGTTGCAATGACCGAGACCAAACCCGCACCACCGTGTTTTGTCTGGCGTAATATGTTTTTTTTTATTTATTAGTTTGGAAAAATGATGAAAAAATTAGTTCTGGCTTTCACCATACTGGGTGCAACGACAGCCTCTTTGTATGGCACACTGGCTCTGGCCGATCATCAGGGTGGCAGCCATGGCGGAGCTCATGGTAATCACGCGATGCACGCCACTGCGGCACGCGCGCCCAGCACGGTGAAGGGTTCTGACCATTTGCGTGTTCAGGACTGCTGGATCCGTCTGCTGCCCAAGGTTGCACCATCCGGCGGGTTCTTTGTATTGCACAACGAGGACAAGTCTGAACCGGTTGTGCTAAAGGGTATTCAAACCGATGCTTTCGGCATGAGCATGCTGCACGAGACGACCGAGCAAAACGGCATGTCCGCCATGGCGATGGTGCCAGACGTTACCGTTGAGCCAGGCCAGTCCTTATCGTTCAAACCGGGTTCCTATCACGCCATGCTGGAAAAGCCCAAGGCAGACCTGAAGGCAGGCCAGCAGATCACGGTCAATTTCGAATTGGGCACCGGCAAGAAAATACCGGTCCAGTGTACGCTTAAATCACCGTCAGCCCGCAGTTTCAACGATCAATAACCGGGTTTGACAGGCGCGGCGTCCTGCCGCGCGTCTTCACTGAGCGCCAGTTGCCGGAAGCGCCCCGCAGCATAATGATAAAACGCCTGCGGACAGATCTGCTTTGATACGACCGTGGCAACCAGGCTGGCCAGCAGCATCCAGAAAAGCATGGCCTGGCTGCCCGACATCTCCATGACGATGACAGAGGCGGTGACGGGCGACTGCGTAGATGCCGCAAGAAAGGCCGCCATGCAAATCAGGACAAATACGCTTTGAGCCTCTGGCATGTTGACAGAACGGGCCAGCTCCACGCCGATGCCGGCACCGGTTGTCAGGGCAGGTGTAAAAATGCCGCCGGGAATGCCGGCCCAGTACGAAGCCACGGTGGCCAGCAGTTTGGCAATGCTGAAATGCTCTGAATCCTGTGGCAGCATCATCAGGGCATTTTTAGCGACATCATAGCTGGTGCCGAACACGCCGCCCGCAGTCAGATAGCCCAGAAAGGCTACGACCAGACCCATTAGCGCGGCCACCCATAGGGGATGATTGTGCGCGTAATGCCGCAAGCCTGACGGCATGCAGCCGACCAACCCCTTGCTTAACAGGCGTGCAAAAATACCTCCGGCGACACCGCAGACAACCGCGCAAAGCAATGCCCAGAGGAGCATTTTTTCGTGCAGTGGCGACGAATGAAAAGTGCCGAAATAAGGATTGTCGCCGGTCAGCGCAACGACGATAAAACCCGCTGCCAATACACCCAGCAATACCAGCCGTTGCCAACGCAGGTCCAGCCCTTTGCCGATCTCTTCGATGGCAAAAATCACGCCGGAAAGCGGTGCGTTGAATGCAGCGGCTAGTCCCCCGGCAGCGCCAGCTGCAATCCACTCTCGTGTATTGAATCCTTTAAGGGGCAGGCCGATTTTCTGGCACCATTGCCCCCAGGCCAGCATCGCTGCGGCACCGATCTGCACGGAAGGGCCTTCGCGACCAATGGAAGCGCCTGCCAGCAGGCCCAGGAAGGTGAGCGGAATTTTCCAGATCGCCTGCACCAGCGAAACCAGACGCAGTTTGCCTGGCGAGTCGCGGTGCAGTGACAGGCTGGCGATGACTTGTGGAATGCCGCTGCCGGCCGAATAAGGGGCGAAGCGCATGACACACCAGCGCAGCAAGACGAAGGCCAGTGGCATGACCAGCCAGATCAGATAGGGATAAGTGCGTGTCCATTCGCGATTCATCTCCAATGCATAATCGGCCATCATTGCAAAGCCAATGGAAACGAGTGCGACAAGTGCTGCGCCGCTAAGCATCAGGAGCAACTGTAACGATTTTTTGGACAGGCGCAACGCCTGTCTGGTTTTTCTCTGGACGGAGCGACGTATTTTGGGCGCAGGTGATTGCATGCGATTATGGGGCTGGCGTTTTTGGAATGAGTTCCTGAAGGATGATCTGGTTGAACGCATGTGGCAGGGCCAGGTTCAGCCCGTGCGAAGCCGGGGTCAACGTATGGCGTGTGACATGGCTGAATTGATGCTGCAGCGCCTCCAGGATGGCGGGGAATGGGGCTGGGCTGTTCGAGCCGCCCATAAGCGTCACCGGAATGCCGTATTCATTGATCCGGGATGGGTTCAGTTCGTAAAGCGGCTCGCGGATGATCAGCGGCAGGGTAGCGGCCTGTTCCCGCGTCATCGCCTTGAACCAGGACACCATGCGCTTCCAGGTGCCGGCGCCGCTGACGCCGTCAATGAAAATTTCCAGCGCCGTATCCGTGTCGCCCCGTTCATATGCCGCCAGCGCCAGGTCGCGGTAGGGCAGCGCAGGCATGCTGTCTTCCGGCAGTACGGAACCCAGCCCGGGATCAGCCAGCAACAGATGTGTCACGCGATCAGGGCGTTGGCAAGCCATTTCGGCGGCAACGCGTCCACCGCGGGAATGGCCCAGCACGGCAAAGTGATGAATGCCTAAGTGGTCCATCAGGGCAAACAGATCCGCCGCATGCTGGTCAATGGAAAAATGCGCGCCGGCGTCAGATAATATGGGTGAGACTGGCGCATAGCCGGGCAGGCTGGGCGCGATCACACGCACGGCCGCAGACAGATCAGGCAGTTGCCAGCGCCAGAAACGAAAGTCACATAGCGAGCCATGGACCAGCAACAGACAGGTGGGTGATTGCCCCACGTCTTGGTAGGCAAGCGCGGTACTGGCCAGTGTGAGCGTATGCTGCGGGTATTCGTTTTGCATCGTCATCAAATAAAAAAAGCATCCTGCGACTTCCGGATGCCTTTCGGTAAAAAAACGGAATCAGGGCCCGAACTTAGCGGAACAGCTCCAGGCGATTCCGGGCTGTATCGGCAGCAGGGGTATTCGGGTATTCATTTACTACGCGTTGCAAGGTCGCTTTCGCACCTGCAATGTTATTCAATTCTACCTGACTGCCGGCAATCACAAGCAGCGCGTCTCCGGCTTTCGGGTCACGGGGATAGGCCGCAACCATGCCTTGCAGTCCCTGTATGGAACCGTTGAAGTCCTTGTTGGCATAGCGGCTGCTGCCTTCGTAGAAGCGGGCGCTTGGTGTCAGCGGGCTGTTCGGATATTGCTGGGCGAAGCGGTTCAGCGCGGTGCTGGCTTCCGCATAATTGCCCTGACGGAACAGATCAAGAGCGCTGTCATAGCTTTGCTGCTCGTTCGGATCACCTACTTGCGGTGACGGTGGGACATCGGGATTGGCCGCTTGCTGGCTCGATTGCTGAGCCATGCGAGTCTGATGATTGGCTGTTTCAATGCTGCCGCGCAGTTGCGTGATCTGTTGTTGCAGATTGTTGATTTTATTGGTCAGATCGACGTTGTTCTGCTGGCTTTGTCTTAACTGGGAGCGCAGGTCAAGAATGGCACGCCGAGCATCTTCGTCTTCAAACGCATATGCTTGATTGGCACTCAGACTGAGTACTAGGGCAGATGAGGCAATGAGCAGGGAATGTGATTTCTTCAATTTCATATGGACTCCGTTAAAACAGCAACGCCGCAACGGCATAACCGTTTGCGGCGCAGTGAGCTTAACCTACAAAGCAGGATTAACGCTGATAGTTAATGTCTGCGCGACGGTTTTCAGCAAAGGCTTCTTCTGTAGAACCTTCTGCTTTTGGACGCTCTTTACCGAAGCTAACAGCTTCGATTTGGTTAGGGCTTACACCCTGTTGTGTCAGCTGGTTGGCAACTGCAACAGAACGACGCTGACCCAGTGCCAAGTTATACTCGGCGCTGCCGCGTGCATCGGTGTTACCTTCGATGCGAACGCGCTGGTTGGCGTTAGCAGCCAGGTATTGTGCGTGCATTTGAACAACGGGCTGGTATTGCTGCTCAACAGCATAGCTGTCATAAGCAAAATAAACAGAGCGTTGCTGTGCCAATGGGCTGTTAGGGTTGAATGGATCCATAACGGCGTTGGATGTGCCTGTTCCAGCTCCAGCAGTGCCGTCTACAGGAGTAGAGCTACACGCTGCCAGTGTGGCAGCCAAACTAGCAATGGCAAGTGTTTTTGCAATGCGAGAACCCATGGTAATTTCCTTTATCAAAGTCAAAAATAAACTTATTTTGTAAA
>JAFAEO010000020.1 GCA_023423975.1 Pseudomonadota bacterium
AAATAGAGCGTGCATTTGCGGTGAAAGACGATCCTGCATATCGGGATCGCATGCGTCAGCTGGCGAACGAGAACGATTGGACAGCGAGGGCCGCGAAATTGGAACCCTTGTTCCCAAAATAATATCAAGTTTAAGCGCCGTTCACTTTGTAATTAGCAGGAAACGCGTCCCATGTCGTGTGTGTCGACAGGGCGCGTTTAATAGGGAACAGAGAAAATTGTTCCCTGGCTCTTCAGGTCATTGTGATTCTCAGCATGCGGACCACGTCATGTGGTTCATCAGGAATCGTAGCAATACGAGCCTGAAAATTACTGTTCCTGTATCTTGCGGATCAGCCCTTCCTGGGTGGTGGAAGCGATCATGTCGCCCTTGCTGTTGTATATGTGTGCCCGGCAAAATCCACGGGCATTGCTGGCGCTGGGCGACTCCAGGGAGTAGAGCAGCCATTCGTCCATGCGGAACGCGCGGTGGAACCAGATGGCGTGGTCAATGGTAGCCATTTGCATGCTTTTGGAAAAGGGCGTCTGGTTATGCGGCAGCAGGGAGGTAAACAGCAGATAGAAATCTGATGTATAGGCCAGCATGGCACGGTGTAGCAGCGGGTTGTCTGGCAGTTTGTCTGCGGCGCGAAACCAGATGTGGGCCTGCGGATCGTAATTGCCTGGTTTGAGCATCTGGGTGGGCTCAACCGGCCGCATTTCTATGGCAAAATCCCGTCCAACCAGGCTGGCCAGGCGTTTGGGCAGCTTATGCTCAAAGTCGGCAATGAGTTGTTTTTCATTTTTCAGCGAATCCGGCGGCGTGACAACCGGTGCAGGGGTCTGGTGTTGAAAACCCGGTTCTTCACCCTGGAAACTGCTGCTCATAATGAAAATGGGCTGGTCCAGTTGTGAGGCAATGACGCGCCTGGCAGAAAAACTGCCCCCGTCACGGGTGCGTTCCACTTCGAAGCGTATCGGTTTGCTGGTATCGCCCGGCCGCAGAAAGTACGAATGCAGCGAATGCACGGCGCGCCCCGGGCTGACCGTCAGCGACGCTGCCATCAGGGACTGCCCCAGCACCTGTCCGCCAAAAATGCGGCCTGTACCAAAGATGTCGGTGCTGATACCATTGAAAACGTCATTACCCAGTGATTCGACCTGAAGTTGTTCAATGAGGTCTGGCAGTACGTTCTGATTATCCATAGATGTTCATTTTGACAAATGAGAGGGAAGTCCGATTCTAGCAGAAGAGTTCGGGCGATAGCGTACGAATCGGCGGATATTATGGTCGTATCGCTCGATTGCAGCCAATAGTTTTTGCAGCTTGATACAAATTTGGGTGAGCCCTAATAACCCGATTTATAATTCCGGTGACACAAAGTCCCCCCTAAGTCATATGCTTTACGGAAAAGGAACACCGAATGCCACCTTTCTTCCAGAATAAATTGGCAAGCCCTGTTTTTCTGACATTCATATTGGCGCTGGTGGCAATGCCACTTGCCATCATGAGCACACAAAGCGTTCCCAGTCCGCTTTTTTATTTCCTGCTTGTTTTATCGCTATTTATTGTGGTTGCATTGCGCCCGGCGCAAGATACGTTCCGGCTCAAGACGTTTTCCTGGTTGTTTGCCATGTGTGCAGTCTTTGTGGTGGCCGTGGTGGCATCCGAACTGGTCAATGGCCGCAGTGACGGCGCCGGGTTTGAAAAAGCACTGCGTTTTTCCGCCGGCCTGCCGCTGCTGGTGGCTGCCTGCTGCTATGCTCCCCGTCGCTGGTTGTCCTATTCTGTATTCGGTGTCTATGCCGCCCTGGTGTTTGCTATTGCTTTCATCGGTGTTCTGGCCCTGCCCGATTTCATCCGACCCGAAACCAGTGCCGTCTACAATGCCGTGGGCTATGGCGATCTGACTTTTCTGCTCAGCGTGATCACGCTGTATTCTTGTAATGTGACGTTCACACGCTTTGCCAGAACCGAAAAAACCCTCAAGATCCTTCTGGGGCTCCTGGGCATCGCAGCCTTTGTACTTACTCAAACGCGCAGCGGCTGGGTGGCAGTGCCCTTTTTTCTGTTGTTTGGCATCATGATTCATATGCGGGAAAATAATCGCATGAAGCTGGCAGGCGTGTTTCTGCTTGGCTTGGTGCTGGCCGCTGTTGTCACCCTGACCGTACCCGGTATCAAGGACAGGGTGCAACTGGGTGAGAAAGAGTTCACTGAATGCATCACCACCGATAGCACCAAGCTGTCCTCCATCTGCATACGCTTGCAGTTGTGGCGTTCAACAGTTGCTATCTGGGAGGAGAATCCGCTATTTGGGTCCGGCGCCAACAAGTATTTTTCCGAATTCATGAAAACGGAAGGCGTGCGGCGCGGGCTGGTGTCCGAAGTAGTGGCCAACCAATGGGGAGAGCCGCATAATGACTGGCTGCAGGCACTAAGCAGTTATGGCTTGTTCGGGGTATTGGGACTGTTTTTGGTCTATTTTGCACCAGCTGCCGTCTTCGTTAAGCGAATGTTGCGCACAACGAATGAGGAGTTAAGAACCTACGCGGCAATGGGGGCTGCGGTCTGTGTTGGCTTTGCCGTCTTCGGCCTCTCCGAGTTGATGTTCCGCGGCTTGCGCACCATGGGGTTCTATACCGTTATCGTGGCAGTGTATCTGGCCCTTTCCACCAGAATCCGGGGTGTTGAACACTAAACAAGGCAAATTTTTATGCGATTTAGTCAAATATGTCATGCCGAGGTGGCATGATTGGGTTTCGGGATGTTTATTACTTTTGGTGCGGCGGTTTCGCGGCGTCATGTGGCAAATCAGACAACAGTACAATAACAATGTTGTCTGACCATGGGGATTGAAAGACATATATGGGCGAACAAGAGAAGGTAGCTATTCTGATGGCGCCGCGTCTGGGCGATTCCTTGCTTATGATGGTGATTGCCAATAATTTTCGTCATAATGGCGCTCAGGTGTCCATTTTCGGTGACTATATCTGGCAATTGCGTGATTGGTTTCCAGGCTTTGATATTCATCGGTCATTGACCGAGCAGCAGGCGCATGCGGCGCTCAGCGGCTTTGATCGGGCCATACAAATGCATCCGGGCTGGCCGTTTGATTTGACACAAACTCATCCGAATGTAGTCGTCTACGATGAGCATGTGGTCATTACCGGCAAGGGCTTTATCAAGGCCTATCAAATGCGCGATTTTTGTCGCGATTACTTTGGGCATACCGGCTGCACGCACACCAATGGCATGGTTGCGCCAGGCGGCGTAGAAAAGAACCGTTATCCAAGACGCGTGGTCATCCATCCTACTTCCACCGGCGCATTGCGCTGCTGGGCGCCAAAGCACTTTGGCCGACTGACCACAGATTTGATAAAGGCGGGTTTTGAACCTGCCTTTATTGTGTCGCCAGCCGAACGCGCGGATTGGCAATGGGTCACGGGCGTGGGCGCAGCGTTGCCGGATAATCCGGGGCTTAGCGGTGTCGCACGCTACATTCGGGAGTCGGGCTGGTTTATTGGCAATGAGTCGGGCATCGGCCATCTGGCGTCGGCTACCGGTATTCCGGTGTTAACGCTTACCGGTCGCATGACCCGTACCCGGGCGTGGCGGCCGGCCTGGGGTATCTCACGCATTGTTGCGCCATGGTATATTCCAGGGGGGCGGTTGCGCGACCGATACTGGCGTATTTTGCTTACGCCACGGCACGTGATGTGGGCGTTCGGCAAATTGCGGTCAGACGCAGCAGTGGCTGCCGATACCGCTATCGATGCCAATACCGACATGACAGCCAAGAAAGCGGCCTGATATCAGGCCGCAGCAACAAGGGGGTACACAATGAGTCTGGCCGAGCAGTTTGCCGCTGTTAACGAACAGGTGCGTCTGGCATGTGAGCGCGCCGGTCGGGATCCGCAGCAGGTCTGCATCTTGCCGGTCTCCAAGACCTTTGGCCATGAAGTGGTGCGCCAGGCCATGGCGCTGGGCCAGCGTCAGTTTGCCGAGAACCGGGTCCAGGAAATGAAGGAAAAGGCGCTGGCATTGAATGACTCGTCCATCGAATGGGTCGTCATTGGCTACCTGCAGACCAACAAGGTCAAGGAAGTGGTGCGCTATGCCAGCCAATTGCAATCGCTGGACCGGCTGGATCTGGCACAGGCGCTGGACAAACGGTTGCAACAGGCCGGCCGCCGACTGGATGTGCTGGTGCAGGTCAAGTCCAGCAACGAGGAAAGTAAAACCGGCATGGCGCCCGAGCTGGTGCCGCAATTTCTCAAAACCATTCGCGACTATGACACCCTGAATGTGAAGGGTTTCATGACAGTGGCGGAAAACACCGACGTGCAGGAACGCATCAGGCACTGTTTCGCACGTGTGCGCCAGTTGCGTGACCAATGCCAGAATGAACTGGGCGAGGCGTTGCCGGTTCTGTCCATGGGTATGAGTGCCGATTTTGAGCTGGCGATACAGGAAGGGTCGACGCAGTTGCGCATTGGATCTGCGCTGTTCGGCCAGCGTCCCCCCGTGCGATGACCCAACCGTGGGCAGCCCGGTGAGCTAGAACGCTCGGGATCAGGCTCCCGGGATAATACTGTGGTGTGAAAACCGTTTTGAATATCTCGGCACCAATATCAAAGAACAGATATCACGATATGAATATGACGGCGTAAATACACGACACAGCGATCAGGGTATAACTATCAAGTACTCACAATACAACAATTACAGTACAGCGATTACGCGCCATAGCGACGCAGGCCGTCCAGATCAAGAATGGATACGGCGCCGTATTCCACTTGTAATAATTTTTCGCTTTCCAGTTTCTTGAGCGCCTGATTGGCGCGCTGGCGTGATACCCGGGCCAGATAGCCCATTTCCTCCTGCGTGATGGCCAGCCGCTGTTTCAGGCCAGGATACAGCAGGGGATTAAATAGTTCGGCCAAGCAGCGGGCAACGCGGGCATCGGCGTTGAGCAGCCGGTCATGTTCGGCGCGACCGATGAACTGTCCCACGCGCTCGTTCAGCATATCCAGCAGATAGCGGTTAAACGGAATGCTATTGTCCAGCAGCCACTCAAAGGTGCGGGACGGTAGTCTGGCAACATAGGAGTCGCGCAGCGCCACGACATCGTACTTGCGGCATTCTTTTTTCAGAATGCTGCCTTCACCCAGCCAGCCGCCGACCGGAATGCCGGTAAGGGAAGCCACCTTGCCATCGGCATTACCTACCGAGATTCGAATCAGGCCATCCATGACCCCAATCCAGTGATCGGCGGTTTCGCCCTTGCGCGCAATAAGGGCGCCGTTTCCGTAATGGGCAACAGTGACATCCTGCAGCACGCGTCGTTGGTGCTCGGATGCCAGCAGATTGAACCACTGAGCGGCCTCTGGAGAAAAAGATGACATAGGACTTACCCTAGAAAATCATAGAATGTCGTGATGGCGACAGTTAGCTTACAATCAAACCGTTAACTTAGCAACACATTAAGTTTCCGGGGCTTTTCTCCAATACGGGATATTCGGACCGGGACGGGCAGAACAAATAAATCAGCGCCCGAAGACACAGGCAAGGAGACAACATGCCGCAACAAGTAAACAGCACGAATGCCGCTATGCAGCTGACCTTCCCTGCGCTCTTGCAGCATCACGCAGCCGTCCGCGGGGCCCGGCCGGCGCTCAGGGAAAAAGACCTGGGGATCTGGCAGACCTACACCTGGGCTCAAGTTGCCGCGCAAGTGCAGCGCGTTGCCAATGGCTATCTGCAGTTCGGGGTTCAGCCCGGCGAACATATTGCAGTTGTGGGTGAGAACCGGCCGCGCCTGTATATGGCGATGATGGCGGCGCAGGCAGTTGGCGCGATTCCCGTTCCCATGTATCAGGATGCCGTGGCGCAGGAGATGGTTTATGTGCTCCAGGACGCGAGCGTACGGATTGTCGTGGCGGAAAACCAGGAGCAGGTGGACAAGATGTTCGAGGTGCGTGAGCAGGTGCCCACGCTTGCTCATGTTATTTATGACGACCCGCGCGGTTTGCGCCATTACAGCGATCCGCAACTGCTGTCCTGGGAAGCGCTGCAGCAACTGGGCGACCAGTACGCAGCCGGCGCACCCACTGCCTACGCAGATGCGGTAAACCGCGTTCAACCAGATGACACGGCTGCGATGTTTTATACCTCGGGCACCACAGGCAAGCCCAAAGGCGTGGTGCTCACGCACGCTGCCCTGATCGACCGGGCGCAGGTGATTCAGAAGCTGGAAAATCTGACCGACAGGGAAGAGGTGCTGGCTTATCTGCCGCCGGCCTGGATCGGCCAGAATATGTTCTCCTATACACAATTGCTGGCTACCGGCTTTACCGTGAACCATCCGGAATCGCCGGCCACGGTGGCGATTGATATGCACGATATCGGACCGACCTATTATTTTTCGCCGCCCCGCATTCTTGAAGACCTGCTGACGCATGTGACCATTCGTATGGAAGACGCCGGCCGGTTCAAAAAATGGCTGTTTGATGTTTGCATGAAGCTGGCCCATCGCGTGGGCGGGCGCATCCTGGATGGAGAGTCGGTCGGTACGCTGGACCGTATTAAATATTCAATAGGTAATATTCTGATTTATGGACCGCTGCGCAATGCGCTGGGCATGAACCGGGTGCGCGTCGCCTATACCGCCGGTGAAGCCATTGGGCCTGATCTGTTCCGCTTTTACCGTTCGATCGGCATCAATCTGAAGCAGCTTTACGGGTCCACTGAAACCTCGGTGTTCGTTTGTGTTCAGAGCGACGGACAGGTCTCTGCCGATACGGTCGGGCCGCCCGTGGCAGGTGTCGAACTGCGCATTGCAGACAGTGGTGAAGTGCAGGTCAAAAGCCCCGGCTTGTTCCGCGAGTACTATCGCAATCCGGAATCTACGCGTGAATCGTTTACCGAAGATGGCTGGTATCACACTGGTGATGCCGGCATTGTAGATGCCCTGGGGCAATTGCGAATTATTGATCGCGCCAAGGACGTGGGCCGGTTAAGTGACGGACGCATGTTTGCGCCAAAATATGTGGAAAACAAGCTGAAGTTCTTTCCATTTATCAAGGAAGCAGTGGCGTTTGGTGCAGATCGTGATTTTGTCACAGCCTTTATCAATATCGATCTGGAAGCCGTGGCTAACTGGGCCGAGCGACGCAGCCTGGCCTATGCCGGTTATACCGACCTGGCCTCACGTCCTGAAGTATATGAATTGATTGCCGATTGCATCGGCAAGGTCAATGCAGATGTGGCACAGGATCCGCAGTTATCGGGCCTGCAGATTCATCGCTTTTTGATTCTGCACAAAGAGCTGGATCCCGATGATGGCGAGCTGACGCGTACCCGCAAGGTGCGCCGGGCCTTCATCGCTGAACGCTATGGCGTGCTGATTGATGCGCTGTTTGCCGGTAAGCCGAGCCAGTATATCGAAACCGAAGTGAAATATGAAGATGGACGAGCCGGGAAAATTGCCGCAGAGCTGAAAATTCACCCCGCTGTCGTTGTATCCGATCCTCTGAAAAAGGCCGCATGAGCATGAGTGACGAACGTCAAGCCAGAATCGGCAAAGTGATCCTTGATATGCAGAATATTTCGCTGCGGTTTGGCGGCGTCAAGGCACTGACCGACATTTCGTTCAATGTAAAGGAACACGAGATTCGTGCGATTATCGGACCCAATGGTGCCGGTAAAAGCTCCATGCTCAATGTGATCAACGGGGTGTATGTGCCACAGGACGGCAGTATTGAGTTCGATGGCAAACAGTTTGGCCGGATGACGCCGCGTCGCGCGGCAGAGATGGGGGTGGCGCGCACCTTTCAGAACCTGGCGCTGTTCAAGGGAATGAGTGTGCTGGACAACATTATGACGGGACGCAATCTGCGCATGAAAAGCGGGCTGCTTTCGCAAGCCTTCCGCATATTCGGAGCGGAAAAAGAGGAAATCGCCCATCGCGAATTCGTGGAAAATATTATTGATTTCCTGGAGATACAGGCCTATCGCAAAACCCCGGTCGGGCGGCTGCCTTACGGTTTGCAAAAACGCGTGGACCTGGGTCGGGCGCTAGCCATGGAGCCGCGCATGCTGTTACTGGATGAACCCATGGCCGGCATGAATATAGAAGAAAAGCAGGATATGAGCCGCTTCATTCTGGATGTCAATGACGAATTTGGTACGACGATTGTGTTGATCGAACACGATATGGGCGTCGTGATGGATATTTCCGATCGGGTAGTGGTGCTCGACTACGGTAAAAAAATTGGCGATGGTACGCCGTCGGAAGTGCGCTCGAACGAAGATGTGATTCGGGCCTATTTGGGTGTGGAGCACTGATCATCATGGCTTACTTTCTTGAAACGCTTTTTGGTGGTCTGATGGGCGGCATGCTGTACGCGCTGGTCGGACTCGGTTTTGTGCTTATCTTCAAGGCATCGGGGGTATTCAACTTCGCCCAGGGCGCCATGGTGCTGGTTGCCGCGTTGTCCATGGCACGGTTCTCTGTCTGGATTCCGCAATGGCTGGGATTTGAAAATCTGCTGCTGGCAAATATTCTGGCGTTCATTGTCAGTGCCGGCGTGATGGTGTTGGTCGCCATTCTGGTGGAACGGCTGGTGCTGCGCCACCTGGTCAACCAGGAAGGCACGACGCTTTTAATGGCCACGCTGGGCATCAGTTACTTCCTGGATGGGCTGGGTCAGATTATTTTCGGCAGTTCGGTTTACTCCATCAATGTCGGCATGCCCAAGGATCCGGCTTTCATTCTGGACTCGGTATTCGAAGGAGGCATTCTGATCAGTCTGGAAGACCTGACGGCCGCTGCCATCTCGGCAGTGCTGGTGGCGTTGCTGGCGTTCTTCTTTCAATACACGGCGACCGGGCGCGCCTTGCGGGCCGTGGCCGATGACCATCAGGCGGCGCAATCTATCGGCATTCCATTGAATCGCATCTGGGTCATTGTGTGGGTTGTTGCCGGCATTGTGGCGCTGGTTGCCGGGATTATCTGGGGCTCAAAATTCGGCGTGCAGTTTACTCTGTCCACCGCCGCATTGCGCGCATTACCGGTTGTGATATTGGGCGGGCTCACGTCAGTGCCTGGCGCCATTATCGGCGGCCTGATTATCGGCGTCGGCGAAAAACTGTCCGAAGCCTATATTGGTCCGTTCATCGGCGGGGGGATCGAGATCTGGTTTGCCTATGTCCTGGCGTTGGTGTTCCTGTTGTTCCGTCCGCAGGGATTGTTCGGCGAAAAAATCATTGACCGCGTGTAAAAGGCAAGGGAATCCATATGTTTTATCGTGAAAACGGTCAGTTCAAAGTCAGTTACCGACAGGATCAGCAGATTTTTCCGATCAGGCAGGACCGTATTTTTATCGGGCTGCTGCTGGTTGCGGCTATTGTCGTAGTGCCGCTGCTGTCCTCCAATTATTTCCTGGGCGGGATCATGATTCCGTTCCTCATCCTGGCCATGGCGGCCATCGGCTTGAATATTCTGGTGGGCTATTGTGGCCAGATCTCGATGGGTACCGGCGCCTTCATGGCGGTGGGTGCCTATGCCGCATGGAACTTCGGTGTACGTTTTCCGGAGCTGCCGCTGATCTTCCAGCTTTTGATGGGCGGTGTCTTTGCCACCCTGGTCGGCATTCTGTTCGGCATACCCAGCTTGCGTATCCGCGGCCTGTATCTGGCGGTGGCCACGTTGGCAGCGCAGTTTTTCGTAGACTGGACCTTCCTGCGCATTCCGTTCTTTACCAATAACTCATCATCGGGCAGCGTGTCGGTGCCGCGGCTGGACTTTTTCGGCCTGCCGATACAAACGCCGTTGCAGAAATATCTGTTCGTCCTTGCACTTGTGATTGTGATCGCCGTGCTGGCCAAGAACCTGGTGCGCGGCGCTATCGGTCGCGAGTGGATGGCTATTCGCGATATGGACGTGGCCGCTTCTGTTATCGGGATCCGCCCCATGTATGCCAAGCTCAGCGCCTTTGCCGTTAGCTCCTTCATTGTGGGCATCGCCGGCGCCTTGTGGGGCTTTGTCCATCTTGGTTCCTGGGAGCCCTCTGCCTTTGATCTGAACCGTTCTTTCCAGTTGCTGTTCATGGTGATTATCGGCGGACTCGGATCCATCGTGGGCAGTTTTTTCGGAGCGGCCTTCATCGTCCTGGTGCCCATTGCGCTGAACCGGATTCCTGAAATGCTGGGGCTGTCGCTGGGCGTGGATACGGCAGCGCATATCGAGCATATGGTATTTGGCGCCCTGATTGTGTTTTTCCTTATCGTCGAGCCGCATGGTCTGGCGCGCTTGTGGAGTATTGCGAAAGAAAAATTGCGGATATGGCCGTTTCCGCACTAGTGGTGTTCAGTTTGCTGTGCTGGATGTATTTAACAAATAAAACCTATCTGGATGAGAATCCGAGGAGAGAGACATGAAATTGCAAATGAAACAATGGATAGCCGCACTGAGTGTTGCCGGGGTACTGGGTACGCTGCCGTTACAGGTGCAGGCCGCCGATGAACAATTTATCCCGCTGCTGACCTATCGTACGGGTTCGTTCGCCCCGTTGGGTATTCCCTGGGCCGATGGCAAGATTGATTATCTCAAGCTGGTCAATGCGCGCGACGGCGGCATCAACGGCGTCAAAATCGCCTATGAGGAATGTGAAACCGCCTATGCGACAGACCGCGGCGTAGAGTGCTACGAGCGCTTAAAGGCTGCTCATAGCGGCGCGTCGGGCTTCGATTCGCAGTCCACGGGTATCACATTTGCGGTTTCCGACAAGGCCCCCGGGGACAAGGTATCTATTGAAACGGTAGGCTATGGCTTGTCTCAATCTGCAGACGGGTCTGTTTTTGAGTGGAATTTTCCATTGCTGGGCACCTACTGGACCGCCGCTGATGTAATGATTCAGGACATTGCCAAAAAACTGGGTGGCGAAGATAAGCTCAAAGGCAAAAAAATTGCGCTTGTCTATCATGACTCGCCCTACGGCAAAGAGCCGATCCCGTTGCTTAAGGCGCGCGCCGAAGCCAATGGTTTTGAGCTGCAGCTTTATCCGGTAACGGCGCCAGGCGTTGAACAGAAATCCACTTGGCTGCAAATCCGCCAGAAACGGCCTGACTACGTATTGCTTTGGAGCGCGGGCATCATGACGCCAACGGCCATTCGTGAGGCGCAGTCTACCGGCTACGCCCGCGACAAGATGTATGCCATCTGGTGGGCCGGCTCTGAGGGCGATGTAAAGGATCTGGGCCAGGTGGCCAAGGGATACAACGCCATTACGATTCACAATACCGGTGAAGCCAAGGGCAAGGTATACGATGATCTGAAAACGCACCTGTTTGACAAGGGCAATGGTTCCAGCAAAAACACCTTGGGCACGATTGCTTACACCCGCGGCCTGGTCATTTCCATGCTGCAGGTTGAGGCCATTCGTACTGCCCAGGAAAAATACGGCAAAGGCAAGCATATGACGTCCGAACAGGTGCGCTGGGGTTTCGAAAACCTGAACCTGACCGAAGAGCGCCTGAAAGAAATCGGCTTTGACCAAATCGTCAAACCGTTCAAGACCTCTTGCGCCAACCACGTCGGTGAGGATTGGGCCCGGATTGTCCAGTGGGATGGCAGCAAGTTTGTTCCTGCTTCCGATCTGTATCAGGCTGACCAGAAATATGTGGGACCGCTGGTCAAGTCTGAAGCAGAAAAATATGCACAATCAAAGAAAGTCACGCCTCGTGACTGCAGTAAGACTTCTTCCTGAGGGATGAGGCACGTCCATCCCCGGCGCGGTACGGTGCCGGGGGATGGGCAACCCATCAGACAGCACATAGCGGGATACCAATATGCAAACCACGCCAACTGCAGCAGACGCTGCCGCCAAGCCGGAACCTGAACGGCTTCTGCTGAACGTCAACGGCATTGAAGTGATCTATAACCACGTTATTCTTGTACTGCGCGGCGTTTCGCTGGTGGTGCCGGAAGGCAAGATTGTCGCGCTGCTTGGCGCTAACGGCGCCGGCAAGACGACAACCCTGCGTGCCGTATCGAACCTGCTTAAAAGCGAGCGCGGCGACGTGACCAAGGGGACGATTCATTACCAGGACGAACGCGTCGACAGCATGACGCCGGCTGATCTGGTTAAACGCGGAGTAATCCAGGTCATGGAAGGCCGTCATTGTTTCGGCCACCTGACCATCGAGGAAAACCTGCTTACCGGCGCCTATACGCGCAAGGTGAGCAAGGGCGAGATTGAGGCATCACTGGACCGGGTGTATCAATATTTCCCCAGGCTCAAGCAGCGTCGCACCAGCCAGGCCGGCTATACCTCGGGCGGCGAACAGCAGATGGCGGCCATTGGGCGCGCCCTCATGGCCGATCCTAAAATGATTTTGCTTGATGAACCCTCCATGGGACTGGCGCCGCAGATTGTCGAAGAGATCTTCGAAATCGTGCGTGATCTCAATACCCGAGAACGGGTGAGCTTTCTGTTGGCCGAGCAGAACACCAACATCGCGCTGCGTTATGCCGACTATGGCTATATTCTGGAAAGTGGTCGGGTGATGATGGACGGCACGGCCCAGGAGCTGGCCAGTAACGATGATGTGAAAGAGTTTTATCTGGGCATTGAAAGCGGTGATCGGAAAAATTTTCGTGACACCAAATTTTATCGCCGCCGCAAGCGCTGGCTGGCTTAGGAGCAAAGAATGACTGAGTATTTCGATGCTCTGGAAGTGCGCGATCAGGCGCAGCGTGAGGCCGATCTGTTTGCTGCCCTGCCTGCAGCGCTGGCTGCGGCACGCGAGCGTGCACCTGCAATTGCCACGCAGTTGCAGAACGTGCAGGTGGACCGCATCACCAGTCGCCAGGCGCTGGCTGCTATTCCTGTATTACGTAAATCCGAGCTGCTCAAGCGGCAGCATGCACAACGCACACCGGCCGGTGAAAACCACGTCCAGGCAGGCGCTGGAGCCGGCACTGTCGTGCAGCGCGTCTTTGGTGGCTTTTCAACGGTTGGCTGGGGCGATGCCGCGCGCGTCTTTGCCTCGCCCGGTCCCATTTATGAACCAGAGAGCAAACGGGCCGACTACTGGCGTTTTGGCCGTGCACTGTATGCGGCAGGCTTTCGCGCCAATACGCTGTTGTACAACTGCTTTTCGTATCATTTCACCCCTGCCGGTTCCATGTTTGAAACGGCCGGGCTGGCCATCGGCTGCACGGTCTTTCCGGGTGGAGTCGGGCAGACTGAAATGCAGGTTGCAACCATCCACGATCTGCAGCCCGAGGGTTATGCCGGCACACCCAGCTTTCTCAAACTGATTCTGGAGAAGGCCGACGAAATGCAGGTCGCATTGCCGTCGTTGAAACGCGCACTGTTTTCAGGAGAGGCCTTTCCGCCGTCCTTGCAGACCTGGTTTGCGCAGCGCGGGATCCATGGCTATCAGGCCTATGGCACTGCAGATCTGGGCTTGATTGCCTATGAGTCTGAAGCGCGGGACGGGCTGATCATTGGCGAGGATATTGTGCTGGAAATTGTGCGACCCGGCACCAACGAGCCTGTGCCCGAGGGCGAGGTAGGGGAGATTGTGGTGACCACCCTGAATCCCGATTATCCGCTACTGCGCTTTGGCACCGGAGACTTGTCGGCAATCATGCCGGGGCATTCGGCCTGCGGCCGCACCAACAAGCGGATTCGTGGCTGGATGGGGCGCGCCGACCAGACGACCAAGGTGCGGGGCATGTTTGTGCATCCCGAACAGGTGGCCAGGGTCGTGGCCCGCTTTGAGCAGGTCCACAAGGCCAGACTGGTTGTTTCCGGTGAAACCGGGCGCGATGACATGACCCTGTTTGTGGAAGTGGACGGTGCACCCGCTGCGGGCCTGCAGGAAAAACTGGGCAATGTGGTGCGGGAGGAAACTAAGCTGCGCGCCGCGATTGTCTTTGTCGGGGTCGGTGAGCTGGCCAATGACGGCAAGGTCATTGAAGACAGCCGTTCGTACGAATAAAAAAGCAAAACAGGACCCGCCTCAGAAGGGCGGGTTCTGCAGTGCTTGCAACAGGATTTGTTCAAAGTTGCTCATAGGCCTGCCCAGTAATTCCATTACCGAGGTGGTTTTTTCCGGCAGATAGCGTACCGGGCTGTGCAGCGCCGTTTCAAAACGGTTTGCCATGTCGGTCAGTTCGGCGCTGTTGGCATTGACCAGAATCACTGCATGCGACAGCAGCGAAAAGGTGGGCGTCGCTGCCGTTCTGTTACGACGCCAGTATTGGGCCGTGCCGGCGATTTTTTTACCGGCAACAGCAAGATTGAACCGTCCGTCACAGAACGAGCCTTGCACCGGCTGGGGCGCGGCATGAATGCCGTATGCAGCCAGCGTGCGGGCAATCAGCTCACATAAGCCAAGATAATGCGCTTCGACCTGTTGCAACGGATAATTGGCCTGGACCGGGTAGGCCAGATGTAAATTGATCACGCCGGCTGCCTGGGGCACCACACCGCCGCCGGAGAGGCGCACATCGACGGGTAGACCCGCTGCGGCCAACTGTCTGCCGGCCGCATCAAACTGCGGGCTACGCTCATAACTGCGCGGTACGCTGATCCCCGGGCTGGCCTGGTGAATGACCGCAAGGCGCTGTCCCTGTTGATCGACCCGATCCAGCAGCTGCATTTCGCTGTCGCGACGGCTTTGCCCAACTTCAAAAATGGCACTGGGCGGCAAGGCAAAAAAAGGCGTATTCATGTTGGCTGGCTGTCCTGTCGCGGGGAAGGTTGACCTATGCTGCGGGGGGGAGGGGCGGACGCGCCGCGGGCAAACATCGGCCGATAGCGACGGTTTGCCGGGGAATTGGAAAAATTGGGGCGATTAAATTTGGTGATCGGCGCCGGGTGATTGCCGCTAGGCGAGGGCGATTGGCGCGTATGTGATTCAGGCAGGTTCAGGCAGGCGTGCGATTGGGGGCTGCGGCGGCCTTTGCGGGTCTGCATCCGGCCGTTCCTGCTCAATCAGGCCTCGGCCTGTTCCTTGGCTTGCTTTTTCAGCTTGGTTTTGATGCGGGTTTGCTTTAAGGGCGACAGATATTCAACAAATACCTTGCCCAGCAGGTGATCCAGTTCGTGCTGCACGCATACGGCCAACAGGCCCTCTGCGTCAAATTCATAGGTTTCACCCTGCTCGTTGAGCGCACGCACGCGAATGCTGGCCGAGCGCTCTACCTTGTCATAAATGCCGGGTACCGACAGGCAGCCTTCCTCATACACCTGTTTATCGTCGCTTTTCCAGATAATTTCCGGGTTAATAAGCGCCAGCAGATCGTCGCCTTCTTCGGAGACATCAATGACCACCACGCGTTCATGCACGTTGACCTGGGTCGCAGCCAGGCCCACACCGGGCGCAGCGTACATGGTTTCAGCCATGTCGCGGACGAGCTGGCGAATGCGGTCATCCACCTGGGCTACCGGTTTTGCGACCGTGTGCAGCCGGGGATCGGGAAATTGAAGAATAGGTAAGAGTGCCATGGCCAATATTATAATTGAAATCGATGCTGCTTGGGGTTCACGACCCGCGGGGACTGTCTGGCGCAGCGGGTCAAACCGGATGATTAAACGGATTCCTGGGGATGTCGCAGAAAAATCATCATTCTCTTGCGGCTATATTCCTATAATAGGGTGTTTTCTCACAAATTCAAGCGGATGGTTATGGCAATGTCAGATGAAGAGCGGTACGCGTGGATTCGTCTCACGCTGGAACCCGGGATAGGCCCGGTCACTGCCCGCCATCTGCTGGTTGCCTTCGGGCTGCCTCAGGATATTTTCGGCGCCTCGGTTGCGGCGCTGATGAAGGTAGTGCCTCAGAAACAGGCCCTGCAACTGGCCGCAGCGGTCGACCCGGTTACCCACACCCTGATCGAACGCACGTTCGACTGGCTGGCCCGCCCCGATCATCATATTGTGACGCTGGCCGATGAACTGTATCCCGCCCGCTTGCTCGATACGGCCGATCCGCCATCCCTGCTTTATGTGGACGGCGACCCGCAGGCGCTGTCCCGGCCGGTGCTTGCCATGGTGGGTGCGCGTTCGGCCACGGCTGGAGGTACCGATAATGCCTTCGCTTTTGCACGGCATCTGGCCGATGCCGGCTGGACCATTGCAAGCGGCCTGGCGCAGGGCATTGACGCGGCCGCTCACGAAGGTGCGTTGGCCAGCGGGGCGACGCCCGCCACCATTGCCGTCATGGGAACAGGCATCAATCGCGTCTATCCGGCAGCCAACAAGGGGCTGGCCATGCGGATCCGGGAGCAGGGGGCGCTGGTTAGCGAGTTGCCGCTGGATACCGCGGCGGTGGTGCACCAGTTTCCCCGTCGCAACCGCATTGTCGCCGGGCTCTCGCTCGGCGTGCTGGTGGTCGAAGCCGCGCAACGCAGCGGCTCGCTGATTACCGCGCGCCTGGCTGGGGAAAACGGTCGTGAAGTGTTTGCCATTCCGGGTTCCATTCATTCGCCGTTGTCACGTGGCTGCCATGCGCTGATCCGGCAGGGTGCCAAATTGGTGGAAACGGCCGAAGACATCCTGGAGGAGCTTGCGCGCAGCGGTTCGGCGCCCAAGGCGGGCGCCGGCCTGGGCCGCGAGGCGGGGCGGCAGTGGCAATCGGAATCAAAGCGAACGGCCAAACCGCTGACGCCAGCAACGTCCGGCATGTCTGGCACGCCTGTCATGTCTAAAACGCACAGGGAGGCGCACTCGGGCGGCGCGCGCAGTACGTCAGCCGTGGCCACGGGCACCGGCGATGCGGCGCAGCAGGCGCTGCTGGAGAAGATGGGGTTTGATCCGGTTTCCATGGATTTGCTGCTGGTCAGGCTTGACACGACAGTGGGTGCGCTGGCGGGCTTGCTGACCGAACTGGAAATGGCCGGTAAAATCTTGCGGCTGCCCGACGGACGCTATCTGCAACGGGCGAATCACTTACAATAATCTACGCTATTTGTCCAAGCCCAAACAGGAGCATTTAATGAGCACCAAGTTCAAGGTTCTGATCATCATCGGCAGTCTTCGTGAAAAATCCTATAACGCTGCGATCGCCCGGCAGCTGGCTGAGCTGGCGCCGGATAATCTGGAACTGGTATACGCTCCTTCCATTGGCACGCTGCCTCACTATAACCAGGACGTGCAGGATGCCGGCTTCCCCAAGGAAGTCCAGGCGTTTGCCGACGCCATTGTTGCGGCTGACGGCCTGATCTTTGTGACGCCTGAATATAACTATTCGGTGCCCGGTGTGCTCAAAAACGCGATTGACTGGGTATCACGCCTGCGTCCGCTGCCGTTTGACAACAAGGTAGGCTCAATCATTTCGGCCTCGGGCGGCGCCATCGGCGGGGCCAGAATGCAGTATCACCTGCGCCAGATCCTGGTGGCGATGAATATACATCTGGTCAATCGGCCCGAGATAATGGTCGGCACAGTACAAAACAAGGCCGAAGGCGAAGGCGGCAAAATTACCGACGAAACCACGCTCACCTTCATCGGCAATCACCTGAAAGAGCTGGCTCGCATGCTCGAGCTGCATCATCAAAAGCAGAATCAAGCCTGATCGGAGATAGTCATGGCAATTGCGCAACGCGTAAAAGTGGTGGAAGTGGGGCCACGCGATGGTCTGCAGAACGAAAAACAATTTGTTCCGACCGATATTAAAGTCGAGCTGATCAATCGCCTGTCGGCTGCCGGCTTTCAGAATGTGGAAGCGGCCTCGTTCGTGTCGCCCAAGTGGGTGCCGCAAATGGCCGATGGCGCAGAGGTCATGGCTGCCATCGAGCGCCGGCCAGGCACCATTTATTCCGTTCTTACTCCGAATCTGAAAGGGTTCGAAGGGGCGCTTGCCGCCGGCGCCGACGAGGTAGTGATTTTTGGCGCAGCCAGTGAATCCTTTTCTCAGCGCAATATCAATTGCTCCATTGCCGAATCCATTGCGCGTTTCGAGCCGGTGGCTAGTGCGGCCAAAGAAGCCGGTTTGCGCGTGCGTGCGAGCGTCAGCTGCGCGCTGGGCTGTCCGTACGAGGGCGAGATCGCGCCGGCTGCGGTGGCCGATGTGGTCAAGCGCATGCTGGCACTGGGTTGTAATGAAATTGATATTGCCGACACGATTGGGGTGGGCACGCCGCGCAAGGTGACGGCAGTCATGAACGCCGTATCTGCGGTGGCCGATCCTGCCATGCTGTCCGCGCATTTTCATGATACCTACGGTATGGCGCTGGCCAATATTCTGGCCGCGCTCGAAGCGGGGATTGCCATTGTGCACTCGTCTGCGGCCGGTCTGGGCGGCTGTCCCTATGCCAAGGGCGCAACCGGCAACGTGGCCACTGAAGATGTGCTGTATATGCTGCATGGCATGGATATCGAAACCGGCATCGACCTGGATCAGGTCATCAGCACCGGCCAGTGGATCTCCGATTACCTGCAGCGCGCCAATTCCAGTCGTGCCGGCAAGGCGATTATTACCAAACGGCAGGCGGCGTAAGCGCAGTTATGGTCATCAATTTCCTGCCGCTGTCCGAATCCGAACGTGAGCAGTTGCTCGCTTCAATCGAGCCCTTGCCCATTCGCGGGCAGGCCTGGCCTGCCTGGGTAAAAACAGTCGCCTGGGGTATTCTGGGTCTTATCGTATTGCAGTCGCTTGTGGCTTTCAACAAGGCCGGGGTGCAGGTGCTGTTTTCCATGACAGGCCTGATTCTGCTGGTTGTTTTCCTGGCGCTTGCCGTCACGACCCGCTATATGCAGACCTCTGTCACCACGATAGATTCACAGGGTCTGCGGCAAAGCTGGCTGACCCGCCGTGAAGTGGCCTGGCAGGATGTGACCTTCGCCAAGTTTGTGCCAATGCTCGCGTCCAAGCGGCTGGTGGTCTTCACCAAAAAAGGTAAACCTGTCGTGTTCCAGGGCGGTACACAGGACCTGCAGGTGGCGTTTGCAAAAATTTCGCTGGCGTTCAAAAACCGCAAAGTGTGACGCGTGACAGCTGCGGGCATTGCGCCGGTCAGGCGTCTTCTGCAGCCGAGAATATAACAATTGCAATGGGCCTGGCCGCTATGCCAGACGTGATTCGCCTATATTATTCTGCATGCGGTCACTGACAAAAGCAGCAAACCCGATCCGTTGGCTGCAACGCATCGGTCAAGGCCGCCGCTCAATGTATATGTGTCATATCAGAAGTTCAACATCACTTATTTACTGATCCCGCGGTCTGGTTCTGCGGGGGCGACCGTCACCGGATCAAAGTGCGTCGTTACCTGCAAAATATCATCAATCTGCATAATACGCGCGCAGGCCAGTTCGGAAATTTCATGAGCGGCCAGGATGGTCATATCCGACGGAAATTCAAGATGGACTTCGACCAGAATCATGTCGCCGCTTTTGCGCGTTTTCAGATCGTGAAATCCCTGCAGACCAGGCGTGTCATGCAAGGCCTGGCGAATCTGCTGTTCTATTTCTTCATCAACGGCGTGATCGGCAAGATCGCTCAGGGCCTGCAGTGAGAATTTGCCGCCCATGCGTGCAATCATGGCGCCCACCAGCAGCGCGGCAAGCGGATCGGCCATGGGGAACCCGGCGATGTTTGCCAGAATCCCGATAGCGACAACCAGTGAGGATGCCGCGTCCGAGCGCGCATGCCAGGCATTGGCAACCAACAGGGCGGAGCGCACGCGCTGCGCTCGGTTCAACATATAGCGAAACAACAGCTCCTTGGCCATCAGTACGCTGATGGCCACAAACAGCGCGCTCAGGTGTACGGTGGCAATCGTTGACGGATCGGTCAGGCGCAGCCCCGCGCTCCAAACCATGGCCAGTCCCACGCCAAGCATGATCAACCCGATGGCCAGCGATGCGATCGTTTCGAAACGGCGGTGTCCAAAAGGGTGGCTGGCATCAGCCGCCCTGGCGGCATGGCGATTGGCGAACAGCACCACGAAATCGGAGAGAATGTCGGACAGTGAATGAATGGCATCTGCAATCAACGCCTGAGAGTGGGCAAACACGCCCACAATGATCTGGAATATCACAAGAGTGATATTGACGGCGACGCTGATCCAGGTGCTGCGCCGGGCGACCTGCGAGCGTTCACTTTCTGCGACAAGCTCTGATGCCTGATAGGAGGCAAGCCGGCGCGCAGGTGCCGCAGAATGATCATGTTGATGGGTCATATTGGTCGGGGCTGAAAATAAAAGCGTCTTTAAGGTATGCTACTCAATTGTCCACCACTTTCCAAGTATCACGATTATGCTGAATGTTGTTTTTGCGGGAACGCCCGAATTTGCACGCCAGGCGCTGGCAGCCATTGTTCAGGCAGGGTTTTCGGTTCCCCTGGTTATGACGCAGCCCGATCGTCCTGCGGGTCGGGGAATGAAGCTGACACCCAGCCCGGTCAAGCAGCAGGCGGTTGCGCATAATATTCCTGTGATCCAGCCTGTCAGTCTGCGCCTGGATGGCAAGTATCCCGATGAGGCCGCCAGTGCCCGCCAGACGCTGCAAGCACTGCAGCCCGATGTCATGGTGGTGGCCGCCTACGGCTTGATTCTGCCGCAGTGGGTGTTGGATCTGCCTCGCTATGGCTGCCTGAATATCCATGCCAGCCTGTTGCCGCGCTGGCGCGGCGCAGCGCCCATTCAACGGGCGATCGAAGCCGGTGACAGCCAGACCGGCATTGCGATCATGCAGATGGATGCTGGCCTGGACACGGGCAATGTCATCGCCTGCGAGACCCTGCCCATTGTGGATCAGAATGCCGCGCAACTGCACGATGCACTGGCCGTTATGGGCGCGCGGCAAATTGTCGCAGTGCTGCAGGCATTGGATAAAGACAGAGTGCTGCACTCAAGCCCGCAACCACAAGCCGGCGTCACGTATGCCGCCAAACTGGATAAGCGCGAAGCGGCGCTGGATTTGTCAGAGGATGCCGCGACGCTGGCGCGCCGTGTCCGCGCATTTAACCCTGCGCCGGGGGCAAGCGTGCTGCTGCCGGGAATCGATAGCCCGGTCAAGGTATGGGATGCCTGCGCGCTTGAGGTAGATGTCCCAGGGACATCTGCTTCGGCAGTGCCTGGGCAGGTGCTGGCTGTGACACCCGAGGGCATTGATCTCGCTACGGGTAATGGCACATTGCGGCTATTGCAATTGCAGAAAGCGGGCGGCAAGCGTCAACCTGTAGCGGTTTTTGTCACAGGGTGGAAGCCGCCACAGGGCTGACCCCCGGGCCTTGAGCGGTTTGGCCGGCAAGCGATGCGCGCTTGGAGCATGCGCCGTGTTGAGGGGCCGCTGTGGGTTCGTTATGGTCCTTTATGGACCCGCTGTGGAACCGTTATAGGCTGTCAAGCTGGCAGCAACTGGGCCCGGATGTCATCCGGGGTGCAAAACAGAAACTGCGGTTCTTTTGCAGAGAGTACGTCGGGATGGTTATAGCCCCACGCCACGCTGGCGGCATGGCAGCCCGATTCGCGCGCGGCGTCGATGTCGCGGATTTCATCGCCGATCAGTAAACAGGTGTCGGGCGTGCAGCCGGTCTGACGGTACAGGGTCTTGAGCCTGGATGCTTTGCCAAACAAGTCGCTGCCGCAGCGATACTGGTCGATGAAGTCGGTTGCCCGGCCCAACGTGCGGCGCACATTGACTTCACTGTTCGAGCTCAGGACGGCGATCTGGTAGCCGGCATGCTTGAGCGCAGCCAGGGCCTGCTCAATGCCTTCAAACAGATGCACGTCCGGCGAGGCCTCCTGCATGCGCTGACGAAATTCCATAAGAATGGCGGGCGCTTTCCAGAAAGGGATATCCAGTGTGCTCAGGATCTGGCGTACATCGCGGTGGCGCAGCTGTTCTTTCTCTTCTTCGGCGGGGTTGCGAAACCCGTATTTTTGAGCCACGCTGGCCAGTACCGTATCAAACCACGGCAGAGTATCGGCCAGCGTGCCATCAAAGTCAAAGGCCAGCAACTGGTATGGCAGAGACTTCATCGGTCAATCACAATCATGATAGCGGTTTATGATCTGCCCACAGATCGTATTCATTGCTGTCGGTCACGGTACAACGCACAATCTGACCAGGTTGCAGTTTTTCAGCGCTGCTGATAAACACGCAGCCGTCGATCTCCGGCGCATCAGCATGAGAGCGGCCCACGGCATCGCCATCTTCATCGATCTCGTCGATCAGAACATCAATCTCTCGTCCCACCTTGCGTGCCAATCGGGCAGTGGAAATAGCCTGCTGGTGAGCCATGAAGCGCTCCCACCGATCCTGTTTGACGTCATCGGGCACATGATCGCCCAATGCGTTGGCGGGAGCGCCCTCTACCGGCGAATACTGGAAACAGCCTACGCGATCCAGCTGTGCCTCTGTCATCCAGTTAAGCAGATACTGGAAGTCTTCCTCTGTTTCTCCAGGGAAGCCTACGATAAAGGTGGAGCGGATGGTCAGGTCGGGACAGATTTCGCGCCATTTGTGAATGCGCGCCAACGTGCGATCTTCAAAAGCAGGGCGTTTCATTGCCTTGAGAACCCTGGGGCTGGCGTGTTGAAACGGGATGTCAAGATACGGCAGGATTTTGCCTTCGGCCATCAGCGGGATCACTTCATCAACGCTGGGGTATGGGTAAACGTAATGCAAACGCACCCAGATACCCAGTTCGGACAGCGCCTCACACAGTTCAGTCATGCGTGTGCGCACGGGGCGTCCGTTCCAGAAACCGCTACGGTATTTGATATCTACGCCGTAGGCGCTGGTATCTTGCGAAATGACCAGCAGTTCTTTGACGCCCGCATTGGCCAGGCGTTGCGCTTCTTGCAGCACATCGCCCACAGGGCGGCTGACCAGGTCGCCGCGCATGGACGGGATGATACAGAAGCTGCAGCGATGGTTGCAGCCTTCGGAGATCTTCAAATAGGCATAATGCCTGGGAGTCAGTTTGATGCCTTGTGGCGGCACCAGGTCAACATAGGGATCATGGTCGATCGAAGGGGGGGCCGCTTCATGGACGGCACGGACCACTTCTTCGTATTGTTGGGGACCGGTCACGGAAAGCACGCGAGGATGAACCTGGCGAATGACCTGTTCCTCTACGCCCATACAGCCGGTCACGATTACCTTACCGTTGGCGGAGATGGCCTCGCCGATTGCGTCAAGCGATTCGGCCTTGGCGCTGTCGATGAAGCCACAGGTGTTGACCACTACCACGTCGGCGCCTTCATAGGAGGGAGAAATATCATAACCTTCAGTACGCAACTGGGTCAGGATGCGTTCAGAGTCAACGAGTGCCTTCGGGCAGCCCAGACTGACAAAGCCAACGCGGGGAGCGGACATAGAAAACCTTTAATATATAGAGAAATAAATACGAAACAATGGGAAGCAACGCGCCCGGATGGGGTATGGGCAGTAAAATACCTTACCCTGAGGCGTCCGGTTTATTCTTGCGGCAGATCGAAACGGTTTCTGTTGCCGGCCCTGTTCGGTAACGGTACGGCGCCTGTCAATGCGTTTCTGCCAGATTTATCCGGCAGCCTGCCTGGTTGACGGGCGCTTGTGCCATTTGCCCCTAGCACAGCAGCAAGGCCGCTGGCACTGCCGGTTTTTGCCTGTGCCCCTGTATTCTTAACTTACGGTACAAGTACAGTATGAAGGTGCAGGGCAGGGGGCTGTTGCGCACATCGGGAGCCGGTCGCTGGCCGGCAACGTTTATAAACGAGGCTTGCAAAAGCGATATTTCTGACAGAACATCGGGAACCGCCAAAGCTTGTTTCAGGTCTGCCAGCCCGCTATTTGCCGCCGGTTATTTGCTATCGCAATGAATAATCAGGCAATTTTACCATTTTCGCTCACTAACGGTGTATATGCACAGTCAATTATTTATGCTTGGGGATTTCAGTCAATGACCCGTCCCGCCCAACCCACGTTGTCGCCACCAGCGGCATCGGTTACACCGCCCTTAAGCGAGCTTTTGCTGGCAACGGCGTACGCCGTGGAAGCAGTCGGCGAAGGCCGTTCCCTGACCGATATACTCAATGTCGAGCCGGCGAACCGGCGCGCGGCGGTGCAGTCTTTGTCCTTTTATGTCATGCGCCAGCTGGCTCGCGGGCACGCGCTGGCAGACCTGTTGCTGGATCGTAGTCTGCCCAATTCGCTGGCTGATAGTCTTTTGATTACGGCTTTGAGCCTGTTGTCAGTAGACGAGAGGGAAGTACGCGATAATCCGCGGGTGCCGGTCTATGAAACCCACACCCTGGTTAGCCAGGCAGTCACTGCCGCCGGCCTGGATCGGAAAACCGCCGGCTTCAAGGGGCTGATCAATGCCTGTCTGCGACGCTTCGAGCGGGAGCGCGAAGCGCTACTGGAGCAGGCATACCGCCGCAGCAATGTGCGCTGGGGTTTTCCCAAATGGTGGATCGGCCGGGTTCGCCAGGCATATCCGGCGCAATGGGAAACCATCCTGGCCAGCAGCTTTCAGCCGGGACCGCTCACCCTTCGCGTCAACACACGCAAAACCAGCCGGGAAGCCCTGCTTGCGGCGCTGCAGGAGCAGGATATTGCCGCCACGGCTATCGGCGATCATGGCGTGATTCTGGATCAGCCGTTGCCGGTGGCGAAAATTCCGGGGTTCGAAGAAGGCTGGTGGCTGGTGCAGGATGCGGGAGCACAACTGGCTGCCGAGTTATTGCCGGTCACCGACGGTATGCGGGTACTGGACGCGTGCGCCGCGCCGGGCGGCAAAACGGCTGGTCTGTTGATGCAAGCCCGGTTGCAGTTGACTGCGCTGGATATCGACCAGAGCCGTCTGGAACGGGTTGCTGCGAACCTGCAGCGGCTCGATTTGAATGATGAGGGCGTGGTGCTGCGTGCCGGCAATGCGATTGATTTGAAATCGTGGTGGGACGGTCAGCCTTTTGATGCCATTCTTGCCGATGTGCCTTGTACCGCATCGGGGATCGTGCGTCGGCATCCTGATATCAGGTGGCTGCGTCAGGAGCAGGATATTGCCGAGACCGTCGCATTGCAACGGCGTATTGTGTCTTCCTTGTGGCAGACGCTCAAGCCTGGCGGGACGCTACTGTACGTCACATGTTCGGTCTTTCCCCAGGAAGGGGTTGAGCAGGACCAATGGATGCAGCAGACGCTTGAGGGCGCCATTGCGCTGCCGTCACCCGGCCAGCTTTTGCCCGGGCAGGGACAGGAACATGATGGCTTTTTCTATTCATTGCTGCGCAAGCAGGGCTGAAGGCGCGACGTGGGCAGTTAAGCAGCCGGCGCCGGTTGGGTTAGGGTATGATAGGAGCACTGCAAGCGCCGGTGCTGCCAACCCCCATGACCCATTCCGGATGAAAAACCAGCCCGTTTCCATATCAATTGCATTTATTCTCAGGTTTGCGCTGATCGTGCTTCTGGGCTTGGCCATCAGCGGCGGCGTGTTGCGCGCGCAGACCACCGCGCCTGATGCCACCGCAGAAACGGCCAATACCGAGGCTGCCGTGGCGACCATCAACAGCGTAGAAATCCTGGGGCAGGCTGATGGCTATGTTCTGAATGCCGACGTTGACTTGCCGCTTTCCCATGAGTTGCAGGTGGCCGCCCAGCATGGCGTGCCGCTTTACTTCACGGTCGAGTTCCGGCTGGTGCAGCCACGCTGGTGGTGGTTTGACCGGCAAGTGTATGATCAGTCGCAGACCTGGCGCGTGGCCTACAATGCGCTGGTGCGTCAATGGCGCGTCACTTCGGGCGATTACTCGGTGCCGGAAATGTCTCTGGACGATGCCCTGCAAACAATTACACGAATCTATAACTGGCCGGTGGGACCATTCCCTGATCTGGACTCCGACCAGCACTATGAAGCGCAGTTTCGCATGAAACTGGATACCTCTCTTTTACCGCGGCCCTTTCGGATGGACGCCCTGGGCGGACGCGCCTGGGCCTTATCGACACCATGGAAAAATTTCGCATTTCAATTTTCGGCAACCGCGCCCAAGCCCTAATCAAGTGGGTTGTGCGACTGGTCTTTATTGCAGCGGTGCTTGCGGCCCTGGTTTTGATGGGCCTGCTGGTGCGCTCTACCGGCAATTCATCAAGACTGGCGCAACAATACGATCTGCTGCTGCTGCTCAACGGGGTGCTGGCGCTTGCCCTGTTCCTGTGGGTCTCCATGCTCACCTTCCGCCTGATCCGCCAATTGCGGTCCAGGCAATTTGGCGCGCGGCTCACGTCGCGTTTTGCGCTGGCGTTTGCGGTCATGGCGATTATTCCCGGCGTAGTGATCTATTTGCTGTCTGTGCAGTTCATGTCGCGATCGGTCGAATCATGGTTCAACGTCAGGGTTGACAGTGCCCTGCAATCGGGCCTGACGCTGGGGCAGGCGTCGCTGGACAGCCAGGTGGGCGATCTGCTGTCGCGCGCCAGGCTGATGGCCGACGATCTGTCGACAGTTCCTGATCAGGAACTGTCGGTGGCGCTGACCCGCTTGCGTGAAAATACCACGGTGGGCGATGCCCTGGTGTTTACTATCTCTGGTAGCCGGGTGGTGGGGTTTTCCAGTTCCTCCTTCGGCAGCCTGTTGCCGCAAATGCCGCCGGTGTCGGTGTTGAATCAGCTGCGCCTGTCGCGCTCATATGCCCGTACCGAAGCGGTCGAAGGCACTGATTTCGAGAACCCGCAACTGCGCATTCGCGTCATCGTGCCGGTGTTTTCCAACTCCTTCAAGCTTGACGCGCCCCTGGGTGCTTCTCCCGAACCGTATCTGCTGCAGCTCACGCGGCTGGTGCCGGAAAATATCGGCAGCAATCTGAATGAGGTGCAAAAGGGGTTCCGGGATTATCAGGAACTGGCCTTGTCGCGCCAGGGCATCCAGAAACTGTATGGCATTACTCTGACGCTGGCGCTGCTGGTTACGTTGTTTACTTCCATTGCCGTGGCGCTGGCCATTGCGCGACGCCTGGTCAAGCCGCTGCTGACGCTGGCTTCCGGAACCCAGGCAGTGGCCGTGGGCGACTACCGGCCGTTGCCCGAACCTACGGCCATGGACGAGATTGGCCTGCTGACTCGCTCATTCAACGCCATGACGCGCCAGCTTGATGAAGCGCGCCGTCAGGTGGAAAGCAATCGCATCCAGCTGGAGCGATCCAATGCGTATCTGGAAAGTGTGATGGCAGGCTTGTCTTCCGGGGTGATCGTATTTGATGAGCGCTTCAATGTGACCACAGTCAACAAGGGCGCCCAATCGATTCTGGATGTCGACCTGCGATCTGTACCAGGGCGGCCACTGGAGGTGATCGATTCGCTGATTGAATTTACCCGGCAGATTCGCAAGGCATTTGCCGATCACGCTGCCGTTGGATCTGAGCGGCATTACTGGCAGGAGCAGATCACCCTGTCGACCAGTAGTGAAAGCGACGAAACTGACGATGTTACCTTGTTAATGCGCGGTACCCGACTGCGCATTGACGGGCGGCCCACGGGGTATGTCGTGGTCTTCGACGATATTTCAGAAGTGATTTCGGCGAACCGGGCCCGCGCCTGGGGTGAAGTGGCGCGACGATTGGCCCATGAAATCAAAAATCCGCTGACCCCGATCCAGCTGTCGGCTGAACGTCTGGCCATGAAACTGGAAGGGCACCTGGACGAGCGCAATGCGGGGATCCTGGCGCGTTCGACCAATACCATTATCAATCAGGTATCGTCGCTGAAAAAAATGGTGGATGATTTCCGTGAATATGCGCGAACGCCGCCGGCGCAAATGCAGCATGTGGACATCAATGCATTGATTGCCGATCTGGCTGTCCTGTATGGCTGGGACCCGGAAGGCAACGGGCATCATGACGAGCCGTTGTACCGCCACATCCGCCTGGATCTGGCGCCAGGCCTGCCGCTGGCTGAAGCTGACCCGACGCAGTTGCGCCAGGTTTTGAACAACCTGCTGTCCAATTCCCGTGATGCCATGGCTGAGCTGGAACTCGAAGGCGATGAGCCAGGGATCACCATTCGCACCACGCTTACGCGTCCCGAGAAGGATCAGAGCACGGACGGACAGGCAATTCGTATTACACTTGAGGACAGAGGCGGTGGGTTTTCTGCCAAGGTATTGCAGACGGCCTTTGAACCCTATGTCACGACCAAGGCGCATGGTACGGGGCTGGGTTTGCCGATTGTGCGTAAAATAATCGAGGAGCACGGTGGTCGAATTGATATTGCCAATCGCAAGGACGGTGGAGCCCGTGTCTCAATATTACTCACGCGGCTTACTCCGAAAAAAGGCAATTAGCGCATTCCCGTGGTTATAATTGAACCCGGAACTTTGATCAGTACCAAAATGCAGTCAGAAAGTAATAGGTGACAAGATATGGCCAGAATTCTGGTGGTTGACGATGAAATTGGTATACGCGAACTTCTGTCGGAAATTTTATACGACGAAGGTCACACCGTAGAGCTTGCAGAGAATGCTTCGCAGGCACGCGCCGCTCGCCTGCGCTACCGGCCCGATCTGGTGCTTCTTGATATCTGGATGCCCGATACCGATGGTGTCAGCCTGCTCAAGGAATGGGGCTCCCAGGGTTTGCTGGATATGCCAGTCATCATGATGAGCGGGCACGCGACAGTAGACACTGCGGTTGAAGCGACCCGCATTGGCGCCATGGATTTTCTTGAAAAACCCATCACGCTGCAAAAACTGCTCAAGACCGTGCAGGCCGGCCTGATGCGGCCGCACGCCAAACAGGTCCTGGCATCGGCAACCAACGGCGCCAACCGCGCGCCGGCTGCTGCACCTGCTGCCAGACCGGGTACGGTGGCGGCGCCTGCCAATGCGACGGTCCAGGGTTCGGCGGTTGCGGCTGAGCCGGAAGCGCCGGTGCAAGGGTCGCAGCTGGGCAGCATTTCGCTTGACCAGCCACTGCGCGATGCACGGGATGAATTTGAGCGGGTCTATTTTGAATATCACCTGGGCCGCGAAAATCACAGCATGACCAGGGTATCGGAAAAAACCGGCCTGGAACGCACGCACCTGTATCGCAAGCTGCGTCAACTGGGTATTGATTCCTCACGCAAACGCAATTCATGAAGATCCTGATCCTTGGCGCGGGGCGCGTTGGTGCGAGCGTTGCCGAGAATCTTGTCTCCGAACAAAACGATATCACAATTGTAGATACTGATGGCGAGCGCCTGCGCTACCTGCAGGACCGTATCGACCTGCGCGGCGTACAGGGCGATGCATCCATGCCCGAAGTGCTGCGCGCAGCCGGGGCCGACGATACCGATTTGCTGGTCGCTTGTGCGGCTACCGATCCGGTCAACCTGGTTGCCTGTCGGATTGCCAAGGATGTCTTCAATATCCCGCGTCGCATTTCCCGTGTCCGTAGCTACGATTTTTCCAGCAATCCGGAGCTGATCAAGGAGAGCTTCGGCGTTGACTCCGTGATCAGCCCCGAAAACAGTGTTACCACCTACCTGCACAGCCTGATCGAATTTCCGGAAGCCCTGCAAGTGGTGGAGTTCGGTGGCGGCCGCTTAAGCCTGCTGATCATTCGCATCGGTCGCGTCAGCCCCCTGATTAATCTGCGGGTCAATCGGACGGGAGAAAATCTGCCTGACCTGAACGCCCGTGTGTTGGAAATTTTTCGCAATGGTGCCTCTGTCGCTCTGGATCACGAATCGAAGATCCAGCAAGGTGACGAACTGGTTGTGGCTGTGGATACCCAGGAAGGCAAGGAGGCGGTAGCCAAGCTGCAGTACGCGTCGCGCAAGGTGCGTACGGTCATGATTGCCGGCGGCGGCAATATCGGCTACAGGCTTGCCCGCAAGCTGTCCGAAGGCAGCTATAACGTGCGTATCCTGGAAAGCAACCGGGAGCGTTGTGAGACTCTGGCAACCCTGCTGCCCAGCAAAGTGCTGGTCCTGCACGGCGATGCGACCGACGAGGCGCTGCTCGATAATGAAAATATCGAGGAGATGGACACCTTTCTGGCGGTCACCAATGATGATGAAGACAATATCATGTCGTCCCTGCTGGCCAAGCGGCTGGGCGCGCGCAAGGTTGTAGCCCTGATCAATCGCAAGGCTTACGGCGAATTGATGGAAGGCAGCCTGATCGATATTGCCGTCTCGCCGTCTCAGGCGACCATCGGCGCCTTGCTGCGCGATGTGCGACAAGGTGCGGTGGTCACCGGCCATCGGTTGCGCTGGGGCAATGCCGAAGCCATTGAGTTTGAAGTCAATGGGGACAACAAGAGTTCCCAGGTCGTGGGCAAGTCCATTGCCGAACTAAAACTGCCAAGAACCGCCATTGTGGCGGCTATTTTGCGCGCAGACGAAGTCATTCTGCCCGAACCGGCAACCGTTATCCAGCCAGGTGATCATGTGGTGGTCTTTGCCGGCAATCGGCACGATATGCGCCGGGTCGAAAAACTCTTCCAGGTTTCCGTGTTTTTCTTCTAGGCAGCCTACATGCGCAATATTCTGAATGTCCTGCATGCGCTTAGCCTGACAATGATCGGCTTTTCAACCATCCTGCTGTTTCCGCTGGCCGTCTCGCTGTATTTTGAAGATGGTGCGCACAATGCCTTTCTGATCAGCTTGGGTATTTCCCTGGGGATCTCGGCCGTACTGTGGAAGCTCACCAGCAGTTCCAAGGACGAAATCAACGCTCGCAACGGGCTGCTGCTGGTGTCGCTGGTCTGGCTGGTATTTCCGCTGATCGCCTCGTTGCCATTCGTGATTGACGCCAGCATAGAAGGGTACTCGCTGACTTTTACCCATGCGTATTACGAAGCCATGTCGGGAATTACGACTACCGGTGCGTCGGTATTGAACAATATTTCGGCGCTGCCGCCTTCAGTCAATATCTGGCGGGTCACCCTCATTTGGGTCGGCGGGATGGGTATTCTGGTCATGGCCGTGGCGATCATGCCGCTGCTGGGCGTGGGTGGTTACCAGATTATGCGCGGTGAAATCCCCGGCCCCATGAAGGAAGAAAAGCTGACGCCTCGCATTGCCGGGACAGCCAAGGCGCTGTATGCCATTTATATTTCGGTATCGACGCTATGCGTTATCAGCTATCGGCTGGCTGGCCTGTCGTGGTTTGACGCCTGGTGTCATGCGGCATCCACCATGGCGTTGGGTGGTTTCTCGATTTACGATGAAGGTTTCCTGCATTATGACTCGCCCATGGTCGATGCGGTGGCCTGTGTCTTCATGATCCTGGCCGGCATCAGCTTTGCCACACATTACAACGTGTTGAGATACCGCAATCTGCGCTATTACGTTACCTGCCCGCAAACAAAAGTATTTGTTGGCATCATGCTACTAGGCGGGCTGGGCGTCAGTGCCTGGTTGTATTTTGATGGTGTCTATCCAAGCTTGCTCCAGGCGCTGCGTTTTGGGATGTTCAACACCATATCGCTGGCCACAACCACCGGTTTTGCCAATACCGATTATCTACATTGGCCGGTGCTGCTGCCAGTTCTGATGCTTTTGCTGGGCAGTTTTTCTTCATCCGCAGGCTCCACCGGTGGCGGGATCAAGCTGATTCGGGTCATTGTAATTCTCAAGCAAATTGGCGCAGAGCTGCGCAAGGTGCTGCATCCGCATGCCGTTTGTCCGGTAAAGCTGCACCGGCGGATCGTGCCGCCGGCGATTATTTCATCCATCATGGCATTTGTGCTGGTGTTTGTTATCATGAATCTGGTGCTCACCGGCGTGATGGTGATGTCCGGCCTGGACTTTACCACTGCATCATCTGCGGTGTTCGCCAGCCTGTCCAATATCGGCCCGGGCCTGGGCACCGTTGGGCCCATGAGCAATTACTCCGGCCTGAGTGATTTTCAGATCTGGGTGTGCACCTTTGCCATGCTGATCGGCCGCCTGGAGTTCTTTACCGTCCTGGTGCTCTTTACCCCCGGATTCTGGAAGAAATAGGGCGCGAAATGCGCCTGCACACTCATCCCTCAGCTGACGTTACCCATGCTTCATATTGCCCTGTTCGAACCTAAAATTGCGCCCAATACCGGCAATATTATTCGCCTGATTGCCAACAATGGCTGCTGGCTGCATTTGATTGAGCCCATGGGATTTCGCATTGATGATGCAAAAATGCGTCGCGCCGGGCTGGATTATCACGATCTGGCCAAGGTGACGATTCACCCGGACTATGCCGCCTTTGTGGCCAGCGTGCCTGGTCAGCGGATTTTTGCCATTACCACCAAAGGCACGCGTGCCTATACCGATGTGGCGTACCAGGATGGGGACGTGCTGCTTTTCGGCGCGGAAACCACCGGGCTTGCACCCGAGGTCATGGCCACTTTTGCCGATAGCGAACGCCTGAGAATTCCGATGCTGCCCAATAACCGGAGCCTGAATCTGTCCAATGCCGTGGCCATTGTCAGTTATGAAGCTTGGCGGCAACTGGGGTTTGCGGCGGGTAGCTAGCGCTGTTGCTATGTGAGTGCCGGCCGGAAAATAGCAGATTGCCGGCGTTCAATCGAATCCCGATGGATTATTCTGCAAATTCACAGTGTCGGAATCGTCCCGGGCGACGTGGGGGCGCTAAGGCGCGGCAGGCCAGTTGCAGCCTACAGCGCTTTAGCATTTTGCATCATGCAGGTTGCAGATAACGCCAGATCAGACGTGCCGCGGTTTTTGCTGTCAAGCCATCGCGGTCATACTCAGGGTTGATCTCGGCGATATCCAGCAGTCGCAGCTTGCCTGATTCCTGGGCCATGCCCAGAATCGCTTCGATGACCGACAGGCTCACGCCGTAAGCGGCAGGCGCCGATACGCCTGGCGCCTGCCAGGCCGGCAGCACGTCCATATCAATGGTCAGATAAAGATGAGATGCTTCCTGCAATTGCGCAGCCACAAACTGCCGGATTTGCGGCAACTGGCTTTCCTGCATCTGCGTGTCTTCCAGATAGGTCACGCCCAGCTCGCGAGCCCGCTCGAACAGGGCCGGCGTATTGGACAGTAACGAGACACCCAGACAGCAATAACGGACGGAACGTCCGTTTTGTGCGGCATGTTCGAACATCTGGTCGAACGGCGTGCCGGAACTGCCGGGGCGACTGGTGCGTATATCAAAATGGGCATCCAGATTCAGCACCAGGACTGTGCCGGCCTGTTCTGTCGAACGCAAATGCCGATCAAGTCCCAGATAACTGCCGTAGGCAATTTCGTGCCCACCACCGATAACGGCAAGGCGAGACGAGGCATTGAGCAGATTGCTGATCCGGTCTGCCAGCCGGCTTTGGGCCAGTTCCAGATTGTTATCGGGACAGTCGATATCGCCGGCATCATACAGATTCCTCAATTGATAGGCGGGCAAGCTGGCCAGTGCCCGGCGCACCTGGTCAGGCGCTTCGCGTGCACCGATGCGGCCATGATTGCGGCTGACGCCTTCATCACAGCAAAAGCCCAAAATAGCTGCCTGCCCGGCCAGGGTATCAGGCAGATCTGCGCCCAGTGGTTTGGCGATCTGGTGTATCCGGCAGGTGTCGCCTCGTTCGGACGAGTCAACTCTGCCGACCCAGGAAAATATTGCTTTGGTCATTATGATAAGTGAAATTCAAGCGTTCAGGACGGCCTGTAAAAAGGACCGGGTGCGTTCATGTGCGGGCCGGGTGAAAATAACCGAAGGCGTATCTTCTTCAAGAATCACGCCGTGATCCATCACCACGACTTTATCGGCAACGTCACGGGCAAAGCCCATCTCGTGGGTAACGACCAGCATGGTCATGCCCTCGCTGGCCAGCATTTTCATGACCTGCAGCACTTCGCCCACCAGTTCGGGATCCAGCGCCGAAGTGGGTTCATCAAACAGCATGACCTCCGGCTCCATGGCCAGCGCCCGGGCGACGGCCACGCGCTGCTTCTGGCCGCCAGACAGGCTGGCCGGCATTGCCTGGGCTTTTTCTTTTAAACCCACTTTTTCCAGTAACGATAATGCGAGTTTTTTTGCATCGGCATTGGTGGTGTTTTTCAGTGTCTTGGGCGCAATCGTGACATTGTCCAGTACCGACAGATGGGGAAATAGATTGAACGACTGGAACACCATGCCAACATTCATGCGCAATGCATTCAGGTTTTTTTCGGCAATCAGCTTGCCGTCCTTGAGCAACGCTTGTCCGTTGATTGTGATATTGCCTTTTTGCGCCGTCTCCAGGCCATTGCAGCAGCGTAACAGGGTGCTTTTCCCGGAGCCGCTGGGGCCGATCAGGACCACGACAGAGGACCGTGCAATATCCAGGCTTACGCCCTTGAGTACTTGATGATCGCCGTAGAATTTTTCAACGCGATCAAGATGAATCATGGATGGCGTCATTGAACCATTCCTCCGGCTTTGAGTGAGTTTTCTACTTTGCGCAAGATGAACATGGCAGTGGCGGTCAGCACCAGATAAATGAGGGCAATGACCAGATAGGTTTCCAGCGATCGATATGATACGCTGATAATTTTCTGGCCTTCATGCATCACATCGTGAATTGTCAGCAAAGACACCAGGGCGGAGTTTTTGATAAGTGCGATAAACTCGTTGCCCAGGGGCGGGATCATGCGTACCAGCGCCTGGGGCAGAATGATTTTGCGCATGGCCTGACGCGCTGACATGCCCAGTGACCGGGCCGCTTCGCCCTGGCCCTTGTCCACCGATTGAATGGAACCACGCACCACTTCGGACACATACGAGGCCGAATACATGCCCAGTCCCAGTACACCGCACAGGTAGGCTGGCAACAGAACGCCAAATTGCGGTAGTCCGAAGAACCAGATAAACAGCTGCACCAGCAGGGGCGTGCCGCGGAAAATTGTCAGGTAAGTGCTGCACAGCATATAGATAAATTTGCGCTCGGGGTTCAGACGCCCGATACCGATGAGCAGACCAACGAAGCACGAGAGCAGCAAAGCGCCGGCAGTGACCTCAATGGTCACCAGGGTTCCGCGCAGCAGCGGTTCCCAGCCGGCCAGGACAGGAGAGAAATCCAGGTTCATGATTTGGCCTCAAACCATTTGTCCACGATCTTCTGATAGGTGCCGTTGTCACGGATTTTCTTTAGCGCTGCGTTCAGCGCATCACGCACTTGCGGTTGTGATTTACTTACGGCAATACCGTATTCTTCAGTAGTGATCTGTTCGTCCAGAACGACGAAGTCCGGATTGTGCTGGGCGTAGAGTTTGGCAGCCGGCCTGCCGGTCACGGCCGCATCAGCGCGACCGATCTTGACCAGGTTGAACATTTCCTCGTTCTTTTCCACTTCGACGCGCTTGATGTTAGGGAAATGCTCGGTCAGATAGTTGACCGATTTTGTCCCTACCTGGACCGAGACTTTTTTGCCATCCAGATCCTTGATGTTTTTGATGTTGTTGTCTTTTTTTGTCAGGACGACCAGGCCGCCCGCGTAGTACGAATCGGTAAAATCCACCACATTTTTACGCTCGGGCGTAATGTAGATGCCTGAGATGGCTGCATCGGCGCGACCGGACACAATGGCAGGAATCAGGCCCTTGAAGTCAATGTTGGTCAATTCTATCGGCCGGTTCATTTCCTTGCCCAGTGCCTGAATCAGCTCAATATCAAAGCCGGTAGGCTTGCCATCCTGGAAAAATTCCATGGGTGGAAAGGTGGCGTCAGTGACCACGCGCAATGGCGCATCGGCAGCGACAGAAAGGGTGGGGGCTGCCAGGCCAAGAGCCAGCAGACCGGTAAGAAAAAATGTCTTCATGGAAGTTCCTTAACGTGAGTTAAACCAGGAGCGCTTTAAGCGTGGTTGAAATATTGGCTGCAGCCTTCACGGTTGCATCAATCAGTTGCTGACTTCGTGGCAGGGCCCGGGCAGTGGGCGCCATCAGCGTAATGGATCCAAGTGCGATTCGTTTGTGCTGAAAAAGCGGGGCGCTGACGCCCCAGACCCCGTCGTCTACTTCGCCTTCGGATACCGCAAAACCTTGTTGCTGAATCTGGCGTAAATCTGTCGCCAATTGCTCAGCCTGCGTGCCGGTCAGCAAATTCTGCTGTACAGCCTCCTGCACTATCACCTGCTGTTTGGCTGCAGGCAGAAACGCCAGCAGTGATTTGGCGGACGCTCCGCGGATCAAGGGCAGCGAACGCCCTTTGACAAACGAACAGCGCAGGGAATTGGTGCTTTCGACCATATCCAGGCAGACCGCCATCGCGTCCAGTGCAACCAGTATGCCAACCGACTCACCTGTCTGGGTAGACAGGGTCAGCATATCCCTGCGTGCATGCTGCAAAAGAAAAGACGATTGGCTAAATCCCCACGCCAACGGCAGACATGCGGGGCCGGGCATGTATTGGCCCTGTGATTCGAAAACAAACCCCCACTTTTTCAGTAGCGTCAGTTGCCGGTAAAGCGTGCTCTGTGGCAAGCCAGTTAGCGTGATCAACTCGGCCACGGTAACTGGCCGTTCGATTTTGGAGAAAACCGACAGAATGTAAAGCGCGCGATCGGCGCCGCCTTTGTCTGATTGAGAAAGCATGACTCTGCTGGAAAAGAAGAAGAGAAACGCAGAATAACGTCAATTTCTCAATAATCAAATAATGTATTCCTGATTATTGAGAAAATAATGGAAAACCCCAATTCGACAGGCAGGAGATCTGCGCCGTGTGGTCTTGCGCCTCGCCATGGCGAAGTATTCGATAGCAGTCAGCGGCCGACCCGGTCTATGGATTGGGCAGGCCCGGTCCTCCGACACAGGTCAGGCCTACCATAAATACGGTGGATGCGTGCTTCGCGGCGTTTCGCTGCATAGCCAGGCGTGCTCTGATCAGTTCTGCCGCGACAGGGTCTGCGGCAATCGGATACTGTTGGGCTCATCGCGGGCAACGCAAGGGGTTCTGGCGATGACCACGGCAAATACCCGTTGTGCGCCAGCTGCGATGAGTGCCCGGGCGGCGGTATTGAGTGTGCTGCCCGTGGTCAGCACGTCGTCCACCAGAACCGCATACGGCAGACGGATATTTCGAGCGCAATAATACAGATGCGCGGTATTGGCGCGTCGCTGCCGGCGGTTCAGCGTACTTTGCTTCAGGTGGTCGGGTTCCCGGTATAGCAGTGTGTGCAGCACGGGCATGTTTAACAACCGGCCCAGTCTGCAGGCGAACTCGCCGGCCGGATTGAAGCCGCGCCTTTGCAGCGAGCGGAGGCTGCCGGGAACTGGAATCAGCGGAGTTGATGCGGGCCATGGTGGTGAGCCGTCGCCCGGGTTCGCCAGTCGTATGGCATCAGCAGCCAGCGCCGCAAAAGCGGCGGCCAGGTGAAATTGACGGGCGTTTTTATAGCGCAGAATCAGGCTGTCTGCAGGGCAAACATAGTCAAAGGCGGCAATGACTTTTTTCAGCGATGGCGCCTGATCGGCGCAGTCCGGGCACGGGCCCGGTGCCGGCAGTGCCAGAGCGCAGCGGGCACAGCGCCACGGGTGATGCCGCATGGAATGCTGCACGTCACGCGAGCACCCCTGGCACAGCCGACCAATCGGAGCAGGGGCATTGCACAACGCACACGCGATCCCGATAGCAGCAGGCAGGCGCGCGCGCAATTGGGAAAATCGCAGGGAAAACGGCCTGACTGCAGTCATGGCTGGTCACCTTCATTACAATGGCAGATTGCATAATCTGCCAGAATGCAGTTCTGGCATCAATCGGGTTTGTGATATCAATGTCCCAGCTAATTCATTCGGCTTCCCGGCTGCCCATCAACATGACGCATGTTCGTCAGCAGTTTGCCCGCCGTGGCACGCTGGAAGACGCGCGCTTTTTCTATGATGAGATCGCCACGCGCATGATAGATCGCCTGGGTTATATCAAAGTGGCGCCCGAGCGAGTTGTCGATGCCGGTTGCGGCCCTGGCAATTCGCTTTATCTGCTGGCAGCGCGCTACCCGCAGGCATCCATCATTGGCGTGGACCACTGCGCGCCCTTTATTGAGCATTGCAGAAGCCAGTATGTGCCCAAAGGGCTCAAATCCATCATGCAAAAACTCAAGGGCCGGCCAGGTTTTTCCTTCGAGCTTGCCGATATGGCGGCCATGCCCATGGCTGCCGAATCGGTCGATATGGTGTGGTCCAATCTGGCGCTGCATTGGCATCAGCAGCCGCATGACGTCATCCGTGAATGGCGCCGGGTCCTGAGCAATAGCGGCCTGGCCATGTTTTCCTGTCTTGGCCCTGGCACATTTCGCGAGGTGCGCAACGCTGTCGCGGCTGCGGGCATCCAGACCCAGACCATGCAATTTGTCGATATGCATGATTTCGGCGATATCCTCCTGGAAAATGGTTTTATGGATCCGGTCATGGACCAGGAAGTGATCACACTGACCTATCGCACAGTGGATGCCTTGCTCAAGGATGTACGCGGACTGGGTGGTAATCCCAGCGAAGCGCGCGGCGACGGGCTCAAGGGACGGGCGTGGTACCGGCGTCTGCGCGAGGCTCTGGAGGCGGGTCGCGGGGAAGACGGATTATTGCGCTTGTCGTTAGAGGTGGCGTATGGGCACGCCTGGTGCAAGCCGGTCAGGCAAAATGCGGCGGGCGAGACTTTGGTGCCGGTCAGCGCCATCAAGCGGGCAGTGCGTTAAGAGTGTGTGTGCGGCGGCGCAGCCCGATGGCAAGTGTGATCATAGCCATCGCCGACCCGCAGCACTGGAACTACTCGTGCATTGGCGTTATCGCGCTATTGGCTGCGTTATTCGCTGCGCGACTCGCGCGATAACAGCCGGGAGACGGCTTGTAGCGGGGATACTTTGTCGAACAGCACAGCGCACACGGCTTCGGTGATTGGCATATCAATATTCAGCCCGCGAGCGCGAGTCAGGGCAGCCCGGGCACAGCGTACGCCTTCAGCGGTCATGCCCGACGACAGGATCGTTTCCAGGTCCTGGCCCTGACCCAGCGCAACACCTACCTGGCGGTTACGCGACAGGTCTCCGGTTGCCGTCAGAACAAGGTCTCCCAGCCCGGTCAGCCCGCTGAAAGTGGCGGCCTCGCCGCCCAGCGCCAGGCCCAGGCGGCTCATTTCAGCCAGCCCGCGGGTAATAAGCGCCGCGCGTGCATTCATGCCCAGCGCCAGACCATCGGCAATGCCACAGGCAATCGCAATAACATTTTTCATGGCGCCGCCCACTTCCACCCCGACCACGTCCTGGCTTCGGTAAATGCGGGTATTGCCCGCATGCAGGGCTTCTGTGGCGCGTGTCCTCACGCACTCATGGCGACTGGCCACGGTTAGTGCAACCGGCAGACCCTGCGCGACTTCACGTGCAAACGAGGGGCCGGACAGCACGCCGGTATAGGGGATAATATCGTCAAGAATGGCTTGCACCACTTCGTGAGGCAGACGCGCCGTTTGCTGTTCGAATCCCTTGCAGGTCCACAGCACGGGCGTTGTTTGCAGGCAGGCAGCAGGCAGGTGCTCTCGCAAAATAGTACAGGTGTGGGCGATGGCGGCAACAGGGGTGCCCAGGATAATGAGGGATTGAGACGCCTCTTGCAGAAACGCAAACGCTTGCTCCGGATTGTCGCTGGCAAGCAGGTTGGGAGGCAGGGGGATATCTTGCAGATATCGCGGATTGCGATGTTGCTGGTTGATGTGTCGTGCCGTTTCCGGGTCACGCGCCCAGACCATGGTCTGGGCATTATTGCAGGCCGCGTGCGCCAGCGCTGTCCCCCAGCTGCCTGCACCCAGAACGAGCACGCGCAATGACAACGGCGAGGGCGCAGGCGTCATGGGTATTTATTGACGTGTTGTACCGGGAGGCACGTAGATGCCTGAACCACTATCTGCGGAACTATCGCCGCCGGCCTGGCTTTGTGCTTCCTGTGCGCGCTGTTCATACAATGCCTGGAAATTGACTTCGGCCAGGTGCAGCGGCGGCAGCGAGGTGCGGTTGATGGCATCGGCCACGTTGGCGCGCAGGTAAGGGAACAGCATGGTCGGGCAGACAATACCGATGAGTGGTTCGAACTGCTCTTCAGGCACATTGGCAATTTCAAAAATGCCTGCTTGCGTGCCTTCGACCAGATAAAGTGTCTTGTCGCTGATCTTGGTGGTGATCGTCACTGTCACGGTTGCTTCGAAAACGGTATCGGCCAGGCGCTCGCCGCCGACGTTCAGAGAAACTTCAACGTTCGGTGTTTCCTGCTCCAGGAAGATTTGCGGCGCGTTGGGCATTTCCAGGGAAAGGTCTTTAAGATAGACGCGTTGCATCGCGAATACCGGATCTGTTCCTGTCGCGTCGTTGTTCGATGCAGCGTTGTTTTCGTCAGCCATATAACTTCCTAAATGATGTAAATTTCAAAAATAAGCGGGTTATGCACCCAGCATGGTAACCAGTTTTCCGTCGCGGTCAAGGGCCATCAGATCGTCACAGCCGCCAATATGCGCCTGATCAATGAAGATTTGCGGCACTGTTGTGCGCCCGCCGGATCGTTCAATCATAGCAGCCCGCTGCTCCCGGTTTGTGTCAATACTGATTTTCTCAAGATCGCTCACCCCGCGTTCACGCAATAATTTTTCTGCGCGTACGCAGTAGGGGCAGGTCTGCTTGTAATACATGGTCACTTTTTTCATCATGAGCCTTATCTGTTCACTGTGTAGCAATGGAATACGGTGCTGCGCCGCTGTAGCGGCGCGGGCAATGGCATCAGTCGTGTTGCTTGACAGGCATGCCGTCAGCCTTCCAGGCGCCCATGCCGCCGGCCAGCGAGTACACGTTTTCGGTGTTCTTGCTGCGCAGCACATCTGCCATTTTGGCCGATTCTCGCCCATTGTCGCATACCAGGATCAGTGGTTTGTTGCGCGGCAGGGTACTGGCTTTCTGTTCAAAGTCGGCAGCCGGCAGATTGCGCGCAGAAGGAATGGAGCCGCTGCGATAGCTATCGGCGGGACGCAGGTCGACAAACACCGCGTTTTCACGGTTGACCAGGTTGACCGCGTCTTTAACGCTCAGGCCGGTATTGCCCTTGCCCTGTTTGCGCAGCAGGGGAAAAGCCAGCAGTGCGCCAGAGACCAGCAGAAAAATGAGAAAGTAAATCGAGTTCTGATAAAAAAGAAAATCCACAATGAATCCTGAAAATGCGTTTTTCAAACGCTGAATTTACTGATTATAAAATAGCTCGCCTATTCGCGATAAGACTTCTGTAAAATAGAGGAAAATTAATGGTTGACCCGGGCCGCAGGCACGCGGCGGGCCGATTTTCAACCCGGTACAGTTTTTCAGTTTGTCTTGCGGGAATCAATAATGTATAAGCTAGTGTTAATGCGCCATGGCGAAAGCCAGTGGAATCTTGAAAACCGGTTTACCGGCTGGAAAGACGTCGATCTGACTGAAACCGGTCGCCAGCAAGCCTGGGAAGCCGGCGAGCTGCTCAAAAAAGAAGGCTACACCTTCGATCTGGCATTCACATCTGTATTAAAGCGCGCGATCCGTACTCTCTGGATTGCACTGGATGCCATGGACGCCATGTATACCCCTGTGCATCCGAGCTGGCGTCTGAATGAACGGCACTATGGCGCATTGCAGGGCCTGAACAAAGCGGAAACAGCACAAAAATATGGTGATGAGCAGGTGCTGGTATGGCGCCGGGCCTATGCCATTGCGCCAGAGCCGCTGGACGGCGATGACGAACGTCATCCGCGCTTTGATGCACGCTATGGTCGCATTGCTCCTGCTGATCTGCCGGCAACAGAATGCCTGAAAGATACCGTGGAGCGGGTCCTGCCTTTATGGAATGACTCCATAGCGCCAGCGATCAAGGCCGGCCGCAATGTGCTTATTTCAGCTCACGGCAATAGCCTGCGCGCGTTGATCAAGCATCTGGATCAGGTCTCTGAAGACGATATTGTCAATCTGAATATCCCTACCGGCCAGCCGCTGGTCTATGAGCTCGATGAGAACCTCAAGCCCATTAAACACTACTATCTGGGCGATCAGGAAGCCATCGCTGCGGCCATGGCCGCTGTTGCTGCCCAGGGAAAGGCCAAAAAGGACTGACGTGATCCGGGTCTCGCGCGCGTTGCGTCTTCGGTCTGCATGCCGGTCATAGGGAAGGCATCATGAGTGGGCCCGGTCCTTTGCCGTCATTACGTTTGCTCGGCAGCGCAACGCTTGCCTGCCTGGTGCTTCTTGCTGGCGGGCAGGCGGGGGCGCAGTCCATTTCTTCGCTGACCAAACAGCAGCAGAACGCCGAGCAGTTGCGCCGGGACCTTCAGGAAAAAATCACGCAGGTGCAGAAGCGGATCGACGAGTCCGAAAGTGACCGCAAGGATGTCACTGAATCGCTGCGTCAGTCCGAGACCGAAATTTCCCGGCTCAATGCCAGGCTTGATGACCTGGATAGCCAGCGCGACAAGACCGAGCGGGAGCTGGACGAGTTGCGTCAGGAGCAGGCAGGGCAGCAGGCACTCATGGAGCAGCGTCGCCAGGAACTGGCAGAGCAGCTCAAGTCCCAGTACACCCACGGGGTTTCACCCTGGGCTGCGCTGCTCTCGGGCGATGATGCGCAGAAAATCGGCCGTGACCTGACTTATCTCAGTTATGTGGCCAAGGCACGAGCCCAGGCCGTTGAGGCGCTCAATACCGAAATCGTCCGTCTGGACGCGGTCAAAAAGAAGGTGGCAGATCACCGGAAAACATTGCAGAAATTGGCTGATGATGCCGAAAAAAGCAAGGCTGATCTCGAGCAGGAAAAACAAAAGCACGCGACGGTGCTGGCCAGGATAGAGACCGATCTGAAAGCGCGGCGGTCTCAGGCTGGCAAGCTGGCGCGGGATGACAAGCGCCTGAACGTGCTTATCGATGACATTCAGAGCAGTATTGTGAAGCAGCGCGAAGCCATTCGTCGTGCCGCGATCGAGCGCGAAGCCCGCGAGGCGGCACGACGCAAGGCGTTGCAGCAGGCTCGCGAGCAGGCCGCTCGTCAGGCCGCCCAGCAGGCGGCACTGGCGGCAAGGCGTGCTGAACAGGCGGCGCGTCAGGCTCAGGCGGCCCGGGAAGCAGAGCAGCGCGCTTATATGACGGCCGAAGAACAGGCAGAGGCACTACGTCGCGCCCGTGAAAATGCGCCATCTGCCGGCGCAGGTGTAGCACCTTCGCCCGACCTGAATACAGCCAACCGCTCTGCGGCAGCGGCACAGGAGCAGTTGGCGCTGGCACGGATACAGCGAGAGAATCTGGAAATCGATCGCGAGAAGGCTCGTCTGGCGCGTCTGAAAGCTGAAGAGCAAGTGCGGCTGGCTCAGAAAGCACGTGAAGACGAACGCAAGGCCGCAGCAGAGGCCTCGTCAGGCAGCGCCGGCCTGCAGCGCGGCGCGCCCTGGCCCGTGCGCGGCAGTGTGCAGGGGCGCTTTGGCACGCCACGTCCCGATACGGGTGATGTCTGGCGTGGCATCCTGATTCGGGCTGGTAATGGTACGCCGGTCAAGGCGGTTGGCGGCGGCAATGTGGTGTATGCATCATGGATTCAGGGGTTTGGCAATCTCATCATTGTGGATCACCAGAATGGGTATCTGAGTGTGTATGGTTACAATCAGAGCCTGAGCAAAAGGGTGGGCGACCGTGTACGCATTGGCGAGACCATTGCTCGTGTCGGCGCTACGGGAGGGCAGGTTGACCCTGGCCTCTATTTCGAAATCAGACAAGGGTCTACCCCGGTAGATCCTACGAGCTGGCTGGCCCGGTAACGGTGCCGCGCATTTATCCGGAAGACGCTATGAAATTGTTTGCAGTGCGCCAGTTGTCATATGTAATTATCCTCGGGCTGATTCAGGCGAGCATTGCCTATTCGCCGGTGGCATTGTCTCAGCAGAAGCCGGCCAATCCGGCGCGGCAGATCCCCGCGCCCGAGACTCACGCACCGCTGCCTGCCGAAGAATCATTGCCATTTGCCGAATTGCAGCGCTTTGCGCGTGTGTATGCCGCGATCAAAAACAGCTACGTAGAGCCCATAGAGGATCAGAAGCTGATTGAGGCCGCGATCAAGGGCATGGTTCAGGATCTGGACCCGCATTCGGCCTATCTGGATGAGCTCGAGTATGAGGAAATGCGGGTGTCCACCGATGGCGAGTTTGGTGGTCTGGGCATTGAAATCGGTCCCGAAAAAGGCTTTGTGAAAATCATTTCGCCCATTGAAGATACGCCAGCGGCCAAGGCCGGCATCATGCCGGGCGACATCATTACCGGCATCAATGGCGAAAGCATGGAAGGTAAGCCACTGAACGATGTAGTGAAAAACCTCCGCGGAGATGTGGGTACGTCGATCAAACTGTCGGTCAGCCGTCCATCGACGGGCAAGCAGCTGGACTTTGATCTGGTGCGTGCGGTGATCAAGGTGCAAAGTGTGCGCAGCAAAATGCTGTCTGATGCCATCGCGTATGTCCGTGTATCGCAGTTCCAGGAGCGTACCGGTCCCGATCTGGCTACGCACTTAAAACAATTGGACGCCAAGGGCAAGCCCAAAGGCCTGGTGCTTGACTTGCGCAACGATCCGGGCGGGTTATTGACCGGTGCCATCGGGGTGTCGGCAGCATTTCTTAAGCCCGGCATCAATGTGGTGTCCACCAAGTCCCGCGATGACCAGGATTCCCATGTTTTCAAGGCCGATGCACGGGACTACGTTCACAATTCGAGTGATTATCTGAAAGACCTGCCGGCCTGGACCAGAACCGTTCCCATGGTGGTATTGATCAACGTTGGTTCGGCATCGGCCGCGGAAATTGTCGCTGGCGCGCTGCAGGATCACAAGCGGGCCACGGTTATGGGCAACCGCAGTTTCGGCAAGGGTTCGGTCCAGGTTGTCATGCCGCTGGACGATAACACCGCGCTCAAGCTGACCACCGCGCGGTACTTTACTCCCTCCGGGCGTTCCATCCAGGCCACCGGCATTGTCCCTGATATCGTGGTGACCGACACCGAAAAAGGCGATCTGTTCAGCTTCCCGCGTGAGGCTGACCTGGCCGAGCATTTGCGCAATGACCAGGCTGGCGAAAACGGTGAAGTCAAGGGTACCACCTCCATCAAGCCCGACGAAAAGGCAGAGGACCAGCAAGTCTTTGAATTTGGTTCGGCTGAGGATTTTCAGTTAGCGCAGGCGGTGAATAAACTACTGGGCAAACCGGTCAAAGGCGGTGCGCCGGTTGCCCCGAAGCAACTGAGTGAAAAGGAAAAACAGGCGGAGAAAAAATCCATTGATGCGGCTTCCGGCAGCATTAAACCGGGACAGGACCAGGGTGGCAAGCCGGCTAAGGACGAACCTGTTAAGAACAAGCCCGTTAAGCGGGAGCCAGCTGACGCAGATCAGCCTGACAAGGCCGAACCGTCTGCGCCGTCACCCGCCGAGCGCAAGGCGCCGGCCGATGCGGTCACGCCAGCGGCACCCGCGCAGCCCGCAGGAAAATAGCCCATGGATGATAACCAGCTGCTGCGCTACGCGCGACATCTGATGCTTGATGCCATTGGCATCGAGGGCCAGGAAAAACTGCTTGCCAGTTCAGTGCTGATCCTCGGGCTCGGTGGCCTGGGCTCGCCGGTGGCCGCGTATCTTGCCTCGGCCGGCGTGGGTCGGCTGGTGCTGGTGGATGACGATCAGGTGGAACTGTCGAATTTGCAGCGTCAGATCATTCATACCACCGCGCGTATCGGCCAGAGCAAGGCAGAATCGGCGCTTGCGGCCATCGCGGAGATCAATCCCGATTGCGTGGTGGAAACGGTCATCGAAAGAGTGGATACCGACAGTCTGGAGCAACTGCTTGCCGGGGTGGATATTATTGTGGATTGCACCGATAATTTTCGTACGCGCCAGGCCATCAATGAGGTATGCGTTGCGCAAGCCAAGCCTTTTGTGTCGGGTGCGGCCATCCGGTTCGCCGGCCAGGTGACGGTGTTTGATACGCGCCACGCAGACTCGCCCTGTTACGCCTGCGCCTTTCCTCCTTCAGATAATTTGCAAACGGACAACTGCGCCACCATGGGCGTTTTTGCGCCGCTGGTCGGCATCATCGGCAGCGTCGAGGCTGCCGAAACCATCAAAACGCTGCTGGATGCGGGTGACAACCTGCGCGGCCGGCTGATGATGCTCGATGCGCTGTCCATGCAATGGCAAACGCTGCAGCTGGAGCGCAATCCTGCCTGCCCGGTGTGTGCCGTGCGCGATCTTTAGTTGCCGTCCTGGCTTGCGGATTGCCTGATTAAATTGCACTTGTCATGGGCTGGAGCCTGCAGCGTGAGTTGCGTGCTGCGCAGTTCATCACGTCTGAAATAATGAATAAGTACTTGCTGCCCGGCCTGGTAACGATCCAGCTGTTTGTCCCAGTTTGTCGCGTCAATACGCAGGCCGTCCATAGCCAGCAAAATATCACCGGCCGACAAACCTGCCGCGTGCGCTGCGCCGCCTTCAATCACCTGCGCCAGGCCCGGTTCGCCGCTAGTCGTGGCTCGCATGGTGGCGCCAATGCCTGGAGCGCGGCGCTCGGTCTCCCAGGAAAGGCTGATGCCTTGTTTTTCCAGTAAAGATGCCAGAGGCAAATCGGCTGTTTGTTCGGTGGCCGCGTCAATAAATGCGTGTAAATCGACCCCGGTCGCCTGCCTGAGCAGACCGGCAAATTCATCCTCCTGCAAGCCACGCTGGCGTGACTGGTAAAAACGGCGGCCAAAGCGATCCCATAGCAGACGCATGACATCGTCCAGCGACTTGCGGTTGCCGGTAGCATTGCGAATGCTCAGATCCAGTGCCAGTGCGACCAGGGATCCTTTTGTGTAGTAGCTGACGATATTGTTGATTGAACTCTCGTCCTGGCGATAATAGCGATTCCAGGCGTCAAAAGAGCTGTCGGCCACACTTTGCATAAAGCGCCCGGGCGCCCGATGCACCCCGGTAATGGTCTTGGCCAGCAGTCGCAGATAGTCGTTTTCATCCACAACACCAGCGCGCAGCAGCATCAGGTCATCGTAGTACGACGTGAATCCTTCGAAAATCCACAGCAGGCTGGTCAGATTGGGCCGGGACAGGTCATAGGGAACAAAGGCCTGCGGCTTGATGCGCTTGACATTCCAGGTATGAAAATACTCGTGGCTGACCAGTCCGAGAAAACCCGTATAGCCTTCGCTGCGCTCATCGTTGCCGATCACGGGCAGATCCTGGCGGGACGCCACCAGCGCCGTAGAGGCGCGATGCTCCAGGCCGCCGTAATCCTTTCCTGTCACGTAAGTCATGAACACATAGCGATCGGCGCTATCCAGAAACGGCGCGCGCTGGGTGTGCGGTTCAAAGAAACGGATCTGTGTTTCGCAGATTTTTGCAGTATCGCGTGCAATGCGCTTGAAGTCGACGTTGGGCAAAACGCCGGTAAACACCATTTCATGTTTGGCCCCGCATACGGTGAATGTTTCCACATGCGGTGTGCCCATCTCGACCGGATGGTCCACCAGGGCATCGTAATCCGGTGCCTCATAGACTCCGAACCGGTGAGGTAGGGTCGTCTGCCGGCCCCGGCGTGCGGGTCGCAGGCTGGTATAGACGCGCCAGTGACGGGTGTCACTGCCTGCCTCGATCGTTACCTGGCAGGGTTGTTTTTCGCGACCATGCACTTTCAGAAAAACGCTGGTGCCATTGAAAAAACCGTGGGTCTGATCCAGATGGGCGCAGCGCACCGATAGATCCCAGGCGTACACCCGATAATTGAGCGTCAGGCGCCGGGAGCAGGGGGCTACTTGCCAAGTGTGATTGTCCAGTTTTTTAATAGCCAGCGCGGATCTGCCTGTCTTTGCCGTCAGGCTGTGAATATGCCGGGAAAAGTCCCGTATCAGATAGCTGCCTGGAATCCATGCTGGCAGCGACATAACCTGGCCGCGACGGTCGGGGTTATCAATAGTGACCTGGACATCAAAATAATGAGCGGCGGGGTCGGCGGGCGTGATCTGATAGGAAACGGAAGGCATACTGACTCGGTAAAAATTGGAGGTGAATTAAGTAACTATAGCAAAAACCGAAGGTTTGTCATTTTTTGACCATTCAGTGGCTACAATATTCGACACAATTTCAGTGAATATCCGAATACTCACAGGGAGACCAAAGCATGTCAGAAGAATTTGTCTTATCGCGTATCGAAGGCGCTGTCGGCGTCATTACCATTAATCGTCCCAAGGTCCTGAATGCGCTTAGCAATGAGCTGATGCATGCGCTCAGTCAGGCACTGCTGGCCATGCAGGCAGACAGCAATGTCAATGTCATTGTATTGACCGGTTCCGACAAGGCTTTCGCCGCTGGCGCCGATATCTCGGCCATGAAAGACTGGGATTATATGGATGTCTACAAGAGCAATTACATCGGCGGTGACTGGGAAACCATGAAAAATGTCATTCGCAAGCCAGTCATTGCGGCAGTTTCAGGTTATGCCCTGGGTGGTGGTTGCGAGCTGGCCATGATGTGCGATACCATTTATGCGGCCGAAAGTGCGCGCTTCGGTCAACCCGAAATCAAGCTGGGTACCATTCCTGGCCTGGGCGGCACGCAACGGCTGACCCGCGCAGTAGGCAAGGCCAAGGCTATGGATCTGGTGCTCACCGGTCGCATGATGGACGCCAAGGAAGCAGAAAGCGCCGGGCTGGTTGCCCGTGTCCTGCCGGTGGACAATTTTCTCGATGAGGTGATCAAGATCGCACAGGGCATGGCCGGCATGTCGCAAACCACGCTCATGATGGCCAAGGAATGTGTCAATGTGGCGCTGGAAACAACACTTGAGCAGGGGCTGTTGTTTGAGCGCCGTGTATTTCACGCAACGTTTGCGACAAAGGACCAGAAAGAGGGAATGGACGCCTTTGTTGGCAAGCGTGCGCCAGCCTTCAATAATATGTAAGAAAACGTCCCCGCGTCTTGCCTATGACTTGAAATATACGATATACTTCTATGGCTTAACTGAATGCTAAAAACCGTTATGAACGGCGCGGGGGCTTTACTTTACTTATGAATCATCCATCGGCATGAGTCATCAAACGGGAGCTACCGAACCAGATCGTACGAAGCATTTGCCGGAAAGGTCGGTTTCGCAGTCCGGGGTGTCCACAGATGCGCCCGTTGCCAATAACCAACACACTGCAGTAGGAAAGGCTGCGCCGGTAATGTCAGAAAAAGCACAAACAACGCCACAGGAAGCGCGTCCACTGAGCCTGACTCCACAAGAGCGGGCCAGAATGAACGCAAGGGCGGCAAGGGGCCTGGTTAATCTGGTGCTGGCGCAAGCGGCGTTGCTGCTGGTGACAGCACTGATAAGCTGGCTTGTCGCGGGGGGCTATGCAGCGCTATCGGCGCTGGCCGGGGGGTTGATTTATCTGATCCCATCCTCGTTCGCTGCTCTTCATATGCTTGTAAAGATTTACAGTCAGGCTAATGCCGGTGCGCTTACGTTCTTCTGGACGCAAGCGCTGAAGATTGGCGGCACGCTGGCATTGCTGGCCCTGGTGGTCAGGTTCGCGGGAACCTACCTTGTCTGGCCTGCGTTGCTGATAGGGCTTGTTGTTGTATTGAAGGGGTATGTCCTGCTGCTTGTGTTGAATAAACTCAGGTAGTCAGACATAAATGGGATAAATCAAAATGCAGCCTGAACCGGCTGCGAATTTGGAGTACGTACTAAATGGCTGCATCTGCCGAAGTATCGCCTCAGTCAGCTTATGTCCAGCATCACCTGGCGCACCTGAATAATACGGGTCATCCTCAAACCAGTATTCTGGATATGAGTGTTATCAATTACGACTCCGTGTTCTGGTCTCTGGCCACGGGTCTGGTTGTCGTATTCCTGCTATGGATGGCTGCCCGCCGCGCGACCAATGGCGTACCTGGTCGTTTTCAGGCCGGCGTCGAAATGGTTGTTGATATGGTCAACGACCAGGCCAAAAGCATTGTTCATAATGAAGTATCACGCAAGTACATCGCGCCATTGGCGCTGACCGTGTTTTTGTGGGTCACACTGATGAACACGCTTGACCTTATTCCGGTTGATCTGCCGGGCGCCATTCTTGGCTGGCTGGGTCTGGCTGGCGATCATCACGCACCCGGTCCTCTGTATTATCATCGTATTCTTCCTACTGCCGACCTGAACATTCCTATGGGAATGTCTCTGGCTGTGCTGCTGCTGTCTTTTTACTACGGTATCAAAATCAAGAGCGCCGGCGGTTTCGTGAAAGACTTGTTCACTGCGCCGTTTCACGCGCATGGCTTTGCCGCTGTCCTCTTATCGCCTTTCAATTTGTTGCTCAATATCATCGAATACGCTGCCAAAACCGTTTCTCTCGGTATGCGGTTGTTCGGTAATATGTTCGCCGGTGAATTGTTGTTCATGCTGATTGCCCTGCTGGGCGGCGCATGGACCGGTTTTTCCGCAATGAATATCGGGCTTGGCATCGGCCAGGTACTGGCCGGATCAATATGGGCTATTTTCCATATCATGATCATCCTGCTCCAGGCCTTTATTTTCATGATGCTGACCCTGGTATATCTTGGTCAGGCGCATGAGAGCCACTAAGGTTTCGTCATAGCAGATTCTGTTATGCCGTAGTCGGCAGATCGGAAATTAACCACCGGTCTGCCAGTTTTTAAGCAGTAATTTTCCATCTTTAAATTGTTTTAGGTTCATAACCACAAGGAGTTGTCATGACCACAGCAGCTTTCGTTGCTCTTGCTTGCGCTTTCATCATCGGCCTGGGCGCTATCGGCGCGTGTATCGGTATCGGTATCATGGGCGGTAAATACCTCGAAGCATCCGCTCGTCAGCCAGAACTGATGAACGTTTTGCAAACTAAAATGTTCTTGTTGGCTGGTCTTATCGACGCTGCGTTCCTGATCGGTGTTGGTATCGCCATGCTGTTCGCGTTCGCAAGCCCGTTTGGTGCCTGATAACAAGACGTAAGGCCATCTTCGGATGGTGGTGAACAAGATGGAATAGCGAACCCTGACAGTCAGGGTTCGCCAATGACAAAAGTTCAAGTAAATTTCAGGATTTCGCCCAGGCGAAACCGCCCATTATTGAAGGGAAACGACCGTGAATTTAAACGCGACGCTCTTTTTCCAGACGCTCGTTTTTTT
>JAFAEO010000030.1 GCA_023423975.1 Pseudomonadota bacterium
GCTATGTGCTGACCATCGGCGGGCATCGCTTCTATATCGCGGGCGACACCGAGGACACGCCCGAAATGCGCGCGCTGGAGAATATCGAGGTCGCTTTCCTGCCGATGAACCTGCCCTATACGATGACTGTCCAGCAGGCAGCCGAAGCGGTGGCGGCCTTCAAGCCAAAGGTCGTCTATCCTTATCACCATCGCGGCAGCGACCTTGCGGAATTCACTTCATTGGTGGAATCCTCGGGGGCAGATAGCAAAGTTGTCATCGCCGACTGGTATCCCGACGGCGAGGGCTGATTTTGCCCCTGTCACGTGATGACCCGAGGATGAATGCGCCGTTATATTCTTCCCTGGCTGACAACAGCCGCGATCGCCCTTGGCGTGGCGGTGGTGTTGTTTTGGGCGGCCTCGATCCAGCCCGAACTGACCGAGCTGCACGGCACGATTGACCGCCTGCGCCGCTGGTATGACGCGAGGCCGCTTTATTACGCGACCGGCTTCATCGGGGCCGCGACCTTGCTGGCGATGCTGCCCTTTCCGCTGGTCTTGCTGGCCCTTTTTTCGGGCGCGGTGTTCGATTTCTGGGTCGGACTGGCGCTGATCACTTTATCCTCGACCCTTGGGGCAGCGCTGTCGATGCTGCTGGCGCGGCTGGCACTGTCCCGGTGGGAGACGCAGCGTGGCCGCTTTGTCGCGCGTCTGAACGACGCAATTGAACGCGACGGGGCGATTGCGCTGCTGTCCCTGCGGCTGACGCCGGGGGTGCCATTCTTCTGGGTGAACGTCGCGGCGGGGCTGACCTCGATGAACCTGCGTAGCTATGTCGTAGCAACACTGTTTGGCAAACTGCCGATGAACGCGGTCTTCGTCGGCGCCGGCAACCATCTGGCCGAGATCGAGCGTGTCGGCGACATCCTGACCCCGAATGTCATCGCGCTGCTAATCGTTCTGGCGATTTTCCCGTGGCTGGCGCGTTGGGCCGCCCGCAAGGTCAGAAGGGTGCGGGCTGGCTGAAGCTCATCTGGATGCCACTATCGGGATGACGCAGACGCAGGCTTTCAGCATGCAGCATCAGACGCGGATGATCCGCCGCCGCGCCCGTCGCATACAGCGGATCACCAAGGATCGGATGGCCCATCTCGGCCATATGGACCCGCAATTGGTGGCTGCGACCTGTCAGCGGAAACAGCCGCACCCGCGTTTCCTGATCGTTGGCCCGGACGACCCGCCAGTCGGTCTGGGCGGGTTTACCGTTCGCATGATCGACCATCTGGCGCGGCCGGTTCGGCCAATCGACGATCAAAGGCAGATCGACATGGCCGGTCTTGGGTTCCAGCCGTCCGGCCAAGCGGGCAAGATAGGCTTTCTTGACCTTGCGATCCTCGAATTGCTTTGACAGCACCCGCTGCGCATGGGGTGTCAGGCCAAAGACCATCACGCCCGACGTGTCCTGATCCAGCCTGTGAACCAACAGAACGGTCGGGAATGCCCCACGTAGCCGCTCGATCAGGCAATCGGACTTGTGTTCACCCTTGCCTGGCACCGACAACAGACCCGCTGGTTTGCCAACCACCAGAATTTCGTGATCGGCATGCAGAATATCCGGCGCGTCGGGGGGCGGAGCGTAAACAAAGGGGCCATCGCTCATTTCGCCACCAAACGGATCGCCAGACCCGCAAACATCACGGCTGCGATCTTGTTCATCAATCCCAGACGGCTACCAAGTACATGCCCCGCCAGACCGGCGACAACGCCGTAGCCAATCGTGACCAGCGTGCCGGTAAACGCAAAAATCAGTCCCAGACCAAAGATCTGTTGCCAGATGGGACCCCAAGCGGGATTGGTGAATTGCGGCAGAAAGGCCAGCAAGAACAGAACGGGCTTCGGGTTCAGCGCATTCGACAAAAAGCCGCGACGGATGATGTTCCACACCCGGACGCTGCCCCGGGCCTTAGGATCCACCGGCCCCGCACGCCATGCTTTCCATGCCAGCCACATCAGATAGGCCGCACCAACATATTTTATCGCCAGCAGCGCCTCGGGATGGGCGGCAACGACCGCACCAAGCCCGATCGTCGCCAGCAGGACATGCATGACGACGCCAAGGCCGACGCCCACGCCCGCCAACGCCCCCGCCTTGGGACCGCCCTGTATACCACAGGCGCTGGCAAAGAACACGTCCTGCCCCGGCGCGAAATTCAGCACCAGACCGCCCGCCACAAAGGTCAGCAATTGAGGCAGCGGGATATTTGCCAGCGTGTCCCAGATCATGCGTCCAAGCCCTTTTCTAACCCGCCGTGCTTTGCGGCAGATCGTCGGTGATGTCGTAATAATCGCCCTTGTCGGCGACAAAGATATGCCCGCTCAGCCGCAAGCCACTGGGCACGTCAACGGCACCGGCGGCAATGTCAGTGAAATCCGACCCGTCGCGCTTCCAGAACAGCGAGGACCCGCATGTGGGGCAGAACCCGCGTTGCGCAAAATCCGAGGACCGATACCAGCGCACCTCGCCTTTGACCTGCAACCCTGTTGCCGAAGTCGAGGCCCAGACATGGCCAGACCAACGGCGGCACTGCTGGCAGTGACAAGCATTCAGCTCGCGATCATCCCAGTTGCCGTGAAACGTCACGGAACCGCAAAGGCACTGGCCTGTGAAGTCAGAGTTCATGGAACACCTCATGCAGAATCGCGGCCAGACGGGCCGCATCTTCGTCAGTAAAGGCGTCGGACTGGTCGCTGTCGATATCCAGCACCCCGATCAGGCGGTCGTTCGCCCCGATGACCGGCAGCACAATCTCGGACCGGGTGGTGCTGGCGCAGGCGATATGGCCAGGGAACGCGTCGACATCGGGTACCAATTGCACCTGCCGCGTTCGTGCCGCTGCCCCGCAGACACCGCGCGAGAAGGGAATCACCAGACAGCCATGGCCGCCCTGATACGGCCCGATCTTTAACAATTCCGGCCCGACCACACGATAGAATCCGGTCCAATCAAAGCGGTCATCGGATTGATGAAGCTCACAGG
>JAFAEO010000052.1 GCA_023423975.1 Pseudomonadota bacterium
TATGGGCGCGGACCGGATATTCTGCACGATTGCACGATCTCGGTCGACAAGGGGCAGATTGCGGTCATCGTCGGGCCGAATGGCGCGGGTAAATCAACGGCGATGAAGGCGCTGTTCGGAATGCTAGATTTGCGTCAGGGCAGCGTTCGACTGGACGGGCGCGATATCTCGGCACTGAATCCGCAGGATCGGGTCAAGGCGGGCATGGGCTTCGTGCCGCAGGTGAACAACATCTTCCCTTCGATGACGGTCGAGGAAAACCTGGAGATGGGCGCATTTATCCGCAACGACGACATCCGCCAGACGATTGAGCAAGTTTATGAACTTTTCCCCGCAGTCGCCGAAAAACGCAAACAATTCGCAGGCGAGTTGTCCGGCGGTCAACGTCAACAGGTAGCGGTTGGCCGCGCATTGATGACGCGCCCGCAGGTTCTGATGCTGGATGAGCCGACGGCCGGCGTCAGCCCAATTGTCATGGACGAACTTTTCGACCGCATCATCGCCATTGCACGTGGAGGCCTTCCGGTCCTGATGGTCGAACAGAACGCCCAGCAGGCCATGAACATCGCCGACAAGGCCTATGTGCTGGTGCAGGGCCGCAATGCCCATACCGGCACCGGCAAGGAATTGATGGCCAATGCCGAGGTGCGCCGCACCTTCCTTGGGGGCTGATGATGAACGCCCCTGTTTCCATTGCCCTATCCTCTTTTCTGGCACTGCCTGCCTTCGCCGCAGAAACGACCACCTATTCATGCGCGTTCCAGACGGAATGCTACGACGACGAATGCGCCGATTCCGGCTATACAGCGGATCTGAAAATCACGCCAACCGACATCGCGATGATCGCCGAATGGTCCGATCCGTCCGAAACCGTTGAGCTTACATCGCATACCGCCGAGGAAGGCGGAACATATCTATCCGATAACCGGCTGCTGACGCTGACTGCCGATGGTCAGGCGCGCTACACCGTTCACTTTGCCGATCCGATCTCAGCGATCACGTATATCGGCGCCTGCCAGAGGGCTCAGTAATGGATATCCTGAACGCCCTCGTGGCCATTCTTAACTTCGTGGTCATTCCCGCGACGGCCTATGGCGCGCAACTGGCGCTTGGTGCGCTTGGGGTGACGCTGATTTACGGCATCCTGCGGTTCTCGAACTTTGCCCATGGCGACACGATGGCCTTTGGCACCGCTATCACGATCCTTGGGACTTGGGGCCTGCACGCCATGGGGGTCAGCTTTGGCCCGCTGCCGACCGCCCTTCTGGCGCTGCCCTTGGGGATTTTGGTAACCTCGCTTTTGGTTCTGGGTACGGACCGCGTGGTCTATCGCTTCTATCGCCGACAAAAAGCCGCGCCGATCATCATGGTGATGGCCTCGGTCGGGGTGATGTTCGTGATGAACGGCATGACGCGGATGCTGCCCGGCATCGGCGTGAAAGAGATCCGCTTTGCCGACGGCGCGCGCTTTCTGATCGACGTGAAGACCTTTCGCGAATGGACCGGCCTGACCGAGGGGCTGGCGATCCGCACCACGCAGGCCGTTTCGGTGGTGATCGCCATTCTGGTCGTCTGGGCTTTGTTCTGGTTTCTGAACCGGACCAAATCGGGAAAATCCATGCGCGCCTATTCCGATAATGAGGATCTGGCGCTGTTGTCAGGCATCGACCCGGAAAAAGTCGTTCGCATGACATGGATCATCGCCGCCAGTCTCGCGACCATTGCAGGCACGCTCTACGGCCTCGACAAGTCGTTCAAAGCCTTTAACTACTTCCAGATCCTGCTGCCGATTTTCGCGGCGGCGATTGTGGGCGGTCTTGGCAATCCATTGGGCGCCATCGCAGGCGGCTTTGTCGTCGCCTTTTCCGAGGTCGCCGTCACCTATCCATGGGTCAAGGTCGCAGGCTATCTGTTCCCCGGCTGGGAACCGGGCGGATTACTGCAATTGATGGGCACCGAATACAAATTCGCTGTTAGTTTTGCGATCCTGATCGTCGTTCTGTTGTTCAAGCCGACCGGCTTGTTCCGTGGCAAATCCGTCTGAGGGAGAGGCAATCATGTCGTCAAATCGTCAATCCGCTTCCTCGAACAGCATCTGGCGCGCGCCGATCCTGTTTGCCCTGCTCGCGATGCTGTTCGTGATGGAAGGCTCATTCCGCAATGCCATGTTCTCGGGCAGTTGGAACAGCGCCCTTGCGATTCTGAATATGGGCCTGATCGGTGCGATCACCGCGCTAGGCGTGAATATGCAATGGGGCTATGCGGGCCTATTCAACGTCGGTGTGGTGGGTTTTCTAGCCATTGGGGGCTTGGCCCCGGTGCTAGTCTCGCTGCCTCCGGTCGAGGGTGCCTGGTCCGCAGGCGGCTTGCGCGTCATCACCGCATTGATTGCCGGAGTGGCGACGCTGGCAATAGCCAAGCTCGTCTGGACCAAGACAAAGCGCGGGCTGGCAGTTACTGCCGTGATGCTGATCGGCTTTGTAGCCTTTCGCTGGCTTCTGGACCCCGCCGTCACCGCAATTGAGGCAAACAACCCCTCACGTCATGGCAATATCGGCGGTTTCGGCTTGCCCATTCTGCTAGCATGGCCGGTAGGTGGCGCTTTTGCGGCGCTGGCTGCTTGGGCGATCGGCAAGGTCGCCTTAGGGCTCCGCTCGGATTATCTGGCCATTGCGACCTTGGGGATCAGCGAAATCATTGTCGCGATGCTCCGTAACGAAGGCTGGCTGGCGCGCGGCGTGATGAATATTAGCGGCATTCCCCGCCCCGTCGCGTACGAGATCGACCTGCAGAACAATCCGCAATTTGTGGAATTCGCCTCGGGTTGGGGACTTGGCGCGGTGGAGGCGTCGGGCATCTGGGTCAAGCTCAGCTATATGCTGTTGTTTCTGACGGTCCTTCTGGCGATCATCCTGCTGGCGGAACTGGCGCAGAAATCGCCCTGGGGCCGGATGATGCGCGCGATCCGCGACAATGAAACCGCAGCCGAGGCGATGGGCAAGGACGTCACCGCCCGTCATCTACAAATCTTCGTCTTTGGCGCGGCGGTCATCGGGATCGCGGGCGCGATGATGATCACGCTTGACGGGCTGATGGCACCCGGCGGTTATAACCCGCTGCGCTACACCTTCCTGATCTGGGTCATGGTCATCGTCGGCGGTTCGGGCAACAACTGGGGCGCGGTCTTGGGCGCGGTCCTGATATGGTTCGTCTGGATCAAGGCAGAGGTCTGGGGGCCTACGCTGATCGGCTTCCTCGTCTCGCCTCTGCCTGCCGGCGATCTGAAAACCCACCTGATCGCCAGCGCCCCGCATATGCGCTTTGTCGCCATGGGGGCGATCCTGCTGCTGGTACTTCGCTTTGCGCCACGCGGCCTGTTGCCTGAGGAATAGGAGAGGTTGGTCAGATGACCTGCAAATCAGGAAGCTTTGCGTTTGTCGGCGATAAGTCGATGTGTTCGCTAGAATACGAAGATCGACGCGCCGTCAATGAAAAGGCCGGAATTTTCGACGAAGACTACCAAACGCCCTTCGCCGACCTTCAGGATTGCGATCCGGAACCCAAACCGGACGACAATTCCTTCGACATGTAAATCTTGCGCACGATTGGTTCGGTCGCAATTAACAGGCCGCGCGATCCGCGCGCCCGTTTTTCTCAGCGGCAATCATTCCCCAGAACAAGGCTCCACCACAGGCGCCCGTCATGACCTCGGGCGGAACCCACCCCCAGGTCCTCCGTTTCC
>JAFAEO010000002.1 GCA_023423975.1 Pseudomonadota bacterium
AAAAGATCACCTCCGGTGAAGCTTCGATTTTTTATGGACACCCCCCCCAAAAAGGATGGCTCATGGTTTGGGTGCGGGGTTTGTGGGGCTGAGCCAATCCTGCCACCCCGACAAAAGCCACTGATAATCAGTGGTTTTTTCTGTTTTCGGACTTATTTCGGACAAAAAACACTTATTTTTCAACTTAATATTAAGATAGGTAAGTCTAGATTAGGGTAGTCTCATATAGTGTTTATCTTAGAAATTATAAAAAATCTAGTGGGCTTGGGGTCTTTTTCTTATCAATATCTGTGATATGTGTGTAGATCATGGTAGTCTTGATATTCTCATGACCTAGTAATTCCTGAACAATTCGAATATCAATACCGGACTGAATTAAATGTGTAGCATACGAATGTCGTAACGTATGGACTGTACCTTCGGTTTTGATCTTAGCCATTGATAATGATTTTTTTAAAATAAGCTGAACACTTCTTTCACTATATCGATTTCCTCTTTCTCCTTCAAAAAGATAGTCGCTAGGTTTATAAATTAGATAATATTCGCGTAAAATATCTAGCAACTTATCAGGTAATGAAACAATTCGGTCTTTGTTTCCTTTGCTTTGGTTGATACGTATCATCTTATCAGATGATCGGATATCTTTTATTTTGAGGTTTAGTAACTCACTAAGGCGTAGTCCGCAGCTATATATAGTTGTTAATATGGCCTTATGTTTAATGTTTTCCGTATTATCTAATAGTAGTCTGATCTCTTCTTTGGAAAAGAATTTTGGCAGTTTGTTTAAATGTCTTTTAGGGTATAAGTAATCAAGTTTAATTTTTTCATTCAGTATCAATTCATAAATTTTCTTAATAGCTCCAACTAAACCTTTTTGATAGGAAATACTGATTTTTTCTTTTTGAACTTTTTCATTTATAAAGGATTCTATAATAGTAATTGGTATAGATTCTAAAGAGGGATAATTATCAACATATTTGAGAAATAAACGGGCATAATCTTTATATGCTTTAACTGTATTGTTAGCATATCTTTGCGTAGTCAGCTTTTTTTCAAATGTTTTCAGTATAGTTTCGTTATCCATACAGAGATAACGATTTATTCATATCAATTGTTTCGCTTTACGGTATTTAATGTTGTGTCAACATGTTAAAATATAGTCTGTTATATCGTCTTTGGATCTGTAAGGCGAAGTGCGTCTATAGAGACGGATTGGCGAAATATTTTGTATATTAGCTTCGCTAAAGAATATGTTAGCGGTCATTGCATCACAAAACCCAACCGACACACGAAATTTAAAAAAAACAGCAAGACGTTTATCTGACAAAACTGAATTAGTATGGACACGAATAAAATTGAGACACAACTATTAATCCGAAAATCGCCCAAGACTGTATTCAATGCATTTGTCGACCCAAAAATTACAACACAGTTTTGGTTTACAAAATCAAGCGGTAAACTTGAAAAGGGAAAGACCATAATTTGGGAATGGGAAATGTATAGCGTAAAAGACGAAGTAATTGTTTTAGACATCAAACCTGCTGAAAAAATCACTATTGCTTGGGGAAACCCAAAAAGCAAGGTTGACTTTACTTTTGAAGAATTTAAAAAAGGACAGACACTAACAAAAATTAAGTGTTATGACTTTGAGCACAAAAAGAAAGACTTAATTCCAACAATGCTTGACTATATGGGCGGCTTCACAACTGTTCTTGACGGACTAAAATCTTTCTTGGAATATAAAATTAGCCTAAACCTTATAAAAGACAAATATCCAGAAAAACAAAATAAATGAAACCAAAAATTAATTTCATAACTGTGTCAGTTTCTGACATTGTGAAGTCTAAAAACTTTTATCAAAATGCCTTCAATTTTTCCATTTCTGAAGAGAATGATGAATTATGTTTATTTGAACTAAACGATGACTTTTACTTTGTTATTCAACAACAGACAGAGTTTATAAAACAAACCGACAAAAAAGAGGTAGACACTTTATCTTCAAGATTTATATTAAGCCACAATGCGACATCCCAGCAAGAAGTTGAAAAAATTGTTGAGCAAGCAGAGAAATATGGCGGAATTAGAGTTAAGACATTAGATGAAACTTGGGGATATTCCGTAACCATTAAGGATATTAACAATCATTTTTGGGAAATCCTATATTCGAAAAATGCCTAAAAGAAAACAGCAACGAACCGCTAACAACGTATTGCCAAAAGCGGGGCTGAACGGCTTCGATTGGGCATTTGTGCAAGGTTAAAAATTCGTTCTTCGATTGAACTTTAATTCTAAAAATCCCCGCCTTCGGCAATACCCAAACCGTTACAAGCAACCCTAAAAGACGACAGTGCTAAACATGAACAGACAGAAAAACGACATAAAAGCCAACCGCACATTTAGCACATTTGGTTTTGCCCGACACACAAGCCAACGCTTCGCAAAACCAAAAGAGCTAAATTTTGCCACCGCACCGACCGAAAATAAAGAGTAGAATATGAACAAAAAGGACTTATCAGAAGCGGACATAAAAGAGAAGTTTATCACTCCTGCTGTGACAAAGGCTGGTTGGGACGAACTAACTCAACTTGGACGAGAAATATTTTTTACAGACGGACGCATTTATGTAAAAGGTAAAATGACAGCAAGAGGAAAAAGGAAATTTGCCGACTACATTTTGTTTTATAAACCTAATGTGCCAATTGCAATCATTGAGGCAAAAGACAATAATCATTCTGTAAAAGCCGGAATCCAACAAGCACTTGGATATTCAAATACACTTGACATTCCTTTTGTTTTCAGTAGTAACGGAGACGGCTTTTATTTCCACGACAAAACTGTTACAAGCGGAAATATTGAAACCGAACTTTCGAATGACGAATTCCCAAGCCCAGAACAACTTTGGGAGAAATACAAAAAATATAAAGGCATTGAAGATAAAGAAGTTGAAAGCGTAATTTCAACAGACTATTTTTCTGATGGCTCTGGTCGTTCTCCAAGATACTATCAACAAATTGCTATTAACAGAACCATTGAAGCAGTTGCAAAGAAGCAAGACAGAATTCTTTTGGTAATGGCAACAGGAACGGGAAAAACATATACAGCTTTTCAGATAATTTACAGACTTTGGAAAAGCGGAGCAAAAAAAAGAATTTTATTCTTAGCAGACAGAACTTCACTCATTGACCAAACTGCAAGAGGTGATTTCAGGCATTTCAAAGATGCAATGACAATCATAAAACACAAACAAATTGACACCGCATACAATGTTTATTTAGCTCTTTATCAAGGTTTATCAGACAGCAAAACCGATGACGCATACAAACAATTTAGTCCAGAATTCTTTGACTTAATTGTGGTTGATGAGTGCCACAGAGGAAGTGCAAAAGAAGATAGCAAGTGGCGTGAAATTTTGGAGTATTTTAAAACTGCTACTCATTTAGGCATGACTGCAACGCCAAAAGAAACCAATGAAACTTCAAACATTGAATATTTTGGTGAACCAGTTTATACTTATTCATTAAGACAAGGAATTGACGATGGCTTCCTTGCACCTTACAAAGTAATCAAAGTAACGCTTGACATTGATGCTGAAGGTTGGAGACCACCGAAAGACTTTTTAGACAAAAGCGGTAATCCTGTTGAAGATAGAATTTATAACAGAACCGATTTTGATAAAAACATTGTCGTTGATGAACGTAGAGAATTAGTTGCGAAAAAAATAACTGAATTTCTAAAAGGAAATGACCGCTTCGCTAAAACAATTGTTTTTTGCATTGACATTGAGCATGCCGAAGGCATGCGAACCGCATTGGCTAACGCCAATGCCGATTTGGTTGCTCAAAACAATAAGTATGTCATGCAAATTACTGGCGACAACGAAGAAGGAAAAAGAGAGTTAGACAGCTTTATAAATCCAAGTGAACGCTACCCAGTTATTGCAACAACGTCTAAATTAATGACTACTGGTGTTGATGCTCAGACATGCAAACTCATTGTTTTGGATAGTAATATCGGCTCACCGACAGAGTTCAAACAAATTATTGGTAGAGGAACGAGGATTAATGAAGAATACGGTAAAACGTATTTCACTATAATGGATTTTAGAAATGTAACCAATCTTTTTGCAGACCCTAATTTTGATGGCGACCCTGTAATGATTAAAGACGTTACCGAAGATGATGATATTTCAGGAACTGAAGATGAAATAACAGACGAGCCAATTGTTGATGTAGTTGATGGTAGTAATGTGGAATTTTCACCCGAATATTCAACTGTAAGTGGAGGTGGTTTTATTGTAGCAGAGCCAAACCCAAGAGAAAAAATAAGAGTAAACGGTGTTGAAGTTAAGATTGTCAATGAACGAGTGCAATATTTGGGTGCTGATGGACGAATAATAACTGAAAGCCTTAAAGATTACACCAAGAAAAATGTAATTGAAAAATACGCAACGCTTGAAACCTTTTTGAATTCATGGAAAAACGCTGACAAGAAAAAAGCAATCGTTGAAGCATTAGAACAGCAAGGAATTTTCTTTGAAGCATTAAAAGAAGAAATCGGAAAAGATTTTGACCCTTTTGATTTGATTTGTCATGTAGCTTATGAAGCAAAACCATTGACACGAAAGGAAAGAGCAAACAACGTAAAGAAAAGAAACTACTTTACTAAATACGGCGAAAAAGCACAATCCGTAATTAAAAGTTTGCTTGACAAATATGCTGATGATGATTTACTTACAATTGAAAGTTTAGATGTTCTAAAACTTGACCCATTAAACAAACTCGGTTCTCCACTTGAAATAATCAATGCTTTTGGTGGTAAGGAAAAGTACATACAAGCATTGAAAGAACTAGAAAACGAACTTTATAAAGTAGCATAAAAATGGCAAATGTTGGAGCTGTAATAAGCAGTATAAGAAATATAATGAGGCAAGACAGAGGTATTTCTGGCGATGCACAACGATTAGAGCAATTAGGTTGGATGTTGTTCCTTAAAATAATGGACGACAAAGACCAAGAATTGGAAGTTATCAAAGACAACTATGTTTCTGTAATTCCCGAAAAATTTCAATGGAGAAATTGGGCTTCAAATCCTGAAGGAATTACTGGTGATGAATTGATCAATTTTATTGACAGCAACGAACTGACCAACAAAGGTCTTTTCCTATCATTAAGAGAGTTAAAAAGCACAACAAATCCAAAACGTGCTATGATTGTTAAAGAGGTTTTTGATGGCACAAATAACTACATGAAAAGTGGCTATGAAATGCGTAAGGTAATCAACAAACTAAATGAAATAGACTTTACAAAATCAGAGGATAAACACGTTTTTGGCAATATCTACGAAAGCATTCTACAGGAGTTAAGAGACGCAGGAAACAAAGGCGAATATTATACGCCAAGGGCAGTAACTCAGTTAATGACCATGATGACCAACCCAAAATTGGGTGAAAAAGTTTTAGACCCTGCTGCTGGAACTGGTGGTTTCTTAACTGCTGCAATCGACCATGTAAGAGAAAATTATGTAAAAACCGTAGATGATGAAGCCATTTTACAAACCTCAATAACAGGTTGGGAATTAAAACCTGTTGCGTATGTATTGGGCTTAACTAACTTAATTCTTCACGAAATTGATGTTCCTGATTATCATTACATAGATAGTTTAAAGAAAGAATATAACACCATAGGAAAGAAAGACCAAGTTGATGTAATTCTTGCAAATCCGCCTTTTGGAGCAAGTATCGCTGATGGCGTAGAAACGAATTTTCCTGCTAATTTTCGAAGCAAAGAATCCGCACAGTTGTTTTTAGCATTAATGGTGCAATTATTAAACAGTAACGGACGTGCCGCTGTTGTATTGCCAGATGGTTGTGTAAAAGGAGATGGTGCAAGGATTAGAGAAAGGTTATTAGAAACATGTAATCTTCATACAATTGTTAAATTGCCAGAGACAGCTTTCTTCCCCGCCACAGTTAGTACAAACCTTTTATTTTTTGAAAAGGGTGAGCCAACAAAAGAAATCTGGTACTATCAACATAAATTTCCCGAAAATCAAAAAAGCTACTCCAAAACAAAACCTATTGATTTTAAAGAATTCAAAAACATAATAGACTGGTGGCATAATAGAGAAGAAAATGAAAATGCGTGGAAAGTTAAAGTTGAAGATTTAGTTGATTTCGATTTGGACATTAAAAGGCAATTTGTTTCAGAGAAGATGGAAATTGATGTTCCCAAAACTATTTCGAACATTAAATCAAAGACTACTCAGTTGTCAAATTTAATTAATCAATTTGAACAAAAGTCTTTTTCGAACAAAAACGAAAGAAAGCCAATTAAATCTTTCTTGAAAAGAATTAAGAATCCGATTGATATTGAAGATAATTTGATTTACAAAAGAGTAACCATTAAAACCAATCATAACGGAATTAGTCTTAGAGATGAAGAAATTGGTGCCAACATTGGCACTAAAAAGCAATTCACAGTAAAACCTAATCAATTCCTACTATCTAAAATTGATGCTCGAAATGGAGCTTTTGGTATTGTCCCCTCCGAATTGGATAATGCAATAATTACAGGAAACTTTTGGACGTATGATGTTGACAAAAGCATTGTTGATATTAACTGGTTCTTATATTTTACAGAGTCGCACCATTTTATAGATATATGTAAGTCGGCTTCTACAGGCTCAACCCACAGGAAATACCTTGATGAAGCAAAATTCCTCAATCACACGATAAGAGTTCCTTCAATTGATGAACAACGAGCAATAGTCGAACAGATTCGAAATGTTAAAGAACTTCAAACATTGAATTTTGAAATTCAATTTGAAAACGAGAACCTATACACTGGTGTTCTTGATAGCTACTTTAAAGAAACAAACTAAAACAAACAATGAAATGAAAAATATATAAGATTTTGGGGGCAGAGGGTCGAAATGATACGTTTTGCTAAATGGTACCACGTCTAGGACATACGCTAGCTGGGAAGGACAATACCAATTTCCAAATTTTCCTGCAAAGGAATAAATGAGGAAAGTGTTATCAACAGCGTAATAACTGTTGATGCCCTGAAGTTGGTTCTGCGGATGGATTTTCTAAGCATATTTATTGTGTTTATGAATTTACAGACAAAGATAACAATTTCTATACCTGAATTGAGTAGCGTTGCCTCCCTCGTAGTAGGGTCAAAGCTTCGACAGAGCATGTACATTTTTAACCTGCTACTTACTATTTATAGTATCTGCCCCCTCTTATTTAAACTTGATTAAATGGAATTAGAAACGTGGTTTAAAACAAAGAAGTATCCTCATATAGGTTTACCAATTACAATCAAAGATTATAATTGGGTAAAGGAGTATGTTGAAAATCCTGAAAAAATTAGATTACATAGTTTTCTCCCTTTAATTCATAAATCAATTGTAAAAAGAAAATTTCGAGCAGACCTATCATCACCCGTTCTCAATCCAAGCGGTAAAAGAAAAAGAGTATTAGGTAAGCCAAAAGTTCGTGATATTTTCTTTGCCTCGCACCTTGACTCATTAATTTTATCCAAGTACAATGAAATTTTAGCAGGTGCTTACGAGAATTATATCGAAAATCTAAATTTTAATGAATCAATTGTTGCATACCGCAAAATTCCTATTTCAAAGGGTTCAAAGAAAAATAAATGCAACATTGATTTTGCAAAAACAACATTTAAATTTATCCAAAAGAATAATACAAAAAAGCTAACAGCAATCGTTGCTGATGTCACTTCATTCTTTGACAATCTGAATCATAAAATCTTAAAAAAACAATGGACAAGAGTTCTGAATGAAACCACTTTACCCCAAGACCACTATAATGTATTTAAAGCTCTTACAAATATAAAGTACATTGAAGGTGACCAATTGTTTGAAAGTTACTCTAATACAATGATGGTGAAAAAGGGAATCCCAAATTCCTCACACAAAACCGAATTTGTAAGAAAGCAAATAAAAAACAGCAAATTCTTCAAAGAAAAAGGAGCTAGTCATTATTGTGATAAAAAAGAGTTTCTAAAAAACAATCTCAATCTTGTTATTTCGAAAAACAATACGGAAGGAATACCTCAAGGAAGCCCGATTAGCGCAACATTAGCAAATATCTATATGTTGGAATTTGACAAAGAAATATTTGATAAAGTTTCTTCAATTGGTGGATTTTATCAACGATACAGCGATGATTTAATAATTATTTGCGAGCAACATTATGAAGACGATATTATTAAACTAATCAGAGATAAAATTGAAACTGTTGTGGATTTGAAAATTGAACCAAATAAGACCAAGGTTTTTCGATTTGAAGAAGTGAAAGGAAAATTTACTGGTTTTGATATAGACGAAAAAACTAAAGCACCAAATCATAATAAGACACTGGAGTATTTAGGATTCTCATTTGACGGACAAAGGGTTTTGATAAAAACATCCGGTTTTTCAAAGTTTTATAGAGCAATGAAAAGCTCGTTTAAAAAATCAACTTCGTTAGCAATACACAGTAAAAATCCTGACAAGAGTTTATTTAAGTCAAGACTTTATAAGCGTTTTACTCACAGAGGAGCTAAAAGAAAACTTATTTATAGACCATCAAAGTCAGACAAAACAGTATATGAAAAAACGAATGAATATTATTGGGGAAATTATCTTAACTACATAAACAAAGCTAATGAATCAATGAAATCAATAAACGGGGACAATTATGTTAAAAGACAAAGCAGAAAATTTTGGAAAAAATTCAATGACTTAATGAAATTCCATGAAGCAAGACTTAAATAAAATGCCAACGCTAAAGTCATACACATTTGCAAGCCCCACAAATCAGCCCACAAGCCAAAGCTTGCAAAAGAGTATGCCTTTTCCAACGCACAGACAAACCAACCAAACGGACAGACAAACCACGACAGACAGAAGGGCAGCTTGTAACATGGGTTTTGCAAAATGGCGGGTGAAGTGCTTCTATGACAATTTAGTGCAAGGCTCAACATTTGGAATTCTAATGAACATTTGTGCTAAAAATCCGCCACTTCGCAAAGCCCAGAACCGTTAGCGGTCAGCATACAAAAGACCCTGCTTAAAACACAACAACATAAAAAGTATGAAGACAAAATTTATTACATTATTTTTTGTGCTATTTGCAACGGTTTCTTTTGCTCAAAGCACTTCGGAAGCTCCTACACAAAACATTTCACCAGACAGTAGTGTTGTGTACAGACTTTTTGCTACACGAAATATGTACACGTTTATCAAATTGGACACACGAAATGGAAAAATGTGGCAAGTTCAATGGAGTACAAAAGGTAGCGATTACAGATTTGAGAATACACTATCAGACATCTCTCGTGTAAGTGAAGAAGATGAGAAAAATGGTAGATTTTTTCTTTATCCAACAACGAACATATATAATTTCATTTTGCTTGACCAGATAGACGGTAGAGCGTGGCAAGTACAATGGGGAAAAGAAGAAGACAGAGCTGTAATTCGGATATATTAAATTTTTCAATTGGTATATTTGCCAATTAGAAAATTTATTTTTATCTTTGTATCATAACTTTTAAAAGTGGCGACAACACGATAAATACGGTAATAAAGGATATGAAAAAAGAGGATAAAAAATTCTTCGCAAGTGAAGAAGAATTTTTAGCTTTTGAATTTAAGTCAAAAGCAAGAATTATTGATGACAAAATGGTCGAGGTCGTTGCTCCTGACGGGGAGGTTTTTTCCGTACTTGCTCAAATTGGGATTTACACCAGCGAAGAAACTCGTCATTATCAACTACATTTAGTAGAGTATGTCTTTGACAAAAATTTCTCTGATGACAAGGAGGTAATGACCAACAATATTTGGCGTGATTTATTCCTAAATGGTGTCACATTTATGGGAATGAGTTCCGGAGACAGACAAGGAGAAAGAACTCGGATAGGAAAAAAAATTCGCCAAATTCGGGAAGAAAAAGGAATAGAAGCAAAAGATTTAGCAAAGTTAGCGAATATAGACGCTGCAAATCTCAGCAGAATTGAACAAGGCAAATATTCCGTTGGACTTGATATTCTATCAAAGTTAGCATTTGTTTTAGGACACCATATTGATTTTGTACCCAATCAAATGTAATCAATATGGAAGATTTACTTGCAACTTATAGAAGGTGTCTAAAAAGGCACCTTCTTCTGTTTTATAGCTTTTGCGATTTCATTACTGTTTTCATTTTTGAGTTTTAAGCAGTAAGTCGATATTTTATGGTTTTAACGCTCCTGACTCCAATTTTTATTGTATATAGTGTTTTATCGCTATAACCATTCCCAAAGAAGACATCGTTTGCCCACTTTTTCGCCCATTTTCTGAGGTTATGGGCAATGGCCATCAATCCGAACTCCACAGCGACTTTCTCCAGTCCTTTCATTGTGAACCGGGTAAACCTGTTGTTGCTTTTCATCTGACCGAAAACGGATTCCACTTCTATGGGTCGCTTGCTTCGATGGTACATTCCCTCTTCCGATACCAGCCTTTCCCGGGCTTTATCCTTGAGCTGATTGAGTCTATGGTTCACTTCAATGAGCCGATCGCCTTTAGCTTTATGACACCCACTGCGCATCGGGCAGCCTTCGCATCGCTGAGCCTGATAACAGCTGACCTGGGCTGTGTATCCGTTGGCACTAACTCTGGTTGCATGACCGATAAAGCTGAGCTTCTGTCCTGCGGGACATACATAATAGTCATCTTGCTGGTTGTAATACAGATTCTGTACCGAGAAAGGATCCTGTTTATGCTTGCGCTTCTGTTCCACATGAAAGTAATTGTACTTGACAAAGGCAGTTATGCCCTGTTTTTCCATCAATTCATAGTTCTGCTCGCTACCATAACCGGCGTCTGCTACAAGCTGTTCGCTTTGTTTTCCGTAATGGCACTCAAAGCCTTCCAAATGTTCCGGCAGGGTTGTGGTGTCGGCAGTTGTTTGATGGATGCTGTAATGGGTGATGAACTGATCTTCGGTGCTGATTTGGGTATTATAGGCTGGCTTAAGCTGGCCATTCTTCATGTGGTCCTCTTTCATCCGCATAAACACAGCATCGGTATCGGTCTTGCTATAACTATTGCGATCTCCCAGTACTTCCAGTTGCTCTTCATATTTCTCTAGTCGAGGCAAATAGTCCTCTTCAAGTTTCTTAAGTTGCTTATCAGTAGATTTATTGGCTCCTTTGAACTTGGCATTGATCGCTTCGATCTTTTCCTTCAACTGACTGCTATCGATGGCCTTGCTAACTTCTTGATTACCTAATGAAGATTGGTCTTGGGCGATCTGAGCCTCGATTTCCGAAAGAACCGAAGCAATGTTTGCTTCTAACTTTACCTTATTCTTCTCGACCGATTTCTTCCAAACGAACGTATAACGACCAGCGACAGACTCGATCTTGGTACCATCTACATATTGAACTTTCAAGCTAACATACTCCATATCATGTAGCATACGAACGATACTGGCAAACAGCTCTTGTATCTGGCCTTTAAGACGCTTTCCTCTGAAATAATTGATCGTACGATAATCAGGTGTACTGTTCCCTGAAAGCCACATGAAATGGATGTTCTCGTGAAGGGCCTGCTCGATTTTTCGGCAAGAATAGATATTGCTTAAATAGGCGTAGAACAGCACCTTAATGAGCATTCTAGGGTGAAAACTAGTGGTGCCTCCGCCTTTATACTGACGGATAATAGGTTCAAGATCCAACTGGTCAACAACCTGACTCACCAAACGAACCGGATGATTCATTGGAATACGATCTAAAATATTCTCAGGAAATAGACTCGGACTATTGGATGGAAGCGCTTTGAATTGTATGTTTGCCATATTGTTTTTTTGGGTGCACCTTAAGATACAAAATCTTAAGGACAAAAAAACAGAAAAACCCCGCCATTTTTTAATGACGGGGTTCTTTCTTTAAGAGGCCTTTTTAGACAGCCCCTTTTTACTATTGCGATTATTGAATACTGAAATTCGCATATTGTCCGGCTTTTTCCTTCGCCAATTTTATCGTTTTCGCTTCTTGGGTTTTATGTTGGGCTAGGAGCGCTTTATATAGCCCCTCTAGCGCCCAAATGTTGTTTTCCCATATTTGCAGATCTTCCCTAAATACCTCTTCTGCTTCGTTGAATTTTTTATCATTCAGTAGTGCATCGCCGAGGTAATGGCGAACCCAGAAAAACCAATCGGGCGGCTCGTTATAGTTTAAGTTATCTTCGGTCGCAACTGCTTCTTTAAATAGGGTTAGCGCTCTTTGTTGCTTCTGTTGTTTTCTATCCAGACTAGCCTGTAGCACTTTTTTTTGCAATTTGCACCAGGTCGGCAGTCGTATTGATATCCCAAATGGTGACCTGTTGCAGGCTGCTATCCGCTGCCAGGTTTATTAATTTATTCAACTCCAGCTGTGCCTTTTTATTTTCGTTTTTACCCAGAAAAGCCATGCCGCGGGCATAATGCCAAATTGCGCGAGGGTATATTAATTCTTGGGCGGGCGCAGGTAGGCTAATGATACGGTCGAACAAATTGAATTTGATGCCCACGTAATAAGGTATGCTGTAATAATGCTGTAGAGTTCCCCAGCCGGGTTGGTTCATCAAGTCTTTGGCGGTATGCTGCTGCACAGCCAATGCGGCTTGCCAGGCCAGTTGCGCATTTCCTTCCAAAGTTGCTGTTGCGGCCAGGAAATGATGGTTATGCGGGTAATAAGCTAAGGGATACATACCTAGGGCATGGCAGGCTGTGGTATAGATACTATCGGCAGTGATGGCTCTAAGATGAGACAGGGTGCCTAAATGATAATCGCCGGTGTGGATG
>JAFAEO010000070.1 GCA_023423975.1 Pseudomonadota bacterium
CCTCGGGGCCTTTGTCGGACAGGTTGAAGAGGTAGGAATAGGAACAGGCCCATGGCGGCGCGCTGGCTTCATTGGGATGTTCGGCCTGCATCTGCGGGTATTTGCCAGCGGGCAGGGTGTTCATCCAATCGATTTCACCCGCCAGATAGCGGGTCAGTCCGGTGTTTTGGTCGTTAACGGTCACGAAGCTGACCTGACCGATGATGGTGTTTTCGGCGTCCCAGTATTGATCGTTTTTAACAGCCACCACCTCGACACCCAGATCGTGGCTTTTCAGCGTATAGGCGCCGTTGCCAACCAGCTTACCGGCTTGCGTCCACTGATCCCCTTCGGCCTCGATGACCTTTTGCGGGGCCGGATAGGTCGTCGAATGCGAGAGAGTTTTCAAGAAGTAGGGCGTCGGCTTTGACAACGTCACTTCCAGTGTATGGTCGTCGACCGCCTTCACGCCCAGTTCCTCAACCGGCTTTTCGCCTTTCACGATTTCAGGCGCGTTAGCGAGGTTCATCAACTCCATGAACCACGCATATTCCGAGGCGGTGGCGGGGTTGGCTGCACGCTGCCACGCATAGACAAAATCATTCGCCGTAACCGGATCGCCGTTCGACCATTTCGACTCGCGCAGATGGAAGGTGTAGGTCAGACCGTCTTCGCTGACCTCCCACGTCTCGGCAACGCCGGGAATCATCTTGCCGGTCGCATCTTCGTTCAAGAGACCTTCGAACAACTGACGGATCACGTCGGAATCGGTCCGCGAGGATGTCAGTTGTGGGTCAAGCGTTTTGACAGCATCCAGAATCCAGAAGCTGAATTGCTGATCATCGGCCAGCTTTTCGCCATCGGCGGGCTGTGCGGCAAGAACGGGAAGGGCCATCAGTGTGGCCAGCGCAGTCGACATAAAGAATTTTGTCATGGGGGTACTCCTCCTATGCGGTCTTTCGCAATCGATAGCTCAATTCAACATGTGGTTCAGAATGTGCAAATGAAAATCTGGCTTTCCTTGGCGTCAACCCTGTGAAACACAGCCGGTCATGACAAGAGCTAATCTCATATTGGTAACGGGCGGTGCGCGCTCGGGTAAGTCAGCCTTAGCCGAGCGGCTGGTAGCGCGATATCAGTTGCCCAAGATCTACATCGCGACCGCCGAGGCGCGGGACGGTGAAATGTCTACGCGAATCCAACGGCATCGCGAAAGTCGCGGATCTGGCTGGCTTACCGTGGAAGAGCCGGTAGCCCTGACCGATGCCTTGGCGACCACCGATGGACAAGGCGTGCGGCTGATCGATTGCCTGACGTTGTGGCTGTCGAACTGCCTTGGCACTGTAGATATCGATGCTTTGTGCGAAACGCTGTGTCAGCAACACTCTCCGGTTGTGCTGGTTACGAACGAATTGGGCCTCGGAATTGTCCCCGACAACGCTTTGGCCCGTCAGTTCCGAGATCAGCATGGCTGGATGAATCAAGCCGTTTCGGACATCTGTGAGGAGGTCTGGATGGCCGTTTCGGGCCAACCTTTGCGATTGAAGCCAAACAGGGACGATCCCGATGCCTAACTACGATTTTGAGGCCGCAAAGGCCGCCGAGGCTCATCAGAATACCCTAACTAAGCCGCCGGGATCGCTTGGCCGATTGGAGCAGATCGCGATATTCATGGCGGGCTGGCAGGGTCGCACGCGTCCGCAGATCGACCATGCTCAGGCGTTGATTTTTGCAGGCAATCACGGCGTCGTGGCGCAAGGCGTTAATCCGTTCCCGGCCGAGGTGACCGCCCAGATGGTTGGCAACTTTCAAGCAGGCGGAGCCGCAATTAACCAACTCAGCCGCCTTGCTGGGGCCGATCTGTCGGTCGTGGCGCTGGATCTGGATCACCCGACCGCTGATCTTACCCAAGGCCCGGCGATGACTGTGGAAGAGGTGGAACATGCGATGCAGCGTGGTGGTGATGCGGTCGATTCGCAGGCTGATATTCTGATCCTCGGTGAGATGGGAATCGGGAATTCCACCATAGCTGCTGTCCAATCCGCTGAAATCTTCGGTGGTACCGCCGAAGATTGGGTGGGGCCCGGTACCGGCGCCAATAGCCAGATTCTTGCTAACAAGCGGCGGGCGGTGACGGATGGTTTGGCGCGCCATCAGCCCCGCCATGCGACCGATGTTCTGGCGGCCTATGGCGGGCGCGAACAGGCGGCACTTTGTGGCGCGATCCTGCGGGCGCGCAGCTTGGGTATTCCGGTCATTCTGGATGGCTTCATCTGCACCGCAGCAGCAGTGGTCCTGACACGGGACGATCCGCAGGCGCTGGCTCATTGCCTGATTGGCCACGAAAGTGCCGAGCCGGGGCATCGCCGCCTTGTCGCGGCATTGAAGATGGAACCCGTCGTCGCGCTAGATATGCGACTGGGCGAAGGCTCGGGCGCGGCGATCGCGCTGATGATCGTGCGGGCGGCACTGGCGTGCCACAACGGCATGGCGACATTTGCTGAGGCGGGAATTGGCTAAGCTGGAACAGCTTTTGCTGGCAATCGTGTTTCTGACACGGCTGCCCGTTGGGCGTTTTCTTCCGCCCAAGATCGTGCCCTTGGCCAACGCCGCGTGGG
>JAFAEO010000010.1 GCA_023423975.1 Pseudomonadota bacterium
AATTTGGCTCCTCTGACTGGACTCGAACCAGTGACATACGGATTAACAGTCCGCCGTTCTACCGACTGAACTACAGAGGAATCGCTGTTGAGGCACATCTTAACGGCGAAAAATCTTTTGTCAAACCCGATTTTTAAATTCCCCAACTGTTTGCCGTTTCTATCAACAGTTTGTTGCATTTGCAGACAATTTGTTGGCGAAAATCTTTGCAGCTTTGCTGATTCTCCCTCATTATTTGAAATGTGGTTTCACTTTCTGCAATTAAGGTCGGCTTTGAATATCTCCTCTGCTTTACGCCAGGTTGTTCACGGCACTCGCTGGCACGCTAAACGCAAGAGCTACAAAGTGTTGTTCTGGCGCGAGATAACCCCGCTTGCTGTTCCTATCTTCATGGAGAATGCCTGTGTCCTGTTGATGGGTGTCCTGAGCACTTTTCTGGTCAGCTGGCTGGGAAAAGATGCGATGGCCGGCGTGGGATTGGCGGACAGCTTCAATATGGTCATTATGGCTTTTTTTGCTGCTATCGATCTTGGTACTACTGTCGTTGTGGCATTTAGTCTCGGTAAGCGGGATCGACGACGAGCGAGGGTGGCGACGCGGCAGTCATTGGTGATCATGACGTTGTTTGCCGTACTGTTGGCAACGCTTATTCATCATTTTGGCGAACAAATTATTGATTTCGTCGCGGGTGATGCCACGACAGAAGTTAAAGCACTGGCGTTGACTTATCTGGAGCTGACGGTACTCAGTTATCCAGCAGCTGCCATCACTTTGATTGGTAGCGGGGCACTTCGTGGTGCAGGGAATACGAAAATACCGCTACTGATTAACGGTAGCCTGAATATTCTTAATATTATTATTAGCGGCATATTGATTTACGGCCTTTTCTCCTGGCCGGGACTGGGATTTGTCGGGGCTGGGTTGGGTTTAACCATTTCTCGTTATATTGGCGCAGTTGCAATTTTGTGGGTGCTGGCGATTGGTTTTAATCCTGCGCTAAGGATTTCGTTAAAGAGCTATTTTAAACCGCTGAATTTTAGCATTATCTGGGAAGTCATGGGGATTGGTATTCCAGCGAGTGTCGAATCAGTGTTATTTACCAGTGGTCGGTTATTAACCCAAATGTTCGTTGCCGGGATGGGGACCAGTGTTATTGCCGGAAATTTTATCGCGTTTTCAATTGCGGCTCTTATCAACTTACCCGGAAGTGCGCTCGGCTCTGCTTCTACGATCATTACAGGCCGAAGGTTGGGGGTAGGGCAGATAGCGCAAGCAGAGATTCAGTTGCGGCATGTGTTCTGGCTGTCCACTCTTGGATTAACGGCCATCGCCTGGCTAACGGCTCCCTTTGCCGGGGTTATGGCATCGTTTTACACCCAGGATCCACAGGTTAAACATGTCGTTGTGATTCTGATTTGGCTAAATGCTTTATTTATGCCTATTTGGTCCGCCTCATGGGTGCTACCCGCTGGATTTAAAGGTGCTCGTGATGCCCGTTACGCCATGTGGGTTTCGATGTTGAGCATGTGGGGTTGCCGGGTTGTCGTCGGTTATGTGCTGGGCATCATGCTTGGCTGGGGTGTGGTTGGTGTCTGGATGGGAATGTTTGCCGACTGGGCTGTGCGGGCCGTGCTGTTTTACTGGCGAATGGTTACTGGACGTTGGCTATGGAAATACCCTCGATCCGAGCCGCAAAAGTGTGAAAAAAAGCCAGCTGTGTCGGAATAAACGACAAAATGCAGATTATTTCAGCAAACGATTTCAAATTTAAAAAACAGGCTTTGACATTATGGGTGGGCATCGCTAATATTCGCCTCGTTCTCACGATTCCTCTGTAGTTCAGTCGGTAGAACGGCGGACTGTTAATCCGTATGTCACTGGTTCGAGTCCAGTCAGAGGAGCCAAATTTTAGTTTTGAGACATCTCTATGAGTTTCAAAACAGTTAAAAAATAAAAATTATTTTTACCCGGTTACCTTGTAAAAAGTGACCGGGTTTTTTGATTTCTGTGTTTCGTGCGCTTAATCGAGTCTCACGCTTCAGTGAGCAAGTTGCCCCCAACAGACATCACGATTCGCAAGGTCAAAAACTCTGTTCCATGAAGTACCGTACAAAGATAAAGAGAAAAATGCCTTATGCTGGATGTCGCTGTCACGTCTTTATCGGGAAACTATGCGTAATTAACACTTTGTCTTCTGTAATCAGAAAAAGAAAACCTGGAATTTTAATAAATGTTATTTCTCTGGGAATGGGGATTTTTAATAATCAATATGACGAGTTGAACATTATATTTTTATAATGATTATATGAGATTAAAGAAATCTGCCATAAAGACAGATTTCTTTAAAATATAATTAGAGATTTGCGACGTTATGATAAACTTTTTGTACATCGTCGTCATCTTCAAGGGCATCAACAAGCCCTTCAAAGATTTCTAAATCTTCTGGGGAAAGCTCAACTTCAGATTGAGCAATCATTTCTAATTCTGTTGTTGAGAACTCAGTGATTCCAGCTGCTTTTAGAGCCGCGATTCCTTTATGAAGGTCAGTAGGTTCGGTATAAATAACAATGTTACCTTCTTCTTCAGTCACATCACGAACATCAACTTCAGCTTCAAGTAAAATTTCAAAAATATGGTCAGGGTCTGATCCTTTAAATACAATCACACCAGTATTGTCAAACATATAGCTGACAGAACCTGCCGCTCCGATATTGCCGCCTTTTTTATTGAAAATTGTGCGAACGTTAGCAATCGTACGGTTAACATTTGAAGTCAATGTCTCGGCGATAATCATTGAGCCATTAGGACCAAAGCCTTCATAACGTCCCTGCACGAACGTTTCATCTCCGCCGCCTTTGGCTTTATCAATTGCTTTATCAATAACGTGCTTTGGAACTTGTGCCTGCTTTGCACGTTCAATAACGAATTTTAAAGATGTGTTTAATTCTGGATCGGGTTCACCTTGTTTAGCAGCAGCATAGATTTCTACACCGAATTTTGCATAAATTTTAGACGTTGCACCGTCTTTAGCCGTTTTTTTAGCAACAATATTGGCCCATTTACGTCCCACTGGAATGATCTCCTCGAAAATTTATTTACATTACTGGTAAATCGTTAACATGTGTTAATTCGGCATATTATATCATAACAGGAAAAATCTCGTCTATTAGAAATAAAAATATTCTAAAGCCATAATCTTATATTTAATTTTATAAAAACTTATATTGTTGGCGGGATTTTTTATAATTGTGTTTTGAAAGCATACTTGCTTTTAATATGTGGAAATCATTAAGACGATAATAAAACACGTATCCGCCCAAGGAAGCAAACAGCCCACGATTATTGCAGGCTATTTGCCAGGTGTCTTACTTACTCCTTCACATCTATTTCTGATAAGAAGGTTCAGAACTTATTATCGGAACGGCGGCTCATTAAAGGTTCGTAATTTACGCGAATGCAGTCGGTCGCCTTCTGCGCGCAGCAAATCGATCGCCCGAATGCCAATTTGCAGATGTTCGGAAATAGCGCCTTCATAAAAACGGTTAGCCTGGCCGGGAAGTTTAATCTCGCCATGCAACGGTTTATCTGAAACACACAGTAGTGTCCCGTATGGCACGCGGAAACGATATCCTTGCGCGGCAATGGTTGCACTTTCCATATCAATTGCTACGGCCCGGCTTAAGTTAAAACGAAGTGCAGAAGCTGAGTAACGTAATTCCCAGTTCCTGTCATCTGTGGTTACCACAGTACCAGTACGTAGCCGCTGTTTGACTTCCTCACCGGGCCTGCCGCTGACTAACTTGGTGGCGTCATAAAGCGCACGTTGCACTTCAGCAATGCTCGGAATAGGAATATCGGGCGGCAGAACCGCATCAAGAACGTGGTCATCGCGTAAATAAGCGTGTGCAAGTACATAATCGCCAATGGCCTGACTTTCACGTAATCCGCCACAGTGACCAATCATCAACCAGACATCCGGGCGTAGCACTGCCAGATGATCGCAGATGGTTTTAGCATTTGACGGTCCCACGCCAATATTCACCAGAGTAATACCCTGACCATCGGCGGTAATTAAATGCCATGCTGGCATCTGATGTTTTTTCCATGCAAGGTCGGAAATGGCTTCTTCTGGCGCTTCGGTTTCGGCGGTGATCCAGTTCCCGCCAGCACAAGAAAGGGCAATGTAGGGACTATCAGGATCGAGGATCTGGCTGCATCCCCAACGAACGAATTCATCCACATAACGTGTGTAGTTGGTAAACAAGACGAACGGCTGAAAATGTTCAACTGGCGTACCGGTATAATGGCGCAACCGCGCGAGGGAAAAATCGACGCGGCGCGCATCAAAATGCGATAGCGGGGAGAATTCAGTTGGATGATAAATGCCGTCTGCAGTTTCATCGCCAATTTGCGCCAGTTCTGTTGTCGGGAAGTAGCGAGTTAACCCAGCGCTCATTGAGCGATCAAGTGTCAATTCAGAGCCATCGATGACATAAGGATAGGGGATTTCATGCTGCGAGGGTTGCACCGAGATATGCGCACCATAATCCTGATACAGCAACGTAAGTTGTTCATTGAGATACGAACGAAAGAGAGTAGGGCGAGTAATCGTGGTGGTGTAGCTGCCTGCGTGAGTAAAACGACCAAATGCGCGCGTTTTGGGGGGATTGGTTGTGCTACCGTCCCAGGTTACGGTCAGTGATGGATAGACAAAAAGACCTTGTTTGCGGGCGTTTTCATCAGGTAATTCGCCACTTGTAATATAGTTGCCAATGGCGTTGCGTAATGCGACTACAGATTGCTCATACAGCGCGTCGAGTTTATCCAGTGCCTGAGCTGGGGTCAGACCGGAGCCCTTATTATTCATGTGTGTCTCCTGTTCCATACAATTACCGCACATCCGATAGTATGTCACAGGAATGTGAAACAAAAGTGTAAGGCGAAGATCGGATGATCTTCGCCAGACTATCAAGCGCGTTGATTGTCTTTCATCAACAAAGCGGTCATTGCGGAAATCAGACATCCAGCCAGCAAATAAATGGCGACGCTATGCCAGTTCCCGGCAAAGTAAGTGATGAGTGCAGCGGCAATAAAAGGTGTAAATCCACCGCCAACCACACTGGCGACCTGATAACCGACTCCAGCACCACTATAGCGATAACTGGCACCAAACATGTCGGTAAACATCGGTTGTTGCACACACACCACCATGTCATGCGCAATGTTTGCCAGCATTATGGAGAAGAAAACTATCCAGAAAATAGATTGTGCTTCAAGCGCCATAAAGAAAGGAAATGCGCTCAACGTTCCGATTAACGCACCTGTGATATAAACCCTGCGGCGACCAAAACGATCGGCAAGCCAGGCAAAACAGGGAATTGTCAAGCAGCTTAATCCACCTACCAGCAAACCAATATTGAGGAAAAGTTCGCGCGGTAACCCCATATTCTGGGTTGAATAATTAAGTGCAAAGGCAGTAACGATGTACATCGTCAGCAATTCGCACAGTCGTAGCGCAATAATCTTCAGGAAAGCACCGGGATGTCGTAACAGCGCTTCGATAACCGGGATGCGTTTTTTCGCGGCAGCTTGATAATGTTGCTGTTGTTCAAATTCCGCGGACTCCTCCATGCCATTGCGCACCCACAATGCTCCCAGTACCAGTACGATGCTAAACAGGAAAGGAATGCGCCAGCCCCAGCTTAAAAACTGTTCGTCAGTCGTCATTATACTGATCAATGAAACCAGTCCGGTTGAAAGCAGTAAACCTACACCGTAGCCAACTTGTACACCGCTACTGTAAAAGGCTTTTTTATTTTTCGGTGCACTTTCAACGGAAAGCAACGCCGCGCCTCCCCATTCGCCGCCGACGGCAAATCCCTGAATGGCACGCAGTGTCACCAGCAAAATAGGTGCCCACCACCCAATGGTCGAGAATGAAGGAAGAATACCAATCAAGGCTGTCGCGATGCCCATCATCCAGACGGTCAGCATTAACATGCGCTTACGTCCCAGTCGGTCGCCAAAGTGACCGAAAATGACACCGCCGAGCGGACGGAAAAGGAATCCGACGCCAAAGGTAGCAAATGCGGCGAGCGTTCCCATCGCCGGGCTTACTTGCGGGAAAAACTCGCGATTAAACACCAGTGCGGCGGTGATGCCATAGAGTAAAAAATCATACCAGTCGACGACGGCACCAGCGAAGCTGCCTAACGCAGCTCGTCGGGCGCGACTTAACGAAAGCGTCCCTTCATCGGGACGAGTGGAGATGAGCGTGGAGTCCATAATGATCCTGTTTGTACTGTCTTTTTATAATTAGTATGGAAAAGGTAACTCACATTGCCGTCGATCTATAAACGAACCTTATGAGACTACCTCGACAGAGCGCATCTGCAAATGTTTTTATGGCTGATTAGCGGCAACATGAAAAATTCGATGGAAGATGAAAGCGCAGGAGTTGCTGGTGTTGTTTAAGGATTAAGCAGAGGACCCACAGGTTAGAGATATGAAACATAAAAGTCCGCATATGCACAAAATGGCACCCTGATGAGTCTGATAGACTGCATTGCATTATAACCAGTAGGGAGGCGAAGTTAGGTATGTTTTTAGCATCATTGTTGAGACGTATTGCATTTAGTTACTACGATTATAAAGCTAATAATTTCAATATTGGAAAAACAGAGTTTGTTGTCATCCATATTCCCGATCAAATTGGCGATGCTATGGCCATCTTTCCAGTTATTCGGGCGCTTGAACTGCATAAAATTAAGCATCTTTTAATTGTTACTTCGACTATTAATTTAGAAGTCTTTAATGCGCTCAAACTTGAACAGACTAAATTAACATTAGTCACAATGACTATGCAGGATTACGCAACATTAAAAGAAATAAAAGATTTAGCGAAGAACATAACACAGCAATACGGTACGCCGGATCTTTGTATAGAGGCGATGCGTAAAAAGAACCTGAAAACGATGTTATTTATCAGTCAGTTGAAAGCAAAAACGAATTTTCAGGTTGTCGGTTTAACCATGAAGTGCTATTCCCCTTTGTGTAAGAACGCGTCCCGGATGGATCAGAATCTCAGGGCTCCCGTACCCATGACATGGGCGTTTATGATGCGTGAAGCGGGTTTTCCGGCAGTCAGGCCAATATATGAATTGCCATTAAGCGAGGATGTACTCGATGAGGTGCGCGAGGAAATGCGATCGTTAGGAGCTTACATTGCGCTCAATTTAGAAGGTAGTGCACAGGAACGTACATTTTCATTATCGATAGCAGAAAATCTAATAGCAAAAATTAAAAATGAAACAGATATGCCAATAGTGATCGTTCATGGACCAAAAGGGGAAGATAAAGCCAGGGTATTAGTGGATTGTTATAATAATGTCTTCCGTTTATCCTTATCACCCTCGATTAAACGTTCGGCAGCAATCATAAAAGATGCTTATATCGCAATAACTCCTGACACCTCAATATTACATATGGCAAGTGCCTATAATACCCCCGTTGTTGCAATTTATGCTGATTACAAAACGCGATGGCCCGCAATGGCCGATGTTTCGGAGTCAGTCGTCGTTGGGCAAAAAATTGACAATATAAGTCTGGATGAATTCGCAAAGGCATTAAAAA
>JAFAEO010000044.1 GCA_023423975.1 Pseudomonadota bacterium
CAGACGCCGTCATACGAGAAAGGAGTCCGTCTCGTGGCCTCGGAGATGTGTATACGACACCGGGGCCGGGGGACGGGTTACCCGCCTCGTTATTTGCGTTGCTGTTGGCGCTTACATGGGGCTGACTGTCGGCGGAGTGATTGGCCTGATTGTTCGCGCTGTTATCGGCGTTGTCATTGGCGCTTTTGTCGGCGCTGTTATTGGCGTTTTTATTGGGATCTGCAATGGTCATGGGTCAAAGGGGCAAGGGCGTACAAAGTCGGGCTTCTTGTGCGGGCGCCACTCCACCAGGCCCAGGGGGGCTATCGGGCGGAGAGTCGCTCGGACGACGGAACCTGCATTGTAGTGCATTCGCCCTGCAGGCGCGGGTTGCTCAGGCTGCGAAGCGGAATGTCATGACCCGTGCCGGCGGCACATTGGTCCACACGATTTCACTGCTGTAATGACAGGCTTTCAGGGAAGATTGCCATTGTGTCTGGCGCAGGTTGTAGGTGAACTGGATGGCGCGGCCGTCGTCCTTGAGCAGCGTCTGCCAATGGTGCAGAATTCGGCTGCGCACTTCGGGTGGCAGGGAAATGAGCGGCAGGCTGGAGACGATGGCATTAATGCTGACCCCCGGGGGCAGCAGGGCATCCAGATCGGCGGCATTGCCATTGATGATGGTCAGATGCGGGAAGCGCCGTTGCAGGTGCTGGGCAAAGACGTTGGAAAACTCAATGACGATCAGCTTGTCGGCCGGAACGCCATGATCCAGTATTGCTTGTGTGATAACGCCGGTGCCGCCGCCCAGTTCAATAACGATGCCGTCATGATTGAGCGGGATGTGCTTGGCCATATAGCGTCCCAGCTTGCGAGAGCTGGGACAGATGGCGCCGGTGAATTTGGGCTGGTGCATCAGCTCGTTCACAAACATGAGCGGGCGTGAGCGCCTGACGGTTTTCTTCAGACGGCCAAAACCGCTTCTGCACCATGTTCCAACCATATATTTCTACGTCCCGTTTTATTGTTGACCACAACATGATGCTTGTGCACGCGGCCCGTTTTACGGGGCCGGCGTATTAGCGTACGCGCATGCCAGGCTGAGCGCCTTCCCACGGTTCCAGGATATAGATACCGGGGTTGGCTTTTTCGTCAGCATCGCTGGCGGCAAGCACCATGCCTTCGGAGACACCAAACTTCATTTTACGTGGGGCCAGGTTGGCCACCATTACCGTATATTTTCCGATCAGGGTCTCGGGCTGATAAGCTGATTTTATTCCAGAAAACACATTCCGGGTTCTGCCTTCGCCCACATCCAGTGTAAGGCGCAACAGCTTGCTGGAACCTTCCACATGTTCACAATTAACAATTTTTGCAATTCGCAAATCTATTTTTACAAAATCATCAATCGTAATTACATCTGCAATGGCTTCGCCACCGGGCAGGGCTGCGGCAACCGCTGCGGCCACCACATCGGCATCGGCTGCAGGTGCGTCGGGTTCAATCAGGGTATCGAGCATGGTCGGTTCTACACGCTGCATCAGGTGCTTGAACGGTGCAATATGGTCAGGCAGTTCGGCAGCATCGCTCCAGGCAAAGCTGCGGTTCATGCCGAACAATTCAGTTGCAATACGTTCGGCCAGCGCAGGCAGCACTGGTGCCAGCATCACAGACAGGGCCTTGAAGCCGGCAATGGCACGTGAGCACACGTCCTGCAAGGCCAGTTTCTGCGGCTCGTCTGCGGTGCTGATGCCTTTGGCCATGACCCACGGCTGGGCGCTGTCAAATGCCTGGTTGATTTTGTCTGCGTGCGCCATCAGGTTGCGGATTGCGCGGGCGTACTCGCGGTTCTCGAAATCAACCCGTACCTGTTCGGTCAGTGTTGCCAATTCAGTTGCCATTGCCTGGGCATCACCGGCGTAACCCAGCTTGCCGTCGAAGTGGCGGGTGATGAAAGTGGCGGCGCGGCTGGCAATATTAATGTATTTGCCGATCAGGTCACTGTTGACGCGGGCGATGAAATCATCGGGGTTAAAGTCAATATCTTCAACCCGCGCATTGAGCTTGGCCGCGATGTAGTAGCGCAGCCATTCTGCATTCATGCCGATATCCAGGTACTTGACGGGCGAGATACCGGTGCCGCGGCTTTTGGACATTTTCTCGCCGCTTACGGTAATGAAGCCGTGCACATTCAGGGCATCGGGCACCTTGCGACCGGAGAACTTGAGCATGGCCGGCCAGAACAGGGCATGGAAATACACAATGTCTTTGCCGATAAAGTGAACCTGTTCAGTGCTGCTGTCCGGCGCCAGCAAGGCGTCAAAGTCAATGCCCTGCAGCTTGCAGTAGGATTTGAGTGACGCCAGATAGCCCACCGGCGCATCGAGCCAGACATAGAAATACTTGCCCGGCGCATCGGGAATTTCAATGCCGAAATAAGGCTCATCGCGCGAGATATCCCAATCATTCAGATTGCTTTCTTTACCCTCGTCATTGCCCAGCCACTCGCGGGTTTTGGCCAGCACTTCCGATTGCAGACGCTTGTTACCCTGGCTGTTACTTCCGGTGGTCCATTCCTGCAGGAATTCCACACAACGCTGATCGGACAGGTTAAAGAAAAAGTGTTCGGACGATTTCAGGACCGGTGTCGCATTAGTGAGCGTGGAGTACGGGTTGATCAGATCGGTAGGCGCATACACCGCGCCGCACACTTCACAGGAATCGCCGTATTGATCCGGAGCATGGCATTTGGGGCACTCGCCCTTGATGTAGCGATCGGGCAGGAACATGCTTTTGACCGGATCGTAGAACTGCTCAATTGTCTTGGTGCTGATGAAACCGGCAGCCTTGAGCTGGCGATAGATAGCCTGCGACAGTTCGACGTTTTCCTGGCTGTCTGTACTGTGCCAGTGATCGAACTTGATATGAAAGCCGTTCAGATAGCGCGGGCGCTCCTGCGCATAGCGGGCCACCAGTTCCTGCGGCGTGATGCCTTCCTTTTCTGCCTTGAGCATGATAGGCGCCCCATGGGCGTCGTCTGCGCCGACAAAATGCACCGTGTGGCCGGCCATTCGCATGCTTCGTACCCAGATGTCAGCCTGGATATACTCCATGATGTGGCCGATGTGGAACGAACCGTTAGCGTAAGGGAGAGCCGTGGTAACAAAAATCGTGCGGGACATAAGATGCAATGTAAATACAAAAAAGGGGGGAAAAGAATGATTTTAGACGAATATTGCAGCGGACCGGGGTTTTGCGGCAATGGGCGTGCAATGATGATTGCGCCACCCGGTCGCTGACGCTGCAGCACAACGGGATGCGGCGCGCAGTGGGGCGTTTTGATATGGCACCAGGGCGATCAGACGCCAGGTGTGACGGGCATCTTCAGCATGGCGCCAACCTGCAGCAAGTTAACGACGGCAACAAGCCAGCTGTGGCGCGGCCGGGCGCGCTCGGGTAGCGTCCTTCAGAAAAACGGGTTGGTGGTCCGTCGCGATACAGGGAAATGACAACAGGCAGTGGCAGGCACTCAGAGCATGCCGGCCTGATAGGCTACCACCCCGCCAATGGCGCACACCAGCAGCGCCCACATGGGGTTGGCTTCGGTGAAATAGACGAAAACCAGCGTGCCCAGGACCATGCCCCAGGTGAGCACGTCAAAGGCCGAGTACAGCGACAGTTCAATGCCACTTGCAATAATCAGCCCGATGGCAACCGGCACTACGGCGTCCTGAACCAGTTTGTATTCCCGCCGGTGGGTAAAGTGGCTGATCACCCGGCCGATGGCAAAGGCCAGCACAGATGCGGGCAATACCATGGCAATGGTGGCCACCAGCAGCCCGGCAATACCGGCCACATGCCAGCCGATGATGCTTGCAATTAGCACATTGGGGCCGGGCGCCGATTGCGCGACGGCAAACAGATGGGTAAAGGTGTCGGAGTTCATCCATTGGTGAATATCGACCACCGCGTGGCGGATTTCCGGAATGGCGGCGTTGGCCCCGCCGATGGCAATCAGGGAAATGCGACTGAAGGTCAGAAACAGTTCAAGCAGCACGGTCATGGCTGGTGCCCCTGGCGGCGCGCCATGATGAAGTTGGCGACGATGGCCAGCGGCATCATGACGCCGACCACCTGCAACAGGGAAAACTTCAGCAGTACCACAAGTGCAATCGTAACGATACCGGCCACGATATGATGGGCGCGCAGGGTGATTTTGCTGGCCATTTTCAGGCCGGTGCCGATGACCATACCGGCGGCCGCGCAGGCAGAGCCTTGCAGGGCGGCATTGAAATAGGGGTTTTGGTCCAGGAACTGGTACAGAATGGCCAGCACGATCAAGACCAGGATCGGCAGCACCAGCAGGCCGGCCACTGCCACCGCAGAGCCTTTGATGCCATGGTAGCGGTCGCCCAGCATGACGGCTACGTTGACTGTATTGGCGCCCGGCAGGACCTTGCCGATACCCAGCAGCGTTGCATACTCTTTTTCGCTCAGCCAGTGTTGCTCGCGCACAATCACATGCCGGGCAATCGGCCCGACACCGCCAAAGCCCAGCAAGCCGATCTTGGCAAAGCCACGAAACAGCTGGGGCAGCGTGGCCACGCTAGTGGCGGGGGCAGGAAGGGGCGTGGTCGAAGGAGTCTGGGCCATAAAATAAGGTGCCAAATAAGGTACCAGGAATTTAAGTCTTATATAAGACTTAAATTGTACTCCCAATAGCGCGAATGGTCCGCGAAAATTTACGGGCGCCAGTGTCAGTGCCGGTGTCTGTGCTTAGGTCTTCTGCCCGATCAGCGTCATCCAGCCATTACGCAAGGCAGGCAGCAGCGAGAGCACGGCCAGGGTTGCCATGATCAGCCCGACATTGCGGAACATGTCTGCGTAGCCCACTACGGCGACCCAGTATTGGCTGACAAAGGGTGAGATGAACTGACCGATAAAGATGGAGGTTGCCGCCATGCCGGCAATCCGGCCTCGTAATGCCGGTGCGGAATGGGCAATGGCGGTGGACATGACATTTGGCATGGCAATGCCCAGGCCCGCGCCCAGGATGGCGTTGGCCAGAAGCAGCGCCTCAAAGTGTGAAGCCGCCGAAAGCAGACCGAAGCCCGTTGCCATCAGGCTGAAGCCCAGCAGAAAAATCAGCGTTGTGTCCAGGCGGCGCTTAAGCGCGCCAAAGCACAGGGCCGCCATCCCGCCGGCCAGATTGAAGGTGCCCAGCACCATGCCGAAACCGCTGGCGTTATAAATATTCAACGCTTGCATGTGAAATTGCAATTGCGACGGGACAGTATAAAAAGAAACATTGATCAGAAAAGCCAGCAGGCAGACGGTTCCCACCACTAGCCAATTTACAGGCGCATCGGTGAGTTTTGTTGCCGAATGCAGGGCGCGGGGGCGCTGCGGTTCTGTCAGGCAATACATAACGGCAGGAATCAGTACCAGTGCGGCGCCGTATATGACAAACGGCATGCGCCAGTGCACTTCGGCCAGCAGGCCACCGGACATGACAAACACCACGCCACCCAATTGCACAAAGGCTTGCTGCAAGCCCAGGTATCTTTCCCGCTCTGCGCCGGTAAAATAATCGCCGATTAGCGCGGTGCTCAGTGTAATGATGGCGCCGATGGCCACGCCCAGTACGGCACGCCCGACCAGCAGGGCGGTCAGGCTGTCGGCAATCAGGCCCGAGGCGCCAGAGACGCCATACAATGCAATGGCCATAACCAGCAGCCCCTTGCGCCCGAACCGGTCGGCCAGCATGCCGGCAAGCGGTGCTGACAGGGCGACAAACAGGGACGGCAGCGTGAGCACCATGCGGCTGAGCAGGGCGATATGTTCACTGTCGGCAAAACGGGTTGCAATGGCAGGCAGTGATGGGGCAATAATAATGCCGGCCATAATGGTGAGGGTGGCCACCAGCAGCAGCACCAGCTTGCGAGCCGCCAGTCGGCGTGCACTGAGCGCTGGTGCCGCCAATGCGTGCGTTTGGGTCGCACAATCGGTTGGTGGCATCAATGTGCCTTCAGCGCTATGGCTCTTGCGGCCCGCGGCTTGCGGGCCTGCGACTTCGGGGCCCGGCTGATGTGTCTGTGGCGGCTTATTGGCGTGTTGCCCGTCGGGTGACGTTGGCGGTGTATCGGAGGTCATGGCTACCTTGATTGACAGAGTATGGCGTCATCATAAAACCTGAAGTTAACTTGATGTCAACCCTGCATGGGGTGCAAGTTTTGCGAATGCGGTGGCAAATTAGTGATACAAAGGGTAAATGAGGCAGATGCCACTGGCAAGACAAATGCCATTATTTACACATGTAATATCATCACGATGAAAGATATCCGAAACCTTGATTTTAACCTGCTCAAAGCGCTGGACGCGTTGCTGGATCACCGGAATGTGACCCGCGCAGCGGCCCGCCTGGGCGTAACGCAACCGGCAATGAGCGGCATGCTGACCCGCTTGCGCGATACTTTCGATGACCCGCTATTTGTGCGGGCACAGCGCGGCATTGAGCCGACCGAGCGCGCGCTGGCTCTGGCCATACCACTTAAGCAGGTGCTGGGCGAGGTGGGCGCACTGTTGCAGCCTCCGGTATTTGATCCGGCCACTGCCAGTCATCATTTTACGATCGCTTCGACCGACTATGCGCTGCGTGCCATTGCGCTACCGTTTCTGGCCACGCTCAAGCGACTGGCGCCCAATATCAAGGTGGCGCTGGTGCTGGTGAACGATACCCAGATGCTGTCCCAGCTGGAACGCGGCTTGATTGACGTGGCGCTGGTCTCGCCTGAATATGCCTGTCCGGATCTGCACGCGCGCAAGCTGTTTGATGAACATTACGTTTGTGTGGTGCGCCGGGACCATCCCATTATCAGGCACCAGCAGGATCTGACGCTGGAGCGGTTTTGTGAACTGGATCATGCGCTGGTGTCTTATACAGGCGCAGGCTTTCGCGGCGCTACAGACGAGGCGCTGGAGAAAATCGGCAAAACGCGCCGGGTCACGGTGTCGGTCAAGAGTTTTCTGATCGTGCCCGACTTATTGCGGGCCAGCGATATGGTGTCGATTCTGCCCAGCCGCCTGGTCACCGACCTGGCCGGGCTGGCGGTGTTCGAGCCGCCCATTGCCATTACCGGTTTTACCAACATGGCGGCCTGGCATGAACGCACGCATCGTGATCCGGCCCAGCGCTGGTTGCGACAGTTGCTGTTTGATATCTGCTTTGACAATCATGCGCAATGCGTGGCTGGGCCGGCCGGCAAGGCGGGTGCGCCGGGCGTTATGTCCGGACCCTTGCCTTGAGCTAACTGGTCAATAACCCACTAACTTAAGCCGCTGCGCCGCGGTAGCGTTCCAACCAGTGTGCGTAGGGTGCGGGCAGTACCCAGGTAGGGCGCGGCTGTCCGAGCGTTTTGGCCAGCGCCAGCGGGTAATGCGGGTCGGTCAGATGGGCCCGGCCAATCATGACCAGATCCAGCTGTTCTTCCTGAACCACGCGGTTGGCCACTTGCGGATCGTCAATTCCCCAGGCCGAAGCTACCGGCAAGCCGGCTTCATTGCGCAGGCGTTGCGCAATGGGCGCCAGGAAAGCGGGGGTTGCCCATGGGATTTGTGTATCTGGGATGACAAAGTTGGCGCTCACGTTCAGCAGATCCAGACCGCCTTTGCGCATATTGCGGGCCAGTTCAATAGACTCGGCAACCGTTTGCTCATCACGACCGTCATATTCGATCACGCCGAAACGCGCGGTCAATGGCAGGTTATGCGGCCAGGCATTGCGCACTGCGGCCAGGGTTTCCAGCAGAAAACGGCTGCGGCCGGCCAGGTCGCCGCCGTATTGGTCATCGCGCTGATTACTGTGGGCAGAAAAAAAGCTTTGCGCCAGATAGCCATGGGCAAAGTGCAGTTCCAGCCATTCGAAGCCGGCGTCACGGGCGCGTTTTGCCGCCGCGGCAAAATCGGCTTTGACGCGTTCAATGTCTTCCAACGTCATGGCCTTGGGCACTTTGGGCAGGTTTTCGCCATAGGCGATGGCAGAGGGCGCGATGGGTTGCCAGCCGCGCGGATCGTCAGCGGCGATATGGTCGTCGCCGTCCCATGGACGGTTGGCGCTGGCCTTGCGGCCTGCGTGGGCAATCTGGATGCCGGGCACTGCGCCGGCAGCCTTGATGGAAGCGGCGATTTTGGCCAGTCCTGCAACATGTTCATCACTCCACAGTCCCAGGCAGTCCGGCGTGATGCGGCCTTCCGGCGAGACCGCCGTGGCTTCCACAATCACCAGACCGGCGCCGCCGCGGGCCAGGCTGGCGTAATGAATCTGGTGCCAGTCATTGGTAAAGCCGTCCTGGGCACTGTACTGGCACATAGGCGGAACCGCAATGCGATTGCGCAAGGTCACGTCTTTGAGGCTGAAGGGGGAAAACAAATTCGTCATATTGGTACTCTTGAAATGGGTAAGCGTAAATCGGGCAGCGTGGATCAATATTGTTCACGGGGCGACAGGGCAATCGCAACAAGGCGAGCCAATGGCGCGGCGCTGTTGCCTCCCAACATATACCGGACCAGGATGCTGCTGCTGGCAGTTGGGCAACTCAGGCGTCTTGCCTGGCAGGCGCGCGGGCATTTTGCCTGGTGACGATAGCCCGTCCCACGGCAGGACTGATCCGCAAGCGATTGCGGTTTTGCCTAGTATGTCAAATTATGGTGCCGTGCATCAAATAATTCAAATGCTATATTTTTGTCTTAGATATCATTTGAAATGATATCAATGCGTATGCCAAGGGTTGGCGCCCGCGTGCCGATCTTTTGCTCGTCCGATCGCGTGCCGGCTTCGGCCGCGAGTGCGCCTTCGTGTTTTCAGGCGAAGCCGCCGTTGGCGCGAACAACTTGTCCATTGACCCAGCCGCCGTCGGCCCCCACCAGGAACGCAACTACATTTGCAATGTCATCGGGCTGCCCAAGACGCTCCAGTGGGGCGAGCTTGCTCAGTTGCGTGATTTGCTCCTCGCTCTTGCCTTCGAAAAATAGTTCGGTGGCAACCGGCCCGGGCGCGACCGCATTCACGGTAATGTTGCGGCCGCGCAGCTCATTGGCCAGCACGCGCACCAGGCCTTCTACGCCTGCCTTGGCGGCGATGTAGGGGCCGTACTGCGGAAAGGATTTGGCGATCACGCTGGTCGAGAGCGCAACAATGCGCCCGCCGGCCTGCAAATGCGCAGCCGCCTGCCCCAGCACCAGGAAGGCGCCGCGCAGATTGGTGTGGATGACACGATCGAAGGCGTCGATATTCTCCGGGGCAATCGCATTCATGGTCATCACGCCGGCGCTGTGCACAACGGCAGTGATCTGGCCATAGGCTTGCTGCGTCGTTGCAAAGAGCCGCTGCACATCTTCGGCTACGGACACGTCGGCCTGCACACTCATTGCCTGTCCGCCAGCGGCGACGATGGCGTCAACCACTTCGCGGGCTTTGGCGGCGTTGCCCGCATAATTGACCACAACCCTGAAACCGTCGGCGGCCAAGCGCAGGGCGATGGCGCGGCCAATGCCTCGCGAGGCGCCGGTCACGATGGCGGTGGGCGCAGCTGATGCCTGGTGGGCTGCTGTGTCGGTGGTGCTGCTGGCGTCTTTCCTGGTGTTCATAGTACTGTCCTTGAATGATGATGGGCTGCGCACGAGGTGGTGGGTATGCCAGGTTGATGGCGGTGGCAGTTGCCGTTGCCTGGTGCAGTGATGAATAACATCATATCGATTGACGCCTGATGGATAAATGGGTGAAATTGGCTTGTTAATTCAAAAAACACCAACAATGGGGTGCATATGGACCGCTTTGATGCGATGCAGCTTTTTATCCGGATCGTGGAGCTGGGCAGCTTTACCGACGCGGCGGGGGCGCTGAATCTGCCGCGAGCCACTGCCACGCATGCCATCAAGCAGCTGGAAAAGCGCCTGGGCGCGCGATTGCTGGATCGCACCACGCGGCAGGTTGCCCCCACGCTGGATGGTCAGGCCTTCTATGAACGCAGCAAACGGGTGCTGGCCGAACTGGAAGATGCCGAGACTTCGCTGAGCACGCATGTGACCGATCCCCACGGGACGTTGCGGCTGGATTTGCACGGGGCGCATGCGACCATGATCATCCTGCCGCGCATTGCGCAGTTTCGTGAGCGCTATCCGAATATCGATGTGGTTATCAGTAGCGGAGACCGGTTGGTGCATCTGGTCAGGGAAGGGATCGACTGCGTGGTGCGTGCGGGGCAGCCCCGCGACTCCTCGCTGGTGGTTCGGAAACTGGCGGATATGGAGCAGATTATCTGCGCCAGCCCCGAATATTTGTCCCGCTATGGCACGCCCACACACCCTGGCGAACTGACGCAGCATCAGGCCATCGGTTTTTTCTCGCGCGGCAACGACAGTCGCTATCCCTTCTCTGTGATCAGGGATGGCCAGGAGGCGCAGTTCGAGGCCAGTGGCTGGATGTCCGTGAGCGATGCGGAATGCTACACCAGCGCAGCCCTGGCCGGTTGCGGGCTGATCCAGGTGCCACGCTTTCGGTTGCAGGCGCATTTGCAGGCGGGCAGGCTGGTGCAGGTGCTGGCCGATTGGCCGTGTCCGGACCTGCCGGTGTGCGCGCTTTATCCGTTTCATCGCCAATTGTCGCCACGGGTCCGGGTTTTCATAGATTGGGCGCGCGAGTTGTATAGCGAAAAATTCGGTGCCTGAAGGGCTTGTCAACCCCGTCGTGGGCGCTGGCGCTTGCGAAAATCCAGGGCGCGAGGGCTTTGGGGCTTCACGGATCGCAACCAATGTAAGGGTGTGTGATGGGCAATAAAAAACCCCTGCCAGTGACAGGGGTTTTGGGTTCGCTGTGCGCACCTTCCGGCGTTTACTTTATTTCCCGTATTTCCACATCTGTGATATCGGGTTTGCGCGAGAAATTGCCGGGCTTTTTGAATTTTTCGGAAAATTCAGTATGGGTCTGGCGAGCGCGGGTTGAGGTTGTTTTCCAGTATTCGCGGGCGACGAACGGTTTGCCGCGCACCTTCGCAATAATATAGAACAACCCCACCGCAATGGCCGCAGAGACCAGGAACACAGCGGCCATGACAAGGCCTGCAATGGTGATAACACCAAATAGCAGCGCTTTGAAAAACCGGTCCAGAAAATCGTTCATAGGGGGTCAGATCCTTGTAAGTGGGAAGAGCCAATAAGCGTCAGTTACTGCTTATTGTACACAAGCATTTGATTTTGCTTGATTTGTTTTTTCTATAGTAGGGCTTTTTCCGGAAAATTCAAGAGGGCAGGGCCGACAAATGCACCAAAAGGTTTCAAACCGCTTCGCCGGGGGCAAAATTACATTACATATCCATTTTTTCAAGTATGGGGATTGCTAATAATCTCGGGTAAACTTCAAGTGAAAATGCTGAAAAATCAGCGCCACACAGGTATGACCGCCGATCATAAGGATATAGATAAACCATGCGTGTTTCCCGTTGGCCCTACAAACAAATTTCCACAGCCTGGTTCTGCCTTGGTGTGTTGTGTTTTCTGGCCTCGATGTTTTTTTTCAAATCATTGAGTGAAAACGGCTATGACCCTGACTTGTTGAATCACGCCACAGTCGTAAGCATGCTGATTGGTTTGCTGTTTTTTTATCTGCACTTATCCAGGAACAGGAAACTGGCAGAAGCAATCATGCGTGAGGGCATCGATGGCGAAGGCACGATTATTAATCAGCCCGAAGTTTACATAAACGACAATTCGTCTGATTTATGGTTGGAATTGTATGTTGAGGTGCATACTGATCACCCGACTCACGGTCACTTTGTGAGCCGGGTAAAGCAGCGAATTACAGAGGAGGGCCGCAACGCGTTTACCCAGGGCATGACTGTCAAAGTCAAGTACTGCCCGTCAAGGGAAATTGCAATCGTAATGTCTCCTTTCACCTACCAGGACTTTTACTCAGGCAAGTAGTGCTTTGGTTTTGCGCTGTTGCCGTTTACACCAGCACCAGTACTTTTTTCTGATCCATTTTCAGATAAAGCCCAATAGTATTCCAGATGTTCTGCAATGTGATGCCCAGCCATTTGACAACTGGCGCACCGCAAGCGAAAACAGTAAACGAAAATAATGCAATGATTGCCCCAACCATGAACAGGGTGCCGGTGGTTGCACCGGCGATTCCCGACGGCATGTCGATGGTGAGCGGAGCGATTGACCATAGATTGTGCGCTGGTCGGTTCTGGATGAAGATATTCGTTGTGGGTATCTTCATGCAACTGTACATGTCGTTTTTTGAAACGCCGGTTAAATAGGGTCCCAGACCCATCGCTTTACCGGTTCCCGAACATCCCCAAAATGGCATGATTCTCTCCTTTAATAATGTCACTGACAAGGTTTCTCAGAGTGCCTTCGCACTCCACAACTCTGCTTCAAATAGTGCCGTATCTTTTTCGATTGCACCGGCTCTGGATTTAAGGGATAAATCGTCAGTTAGCGCTCGGTGAAATTTGGTCTGTTCCAACTCGACGTCTCGCATATTAGTTCCAGTAAGATTTGCATATGAAAAATCACTGAACTGCAAATTGCATTCGCTCATATTGCAGTTTGCCAAGGTAGCCTTGCCAAAGAAGCTATAGTCTATTGTTGCTTGCTGAAAGTCAACTTGTTGTAGGTTAGCTTCGCTCCATAGTGACTGGCTCAGACGCGCGCCGCGCATATCAGTGTCCATGATATCTGCGTTGACAAAAAGACAGTTGGAGGCGTCGGCGAAGTAAAATTGTGTCCGCTTTATGACCGCTTCACAGAAATTGCAGCGGATCATGGAGCAGTAGGAAAAATTACATTCCTCCAGTGTTGCCCCGTTAAATTGGGCGCCTTGCATGTTGAGCCCCGCGAAATTCTGGCCCGACAGATCGCAGCAAGAAAACATGGTTTCATTGAGCACCGCGTCGGCAAATGCGACTTTTCGCAGATCCTGTTTGTAAAATGTCGCGCCGCTCAGGTCTGATTGGCTGAAGTCGGCATTGTCCAGTTCAATATCAGTAAACGTCGTTTGGGATAGTGTCTGGTTTTTTATTTCCAGTCGGACTGCAGTACCGCCTGAAAATACCGTTTCCTGTACGCTGCTTTGGTCAAATTTCACATCCGTCATTGATGCGTCGGCAAATGTAACTTCGTTGACCTTGCATTTCTCAAAAATGACGTCATTGAATCTGCAATTGGAGAAGCTGGTTTGGCTCAGGTCACAGTTGTAGAATTTCACATTGTTCAAGAGACAGTCCGACAAGACATTGTCGGCAAACTGGGTGTTGTTGAAAACGCAATTATTGAACGTGTCCGTGTGAAAAATCATGCCTTTGAGAACGTTATTATCGAAAGTTTCATCGGCAAGTTTGATGTTTTCGACAATTTCGAGCGTATCGGCTTTGGCTAGTATGTGTGCTTTGCTCATCGGCTTCTCCAGGTTGGTGTGACCGATTCATGATACGGAGCAAGTCGAGCACCTTCAAGGTACAGGTTGTCAGTTGTCGTGGTTTCATCAACAAGAATTTCTGACAGATCAGCCCTGAAGAAATTGCAGTGATCCAGCACGGTGTTCTGAAATACGGATTTCTGGAAGTTGCCGGTCATAAGGTTGCTGCCGCTCATATCACTGGCGTCAAAGAAAGTGCGTACAAAGAGCGATTGGGGCGATGATATTTTCACTAAGCGACATTCCTGAATATGGGCCAATGTGAAATCGCACTGATTGAAGACCGAGCCGGAAAAATCGACAAGAGAAAATTTCATTTCGCGAAAAGCGCATTGCGCAAATTCCGATTGCCGTATGCTGCATTTTTCCATGCGGCATTGACCAAAAAAAGTGACCTTAACAAATGTACATTGGTGCATGTGTGACGAGCGAATACTGGTTTCGGTCACAATACAGTTCTTCAGTATGGTTTGGTCCAGTTGGAGATGTTCCAGTGTTGCCTTGTCAATCCCTCCCTTGATGATGCTGGCGCCGGAAAAATCGGTGTGGGTAATGGTGGCACCATTCAGGTTGCAATCGGTCAGAACCGCCTTCCTGAACGAACATGATTCAATGGTGATTGCTTCGACACTGATGCTGGAAAACTCGCTCTCGTCGAATACGCTGGAAGCCAGCGTTATGCTGCCTTCTATGATGACATCGCTAAATTTTGCGCCTAAGGCGCGGGTTTTGTAGAAGATCGCTTCTGAAATATTGGCGCCACTCAAAACAGCCTGGTCTATTGCCGCTTCGGAAAAGTCCGCCCGTGCGAGCACGGCCTCATTGAATGTGGCACCTGATAGATCAGCACGGGCAAGATTGGCCGCTTCCAGCCAGGCGTGATCGAAATTGGCGTTGCGCAAATCCATATTCGACAGGTCGGCACCTGTCAGATCCAGCTCTTTGAGGGGTTGTCCGGCCTGAACGCGTTTTTTTACTTCGCGGCGCAGCAGCATTGCCTTGTGTTCCCCGACGCGCGGGGCTCCTTTTTGATACTGCACGCTGTATAAGTAAAATTTGTGCAAGGCGTCGGCAGGATTTATTCCCGATTGTTCCTGGCCCAGGGTGTCGGCAAATGCTGACTGCATCTGCGTCAGATTCAACAAGGCCCGGTTTTCTGCGGGGACCAAATTACGTACGTTCCTCATTCGAGGCGGTCCTACCATGGGCAATTGGGGGGCCGAACCGGCACCCGTCTCGCCCTTTAGCATGTCTTCAAGTGAATCGAGCATCTCTGCAGGCATATACGGCCCGCCTTTTTTCTTTTCATCGCGTATTTGCTGCAGTGTTTCGTTGCGGTATTGTTCGTGCTCTTGCAGTGCCTGTTCGCGCAGTTGCTGGCTGCGCTCGACAAGTTCGGGTAAATCGCCCAGCCGCATGGGCTTGATCGGGCCTACAAACCTGTTCCAATTTTCACCCGCTTCGTCATCGTAAGCCGAATATTGCATTCGGCTCATTTTGGCCAGCATAGTGTGGTGATTTTCCATGCTCTCTAGCTCCAGCCATGGCGCCTTCATGTCTTCGGGTATAAGATCCTCATCGCGAAAAGCGTAGAGTGCCCCTTTTTCTGGATCAGTACGTTGTTCGAAGATCGACTGATAATGGGCGGCGGAACGGGGGTGGTTCAGATGTTCGAGCGCCGGCATGATAGATGCAATATCATAGGCGTCATCCTCCTGGATATCCATGGCGCCATGGAACATCAATAGCAGGCAGTCCTGGTCCGGTACAAACCAGGCGGTAGTCGCAGACATGGAAATCTCCTGCATTGCGTCAGCAGGACGTGTTCTTTGGCGGACAAAACAACGTGCCCTGACCGAAGGCAGAGTGCCTTGCCATATTGGCTCGGTGGGATGCATATTCCATATTTCAAATGTCTCGTCCAGTTTCAGTTCCGTTCTGTCAAGCCAGATCTGATCTTCAGATGCAGCGTTGAACATGAGTGGGTCCAGATCATCGAAAAAGCCGGTGCCTTCGGTCTTCAACCAGGTATCATCGAACGTGCCGGCTTTACCCATGCGCGCTGGCCAGTCGATATGGACTGGGCCGAAATTGATCGGTGGCACATGTCGTCCCCTGGAATGAATTCGGTCGGTGGGAGATTCAAGATTTGGCAGTTTATGGACAGACCCTGTTTCTTGCTGAACTGCCGCAATACCCTGGCCGACGGGGTTGTCCGGGAAGCCGGGTCCGCCATAGGAGTATGCCCAGTCCATTGGCTGGCTTGAATATTCTGCAGGCGGCGTAATCTTGTTGTCTATCCAGTAGCGGTCGCCGAAAACCAGGCACTGTTTTTCTTTCTTGCCTACGCGTACCTTGACCATACATTTGGTCTTGTCTTCCTGGTGGGCGGTATATGCATTGCCGCTTACCAGAAATTCCGGATGCGGTTTGGGCATGATGAAGTCAAGAATTTCGTCTGCATCCAGAAGCGGCAAAATGTCTTTCATCAGTGTGATTTCAGGGATGGCCTGCCACGTATCTTTCTGTTTTTTCAGACAGGCGACGATCGTGACAGCCAGTCCCTTTCGTGTGCGCCATCGAAATGGGCGGTACATCAGGGTTAGCCGTAACGGCTTAACAATTCGCATACTACTTGAATCCGGTAAAAATGTTCAGCCAAAATCCTATTTTTGTCTTTGGGAACTGTACTTTGCTCATATTGTCGACGGAATTTGCTTTTTCAGTAAAAGCAACGAATGCAATATAGAGGTCCAGAACGTTGTAAAAACTTTTGGTCGCCGCCAGAGAACCAATGCCGCCGCGCACCGTCGTTGCGCCAGCGCCGTAGCCCGTCAGCGCGATGCCGGTAACAGAGCGTGGAGAAATCGCTCGCATGGTGTATCCGGCCAGGTAATTTGAATTGGAAATAATCAGCTCGCTGGTATCCGACTTCGCCTTGGCCAGGTAGTTTTTGCAATCGACGGTAAGGGTAGAGGGTGTTTTCAGCACCAGGCTGTTCGTGTAGGTGTGTTCAGCAAGGCCGTCAACAAAGCGCTTTTCTGTCGACAAATAAGTTTCGGTCACCAGCCCTTTAATGGTGGCCGTCAGATAGCCAAAAATTTCATATGAACTGGCGTTGCCTGATTGCGCCACGGCAGGACCGGCCACGGCCAGGACAGCAGCCAGTGCGGCTTGTTCAGGTGGCACGCCCTGATCAATCATCTCCTGTGCTTTTTTTTCTGCAGCGTTGCCGTCAACGCCTGCTTTTTCTGCTGCGCTTTTTGCTGCAGCAACGGCGGTTTTGTTTTTCTCGGCAACGGGGGTGTCCTTGGGCAGGCTTGTGACGGCGTTTTGCGCCTGGCGGGCAGCTACGTTGGGATCGGCAACGGTGGTGCCAACCAGCTCTGCTGCAATCTTGTCCAGGTCCTGGTTGCCATTTTGGGCCAGTGTTTCCGCCGCCCGTGCCGCCGCAGACGACGTCATTTTATCGACGCCATGTCGTTCGAGCGTTTCTTGTACCTCTTGCGCAATATTGTTCTTTGTCAGTGTCTGCCGCCCAATTTCGCTAACAGCCCGTGACGCATCAGAGTCTGGGAGGACTTTATAGGGACCAGACATAAGATATCTCCTTTAAATGGTGGTTTGGCCAGAGCTACTGGTATTTTTTTTGCCAAACTGAATATCTACCAGTTTTTTTCTATGGTCCCCACTGAATTTCTTTGTCCAGGTGCCAGACCCTGCCGCTTTTTTTACGCTCGCGCCAGCGGCAAATAGATCCTGATCAAACACCGCACCATAAAAGCGCAAGCCGCTGATGGTAACCATCGCGCCAGTCAGCAGGAGCTGATGATCTGCCGTGGTCCACATGAGGGGAAATGCGGTGCCCGACGCTCCAGTCAGGGAAAAATAGGTTCCGTCGTATTGTCCCTCTGCCTGCGCCGTATGAGCCCTGGCGGTTTCTATTGTGCCGGAGGTTTTGATGGTCTGGGCGTCAATGGTGTATTTGTGGCCCTTCATATCATATTTGATATCGGCCAGGTAATTATGGATGGCAGTATCTGTGACATTGATGGTTTCCTTGGCCTTGAAATCGTATCTGACCGTGCCGTGCACAAGAAAGGTTACGTAGCCATATATGTCAAAGCCGCCTGCCGACATGGCTGCAGCCACTGCTGGTACCATATATGCAGCGACCGCTGCGGCTGCTGCCTGGCCCGGGCTGGCGCCGGCATCAATCTGTTCTCTGATCTGTGCCTCCATTGCATCGCGGGCCTTGGAGTCCATCGGCGGCCCGCCTGCATCGGCAATGGCGCGCTGCGCAGCATCCATAGCATATTTTTGTTGTTGTTCCGGTGTTAGTTTTGCCGGGTTGACACCGTCGTTTGCCATTTGTCGAATGACATCACGATTTGCGTTATCTGCGGCGACGGACGGGTCTGCAAGTGTAGTGCCAACCAAATGCTTGGCAATGGCTTCGGCCTGGCCCGGATTCTGTTCGATCAATTCCTGTGCCGCACCTCTCATCGCGCTGGATTTGATCGGGTCCCCGCCATACTGCTCAATCACGCTCTGCACTGCAGAGTCCAGTCCTTCTGTTCCATGGGCCTTGTAATACGCGCCGATAGCATCGACACCCCTGGCGGCGTCGGAGCCCGGCAGTACAGTGGGGATATTTTCATATGGCTGGGTCATGGCGGCTCACGCAGGTGTTGAAGTCACAAAATAATAAACAATATGCAGGGGCCCAATGATAGTAGCCCACCGATGGTTCTCTCTATATTATTTGCATTTAGCACACCGGCGGCTTTAATCCCGTCTCGACGCACGCCTCGCGTTGCCTGTCGCCACGCCCCGCCGAGCTTGAAAGGGGCCACATGCGCCTGCGCGCCATACACGGTATAGCTGGCAAGCGTCGCGGACATTTGATAGTCTTTGACGTGTGTCACGTTTTCTGGATAACCATAACTGGCGGCAAGCAGTCGTCGGCTCGTTTTGTCGCCGGTAACCCAGTTTTTTTCTTTTTCCTGAGCGAAAATATTGACGGTTCCCGCAGTCAGATATACACCTGACGTAGGAGCCAGGATATTCACATCTGCAGTGTGCTTGTACGTCGCATTCCCGCGAACGGTTTTTATATGGGCGTTTTCAAGAGTAAACGTGACATCACTATGCACGGTGACGTGAAGATTTCCCAGTATTTCCAGTCCTGAAGGGCTAAGTGCGCCCCCGGACTGGGCATTGGCCACGGCAGCAACTGCCTGGCCGGCGAGCGTCGGGTCTTTAACCTGGTCCTGAACATAGTCAGCAACGTCGGACAGTTTGCCGCGAGCGTCGCTGTCCAATCCCAGGTTATTGTCTTCTACAAAATTGTCCACCTTGCGATTGGTCGCGCTCCAGGGCACCAGGTCTTTGAAGAAGTTACCCGACTTGCTGGATGCATCGTTATAAGCCTGCCCCAGCTCGGTCAGGGACGGCTTGTCTGCCATCATCTTGTTTCTTCCTGCTGCTGCACCGGCTACAGCGGCATCTTCGGGCGACAAACCTTTGTCGTAATAGTCCAGTGCTGCCTTGGCTGCGTCATCGTAGTGCTGGGATTCTCCGTTAGCTCCCAGCTTCGCGCTTTCTGCGATGGCGTCCCGTATCTGTTGTTCAGTCGGGGTGCCGCTGCCGAGCTGGTCTTCATAGGCTTTGCGTACATCTTCAGGAAGATTGTCGGACATTTTTCATACCTTTGAAACGATTGCGATTTCAGCCGCAATAGATGTCGCAAAACTCAGCCGACGTTACCAAAAATGGTTTTCTTGAAGCTGCCGAAATGTACTGAACCGTAATTTCCCATCAACATATGACCGACAGCGCCCACCTCAATCTGTGTCTGCAAACCAAGCTGGGTATTGAGCAGCAGGCCTGAGTGGTTCTGCGAAATAATCCCGGTCAAGCTGCGGGTAATCATACCGTTTACGGTCTCATGCAGATCCTTCAAATCGACGGTCGTGGTGGCTTTTCGAGTAATACTGGTCGCGCCAGTGGTCTCAAGCGTATCGGTTCCCTTTATTTTGGTACTGTAGCTGTCACGGCTTTCGATGCCGATCGATCCCGCCTTGATACTGTAATGTCCGCATACATCGACCGAATAATTTCCGCCGATCGTGTGGTCGTGATTGTTCACCACCTCATCACACATGTCTTTCTGGGCTCGCATATGAACACGCTCCGCGCCCAGCTGATCTTCGAAGAGCATTTTGTTGCACATTGAAGGGTCGCCGTAGACTGACTGGCTGCGAAAGCCGCTTTGTGTGGCGCCGGCGGGCAATTCCACTGGCGGCATATTATTGGCGTTGTAGACCCGCCCCAGAACGATGGGACGGTCCGGGCAGCCTCCGATAAAGTCTACGACAACCTCGTCGTTGATGCGCGGCAATTGCAGGCCGCCAAAGCCACCGCCAGCCCATGGACTGGAAACACGTACCCAGCACGAGCTGTTTTCATTTTTTTTACCGTAGCGGTCCCAGTGAAACTGGATTTTGATGCGACCGTATTTGTCTGTCCAGAGTTCCTGCCCTGGCGGCCCTACAACGCTTGCTGTCTGCGGGCCATAGGTGCGCGGTACTGTCGTGGTGCGCGGCGCACGATATTGCACCGATGACGGCAGCGCGACAAACGATTCCTCATACAGGTTTTCCGATCCGGTACCGCTTGCGTAGCCGGCAATGCTCATGCGGTAATTGACGCAAATGACCAGGTATTCTTTATTCTCGGATGACCTGGGATGGTTTTTCAGATTGAAAATAAAGCCGGGAGCGATGCCACGCGCATTACTCATGCCGCGCTCCTGCTCCTGAATGCTTTGTAGTTCCTGCAGCCGAATCCGTGAGTACTGTTCACCGTGATCAGGCTCCTGAAAGCCACCCTGCCATTCGAACATTTCCAGGTTGCCGCTTTGCGAGCCGCCGGCGCGTTTTGCCACGGCGTCCAGACTCGCACCGGGCTTGGTGAAATCATAGTCTACGGTGGCGTAACCGTCCGGCGTGATTTGCGCGGCGATTTCCCACATGGAAATGTACTCTTCCTGAGGTTTGCCCAGCCGATCCGGTCCGTAATAAGGGATGCTGTCGTATCCCGGCATGGAGTTATGCGTTGCAATGTCATCTGTCATTACCAGTGTGTGCTGACCATTTTCGTGCCGGAAGTAATAGTAGATGCCTTCGTGTTCCATCAGGCGACTGACAAAGGCAAAATCCGTTTCCTGGTATTGCACACAATATTCCCAATTTCGATACGAGCCGCTTAGTTTCATTTCGTATGGGAAGTCGTATTCGCTCAGCACTTCGCGAATTACATCAGGAACGGTCTTTTGCTGGAATATTTTATTGTCGGATGTCTGGGTCAGATACCACAACCAGGGGCGTACGGTGGCACGGTAAATATAGTATCGCGAGCTGGCATTTTCCCGGCCGATCATTTCGCAACGAGTAATCTGGCCATTCAGGTAGCGCGAACTGGCCAGCGTTTCGATTTCCAGGGTGAGTGGCTTGCCCAGCAGGCTTTTCAGGTCAAGGTTGTAATTGTCGGCGATCAGTTCTACGTCAAATTCGAATAGTTGCGACAGCCCCTCGGAACCGCGCATTTGCCTGAAGCCCAGTCGACCTTCAAGCGGCGTATGCGCAACAATGGAGCGAAATTGTATCGAGCTTGGGATATCCACGGCAGTTCTCTCTTGAGGTTTGATGTATCGACCAGTCGACACAGCACTGAACTACTGTTAAGGGCAATACATCGTCCTCATTCGGATAGTAGTTTTCGAAACGCGTGCAGTATTCTTACAGTTCATCTGAAATGTACGGAAAAGCGCGCCGAACAGCAATTCAGGATTGCTTGCGAATTGGTAACAAAATAACTCTTTTCGATTGTGCCGCAATAATTGGTAACAAAATAATGTGGGCTTGCGTCCTTTTGTCAAAAAAATGTCAGACGGAACGCTGTAGCTAGTCGGGATCGGAAGGGAAGTGATTTTGAAAGGCATTTTTGCGCGCACGATCACGATGCAGGTTTTTATGCGAAAAAAGCCTGCTTGAACGCCTAAGACCAGTCAATGCAATTGTCGATGTGCTGAACTTTTTTGTGTTAATGGCCGGGCTTTGCAGCAGGAGATATCCCGAGTCCGAACAGATTTTAACAATGTCGCAGGCCATTAAACGTTATCATTAGGGCCATTACGCCCCCTAAATAGTATCAATTGCAGCGAGTTGAAATGAGTCTGTCGTCAAAAGCCCTTTTGGATGCGTTACGGTCTGTGGTAGACCCGGTCACCGGTATGCCGGTGGCCCCGACGCTCAAGGAGTCCGATATCACGCTTTCCGAAACGGGAGCCACGGTTCGCGTAGAACCCGGATATGTGACCAGCGCTGCAGCAAAGACTGCCCTGACCGAACAGCTGGAGGCCGCCGCCAGGCAAGCGGGCGCTGCGCAATTGACGCTGCAGTTCAGTGATACGGTGCGGGCGCACGCCGTCCAAAGCGGGCTCAAGCCCATTGCCTCTGTAAAAAACATTATTGCGGTTGCCTCGGGCAAGGGTGGTGTCGGCAAAAGCACGACCAGCGCCAATCTGGCGATTGCACTGGCGCAAAGCGGCGCCCGGGTCGGTATTCTGGATGCGGATATCTATGGCCCCAGCCAGCCGCTGATCATGGGCGTATCGGGCAAGCCGGTATCCAATGACGGCAAAACCATGGAACCTTTGCGCGCCCACGGTATTACGGTCAATTCCATCGGCTTTCTGATCGAGGCCGACTCACCAGCCATCTGGCGCGGGCCCATGGTCACGCAGGCACTGGAGCAACTGCTGCGCCAGACCAACTGGCCCGATCTTGATTATCTGATTGTTGATATGCCGCCGGGCACGGGCGATATTGCCCTGACGCTGGCGCAAAAGGTACCGGTGGTGGGCGCCATTATCGTGACCACGCCGCAGGATATTGCGCTGCTTGATGCCCGCAAGGGCTTGCGCATGTTCGAGAAAATGAATATCCCGATTCTGGGTATCGTCGAGAACATGGCGATGCATATTTGCTCGCACTGCGGGCATGCCGAAGCCATTTTTGGCGAGGACGGCGGCAGGCACATGGCCCAGGAGCTGGATGTTCCCTGGCTGGGCGCCTTGCCGCTGGCAAAAAGTATTCGTGAGCAGACCGATGCGGGCACGCCCACGGTGGCCAGCGACCCCAACAGCGAGGCGGCCGGGCTTTATCGCGAACTGGCCCGGCGTGTGGCCATGGCAGTGGCGGCCTTGCCCAGGGATATGGCGGGTCGCTTCCCCTCTGTGGTTGTTGAAAACCTGAAGAAATAAAAGCGCTGAATGGACCAATGCGATTGAACAAGGCTTGTTTTCTTACAACGATTTTATTGTTGGCCGGTATTGGTCAGGTTTCGGCGCAAAAGCCCGAAGTGATTATCGATCCCAGCGGGCTGGGGCCTGAGGCGCTGGACGCAGTAAACAAAGGTATTTCAGCTGTGGTTCGCATGGCCGACGATCAGGATTCGGGCGAGGCCGACCGGATCCGCCGCAAGGGCCGCGAAGCAGTGATATCTGCCCTGGCCACGCGCGGCTATTTCGCACCCGAGGTCACCCTGGAGGTGGGTGAAGACGTGGGCGGTGAAACCTGGGATATTTCCATTGATCCGGGCAAGGTCTCCAAGGTCAAGTCGGTTACCAATAACTTTACCGGCAGCATTGCCACGCCGCGCTTTAATGATCGCGTATCACAGTTGCGCAAAGACTGGGGCCTGCCGGTAGACAAGGATTTTCTGAACGAACAGTGGAGCAATGCCAAATCTGCCATGCTCGAGGGCGTGGCGGCCAATGATTTTTACCTGGCCCGCATGACGCATTCGCAGGCGGTAGTCAACCCCGAAACGGCCACTGTGGATACCGAGACCACGGTAGATAGCGGCCCGGCAGTCACGCTGGGCCACACTGAAGTAGTGGGCTTGCGGCGTGTGCCTGACAGCCTGATCCGTCGCTATATCAAATACACGCCGGGCCAGCGCTTTTCCCAGGAACAGCTGGATACCTGGCAGCAGCAGATTCAGTCTACCAATTTCTTTCGCGGCGCGTTCGTGACCCTGAAAAAACCACCGGGCGATGAGGTCTATACACAGGAGGCGGTAGAGTTGCCGGTCGCTGTGCGGGTGTCGGAAGCGCCGGCGCGGTCGCTGGCCGGGTCATTGGGCATAGATGATGCGGTGGGGCCAGGTGCCGAGATCATGTACAAGCAAAATGTGGTGTTTGGCCAGCCGTTAATTATGGAAACCGGGGCTGCGGTGAATGCGAAGTTGCAGCGCGCCTATATGGATTTTCATTTGCCGCCCAACCTGGACGGCAGCAAGGATAGCGTCGGGGTGATGTTCCGTCATTCCGATATCCAGGATGAAGATGTAATGCGTTACGCCGTGGGCTGGAAACGTAAGCTGGAGTTCAAGCTGGATGCGGCCAGTCGTGTCGATTTCGAATCGAACTGGGGGGTGCTGGCAGCCTATGACTCAGTCAAGCGCGAAGGCGAAGAGCGTTATCGCCTGCCGTCAATGGTGGCCACCTGGGATTTTCTGCGTCGCGATGTCGATAACAAATATGATCCCCGTGAAGGCAATCTGATTGCGCTGGGGCTGGGCGCCGGCGTGACGCTGGATAAAGGCGAGCCGTTCAGCAGGGTCGGGCTGCGTGCACAACAATGGTGGCCGATAGGCCGGCGCGATGTCTTTACCATGCGCGGCGAAGTGGGGCAGGTATTCGGTTCCAGCGGTATGCGCATTCCGGATGACTTCGGCTATCGGACTGGCGGCGCGCGCTCCATTCGTGGTTATAAATACAATGATATTGGCAAAAGCGCAGGCGATGCGGTCGTAGGAGACCGTTCCCTGGCGGTGGTCAGCGTTGAGTATATGCGTTACTTCAATGATCGTTTCGGCATGGGTGTGTTCATTGATGCCGGTGATGCGGCCGCAGCGTTCAATAAAATGAAGCTGCATGTGGGCTATGGCGTGGGAGCAAGAATCAAGACCCCGGCCGGCCCGCTGTTTCTGGACCTGGCCTATGGTCAACGTGATCGCAGCATCCGGCTGCACTTTTCATTGGGAGTGGCATTCTGATGAAAATGAAATATTTGCGCTGGTATCTTCGCTGGAAGCCCATTGTTCTGACGATTCTGATCGGGCTGTGCGCCTTTGTGTTCTGGTTCATGGGCACCAATCCGGGCAGCCGCTGGCTGCTCAATACCGTGATCGGCCAGGTGGGCGGCGAGTTGCATAATGTACGCGGTACGTTATGGAGCGGGATCGAGCTGGAGCGGCTGCTGATCGATACGCCCGAAATCAAAATTACCGGCCGCGAGGCTGTACTGAAAGTGGACTGGCTCAAACTGTTCAAACGCACCTTGCGTGTAGAGCAGATGAGTGTGGCCGATCTGGACGTCAAGCTGCTGCCGCTGGAGACAACCGAACCGGCGCCCGAAGATGCCAAGCCATTTGAAATGCCGGGTATTCCGGTTGGCATACAGGTGGATCGGCTGGATGTAGGCGATTTTGCACTGTTGATGCCCGATGGCTCGGGCCTGCCCGTGGGGCTGAGCAATTTCAGTCTGACCGATTTGCTGATTATTGACCAGCATGCCAAAGGCACGCTCAAAAGCGTGCACGTCTCGCATCCGCAGACCGAGGCCGATCTGAACGGTACGCTGGAAGTCGAATCCATCAAAAGCCCGTATCCGATGAAGCTGGACTTGAATGCGAAACTGGCGACGCAAAACAAACAGTCGCCGGTATGCCTGAGCCAGTTCGTGCAGATTGGCGGCGTGCTGACCGGCGCGCTGCAGCAGCGTGACTGCACGTTCGATCTGCACACGCAAGTGGCCGGCGATCTGGAAAAACTGGGGGTGACCCTGCAGGGCAGCGGCCAGGGCGCGCAAGTGGACGCGTCGTTGAACCTGGGCGTGATGGGCGGCGGCATTCCATTGAACCAGGCCAATGTGAATCTCAAGCTGGGCGATAGTTCGGGCCTGCAGTTCAAGCTGGACAAAAAGGAAAAACAGGGCGCGGCAGAGTCTGACCGCCTTGCCGGTTCTTTTGCCAGCCAGCGGCTCACGCTCAAGGGGCAGCAAGGGGCGGCCGATTCCGTATTGACCACCGATATGACATTTGTGGCAGACGTTCTGGGATTGTCCAATGTGCAGGGATTGCAGTTGAAAGGCACGGTCGATGGCGAGAGCCGACTGCAGGGTAAGCCGCTGGCCGCTGACCTGGATATTGATATTGATTCGCAGGGCGTCCTGACGCAGCGCCGGATTGTTGATGGCGAGCAAATGGCGCAGGCCGTAGCCGACAACATCAAGGCCGCGGCTGCACGGCAGGCCCAGGCAGAGGGCAAAACCGTTACCACGGCAAAGGGCGAGGATGCACTGCAGAAAGCGCAGCAAACCGCAGCAACCACAGATGCAATACAAACGTCGACTACGCTGGTGGACCTGAACCGTCTGAATATTCGCAAGGCAGATATTGATCTGCAACTGGGTGAAAACAGTATTACCACATCGGGCAGTTTCGGGCAGCAGGAAAGTGTGCTGCGTCTGAGCGTTGATGCGCCCAAACTGGGCCAGCTGGTCGATGGCGTTAATGGTACGGCCAAGCTCTCTGGCACACTGGCCGGCACGATTGCCGAGCATGCGATTGATATCAGCGGCAAGGTCAATCAGGGCGAAGCGAAAACCCTTGGTAAGGCGCCGCTGGACCTGTCGGCCAGCATCAACGGCAAGTGGCACAGGCTGACCGATGGTGTTGACGGCTGGGAAGGCAAGCTGACTGCATTGAACCTGGCGCATGCCGGCTTGCGGGTGCGCGAGCGCGATCCCTTGCCCTTATTGTTCAGCCCCAATGCGACCGGGGTGCAAAATGCATGGGCGGCCGGGCCTGGCGCACTGGGCCTGACCCTGCCCGGCGGCTCCGAAGCGCAGATCAAGCTGGACAAGGCCAGTGGCAATGCCCTGGGCATGACCACCGCAGGATCGTTTGCCAACCTGACGATCAGCGACAGGTTGATGGACGAGGTGGCCAGGATGACGGCCGCCGGCGATGCGCAGCCGGCCAATGCAACTGACAAGACAGCGCGGGATGCCGCTGCCAAGGCGCTGGCGCAAAAAACCGCCGGCAGCTTTCCGGATATTGTGTTTGACGGCGACTGGAATATAGCCACGGAAAATGGCCTGCAAGGTACGGTCAATGTGCGGCGCACGGCAGGCGACCGGTTCGTGCCGCTGGTGCAGAAGATTCCGCTGGATTTTGAGACACTGAGCATCAAGCTGAATGAAACGCGCCAGGATGAAAAAAATCCGCTGCTGGCCATTGCCGCGCAGGGGCAGGGCCCGCAGTCCAGCCTGGATGCCACGCTGAATCTGGCTATGGCAAATGTGATTCCGTTGCGTGATGGCAAAGTCCAACTGGCATTGACCGATGGCGCTGCCGTAAACGCAGATTTCGAAACCATTGCCGGCGTTAGTGAAGGGACCGATAGAGTTACTGCCAAGGTCGGTTTGCGGGCGCTGAATCTGCAGACCCTGTCGGCGGGCGCCACACCGGCCTCGCTGCTTAACGGCACCGTGGCGCTGGTTGCCGATACGCTGCCGGGTAAACGTGAAATTGCCGATTTGAACCTGGATGCACAATTGATCCAGGGCAGCACATGGAACGATAAACCGCTGGCCGGCACGATTCGCAGCAAGGTGCATCTGGCGGGTATTTTTGATAAGCAGCCGGAACAGGAACAGGCCGATCGCAGTATCAAGCCGAATCTGGACAAGCTGCAGGTGAGCGACACCGATGTTGACCTGACGCTGGGCAATAACCGGATCACGGCGCATGGCGGCTTCGGACAGGATGCCAGCCAGCTGTATTTAGACGTGAACGCACCGGCGCTGGCCAATTTCTGGCCGTCCCTGCCGGGCAGTGCGCTGGTCAATGCGGTGGTCGATGGTCGCGTGACCAATCATCGTGCGCAGATTTACGGCATGTATGCGCAGGCGCCCAGTCGCGCCCTGGGCAAAGCGCCCGTGGTGTTCGGCCTGAATATCCAGGGCGCCTGGAACAAAGTGGAAGGCGGCCAGGAAGGCTGGGTGGGTGTGCTGGAAGATCTGCAGTTGCGTCATACCGAGTTGCGGCTGCAGCAGCAAAGCCCGCTGTCCTTGTCGTTCCTGCCGGACGATGGTGGACATCCCATGCAGTGGGCCACCACGGCCTCCCGCTTTGTGCTGGATCTGCCCGAGAATCGCAGTGCGCAGATCCTGCCCGGCGAGTCTGGGGGCACCGGCAGCCAGTGGCAGACCAAAGGGCAGATCAAGGATCTGGTCATCAACCCGCAATACCTGATGAATCTGCAAAAAGCCTTTACAGCCGAGGATCCGGCGGCCGCACTTGCCGCCACGCAGGCTGCGGACAAGGCGCTGGCGGCGGCTACGGCCGGCAACAAAAAGGCCGAAGATGCGGCCGGCAGCAAAAAAGCAAAGGACAACAGTAACAAGCGTGCGGCAGCCAACGCCGTGGCCGACAAGGACATCACGCTGGATGCGGACTGGGACCTGGCATTCAACCAGATGCTGACCGGTTCGGCACATATTATGCGCACCGACGGCACGGGCGTGTTGCCCTTCAAGACACCGGTGCCGCTGGATTTTGACACGATTGCATTTGACATTGAACCGCAGCAAACGCCGCAGGTGCAGGATGGCTATGTCGTCACGGCCAGCGCTACCGGGGAAAAATCACATCTGAATGCGGATGTGAAACTGGATATGGCAACGCCGCTGTTGCTGCGCGATGCCAAGGCGGACCTTGCCCTGCGCGACGGTGCAACGCTGACTTTGGAGGCGCTGGTCTCGCCCAAAGGCGGACAGGATGAATCAGACCGCATTCATATGCGTGTTAATTCCAAGGCGTTGCCCGTCAGCAAGCTGATGGCAGACAGTATTCCCAGGACTTTGCTCAGTACCGATCTGGCGGCCGATGTGGATATGTTCTCGCCCACGGCCATCAAATCAGCCACCATCAAGGGCCGTTTTGACAAGGGCAGTATCTGGAATGACAAACCGCTGGTCGGGTCTGTGGACCTGGCAGTGCGCGATCTGACCCTGGGCGGCCAGGGCAGCACGGGTATAGACCTGAATGCTTTCCAGGTGCCGGCGGCCAATATCGACCTGACCCTGGGTAGCAACAAGATACGCAGCAAAGGCGCGTTCGGCCAGGCCGACAGCGTGCTGACGCTGGACGTGGACGCGCCGGCCCTGTCTTCCTTCTGGCCCGGCCTGCCTGGCAGCGTCACGGTGGATGGCACGATCAAGGGAATGGTTGCCAGACATGCGCTGGACCTGAAAGGCATGTTCTCTCAGGGCAAGTCCAGGGAACTGGGCAAGGCGCCGGTCAATTTCCATTTGGCCGCCGATGGTGCCTGGAGCAAGAACGCGCAGGGCATAGAAGGGTGGCGCGGCACGCTCGCGACGCTGGACGTACAGCACGCAGGCATTACCGTTGAACAGGATAAGCCGTGGTCACTGGCGTTTGCGCCTGCGGCAGAGGGCGGGCTGCCGGCCTGGGAAGCCGGGCCATCAAACATCAATATCGGCCTGCCGGGTAAACACAGCATCGTGATCAATCAGGATGGCACCACGGGCAGCAACGGCAAGTGGCAGACTAAGGGTTCTATCCGCCGTTTTGTGCTCAGTCCTGCTTTCATTCGTGATATGCAGAAGCTGGTCGATCCGGCCGCCAAGCAGGCGCAAAACGCCAATACAGGGATTATCGACCGGCGCAAGAGCGCGCCGCAGGAAACCTCCCTGGTGCTCGATTTTGACTGGGATCTGGCCTTTGACGGCGCACTCACCGGCAAGACGGCCGTCAAGCGCGTAAGCGGCGATTTCATGATCCCTGCGGCAACGCCAATTCCGCTGGGCCTGAACAATATGCTGGTGGGCGCCAATTTCACCAAGACCGGCGCCACCACCAGTACTGCCAACCTGAATCTGGCTTTTGATACGCAAAACAAAGGCAACCTGAAAGGGACCGGGGCCATCGCGTTCAACGGGCTGGCCCCGAACCTGAATGGCGGCTCGAAAATCACGCTCAATGGCAATCTGGCCGATATCAGCTGGATGGGGCCGCTTACCGGCGATATGCTGGACCTGGGCGGGGCCGTGGCGCTGAACGTGACGGCGCAATCGCGCGCCAACGGGCAGTGGACCACCAGCGGCAAGATTTCCGGTTCCAAAGTGAAGATCGTGGAAATCGACAACGGCATTCGCCTGCTCGATGGCACGCTGGAGGCCACCTTGCGCGACAACCAGGTGGTCATCAACACGCTGCGCTTCCCGTCGGTGATCCGCATTAAGGCCAATGAGTGGCGCACCAAGAAATGGATTGACGATAATGTAGAGGCCCAGAACGGTTCATTGGGCATTACCGGCAAATGGAACCTGAATACCAGCAAGGGTGATTTCCGGATCGTCTTCGATCATTATCCGATCATTCAGCGCTCTGATCGATTTGTGATGATCAGTGGCGATGTGGATATCAATGCGCCCCTGCCCAAGGTGGATATCAAGGGCAAAGTCACGGCCGATGCCGGCTGGGCCAGCGTGGATATTCTGGGCAGTGTGCCGGCCGTGGATGGCGATGTGATTGTGCTCAAGCCGGGTCAGACGAAAGTGGTCAAGGAAGAATCTCCCCTGGACCTGACGCTGGATTTTACGGTGGACCTGGGTAAGCGCTTTTATATCGTCGGGCTGGGGCTGGACTCCGGCCTGGTGGGTTCGCTCAACGTGATTCAGGAAAAGAACCAACTGACCGGTGTGGGCGCCTTCCGCACGCGGGGCGGGGCGATCGAAGCCTATGGACAGCGCCTGCAGATCCGTCGCGGTCGCATCACGTTCCAGGGTAACCTGGCCAATCCGATCCTGGATATTGAAGCCTTGCGCACCGGTCTGGATGTAGAGGCAGGGGTCAAGGTGGTGGGCACGGCCAAAAAGCCCAAGATCGATCTGGTGTCCTATCCGGACGTGAGCGAGGTGGAAAAACTGTCCTGGCTGCTGATGGGGCGTGGCCCCGACAGCAGCGGCAGCGATGCGGCCCTGCTGTTTTCGGTGGGTTCGTCCATTGTGGGTGGGGGCGAACCGTTTTATCGCAAGCTGGGGCTGGACGATATTGCCATCCGTTCGGGCAATGTCGGCAAGTCCGGTACGGTTCTGCCCGAAAAAACAGTGGCCTCCAGCGTCAACCAGGAGTCGTCGAGCGACCTGTCCCAGCAGTTTTTCGTGGCCAGCAAGAAATTTGAAAACGGGATGACGGTGAGCGTAGAGCAGGCCATGGCCGGCACCGGCACCGTGCTGCGCGGCAGCTACCGACTGTTCAGGAACCTGTCGGCCGATATCAAAGGCGGCACCGTTAATGGGCTGGAACTGGTCTATCGCCGGTTTTTCAGGGACTGATGAAAAATGCATACTCCCCTGCACCCGCAGGGGCTACAATGGCGCTTTTCCCTTCGGGGCAGACCCCAGCAGAGAGATACAGTCTATGAGTATCAAGAACGACCGGTGGATTCGGCAGGCGGCGCAAGACGGCATGATCACCCCTTTCGAGGCGGGTCAGGTGCGCGAACATAACGGGCAGAAGATCGTCAGCTACGGCACTAGCAGCTATGGTTACGATGTGCGTTGTGCCGACGAATTCAAGATTTTTACCAACATCAATTCCACGATTGTGGATCCGAAGAACTTCGACGAAAAATCCTTTGTGGATTTCAAGGGTGATGTTTGCATTATTCCGCCGAACTCGTTTGCGCTTGCCCGCACCGTTGAGTATTTCCGCATCCCGCGCGAAGTGCTTACCATCTGCCTGGGCAAAAGCACCTACGCGCGCTGCGGCATTATCGTGAACGTGACGCCGCTGGAGCCGGAGTGGGAAGGCCATGTTACGCTGGAGTTTTCCAACACAACGCCGTTGCCCGCAAAAATCTATGCCGGCGAGGGATGTGCCCAGTTTTTGTTCCTGCAGGGCGATGAGGTATGCGAAACATCATATCGCGATCGTGGCGGGAAGTATCAGGGTCAACAAGGCGTCACACTTCCAAGAACATAATCAGGCTATTTGATCAGCCTGCCAGGAGTACCCGATGAAATTTCGTTTTCCCATCGTCATCATTGACGAAGACTTCCGCTCGGACAGCGCGTCCGGTTTCGGTATTCGTGCCCTTGCCGATGCCATCAAGGCAGAAGGCGTCGAGGTTCTTGGCGTAACCAGTTATGGCGACTTAAGTTCGTTTGCCCAGCAGCAAAGCCGGGCCAGCGCCTTCATCCTGTCCATTGACGATGAAGAGTTCGATGTGGACTCGCGCGAAGACGTGGCGCATGCCATCCGCAATTTGCGAACCTTTATTGGCGAGCTGCGCTTTCGCAATGAAGACATTCCCATTTATCTGTATGGTGAGACCCGCACCTCCGAACATATTCCCAATGACATCCTGCGTGAACTGCATGGTTTCATTCATATGTTCGAAGATACGCCCGAGTTCGTGGCGCGCCATATTATTCGTGAATCCAAAAGCTATCTGGACGGGCTCTCGCCGCCGTTTTTCCGCGAACTGGTCAAGTATGCGCAGGACGGCTCCTACTCCTGGCATTGCCCGGGGCACTCCGGCGGCGTGGCGTTTCTGAAGAGCCCGGTGGGGCAGATGTTTCACCAGTTCTTTGGTGAAAATATGTTGCGCGCAGACGTGTGCAATGCGGTTGAGGAACTGGGCCAGCTGCTGGACCATACCGGTCCGGTGGCCGAGTCAGAGCGCAACGCCGCCCGTATCTTTCATGCCGATCACTGTTATTTCGTGACCAACGGCACTTCCACCTCCAACAAGGTGGTGTGGCATGCCAACGTGGCCAACGATGACGTGGTGGTGGTCGATCGCAATTGTCATAAATCGATCCTGCACGCCATTACCATGACAGGTGCAATACCGGTGTTCCTGCGTCCTACGCGCAACCACCTGGGTATTATCGGCCCCATTCCGCTGGAAGAGTTCGACCCTGAAAACATTCAGAAGAAAATCGAAGCCAATCCGTTTGCCCGCAAGCTCAAGAACAAGACGCCGCGTATTCTGACGCTCACGCAAAGTACCTATGACGGCGTGATCTACAACGTGGAGATGATCAAGGAAAAACTGGGCACTATTGTTGATACGCTGCACTTTGACGAAGCCTGGCTGCCGCATGCGGCATTTCATGAGTTTTACGCCAATATGCACGCGATCGGCCCGAACCGGCCACGCAGCAAGGACGCGATGGTATTTGCCACGCACTCCACGCATAAGCTGCTTGCCGGCATTTCCCAGGCGTCGCAGATCGTGGTGCAGGAGTCTGAGAACCGCAAGCTGGATCGCAATATTTTCAACGAAGCGTTTCTCATGCACACCTCTACCTCGCCGCAGTACGCGATTATTGCATCGTGCGATGTGTCGGCCGCCATGATGGAGCCGCCCGGCGGCACCGCTCTGGTTGCCGAAAGTATCCGCGAAGCGCTGGATTTTCGCCGGGCGATGCGCAAGGTGGCCTCGGAGTATGGTCGCAATGACTGGTGGTTCAAGGTCTGGGGGCCGAATCGCCTGGTTTCCGAAGGTATCGGCTTTCAGGAAGATTGGGTGCTGGAGTCTGGCGACGAGTGGCACGGCTTTGGCGACCTGGCCGAGAACTTCAATATGCTGGATCCGATCAAGGCGACCATTATCACGCCGGGGCTGGATATTGACGGTCACTTTGCCGACAGTGGCATTCCTGCGGCGCTGGTGTCCAAGTACCTGGCCGAGCATGGCATTGTGGTGGAAAAAACCGGCCTGTATTCGTTCTTTATCCTGTTTACCATTGGCATTACCAAGGGCCGCTGGAATACGCTGGTGACGGCGCTGCAGCAGTTCAAGGATGATTACGATCGCAATGCGCCGCTGTGGCGTATCCTGCCCGAGTTCTGCGCTGACTTTAAACAGTATGAACGCATGGGCCTGCGCGATTTGTGCCAGAAAATTCATGAGGCTTACAGCCAGCATGATGTGGCACGTCTGACAACCGAAGTCTATCTGTCGGATATGGTGCCGGCGCTCAAGCCTTCGGATGCGTTTGCCAAAATGGCGCACCGCGAAGTGGAGCGTGTGCCGCTGGACGAGCTCGAAGGTCGCGTGACTGGGGTGCTGCTCACACCGTATCCTCCGGGCATTCCGCTGCTGATCCCGGGCGAGCGCTTTAACAAGACCATTGTGGAGTACCTGAAGTTTGCGCGCGGTTTCAATGCGAAATTTCCGGGCTTCGAAACCTTTATCCATGGCCTGGGTCATGTGGTTGAGGATGATGGTCGCGACTTTTTCTACGTGGACTGCCTGAGACTGGATGAGTGAATCTGTTGATGTCGTGATCATCGGCGCCGGTGCTGCCGGCCTGATGTGTGCGGCGGTGGCCGGCCAGCGTGGGCAGCGGGTGGTTTTGCTGGATCACGCCAGCCGGCTGGCCGAAAAGATCCGCATCTCCGGCGGCGGTCGCTGTAATTTCACTAATATCGGTACCACCTGGCAGCAGTTTTTGTCGGCCAATCCGGCGTTCTGCCGATCGGCCCTGTCTGCCTATACTCCTGAGGACTTTCTGACGCTGGTGCGCAGCCATGGCATTGCCTGGCATGAAAAGCACAAGGGTCAGCTGTTTTGCGACGACAGCAGCGAGCAGATTATCGACATGCTGGTGGCCGAGTGCGACAAGGGTGGCGTCAAGCGGCGCATGCAGGCGAGCGTGAGCACGATTGGCCAGGAACACGGCCGTTTTACGGTGCAGACCGCTAGCGGCGCACTGAGCGCAGACAAGCTGGTGATCGCGACCGGCGGCATGGCCATTCCCCAACTGGGGGCGACCGATTTCGGCCTGAAGGCGGCGCGCCAGTTCGGCCTGAAAATTATTGAACCGCGTCCTGCATTGGTGCCACTGACCTTTGATCAGCAAGGCTGGAAGCCGTTTGCCGAACTCTCGGGTCTGGCTGTGCCGGCCCGGCTCGAAACCGGACAGGGCAAACGCCGGGGCCTGTTCGATGAGGACCTGCTGTTTACTCATCGCGGCCTGTCGGGCCCGGGCATCCTGCAAATTTCCAGCTACTGGGAACCGGATACCCCTATCCACATTGATCTGCTGCCGGGCAGGCAACTGGCGCAGGAGCTGGTGCAACGCAAGAAGGGCAGCAAGCAAAGCCTGGCCAATGCCCTGAGCGAAGTGTGGCCGCGCCGACTGGCCGAGAACTGGCTGCAATACCGGGGCATGCTGCCGACACAGCGCCTGGCCGATATGGCCGACAAGCCGCTGATGCAGTTGGCAGACAGTGCGCAGCCGTGGGTTCTGACCCCGTCCGGAACTGTTGGCTACAAAAAAGCTGAAGTGATGCGCGGTGGTGTGGACACTCGCGAACTGAACCAGAAATCCATGCAGGCACGCAAAGTGCCGGGACTGTATTTTATTGGCGAGGTGGTCGACGTGACCGGTTGGCTGGGTGGTTACAACTTTCAGTGGGCCTGGGCCTCTGCGATGGCCTGCGGGCGTGCCTTGTCGGCGTGAAGTGATCCACAGGCACCTGGTTAAAGGCGGGGGGTGCAAGTATGTGTGGTGATGCGCCCGTACTGTCGTTCGGTTTTCAACAGGCAATGGTAGGCGGCGGGTTCAGATTAACGTGTGCACGCAAGGTGCCGGTCCGGCTGGCGGCCGCCTGTGGCGACCCCCCTATAAATTATAAGAATGTGAATGCCGGTCCGGTCACCCCTGGATGACGCTTTTAGAAGCCCAGGTCAATATTGGCGATTTTTCGGGCGTCGATGACGATTTCACGACCGCTGGGTGAATAGCCGGTCAGGCGAAAACCGCTATCGGTTTTACTGCCCATCAGGGACAATTCGAAGCTGTTTTCGTCGGTGCCGAAAGACTGGTCAACCGCAGTATATGCTTTGATTTTCAGGTTGGCGACGATTTCATCGTTGCCATCGGCCTGGATGGTGCCTGAATACAGGTAATGGGCGTCGCCCCCCCGGACCTTGTTGTCTTCTACGACCGTCACTCCGGCGTGGGCTTTGGAATCTGCGATCACTGTTGCGTAGAAACCGTTATCCATAATAGTACTCCTTATGTAGTTGCCACTAGGGCGCTTGATGCTGACTGCAGTGGCGAGCTGTTCTGGAATAGACCCGCTCGCTAATGAAGCTGCTAATGAAAACGTGTGTTCTGTATCTGATATTGTTGTGTTTTATGCTGACGTTCACCAGCGGATGGCTAGTGTACCGCAACATGATGACACTCGTGTGTGAGGGTACTGCCGCACGAGTGACTGATTGCTTGTGGTCAAGTGTATTCTATCTCTTTTCCAAAGAATTATTTAATTGAAACTATAAGATGTAACAGTTCGTATTGTCACGGTAACATTACCATAACGCCGGCTAACCTCTGTTAACTTGCATTTTTGTAAAATGGCTGTGCAGGGCATCCGGGGCAAGGATGCGATGACGGTAAAAAATCGGATATGGGGGTTGTCACAATGGATTTTTTTGCCGTTTGCCTGTATCCTTTCGCATGCTTTCAAATTGTCGTGGGAGAGAGCAGCAGGCGGCTATCAGCCCGTCATGTTGCCACCGAAGGCGCAATTCGCCCGGAATCGCTCAGGTCCATGTACCGCACAATCACCGGCCCGGCCGGTAAGGCACTCTGGAGAGACCTTTTCATTAAGGCGCCGAAGGGGAAACGCGCTGTGCTGCGCCATCAGGCCAGCCCAAAGCGCGCTACAACTCTCAGGCAAAAGGACAGAGGGCGACAAGCGCCGGTTTCGTGGTGAAACCTGTGCGCTGCGACCTTCAATCCTTTTCAACAGGTGCAAGCATGTCTACACAGACAACTCCCCCGACCGCGGCAAGCGCTCCCTCTACTGAACTGAATCGCACGCCCCTGTTCGCGGCCCATCTGGCTGCCGGTGCCAAAATGGTCGATTTCGGCGGCTGGGAAATGCCTATTTCCTATGGCTCGCAGCTGGCCGAACACCATGCCGTGCGCCAGAAAGCGGGCATGTTCGACGTCTCCCATATGCTCAATGTCGATGTGACCGGCCTGCAGGCGCGGCGCTTCCTGAGCCTGCTGCTGGCCAACGATGTGGCCAAGCTGGCCATCGCCGGCAAGGCGCTCTACAGCTGCATGCTGAACCCCGAAGGCGGGGTGATCGACGACTTGATTGTTTACTTTTTCAATGATGACCGCTGGCGTGTGGTCGTGAACGCCGGTTGCGCACAGAAGGATATCGACTGGATGCAGCGTGTGGTTAGTGAACACCAGCTGGATGTCACCATCACCCCCCGGCGCGATCTGGCCATGATTGCCGTGCAGGGGCCGCAAGCCCGTGAACTGGTCTGGCAGATCCATCCCGAATGGCAGGCGGCCACTGAACCGCTCAAGGCGTTTTTCGCGGCCAGTGTCGGCAATGACACGCTGGTCGCCCGCACGGGCTATACCGGCGAAGATGGCTTTGAAATCGTGCTGCCGGCCACACAGGCTGAAGCGCTATGGAACCGGCTGGTTGCGGCGGGCGTGGCGCCTTGTGGCCTGGGCGCGCGCGATACGCTGCGTCTGGAAGCCGGTATGAACCTGTACGGCCAGGATATGGACGAGCAGACCCAGCCGGCACAGGCAGCACTTACCTGGACAGTCAGCCTGACCGATACCCAGCGCGACTTCATCGGCCGCCAGGCCATTGAATCTGCACCGCGCAAGAACGTCTTTACCGGTCTTAAACTCAATGAGCGCGGCGTGATGCGAGCGCACATGCGGGTACGCACCGAGCAGGGCGAAGGCGAAGTCACCAGCGGCACCATGTCGCCCACGCTGGGCGTGTCCGTGGCATTTGCCCGTCTGCCCCAGGGCGTGGCTGCAGGCGATACCGTTGAAGTGGACATCCGCGGCAAGTGGGTGCCGGCCACGGTGACCGCGCTGCCTTTCGTGCGCAACGGCAAGGCCGTGGTTCCTGCACAGAAATAGAAAACCGTCACATAAACCTTGATACTATATGACCGTGTGCAACGTGGTCATTTTCCTCTTCCAGGAGTCTTGAATGAAATTACCTACCGATCGTAAATACACCCCTTCGCATGAGTGGGTCCTGGCCGAAGGCGACGTGTTCGTTGTCGGCATCACTGATAACGCCCAGGAACAGCTTGGGGATCTGGTCTACGTGGGCGACGTCCAGGTGGGCGCGCAATTGAAGGCAGGCGACACCGCCGGCGTGGTCGAATCGGTCAAGGCCGCTTCGGACATCTACGCACCGGTCGATGGCGAAATTGTCGCGTTCAACGATGTGCTGGAAGCGCAGCCTGACCTGGTCAACGCAGACTCCTATACCAACTGGATATTCAAAATCAAGCCCGCCAATGCGGCCGACGCCGACAAGCTGATGGATGCGGCTGCCTACGAAGCCCAGGCCTGAAACCCGCCGCCGTTGCCCGCATTCACGCTGAATGCCCGGCAGCAGCGGCATGACTGATTACCACCGGATTACCCAGATTATGTTGCACACACACGAAGCGACGTCCCAGGAATTTGTCGGACGCCATATCGGGCCATCTGAAGCCGAGCAGGCAGAGATGTTGTCTGTCATTGGCGCCGAGAGCCTGGATGAATTGATAGACGAGATTGTTCCTTCCCGTATTCGCAATGCCGCGCCCCTGGCGCTGGACGGGCCACGCAGCGAAGCCGATATGCTGGCTTCACTGCGCACCATTGCACAGAAAAACGCGGTTTACCGCAATTACATTGGCCAAGGCTATTACGGCACGCTAGCGCCCAATGTGATTTTGCGCAATATTCTTGAAAACCCTGCCTGGTATACGGCCTACACGCCTTATCAGCCCGAGATCTCCCAGGGACGGCTGGAAGCGCTGCTTAACTTCCAGACCATGGTGATCGATCTGACGGCCCTGGATATTGCCAATGCGTCCCTGCTGGACGAGGGCACGGCCGCGGCCGAAGCCATGACGCTGGCGCGCCGCTCTGCCAAGTCAAAAAGCGATGTTTTCTTTGTATCTGTCCATTGCCATCCGCAAACCATCGAGGTGGTTAAAACCCGTGCAGAAGGGCTGGACATCAAGGTCGTGGTGGCTGATGAAGCCGCAGGCCTGCCCGAGTGCTTTGGCGTGCTGCTGCAGTACCCGCATAGCCTGGGCGGCGTGAGCGACTATACGCAACTGGCTGCCGATGCGCATGCCGCAGGTGCTGTGGTGGCGGTTGCCACCGACCTGCTGGCCCTGGCAATTCTGAAAGCGCCGGGCGAATGGGGCGCCGATATTGCGGTGGGCTCTGCGCAGCGCTTTGGCGTGCCGCTTGGGTTCGGCGGCCCGCATGCCGGTTTCATGGCCTGCCGCGATGCCTTCAAGCGCAGCATGCCGGGACGCCTGGTTGGGGTGTCCAAGGATGCGCAGGGCAAGCCGGCCTTGCGGCTGGCGCTGCAAACGCGTGAACAGCATATCCGCCGCGAGAAGGCGACGTCCAATATTTGTACCGCGCAGGTGCTGCTGGCCGTGATGGCCAGCATGTTTGCCGTTTATCACGGCGCCAAGGGCGTACGGCGCATTGCCCAGCGCACCTATGTGACCACGACCCTGCTGCGCACCCTGCTGCAGTCTGCCGGTTATGAAGTACAGAACGAAACCTGGTTTGATACGCTACTGGTGCAGACCGATCACGGCCAGGCGTTGCGTGCCGCGCTGGACGCCGCGCAGATCAATGTGCGCTGGGTATCCGATACCCAGTTCGCGCTGTCCATGGATGAAACGGTTACCCTGGCAGACCTGCAGGCGCTGGCCAATGTGCTCACCGAGGCTGCCGGTGCGCCTGCGGTTGATGTTGCTGCGCTCAATGCCGGCGAAGACACCTTCGTGCCAGTCGCCCTGGCGCGCCAGTCCGCCATTTTGTCGCACCCGATTTTTTCCAGCATTCATTCCGAAACCGACATGTTGCGCTACCTGCGCGGCCTGGCCGACAAGGACCTGGCGCTGGACCGCAGCATGATTCCATTGGGTTCATGCACCATGAAGCTGAACGCCACTGCCGAGATGATTCCCATCACCTGGCCGGAGTTCGCCAATATTCACCCGTTCGCACCGGCTGCGCAAACCACGGGCTATGCTGAACTGGTCAGTCGCCTTTCGGCCGCTTTGTGCGAGATCACCGGGTACGATTCGGTCAGCCTGCAGCCCAATTCCGGCGCGCAGGGCGAATATGCCGGCTTGCTGGCCATTCGTGCCTATCACCAGGCCAATGGGCAGAGCCAGCGCGATGTGTGCCTGATTCCGTCCTCTGCTCATGGCACCAATCCGGCCTCGGCCAATCTGGCCGGCATGTCGGTGACCGTGGTTGCCTCTGACAGCAATGGCAACGTAGATGTAGAAGACCTGAAGCGCAAAATCGAGCAAACGGGCGATCGCCTGGCTGCGCTGATGATTACCTATCCCTCTACTCATGGCGTGTTTGAGGAAGCCGTTGTACAGATTTGCGATCTGGTTCATGCGGCTGGCGGTCAGGTGTATCTGGACGGCGCCAATATGAACGCGATGGTCGGGCTGGCCAAGCCGGGCAGCTTCGGTTCCGATGTGTCCCACTTGAATCTGCACAAGACCTTCTGCATTCCGCATGGCGGCGGCGGTCCGGGTGTGGGCCCGGTTGCCGTGCGTGCGCATCTGGCACCGTATCTGCCGGGTGTACTGAACGAACAGGGCAAGCCTGACGCAGCAGATGCGGCCGGGCGCCCTGGTCCGGTGTCATCGGCGCCTTTTGGTTCGGCCAGTATTCTGCCCATTTCCTACGCCTATATCGCATTGATGGGCGCTTCAGGTTTGCAGCGCGCCACCGAAGTTGCCTTGCTTAATGCCAACTATATTGCTACCCGCCTGGCGCCGCATTATCCGGTTTTGTACAGCGGTCGTAATGGTCGCGTGGCCCATGAGTGCATTCTGGACTTGCGCCCCATCAAGGACGCTTGCGGTATTACGGTAGACGACGTGGCCAAGCGCCTGGTGGACTATGGTTTTCACGCACCAACCATGAGCTTTCCGGTAGCCGGCACCTTGATGGTTGAACCGACAGAATCGGAAAGCCTGAAAGAGCTGGACCGTTTTGTGGACGCGATGATCTCCATTCGCCGCGAGATTGCCCAGGTTGAGGCCGGTGAGGTCGATGCCCAGGATAATGTGCTGACCAACGCGCCGCATACGGCGCAGATGCTGACTGCCGATGAGTGGAACCATGCTTATGCGCGCAGCCAGGCTGCCTATCCCGGCCATGTCTCGCCTGTGGGCAAGTACTGGCCGCCGGTGGCGCGGGTCGATAACGCCTTCGGCGATCGCAATCTGGTATGCTCCTGCCCGCCGCTGGAAGCCTATATGGACTAGCGGTCGGTTTGTCTAGTCAGTCACTGATCGTCAGTTCAGTCACTGCATAAAAAACCGGGATGATCTGCATTGTTAATCCATGCAGGTTATCCCGGTTTTTTTCGGCTGACGGATGTGGCCTACGTATAACGAGAGGTAATATCCGATGCCAGACAGGCCGCACGCTCACGCATGCGATGGGCGAGCGTGTATGACACCAGTGCAGATATATGCCCTAAGCATGTGGCCCGTACTGGGTTACTTCCAGACCGGATTGCTCCAGGCGCGCTTGCCATCTGCGCCAATTAAAACGACGCGGTACCACGGGCTTTTTGCCAGCGGCGCCAGATCAATACTGGCACGGGTAAGCCCGGTCGCAAACTGATAGGCCATCAGATACCCAGCACCCACAACCAGAATGCCATTGACGGCAGAACAGCGCACATTCAGATGAGAAGCGGTGGTTTCAATATCGTGAAATACCGGCCCCTGGGTGGAGTAGAAACTGCCGGCTTTCAGGGCTGCCACGATATCGACCTGGTCCCTGCTGTCGGCCTTGAGTTCTACCCACGCCGCGCCAAAGTCTGGTGACTTGAAATGCGCATCGTCAACGGCAGTGGCCAGCATCGGGCGCCCGCGGTCCAGCAACCCGTCCAGCAGATAGGCACCATCGCCCTTATCATGCATGAGCTGGCAACCATGATTGTAGATTTCCACGGCGTGGGCAGAATCAATCGTGAGCGCGTCGGCCAGCGACAGGCTGTACCAGGCCGGGTGAACCAGCGTGACGAAGGCGCCGGCATCGGCTGCACGCCGGGCAATGGTCGGGCCGTCTTCACCCTCGCGCGTGGGTTCAAAGTCGTAGGGCAGGCCAATGGCGGTAATATGCCACAGTGCACTGTTTTCCGTGCGCGGCACGTGCAGTTCAGCGGCGGCCAGTGGCGTAAACGTGTCCGAGGCAAATTGCCGCGCATCGGTCAGCGGGAACTGATATGAGGGCAGAAAGTGATCTGTGAGCGCCAGGAAATCGTAACCTGATTCCTTGTATCGCCTGACCACTTCCTCGGTCGGCAGCATGCCGTCGGAGTTGGTGGTATGAGCATGCAGATTGCCACGCAAAAATGTGCCTGGCCTGGAAAAGAGCGTATCAAGCATTATGAAAATTCCTTTACGTTGTACTTTTCGATATGCGCGCTAACCGCCGCATAGTTGGGCATGACCCATGTTGCGCCAGCCTTGTGTAACTGGTCGGCAAGCGCAGGAAGCGCATGGGCGCCGCCAGTAAATCCAATAACCGGCATGCCTGCGGCCACTGCCGCGCGCACGCCGCTGGGGCTGTCGTCGATCACCAGGCAACGCTGCGGTGGCGTGTGATGCTGGCCTGCTGCGTGCAGGAACAGATCCGGCGCGGGCTTGCCCTGGGCGACATCGTCAGCGCTGTAGGTGCGGCCGGCAAAATAGTGCGTGAGGTCCGTGGCTTCGAACGAAAACCGCAGCCGTTCGTGGGAACTGTTTGACGCCACGCAGTAAGGCAGCGTCAGACGTTCCAGCAAGGCAACCAAACCCGGCACTGGCGTCAGTTCCTGACGAAATAGCTGTTCGGTCAGTTGCATTTTTCGCCGGGCAAATGCCGGTGGCAACACCAGTTGGTATTGCTCATGAATGCGCTTGAGCCCCGCCTCAAAGGTCAGGCCCACCAGCAGATCGGCCACCTGCGCCTCGCTCAGGCTCAGGCCGAATTCAGCCAGTGCTGCGGCAGAGGCCCTGGTCGAGAGCACCTCGCTATCGACGATGACGCCATCGCAGTCAAAAATAATGAGTTCCAAAGAAGTATTGATCATGAGATACTGGCAAAATGGGGCGGCGCCTGGCCACCCCGGTTGACATAATTATTTTGCTAACAGGGCATTGGTCGCTTCAGCCATCTGAGCGAGCCCGTCTTCGGGCGTCACCTTGCCGCGCATGACAGAACCGATAATGTCACGCTGTGCGCGCCAGATTTGTACGCCATTATTACCCGGGTAGCCGCCCCATGGGCTGGCATAAGCAATCTGCTTCAGGCTGGTTTCCCAGTTGGGGTTCTTCTTGTAAAAGTCACCCAGGTACTCAGGCTGCAGGGCCAGCTTGTTGGTCGGCATATAGCCCGAACCCAGCACCGCTGCAGTCTGACCGACAGGGCCGGTGGCGAACTTGATGAACTTCCAGGCTGCGTCCTGGCGCTGCTGCTCTTTGGCCAGGATCAGCATGGCGTTGCCGCCCGTGGGTACCTTGCCTGACTGTTTGTTTTCCAGCGGGAAGACCGATGAACGCAAGGCAAAGCGCGAGCCGATCAATTCTGAAAATGCCTTGGCGCTATTGGGCGAGGCAAAAATAAAGCCCAGCTTGCCCGATACAAACTGTTGGCGCGATTGGTCAAAATCACGCAAGGCCATGGCGCCGTCGGTCACAAAGCTACGGGCCTTTTGCAATGCGCGCAAGCCGGACTGGCCGTTGAATGCCACGGTTTTTCCATCCTGGTTCATGATGGGTGCACCCTGTTCCATGATAAGGGCACGCCAGAGCCAGTCGTCCGGCCAGGCATGCACATCATAGGCCATGCCGTTAGTGCCTTCTGAGGTCTTGGCGATGTTCGCGGCAAGTGTCACCAGCGAGGACCAGTCTGTCGGAAATGCATCCGGGTCGCCGCCGGCTTTTTTGACCAGGTCCGCGTTGTAGAAAATAACGGGCGTGGAGGCATTGAAGGCCAGGCCGTATTGTTTGTCGTCGACCTGGGCCAGTTTCAGGACGGACGCCTCGTAATTGGTCTGCAACCACTGATCTTTTTCTTTATCGATAAATGGTTTCAGATCGACGGCTTGCTTGCGGCGCTCCAGCGCATGCACCAGTTCGGGCAATAAATGAAAGCCGGAGAAGTAGACGTCGGGCAATTGCCCGGTCATCATGCTGCGCAGCACGGCCTGGTGCGCTTCGTCATAAGAGGGCGGCGAGGCCCGAAAGCGCACGACGATATCCGGATTCTCCTTGGTAAACGCTTGCGCGACTTTTTCATAGAAAGGATTATGGCCTGGCCATGCGTGCATGGCATCCAGTGTAATGGTCTCGGCCTGGGCCGTTACCGCGTACGCACACAGGCTGCTGATTGACAGCCCCATCAATATCCGACAAACAGTTTTCATATCACTTGCACTCCAGAAAAAAAACTTCCGACCCGCTGGTCTGAAGCTGGCATCCTTACTTGACGCCTGTATTGGTCACGCCCTGAATAAAATGGCGTTGAATAAAAAGGTAGAGAATCATTAGCGGCAGCGTCACGATCGTTGCAGAGGCCATCAGCGCGCCGAAGTTGGCGCCGATTTCCGGATCTGCAAAGGATGCCAATCCCAGAGGAGGCGTCATCAGTTCTGCATTGGTAATTACAATCAACGGCCAGTACAGGTCGTTCCAGTGGCTGGTCACGGAAAAGACCGAGAAGGCGGCAATGGCCGGTTTGCTGGCGGGAACGACGATCTGCCAGAGAATGGCCATTTCGGACAGGCCATCCAGTCGCGCGGCCTGCACGATGTCTTCCGGGAAAATCTTGAATGATTGCCTGAACAGGAAGATCGCAAATACCGACAGAAAAAAGGGCACCATCAAGGCAAAATAGGTGTTGAGCAGATCCGTTGTCGCCAGGCCAAGAAACAGGGGAATGGCCGGCACCTGGATGGGGATGCACAAGCCCAGCAGAACGGCGCCGAACAGGAGTCGATCGCCCCGGAAGCGGTAGCGCGCCAATGCCCAGCCGCAAGGTATGGCGGTTGCCAATTGCACCAGCAGTACACCGGCGCAGACGATCGCGCCATTGAGCATGTAGCGCAGTAAAGGCGCATCGGCCAGGGCGGTCCGGAAATTATCCCAGCCGACAAACTGCTGGGGCAGCCAGTTGAACGAGCCCGAGAACACCTCCTGCGCCGGGCGAAAGGCCGTCACGATCATCCAATAAAAAGGGAACAGCATGGCCACCGCCAGCACGAGCAATGTAGCGTGGCGCAGGCAGGACGATAATGTCAGTTGTGATAGAAGGCGTTCGCCATACCTCGGTTGCGGTGTCATACGTAATGAACCTTTTTCTCGGTTAATCTGGTTTGCAGCCAGGACAGAATCAGAATGCAGGCCAGGAAGAGAACGGTCATTGCAGCGGCACTGCCTGTGCGCAAATACTGAAATCCCTCCAGATAAATCTGGTAAAGAATGACTTCACTGGCTGCCTGCGGGCCACCCCGGGTGAGTACGGCTACGGTATCGAAGACTTTGAATGCGGTGATGCTGGAGGTCACGATCACAAATAGCATGGTGGGACCCAGCAGCGGGAGGGTGACGGTAAAAAAGCGGTCCCACGAGCGATCGGCGCCGTCTACGCGGGCCGCGTCATAAAGATCTTCGGGGATGGCTACCAGGCCGGCAATAAACAGCACCATATTGAAACCGGCCAGCTGCCAGATGCCGATAATGGCAAGTGAAATTAATACCAGCCCGGGATCGCCAAAAAATTCCATTTGCGGCAGGCCCAGCGCATGCAGCAGCTGGTTGATCGGTCCGATCTGGCCGTGCAGCAGATACTTCCAGACGGTGGCCATGGCAACCAGCGTTGCCGTTACCGGCAGGAAAAACAGGCACTGGTAAATGCGGCGACCCTTGCCGACACTTTGCACCAGAACGGCCAGCAAGAGGCCGCCGATGACTGAACCGGGAACGACCAGCAGGGTATAGACCACGGTATTACGCAAGACATGCCAGAACTTGGCGTCGCTCAGGACCGACACATAGTTGTCGATGCCGACAAAACCGGTATCGGGCATGCCCAGTTCATAGTTGGTAAAACTCAGCAGCGTCACAATGATGACAGGCAGCAGCATGGTACTGAGCATGAGAAATGATGCGGGCATGGCAAACCACCAGGCCATGCTGTCAGGCCAGCGACGTTTTTTTGTGGCGGTTCGTTTCGTCTGTTGCGCGGGCAGGGCGTGGCAGTTGCTCATATTCAGGACACACGCTTGTGAATGGGCAGCACCTCGCAACTGGTGTACGCGGGTGCGATTCTGCTGCCTTGCGCATTGAACCAGAACGTCTGGGACAGGTTAACCTGCAGGGTCAGCCTGTCCGACCAGTTGCCACGGGTGCGCAGCCGATCTACATCGGCAACCGGCGCTCTTGCCACCAGTGGCTCGCCCGAGTACTGATGTCGGCAGAAAATCAGGGCATCATGACCGAGCACTTCCATGCGTTCGAATGTCGCGGAAAGACGGATTGCATTTGGCATAGGTCGGCTCGACAGATCGGCAATACCCACGCTCTCGGGGCGAAAACCCATATGGACCACGGTATCGGTGGCCGGCATGTGCAGGGCAATGGGTTCGCCTGCCAGGCTAGCGCCGTACTGCATGTCAGATGTGATTGTCAGCAGGTTCATTTCCGGGCTGCCGATAAAGCGGGCGACACGAATGTCCTGCGGGTCTTCGTACAGATCCCTGGGCGTGCCGATCTGCACGATGCTGCCATCCATGACAACAGCGACGCGGCTAGATAATGTCATGGCCTCTACCTGGTCATGCGTCACGTAAATGAACGTCGCGCCGGTCCGCTGGTGCAGGGCTGCGATTTCCGAACGCATATGGACACGCAACCGCGCATCCAGGTTGGATAATGGCTCGTCCATGAGAAAGACGTCGGGCTGTTTCACCATGGCCCTGGCCACAGCCACACGCTGGCGCTGGCCGCCGGATAGCTGCGACGGCCTTGAGTCAAGCAGATTTTCAAGCTGCACCTGGGCGGCCACCGCCGCTACTTCATGGTCAATCTGCTGGCGCAGCTTGCGGCTGCCCGGCCAGAAGCGACCCAGCAGCGGCCATCTGGCCGGTGCCGGCAAACGCTTCATTCGCAATGGTGTGGCGATGTTCTGTGCAACGGTCATATGCGGATACAGGGCATAACTCTGAAAGACCATCGAAACCGGCCGGTCGCGCGCCGGGAACTGCGTGACGTCGCGATCGCCAATATACACGCGCCCCTTCTCGTGGGAGGTCAGGCCGGCCACAATGCGCAGCAGGGTGGATTTTCCGCAGCCGGAGGGACCGACCAGCGTAAGAAACTCGCCGGCGGCAATATCGAGCGATACCTCGGCAAGCGTGTGTTTCGTACCGTAGTATTTTTCGACTTTTTCAAGTCTGACTGAAGCGGCCATGATGACGATACCTGTCTGTTTCAAACAGGCGTCATTCTATTGGTTATTTATTTCAATATTATTTATTAGTTATGGAGTTTTATTCCGTGTGCTGTTTTGGCGCCCGGCGTGAGACAGATCGGCAATCGCCATGGCAAGCAATTCCACCAGATAAATCTTGCTGATTGCAGGTGAAATATCTCCGCCAATGGTGAGCGGTTCAATCGGCACAGCCAGCAATACCAAGTCTGCGGCCTGGGCAACCGGACTGTTGATCCGCCCGGTGATGGCGATCGTTTTTGCACCGGCCGAGCGGGCGCGTTTGAGAAACTCCACGGTATCGAGTGTGACACCACTTTCCGAAATACCCAGTGCTACGCAATGCTTGTCCACGTCGGTCATCACTTCGTGGGCCAGGACTGGATCCTGGAACGCCTGGGCGGGCAAGCCCAGCCTCATGAGCCGGTAGGACACCAATTGACTGACAAGCCCGGATATCCCGGAGCCAAACACCGAGATGCGGCGTGCCTTGACCATATGCACCGCAATGGCTAATAACTGCTCGGCATGCAGGGCGTACGCAGTTTTCTGCATACTGAGCGTCAGCCGTCTTAGCAGGGCGCTGTAGCGGTCGGCTTCGTTGTCGCTGTCCGCCGCGGCGCTGTGTTCATTGGCCGACAGTTCGGCCATGAGCGCCAGTTTGAAGTCGCTAAAGCCTTTGAAGCCGAGCTGGCGGCACAGGCGCAACACGCTGGCCTGGCCGCTGTGCGTGTATTCGGCCAGCTCTGCCACCGTCTGGTGAACCACTTTTTCCGGGTTGGCCAGGACATATTGGCCGACGCGTGAAGAAACTTCGCTCATCGTACCAATGGCGTTGGCCAAATGGACCAGCGGGGCTTTTTGTTCGTTAAGCATGCTCATAAAACGGATAACCTGGCTGGAAGAATTCGTCGTGATAGTGAACGGGACCGTGGCCTGCCCAATCGTGCCGGGCCGGATGTGGCCAATGCACCGATGCCAATGATCCCGATCATACATGGCCAATGTGATGGGAATGTGCAAGTATAGCGCAAGCGGTTCATGAGGCAGATCGTGGTGCGCGCCACGTCATTTCGTGTGCGCGGGCCCGGCCCGCGCGGTTTGCTCCGTAATGAATTCAAACAGGAATCTGCGGATTACCTGTGCCTTGCGCAGGTAATCGGCGTTAATATGGCGTTTTTAACAGCCATCTTCCTCTTCATGATCTTTCAGTCGCGTTTGCGCGCCACAGGTGCCGCCTGGCAGCAGTTCAATTGGGTGCTGGCTTTGCTCGCGCTGGTGCTGGCGTGTTGCTGCGCCAGCCCGGTATGGGCCCAGGACAAGGAAGCGCCGCCCGATGTGGCGCAAGTGCTCAAGCAGGCGCAGGAGCAGATCGAGCCCATCAAAAAGCAGTTGGAGAAAATTGCCGACGCGCCGTTAAATGACGCTGCGCTGTCGGGCATGCGGGAGCAAGCCCTCAAGACGCAGTCTGCCGTAGGTGATGTGGCGGCCGCGCTGGCGCCCAAGCTCAAAGATGTACAGGAGCGCCTGGCCGAACTGGGACCTACGGACAAAGCTGCCCCCGAAGCGGCCAATATCAGCGAACAACGCGCCGAACTGGGTAAGGAACGCGGCAAGCTGGATTCACAGATTAAACTGGCGCGCCTGATCGGGGTAGAGGCAGAGCAGGCGGCCGAGCAACTGAGCAAAGAGCGGCGGGTGCGCTTTCAGGCGCAGCTGGGCGAGCGTACGGCCTCTATCGTCTCGGGCACATTCTGGGCTGATCTGACCCGCGAGTGGTCGCGCGATTCGATCCGCACCCAGCCGCTGGCCAATGAGCTGGCGGCACTGCTTGAAGCGGTAACGCCTGTCTTATGGCTTGGCGTTGCCGTTATTATCGCGCTGATTGTCGTGGCGCGTCTGACCGCCGAAGAACTGCTACTCAAGGCCATGACCCGATTCGTCGCGCCGGGCCGCCTGCGACGGTCTTTATATGCGCTGATGGTAGTGCTGATGTCTGCCGTGGCCTATGGGCTGATGGCCGAAACGGTCAGAACCGGCTTAAGCTGGAACCAAAGCCCCACGACCACGATGACTGAAATTCTGACGCATATGGTGGTCGTGTCGTGGTTCGGTGGTTTCGTGGCAGGGCTGGGCAAGGCCTTGCTGGCGGCGCACCATGCCTCGTGGCGGCTGATTCCCATGCGCGACGATGTCGCCCTGAACTTGCGCTGGTTTCCGATGGTGCTGGCCACCATCATCAGCCTGGGCTGGTTTATCCAGGGTGTCTTTGCGACGGTGTATGCCAGCCTGGCGCTAACGGTGGCATTCAACTGCATTATTTCCCTGACCACCAGCATTGCCATGGGCGTGACCATGGTGCGCTCGCGCAAGCGCTATGCGACAGAGACCGATGCCGTACAGCGCAGCAATCAGATGACCATTCCGGGCTGGCTCAATGCGATCATCAGTCTGGCCGGTCTGGCGCTGATTGTCAGCCAGATCGCGCTGCTGCTGGGTTTTGTTGCCCTGGGCACCGTTATTGTGCAGCAACTGGTCTGGATTTTACTGGTGCTGCTCTCGGCCTATCTGCTGGCGGTGTTCATAGATGATGTATGCACCGTGATGCTGATCGCCGTTAAGCGGCAGAACGGCCAGGAAGACGAGGGCGCCTATCCCGCGATACGCAGCCAGTTGCTGGTGCTGGCCTCGGGTATCGGCCGGCTGCTGGTCGTATTGCTGGCGTTGGCGCTTTTGCTGGCGCCGTTTGGCGGCGGCCCGACAGAATGGCTGCGCAATTTCTCGTTTTTGTATTCCGGCATCTCGCTGGGTGAGGTAAACATCCGTCCCACTGCCATTCTGATCGCGCTGGCGGTGCTGGTGCTGGGTTTTGTGCTGGTCAAGATCTTGCAGAACTGGCTGACAGACCAGTACCTGCCTACGACCCGGATGGATGCCGGTATGCGGGCATCGGCCGGCGCCTTGTTCGGTTATGCGGGTTATGTGCTGGCCGGCGCCATGACGCTGTCGGCACTGGGTATTGGGCTGGAGCGGGTGGCATGGATTGCCAGTGCGCTATCGGTGGGTATTGGTTTTGGCTTGCAGGCAATTGTGCAGAACTTTGTCTCGGGCCTGATATTGCTGGCCGAACGGCCGGTCAGGGTAGGCGACTGGGTCTCGCTCAATGGGGCAGAGGGCGATATCCGGCGCATTAATGTGCGGGCCACGGAAATCCAGTTGTGGGATCGCTCGACCATGATTGTTCCCAATTCAGAATTGATTACCAAAGTGGTGCGCAATGTTACCCATGCCAGTCCCATCGGCCGGGTGCTGATCAAGCTGGCACTGCCGCTGGGCACCGAGCCGGCACGCGTGCGCGACATCATCCTGGCGGCATATCAGGCCAATGAAGACATACTGGATGAGCCGCGACCGGATATTTTACTGGACAGCATTGATGCGACCGGGCTGGTGTTTATTGCCACCGGCTATGTCAACTCGCCGCGCATGGTGGCACGCGTGCGCAGTGCGTTGCTGTTTGACATACTGCAGCAACTGCATGAGGCCGATATCGCGCTGGCGGCGCCGGCCACCATGATGCTCAAGGAGGTGGCGGCGGCCCCGCAGAGCAAAACGCATTTTGAGGGCGGGCCCGATTAGGTTCGTAATTGAACGCCTGCGCGGCATGTACGCCTTGCCCGTCCTGGCCATCGCAAGCTGTTGCGCCAACATATGACCAAAGTGCCTGCTGCGCCACGCAGAAAAACACCCCAAAGGTTGAATTGATGTCCAACTTTTGGGGTGCTGTTTATCTGGCGGGCTCTTCTTTCAAAGCAATATCAAGGAATGCTGACCTTGTTCTGTTGCAGGTCTTTCGGAATCCGTTCATAAACAACGTAATCGTAGTTCATGCCATTTTCTTCCGGCTGGGCATCGCGTGACGTTTCACGCCATAGTTTTTCATCCAGGTCGGGGAAAAAGGCATCGCCATCGACAAACTGGTGAATTTCAGTTGCCATTATCTGCTGGGATTTTTCAATGGCCTGGGCGTAAATCTGCTCGCCGCCAATAACGAATGCGGTATCGCTTTGCTCGAACGCCAGCGCGATGGCTGCGTCCAGCGAGCTCACCACATCGACGCCTTCGATGCTTAAATCCTGCTGGCGTGTAATAACGATATTGCGCCTGCCTGGCAGGGGGCGGCCGATAGACTCCCAGGTCTTGCGACCCATGATGATGGGTTTGCCCATGGTCAGGGTTTTGAAGCGTTTCAGGTCGCCCGGCAGATGCCAGGGCAGGGTGTTGTTCACGCCGATGGCCCGGTTTTCGATGGCATAGGCAACAAGAGTAATCAGTGTAGGCATGTCGGTTCCTGTATGGGGTGCGCAGGCGTGCAGCATTCGCAGGCTGCGTCTGAACGGGCAGGCTCAGACTGCGACTGGCGCCTTAATATGCGGATGAAACTGGTAATCGGCAATCTCGAAATCTTCATATTCATAGTCGAAAATGGAATCGGGTTTGCGATGAATGATCAGCCGTGGAAACGGGTATGGCGTACGTGATAATTGCAATTGTGCCTGTTCGATATGATTGCTGTACAAATGGCAGTCGCCGCCGGTCCAGATAAAGTCGCCTGGTTCCAGATTGCATTGCTGTGCGACCATATGCGTGAGCAGGGCATAGCTGGCGATATTGAAGGGCACGCCCAGGAAAATGTCAGCGCTGCGCTGGTACAACTGGCAGGACAGTTTGCCATCGGCCACATAGAACTGGAAGAATGCGTGGCAGGGCGGCAGTTTCATTTGCCCGATGTCGGCCACGTTCCAGGCCGAGACGATCAGCCGGCGCGAATCCGGGTTGGATTTGATTTGTTCAATGACCTGGGTGATCTGGTCGATATGACCGCCATCCGGCTTGGGCCAGGAGCGCCACTGCACGCCGTACACAGGCCCCAGGTTGCCCTGGGCATCGGCCCATTCATCCCAGATCGTGACGCCGCGTTCCTGCAGCCAGCGCACGTTCGAGTCGCCGCGCAAAAACCATAGCAGCTCGATGAAAATGCTTTTGGTGTGCAGCTTCTTGGTGGTGACCAGGGGAAAGCCCTCGACCAGGTTAAAGCGCATCTGATGACCGAATACCGAGCGGGTGCCGGTTCCGGTGCGGTCTGTCTTGGCTACGCCATGCTCCATCACATGGCGCATGAAATCTTCATACTGCTGGTTCATCTTTATGCCTCGGCGATCACATAAGCGTGGGTAATGGTTGCTGACTTTTCCAGCATGGCAACGGCTGAACAGTATTTTTCGTGAGACAGACTGACGGCCCGTTCCACCGCTTTTTCCGGCAGATTCTTGCCGGTGACGGTGAAAACGAAATGAATTTTGGTGAAAATCTTGGGGTCGGTCTCGGCCCGCTCACCCTGTACCGTGACCTGGCAGCGCGTCACCTGGTGCCGGCCGCGTTTGAGAATGAGCACGATGTCGTAGGCCGAGCAGCCACCGGCGCTCACCAGCATCATTTCCATGGGGCGGGGCGCCAGATTATTGCCGCCGCCTTCAGGCGCACCATCCATGGCAACGGTGTGTCCGCTGCCGGTCGTGGCAACGAACAGCATGCCTTCGGGGCCATTCCATTCGATATTGCATTCCATGATATTTTCCTGCATTAAATCAAAATCAAATCATAACCCATTGCTACAATAGACGATCGGGCAGACATGACCGGGTTACCAAATCGACCGCCGGGGGCGTCTGCATCGTTCTTTTCCTGTCCTTTCCAACACAGGCTGACTTATGACCGAAAACGCTATTGTTGTACAAGAATTTGACCGTCGTTATTCGCTTACCGACCGGGTGCTGGCAGAAATCGGGACCGCGCTTGAAGTGCTCTCGGGCGCCTCGCGCGCTTCGCGTCCCAATCCTGCGGGTGCCCACGTGGCGGCCGGCGAACCTGATCTGAGCCAGGCCCAGGCCAGGCATGCGGCCGGGCTGATGCGAGTTAATCATGTCGGAGAAGTATGTGCCCAGGCCCTGTATCGCGGGCAGGCGCTTATGTGTAAGGAAACGTCGGTGCGCAAGGTCTTTGAGACAGCTGCGCAGGAAGAGGTGGATCACTTGTCCTGGTGCCGTGATCGTATTCGTGAGCTCAATAGCCATACCAGCCTGCTCAATCCGCTTTGGTACGCGGGCTCTTTCGGGCTGGGGGTGCTGGCCAGTGCTGCTGGCCGCGAACGTAACCTGGGCTTCATGGCCGAGACCGAGCGCCAGGTGGAGGCGCATCTGGAGCGTCATCTGAGCGATCTGCCCCCGCAGGACACCCGCTCGCGCGCCATTGTCCAGCAGATGAAGGAAGATGAGGTCCATCATCGTGAAACGGCAGAGCAGCATGGCGGCACGCCATTGCCATTGCCGGTGCGCGGCATCATGACGGCCATGTCCAAAGTCATGACAACGCTGGCCTATCGCGTTTGAATAGCGCACACTGAATAGTGCTGCGCTAAAGCCCTGTCTCTCACGCCCTGTCTCTCGCAGTGCAACGCATCCCGGGCAGAGCTGGCCCGGATTGCGAGTGGCCTCGCACAGGCGCCCTGAGCGGTCTTGTTACCTGCTTTTAGTCGTTCTGGCAGGGCGATGGCGGCCTTGGGGTTTTCCCTTTTATTTGCGACGAATGGATGGTGGGTTGTTGTGAAAACCCCACGAGACGGCTGACCTTCCTGTATTTTTCATGTGCCAGGGGCGTAAAATATCCAGACATACCCCTACACCAGTGTAATTACCTATGGACATACGAGTGTGGTGTGTCTGTTTTGAAACAGATTGAAGTAAATTGGGTGCAAATTCAAACGCTTGATTGATATTTTTCTTGCATCGCACAAAAAAAAGCAGTACTATCTCTTTAACGGATGACGAAATGGTTTTTCGAAAATTCGCAGCAAGCAGTGACAGCAGTTCTGCAGTTCGCCACATTCAAGAATAAACGTAGGCGCCACAGTAACCGCTAGCATTGCCCGCAGTAAGAAAGGTTAATTGTCTATTTCTTGTCTGCCTGCTGCTTGAGTTTTTTGCCTATTTGTCTTGCCAAGGTTGTCTCCTCCACCCTCCTCCTTTGGTGGATTTAGCCCAAGATCGCAAGGTCTTGGGCTTTTTTTTGTCTGCGTGCCCGGGATCAGGGCAGCAGGGCGTGTCGGCTGTGGCTGCCTTGGGCGCCGGGGCATTGGCTCTGGCTGAGGCGATGTGCGCCGTGGTGTTGCTGTGGATTTGCGTGTTGGCGCCCATCCCGGTATCGATTTTGCGCCGGAAGAGCCTGCCCCCACAGCAGCCTAAATTTGTCATAATGTGAAGGACGGCATTTTTAATGCAGATTAATTATTAAAATTGCCGAATATGAAATGTTATGCCGTTTGTTTCAAACCGGATAGCGCCCGGTCGCTCCGCGTTACTATTGTCGCTTGTTAAGTATTTTGCATTCTGGATCGACTTTGACATTTCCCTGGCAATATCTCTATATCAGCGTTGTCGCCTTTATGGTCGGCGGGCTCATTGTTTTTTCTGAAAGATGGCATGGCCGCTACACCGGCGACTATGATCTGAATAAACCGCAGGCATCCCACAAAAAATCCACGCCCCGTATTGGCGGGCTGGCAGTGTTTGCCGGTACGCTGGCCGGGCTGCTGGTGCTGGGCCGGCCCGACAATATGACGCTTAACTGGCTGTGGCCGGCTTTGTTCGTGGCCAGCATGCCGGTTTTTGTGGCTGGCATACTTGAAGACATTACCAAGGATATTGGCGCGGGCAAGCGCCTGCTGGCTGCGTTCCTGTCAGCCGCCATTGCCTGGTGGTTTTTCGGCGGGGTCAGCCGCGTCAGTATTGACGTTTTCAATTACATTCTTGGCTTTTGGCCGATTTCACTGATCTTTACCGTGATCGCCGTGGGCGGTTGTACCCACGCGCTCAATATTGTGGACGGCATGAACGGCCTGGCCGGCATGGTCGCCATGCTGATGGCCACGTCAATCGCCCTGGTGGCCTATCAGGTGGATGATCTGGCCATTTTTGCCATTGCCCTTGCCATGGCCTCGTCCATCATCGGCTTTTTCGTCTGGAATTTTCCATACGGGCGGGTGTTCCTGGGGGACGGTGGCGCCTACTTTATCGGCTTTATGCTTGCCGAACTGGCTGTGTTGCTGGTGGTGCGCAATCCGTCCGTGTCTCCCTTCTATGCGCTGGCCGTGCTATTTTATCCGGTATTTGAAACGCTGTTTTCAATCTGGCGCCGCCGCTTCAAGCGCGGCGTGCCGGTGGACCAGCCCGATGCGCTTCATTTGCACCAGCTTATTTTTCGCCGTCTGGTTCGTGTTACGTTCAACCGCAAGGGGCAGGGCATGGTGCCGGTCATGTGCAACGCGCTGACTTCGCCGTACTTGTGGGTCCTCACATTGATCGGCCTGATCCCGGCGACCTATTACTGGGATAACCCGATAGCATTGTGTATCAGTATGCTGGTATTTGCATCTGTGTATATCTGGCTCTATTCACGGCTGGTGGCCTGGCGCTGCCCGCGCTGGCTACTGCTGCCGTCGGTGTCGCGTCGTCGCTGACCGCATTCGGCTCTTTGCTTTGTTTCAGTCCGGTAATACATGCGTGTCGCATCTTCGTCCGTGGTTATCCGGAACTTGTTAAAATTGACGCTTGAAATACGTTCCATCACATCTATTTGAATAGCCTTCTGGAGAACTACGTGCAACTTGGCGATATAAAATTAGCAATTGTCGGACTTGGATATGTCGGGCTGCCTCTGGCGGTGGAATTCGGCAAAAAGCGCAGTGTGCTGGGTTTTGATATCAATCAGAAGCGCATCAAAGATTTGCAGGGCGGTGTAGACCACACGCTGGAAGTCTCTTCCGAAGAGCTGGCTGAAGCCGACAAACTGGCCTACAGCGCCGATCCGGCAGAGCTTGCCAAATGTAATGTATATGTCGTGACCGTGCCAACGCCGATCGACGATTACAAGCAGCCGGACCTGACGCCGCTGATCAAGGCGTCCGAAACTATTGGCAAGGTGCTCAAAAAAGGCGATATCGTCATTTATGAATCAACGGTATACCCCGGTGCAACCGAAGAAGATTGTGTCCCCGTCCTGGAAAAATTCTCCGGTCTGAAGTTTAACGAAGACTTCTTTGCCGGCTACAGCCCCGAGCGCATCAATCCGGGCGACAAGAACCATCGCGTTTCAACGATCAAGAAAGTCACCTCTGGCTCTACGCCGGAAATTGCCGATCTGGTCAATGACCTGTACAGCGAGATCATCACTGCAGGCACGCACAAGGCATCCAGCATTCGCGTGGCGGAGGCCGCCAAGGTCATTGAAAATACTCAGCGCGACGTAAATATCGCCCTGATCAATGAGCTGGCGCTTATTTTCAATAAAATGGGTATTGATACCGAAGCCGTGCTGGAAGCGGCCGGCACCAAGTGGAATTTCCTGCCGTTTCGGCCGGGTCTGGTTGGCGGCCACTGCATTGGCGTGGACCCCTACTATCTGACCCACAAGGCGCAGGCCATTGGCTATCATCCGGAAATCATCCTGGCTGGGCGTCGCCTGAACGACTCTATGGGTTCGTATGTGGTATCGCAACTGGTTAAAGCCATGACCAAACGCCAGATCCAGGTGCAGGGCGCCAAGGTACTGGTTATGGGCCTGACCTTCAAGGAAAACTGTCCCGATCTGCGCAACACGCGTATCGTGGATATCCTGAAGGAGCTGGGCGAGTACAGTATGGATGTAGACGTTTATGATCCGTGGGTTGACCCGGCAGAAGCTGATCACGAATATGGTATTACACCTGTGAAAACACCGGAAAAGGGCGCCTACGATGCCATTATCCTGGCCGTATCGCATCATCAGTTTGTGAGCATGGGTGCCGAAGGCATCCGGGCGCTGGGCAAGGCCCAGCATGTACTTTACGACCTTAAATACGTATTGAAGGCCGATCAGGCCGATATTCGACTGTAATCAGCAAGGCAGGTAAGTACGAACAGGCGCTGTCGATTTACATTCGATGGCGGCTGTGTTTTGGCAGCTTCAACCAATAGCAGGTGAATATTATGACTCAGGCATTCGACAATCTCAAAAACGCCATTCAGGCCGAACCACGCACCTGGCTGGTTACCGGTTGCGCCGGCTTTATCGGTTCCAATTTGCTGGAGACCCTGCTTTTGCTGGATCAGAAAGTAGTGGGCCTGGATAATTTTTCCACGGGATTTCAGCACAATCTGGACGAAGTGCAGCAAGCGGTCAGCGCACAGCAGTGGGCCAACTTCAAATTCATCGAAGGCGATATCCGTGAACTGGATGCCTGCAAGAAAGCGGTTGCCGGCGTAGATTATGTGCTGCATCAGGCAGCGCTGGGTTCCGTGCCGCGCAGCCTGGATGACCCCATTACAACGAACGCAGTCAATATCAGCGGCTTTCTGAATATGCTGGTAGCCGCCCGTGAGGCCGGCATCAAGTCGTTTGTTTATGCGGCTTCCAGCTCCACTTACGGCGATCACCCCGATCTGCCCAAAGTGGAAGACAAGATCGGCAATCCCTTATCTCCGTATGCCGTCACCAAGTACGTAAACGAACTGTATGCCAACGTGTTTGCGCGTGCCTATGGGTTCAGCTCCGTGGGCCTGCGTTATTTCAATGTGTTCGGCAAACGGCAGAATCCCGACGGCGCCTATGCGGCCGTGATCCCCAAATGGACAGCGTCCATGATTAAGGGTGAAGATGTGTTTATCAATGGCGATGGTGAAACCAGCCGCGATTTCTGCTTTGTCGAAAACGCCGTGCAGGCCAACTTGCTGGCCGCAGCCAATATGCCGGAAGAGGGCAGTCAGGTGTTCAACGTGGCCGTTAACGCCCGTACCAGCCTGAACGAGCTGTTCGCCCATCTGGCCAGCACGCTGGACAAGAACGGTGTGAAGTACGATAAACAGCCGGTATACCGCGATTTTCGCAGCGGTGACGTTCGTCATTCGCAGGCAGATATCACCAAGGCGCATGACCAGTTGGGGTACAAGCCTACGCACGATATCCTGGAAGGGATCGAAGTGGCGATGCCGTGGTACACCCAGTTCTTGCGTTGATCCTTGAAGCGGGCTATCGGGCGGTTTAAAGGGCTGCATCCTGACCATATGCGTATCGCGCGCGGCGCGATGCGCGTAGCGTTTTTCCTGCTGATCGGCAAGATGGCCGGCGCGCTCAAGGAAATGGCGGTGGCCCATCGCTATGGCGTGAGCGAGGTGGTTGACGCCTATCAGTTCACCATGACCATGGCGAACTGGCTGCCCATTACCATTGTCGGGGCGTTTTCCATTGTCCTGATCCCGGTGCTGGTAAAGACGCGCTACGCGCCTGCCACCGAGCGGGTGCAGTTTATCCGCGAACTGCAGGGCTGGGTGTTGGCCATTGGCGTGGTAACGGGTGTGTTGACCTGGCTGCTGTGGCCGTATGTTCTTGAATACGCAGGCGGCAATCTTAGTGCCGCCACCCGGCAGCACAGTACTGAACTGATCTGGGCGTTCGCGCCGGCCGCATTGCTGACGCTGCTGATCGGCGTGAGCACTTCGCGATTGCGCGCACATGAGCGTCACGTGAATACGTTGCTGGAAAGTGTGCCGGCCCTGATGATCCTGGCCTGGATTCTGCTGACCCCCGGTGATGTGAGCGTGATGCCGCTGTTGCTGGGTACGCTGGTCGGTTATGTAATCCAGGCGGTATGGCTGCAGATGCTGTCGCGCAAGGCCGATGACGGTGTCTGGGGTGTTCCCAGCTTTACGCTCAAGTCGCATCAATGGCCGTTGCTGCTCAATGCGGCCGGTGTGATGCTGATCGGCCAGATTGCCATGAGTTTTGTGGGGCCGCTGGACCAGATCGCAGCGGCAAAGCTGGGCGATAACGCCAATGCCACGCTGGGCTATGCGGCGCGTCTGCTGTCGCTGATTATCGGCCTGGGCGCGGCATCGGTCGGGCGCGCGGCATTGCCCGTACTGGCTGATGTCCAGAGCCAGGGTGATGCGCATCGCGCTCGCACGATGGCGCTCAAATGGTCCGCCCTGATGCTGGGTGGCGGTATTGTTGCCGTCGCTGTGTGCTGGGTAATGGCGCCGTGGATTGTGAAAATCCTGTTTGAGAAAGGCGCGTTCACCGCCGATGACACAATTGCCGTGGCCAGTGTGTTGCGCTGGGGAATATTGCAGTTGCCATTCTATTTCGGCGTGCTGATTCTGGTGCAGTTGATGGCCAGCCAGAACCGCTACAAGCTGATGGCTGCCATTGCCGTGGCCAACTTTGCACTGAAGGCGGTGCTCAACCAGATACTGGCGCCACTGATGGGCGCCGAAGGTATTATGCTGGCAACCAGTTGCATGTACCTGCTGTCTTATATTTGTTATGTCTTTGTGACGCTGACACATGATGTGTCCAAACAATCTTCTACTGAAAAAACAACCGATTGATATGTCTTTGACTTCGACGACCGCAGCGCCATCCCCCCTGCGAATCATGATCTTTATCCACTCGTTGCATGCTGGCGGGGCGGAGCGGGTGGCGGTCGACCTGGCCAACCAGTGGCATATTCACGGGCACGACGTGATGGTAGTAACCCAGACCGATGCCCGCGGCGACGTTTATGAACTGAACCGGCATGTAGAGCGCGTGGCGCTCAATACAGCGGGTTTGCGCGGCGTGATGGCCAATCTGCGGCGTCTGTACACCTTGCGCAAAACCATGCAACGCTACCGGCCCGATATTGTGCTGGGCATGATGACCACCGCGTCGATTCTGTCGATACTGGCATCCACCGGCCTGCGATGCCGGGTGATCGCCACCGAGCATACCCATCCGCCCTCGCAGAACCTGTCGTCGTTCTGGCTCAAGTTGCGGCGTCGCACGTATCCGCACGCCGCCCGGGTCGTGGCGCTGACCCGCGATACCTCCAGCTGGATCGTCAATCATGTGCCCGGATCGAATATGGCAGTGATCCCCAATGCCGTTCACTGGCCGCTGGCCAATGGCGAGCCGCAGGTGACGCCGCCCGCGCGCAACGGACGCTGCCGCCTGCTGGCCGTGGGACGCCTGCACACCGACAAGGGTTTCGATATACTGATTGACTCATTCAGGGATCTGGCTGCCGTGTTTCCCGATTGGGATCTGGTCATCCTGGGCGAGGGCCCCGAGCGCGATCGCCTGCAGGGACAGATTGATGTGGCCGGGCTGGCCGGGCGTATCAGTATGCCTGGCAGGGTAGGCAATATGCAGCAGTGGTACCAGGCCTGTGATATCTATGTCCTGAGCTCGCGGGTAGAGGGCCTGTCCAACAGCCTGCTGGAGGCGATGGCCTGTGGCATGCCCAGCGTGGCATTCGATTGTGAAACCGGGCCGCGCGAGATTATCCGGCCCGATATCGACGGGCTGCTGGTCACACCGGTAGAAGATCCACAGGCACTGGCAGCCGCGCTGTCGGGGCTGATGCAGGACAAACAGGCCCGCAAAACGCTGGCCAGTCGCGCCGTGGATGTACGCGATCGCTTTTCGATGCGGCGCGTGCTGTCTTTGTGGCAAGAGGTATTTAACGACATACAGCATCAGGATAAAAAGGGATAGGCAACGCTTATGTGCGGGATTGTCGGGCTTGTAGGCCGGTTCGAACACAAGGAAACATTGCTTGCGCAAAGCTGTGGCCGTATTGCCCACCGCGGGCCGGACAGCCATGGCTTCTGGGAAGAAGCCGACAGTGGCGTGGCCTTTGGTCATGTCCGGCTGGCCATTCAGGACCTGTCCGAGCAGGGGCACCAACCCATGGCCAGCGCCGATCAGCGCTTCATGCTGGTGTTCAATGGCGAAATCTATAACCATCCGCAATTGCGCCAGGCACTGGAGCAGGGTGGCTATGCCCATGCCTGGCGCGGGCACTCCGATACGGAAACCATTCTGGCCGGACTGATGGTCTGGGGCGTGCAGGAAACCTTAAAGCGGATGGTCGGCATGTTTGCCATCGCCGTATGGGATCGGCAGACGCGCAATCTGGTGCTGGCCCGTGACCGCTTCGGGGAAAAGCCGTTGTATTACGGTTATGCGCCAGATGGCCTGATGTTTGCCTCCGAGCTCAAGGCGCTGATGCCTTTGCCCGGATTTGATGCGCATTTGAATCGTGATGCGATTGCGCTGTTTCTGCGCCATAACTATATTCCTGCGCCCTATAGCGTTTTTACGAAAGTGCGCAAGCTGTTGCCCGGGACCTGGGTCAGTTTGTCGCCAGACCAGATTGAGGCAGGCACATGGCCTGAGCCCGTGTCCTACTGGTCTGCGCTGGAGGTAGCCCGTTCGCAGCCGCGTGCGCAATTTGCGCGCGATGATGATGCGGTCGATGGCCTGGATCGCGTATTGCGCCAGGCGATCCGCGGGCAGTTGCTGTCGGACGTGCCGCTGGGCGCGTTTTTATCCGGCGGCATTGATTCTTCCCTGATTGCCAGCCTGACCCGTGAGGAGGCGGCCGGCACGCTCAAGACATTTTCGATTGGCTTTACCGAGGCGGAGTACAACGAAGCCGAATACGCTGCCGAGGTGGCGCGTCATTTGGGCACAGATCATACCGAACTGTATGTCAGCGCCCAGGACAGCCTGGATCTGATTCCGTCGCTGCCGCAGATGTATGACGAGCCGTTTGCAGACTCCTCACAGATTCCGACAGCGCTGGTGATGCGCATGGCGCGCCAGCAGGTGACGGTGGCGCTTTCGGGCGATGCCGGTGACGAGCTTTTTGGCGGCTATTCCCGTTATCAACGAGTACAACAGTGGTGGGGCAAGCGCGAGCGTGTGCCGGCGGGCCTGCAGGGGCCGCTGCGTGCCTGTGCGCGGGTTGCCGCCAGCCTGCTCTCCGGGCCGCGGGCAGAAAAATTCGGCAAGCTCGAACAGGTGCTGGGCGCAGAGAATATGGTCGCGTTCTACCGGCAGTTTGTTTCTTACTGGCAGGATCCGGCCAGCGTGGTCAAGGGCGCGACCGAACCGGCCAGCGCCTTTTCGCAGGCCCCTTTGGATAGCCTGCTTGATACGATGATGGCCATTGATACCGTGTCGTATCTGCCCGATGATATTCTGGTCAAAGTGGACCGGGCCGCCATGGCCGTTTCTCTGGAGACCCGCGTGCCGCTGCTGGATCATCGGGTCTATGAATTTGCCTGGAGTCTGGACGAAAAATACAAGCTGCGCGGCGGCGACAGCAAGTGGATTCTCAAGCAGTTGCTATACCGCCATGTGCCGCAGCAGATGCTGGACCGACCCAAGAAAGGGTTTTCCGTGCCCATGGGGCAGTGGCTCAGGGGGCCGTTGCGCCAATGGGGCGAGCAGTTGCTGGCAGTGCCGCGGCTTGAGGCGCAGAACCTGCTGGATGCGCAACGCGTGCGCGAGGTCTGGATGCAGCATCAAAGCGGGCAGGTGGACAACAGTGCACGCTTGTGGGGTATCCTGATGCTGCAGGCCTGGCTGGATGAATACGGAATCAAACCATGAAAATCATTAACTGCAGCGGTAAGGAGTAGCCCATGCGAATCCTGTTACTTGTCAGTTCCATGAATGCGGGCGGGGCCGAGCGGGTGGCGGCATCGCTGGTCAATGCCTGGGTCAAGGAAGGTCACGATGTGTGCCTGATGCCCACTTTTTCTCGGGGCACGGGCCAATCGTTCTATCCGCTGGATCCCGGCGTGCGCCAGGTCTGGGTGGCTCGGCATCTGAGCGGGCCGGGCATGTTCCGTACGCTGGCCAAGCCGCTGATCCTGCGGCGCCTGATTCAGGAGCAGGCGCCCGATGTGATTGTATCGTTTCTGACCAATGTGAATGTCATGGTACTGGCGGCCACCAAAGGGCTGGGGATTCCGGTCATTGTGTGCGAAAGAACCAATCCGGCCGCCAGCAAAAATATCAGCAATGTGCTGGCGCGCGCGCGTCGTCTGCTGTATCCGCAGGCCGATGCCGTTATGCTGCAAACCCAGCAGGCCGCAGAGGTTTTTGCCCGGGTGGTACCCGGATTGCAACATGTGGCAGTCATTCCCAATCCGCTGCCGCCGGCACTGGAGTCGGCCGCCCGCGCGGTGGACGATACCGGCAGGGTCTCCTATGTGTCGGAGTCTGCCGGCACAGCGCCGGATGGGGAACCGGCTGCAGATACAGCAACGTCTTCTGATCGGCAAGTGCCGGGGGGTGGGCGCAAGCAATTGTGCGCCATGGGCCGCTTTGTTGCCACCAAGCGCTTTGAAATGTTGATTGATGTCTTTGCCCGGTTGGCACCACAGGTGCCTGATTGGGATCTGACGATCTGGGGGGAAGGACCGCTGCTGAGTCTGCTGCAGGAAAAAGTGCGTAAACTGGGTCTGCAGGATCGCATCCATCTGCCGGGTAAAACCGACCAGCCGTGGGAAGCGATTAGTCGCGCCGATGCGTTTGTGATGACCTCTGAAGTAGAAGGATTTCCCAATGTATTGCTCGAATCCATGGCGCTGGGTCTGCCTTGCGTGACGATGGATTGCCCCAGCGGCCCTGCGGAACTGTCGCGGGACGGGCGCGACGCCATTCTGGTCGGGCTCTCCGATGTGGATGCCCTGCAGGAAGCACTGCATCAGGTTATGACAGATGAAATATTGCGGCGCGAGCTGGGTCATCGCGCCACGATCTCGGTACGTGATCGCTACAGCCTGTCTGCGGTGCTGGAACAATGGCAGTTTCTGTTTGATGCGGTGCTGGGCAAGTCGCGGGTCAAACCGGCGGCGCCGACGGAGTCGCAATAATGGCGGCATTGTTGCAGCCCGCAGGCGCGGCTGGCGCCATGATCCACGCTGTCGGAACGGATTCATCCGTATCGGCGGCGGTCGCCGCAGCGCCGACAGATGGCTCCAATGCAACTGCAGCAACAACAGCACCTGCACGCCAATTGCATGTGGTGCACGTAATTAGCGGCCTGGGACAGGGCGGGGCGGAAGCGGTGCTTAACCGCTTGCTGATGGCGCCCTCCAATGCGATTCGGCATACCCTTGTGTGCTTTACCGATGACGGACTGTACGGCGCCGGCCTGCGCGATGCGGGCATCAACGTTATTACACTTGGCATGAAACCCGGCAAGATCACACCGCGCGACTTTATGGCGCTGCGCCGTGAACTGATCAGGCTGCGGCCTGATGTGGTGCAGACCTGGATGTATCACGCCGATGCCATTGCCGGACTGGCAGCGCGAACGGCCGGGATCCGGCATATTGCCTGGGGTATACGCAATTCCGGTGAAAATCTCAAGAGCAGCAGCAAGTCTGCCTGGCTGCTGGCGCGCTTTTGCGGGCTGGTGTCCGGCTGGCTGCCGCAAACCATTGTGTGCTGTGCGCAGGGCGCCCGCGCGCGGCATGAGCAATGGGGTTACGATGCAGACAAAATGGTGGTAATCCAGAACGGCTATGACCTGACGCGCTGGCAGCCTGATGCGCAGGCCCGTGAGCGCTTGCGGCAGCAGTGGCAACTAGCGCCCGATGCGCGCGTGATCGGTTTTGTAGCACGCTTCAATCCGCTCAAGGATCATCGCAGCCTGATTGATGCGCTGGCCCAGTGCAAGAAAAACGGACTGGTTTTGCATTGCGTGCTGGTCGGCAAAGGGCTGGATACAGATAATGCGCAATTGATGCAATGGCTGCGCGAGGCCGAAGTGACCAACCAGGTCATTCTGCTGGGCATGCGCGATGATGTGCCCGCGGTCATGAATGCACTGGACGTGCATGTGCTCTCCAGCCTGGCTGAGGGCTTTCCGAATGTGGTTGCCGAGGCGATGGCTTGCGGCGTCCCGGGCGTGGTGACCGATGTTGGCGATGCCGCAGTGATTGTGGGCGAGACTGGCCGGGTTGTGCCGCCGCAGAACCCGGCAGCGCTGGCCGAGGCTCTCGGTCAGGCATTTGCCGCCATCGATGCGCAAGGCCGTGACGTGATCGCCGAAAGAGTACGCGCGCGGGTGCTGCAGGAGTTCAGCCTGCCCAATATGATTGAACGATATGAACAGACCTGGCGGGCGATGCTTGCCGATGCGCGCTGACTCAACAAAGAGGGACTTCGTACTATGACACAGCAGAACTCGCCCCGCTCCCTGATGTTTGTGGTGAATAATCCTGCATTTTTTTTGTCGCATCGCTTGCCCATCGCGTTGGCGGCAAAGGAGCAGGGCTATGAGGTCAGCGTGGCAACCATGGACGGCGCTGCCGTGCAGGCCATCAAATCGCATGGGTTAACGCACCATGTCTTGCCCATGTCGCGCAGCGGCATGAACCCGCTGGCTGAACTCAAAACGGTTTACGCCATCTATCAGTTGTTCCGGCGGGTGCGGCCCGATATTGTGCATCTTGTCACGATCAAGCCCGTGCTGTACGGTGGCATTGCCGCAAGGCTTGCGGGAGTGAAGGGGGTGGTCTCTGCGATCTCGGGCCTGGGGTTTATTTTTACGCGCGAGCGCAAGGGCATTGACTGGGTCAGGTTGGTCACCCAGCAGCTTTATCGTTTTGCGCTGGGGCACCGCAACAGCCGTGTCATTTTCCAGAATCGCAATGACCGCGATATCCTGAGCCGCATCGGCGCAGTCAAAGATGAGCAGGTGGTGATGATCCGTGGCTCGGGCGTAGACCTTGAGCAATATGCTGCAGTACCAGAGCCGCCGCTACCGATCAAGATTATTTTTGTGGCGCGATTGTTGCGCGACAAGGGTGTGCTGGAATATGTGGAAGCGGCCGACATGTCGCGGCGCGATGGCAAACCCTATCACTGGCTGGTGGTGGGTAATCCCGATCCGGGCAACCCGGCATCGGTCACGCAGCAAGAGGCCACGGCCTGGGGTGATCGCGTGCAATGGCTGGGCGAGCGTAGCGATATTGCTGCGCTGTATGCCGATTCACATATTGTGGTGCTGCCGTCGTACCGGGAAGGATTGCCCAAGTCTCTGGTTGAAGCGGCAGCCTGCGGGCGTGCCGTGATTACAACCGACGTGCCCGGGTGCCGGGATGCAATTGAAGCCGACCAGACCGGTGTGCTGGTGCCGGTTCGGGATGCACGCGCCATTTATGAGGCGGTCTGCGATTTGGCAGAGAATACGCAAAAGCGTCAGGCCATGGGCCAGGCAGGGCGGGCGCTGGCGCAGGAGGCCTTCGATATCCGCAAGGTGGTGCAGGCGCATCTGGATATTTACCAGGCGTTGGGCCGCTAGGTTGTTGAGACCAAGACCGGTAACGGACACGAGCCAAACGGCGCCTGCTGTAGCCCTGGTCTGATCAGGCGCAGGCCAGAGCCGTTATTCTTCAAGCCCGGTCTGGGCCAGCCGTAATCTTTGCTCCCACTGTTTCTGTCGCGTCCGAACTTTGCACAAAATGCGGTTTACATCAGTGATCGGCGATGCGTTATAAAAACGACAGTGTGGGGTAGAACCCGTGCCCCGCGTCCAGCGCAGTTATAAAGCAATCAGAACGGCAGCACGGCACCGGGTGCAAACTGGGCGAACACCGCTTTGAATTCTGCACGGATGCGATCAATCGCCTGCTGCGACTCGCCTTCAAAACGCAACACAATCACAGGTGTGGTATTGGATGC
>JAFAEO010000003.1 GCA_023423975.1 Pseudomonadota bacterium
TGAGGCACCCTCATAGGCGATCACCACCGCCACGACCGGAATATCGACATTCGGCATCTGCTCGACCGGAAGGCGCTGCCAGGAAAACAGACCGATAACCGCAATCGCGACCATCATCATGGTCGCGAAAACCGGCTGCGAAACGCTGATCCGGGTCAGAAACATCAGAGCGCCTCGGTCACACGGACGGCCATTCCATCGGTGAGGTCTGGCAGGCGGCCCGAAACGACCTGATCCCCGGCTTCCAAACCGGACAGGATCGTGATCATGGCATCGCCCTGCCAGGAACGGCCCGTCTCGACCGCGTGACGGACCAGCTTGTCGCCTTGGATTTTCAGGACATAGCTGCCCTTCTCATCCTTGCGCACGGTCGCCCGCGGAACGGCGACGACGTCGGGCACCGTCTCCAACCGGATATCGCCGGTCGCGAACATACCACCGCGCAGGATGCCATCGGGGTTGTCGACGACCACCAGCACCAGCGCATTGCGGCTGCCCGCAACGGTCGTCGGGCTGACACCTTCGACCTTACCGGTGAAGCTGCGGCCCTCCAGCCCCTCGACGCTGAAGTTCACGCTCTGGCCCGGTTTCAGGTTCACCGTCCTCGACACCGGCACATTGACGCTGACATTCATCGCCGACATATCGGCCAGTTCGAAAAGCGAAGTGCCGCTGGCGATAGTCTGCCCTGGCTCGGCATCGCGACTTGCTACGATGCCGTCGAAAGGCGCGCGGATTTCGGTATCTCGCAGGTTGATCTCGGCGGCTTCGACTGCGGCCTCTTGCACCGCCAGATTGGCGCGCTGGACCTCAAGATTGCTGTTCGCGGTTTCTAACGCGGATGAGGCAGACACACCCCGATCCGACAATTCAGCCGCCCGCTTGGCCTGCGTTTCGGCCAGCGCGAACTGCTCCTGTTGCGCGACCATCGTGGCCTGTTGCTGGGCCAATTGGTTTGCCAGAACCTCGGGGTCGATCTGTAGCATCACATCGCCACGCGCGACGCGGTCGCCCAGCCGGACATTCACGCGCTCAACCGTGCCTGCAACCTTGCTGTTAATCTGGACCTGCGTGTGGGGCTGCAGCGTCCCGGTAATCCGCAGCGTATCATGCAGCGTCTCGCGCACCACATCCGTCACGTCCAGCGGATGCAGAAGGATTGCGCCGTCCTGACTGGCAACCCCCTGGGGCGAGCTTTCCGGCTTGGCCGATTGCCGCTGCCAGATTGCCGCACCAATCGCACCAGCTACAACCAACAGCAGGATAAGCCAAGGCCAGCGGCGGCGCTTTTTCCCGGCAGCTTCGCGGGCCTTTTCGCGTTCGGACTTGGCCCAATCGGGCTTGCCCATCGCATGTTCAGGTCGCGTTTTCGCCAGATCATTCGGCATTCTGTGTTCCCGCCAAGCACATCGATCCGCACAAACGGACCAGATGCCGCGTCTCGGGCAATCTGGGCCTTCGGCGCGGGATCATAGACCAGCCCTCATCATGTGGGCCGGTGACGAATTGTAAAGCCATCCGTCGGGTCATAGCGGTTCACAGCTTGGCGATATCAGTTCCCTTGCGCATTCGGGCGCATCGCTGATTGCAAGGCGGTGAAGGTCCGATAACGCGCCTCGTGCAGCGCAATCATGGCACCATCGCCGGGCTGATACTCGGCGGCGGGACGCGACATGGCGGCCATCGCTTGCGGCATATCGGCATACTCCTCAGCAGCCACCGCACCCAGAATGGCCGAGCCAAGCAGCACTGGCTCCGCCGCTTCGCTGGCCAGCACCGGCTTGGCGGTCCCGTCAGCCAGCAATTGCCGTACCAGATCCAGCTGCCCTGCCCCGCCCGAGATCACGATCCGGTCGATCGGCGCGCCCGCTTTGTCCTGTGTCTCGATGATTTGGCGCAGGCCATAAGCGATCCCGCATAGCCCCGCGATATAGAGCGCGACCATATTGTCGATGTTCCGTTCCATCCCCAGACCGGCGATGATCGCGCGGGCATGAGGGTCTGCGAAGGGCGCGCGGTTACCCAGAAATTCCGGCACGACATGCAGCCCATCGGCCAGCGTCACCGCCTGCGAGGCTTCGTCTACCTGCGCCATCGCGCGATCTGCCAGCCAGACTGGCAGCGATTGACCTGCCTTTGCCGCCAGTTCGGCAGCCTCGGCTGCGGCGGGGTGGAAAGACAGCAATTGCTCAATCGCGGCACCAGCGGCAGATTGGCCGCCCTCATTCAGCCACATATCGGGCACCATCGCCTGATAATACGGACCCCATACCCCCGAAACAAAGACGGGCTTGTGGGTCGAGGTCATCGTGCAGGACGAAGTGCCGAACACATAGGCCAAATTGGTTTCAGGCGCCCCCCGCATCCCGACCGTGCCGATACCCCCTGCATGAGCGTCGATAAGGCCGGCGGCAACCGGAATCCCGGAGCGCAGGCCAAGCTGTGCAGCGGCCTCTTCTGTCAGCCCCGTACCGATGGGCGTACCGGGGGCGACAATCTTCTGGCCGATCCGGGCGAAATCATCATCGGCCAGATCATCCAACCCGATGCTGCGGAAGTAATCCGGGTCCCACCTGTCCTCATGCGCCAGGTAGGTCCATTTGCAGGTCACGGTGCAACTGGACCGGGTCAGATCGCCTGTTGCGCGCCAGCCCAGATAGTCGGCCAGATCCATAAACTGCCATGCATTCTGGTAAGTCTGCGGCAGGTGCTCACGCAGCCACAGCAGTTTCGGCGTTTCCATCTCGGGCGAAATCACGTCGCCGACATAGCGCAGGACGGAATGGCCCTGCGCGTTGATCCGTTCGGCCTGCTCGACAGCGCGGTGATCCATCCAGACGATGATATTGCGCGCATCATCGCCCGAGCGGCTGACCGTCAGCGGCGAACCACCCTCGCCAAGAACCACCAACGAGCAGGTCGCGTCAAAGCCGATGCCCGCAACCTGATCGGGATCGATCGAAGCAATGGCCTCGTGCGTGGCGGCGCAGACCGCAGACCAGATATCGTCGCTGGACTGTTCGGCAATATCGCTTCCCTCTCGCCACATACGAATGTCGCGCTTGGCCGTGCCGACCATGTGACCCGAGGCGTCGAACACCCCTGCCCGCGCACTGCCCGTGCCGACATCGATGCCAAGAAAATAGGGGCCAGTCGCCTGCGCGCTGGAATTCTGGTCCTGTGTCATGGCTTTGCCTTGTCCGTTCAAGAATTACAGATCGACGCTGTTCGGAAGGATCACCAGATCGCGGATCACCACATTGCGGCGCCGCGTCAGCATGAACATCACCGCATCGGCAATCTCGGTCGGCTGCATCAACGAGCCGTTTGCCAGCGCCTCTTCCATCTTGGCTTTCGGCCAATCATCCAACAGCGCCGTCACCACCGGACCGGGCAGAACCGCACCCATCCGGATGCCATGTTGCGAGACCTGGCGGCGGGTCGCATGCAGGAACGCCTGCACCGCAAATTTCGAGGCGGTATAGATCGGCTCCCACACCACCGGCACGACACCCGCGACGGAGGAGGTGAAGATGACATCACCGGTCTTGCGCTCGATCATACCGGGCAGCACCGCACGCACGCTACGAAACGCTGCGTTGATGTTCAGGTTCAGCATCCGGTCCCACGCATCCGGGTCGCCCTCTGCGGCGGGGCCTCCGATATAAGCGCCGGCATTGGCGTGGAAGATATCAACCGGGCCCGCGATCGCTTCGATCTGGCCCGCGATCGCATCCACCTGCGGCCCGTCCAGCAGATCAACGACCAGCGGCTTGGCGCGCGGCCCAAGCTCGGCGCACAATGCGTCGAGCCGGTCCGCCGCGCGGTCGATCAGCACCACCGTCGCGCCATGCGCCAGCATCGCGCGCGCGCATTCCAGTCCGATGCCGGACGCCGCGCCAGTCACCGCAGCGACTTTGCCTTGAAGTTGGTCAGACATTTAAAGTTCCTTCTGCCTCAGGCGCGGCCATGATGCGCGCGCGATTGGCGTGCAAGCGAGTCAACGATGACCGCGACGGCCAAGACCGCACCGGTAATCATGTAACGAAGGGATGAGCTG
>JAFAEO010000043.1 GCA_023423975.1 Pseudomonadota bacterium
TTGTGTGCGGTGCAGCGAAAAATGCACCTTATAGGGGATTGCCCTGATTCACAAGTGTGCATTTCCGGTATCCAGCCTCTGAATTACGTTTTTTTGGTGCATATTTGACGCAAATCGCACCGTATTGGAGCAATGGGTCAAGCGCATGCTGTCGTTGCGTGCTCCCCGGATGATACGCGGACAGGCAAAGAGGAAGGACATGGTGCTGGCCGGTTTGCCTGTCCCAGGGAGCGTGAGAAACGAGTGACCGTGCCGAACCGGCGGGCGCGTCAGCCTTTACTGGTAATCGCGGCGATGCCGGCTTTAGCTGTTTCGGCATCCTGGCTGGCCTGCACGCCAGACACACCAACGGCGCCAATGGTCTGGCCTTCTATCATGACAGGTACGCCGCCTTCCAGCATGCCTTCGATTGCAGGCGCAGACAGAAAGGCAAAGCGGCCGTTGTTGATCATGTCTTCGTAGCCTTTGGTTTCGCGACGACCCAGTGCGGCGGCGTGGGCTTTGGCGCAGGCGATATGTGCAGAGACGGGCGCTGCGCCATCCAGTCGTTTCAAGCCCAGTAAATGACCGCCATCATCCGTCACGGCGATGGTGACTGCCCAGTTATTTTTGTTTGCATGGGCAGCCGCCGCGTCGATGATTTGCTGAACGTCTTCCTGACCGAGAATGGGCTTGGTTTTCATAAGGGCTCCGAAAAAGAAGTAATCAAGCCTTCTATTATAGAGAGGATAGGGAGCCGTGTTCTAACTTCTGGCGATAAAGCGGTGTGCATCAAAGTTTACAATCGAAAAGGCCGGCCGACCGGCCAGCCTTTTCCAGGTGCTAAGCTGCCTTGCTGAGAGCCGTGCGCCGATAGGCTTCAAGCAGCTGGGTCCGCTTTGCGGCGGCCTTTTCCATATTGGCTTCCTTGACGTGACCGTATCCACGGATATCGTCGGGCAGGCGAGCCAGTTCAACCGCCGTTTCATAGTTGCTGTCATTCAGGCTGAGCTGGAACTCGTCAAGCAGGGCAAAATAGTCTTCGATCAGGGCGCGTTCGGCACGCCGCTCTTCTGTACGACCAAATGGGTCCAGTGCCGTGCCGCGCAGTCCCTTGAGGCGGGACAGCACGCCGAAAGCCTTCATGACCCAGGGGCCATACTTTTTCTTGATCAAGTGCCCCTTTTTGTCTTTTTTGCTGAAGGCAGGTGGCGCCAGATGTGCATGCAGCGTATAGTCGCGACCGGGTTCTCCCTCGAACTGCTCGCGCAGTCTGTCTAAATACGCCGGATCCGTATACAGGCGCGCCACTTCGTATTCGTCCTTGTAGCTCATTAATTTGGCCAGATTGCGCGCCACGGCAGAGGTCAGAAAATCGCCCTTGAAGCCTTGCTGCCTTTCGTGATCGCGCAGGCGTTCGACGGCTTTGGTGAAGCGTTGTGCGTAGCGGGCGTTTTGATAGCTCGTCAAATGGTCGGCAAGGCGCTTGATCAGCGTTTCGGTGCTTTCCGGCATGCTGATCAGATTTTCGTGTCGGACGCTGCGCTTGCCTGCCGTCAGCGGCACTGATTGCAGGCCGTGATGCGCCAGATAACGTCCCCATTCAAACGCGGCCAGGTTCTTGTCCACGGCAACGCCGTTGAGTTCAATGGCGCGTTCCAGGCTTTCGTGATGCAGTGGGATCCAGCCTTTTTGCCAGGCATAACCCAGCATCAGCGGATTGGCAAAAATCGCGTCGCCCAGCAGCGCCACCGCATAGCCGTTGGCATCCAGAAAATCACATTTGTCTTTGCCCAGCAGATCCTGCATGTCCTGCTCGGTCAGGGCAGACGGAAATTGCCATTTGGGATTCTGGAAAATTTCGGCCGTTGGTACTTTGGCGCTGTTGATGGCTGCGACAGTAATGCCCTTGCGGGTCTTGGAGGTGATTTCGCGGGACGCAGCCACAATGGCATCGCAGCCGATGATCAGGTCTGCCTCGCCCACGCCGATGCGGGTCGAATGCAAGTCGGCAGGCTGATTGCCGATCTGGACATGACTGACCACGGCGCCTCCTTTTTGTGCCAGTCCGGTAATATCCAGAACGTTAACGCCTTTTTGTTCCAGGTGGGACGCCATGCCCAGCAGCGCGCCGATGGTGACGACGCCGGTACCCCCGACGCCGGGAACCAGAATATTGTAAGAGCGTTCAATTGCCGGCATGGCAGGCTCAGGAATGTCGGCTTCGATTTTTTCAAATGACAATGTGGCGGTCTGCGGCTTGCGGACCTTGGCGCCCTCGGCGGTCACAAAGCTGGGGCAAAAGCCATTCAGGCATGAATAGTCCTTGTTGCAGGACGACTGATTGATACGGCGTTTGGTACCCAGCGGCGTATCGACCGGCTCGACCGAAAGGCAGTTGGATTTCACGCTGCAATCGCCGCAGCCCTCGCACACCGCTTCGTTAATGAAGACACGGCGGTCGGGATCAGGATAGGCATTGCGTTTGCGGCGCCGGCGTTTCTCGGTCGCGCAGGTCTGGTCGTAGATCAGAATCGTTGTGCCTGCCGTGTCGCGTAATTGGAGTTGCACATCATCCAGCGAATCGCGGTGGAACACATCAGGATTGCCGATCAGGCTGACGCCTTTGTATTTTTCCGGCTCGTCGCTGACAATCACGATACGGGCTGCGCCTTCGGCATGCAGTTGCGCATTGATCTGGGGCACTGTCAGGGTCCCGTCAATGGGTTGTCCGCCGGTCATGGCAACGGCATCGTTATACAGAATTTTATAGGTGATGTTGACTTTGGCTGCAATCGAGGCGCGAATCGCCAGGATGCCTGAGTGAAAGTAGGTGCCATCTCCCAGGTTGGCGAAAATGTGTTTGGTCGTTGTAAAGTCCTTCTGGCCGATCCAGGGCACCCCTTCACCCCCCATTTGGGTGAATGTATCGGTGCTGCGGTCCATCCAGATGGTCATATAGTGACAGCCGATGCCGGCGACGGCGCGTGATCCTTCGGGTACGCGAGTCGACGTATTGTGCGGGCAGCCTGAGCAGAACCAGGGCTTGCGATCCTGAACTACCACGGGCCGTTTAGCGTCCTGTTCCTTGGCATGGATCACCGCGATGCGTGCCTGAATACGGGCGCGGACTTCGTCGGGCAACACATGTTTCTCAAGGCGCTTGGCAATGGCTTTTGCAATAATGGCCGGCGACAGTTCGTGGTTGGCCGGCAGCAGCCATTTGCCGCGCGGTACTGACCATTCACCCCCGCCATCGTCCCGCGCGTCAAATTTGCCATAGACGTCGGGGCGCACATCATCGCGCCAGTTATAAAGCTCTTCTTTCAGCGCATATTCCATGATCTGGCGTTTTTCTTCGACCACCAGAATCTCATCCAGGCCTTCAGCGAACTGGCGGGCGCCCTGTGCCTCCAGGGGCCACACACAGCCCACTTTGTACAGGCGGATGCCGATATCGGCACAGGTTTGCTCGTCCAGACCCAGATCTGTCAAAGCCTGCCGAACGTCCAGATAGGCCTTGCCGGCGGTCATGATGCCAAACCGTGCTTTGGGTGAATCGAAGATAATTTTGTCCAGCTTATTGGCGCGCACATAGGCCAGCGCGGCATAGAACTTGTAATTGTTCAGGCGGGCTTCCTGATCCAGCGGCGGATCGGGCCAGCGGATGGACAGGCCGCCTTCGGGCATTTCATAGTCCGCAGGAATCAGGGTCTGGACACGGTCCGGATCCAGTTCAACCGACGAGCTTGACTCCAGAACATCGGTCACGCATTTCATGGCAACCCATAAGCCCGAGTAGCGGCTCATGGCCCAGCCATGCACGCCATAGTCAAGATACTCCTGCACGTTACAGGGGTATAGCACGGGAATGCCGGCCGATTGCAGATTATGCTCGGACTGATAGGCGACCGTCGATGATTTGGCGGCGTGATCGTCGCCAGCCAGCAGCAGCACGCCGCCGAACTCGCTGGATCCGGCGGAATTGGCATGTTTGAAGACATCCATGGAGCGATCCAGTCCCGGTCCTTTGCCGTACCACATCGCAAATACGCCCTGTTTGGTCGCGCCCGGAAACAGGTTGACCTGTTGCGACCCCCATACTGCCGTGGCGCCCAGTTCCTCGTTTACGCCAGGTTGAAATGAGATGTTGTGTTCGGCCAGATATTTTTTGGCTTTCCACAAGCTCAGATCCAGATTGCCCAGCGGCGAACCCCGGTAGCCTGAGATAAATCCGCCGGTATCCAGGCCTGCACGCCGGTCGCGGTCTTTCTGCAGCATGGGCAGACGAACCAGCGCCTGCGTGCCGCTCATGTAAACACGGCCTCGATCCAGACTATATTTATCGTCAATGGTGGTATTCTTCAGGGCATCCTGTGCCACTTTTGGTAGTGGGGCATTCATACTTTTGTCTCCGATATGATCCATATGCATATAAGCGCATGATTTCCTGACATTGTCATCGTCGTCTTGTGAACGGCATGAGCAATGGCCTGGATTGTTCGCCGCCTTTCGGGGCGATGCTATATCGTCCTGATGAATGGCAGCCGACTTTTTGCTGCAACTCATCATGTCTGTCTGCCGATGTGAACCCGGAGTTGCAGCGGAGTCACAGGTAACGAAAATCGGCAGGCAAATTCTTTAATTGACGTTAACGTAAAGTTAAGGCATTTTCAGCTACAGCGAAACAAAAATAAACCGCATTAGGGTATATCCTAGAATCATGTTAGTCGTGTGCGCAACAAAGCGCAAGAATCAGGAAAGAAAAGTGAAAGGTGTATTGTCGAAACTGGGAAATATATTATCTGCCCTGGGGGCCAGGCCGCTGTCGGTCGGGCTGTTGCTGACCGTTATATTCTGGGTCTTGCTTGGCAATTTTGTGGTGGCTGCTTTCGCGGGGCTGTTGGTATCTTTTTTTATTGCCGCAGCAGTGTCGGTGTGGAAATTGAATCGTCGCTCGCGCGATGAGTAGGCGATGCTTAATAGACAGTAGACAGATTATCGCAGGCGTGCGTCTGCTGTTGTGGATAGGGTGGCGCCCTGAAGCCTGTGGTGCTAATGCTTTGAGAAATTGTGTTTGATCAATACCCGTTCCCAGTTATATGGGGGGGCCGTCCGAGAAAGTATGAGACAGGCAGACTCAGACACGCGTGGTATATTTGCGCGGACCCTGGTTCCGAATTTATTGATTGTTTTATTGTTCCAATGTAACAAGTGCGGTTACATGGGTGCTGTGATAAGCTTCTGTTTTTATTAGAAAACTTGGGGTGACTGATGGGGCTCGAACCCACGACAACCGGAATCACAATCCGGGACTCTACCAACTGAGCTACAGTCACCATCCGAGTAAGCGTAAGAGTATAGCAAGTATATATTCGGCGCACAACAAAAAACTGGTGCAACACACTATTATGTTGTCTTTTTAGTGGTTATGAAGGTAAGCGGGTGTCTTGGTGATGGCTTCTCTGTGGAAATTTCTGGTTGAATATCAAACCCATCTGATTTTCGCAGCAAGTGTGGTTTTGAGCGTTGCGGCAGCGATCCATATTGCGCTGACCAAGCGTGATGTTCGCGCCGCTATTGCGTGGGTTGGTGTTGTGCTGTTTTCCCCGTTTCTGGGGCCGGTCCTGTATTTTGTGGTGGGTATCAACCGCATTCGGCAAACCCGGATCAAATCCCACCGGGACAGGTTGCTCAAAGAGGGGGCCGATCATGCCAGCGTCACGGTCAGCGATCTGACACGTCACGCTGCTGCGCAATGCCTGTCGCTGAAAAAAGCCAGCGACACGGTGACCCGTTTTCCGTTGTGTGGGGGTAATGAAATCATTCCGCTCAATGGCGGAGACCAGACCTATCCGGCCATGCTTGCCGCCATTGACGCTGCGGTCGACTCGGTATTGCTGCAGACCTATATTTTCGATAACGATATTGTTGGCCATCGTTTTGCCGACAGCCTGATTGCCGCGTTTCTGCGCGGTGTGCGCGTCCGGGTGCTGATCGATTCCATTGGCGTGCGCTACTCCCATCCAACCATTGTGCATCGGCTGAGAGAGCAGGGCGTGATGGTGGAGCTTTTTGAGACCAATGCCGTTACCTGGCGCATGCCATATGCCAACATGCGCTGTCACCGCAAAATTCTGGTGGTGGACGGTGCGCAGGGGTTTGCCGGCGGGATGAATATCCGTGAAGAGTTTCTGACGGAAATTGCCCATGACCATACGGCGCGCGATATTCATTTTCAGATGCGCGGCCCGATTGTGGCCCAGTTACTGGTCGTCTTTTGTCACGACTGGCTGTTCTCGACCGGCGAGCAACTGAAACTGGGTGACTGGGTCGCGGCCGAGCCTGCTTTCATGGCTGTCGATATGGCCGCCCGCTGTGTCCCGTCCGGTCCGGATCGGGAAATCGAAAGCACGCATAAGGTCTTGCTGGCCGCCTGCGCCGTTGCGCAACAGCGTATCCGGATCCAGTCCCCTTATTTTCTGCCGGATGTGGTGCTGATCGGGGCCTTGACCACTGCCGCGCGACGCGGTGTGCAAGTGGATATTGTCATCCCCGGCAGGAATAATCTGCGTTTGATCCATTACGCCATGATGGCCCAGATTGACCAGATGATAGAAGCCGGCTGCCGGGTGTGGAAGGGTTCCGGCAATTTCGATCACTCCAAGTTGATGACCGTGGATGACAGCTGGTCGCTGATCGGCTCGTCCAATTGGGATTCACGTAGCCTGCGACTTAATTTCGAGATCGATATCGAAGTGTACGACCGACGCCTGGCAGGGTGGATCAACGATGCCATCGATAATGAAATTGCGCATGGCCAGCGAGTGACCTTTGAATCCTTGCGCAAACAGGGCTTGCTGGCAACGCTCAGGAACAAACTGATCTGGCTGGCGTCGCCCTATCTGTAGCTCAGGCAAAGAGTGAACATGTAAGCCTGCCGTTAGCAATTGATCGCGCCGCGGGCTGGTGTTGGCCGTGTCGCGATCAATCTTATAAGCGAATTCATATTCAACCACACACGTGATGACCCATGGCGGGAAGATGTGATTGCCATTGTATGGAACAGCAGAATTGACTGAAGAGGAATGCAGTGTTTGGACCAGCACTGCAAAGTAGTGCGGCGAGATGTTACACTTTCAGGCAGTGCACGTATAAGGGAGAGTGATCATGGGGTTCCGAATTAACAGTACGATACACCCGAGAGTATTCTGGGGTTCAACGATCATCGTGGTTTTGTTTCTATTAATCGGAATCCTGTTTCCGGCCGATGCGCAGGAAATTTTCGGCAGACTGCAAAGTGTTGTGATCGAGAGCTTTGGCTGGTTCTATATTCTGGCAGTGGCCCTGTTCTTCTTTGCTATTGCCTATCTTGCACTCAGTCGTTACGGTAATCTGAAGCTGGGGCCGGATGATTCCGAGCCCGACTACCCTTATCTGACCTGGATGGCCATGTTATTTGCAGCCGGCATGGGTATTGGCCTGATGTTTTTTGCCGTTGCCGAGCCCATGCAGCATTTTTCTGCGCCGCCTTCCGGCGTGAGTGGTGCAGCCGCTGCGGCCCGCGAGTCCCAGGTCATCACATTCTTTCACTGGGGGTTGCATGCCTGGGCTGTCTATGCCGTGGTCGGATTATCCCTGGCCTATTTCTGCTTTCGCTATAACCTGCCGCTCACTGTCCGATCCGGCCTTTATCCCTTGCTCGGCAAGCGCATCAATGGCTGGATGGGTGATGCTGTGGACATCTTTGCCATTTGCGGCACACTATTCGGTATTGCCACTTCCATGGGGCTTGGTGTATTACAGATCAACTCCGGCCTGGCCCACCTGCTTGGCGCACCGCAAGAGCCGTGGTTCCAGATTCTCCTGATTGCGGTGGTAACGGCACTGGCGACATTGTCTGTTGTAAGTGGCTTGGACGTGGGCATCAGAAGGCTGTCCGAATTCAATCTTATTGTTGCCGTGGTGCTGATGTTGTTCGTATTGTTTGTCGGACCTACCAGTTTTCTGATGAATGCTTTTGTGCAAAATATCGGTGCCTATCTGGATAACTTCTTTGCTCGTTCGTTTACCACGCAGGCATTTCGCGCGCAGGACTGGATGAAATCGTGGACCCTGTTTTACTGGGCATGGTGGATTGCATGGTCGCCTTTTGTCGGGATGTTTATTGCCCGTATCTCCAGAGGGCGTACCGTGCGTGAATTCGTTCTGGGCGTATTGCTCGTACCAAGCACATTTACGTTCCTGTGGATGACCGTGTTTGGCAATACCGCCATATTCCTTGATATGGGGGTGGCAGCGGGCCAGCTATCGCGTGATGTCGCCGCCGATGCCTCGGTTGCGCTGTTTCAATTTTTCGAGTTCCTACCCTGGCCCGGTGTGACCTCAACGCTGGCCGTGATTCTGGTGGCTGTCTTTTTCGTTACATCGGCCGATTCTGGCTCATTGGTTATTGACACGCTGGCTGCCGGCGGCAAGGAAGATGCGCCCGTCTGGCAGCGAATCTATTGGTGCGCACTGGAAGGCACCACGGCAGCCCTGCTGTTGCTTGCTGGCGGACTGACCGCGTTGCAGACGGTCACCCTGACCAGCGCACTGCCTTTTGCAGTCATTATGCTATTGCTGGTTCTGGGGCTCATCAAGGGAATGAAAGCCGATATGCATCGCCTGGATCGACGACGGACCATTGCGACGCCGGCCCCTGGCTCAGAGGTTTCCTGGCGCAAACGCCTGTCTGCAATCATGCATACGCCCAGAAAAGAGGATGCAGAAAGGTTCATTTCACAAGTTGCGAGTCCTGCAATGCACGAAGTTGCCGAAGAGTTCAAAAAGCGTGGGCTCGATGTTGATATCGCGACGATCGACGAAACTGTCAGGCTGACGGTTGTCGCCGAAGACAAGCGCAATTTTGTCTATGGCGTGCAGCCCGAAGCCAGGAGAATGGCGGCATTTACTGCGGCTGCGGCTCGTAACGAAACAGTGCACCCGCACGAATGGCAGGCGCGCACAGTGTTTGCCGATGGCAGTCGCGGGTATGACATTCTGGGTCTGACCTCTGCCCAGGTGATCAACGATATTCTTGCTCAATTTGAAAGATATCAGATGCTGGTGACCTCAACGAATACCGCTTTGTATGCGGGCTCGCCTGATCCGGTCCTGTAATGTGGTCACTTGCAGTCCAGTGATTTCATGATCTACGCATGCAGGTGGGTTCCTTGGCCCTGCCTGTATTTGGAGTGGGGTGCCCGTACATTCGTTGGTTGCGCGGGTTACGCTGTATGGCTGGTCAACCTCGCAGCCGAAATTGCAGTCGTGTGTTACGTGCTCGCAAATAAACTGCCGTAGGTTAACGAGAGTTGTGTTGCTCATCATGCAAGCTGGCAGTTGCCCATGTTAAACTTACACCCCTATTTTTTCTCCTGAAGGTCGATGAGGGTTACGTTTCTCAATGAATTTACTTTATACGTTCGGCGCATCTGTGCAATTGATGTTGTTTGCAAAACAACAGTTGGAAAGCATGCATCAATTGATAGATAGCAAAAATGTACCTGCAGTGAAAGACGATGACTTCTACCAGCAAGCGATAAACCTGGAACAGGCAGCGGGCTACGGAGATTTTGCCCGATGCCACCAGCGTTTCTCGAAGGCTCAAATCCGTTTGAAATGGCTGGCTTATATTATCACCGCCGTGGCGTTGGTTCTTTTTATGCTATCCAAATTCGGCCCGACCAGCGAGCCGATACACGCCTGGTTCAATTGGCTTATGAGCGATTTCATGTTGTTTATCATTAGCATCAGCGTTGCTGCCGGGACTGTTCTTCTGGTTTTGCTTGCACTGCATTTTTACGCGCGTAGGCTGCTTAACAGGCTGCTGGGTAAAGAGCTGGTCACCCTGTGGGACCGGATAATCCATCGCTGGGCGCCAGAGCTCTGGCCTGAGCTTGACAGCCTACAGCGTGATCCGCAGGCAATTGCAGCGCGGGTCGCCGGATATACCGGTTCAGCAGCTCGCGCTGCCGGTTGATCGTCAGGCAGGATTAGTATGTTCCGAAGTATTGGTATGTTGATCGTCGGCTTCACTGCACTGGTCAGTGGTATTCATCGGCTTGGCTCCCCCGCGCAGGAAGTTGAAAAGTCGGGGTGGATATATCTACATTATGGATCGCAGGGTGTTGCTTACGGCACCATGGTACTGGGCATCGTATGTTTGTTGAGCGGCATTCTTATGTTCAGGAGCGCCTGGCGGCAGATCCAGCAGGTCAGGCGGCTTGCAAAGAAAGACAACGACTAACTGTTCTTTTATTGCATATGTAATTGATGCCGTAAATAAAGATAGTCAATGACGCCCCCCAATTGACGCTACACTAAAATCACACGGTACAAAAGAAGGCCGCAGCATGTAATGCCAACAGGCGAACCAGAACCACGTCAAGAGGAGAATTATCAATGAGACACACGCAACAGGACGGAATCGATGGACCTGCGGATGGCCACTCAGCCCGTTCGTCATTATCCGGCACTAGCATAAACCGCCGGGGTTTTCTTGCCGCGGCAACGGCAACGGTGCTCACATCCGCCGTTGCAGCCAGGCCGGCAATGGCGCGCAATTTCGGTCCACAAACAGAACCGATACGTTATCCCGACCCGGATATCGTGGTGCTAGACAAGCGCTTCAAATACAAGCTGGGTAACGCGACCATCATGCGCTTGCATACCGGTATGCAATGGGCCGAAGGTCCCGCCTGGAACGCAGTCGGCCGCTATCTGGTCTGGAGCGACATTCCCAACAACGAACAATTGCGCTGGTCCGAAGAGGACGGCCATGTAGGCCGCCGCTTTCGCTCGCCTTCTGGCAATTCCAATGGCAATACCTTTGATTTCGAAGGACGCCAGCTCTCGTGCGAACATGATACGCGCCGCGTTGTACGCTACGAACACAACGGCAAGGTGACCGTTCTTGCCGAACGTTTCGACAATAAAGGATTGAATGCGCCTAACGATATCGTGGTGCATCCGAATGATGGTTCGATCTGGTTTACTGACCCGGGCTATGGCGCGTTAATGGAGTATGAAGGCAATCGACATCCGGCCAGTACCGATTCGGCCAGCCCGATCCAGAAGGAAGCGGTCTATCGGATTGACGCGCAAACGGGCGCCATCGCCAAAGTGGCCGATCAGCCGTTCAAACCCAATGGACTGTGCTTCAGCCAGGATTACAGCAAGCTTTACGTGGCCGATACGGGAAACTCACACTATCCCTCGGCAAAGAATCAGATCTGGGTCTTTGATATAGACGGAGCCAAACTGACGAATCCGCGCACCTTTGCAACCATGGAGTTCGAAGGCAAGTCAGGCTCGGCTGACGGCATCCGCTGCGACGAGGATGGCAATATCTGGGCCAGTGCCGGCTGGGGCGGCGAGGGCTATGACGGTGTACACATTTTTGCACCTGACGGCATACGGATCGGACAAATCCGCTTGCCGGAAATCTGCTCCAACGTATGTTTTGGCGGGGCCAAGCGTAATCGCCTTTTCATGACGGCCAGCCAATCGCTGTATGCTGTTTATGTGGAAACCCGCGGCGCGCATATTACCTGAGCGGCCATCGACAGGTTTCGTATCTGAAATTGGTTTCTGATGATGAGTAACGAAGATCTCGTTGAAAACGAAACAGGAGGACCGCATGAATTACGCGAAGCGCAATTCATGCTCGCTGGAAAAAAAGAAGTGGCCTATTTTTGCTTTGACTATCCAAAAGAGTATTTCCAAGACATGCAAAAATGCATCAACGAGGGACTATTTGAAACCATAAAGTTTGGTGCAGAGAAAAATGCCCGGCTTCTGGCCAGCATTCCTGGCGCTAAAGAGCAAGCTTTGGCGCTTCTGGGCGAAGGTCCTTATGAACATATGGTGGTTTATATACCTGGCGCAAGAGCCAAAGCCCTAAGGCTTATTGAGCTTGAAGAATGTTCATGGAAATATGGCTATGTCGAGTCGATCGAAAGGGAAATCGGGCACATTCTGGGATATTCACAAGAAAGCACGGATCGTTACATTGAGAAATTGAAACAACAATATCCCAATCTTCCCGCGACGATTCCGGCCGAATGAGTTACCCTGAATTGGTTGTCTGTAAATAGACCGATCATCATTGTTGGTTGACGCAGGGGAAAGGTCATTCGCATTTTTGCTGGCAATAAGCGCGCAGTAAAATTTACGAGTCCGAGAAATGGCAGGCCAGCGGGCGATTGCCAAGTTTCGCATAGAAAGCAGTCGTAGTATGCAGCCGTCTCAACATGAAGATCGTGGTGATGGTTGGCATGCTGTCTGTGAGCCATGGCGGCAGGCGGAATATAGCGGGCAAAACGTGCACATAAGACAAGGTGTAATTTTAAGCCACTGATTTTTATAATAATTTTTGCGGTTTGAAAACAAACTGAGGTATAGTTGGTGCCTCCGGCGGGACTTGAACCCACAACCACCCGCTTAGAAGGCGGGTGCTCTATCCAGTTGAGCTACGGAGACAATCCAGCCCGTGATTCTAACCCGAACCCGCACCATGTGTCACTCAATTCGCTACAATAGGTGCATAGCCAGCCACAGAGTGAATAATAATTATGTCCATACTTTTTGATGTACACCCGATCAATCCGCAGCCACGCCTGCTTAAACAGGCTGCGCAATTGCTGGATAATGGCCGGTTACTGGCCATACCTACTGATTCCAGTTATGCGCTGGTAGCCCGTCTTGACGACAAGACGGCGGCGGACGGCTTACGCCGCCTGCGCGGTTTGGACGAACGCCATCATCTCACGCTACTGGTGCGCGATCTGGCCGAAATCGCCAAATTCGCCAAGGTCAACAATGCGCAATACCGCTTGCTGAAAAACGCGACCCCCGGCCCCTGGACGTTCATCCTGGAGGCAACCAAAGACGTGCCGCGACGGGTTTCCCATCCTTCGCGCAAAACCATCGGCATCCGTGTTCCGGATCATCCGGTCACGTTGCAACTGATCGAGGAGCTGGGAACGCCGTTGTTGTCTACCTCCCTGATTCCCGAAGGCGAAGAGATGCCGTTGAACGACCCGGATGAAATTACCGATAGATACGGCCATGCGCTGGCCGGCGTGATTGCCAGTGGCTCGTGCCCGACCCAGCCGACCACGGTTATTGATCTGACAACGGCAACGCCCTCGATTATCCGCCGGGGTTCCGGGGATCCGGCAACCATTGGTTTGCCTGAGTAGGTTCGTGTATCCGGTTGTAAACGGCAACGTTGCCAGCCAAAACGGCCGGTCAAATCCGGCCGTCTGCCAGCCGCAGATGCCGATTGAAACGTGTTTTACGGGATTGTTATTAAATTTTCCATTAATTTTATGCATTTCAATTAAACTACCGAATTAGCTATAAGCTAGGCATTTAATATCAACCTTTTCTGGACGTTTCTATCATGGCGGTCGACAGTTCATCGTATCCTGTATTCACCGGCAGTTTCCCTGCCCTTGTGACTCCAATGCTACCCAATGGGGATATAGATTACGACGCATACAAGAAGCTGATCGACTGGCATATCCAGGAAGGATCTGACGGTCTGGTAGTGGTGGGTACTTCCGGCGAATCTCCCACGGTAGATGTGAGCGAACACACCGAACTTATTCGGGTGGCGGTGGAGCATGCGGCCGGACGCATCCCGGTGATTGCCGGGGTTGGTGCAAACTCAACGGCGGAAGCCATTCATCTGACCAAAAAGGCCAGGGAAGTGGGTGCCGATGCCGGTCTGTCGGTGGTGCCCTACTACAACAAGCCCACTCAGGAAGGTCTGTTCCGCCATTTTGAGGCGATTGCCCGCGAAGGCGGTCTGCCCATCATGCTGTACAATGTGCCCGGTCGCACCGTTGCGGATTTGTCCAACGATACGATATTGCGGCTGGCACAAGTGCAAGGCATTATCGGCATCAAGGATGCCACCGCTGATATTGCCCGTCTGGGCCTGTTGCTTCGGGATAAACCCGACCATTTCCAGGTTTTCAGTGGCGACGATCCCACAGCGGCGGCACTAATGTTGCTGGGCGGTACCGGCAATATTTCGGTTACGGCCAATATCGCTCCCGCCCTCATGCATGAGCTTTGTGTCGCTGCACGATCGGGCGATGTGCCGCGGACCCGTGAACTTAATGCAAAACTGGCAGGTGTCAATAAAGTGCTGTTTGTCGAAGCCAATCCCATCCCGGTCAAATGGGCGCTTGTACAAATGGGTCTGATCCAGGCCGGATATCGGCTCCCAATGTGTGATCTGGGCGCCCAGCATCATGAAACTGTTCTGACTGCCCTGAAAGATCTCGGGTTGGTCAAATAATATAGGATTGAGAATATGCGTATGAATGCACGCTTTCTTGCAGTATCTGGTTTACTGTCACTCACCCTCCTGGCAGGATGTAATGTCATGGACGAAGTCATGGGTGATACCGAGCAGGTTGACTACAAAAGTACCGTAAGAGGTGACCCGCTAAGCCTGCCGCCTGATTTATCGTCCTCGCAGATTAATCCGGCGTACAAGGCGCCAGGCGGCTATGCATCAGCCAACGAATATAACAAGGCAGTGGCTCAGGCCAATCGCAATGCCGCATCCGGCGCTTCGGTTCTGCCTGAAACCGCCGGACTGAAAATTCAGAGTTCCGGTGCCAACCGCTGGTTGGAAGTGAGCCAGGAAGCAGGGAGTGTATATCCTAAACTGATCGACTTCTGGGTCGATTCAGGCTTTACGATCAATCGCGATAATCCTCAGGCCGGGCTGATTGAAACCGATTGGGCTGAAAATCGAGCAAAAATTCCGGGCAACCTGTTGAATCGGGCATTGGGCGCCATCATTAACATGGTTGAAGACAGCGGTGAGCGTGAACGCTTCCGTACACGTCTGGAACGCTCCAATGGCAAAACGCTGGTGTTCATCAATCACGAACGCATGGTCGAAACGCCCATGGATCGGGACGGTACCTCATTCAAATGGCTGCCCGCCAAGGAAGATCCGGGTCTGAACGCCGCGATGCTGTCGCGCCTCATGGTGTTCATGGGAGCGACCAAGCAACAGGCTGAAGCGCAGGTGCGTCAAACGGCTGCAGCAGCGGCTGCGCCAACCCATCCGGTTGTGATGGCCGATGCTGCCGCATTGCCTCTGCAAATGGGCCAAAGCCAAGCTTACAATCAGGTAGGGGCAGCGATCAATTCTGCCGGCTTTACGGTGGATAATCGTGATCCGCAGGCAGGTACTTATACAGTCCGTTACCTGGATACCGATACCGGCGAGAAGCGCCAGGCATCCAACTTTGTCAGCCGGCTGTGGGGCGATAAAGGCAATCTGACGCCGCTACCCTACACAATTGTGGTTACTTCCGAGGCCAGTCAATCGGTTGTGACGGTGCGCAACGAACAGGGTCAGACGGACAACAGCGCGACTGCGCGCCGCATTCTGACGGTACTGGCCGAGAGAATGTAAGCTGATCGTTGTCCTGATCGTGTGTTCAAGCTCAGAAAATCCGGCAAGCCATTGCCGGTTTTTTTTGCCCGATTATTGCGTAACGATCCAGCCGTCATCCAGCCATTCCTGCAACAACGCGAGCGTCGCCGCATTGGCTTTTTTCAGGTCGACGCTGGTCAGTACGCGCGTGTCGGCAAATTTTTTAAGCGTGGCGTTGGTTTTTAATCCCAGGGCTTCGCCGTTGATGAACAGATCCGTGCCCCGGTAGATCATGCGGCTGCGGCGATCCAGCTGCAGGCTGCCATTGCTGTCGATCACGTCTTCTATGTCGACCATGTCTTGGGCAATCTGAAAGACAGTAAGGGAATTGGGTTCGGTCAGCCAGCAGCCCAGAAAACGTGCTGCCATGCGCTCGGTGAATGTAATTTTCTGTACGGCAGCCAGCGCACTATTGACCAGTTCATCAGGCAGGGCAGCCGGTTCAGTGGTAGCGGCCAGGCGTTTATCCTGGAACATGCCCGAGAGATCGGGTCCGGGTAATGCGGGCGTGGAGTAGGGGCCAAAACCCAGCCCGTTGCGCGCGCTCAGTTGATCGGCCGCAACTTCCAGCAGCCCGCGCGCAAGAACGGCCAGGGACGGAGCACGAAAACCAATAGAAACGGTGATGCACTCGTCCGACTCGGAAATGCCGTCGTGCGCAATATGCGGCGGCAGATAGAGCATATCGCCCGGCTCCAGCACAAATTCCTCTTCAGGCTCAAAATGCTGCAAAATCTTGCAGGCAATATCGGGAACCAGCGACAGGTCTTTTTGCTGACTAATACGCCAGCGCCGCTGTCCGCGGCCCTGCAGCAGAAACACGTCGTAGCTGTCAAAATGCGGGCCAACTCCGCCGTTGCGCGAAGCCAGGCTGAACATGATATCGTCCAGCCTGGCGTCAGGAATAAAGCGAAACTGCTGCATCAGCGCTGCAGTTGCGTCGTCATGCAGATCCACGCTTTGCACCAGCAAAGACCAGTTGGGTTCGGCTATCTTGGGAAAGCGTGCGAACGGGCCGCTTTCCATATTCCATTCGTCATTTTCCTGCCAGATCAGGCGTGATTCGACATCGTCGCGTTTTGCCAGTTTCCTCAGCCCGGCGGGAGGAACGGGGCTGGCAAAACCAGGAATGGCCTGTCTGATCAGCAACGGTTTTTTTTGCCAGTATGTGCGCATGAATTGAGCGGGGCTGCGTCCACCCAGCAAAGTCATGGGGGCGTGAATGTCAATAGATGTCATGATTCTCCGCCAAAGCGGTTATGCAATTTGTAAAGGGCGTCCAACGCTTCGCGTGGGCTCATATTATCGGGATCGAGTTCCTGCAGGGCATCGCGCAAGGCGGTAAGCTCTAGCGCATCGTCGCTTTGCTGGTCATCGGTTTCCTGCGTGGCAGTAAACAGATTAAGCTGTGATATATCGCCTGCCTGGCTTTCCAGACGATCCAGCTCCCGTTTGGCCTGGCGAATGACTGCCACGGGCAGACCGGCCCGCTGCGCGACCTGAATGCCGTAGCTGCGACTGGCCGGACCTTCCTGAACTTCATGCAGAAAAACAATACCGCTGGCCGCTTCGGTGGCGGCAAGGTGCACATTAATTGCGGATGAATTCAGGTCAGGCAGACGGGTGATTTCAAAATAATGGGTGGCAAACAGTGTCAGCGCATGATTGTGGTCCAGCAGCCGGCAGGCGATGGCCCATGCCAGCGACAGGCCGTCATAGGTAGAGGTGCCCCGGCCTATCTCGTCCATCAGCACCAGGCTGTTGGGTGTGCTGGCAGCCAGAATGGTGGCGGCCTCGGTCATCTCCATCATGAAGGTGGACTGGCCGCCGGCCAGATCATCGGCAGCGCCAATTCGGGTAAAAATGCGATCAATCACGCCGATGGTGGCGGCAGTTGCCGGCACGAAGCTGCCCATGCGCGCCAACAGTACGATCAGGGCGGTCTGGCGCATGTAAGTTGATTTACCGCCCATGTTGGGGCCGGTAATAAGCAACATGCGTCTGTCATGGTCCATCAGACAGCTATTGGGTGTGAATTGCTCGATCGTGTGCTCGACCACCGGATGGCGACCGGCCTCGATATCGATCACCGGGTGTTCGGCCAGTTGCGGGGCCACCCATTCGTTATCCCTGGCATGACTGGCCAGTGCAAGATAAACGTCCAGTTCGGCAATAGCCTGTGCGCAACGCTGCAGGGGTGTTACCCAATCCTGCATGGTGTCAAGCAACTGCTCATAGAGCCATTTTTCGCGCGATAGCGCCCGGTCGCGGGCCGACAGCACTTTGTCTTCGAAGCCCTTGAGCTCCGGCGTAATATAACGTTCGACATTTTTGAGCGTCTGACGGCGCCGGTAGTCATCAGGCACTTTGTCGACCTGGCCCTTGGATACTTCAATGAAAAAGCCGTGAACCCGGTTGAACTCCACACGCAGATTGGCAATGCCACTGCGCTGGCGTTCCCTGGCCTCCAGCTCTACCAGAAAGGCGCCGCTGTCGCTGGCCAGGGTACGCAGCTCGTCCAGCTCAGCGTCAAAACCGGGCGCGATCACGCCGCCATCGCGGATCATCGCTGCTGGTTCTGCTGCGACGGCAGCCTGCAGTGCTGCGTGCAGGCTGGCATCCAGGGTCAGTTCATTGTTGAGGACGTCAAGGCGATCGGCATTGGCATGCTGGTTGCGTAAAACCGTCTGCAGCTGTGGCAGGCGCGCCAGCGCATCGCGCAGGCTGGCCAGCTCGCGGGGGCGCACCGAACGCAGGGCGATACGTGTTGCGATACGTTCAAGATCGGGAAACGCATTGAGTTCTGTACGCAGATTATCCAATGCGATATGAGGATGCACGGGCCCGTCGGGGCGTCCGGTCAGCATGGCTGCAACTGCGGTCTGGCGCGCTTGGATCTGGCTATTGGCGCGCAGCGGGTGGTGCAGCCAATGACGCAGCTTGCGACTGCCCATGGGCGTTTCACAATGATCCAGCAAAGAAAACAGAGTGGGCCGGCTCTCTCCGCTGATGGTTTCGGTAATTTCCAGATTTTTGCGTGTGACCGGATCCAGCACCAGATAGTCCAGTGCATGATCGACCATGATGTGCTGGACGTGCGACAGCGATTGCGTTTGCGTTTGCGTGCGTTCCACGTAGCGCAGCAGCGCGCCGGCCGCGCAGATGGCGGCAGGCATATCGGCCATGCCGAAACTGCCCAGCGAATCGATCTGGAAATGCTGGCAAAGCAGGGTGTTGGCATCATTCAGGTCATAGTGCCAGTCTGCAGTATGACTGATTGAGCCGCCAAACTTTGTCTCTAGGGCAAAAGAGTCGGCGTGTACGATTTCAGCGGGGGCGATGCGATGGATTTCCGAGTCCAGGGCTTCCTTATCGCATTGTGTCACTTTGAACTGGCCGCTGGCCAGGTTGAGCCAGGCCAGCCCGTATTTTGGCGCCTTGCCTTTGGGCGGCAGGAAAACCGACAGCAGGGGGCGGTCCAGCTTTGAAGGCAACAGGGTTTCGTCGGTCAGCGTACCAGGCGTAACGATGCGCACGATCTTGCGGTCAACGGGCCCCTTGCTTGTGGCAGGATCGCCGATCTGTTCGCAGATCGCCACCGATTCGCCCATGGCCACCAGACGCGCCAGATAGGTTTCCATGGCATGCACCGGAACACCTGCCATGGGAATGGGCTGGCCATTTGAGTTACCCCGCTTGGTGAGTGTCAGATTCAGCAGCCTGGCTGCCTGTTCGGCATCCTCATAGAACATTTCATAAAAATCTCCCATACGGTAGAACAGTAGTACAGATCCGGCCTCAAGTTTGAGGCGCAGGTACTGCTGCATCATGGGTGTGTGCCCGGAAGGCGCGATTTTACTGGTTTCTGCAGGCATGAGTGATAAATTGTCTAAAGTATTCTGGCGTTCAATCGGCTATTTTACGATTATCCAGGGCCCGGTTGGGCGACGAGTCATTCGCCAATCCGCATTACTGCTCTGTCGATCAGTGCCAGCACGGCTTTTTCCGCCGCCTTGGGGTCGTGGGCGCCGATGGCATCCAGCAGTGTCTTATGCAGCGTCAATGCCTGGGGGTCTGGGCCCCACTGGTCACTGGATGCCCGAAAACTCATGGTCCAGACTGCAGATAACGCCATTTCCAGTTGCCTGAAGAAAACGTTGCCGCTGGCGTGCAAGACTGCGCCATGAAAACGTAAATCGGCTTCGATATAGTCCGCACGATTATTTGCGCAAGACATGGCCTGGTATGCCAGTTGCAATGCCTCAATATCTGTTTGTTCGGCCCGTACTGCGGCCAGATGTGCCGCCTGTGGCTCGATGGCCTGCCTCAATTCCATCAGGTCGGCCATCAGTTTTTTGTCTGGCGGCAATCTTGCGTACCAGTCCAGCACGGATGGATCAAAAAGATTCCATTTGCTGCGTGGCAGTACATGTGTGCCGGTGCGTGGCCGGATTGAAACCAGGCCTTTGGCGGCCAGGCTTTTCATCGCCTCTCTGATAATAAGGCGACTGGCGCCATACGTGTTGGCCAATTCCGGTTCGGTGGGAAGCTGGATGCCTTCGGCAAAATGCCCGGCAACAATACTGCTACCTAAAGCATCGACTATTTGTTGATGGAAGTTTCGTAACTGGGATGAAGACATGGCGACAAGTATACCTGTTACGTAGCGGTTTACCTGCTACTGAACGATTGACATTAATTATATAATGATTATATGATTGTATCTTTAAAATAAAAAGACCTACGCATCACAATAGCGAACAACCATTTATGTTCGCAGCAAGGAGACAATGCATGAAAAAACCAATCACCGCGCTCTTGCTGGCGCTGGCCGGGGCCTTGGTCAGTCCGGGCCTGGCCGGCGCGCAGCCGTTTCCGTCCAAGCCGATTCGCATGATTGTTCCGGTCCCGCCAGGTGGCTCTGGCGATCTGGTTTCCCGTTTGGTAGCCGGTGCTGCCGCAGACGATCTGCAGCAGCCGATCGTTATTGACAATCGTCCGGGCGCGACCGGTAATATCGGCACCGTTGCCGCAGTTAATGCACCGGCCGACGGCTACACCATATTTTTATGCAGCATTGGCAACTGCTCGGTCAACGCCAGTCTGTATACCAATCCGGGCTTTGATCTGTTCAAAGATATTGCACCGGTCATATTGCTGGGTTCGTCCATCAATGCGTTTGTTACCGGACCCAATACGGGAATCGATAGCGTGCAGACGCTGATCGGCAAAGCAAAAACGGGTGATATCAGCTATGGTTCTTCCGGCGTGGGCGCATCCAATCACCTGGCAGGCGAACTACTCAAGAAAATGGCCAATATCTCTTTGTTGCACGTGCCATACAAAGGATCTGGCCCCGCAATTACTGATTTGATCGGCGGACAAATAGATGTTTTCTTTGATAATGAACCGTCGATTCTGCCGTTTATCAAATCGGGAAAGGTTAATGCGCTTGCCGTAACAGGGCGCACTCGCTCGGCCAATTTGCCCAATGTGCAAACCATGGAGGAGCTGGGCTATAAAGGTTTCGTCATCGAGCCCTGGTTTGCTATCGGGGCGCCTGCGGGGACACCGGTACCGGTGATTCAAAGATTGAATGCGGCGTTCAATCACGCCCTCAAGGATCCTGCTGTCATCAGCAAACTGAATCAATCAGGCATCGGAGCCATTGGTGGTACACCGTCTGTACTGGCCAGGCACATCAAATCCGAACATGATAAATGGGCCGAATTGATCCGCGCCCAACGTATTTCCACAGAGTAAAAAACATGCGTATTACAGGTATTGAAACTACAAGACTCAAATCCCAGCCTAATTTGATCTGGGTTGAAATAGAAACAGATGAGGGTGTCGTCGGGCTGGGTGAGACCTTTCGCGGCGCGCAGGCGGTGGAAACCTATCTGCATTCCATGGCGGCGCCATTGATTCTGGGAGAAAATCCGCTGGACATCGAGCGTCTGCACAAGGTGCTTTTTCGTGGCTATCTGGGTTTCAACGGCAGTGGCGTAGAGAGTCGTGCTGCGTCGGCTATCGATATCGCCCTATGGGATATCTTCGGCAAGGTTACCGACCAACCCGTGTACCAGTTGCTGGGTGGCGCTTGTCATGATCGCATGCGCGCCTACAATACCTGCGCCGGCGTTGACTACAATAGTAAAAGTATTCAACGTCGGCTGATTCAGCCGGGGGCAGAAAAAATCCGTGGCCGTTATGACGATCAGATCGCCTTTATCGAAGACCCGGCGCAACTGGCTCTTAGCCTGATTGATGAGGGCTTCGGCGCCATGAAAATATGGCCATTCGATGGTGCCGCCATGGAAACTGGTGGTCAGTATGTCAGTGCACGGCAAATGCGGCAAGGCCTTGAGGTGTTTGAGAAAATCAGGCTGGCCGTTGGTGACGAAATTGAAATCATGTGTGAATTTCATTCTATGTGGAATGTCACTTGCGCACTGGCCATCGCCCGGGAACTCAAGCAATTTCGTCCCTTCTGGGCAGAGGATCCAATAAAGATGGATAGCCCAGGACTGCTGGCAGACTACCGCAGGCTTGCGCAGATCCCTGTATGTGGCAGTGAAACTCTGGCCTCTCAGAGTACGTTTCGTGATTTGCTGGCGGAACACGCACTGGATATTGTGATGCTTGATCTATCCTGGTGTGGTGGTATCAGCGAAGGCAGGAAAATTGCCAGCCTTGCTGATGCATATCAAAAGCCGATCGCGCCGCACGACTGTACCGGGCCGGTAGTGCTGTGGGCTTCTCTACACCTGGCCCTGGCATCGCCCAATGCGATTTTTCAGGAAGTGGTACGTGCGTTTCTTCATACCTTTTATAAAGACCTGGTTACCGAGTTGCCTGTTCTGGAGAAAGGATTCCTGTTGCGTCCCGATGCTCCGGGTCTGGGAACGGCACTGGCACCTGCAGTCAAGAGCGATGCGCAGGCGTGCATTCGTCGCAGCACATTGCCTGTTTAACGATTTACGACAAATTTTCTTCTGGAGACGGATATGGCAACTTTCGACCGGGCGCAGGTGCGGGCTGCGCTTGATGGTATTTCAGGCATTCTGGTAACCCCCTTTGATGATCACGGCAAGATTGAACCGGCACGACTGCAGCCCATTATCGATAGTGCAATAAATGCAGGCATACACATACTGGTGGCCAATGGTAATACCAGTGAGTACTACAGCTTGCGCTACGGGGAAAGCGAGGCTATGGTATCAGCCGCGGCGGATCAGATACGCGGGCGAATTCCGTTGCTCGGCGGAGTGGGGCGTGGTATTGAAGAGGCCTGCGACCTTGCGGCCGCTTCCCGGGCGGCCGGCGCCGATGCGCTGATGATTCATCAGCCGCCGGATCCCTTTGTGTCGCCACGAGGCATACTTGCCTACGTACGTCGTATCGAAGAAGCGGCGCAGGGTCTGCCGCTGGTGCTGTATCTGCGTAATGAGGCAATTGGCATGGCTGCCATAGAAGCGCTTTGCAGTGTTGACTCTGTGGTTGGCGTCAAATGGGCATCCCCGACGCCACTGGTGCTAGCCGACGCAATTGCCCGCACACGGCATTTGGATATAGCGTGGGTAGGTGGCCTGGCCGAGACCTGGGCACCACCGTTTTACGCGGTAGGCGCCCGCGGGTTTACTTCAGGGTTGATAAACGTGGCCCCTGGCCACAGTGCTGCAATCCATAATGCACTTGAGAAAGGTGACTACACTGCGGCAAATCAGTTAATCGCGCAAATGCTGCCGTTTGAGCAATTGCGGGCAGAAGAAAATAACGGTGCCAATGTGACGGTTGTGAAGACCGCATTACAACTTCAAGGTCACAATTGCGGTGCAACCCGGCCACCTTCTGCTTGGCCCATGAATCCACAGGCGCTTGACACGCTCAGGCAATTATTAAGAATCTGGCAGTAGGCTGCTGCAACAGGCGGGGTCAGTACTGACCGGGCGAGATTGCTGTGTCGCCTGTATTGCATGACACGACATGTGACCTGACATGATATGGCCTGATCGTTGTCGCGACAGCAAGGCAGCAGTGTGGCGTGCGCTTATGGCACATCAAGGGTGCCACGCCAAAATTGCGACCATCACCAGCATATCGGGCATCATCAACATCATGACCATCGCATATGAAATATTTATGGCTGGCGGGTACGTTCGCAAGAAAATTGATAGCTCATCAAGCGATAGTATTCCGATTCACGGCTGTAACTTTTTGTATGAATGAATTTCCGATCCGCCTCGCATGGGAAGATTGCAATTGGTCCTGATTTTCGCAATTATTTGTTGAGTTTTGATCAAGCTAAAAAAACATTTATTGGATGGTTGGCAAATGGTCGCAATAACCAGCACAGGCCGCTATCTGGTTGGGGCATAAAGCGTGTTTTCCCAGCGATTATAAAATTGCATCACAATAGTTTTTTCATTTATAAAATTTATTTCATATGAAATAAACCTAGGGTTTTCCATGTATATATTTCATCTAAATGACGCCTTTTTGGATGTAACGAATATATCGAAATTAATCTATTTCGGTTGTGTTGAACCATTTATTTATGTTACTTCTATAAATGAAGCGATAACCGCTAGCGCAGAAAACACACTCGTCATGTGATGAATTTTATGCATGAAAGTGGGTTGTATTCTGCGTTTGAAAGTTATTTCAAATGCAATTTTTATCAGGATAGACTCCGGATAAAAACTTCAGGATAAATCAACTTCAAGGGGAGTAGAACGATGAATAGAATGCTCAAAACTCGAACCCTGCTGGCTCTCGCTGTAGCAACCGCTGCGGCTTTTGGTACAGCGGCGTCAGCTGCCTCGTTGCAGGAAATTAAAGACAAAGGCGTGGTGCGAATTGCAGTCGCCAATGAAATACCTTATGGTTTTGTCGACCCAACTGGTGAGGCCAAAGGCGCCGGACCGGAAGTGGCCAAGCATATTATGGAACAGCTTGGTATCAAGGAAATAAAATGGGTCACCACGGGTTTCAGCTCACTGATTCCAGGCCTGAAAGCCGACCAGTTCGACATGGTCGCAGCAGAGATGGCTATCCTGCCTCAGCGTTGTCAGCAAGTGGCTTTCTCTGAACCTAATAGCTCCTATGGTGAAGGCCTGCTGGTTGCCAAAGGCAATCCGGACAATCTGCATAAATACGAAGACTTCAGCAAATCAGACAAGAAAATTGCCATCATGGCGGGTGCTGACCAGCTCGAAATGCTGCAGAAACTCGGCGTTGACGACAGCCGCATGGTGACCATCTCCAATAATGCAGATGCGATTTCAACAGTATCTACCGGCCGTGCTGCAGCCTATGCCGCGACCAGCCTGACGGTCAGTGAGCTGGCCGACAAGAGTGATAAAGTTGAGCCGGCAGGAAAATTTGAAGATCCGGTGATTGATGGCAAACCGGCGCGCAGCTGGGGCGGTTTCACCTTTGATCAGGACTCCGATGATCTGCGTAAAGCAGTCAACGAAGAACTGGCCAAGTTCAAGAAAACACCAGAGTGGAAAAAAATTCTGACAACTTATGGCTTTACCGAGCATGATCTGGAAGAGTCTACCAAGCAGACCACAGAACAGCTTTGCGCAGCAAAGTAATCAGGGCGTAGCCCTTCTGAGGGTTATGCGCAAGCCGTTTGGCGTGTGCACATGGGTCTGTGAGGCGATTGCAGACCCATCCCTGGTGTGGCGATGGCCACCTGGTTCAAACTCACCGGCTCGTGCAGGCTGCTGCTTGCACCCTTCATTTCATTTCCAAAAAACAAAAGGCGACCGATGGATTGGAATATATATCTGACGCCCCTGTTGCAGGGGGCGTGGGTGACCGTTCAACTGACGGTCTATTCGACCATACTGGGTGCGATTACCGCGTTTGTGTTCGGTATCGGCAAGCTTTCAAGCAACTGGTTTTATCGCGGATTCTCGATCTGCTTTGTCGAGATTTTTCGTGGAACATCGCTGCTGGTGCAACTGTTCTGGCTATTCTTTGCGCTGCCGCTATTGGGGCAGGCCCTGGGCCTGGACTTTCGTATGGCGCCACTTGTCGCCGGTACGCTGGCTCTGGGGTTCAATATCGGCGCCTATGGCGCCGAAGTCGTACGGGGTGCCCTGCAGGCAGTGCCGCGCTCGCAATTTGAGGCGGCCAAGGCGCTGGACTTTACGCCGCGCCAGACACTACGGTTTATTTGCCTGCCCCAGGCCATTCCGGAAATGATGCCCAGCTTTGGTAACCTGGCGGTGCAAAATCTTAAAGATACAGCATTGGTATCGTTGATCAGCCTGGGCGATATGGCGTTTCGTGCTGAACAGATCCGCAATTACACACAGGACAGCACGACGGTGTACACCATTTTGCTCTTCATGTATTTCGGCATGGCGCTGATTCTGACCGGTATCATGAAACTGCTGGAGCGCTCTGTCGGGCGCTGGCGCGCGGGGAGGGCCTGAGCATGCTATTTGGAATTGAATGGGACACCAGCAGTAACTGGGCGTTTGCTGTTTCGATTTTTCCGATACTGCTCAAAGGCCTGGTGGTTACGCTGCAGGCGACCGTGCTGGGCTTTCTTGTGGCAATGGTGCTGGGCCTGATTCTGGCGGGCCTCAAAAGTGCCCGCCTGGCTATCATTTCGTGGCCTGCAAAATTCATCACTGAATTTATCCGCGATACGCCATTGCTGGTTCAGCTTTTCTTTCTTTATTATGTCTTGCCCGAGCATGGCATTGTCCTGCCCGCTTTCCTGACAGGGGCGCTGGCATTGGGGGTGCAGTATAGCGCCTACCTGTCAGAGGTCTACCGGGCCGGCATCGAGTCCATTCCACGCGGGCAGACCGAAGCGTCCCGGGCATTGGACCTGGCGCCTGTGCGCACTTTCGGTTTCATTATTTTGCCTCAGGCCATCCCGCGCATTATCCCGGCGATGGGAAACTATCTGGTGTCCATCATGAAAGATGTGCCGGTACTGTCGGTGGTTACTGTGCTGGAAATGCTCAATGTTGCAAAAATCATAGGTGATCGTACCTTCAATTATCTGATACCGCTATCCATGGTGGGGATCATTTACCTGATCCTGACGATCGTCGCGTCCTATGGGGTGCGATATCTGGACACCCACCTGCCCAAACGAGGAATACCTTTACGATGAATAATCCGATGAATAATGATAATTCGACGAGCACCCCGGATCACCCGCAGGGCCAAGATGCTTTGACTGCAGATGGTGCTGCTACCGGCACGGATACCGGCGAGCCGATTATCCGCTTTGAAAAAGTCGTCAAGAAATTTGGCGATGTGACTGTGCTGGACGAACTGGATTTCGAAGTTCGCAAGGGCGAAAAAGTGACCATTATCGGCCCGTCCGGTTCCGGTAAATCCACGGTGCTGCGTATCCTGATGACACTTGAAAACATCAATGATGGCGTAATTTATGTGACCGGCAGACCGTTATGGCACGAAGAGAAAAACGGTGAGCTGGTGCCCGCAGCAGAAGAGCACTTGCGCGAGATGCGCAAGGAAATGGGTATGGTATTTCAGCAGTTCAATCTGTTTCCGCATATGACGGTGCGTCGCAACGTGACCGAAGCGCCGGTGCAGGTGCTCAAGCTGTCCAAAGACGAAGCCAACGAGCGCGCCGACAAGTATCTCGAACTGGTGGGCCTGTCCGATCAAAGCGACAAGTTCCCTAGCCAGCTCTCCGGCGGCCAGCAGCAGCGCGTGGCTATTGCGCGTGCGCTGGCGATGCGACCAAACATTATGCTGTTTGATGAACCAACCTCGTCATTGGATCCTGAGCTGGTGGGCGAGGTGCTCAATGTGATTCAGCGGCTGGCCGAAGAGCACGATCTGACCATGTTGCTGGTGACGCATGAAATGCAGTTTGCCAAGCAGATTTCAGATCGGGTTTGTTTTTTTGACAAGGGAAAAATCGTCGAGCAGGGCACACCCGAAGAGGTTCTGGTTCATCCTCAGGAGCCGCGCACGCAGGAATTTCTCAAAAGTTTTATCGAGCAGCATTGATTTCACGCAGGGCACGGTAACGTGCCCTGATACGCATGCTGCCGTTGCCATTGGCCAAGTGATGCGCCAGCAAAAACGCGGCACCGGCCGGGCTGTCGTCTATACTATATGCCGCTATTATGATAGAAGTGGCACGGCACGAGAGACATTCGTTAGCCACTGAACGTAAGGGAGCGGTCTAAGAGGTACCGGCCAGGTTATCGCTGTACACAATCCGGATGCCTTGTTCCAGCAATGTCTTGCGGGTGTCTGCATCGGTTTGGGCGGAAACCGGAGCGGTTGCGTCCCAGATGACAAATGTATTGAATCCGGCCGCCTGCGCGTCTTGCGCCGTCCATAGTACACATACATCCCGAGCCAGGCCGCCAATATACACATTGCGTACTTGACGATCCTTCAGCCAGCCGGCTAGGCCGGTTAACGGGCGTTCGCCCGCAGGGTTATAGTTTTCGCAAAACGCACTGTACGAGTCAACAGCGGGATCGGCGCCCTTGCGTACGATGACATTCATCCTGTTCCAGTCGATGGCGCCATGCAGTGCCGCACCGTTTGTTCCCTGTATGCAGTGATCAGGCCATAGCACCTGAGGATGGCCGTAAAGCTCAATACTGTCAAAGGGTTTGCGACCGCTGTGAGAGGACGCAAAGGAAATATGGCCGCCGGGATGCCAGTCCTGGGTGGCGACATAATGGGCAAAACAATCCTGCGCCAGTAAGGCCTGCACGGGCGTCACAATGGCATCAGCCTGTTCGCATGCGAGCGGGCCACCCGGCATGAAATCCGGCTGGATATCGACCAGAACCAGTGCGCTGTGCGGCAATATGCTGTTTGTCATGACACTGTTTCGTCCAGCCACTGGATCAATTGTTGTTGCACATTGGTTGAAAATTTGCGGTATACCTGTTCACTGACAAAGCCCATATGCGGCGTCAGCAAGATGTTGGGCAGGGCAACCAACTCGGGGCTGATGCCAGGTTCGTTATCAAACACATCCAGCGCGGCAAATCCCGGCCGGCCCTGTTGCAGTGCCTTGACCAGGGCCGGCGTATCAATCAGATTGGATCGCGAGGTATTGACCAGCAGGCTGCCCGGTTGCATCAGCGCCAGCGTGTCGCTGTTGAGCAGCTTGCGCGTGGCATCGGAGACAACAATATGCATTGACACAACATCGGAAGTGGACAGCAGGGCTTCGAGTGATACGCTGCTTGCGTCCGCTTCGCGAGCCCGTTCTGGCGTCATGTGCGGGCTCCAGGCCTGGACTTGCATGCCAAAGCCGCGACCCACGGCAGCCATGCGCTTGCCGATGTGTCCAAGACCAATCAGGCCCAAACGTTTGCCTTCCAGCACTTCGGGCAGATGCTGGCAGATTGCGGGCGTACGCCACTGCGGTTGCTGCGGGCTGACAAGCAGGTCCGGCAGTTTCTTGGCGGATGCCAGAATCAACGACCAGGCCAGCTCGCAGGTACCAGCTTTGGACGGACCAAATTCGGTCGCCGTGACCTTGATGCCGGCTGCTTCGGCTGCCTGCTGATCAAGTGTATTGTTGCGGGTACCGGTAAAAATGATGCGTTTCAGACTAGGCAATTGCGCGATCAGCGACTGGGGAAAAGGCGTGCGGTCGCGCATGAGTACAACGCATTGCGCCTGGGCCACTGCGGCCAGCAATTGCTCATCGCGCAGGCGATCGTGATAGATTGCCAGATGGCTGCGGCTTTGTATATCGGACCAGTCTACCAGGCGGGTAAGCCCGTGTTCCCAGTCATCCAGTACCACAATTGAGGGTTTCATGTAATGCTCCGCAAAAAGGGCAGTGATGCAGGCCGTGCCGCAGCGGGCGGCAACAATCGCCTTGTCATCCGGTCAGTGCAAAACAGTATATTACCTCGCAGGCCGCCACAACGGATATATATCGGGGGCACACGGTGATTCGGTGATGTGGGCGCCTGCGGCCTAACCCTGAAACCAGGCCAGCAGCACAGAGACACTGATGACCGAGAGCACGGTTGAAATAAAGATGGATTGCGAGACCAGATGTGTATCCCGCTGGTACATGGTGGCCAGCATAAATGGACCGGTGCCGATGGGCAGGGCGGCCAGCAGTACAGCTGCTTCGCGTTGCACCGGCGGCATGTCAAAGACGATAAAAGCCAGGAATGCCGTGGCAGCCGGCAGAAACAGCATTTTCATGAAAAGAACTGCGCCAAGTGCCGGGTGTGGGCGGATGCTGCGCGTTTGCGCCAGAAACAACCCAATGGTAACCAGGGCGCAGGGACTGGCCGAACTACCCAGCAAACGCGCCAGTTCTGCCAGTGGCGCCGGCAATGCAATGCCAAGACCGGATAAGGCCATGCCTGCCACGGGCGAGACAATTAGCGGATTTTTTGCCAATGCCACAGCGGTATGGCGCAGGCTGGTCCATACGCTAGCATGTTTTTTCAGTCCGGTTTCCAGGCAGACGATGGACAGCGCAAACAGGACGCAGGCGGTCAGTATCATGGTAATAACAACCGGGATGATACCGGCCTGACCATAGGCCAGCATGCACAGCGGCAGCCCCATATAGCCCGCATTGCTATAGGACGCGGACAGGCTGGCTACACTATTGTCCGGCAGGCTGAAACGACGCCGTTGCCAGACCATGAAAATGAAAAAGGTTGCCAGCATGCCGCCGGTACTGGCCAGGATGAAAGGAATCTGGTTCAGTTCTTCCCAACTGACCGTGGCCATGGCATGAAACAGCAGCGCCGGCAACGCCAGCCAGACCACATAACTATTGAGATGCTGGCTTGCCTGATCCGACAGGATCCGCCGGCGAGCGGCGATGTATCCGATCAGAATCAGCGCAAAAACCGGAAAAGCGGCATTGATAACGGAATTCAAAATACGTGTTATTTAAAAGCGGTTTCAATAAAGCTGCGCAGTTTACGCGAATGCAGCCGCTCGCGGGGCATCTCACGCAATTTTTCCAGCGCCCGCATGCCGATACGCAAATGCTGGCTGACCTGCTTGCGGTAGAAATCCGAGGCCATCCCGGGCAGCTTCAGTTCGCCATGCAGGGGCTTGTCCGACACACAAAGCAACGTGCCGTACGGTACACGAAAGCGAAAGCCATTGGCAGCGATGGTTGCCGATTCCATGTCAAGTGCAATGGCCCGCGATTGTGAGAAGCGCTGCACCGGTTCATGCTGGTCCCGCAATTCCCAGTTGCGGTTATCGATGGTGGCTACGGTGCCGGTACGCATGATCCGTTTAAGTTCCCAGTCAGACAGCCCCGATATTTCTTCAACCGCATGTTCCAGGGCAACCTGGATTTCCGCCAGCGGCGGCACCGGCACCCAGAGCGGCAGATCGGCATCCAGCACGTGATCTTCACGCACATAACCGTGCGCCAGCACATAGTCGCCCAAGCGTTGTGTGTTGCGCAGTCCGGCGCAATGGCCCAGCATGATCCAGGCCGAGGGCCGCAATGTGGCGATGTGGTCGGTAATGGTCTTGGCATTGGACGGCCCCACCCCAATATTGACAAGTGTGATGCCGTTGCCATCGTCGCGTTTCAGGTGATATGCCGGCATTTGCGGCAATCGTTGCAATCTCTGGGACGGATCCGGTCGCCCCTTGCGCGTTATGTGATTACCCGGCTCGACCAGGGCTGTATAGCCCGAGGCTTCGTCCTCGATCAATTGGGCGGCCCGCTCAATAAACTCGTCGACATAAAACTGGTAATTGGTAAACAGAACAAAATTCTGGAAATGTTCAGGCGCGGTGGCCGTGTAGTGTTGCAGCCGGTGTAATGAATAGTCAATACGTGGCGCGGTAAAGGGAGCTAGCGGTCCTGGCTGGCCGGGCTCTTCCCGCAATGTGCCATTGACGATGGCATCGTCCATGACGGCCAGATCAGGGACATCGAAGAAATTGCGCAGGGAAGAGCCGATCGTGTCGGCATAGACGCCTTCAACATACTGGCCGCCGGTAAAGGCGAAATGCAGCGGGATGGGGATATCGGATTCGCCAATTTCCACAGGCAATTGATGGTTTTTCATGATCAGCCCGATCTGCTCAAGCAAATAGCTTTTGAACTGCTGGGGCTGGGTGATGGTCGTCTGATAAAGGCCGGGTTCAGTGGTATGCCCGTATGACAGACGTGAATCGACTTCCTGATGGTCGGGCACATGCAGGCGGATAGCAGGATAGCAGGCGCGCGTGCGCTGGTCAGCCCGGCTCTCGCCGCTGATGTAGCGGTAAAAGGACTCTCGGATGAACAATGTATTGCGCTCGTATATGCGCAGCAATTCTTCAAAAGCCAGGACCGGGTCACGAAAACTGGAAAAACCGATTCTTTGCGGGGAATGAAAGGTAGAAGGCGTACTTTGCTGTGTGTTCATGTATAAGCGCTGATTGTTATGGTCATTGACCAAAGCGGGCCATATTGCAATCTGATCCCATACGCAAGCTTTGCTGTCCTGTAATATGGTGCCGGAAAGTGGTGTCGCTTTGCTGTCCTGAAGTATATTCTGTCATTATGACACGTTAAAATCCTGACATAGCGAATGCCCGCAATCGGCGTGGGCCTGTCCGATAGCGTTGCCGGAGGGCGGACCAGGCGTTTTTTGATAAAGCATGTAAGAGAGTGATTTATATGGATATTCAACAAATCGAAAGTTTCTGGCCCTTTTTGCAGCGCTTTGCCGTTGATCTGGTGGTCGCCTTCCTCATACTGGGTATTGGCTGGACCGTCTCCAGGTGGCTGGGCAATATGGTGCAGCGCCTGAGCGCCAGGTCGGAAAAAATCGATCCGACGATCATCCCCATGTTCCGCACAGTCGTGATCTGGAGTGTACGCATCTTTACCATCATTGCCGTACTGTCGCAATTCGGTGTGCAAACAGCCAGTCTGATCGCGGTGCTGGGCGCTGCCGGCCTGGCTATTGGCCTGGCTTTGCAGGGCACGCTGCAAAATATTGCGGCCGGCATCATGCTGCTGGGCTTGCGGCCTCTGCGAGTGGGGGAGAGCGTGACGGTGGCTGCAGGCATTTCCGGAACCGTAGACGAAGTGGGGCTGTTTCTGACGCGGATTGTACAGGCCGATGGCGTGCAGGTAACGATTCCCAATAGTACGGTCTGGAATGGCACGATCATCAATTTGAGCCGTAACCACAACCGTCGTATGGACGTACCTGCTTATGTTTGTTATGGCGATGACGTCAATCGGGCGATCGACGTGCTGCTCAAACTGATTGACGAACAGCCCGGCGCGATGAAAATGCCTGCGCCGTCGGTCTTCGTAGGCGATCGCAAGGACGGCATTATCACCCTCACATTGCGTGTCTGGGCCAGTGCCGACAATTTCTTCAACCTGCAGAACGATCTGAATCGTGAGGTCCCGATGCGTCTGAAAGAAGAGGGGTTTGAAAGCCCGAGCCCATTACGGGTGGCAGTGCAGGCCGTGGATGCCAACAAGCAGAATGGCGCCAAATAGCCACACCTGACCATCTGATGTTGCCGCACCGGCAGATGCCAGGCGGAACATGCCAGCGAGGTCTGTCGTGACAGGCCAGCCAACCAGGGAGGTCACCGTCGCATTCGCGTCTTTTAAAACAGCAGATCGGCGCCCCCAGGTGCGCCGATATTGCGAAACAGGGACTGCCGGTGCCATGGCGGGTCTGCGCCAACCTTCAGTTGCTTCAGTTGCTGGTCCAGTCCGACCGCAACAGTTCGCTTACGGCCGATAGACCGTTTTCAGAATGTTGGTGCACACTCCGCGCATCATATCCACTTCTTCCTGGGTCATATGGATGCGCGTAAACATATAGCGCATGCGCGGCATCAGTTTTTTCGGATGATTGGGATTGAGAAAATCGATCCCGATCAGCGCGCTTTCCCAGTGATTGATGAACGCTTCCACCTTTTCTGCGGGGGCATACTCGCGGGCGGCAATGTCTGTATAGCCATGGGCGGGGGTCGACAGCAACAGGTCAGAATGATCAGTTGACACCTGTGTCGCGGTGGGAAGCGAATTGCCGGACTGGGCAGGGGGCAGGGCGCTGGCGTGCCGGGCTGCCGGCGGTGACTGCATGGCGTAGTTCAGTTCCCACGCTGCCAGCAGCAGGGCTTGTGAAACGTTCAGGGAACTGTACTGCGGATTGGCTGGAATATGGCAGATGCGATGGCAGCGGCTGATATCGTCATTGTCCAGCCCCGTTCTTTCTGTTCCCAACACAATCGCAATACGCGTATCGGCATGATTATTCAGATGCGTTCGCGATAGTTGGGCTGTCTGGCGGATGTCCAGCGATGGCGGGCCCATGTCGCGGGTGCGGGCCGTCAGGGCAAAGGCCAGGGTAACGCCGGTCAGGGCCGTATCCAGGTCGGGCGCGATATGCGCCTTCTCCAGGATATCGGTGGCCCCGCTGGCCAGCGCCAGGGCCTCCTCATGGGCCAGAATGCCGCTATCTTTCGGATTGACCAGAACCAGATCGCCAAATCCCATGTTTTTTATTGCTCTTGCGGCAGAACCCACGTTGCCTGGGTGGGTCGGTGAGACCATGATAAAGCGGACCCGGTTATGTAACGGTGACATAAAATTCCTTCGAACGGCATGAATATGGACAGAAATGATGGGATTTGCAGAAGTCTGCTTTATTGTCCATTAAAATGCGTATTTTACTACTCAACCGAAGTCTGGAAAGCTATGCACCCCATGCTCACCATCGCCGTACGTGCTGCCCGCCGTGCCGGCGCCATTATCAATCGTGGCAGTCTCGATCTGGATAAAGTCCAGATTGCACGCAAAGGCCCCAACGATTATGTTACCGAAATTGATCGGAACGCAGAACAGGCAGTGATCGAGGTGTTACGCGACGCTTATCCGGACCACGCATTTCTGGGCGAGGAATCCGGTCATATTCCGGGCGCCAAGGATAAGGAAAATGAAGTGCCGGAGTATCAGTGGGTGATTGATCCGCTGGATGGCACTACTAATTTCGTGCATGGGTTTCCCAATTATGCCGTGTCCATCGCCCTATTGCACAAGGGCGTGGTCACGCAGGCCGTGGTCTACGATCCAGCCCGCAATGAAATGTTTACTGCTACCCGTGGTGGTGGCGCCTTTCTGAACGACCGCCGGGTGCGTGTCGGTAGCCGGACCCGCTTTTCCGACGCACTGATCGCTGGCCGATTCCCTTCAGTGTCCGGCTCTAACCGTACTGGCGCCGAACGCTACTACGGGTTAGTCGACGATTGTTCCGGTTTTCGCCGCCTGGGCGCGACCGTGCTGGAGCTGGCCTATGTTGCCGCCGGTCGTTTCGACGGCTATTGCGGGGTTCACCTTAAGCCTTGGGATCTGGCCGCAGGCAGCCTGCTGATTCTGGAAGCAGGCGGGCTTATTGCCGATTTCGAAGGGGAACAAACCTGGCAACAAACCGGCAATGTGCTGGCCGCCAGCCCCAAAATCTTCACGCAAATGCTGATTTCGCTCAAGCAGTAAACTGTTGTCCGGTTCGGAGCCCGTCATTATGGATCAAGTGTGGTACCTGTTTAAAGCCGTTGTCCTGGGTATTGTTGAAGGGATAACCGAGTTTCTGCCGATTTCCAGTACTGCTCATTTGTTGATTCTGGGGGACTGGATCGGCTTTGACTCCGGGCAGTTCAAGGTGTACGAAATCGTGATCCAGCTTGGATCCATTCTGGCTGTGATGTGGTTGTACCGGCAGCGTCTGCGCGAAGTGATTGTGGGTACGTTCACCGGTAACCGGAGCGAGCAGCGCTTTACCATGAATTTGATCATTGCCTTTTTGCCGGCGGCCATTATCGGTTTGCTGCTCATCAAGCATATCAGTCAACTGCTTGATGGCAAGTTCATGGTTTACGCCTTTACGCTTGTGGTAGGCGGCATCATTATGCTGTGGGTGGAACGACGTCCCTCCATGGCCAAGCACACTACCTTGCAAGAGCATGAGCTGGCCCATCAGACCAGAAGCCTGGAAGATATCACCTGGAAACAGGCGCTGGTGGTGGGGTTTGCGCAATGCCTGGCGATGATTCCGGGGACCTCGCGTTCGGGCGCAACGATTATTTCCGGCATGATGGCTGGCATTCACCGCAAGACAGCGACCGAGTTTTCCTTTTTCCTGGCCATGCCAACCATGATCGCCGCCACGGTATTGAGCTTGTACAAACACGGCGGCCAACTGAGCCAGAGTAATCTGCTTGCGGTTCTGCTGGGCTTTGTTGCTGCCTATATCAGTGCATTGGTGGTGGTGCGTGCTCTGATGCGATTTTTGTCCAGTGCGTCCTATCGTCCCTTCGGATGGTACCGCATCGTTTTTGGTCTTGTCGTGGCATTGTGGGCCTGGAACCAGGTCGCCTAGGTTTTATTGAACTACAAGAAAATAAAAAAATGCCGGCATTGTCCGGCATTTTCTCATTCTCTGCCTGCAAAATCGTTCTTATCCGCTGTGACGCAAGTGGCTACTGCCTGTTGCATGTGTAATCAAGTCAGCGTCATTGCCCGGTTACTGCATGGTACGCAGGGCGGCATAGCCATTACTGAGCACAATGACATTGCGTTCCTGGACGCTGGCCTGGAAGTGAATCTGATCCGCGCCTTCGCGCCAGATGTCGCAAACCAGTGTTTCACCCGGATACACCGGCGCCGAAAAACGAGCATCGAAACGGTATAGCAAAGCAGGGTCGTTATCGCAGCAGTCCTGTACAACCGCTCTTGCGGCATGCCCGTAGGTACACAGTCCGTGCAGAATCGGCCGTTCGAACCCCGCCGCCGCCGCTGTCTGAGGATCAATATGCAGCGGGTTCGGATCGGCATTCAATCGATAAAGAATGGCTGCATTAGGCGCTACCGGGATCTTGCGCTGATAATCAGGTGCGCGTTCAGGTACCTTTGGCAGGGCAGCCACGGGGACATCGCCCTGTCCGAAGCCACCGTCTGCACGGCAAAACGTAGTCTGCTGGATGGTGGCCACCAGCGCATCGCCTGCATCGTACATATTGCGTTCGGCAATGACCAGTGCACCCTTGTCAGCGCCCTTGTCGATCACATGCGAAATATGTGTCTTGCCGGTCAGTACGCTCTCGGCTGCCAGTGGCTTATGCCAGATGCTGCGTTGCTCGCCATGCACCAGCTTGACCCAGTTGATTCCGGTCGCCGGATCTTGCATCCAGAAGCCCGGATAGCACAGAATGCTGCTCATTGTGGGAAACGCCTGCAGCTGTTTTTCATATACGAATTGCAGTTGCGATGGGTCCAGGGGGTTGGCGCCCAGGCCGATACCCAGCGCGTACAGTATGCTATCGCGTTGCGTATAGCTGTGGCGGGTATCGGCAAAACGCCAGTTCTTGATTCGTTCGTAGTCCAGTGGCATGCGGGCGCTCCTTGTAATCAGATGGGATCCCAGTTGATGACATCGGGAGAGCGTTCCAGTTTATGAAACTGGCCCTGCATGGCCGGGATGGCTATCTGCGCGATCAGCTCCGGCGTCCAGCCATCTGACATGTGCACGGAACGAACTGGACGCGGCTGGCTAAAGAGTAGAATTTCATTGGCCCGTACACCGAAAATCTGACCGGTGACTTCGGCTGCGGCGTCGCTGCCCAGGTAGACTGCCATTGGGGCGACTTTATGCGTTTCCATTTTCTGCAGTTTTTGCACTCGTGCTTTCTCTTCAGGCGTTTCGGCGGGAATGGAACTGGTCATGCGGCTCCAGGCAAACGGCGCAATGCAATTGGACCTGACGTTATAGCGGGCCATGTCAAGTGCAATAGACTTGGATAAGGCAGCGATGCCCAGCTTGGCGGCGGAGTAGTTGGATTGGCCGAAATTGCCGATGAGTCCCGATGTTGACGTCATATGCACGTAGGCGCCCGACTCCTGTTCGCGAAAATAGGGTGCAGCAGCGCGACTGACAAAAAATGTGCCATGCAGGTGCACATCAATGACCTGGCGCCATTCTTCTTCGTTCATTTTATGAAACAGGCGGTCGCGCAGATTCCCGGCATTGTTGACGACGATATCAATACGACCGAAATGGTCCATGGCAGTCTGCACAATCTGGCTGGCCGACTCGTAGCCGGCGACACTGTCGGTATTGGCCACTGCAGTGCCCCCTGCCGCGGTGATTTCGTCGACTACAGCATGCGCGGGGCCATCAGTACCGCCCTGGCCGCTCAAAGACACGTCGATATCATTTACAACCACTTTTGCGCCGGCCTTGGCATAGGCGATTGCAATGTCCCGGCCGATACCACCACCGGCACCGGTAACAATCACTACTTTTCCTTCTGCAATTGAGCCCATCGGCTTCTCCTCTAAAATTTTATGCATCCGCTCGCCGGCATGGCCGGTCGATCCGGTTAGGGATTACTATCTATTGTTGCTGGATTTCATGATAGGCCATAATGGCGGACAGCATTGTTCGTATTTCTCAACCACCCCCTTCGTGTAAGCTTAAGATGCGCTATGACCTGACAGACCTCAAACTGTTCATCAATATTGGTGAAGTCTCAAACCTGACTAAGGCCGCAGAAAAAACCTTTCTGTCGTTGCCGGCTGCGAGCGCCCGAATCAAGAATCTGGAAGACTCCCTCAAGGTCCGCCTGCTGATTCGTCAGGTTACCGGCGTGAGCGTCACTCCGGCCGGTGAGGTCTTTCTCAAATATGCCAAGGAGGTATTTCAGCAGCTCGAATGCATGCATGCCGAGCTTCAGCCGTTTTCCACCGGCATCAAGGGCAAGCTGCGGATCATGGCCAATACTGCGGCAACCCATTCGTTTATGTCCGAAGCGTTGTCGACGTTCCTGGCTGAGAATCCCGACATTGATATTGAACTGGAAGAGAAACTATCCAAGGAAATTGTCTCTGCCATCCGTGGTGGCTCGGTAGATATTGGCATTGTCTCCAGCAACGTCAATCTGGATGGCCTGGATGTAGTGCCGCTGTTTCGGGACGAACTGGTGGCCGTTACCCATTTGGCGCACGCGCTGAAAGATTTGAAGGAAATTTCATTTGAAACCCTGATCGACCAGTACCAGTTTATTGGCATCAACCCGGAAAGCGCGATTCAGACCTTTCTGGATGACAAAGCTTACAAGCTGGGCAAGCGCTTGCATCAGCGCGTGCATGTTGGCAGTTTCGAAGCGGTCTGTCGCATGGTAGACGCAGGTATCGGGCTGGCAATCGTACCGGTAGAATGCGCCCGTGCCTACAGCCGGGCACCGCGTTTGCATATACTCAAACTCACAGATGAATGGGCCGATCGCGAACGTAATGTCTGTCGTCTGGCCGGACGCGATCTACCCGCCTATGCAGAAAAATTCATTGGGCATCTGCTTGAGGTATCGCATCGGATGCATGAGCGCTAGTAGTGGGCGGCTTGGAACTTGATCTCTAGCGGTGGGAACAAGAATCCGATGCATGTGCGACGCTGCGAGAATTGACACAAAAAAACACCCTGAAGGGTGCTTTTTACTCGCTAGACTATACTGCTGCGGGTTGCTTCTTATCGATGAAATCCTGAACTTGCTGTTGGGCTTCTGTTTGGGACACCGAGTATTTATCTTTAATAGCCGTTACCAGCTTATCGGCATGACCATTAATCTGCCTGACGTCACCATCGTTCAATTTACTCCATTCAGTCGTGATTGAACCTTTGATTTCATCCCATTTTTTATCTTTGAAACCGATCATGATAATACTCCTATTATCAATTGTTGGAGATACGAAAAACTCGCACATCCCGTGCGCCATGCATACAAAATTTGTCATTCTTTATATACCGTAAACTGGCGCGAAAAATTTTAATGTTTTTTGTGATCGTTCCACACTGCCATATCTCGAATATCCACACGGTGTTTTAATACGCCATTGTCAAAGTCAAGCGTGCAAGCTGCGTAGGTTGTTCCTTACTCTACGCGCATTCTCCATTCACTTTTTATCGTACTTTGTATGAATTTGAGTAGCCGAGCAAATTTTATTTCGGTAAGCATATGATGCTCGTTAACTATGGGTAAGAAAGTCAGCCCATATCGCCCACAGTACTCCACTTACTTGAATTGACCTAAGAATTAAGTGTAAGTATAAAAAAAGTTGAAAAATACTAATTTGTGAAATATGTTCGCAAAGACCTTTTGTGGCCGCAACGGTGTAGAGTAAGAGATGCAGTGTGAACTAACCTGCATCAATAAGGACAGTGCCATGATTATATTTAAAAATAAATGGAAAGCTGATGCCTTCAAAGTTATCCTTAAAAAACGTTGGATTAATCTGTCAACAGATGAATTGACCGAGATTGGCGGCGACCCCGAAAAATTGATATCAATATTGCAGTTTGATTATGGTTACCCCCGCAAGGCAGCTGAGCGTGAAGTGAAAAGCTTTTGGGCTTCATATTCAGCTGCGCATGTATGAATGGGGCAGCAGCTCCCGTTTGGTGGTGAAATGGTGCACGGGGTGTGCCAGATCAACGGCCCGGATAAGTACCGCAGATGCTGCGGACGCTAATTTTGCCGGAGAAAACGGCGCCAACCGGACTTAGGCAGCGCTGAGGGGATCCTTCACGTATAAAAAACAGGGCAGGGAAGGTTCTCGCGGCATAATTGGAGTTCAAAGAACCCATAAGAACGTCATGTCATTACGAACATGATAATAAGGAGACTGTTTTGAAAACCCTGATGATGCAACGCAGACAACTGCTCAAATCCGCGCTTTATGGTGCTGCCGCCGTATACGGTTTGCGACCAGCCATGGCTTTTGCAGAGCAATGGCCGGCAAAGGCGGTTAGTTTTATTGTTCCTTTTGCGCCGGGCGGCCCGGTCGATACGGCCGCGCGCATTGTGACCAATGGCTTGACCAAGCAATGGCAGCAGACCGCCGTGATAGAAAATCGCGCGGGCGCCGGTGGCATTCTGGGGGCCAGGCTGTCGGCCCAGGCCAAACCGGACGGGTACAATTATTTTTTTGCCGCCATTCATCATGCTATTTTACCCAGTCTGAATAAATCCCTGGATTATGACATTCAACAGGACTTTGTACCGGTGGGCATGGTGGCACGTTTTCCGATCATATTGGTAGCTCATCCGTCGCTGAAGGTTAAATCGGTCAAGGAGCTGATTGCGCTGGCAAAGGCCCAGCCCGGCAAAATTGCCTATAGTTCCTCGGGCACGGGTGGCGGCACGCACCTGGCTGGCGCCTTGTTTGCCAGCATGGCCGGTATTGAGCTGCAGCACGTGCCCTACAAGGGCAGTGCGCCGGCGGTTCAGGATCTGGTGGGTGGCCAGGTGCAGTTGATGTTTGCCGATGCCACGTCTGCCTTGCCTTTTATTAAATCCGGCAAGGTGATTCCGTTAGGTGTGGGCAATCCCCAGAGATCGGACCTCGCGCCGGATGTCCCTCCCATCGCCGACGAAGGCTTGCCAGGCTACGAAGCCTATTCGTGGAGTGGTCTGTTTGCGCCTGTGGGCACGCCGGCCGACGTGGTGAAGCAGTTCAATCAAAATCTCAATGCGCAGTTGAACGACAAAAGCGTCATTGAAAAAATGCATGGCAGCGGATCGGAAGCCGTGCCCATGACGCCGGAGGAGTTCGGCACGTTTCTGAGCGACGAAATTGCCAAGTGGCGTAAAACCATCAGCGAGGCCAACATCACCATCCAGGGCTGATTTATCGCGCAACAATGACAATCAGGGAGCAGGCGATTGCTTTTTCATCAGCATATCGCTTGCTCCCTGATTGCTTTGGGCCAGGTATCGGGCGGCGCCCGGTTCTATTTAGCTGCCTGGATGCCGGCTTTTGCTGTAACTTCGCCCCACAAGCGGTATTCGTTATCGATACGTGACTTCAGTTGCTTGCCGCTGCGCAGAGAAATGGTATAGCCCACTTTTTCCATTTGCTTGCGGTACTCGGGCAGTTCAGAGACCGTCTTGAGAGCCCTTTCAATCTCACCGGCCGTTGCATCATCCAGTTTCGCGGGGGCGACAACCCCGTACCAGCCGGTTACATCGTAGTCTTCAATACCCGCTTCGGACATGGACGGCACGTCGGGCAGCGCGCGATTGCGCTCTTTGGAGGTAACCGCCAGGGCCCGAACCTTGCCGCTGTTGATGTAATTGATCGCTGTACCGGTGATGTCGAACATCATGGACGTCTTGCCGCCAATCACATCGATCATGGCCGGGGCGTTGCCGCGATAGGGAACGTGCAGCATTTGCGTACCGGTTCGCTGTTTGAGCAGTTCGGCAGACAGCTGGTTGGATGATCCTACACCGGCCGAACCAAATGATAAGGCGCCAGGATTGGCCTTGGCGTAGGCAATAAGTTCACTGATATTTTTAACCGGCAATTTGTTATTGACGACCAGCACATTGGTGTATTCGACCAGGTTGCCCAGGTAACGGAAATCCCGATCCTTGTCGATCTGGATTCCTTTTTGAATATGCGGCGTGATGGTCAGTGTCGGACTGGCCAGAAAATACAGCACGCTGCCGTCCGCCGCAGCCCGTGCCACGTTTTCCGCAGCGATGATGCCGCTGGCGCCGGTTTTGTTTTCGACAACGACCGGCTGCCCGATCTGGTCGCCCAGAAATTTGGCAAATTGCCGGGCGGCCGTATCCACCGGTCCGCCGGCTGCATAGCCGACCACCAGTTTGACAGGTTTGTCAGGCCAGTGATTATTGGCCCAGACAAGGGCTGGGGAAAGCAGCCACAGCAGGGGAGTGAAACGCAAGTAACGTTTTGACATGATGTCTCCATTGGTCAGTTTGTGGTCGGAAGGCACATAGGATGGGCACCTTCCGCAATACACAGCTGCGGTCCTGGCGTTATTCGACGCGGGCGCCAGACTGGTCGACCGCGGTTTTCCATTTTTTAATTTCAGTTGTAATGAGCTCGGCAAATTGCTTTGGTGTGGACCCTTCTATTTCGTAGCCGTACTGGGTCAGTTGTTGTCTGACAGCCGGTGTTTGAGCTGCATCATTGAATGCCTTGTTCAGTTGCTGGATCACGTCCTCGGGGGTGCCCGCCGGCGCCAGGATGCCGTACCAGCCATTGACCGCAAAATCTGGCACACCCGATTCTGCTACCGTAGGTACATCCGGCAGGACAGCCGAACGCTTGGTTCCTGTCACTGCAAGCCCTTTAAGTTTGCCCGCCTTCACATGGGGAAGAGAGGTGGAAATGCTGTCAAACATCAGCGAGACTTCGCCGGAGAGCATGGCTACCACCGCGGGGCCACTGCCTTTGTAGGGCACATGGACCATTTTGGTGCTGGTGGCACTTTTGAATAGTTCTGCCGCCAGATGGCTGGTGTTGCCGTTGCCGGCAGAGGCAAAGGTGAGCTTGTCCGGGTTGGCCTTGGCATAGTCGATCAACTCCTGCGTTGTATTTGCCGGCGTCTGTTTGGCGGCGGTCACCAGCATGGGTAAGGTCGCCAGCACAGATACCGGCGCGAAATCCTTTTCGGTATTGTAGGGGAGCGATTTATACATGCTGGGGTTGATCGCATGTGCGGCCAGCACCATCAGCACGGTATAGCCATCGGGTTTAGACCGTGCCAGCTGTGCCGTAGCTATCGTGCCACCGGCGCCGGGGCGGTATTCGAGCACAACGGGTTGTTTGATTGTTTTCTGCATTTGCGCAGCAATCGGCCGGGCCAGCATATCGGCGCTGCCGCCCGGTGGATAAGGAATCAGCAGGGTAATGGGTTTGTCGGGAAAGGCCTGGGCGCCTGCGCTTAGCGCCAGCCCGAATGCCAGTACGGATGTTTGCAGCAACAGATGTCGCAGCCTGTTGAATGTTGTCTTCATGATGTCTCCTTGGATTTTATATTGCTCTTGATGGCAGGCAATAGATGCCTGCCAGTGATGCTTTGCTGCCGTGTGTTCAAACACACTAGTAATCGCCGGTTGCGGGGCGTTTTTTTTCAGGATACGACCAGGTGGTGCAATTTTTGTCGCTCAATGGCAGGTAATGGCACGGGTTGCTCGCGGCGCTTGCGCGCCACCCGCGTGCATTACCCTGTGAGTCTGCTGTTCATTCCAGATAGGGTTGTCCTGCATTGTCCACCCGGATAGTCTGGCACGGGCCATCCATATGCAGTGTGGCCTCGCTCAGGTTTTGTAATTGCGCCTGTGTTATCCCTTGCACCATGGCACGTATAATAAAGCGGCCGTCGCATAGCTGAACGATAGCCAGATCGGTGTACACATAATCGACCACGCCGGCGCCGGTCAGCGGGTAGGTGCACTGATGCAGTAGTTTGGCGGCACCGGTTTTGGTTGTATGCTCCATCATGACCAGCACCTGCTTCGCTCCTACGGCCAGATCCATCGCTCCCCCAATTGCTGCGATGGCATCGGGGGCATCGGTGATCCAGTTTGCCAGGTCCCCGTTTTCGGCAACCTGAAAGCCGCCCAGGATGGAGTAGTCCAGGTGTCCGCCGCGCATCATGGCAAATGAATTGGTATGCTCTGTAATAGAGGCGCCCTGCAATAGGACAATGGGTTTACGGCTGGCATTGATGATATCGGTATCGATTTCGTCATTAATCGCGCTGCGTCCCATGCCCAGAATGCCATTCTCGCTGTGCAGGATAATTTCCCTGTCTGGCGGCAGGTAGTCTGCGACAGACGTTGGCATGCCAATACCAAGATTGACATAGGCGCCATCGGGCAGGCTGTTGGCTACCAGCTTGGCAATCTGTTCCCTGTCAAGACGGATGTAGTCAGTCATGCTGCGCTCCTGCAAGTACGACATGTTTCACAAAAATTCCGGGAGTCATGACCTGCTCGGGGTGAATACTGCCCAGTTCGACCACTTTATCGACTTGCGCAATGGTGTGTTTGGCGGCAGTGCACATGACCGGGTTGAAGTTTCTGGCCGCCCAGCGATAGGTCAGGTTGCCCCAGCGGTCGCCCAGATGGGCGCGCACCAGTGCAAAGTCGGCATGCAGGGGTTCTTCCAGCACATAGCCAACGCCGTTGACCACGCGTTCTTCCTTGTTTTCCGAGACGCGTGTGCCATAGCCGGTGGGTGTAAAAAAAGGACCCAGCCCCGCGCCGGCAGCCCGCATTCTTTCGGCCAGGGTGCCTTGCGGGGTGCACTCGAGCTCAATCTGGCCGGCACGAAACGCCTGCGCGAACACATCCGATTGCGGAGGGCGGGGATGAGAGCAGATGATTTTGCTGACCTGGCCATTTTTGATCAGGCGCGCAATACCGACCTCGCGTGTGCCGGCGTTATTGCTGATAATCGTTAAATTGCGTGTTCCCATCTTTGCCAGACTGGCCAGCATTTCAAAGGGAATACCGGCGTCGCCGAAGCCGCCCACCATGATGGACGCCCCTTCGGGAATCTGGCTTAATGCCGCTTCGTGTGTGTCTAGAATCTTGTTTATCATCTCAATCCAAGGTAGGGCAGCCTGCCCGGCTATTGTTGTGTATGCGTGTGCCTGGTGTCTTCATGGCAGCCTGGCGGCAGACTCTCATCTGCCACCATTGCGCCAGCGCCAGATGTTGCCCATGGTTCAGGTGTGTATGATCTGTTCATAGGGCGACGGTTAATGGTCTTCAGAGTGTCGCTTCGGTACCCAATATTGCGGTCGATTGGCTCGAGAGCGTGCCACCATTGCCATGGACGACAGCCAGTTGGGCGTCGGCAACCTGACGGGCATCGCATTGTCCCCTTAACTGCCTGACCGCTTCGATCAGAATAAATATCCCGTACATGCCCGGATGCACGCAAGAGAGGCCACCGCCGTTGGTGTTGACCGGTAAGTGTCCACCGGGGGCAATACCACCCTTGCTTACGAAGTCTTTACCTTCGCCCTTGCGGCAAAAGCCCAGGTCTTCCATGAACAGAATCGTATTGATGGTAAACGCGTCATATACTTCGGCCACATCAATCTCCGAAGGCTTGACGCCTGCCATTTCAAACGCAATTTTTCCGGACTGTTTTGCTGCTGTTACAGTCAGATCGTCCATGGAGGAAATCTGGCGGTTCCACACAGCAGTGGAGTTGCCCAGGACGTAAACGGGTTTCTGCTTGAGCGTTTTGGCGCGGTCCGCACGCACCAGTACATAGGCGCCGGCGCCATCGCTCACCAGGCAGCAGTCGCGCACGGTCAGGGGGTCAGACACCATGCGTGCAGAGAGCACCTGGTCAATTGTCAGCGGATCGCGCATGGATGCTTCGGGGTTGAGCCGAGCCCATTGCCGGGCGGCAACAGCCACCTCTGCCAGATGTTCGCGTGTCGTGCCATATTGATGCATGTGCCGCGCGGCAGCCAGGGCGTAGGAGCTTAGCGGGCTCAAGGGCTGATAAGGATTTTCGTAAGGCTGCGGATCCATGACTTTGCGCATGTTGCCAATCGCCGCCCGGTTCAGTGTAGAGCTGCGTTGCGTGCTACCGTAGCATACGAGCACGGCATTGCACTGCCCCGAGGCTAATGCCTGCATAGCCGGCATCAGGTGCGCGACAAAGCTGGAGCCGCCCACCATCGTGTTATCAATAAAAGTCGGTTTGATGCCCAAGTGTTCTATCACCGGCATAACCCACATGGTCGAAGCGACGCTGGCTGTGGCAATGCCGTCGATATCCTGCATGGTCAGACCTGCGTCGCGCACAGCACGCGTGGCCGCCTGAACCAGAATTTCCATTTCTGTATAACCCTCTGCCAGACCCAGCCCTGCATGTCCGACACCGACAATTGCGGTTGCACCGCGCAGCTTCGCGTCTATCATGCCCGATCTCCTGCCGGGACAAACACCAGCAAGGCGCTGTCCTCTGTCTGTTTGATTTGGGCGCTGACCGCCAGGCCGATTTTTACCTCATCAGGCGCAATGTGTTCTACCCGGCCCATCATCCGGGGGCCTTCCTCCAGGTCGATCAGGGCTACGTTATAGTCGCCACCTTTTTCCGGTTTGTTGCGAATGACCGTGGTGGAATACACCGTGCCCTTGCCCGAAGGTTCGTACCATTGCAGATCATCGCTGCCGCAGTGGGGGCAGATCATGCGCGGGTAAAAGATGCTGTTGTTGCATTGGGCACAGCGCTGAATGGTAAACACGCCGGCCCGCAGCTGGGTGTCGAAGTACTTGTCTGCGCCGGTGTCCAGCGCCTGGTTACTCACGGTCATGGCTATTCCTGTATCGAAAATTACATATGCCGTACAGTATCGATACCTGTGCCCCTGGTTGGCAATCTGTTTTTCCCGAAGGATAACTTCAGAGCCACTTAACTCACGTTTTCCCGCAAGGGACGCCAGGCTCAAAAACAGGCGAACGGGGGCTTCGGCAATACAGAATTGCCGTTGCCGGCAATTTGTAGTGAGATAGGGCCTGTACCGATTGTTTGCCAATGGTGTATTGTCAGATTGGTTATGATGACGGGTTTAAGGTAAGCCGGTAGCGACGTCTGCATCGGTCTGTTTGGAATTTTCAGGGGAGTACTGCTGTGGAAAAAAAAGATTATGAAACGATTTTGTTTGAGTACCGTGACAGCGTGGGGTACGTCACGCTCAACCGGCCGGACAAACTCAACAGCTTTACAGGGCAGATGCACAGCGAGTTGCGCGACGTTCTGGACTTTCTTGAGTCACGGGCGGATTTGCGCGGCGTCATCCTGACTGGGGCAGGGCGCGGGTTTTGTGCGGGGCAGGATCTGGGCGAGCGCCAGCCACTGGAGCCGGGCCAGTTTCGAGACCTGGGCGAAGCGCTGGAGAAAAATTACAAGCCGCTGATTCTGCGGATGCGCGCCTTGCCGGCGCCGATTATTTGCTTTGTCAATGGCGTGGCGGCCGGGGCAGGCATGAGCCTGGCGCTGGCCTGCGATCTGGTTTTTGCGGTCAAGTCTGCCAAATTTATTCAGGCATTTGCCAAAATCAGCCTGGTGCCGGATGCGGGGTCTACCCATTTTCTGCCTCGTCTGATCGGCACCCAGCGCGCTATGGGCGCAGCCATGCTGGCAGAGCCGGTATCTGCCGAACAGGCCGAACAGTGGGGCATGATCTGGAGGTGCATTGCCGATGATCAGTTGCAAGCGCAAATGCAAACCGTCCACACGCAACTGACCACTGGCGCGACACGTGCGCTGGCGGCAACCAAACATGCACTGTACGCGAGTGCCAATAACAGCTTGCCCGAGCAACTTGAGCTGGAAATAGAGCTGCAGCGCGAGATGGGAATGAGCGAGGATTATCGGGAGGGCAGTAAAGCTTTTCGGGAAAAGCGCAAGCCGCTGTTTCAGGGCCGCTAGCGCGCGGGCGACTGTCAGCGGTATACGGCGCGGGCTGTGGCGGATGCTAGCGGCCAGCTGCAGTCCGATTCGGTGCACCGTGCGGGCTTATTGTTGTGCCGGTTGACCGGAGTCTGGCGCCGTATAGCCGTGCATGGTGATCCCAGCTGCGCTGATCGATAGATAGCCGCCCCGAAAAGGCGGATGGTCCCATTCCCAGTCAGGTAAGACCCAGCGGCACCGTTGCGTACCATGGTCTTCGAATTGATGGCATTTGGGCTTGTGGGTATGGCCATGGACCAAATGAATCAGCGCGGGATGATGGCGAAATACGTCGGATATCGCTTCATGAGCGACATCCATCATATACATTGGTTTAGTACCATGCGCATGCATGCTGGTCTTGCGGGCGCGACGCGCGATCGCCCGACGTACTTGTAACGGCAGGGCCAGAAACAGGCTACGGACAATCGGATGGCGCGACAGCTTACGGAAGCGCTGGAATGACACATCGTGTGTGCATAGTTCGTCGCCATGGCTGATATGGACGGGGCCGGCATCAGTATGGAACAGGGCCGACTCGGGCATCAGGGTTGCGCCCAGCAGACGGGCTAGATCCGGTCCCATCAGAAAATCACGATTGCCATGGCCTATGAACAGGGGTATTTTTTTCGCAGTTGCGGCCAGATGCCCGATGGCTTCCTGCAGCCATGGTTCGGGATTCTTGATAGCGGCATCGTCGCCAATCCAGGCGTCAAAAATATCACCTGCCAGGATGAGGCCGTTGGCATGCGCTGCCGCCTCTGCCAGAAAAGCATAGAAAACGCGACAGGTTTCGGGAACCTGCCGCGCCAGATGGATATCCGAGGCGACCCAGATTGTTCCGGGCAGCGTAAAATCAGTTTTCGACAACGCTGGCTTTTTCGATAATGACGGGTTCAACTGGCACATCTTGATGGAAACCACGATTGCCTGTTTTTACGCCTTCAATTTTGTCGATGACGTCCTGACCCTGGACTACTTTACCGAATACGGCGTAACCCCAACCTTGAGCAGTAGGCGCCGAGAAATTCAGGAAATCATTGTCCTTGGCATTGATGAAAAACTGGGCAGTGGCCGATTGCGGGTCGTTGGTGCGAGCCATGGCAATGGTGTACTTGTCATTTTTCAGACCATTGTCGGCTTCATTTTTGATCGGCGCTTCGGTGGCTTTCTGTTTCATCTCAGCGTCAAAACCACCGCCCTGAATCATGAATCCTTTGATCACGCGGTGAAAGATCAGGTTGTCGAAGAAACCATTGTTGACATATTTCAGAAAATTTTCTGTGGTAACCGGTGCTTTTTCAGCATTCAGTTCCAGGACGAAATCGCCCTGATTGGTTTGCACTTTAACCTGTGGCTGACTCATGGATGTTTCCTTTTTAGTTGAAGAATCTGCGGCATATGCCGCCTGTAGCGCGGCGACCGAAAACACGGCCCCCAGCGCGAAGCCGGCAATGCGGCGTGAAAATGCGAAGTGTGAGATCACGTTCAGTTACCTTCAATGATGCGTCCGATGGCCTGTGCCTGGGCTGCTGCCCCGGGGATGCCATGGCCGGCGGCATCGGCAAACGCTTTCTGGGACAGCATCAATTGCACCATACCCATGTTGCGCAATGCAACCCCATAACGAGGATTAATTGACAGAGCGGTCTTGAGCGCCTCGTAGGCCGGGTCTGTGAGCCCCGCCTGCAGATAGAGCGCGGCCATATTGTTCCAGGGTTCGGCCAGCTCCGGATAGCTGGAGGTCATGCTGCGATACACTTCCAGCGCCTGCGGCTTGCGATCCAGCGCTGCCAGCGCCCGCCCTTTCAGAAACAGCAATTGCACATCTGTCGCCGGCGCGATAATGCGGTCGTTGGCATTCTGGCGGCGTTCGATCTCCTGCAGCGCCTTGGCTGCCTGGCCCTGCGTGATCATTGTGCTCAGACGGCTGGCCGCGCCCGACGCCGTTTCCGGAATGGACGTGTCAACCGAGGGCTCCAGCTTTTTCAGAACGTTTGCCAGCCCCTGCCAGCCGGGTTCGCGCGCATTGGCGTTGTCCGGGGCATACATGGGGGCGGGAATGCCATTGGTCGCGCCCGAAGGCGCCGAGCCGGCCTGGTACGAGGTTGTCGCCTGCTGGGCTATTGCCTGCAGCGCTGGCAACAGGCACAGGGAGCACACTAACAGCGATCGGTGAATAACATTAAGTTTCACAGCGCTTATCCAGAAAATCGTGAAAGAAAACCTTCAAGTACATGCTGCCTCTGGTGAGGACTTGCTATACTTACTCCTTCGTATTTTAGCCTTAGTTGAGCGTGCGGCGTATAAACCCTAAGCTGCTACGGCTTTTTTTCTTTGCTGCATCGGTCAATCCCGACCGTTGGCACGTCCAGTTTTTTATTTCCGCCATGCAAATATTCAATACCCTTTCCCGCGCCAAAGCGCCTTTTGTTACGGTAGAGCCCGGCAAAGTGCGGATGTACGTGTGCGGCATGACGGTCTATGATTTCTGCCATCTGGGCCATGCCCGTATGCTGGTCAGCTTCGATGTGGTTCAGCGCTGGCTTCGTCAAAGTGGCTATGAGGTCGACTACGTACGCAATATCACTGATATTGACGACAAAATCATCAATAAGGCAGTATCACTGAACCAGCCTTTACATGCGGTTACGTCTTTCTATACCGATGCCATGCATGCCGATGAACGGGCGCTGAACGTGCAGCCTCCCGATCGGGAGCCGCGCGCCACCATGCACATCCCGGGTATGCTGCAAATTATCAAGGACTTGCAGGACAAGGACCTGGCGTATCAGACCCCCGATGGCGACGTTAACTATGCGGTACGCAGTTTTCCCGGATACGGCAAGTTATCGGGTAAAGTGCTGGATGATCTGCGCGCGGGCAACCGCGTTGCCGTTTCCGACGGCAAGCGTGATCCGTTCGATTTCGTTCTGTGGAAACAGGCCAAACCCAACGAACCCGAAGACTCCATCTGGGATTCGCCTTTCGGGCGCGGTCGTCCAGGCTGGCACATTGAATGTTCGGCCATGAGCAGGGAGCTGCTTGGTCAGCCTCTGGATATCCATGGCGGTGGTCCTGATTTGAAGTTTCCCCATCATGAAAACGAAATTGCGCAGTCTGAAGGCGCTTACGGCGGTACGCTGGCCAATTGGTGGATGCATTGTGGCCCGCTGATGGTGGATGATGAAAAAATGTCCAAATCACTGGGCAATTTCAGGACAATCCGTGATACTGTCAGCTCTGAGCCCGATAGTGCATCGGCTGATTACCAAATCAACACACGCGAAGCGGAGATGCTGCGGTTTTTTGTGGTGCGCAACCATTACCGCAGCCCGCAAAATTTTACGCCGGACAACCTGTACAATGCACAGGCGGCCCTGGATCGAATTTATCAGACGTTCAACAATACCGGGGTGACCGATACAGCATCCATTGACTGGTCGCTGGATTTTGAACAGGCATTCAAAGCCGCCATGGATGACGACTTCAATACAGCGGTGGCCATTGCCGTCCTGTTTGACATGGTTACAGAAGCAAACCGGCGCAACAGTGCCACGCTCAGCGGCCGGATCCGGGCACTGGGCGGGGTATTGGGCTTGTTGCAACAGGATCCGCAACATTACCTGCAGTCGCCGACACGCTATATTAAGCGCGAAGGTCAGGCTGTTGCCGCAACGGCCTTGAGCGAGTCCGAGATCGAAGCATTGATCGAGCAGCGTCGCCAGGCCAAGCAGGACCGTGATTTCGGCAAGGCCGACCAGATTCGTGCACAGCTCAAGGAGCAGGGCGTGGAGCTTGAGGATAAACCAGGTGGCCTGACGCAATGGCGTCGCGCCTGATAGGGGAAGACATGTCATCTGCAGCACCTGCGCCGGTAAAGCCTGAATATTGGGATGAGGCCGTTACATTTCTGATCAAGAAAGATCGCATTCTTCGTAAAATCATCCCGGCCAATCCCGATTTATGGCTGGCGACCAACAAAACGGCCTTTGTCACATTGGCGCGAGCCATTATCGGCCAGCAGATTTCGTCCAAGACGGCAGACCTGCACTGGAAAAATTTCATACAGCTTTGCGGTCATCGGCCATCGCCGGCCACTGTTCTTGAATACAATGTGGCCCAATGGCGGGAAGCGGGGTTGTCCAAGCGAAAAACCGAATACATTCTGGATTTGGCGAATCATTTCAACGAGCGTAAAGTAAATCCGCTGAAATGGTCTAAAATGGACGACGAAGACATCATTACCGAATTATGTGCAATCCGGGGCATCAGCCGCTGGACGGCCGAAATGTTCCTGATTTTTAATTTGCACAGACCAGATATTTTGCCAATCGATGATCCGGGCCTGCTCAAGGCAATCTCGGAGCACTATTTCAGCGGCGAACCGGTATCGCGGTACGAGGTACGTGAAGTAGCGCAATCGTGGCAACCGTGGCGAACAGTGGCGACATGGTACTTATGGCGCAGCCTGTAAAGGCGCGGCCGGGTACACGTGAACAACCATTCATGACAAGATAACTATGAAATTTACTTTTTTAGAATTTGAAGGACCTATAGCAGAGCTCGAGCAAAAGATCGAGCAGTTGCGCCATGTTTCCTCTGATTCAGCAGTCGATATTTCCGAAGAAATCACCAAACTGCAGCAAAAAAGCGAGAGTCTGACCAACAGTATCTATTCCAAACTCACGCCCTGGCAGACTGCACTGGTTGCCAGGCATCCGCAAAGACCTTATACCATGGACTATGTCCGTGAAATCTTTACCGATTTTCACGAACTGCATGGCGATCGCATGTATGAAGACGATCTGTCCATCGTGGGGGGGCTGGCCCGATTTTCTGGCGAGGCCTGCATGGTGATCGGCCATCAGAAAGGGCGCGACACCAAAGAGCGCGCCAAGCGCAATTTTGGCATGCCACGCCCCGAAGGCTATCGCAAGGCGCTGCGCTTGATGCGTCTGGCAGAAAAATTCCAGTTGCCGGTATTCACTTTTGTGGATACCCCGGGTGCTTATCCGGGTATTGGCGCCGAAGAGCGCGGGCAGTCTGAAGCCATTGGGCACAACCTGTACGCCATGGCAGAACTGCGGGTCCCCATTATTTCCACGATTATCGGCGAAGGCGGCTCGGGTGGCGCGCTTGCGATTGCAGTGGGTGACGTAGTGCAGATGCTGCAATACTCCACTTATGGCGTCATTTCCCCCGAAGGGTGTGCCTCCATTCTGTGGCGTAGTGCCGACAAGGCCCCTGTTGCGGCCGAAGCGCTGGGCATTACCGCGCCGCGGCTGCTGGATCTGGGTCTGATTGATAAAGTGGTGCCTGAGCCGGTGGGCGGGGCGCAACGCGATGCCGTGAGCATGGCCAAAACCCTGAAACGGTCGCTTTCCGAAGCGCTGCGGCAGGTCTCGGGCATGGACGTTGACGAGCTTCTGGACAAAAGGCTGGAGCGACTCATGTCTTATGGTCGTGTCCAGGATAAATAATTCTTTCTTGCAGCAGCCGGGCTGGCTTGCAGATACTACGCTTCTTGCGTCCTTGCATGCCGTTCTTGGCACGATAGACGCAAGCAATATTGCAATTGGGGTAAGCGGTGGCGCCGATTCGGCCATGCTGCTGGTTGCTGCCAGCCAGATTGCCGCGCAGCATCAAAAAACCATCCACGCTGTTCACATACACCACGGGCTGGTGGCCACGGCTGACGCCTGGGCTGCGCATACGGCGCAACTGGCGCAGCAGGTTGGCGTGGCTTTTCATTTTCTGCCGGTGCAGGTCGCATCGGACACCGGCAAGGGTATTGAAGCGGCGGCCCGGCTGGCGCGCTACAACGCGTTTGAACGTTGGTCAGTAAATCACGATTGCCATCATATGCTGCTTGCCCATCATCGGGACGACCAGGCCGAAACCATGCTGCTGCGTCTGTTGCGCGGGGCCGGCGTGCAGGGAATGTCAGGCATGGCGGCCCAGACCCGGCGCGGGACCCTGCAGTTATACCGCCCTTGGCTGGACGTGGGGCGCAGCCGGATTCTGGAAGCCGCTGCCCGCTATGAAACACAGACAGGCTGGATACCCGTGCAGGACCCGACCAATCGGGATGAAAAATACACCCGGGCTGCCGTGCGCACCCTGCTTACGCCCGTTCTGAATAAGCGCTGGCCCCAATGGCAAGGGAACCTGTTGCGCCATGCGCGCGTGATGGCAGAAAGCAGCCTGTTGTTGCAAGACTTGGGTGATATGGATTTGCAGTATTGTCTGCTCACTGAAGACGGGCTTGGCTTTTCTCTGATCCGCTGGCGTGAGTTGCCGCAACATCGTCAGGCTAATGTGCTGCGCCAGTGGCTGCGCCGCCTGCATATTGCCATGCCTACCGAAGCGCGACTGAATCAGTGGTTGCAGCAATTGCGTCAAGTGCATGCGCTGGGACATGATCGCAATATTCTGCTCAAGCACCAAGGCTGCCATATTGTTTGCCGGCGCGGCCAGGTGCAGGTGCTTCTGGACCCAGTGGATTGATCGATCCTGTTTGGCGGCGCCTGATCCGAGGTGGTCTGCCGGCAAAGACAAGAAAACGTATAAAAAAATAAATTCCCCCTGGTGAACCGTTGTACCAAGCCACGTTGCACAGACAGTGCCCGTTGCCGATTCGTGGCCCGGTTTGTATGAAACAATCCGCGTTTTCCTCCCGCCCGCAATGTGCGCGCAATAACGGGACATCTGCCGTATTCACCCGCTTGCGAGCCAGTAAGCCGGGCAATCAGACTGCAGTGTGTTTCTGCTGCCAGTCAGATGTGTCAATACTTTTCAAAATGAACAGACGGATTTTTTTGTGGCTATATTGGCTCAGAACGCGGCTTTTTTAGTCGTGTCTGCAGAAGTGTCAATTTGAAATTTCTGCCCGATTCCTGAAATAAGCACAAGGTGAAATCATGAAAAAAATATTAACTGCTGGCATGCTTGGTCTGCTGATGGCAGTCGCGCCTGCGACCGGGGCCCTGGCGTATCAGGGTGGGCAGCGCGGCGACGTTTCCCCTGCACAGGCGATGCGTATTGCCGAAAGGGCGGTGGGCGGCCAGGCCTATAAAGTCGAACCCGACCATTATCGGGGGCGGCGCGCGTACAGCGTCGATGTCAGAAAGGCCAGAAGGGTGGTACAGGTAGATGTGGACGCGCGCAATGGAAAAATCCTGCATATGGAACGTCATAGTCGTCGTGGACCTGTCGAGCAACATCCGCGGGCATACCATCATCGTTGAGCCGGCAGTGTCTTGTCACGTCACGTCATGTGTGCCGCATCGCGCCGAACCGTGCCTTGCTGCATGGCATGGCGGGATTAATCACAAATGAAATTGCGGCGTTCGCTTTACGCAATCAAATCGCATCCATTACAAATGAATTTGAGCTTAGCAAGCGAATCGCCATGTTGCAACTGCATCATTACATCATTGTTGACTGTGCAATACACGGCATGGTTGCTGTCATGAGCTTACGCTAATCTGAATATTTCAGCCCCAAAGGGCAGGCATTCTGGCACGGCGTGGCTCTGTTGTAGCAACATTATTGCAATTGTGTATCGATGTGTATTTTTGTCGTAACCCGGCATATTGGGTAAGTACTTGATTTAACTTTATTTGTATGCGGGCCGTGCACTCCTGGCCTCATGAGGGCAAACCAACTGGTTCTATACCGACTATTTCACTTGTACTAATATAAAAAAAGATATTGCCCTGCCTGTTGCATGCCGGTCATGCCGGCCCACATGTAGCGACGGCTCGTAGCTGCGCTGTGTGGCGCGCTAGTGATACAACAAGGAAGAGACATGCAAGACCCAAACCGCTCTCATGCTGCGCGACGGCGCTTTCTGAAATCTGTCGGCTATACAGGCATCGGATTATGGTCCGGCCTGGCGCTGTCTCCGGCATTTGCCGCGGGCAAGGACACCATCACATTGCCCTTTGGCAATGGCGAGCGTGTACTTGAAGCCTTCCCCGGCAAACGCCCGCTTATCGTTCTGACCAATCGTCCCCCGCAGTTGGAGACGCCATTTTCAGTTTTCAACGACGGCCTGATTACGCCGAATGATGCTTTTTTTGTGCGTTATCACTGGAGCGGTATTCCCACAGAAGTCAACTTGGAAAGTTTTCGACTGAAGGTGCATGGCTCGGTCAGCAAGCCGCTGGAGCTGACGCTGGATGAATTAAAGAAACTGCCCAACAAGCAAATCACTGCGGTACATCAGTGTTCCGGTAATAGCCGCGGTTTTTTTGAACCGCGCATAAACGGCGGTCAATTGGGCCATGGCGCGATGGGCAATGCCAAGTGGAGAGGCGTCGCCCTGAAAGACGTGCTTGAACTTGCCGGTGTTGCGGGCTCGGCCAAACAGGTGGCCTTTAACGGACTGGACCATCCGCCCGTGCCTGACGGGCCCGATTTTATCAAGGCATTGGACATTGATCATGGCATGGATGGCGAGGTCATGCTGGCATGGTCAATGAACGATGAAGACCTGCCCTTGCTCAATGGCTATCCATTACGTCTGGTTGTGCCTGGCTACTTCGGCACTTATTGGGTCAAGCATTTGAATGACATCCACGTTATGGACGACGTCTTTGATGGCTTCTGGATGAGTAAGGCCTACCGTATTCCTGATAACGACTGTCATTGCGCAAAACCAGGTGAAGCACCAGGCAAAACGATTCCGATCGAAAGATTTTCGGTTGGTTCATTTATCACCAATGTGGCTGATGATACGCGGCTCACGGTAGGCAGACCGCTAGCCTTGCGAGGTATCGCGTTTGATGGCGGCGCGGGAATTAAATCGGTACAACTATCTACCGATGGCGGCAGCAACTGGTCGGATGCCAAACTGGGTGAGCAAATCAGCAAGTATTCCTTTCGCGAATGGACTGGCCAGTTCACGCCCCGGAAACCTGGCGAATTCAAGCTGATGGTTCGGGCGACCAACCAGAAAGGTGAAACCCAGCCCATGCAGGCCAATTGGAATCCGTCCGGCTATCGCATGAACCGTATTGAACAGATTCGTGTGATCGCAGCTTAGGGAGCGGACAATGAAATACTTATCTACACATAAACAGATGCTGCGCTGGATTGTACTGGGCTGTGCGTTGCTGCCCGTGGCCGCCATCGGTGCCGGCGTCGAATTTCCCCAGGAGGCAGGTGGCTACAAGAAAAGCGATTTGCCCGGCTATCAGATTGCCAATGGCCTGTGCCTGATGTGTCACTCATCTCAGTATGTATCGTCGCAGCCGCCGAAATCATCGCCAAAATACTGGAATGCCACCATTCACAAAATGAAAGACGTCTACAAGGCACCGTTGCAGGACGATATGATTCCTGCGGTGGTGGAGTATCTGAGCGTTGAGTATGGTGGCCAGGACCGCGCAGCAGCGCATGCCGATTATGAAAAGGCCATGGCCGCATTGAAGAGTCCTGCAACGGCCGATACCAGCAAAAAATAGCATTGCCAGCATCTTTCGCATGCGAATGTGGTAGAGTCAAAGCATGCTTGCACTTCACGAATGTGAGGCAGGCATCTTTTTTTACCCTGGCTCGTTTATGTCCCATCCTGTTCTCTATTCTTTTCGACGCTGCCCATACGCGATGCGCGCGCGGCTGGCCATCGCGGCAAGCGCGCAAACCTGCCAATTGCGTGAGATCGTTTTGCGCAACAAACCGGCAGCCATGCTGGCCGCCTCGCCAAAGGGAACTGTGCCGGTAATGATACTGCCAAGTGGGCAGGTGATTGAGCAAAGCTTGGATATCATGTTATGGGCCTTGCGCCAGCACGATCCATCTGGCTGGCTGACGCCGACAGCAAGTTCGCTGGCCGATATGCTGGCGCTCATTGAGTCTTGCGAACACGATTTCAAATGCCATCTTGACCGCTACAAATATCCGCAACGTTACGAACTGGGGCACGGCTTGCTGTATCGTGACAAAGCAGCAGCCTGGCTGTTGATGCTGGAGCGCCGGTTGGCCGATACCCCCTATCTTTCGGGCGCGCATTGCGCGCTTGCTGACATGGCCATTGCACCGTTTGTCAGGCAATTTGCGCATACTGATTTTGCCTGGTTTGAAGCGCAGGCCTGGTCGCATATATTGCGCTGGCTTGAAAACTGGAAGCATTCAGCCCTCTTCGCGCAGGTGATGCATAAATATGCGCCATGGGAAGATGGGCAGGCGCCCGTGTTGTTTCCCCCGCCTATGCAGGTTGCGCTTGAGCGACCTGATATAGCCAATCCTTGAAGATACGAATTTTTGGCACCTGGCTTTCATTGGCGCGCCAGGACACCGTGTGGGTGACCACATCCATTTCTTTAAATACGCCTTTTCCCAGTTCGATCAGATCGCCGCGGGCCAACTCGCGCTCGGCCAGGCGGGTACTTTCCAGGGCCACGCCCATACCGTCGGTTGCCGCCGACAGCGACATTGCGGCACGATCAAATGATGGCCGAGGTCGGGCCGGCAACCGAAGGTTGTTCAAGGTAAACCAGCTGGCCCAAGTCACGTTATTCAATTGTGAATCAATCAGAAGCAGTTTTTTTATCAATGCCACCGCGTCTGCGCCGGGTTCAATCAGCGAGGGCGAGCACAAGGGCACATTTCTCTCGGTGCCGAGCGGCTCGTTCACAATGCCGGCACGTTCTATGATCGTGCCATAACAAATCGAAATGTCCAGCTCGCGCATGCGAACCAGGTCCACCTGTTCCGACCCGGTTGTCAGGCGAATCGTAATATCGGGATGCGCTTTCATAAATTGCGGCAACTTGGGCCCCAGCCATTTGACTGCCAGGCTGGGAGCGCAATAGAGTGCCAGCACCTGCGCCTTGGGTGCGAGCGACACTTCGGCACAGGCGGCTTCGATAACATCAAATATTCTTGAAAGACTCTCCAGAAACCGCTGGCCTTCGAGCGTGAGCTCGACACGCCGGTTGCGCCTGATAAAGAGTGCGCAGCCAAAATAGTCTTCAAGCTTGCGGACCTGATGGCTGATTGCTGACTGGGTCAGATGCAATTCCTGTGCGGCCAGAGTGAAGCTTTTTAAGCGGGCTGCCGACTCAAAGGCGCGTAGCAATGTGAAGTGCGGGATGTTTCTCATATTTGTCATTATCCATGAATCACATTCATGATTCCATGAAGAACTATCGTTTGTCAAGGGGGCAGCTGCGTGGGACGATGAGGACGTTCAAAGTTCATCTATAGAGTATTTAACAGGAGAAAACGCATGGCAGCTGTACTTGAAAAAACCGGTATCGAGCTCGATGACGGTCGTGTATCCATTTACCAGCCTGAGCAAAAAGAGTTGATATTTCCCGAGCTCCCGCAGTTCACGAGTGTAGCGGCGCACAGACAGCATTTGAAAGAACGGCTTGTTGCCGCTTGCCGTGCCTTTGCCTTGCAGGGGTACGACTACGGCTTTGCCGGGCACCTGACCATAAGGGATCCGGAAGACCCGGGGTTGTATTGGACCAATCCGATGGCGGTTCACTTTTCGCAAGTAAAGGTATCAAACCTGATTCTGGCCGACCACACCGGAAAAGTTGTCGAAGGCAGACACGCCATTAACCGGGCAGGGTTTGTCTTGCACGCGGCCGTGCATGAGCAGCATCAGGATATTGTTGCCATGTGTCATGCGCATACGGTGTACGGGACTGCATTTGCAGCTTTGGGAAAACCACTGGCACCCATCAGTCAGGATGCTGCTGCGTTTTTTGAAGATCATGTGGTGATTGGCGACGAAGCTGGGCAGGTTGCGGTGGAGGTCAAGGCTGGCCATAAAGTGGCCAATGCATTTGCCGGTGTGAAGGCGGCCATTCATCAGAATCACGGTTTGCTGACGGCGAGCCGTCACAGTATAGAGGCTGCGGCGTTCTGGTTTATTGCGCTTGAACGTTGCTGCCAGCAGCAATTGATGATTGAGGCTACCGGGATCACACCTCGCCTGGTCACACCAGAGCGCGCACGTTACAGCCGGGAACACGTGGGCAGTGAATACATCGGTTGGTTGCATTTCCAGGCAATCTGGGATCAGTTAGTGGCTACGCAGCCTGACATGTTTGAGTGATGTTTATATGGCGGCTTTCGCATGGCGAGCGCCATGCGAAACGAACAAGCCTGAAATGACAACAATCAGGCCGGCCAGTTAACCCTACTTTTTGGTGGAGACAATAATGCAGATTGAAAATGATGTTGAACAAGGCGCTGTCAAGGATGAGGCGGGGCTTTACAGGAAAGTGATGTGGCGGCTCCTGCCATTTCTCTTTCTTTGCTATATGTGCGCCTATCTGGACCGCATCAATGTGAGTTTTGCCAAATTACAAATGTTGAATGATTTGTCGTTCAGCGAAGAAGTTTACGGATTGGGCGCCGGGATATTTTTTGTAGGCTATTTATTATTTGAAGTGCCAAGCAATCTGATACTGTTGCGTGTCGGCGCGCGACGCTGGATTGCCAGGATCATGGTGACCTGGGGAGCGCTATCGGCCTGCATGATGTTTGTGACTACGCCAACAAGTTTTTATATTCTGAGATTTTTGCTGGGGGTCGCAGAAGCCGGTTTTATTCCGGCCATATTGCTGTACCTGACGTACTGGTTTCCTTCTTCACGCAGAAGTAAAGTGACTGCCCTGTTCCTTACCGGCATTCCTATGTCAGGTGTGATTGGCGGGCCGTTGTCCGGCTGGATACTGAATGGCATGGGTGGCGTATCTGGTCTGACGGGATGGCAGTGGCTGTTTGTGCTGGAAGGCATTCCAACAGTTCTGGTCGGCATTATTGCTTTTTTCTATCTGGATGATCGGGTAACCGACGCCAAATGGCTTAATGCTGCAGAGAAGCGGCTGATAAGCTCGAACCTGGATGCGGACAAGCGAGGCCATCAATTGCATTCGGTCAAAGAAGGTTTGCTTGATCCAAAAATCTGGCTGATGAGCTGCATTTATTTCTGTTTCACCATGGGGCTGTACGGTGTGAGCTTCTGGCTGCCGTCGCTGATCAAGGCGACCGGCGTAAACGATCCGCTCAATATCGGACTGCTTACCGCCATCCCGTACGCAGCAGCAACGCTGGCCATGATTCTGGTTAGCCGGCGCTCGGACGAAAAGGGCGAGCGCAGATGGCATCTGGCTATCCCGGGTATCGTGGGGGCGCTTAGCCTGTGCGCGAGTGTCGTATTTGCCCATAGCCCGACAATCGCTATTGTTGCCTTAACGATAGGAACGATGGGGGTGATGACCACTATTTCACAGTTCTGGACACTGCCGCCGGCGATTCTGGGGGGCGCGGCTGCCGCTGCCGGGATTGCGCTTGCAAACTCGGTCGGAAGTATTTCGGGTGTGGTCAGCCCATATCTGATCGGCTGGTTCCAGACTCATACCGGCGCTACTGGTGGCGGCGTGTATGGCTTGGCCATCAGTATGTTGATCGGTAGCGCGCTGGTTTTTGCCGTACCGGCCAGGATGGTGAACAGTAAGAAGCATGCAGCAACGACAGGCTCAACGAAAATGAACAACGAGACCGGGGGCGTGCGCCGGCCCGTTGTCACCGCAGAAATCTGAGTGCAGCAAAAATAGCAAAGTGATCAGGCGATGTCCTGGTTATTTTGCTGTTTTAGCACTTCGTCCAGCCGTTTTACCAAACTGATACGGGCGCGACGGGTATGTAAATCGGTCAGATCCACTGCGCGTTTGCTGTCGCCTTCTGCGATTGCGCTGGCAATGGCCTCGTGTTCATCCCAAATGGATTGCCGTTGTGCAGAAGATTGCAGTACTGCGCCCATCACTCGCCGCAGATGGTTCCAGTGCACCAGAGCGCTCTGGGCAATCAGCGGATTGCCCGAAGCCTGGTATATGGCGGTATGAAAGGCAATGTCCGTATCGATAAGCGCTTTGACGACACCACTTTGGGAGGCTTGACGACCGTCAATGATCAGTTGCGGATCTATTTTTGCCTTGCGCTCGGCAGCCAGACGAACGGCAAGCATGTCCAGTGCACCCCGGATTTCGTAAAGTCTGCCGGTCCAGTCCGGGTCCAGGGGAGAGACCAGAATGCCTCTTCCTGGCGCGTCCTGAACAAATCCGTCTTTTTTCAGTAAGCGTAAAGCCTGTAGCACCGGCGAGCGGGAAACTGCCATTTGCTCGGCAATCTCTTCCTGAGTGATGCGCATTCCGGGTGCCAGACTGCCATCGCTAATTGCGTCAAGCAGCGCTTTATACACTTCGTCGACGTAGTCGGGACGGGACTGCAGTTTCATAAGTTTGTTGTTCATGATGCTCTTTTAACACGTCTGTATTTGATAACGCCGCTGGCCACGAATGCCATATTGCAGGGCAAGCGCAGTCAAGTCCGATTAATTTTACAAATTGTAGTTCAATCTCTGTATACAGAATACAAAATTAGGGGTTTACCCATATGTACAGGGCGTTAATGGCGTCTTATTCTTTGTATACAGAGTTCAGTATACATTAAATTCATAATTTAACCCGCAACGGGTATTCACAACCTTGAGAGGAAGAGACCAAATGAGCAAACCAATGGATAAAGCAGAACAAGGCCGAAGCGCTGGTACTTCGGGTACAGTGACAAAAAAATTAATTCCCTACGGCGGCTATTACACCAATAAGATTCCCGGTCATGATCCCGAATTGACAGAGGTCGGGCCGGGTACGCCGATGGGCGAATACATGCGCGGTTTCTGGCACCCGGTTTGCATGGCAATGGAGTTGACCGACACCCCCCGGTTTTTGAAAATTCTGGGTGAAGAGCTGGTGGCGTTCAAGGATGGCAGCGGGCGCATTGGTTTGCTGCATGCTCATTGTGCCCATCGCGGTGCTTCACTGGAGTACGGAGCAATTCAGGAACGCGGCATTATGTGCTGTTATCACGGCATGGTGTTTGACGTTGACGGTACCTGCCTGCATGCGCCGTTTCCCAAAGGCGAAGAAAAAGAAGCAGAAAAATTTGCCTGTTCCATTCAGCAGGGTGCATATAAGGCGGTGGAACGCAACGGACTTATTTTTGCGTACATGGGGCCGCCGGATAAAGAGCCGCCGTTTCCTGAATGGGAAGGAGGCTTCACCGTCGCCGAAGGTGACGAACTGGTGCCATTCAGTAATTTCCAACATTGCAATTGGCTGCAGGTGCAGGACAATGCGGCAGACAATTATCACACCATGGCATTGCATGCGGCAAAAAATGTGGTTGATGGGCATTATCAAGGCACGACCTTTGATGAAGTTGGCGCCGCTTCCATGGAGGTGCCGCCTGATATGCAATTTATTCCCGTGCATCAGGGTCGCAGCCTGGCTTGCTCAGGGGCACGACGAGTGGACAAGGATCGGCTATTTATCCGTGTACAGCACCAGATACTGCCGAATTTGAGCCTGCATGCGTATACCTCGGAAGATGGTTCGAAGAAAAAGCTGTTCAGCCGTTTTCATATCATTCGTTGGACCGTACCCGTGGATGATGAGAATGCCAAAATGATCGGGTGGCGTGTCATGGGCCCGGGTATCGATACGCGTGGCGTGGGAGACAAAGGCATGGTGGGCTATGAAACCATCGACTTTCTGGAGGGGCAGGTTGCCATGCGCCGACCCGAGCGTTTTGGCAAATATAAGCTGGAAGATATGCCGCCCATTCCGTCCAACCACCGGGAACGGGCCAATTATAAAGAATGCCAGTATGCGCCTGGCGATTATGAAGCCATTATCAGCCAGCGCCCGATTGCTATCCATGCATTGGAAAATCCGACCAAATTCGATGCCGGCTTGTATATGTTCAGGAAGCTGTTGCGGGATGCCGTCCGCGGTACCAACCCGGCAGCCTCGGCAGACGGCTTCAGGCAGTGGCTGCTGGAGACAGGCGGCGCACCCAATAGTTACTGCTCGGGTAACGTCTTTGATTTGCCCGAAGCGCAGACCGTTGAAGCCGAAGTGGCGCAGCGCCGATTTGTCGCCAAACAGATTGTTGCCATTCTGACTGAAAGCGACAAGCACACGGGTCCTGCCCGCACGGACTTCGTGCGCGACAGGATGGAGCTGTTGGAGAAAACGGCGCAAGATACTTACGGTCAACAGGTGTAAACGACGGGCAGGCAGCGCGCCCGCCGCGAGCGCGTTGCATATAAGGATATCAACGATGGTAGACACGATATGAGCACAGATATAACGACGAATCCGGCGAGCGCGACAGCGTCAACGCTTTCATTGCTGATCAGGCAGATCCGTTATGAGGCTGCCGGCATCAATTCATATGAACTGGTTCATCCTCTGGGTGACGACTTGCCGGCATTTACTGCCGGGGCTCATCTGGATATACACATACAGCCAGGTTTGATACGGCAATACTCGTTGTGTAATGATCCGACAGACACGAAGCGCTATGTCATTGCTGTACTGAAGTCTGAGAGCGGGTTGGGCGGATCAAAAACCTTGCATGAAACGCTGCGGGTGCAGGATATGGTCAAGGTCAGTATGCCGCGCAACCATTTTCCGCTGCAGCCCGATGCCAGAAAAGTCTTGCTTCTGGCAGGAGGTATTGGCATTACGCCCTTAAAATCGATGATCCACACACTTGATGCATGTTCGGTGGATTATCAACTGCATTACTGTGCGAGAGATGCATCCTGCGCGGCATTCACCGATGCTTTTGCCAACCATGCAAAAGTGCACTTGCATTTTGACAACGGCGACCCGGCTCAAAGCCTGGATATTGCAGCGCTGCTGGCTGCTCCGGAGGACGGCACACACGTGTATTTTTGCGGGCCGCCCGGCTTTATGCAAGCCTGCTCACAGGCAACCCAGGGGTGGCCAGAAGGTACCGTTCACTGTGAGTATTTCAAGGTGCCGGTTGCTGAACATAAAGAGAAAACATCTGACTCAGAATCCGACGGCAGCTTTAAGGTCAAACTAGCCAGTTCAGGACAGTACATCGGCGTGCCCGCCGATAAAAGTTTGATAGAGGCGCTGGCCGAAGCGGGCATTGAGCTGGAAACGTCCTGCGTTTCTGGTTTATGCGGGACATGCAAGATTCGTTACCTGGAGGGAGAGGTGGATCATCAGGACTACATTCTGAGTCCCGATGAACAAACCGAATATCTGACAGCGTGTGTGTCCAGAGCGAAAAGCGAGCTGCTGGTGCTTGACCTGTAATTGGGGCAACAACCGATTGCCGTGCCGGTGTGGTCTCGATCTGTGGGACCATAAGCGCACGACGCGATAGTGCCGGCCAATCTTTCGGTCATTGTATTGTCAGACCTATTCATTGATCAGACTAATCGCTCTACTTAATCGGTCGGACCGGTCGATCATATTGGCCGGTCCTGTCGATGGTCGCGTCAATCTGCCAGTATCGCGATACCATCCGCCGCTTTGACTCCCTGTCCGTCAGAGAGAACAAACAGTGGGTTGATTTCAGCTTCGATAAGCCTGTCTCCCAGGCTGGCCACCATATTGGAAAAGTTCACAATGGCTTGCGCCAATGCTTGCTGGTCGGCTTTCACGCGACCGCGATAACCATCAAGCAGGGGCCAGGTACGCAGATCATGCATCATGTCATGGGCCTGGGCAAGAGTGAGACCGCCTTGTTCCGGCAACAGACGCATGGTCGTGTCCTTCAGCAATTCGGCAGTCACGCCTCCCATGCCCAGCAAAATGGCGCTGCCCAGCGCATCGCGATGAAAACCCAGGATCAGTTCGATGCCCGAGGTCACCATCTGCTGCACCAGAAACTGTCCAGGGCGCACGCCGGTTTTGGCATAGACGTCTGTTTGCATCCGGGTGATGCGTTCGGCCACCTGCTCGGGCGCAACACCCACGCACACGCCACCAACATCGCTTTTGTGCATGATCTGACTGGACAATATTTTAAGCACGACGGCAGAGCCATATTGCAGGGCGGCCGCTTGTGCTTGCGCCGGATTCGAAACGATGGTCTGGTCGGCGCCGGCAATGCCGAACCGGGAAAACAGGTCTCTGGCCTGGGCTTCGTTCAATGTGCCTGCCGCCAAGTCTGTTAATGGGGGCGACTTGACAATGGCAGGCGCCTGCAGGGCAGGTTCTGCCTGTGTTTGCCACATGGCATCCAGGGCAACAGCGCAGCACTCCGGTTCCATAAAGGCTGGTATGTGCTTTTGATTGAGCAGCCGGGCGACGTTTGGCGCATGCGGGCTGACGAATGCGATAATGGGTTTGTCTGTTTGCGGCAAGCAATCACAAATGGCATCGGCCATCAATTGCGGATTGCCCAGGCTGGATGAGCCCACGACCATGACCAGTGCATCATAGTCGTCACTGGCCGACAGGGCGCCAATGGCGCCGCGCAACAGATCAGGCTGTAAACCTGCAAGGGTCACATCAACTGGGTTGCGATCCAGCGCTGCCGGCATTTCTCCCTGAAGTGCTCGTAATGCGGCAGCAGTCTGCTGGCCTGGTGCCGGGGTTTCAAAACCGGCTACGCCCAGGCTGTCTGACACCAATGTGCCCGCGCCGCCGGTTGACGTTAGAATGGCGACACGTCTGCCGCGTAGTGTGCGTCCGGTTGATAGTGCGCTTGGCATATCCAGCAGGTCGCTGAATCGTTGCGCACGGATCACACCGGTTTGCTGGAACAGAGCGTCATACATCGTGTCCTGGCCGGCTAGCGCGCCCGTATGCGAGATGGCGGCCTGGGCGCCCGCTTCGGATCTGCCAATCTTGAATGCTACGACAGGCTTGCCGGCATGTCGCGCGCGCAAGGCGGCGGCGCGAAATTTCTGTGGATTGCGAATGGATTCGATATACAACGCAATCACTTTGGTGGATTCATCATCAACCAGATAGTCGATGAAATCGGCCATCTCCAGGTCCACTTCATTACTGGTCGATATCAGCTTGGACATGCCGAGTCCGCGTGCCGCTGCGCGTGAGAGCAGGGCGCCCAGAATGCCGCCGCTTTGCGACACAACGCCAACATCGCCGACCGGGAATTGATCCATTTCCAGCGCTCCGCTTGCAGATAGCGGAATGCCATCGGTCAGATTGACCAGGCCGATGGTATTGGGGCCCAGTATTCGCATTGCACCGGCGGCCTGCCGCAGTTGCTGCTGGCGCTCTTTGCCCTCGGCGCCAGCTTCAGCGTATCCGCTGGCAAGTACGATGGCCGCTGAGGTGCCTTTTTGCGCCAGTTCTCGAACCGCCTGATGCGCCCGCCCGGCGCCCAGCAGGATGATGGCCACATCAGGAACCTGCGGCAGGGAATCGATATCCGGATAGCACGGTACGTCGCCAATATGCGTAACGCGTGGGTTGACCGGATAGATGGCGCCATCAAAGCCGTGTTTGCGCAAATAGGCCAGGGGCCTGCCCGCTGTTTTTCCCGAGTCGGCAGAGGCGCCGATGATTGCCACACTGCGTGGTCGAATAAGACGTGATATTGCATTCATGATTGAGTTGCTTTCCCCGTTACTTGGTGCTCTTTTTTTCGGCCATTCTGGCCAGAAATGCCTTCACGGCTTCCTGGTGCTCGGTGCTGGTGTAACAGATGCCCTGGGCCTGGCTTCCCTGGGCAAATGCCTGCGTTGCAGTCAGCTCGAACGTCTGATTCAAGATGGTTTTTCCCAGTGCCAGTGCAGTGCCTGAACCTGCACTTAGTTCTTTTGCCCATTGCTGTGCGTTGTCCAGTAATGCGTCAGGCGCGACCAGACGATCTGCAATCCCCAAGGTCAATGCTTCCTGTGCGGCGACGGTGCGTCCGCTGAATATGAGTTCCTTGGCTTTGGGCAGGCCGATGCGTCGTGGCAGGAAGTACATACCGCCGCCATCAGGGATCAGGCCGCGATTAATGTATGACCAACTGAATGTGGCAGCGTCAGAGGCGACGATAAAATCGCAGCTCATGGCGGTATCAGCCCCCAGGCCCGAGGCTGCCCCGTTTACCGCTGCAATGGTGGGCTTGGGCATGGTATGCAGCAGTGATATGGCATGGTGAACGCGCTGCTGGCGACTCCAGCCATTGATGGCGACCTCTCCAGGTGCAGCCTGCATGCGGCGCTGCATGCCTGCGATATCTCCGCCTGCGCAGAATCCCTTGCCGTTGCCGGTCAGAACCAGCGCCCGAATGGATTTGTCGGCCGCGATTTGTTCCAGAGCTTCGATAAATTCAGTGCGCATATCGTCACTCATGGCATTGCGTTTTTCAGGCCTGTTAAGAAATACAGTTGCAATACCGGATTGCACCTGGACGTTGATCAATGTGTGTGTCATATCACTGCTTCCTTTGTTTCGATTGTGACTAGTCCAGCGTGATGTTGCTGGATGAAATTACCTTTTTCCAACGCGCCTGTTCGCCTTTGATATAGTCTTCGAGCGCCTTTGGGGTGCCTGTTGAGATCACCAAGCCCTCGCCTTGAACTTTTTTTCTGAATGTGTCGGTGGCGGCGGCTTTATGTGCGGCGGCATTCAGCGTCGCGATGACCTCGGGTGGCGTACCGGCGGGTGCATACACGCCATACCAGCTGTCCAGCACATAGTCGGGCACACCGCTTTGGGCAATAGTGGGAACATCTGGCAGTGCAGGAGAGCGCTCGGCTGTGGTTACACCCAATGCCCGCAAGGTGCCCGCTTCCAGGGAGGGGCCTACCGCAGCGGCGGTACCGAACATCGTATCGACATGGCCGCCCAGCAGATCATTGAGCGCCGGTCCAGCGCCCCGATAAGGTACATGCGACATATTTATTTTTGCCTGAGACTCGAGTAGCTCTCCGGCCAGATGCGCCGAGGTGCCGACGCCCTGAGAAGCATAGGTGAGCGTGCCGGGCTTTTGTTTTGCTGTCTCGATCAGATCCTTTACAGATTTGATCGGGCTGTCGGGCCGGACCACGAGCACGCTGGGAGAATGGCCGATCATGCTGATTGCAGCGAATGCCTTATCTGTATCGTAAGGTAGCTTGGGATGAAGATAAGGATTAACGACATGGGCAAAGGTCGCCATCAGCAACGTGTATCCGTCGGGACGCGCCCTGGCCACTTCATCCGAGCCGATTGTAGTGCCTGCCCCGGGCTTGTTCTCCACTATCACCGGCTGTTTCAGTTCACGCGCCATGCCTTCTGCCAGTAGCCGGGAAATCATATCCGTGCCGCCACCAGGGGCGAAGGGGACGATCAGCCGTACCGGCCGCTCCGGAAAGGCTGCATGTGCCGCCTGGCCCGCAAAGGCTGCTGTCAGGCCGGTAATGGCCACAAAGGCTGCACTTAGGCAAGCACTAGATATGTTTCTATTTTTCATGAGGTCTCCTGTCATTGTCTGATTGTTCTGGTACTACTTTGCAGCGTTCCAAATTTGTGGTGGCGTATCAATATTACGATTGCAGTTTATGCGTTAAACTTGCCGAACGTAATAACTCAATTTCACTAGATGGAATTATCAAGGAGCGCTCGTGGTCAACAGTAAAGTGCAGGAACGCCTGGATCGTCCGGCTCAAAATCGTTCATTGGAGCGTGGGATTGACATTCTTCGGGCGTTCCGTCCAGGTGCCGATTTGATTGGGAACAGTGAGTTGGCCGAACGCACCGGTCTGGCCCCGGCTACAGTCAGCCGCTTGACGCAAACCTTGGTGCGCACTGGAATGCTGGATTACGATTCTCGCGAACGAGCCTATCGCCTGGCGGCGCCGTTACTCAGCTTTGGGCACGCTATGCGTTCGGGATCGCCGGTATTGAAAATTGCAGGGCCGCTGATGCAGCGCGTTGCCGAAGCGCACAAAATCAATGTGGGCATAGCGGTGATAGACCACGATGAAATGGTCTATCTTGAATCGGTGCGCTTCAACAGAAAAGTTTCGCTGCGCAATGTGGTGGCAGGGCAGCGGGTACCCATTGAATTGACTTCACTGGGCCGGGCATATCTGGCAAGCATGACGCCGCAAGCGCGTGATGAGTTGATGCAACGCTTGCATCTGCGTCGCCATGCAGACTGGGCTTCGCTTGAACGGCAAATTCACCAATCCTTACGGCAGGTGCGAAAATCCGGTTTCTGCGCCGCGTCCTGGCAGCCGAACGTGATTGCGCTGGCAACGCCATTGCGTTTCAAATATCAGCCTGTTCATGTATTGAATGTCAGCGTCAATACGCATCTGCCGGTAGTCGATATTGTGAGCAGACTCAGCCCGGTTCTGATGGACCTGGCCAGTGCTGTACTTGGAACGGAAGATTGATTGACCAGCGGTATTAGCGTTGGAACAAATTGAACGGCAGCAGCGAGGCATGAGTCGGGCAGGTAGCGATTGCAATCGTGATTGTTTTAGCGGGACTGTCCAACTCTGGCTTGCGTTGTTTAATCAGTTTTTCCTGCCCGGTGTTTTTTCAATTGCCGGGCTTGCTGCTTTTGCTGATTAAACTGAATCGCGGCCTGGATAAGCTTCTTTAGTGCTGGCTTATTGATTTGATCCCCTTCAAACAGGTCAATAGCGCGCCATTGTTTTCCGTCCAGCCCGGCGTTAAAGAGTTTCTCGGGATCGGGCAAATGGGCACCCTGGGAAAAGGTGAGTTTGACTTTGTTCTTGTGTGCGTTGCCAACCACGATATTGCCGTCGCGAGACCATACCGGGCTACCCATCCATTTCCAGTCTTCAATGATATTACGGTCGGCGGCAAGAATCGTCTTGCGAATTTCGGCCAGCGTGTTGCCGCGCCAGTCTGCCAGTTTTGCGATCATATCGTCAATGTGTTCAGAAGCGGTCATGGCATCCATTCTCCAGCGGGTTATCTGGTAAAAGGCGGGGTCGCGCGATAGAGCACGTGCTGGCGCAACGGGTGACCTTCGGGCAACGCGGGATGCCCGAAATCATCACTTGCGTGGTGGCGCATGTCCAATCGTTGCATGACCGAGATGGACGGGCTGTTGATTGCCGCTGTGAATGCTACGACTTGTGGCAAGCGTAAGGTGTTAAAGGCGTAGTCCAGGGCTGCACGCGCACCTTCGCTGGCATAGCCCATTTTCCAGTAAGGACGGGCGAGTCGCCAGCCAATTTCCACACACGGCATAAACGGGGCCTCGAACGAGGGCACGGACAACCCGATGAACCCGGCAAAATCAGTCACGTCGGTAATCTGCACTGCCCAGAATCCAAATTGCGTGGTGTCAAGGCGGTCGCGTATTCGCGCAGCGAGGGCGTCGCTCGCCTGTCGATCCAGCACAGCGGGAAAATAACGCATCACTTGCGGATCGGCATTCAGTTCGGCAAAGGCAGGCAAATCGCTATCGCACCATGGCCTTAAAATTAAACGAGGGGTAGATAGCACGGGCGCAGACATGTTTGACTTTTGAAGGGGATGTTCCTGAATATTTTACACACGATACGTTGCTTTGTTCACGCGGGAACGGTAGCCATTGCCAACATTTGATCAACGTTGTTTTCGGGTTATTGATCGAAACTATATGTTTCGGATGCTTATTTCTTCAAGAGCGTCGAACTGCCAATGCCCAATGTTTAGTGAGTACTTTGCCCATATATTGCCGACACTTGGCCAATGGGGGCTGACGATCTTCCCGAGATGGTCGGGCAATGTCCATGCTGCGGTGCGTTACAATTAAAACTTCGATCATAAAAATCTCAATCAGAGGCATCCGTTGAATACGCAGTCGATCTCAATAAATAAAGTCAAGCTTATGCTTTATTTTCTGTTGGCCGGGTTTGTTTTGAGTCAGGCTTATCGCACTGTGGGCGGTATCCTTTCGGTCCCATTGAAGACCGAGTTCATGCTCGACAGCGACAGGCTGGCCGGGGTGATCGGTTCATTTCATATTGCATTTGGCTGCCTGCAGGTAGTGATCGGTATTTTGATCGACAACTTTGGTATTCGAAAGACCATTCTTGTTGTTTCTCCGTTTTCAGTGGTGGGCGCGGTGCTTTCTGCCATGGCCGTGTCTCCGGCGATGCTGCAGTTGGGGCAGATTTTGATTGGCTTTGGCTGCGCGCCGGCCTTTCTTGCGTGTATCGTTCTGATGGCCCGGCATTTTTCGGGCAAGCAGTTCTCAATGATGTATGCCTTTGCCTTGGGATCGGGCAGTCTGGGCTTGATTTTTACAGCGACACCGACTGCCTGGCTGGTGGGGCATTTCGGCTGGCGTAGCTGCTTTTATATTCTGGCCTTTTTGAGTTTTCTGACCTGGCTGTTGATTTACTTTGGCGTTCGTCATGTAGACAGCGGGCTGGAGGCCTCATCGCTCAGTCTTAAACAGAAGACCCTTGTGGCAGTGCGTTCAATATCGGGCTATAAGGCTTTGCTGAAAATTCGGGAAACGCCCGGAATTCTGTCGCTGGTATTCGTAATCTACGCCGCATTTTTGACGCTGCGAGGCTTGTGGCTGGGGCCGCTACTGGTTGAGCGTCATCACGCAAGCCTGGTTTTTGCCGGCAACCTGGCCCTGCTGCTGTCCATTATTTCGGTGTTCAGCCCGATGTTGTTCGGTCGCCTGGATCCGGGTCCGGGTAAACGCTACACATATTTATGCATACAGCCCTGGGTTCTGGTGATCGCTTTTGTGAGCCTGGCGTATAGCCAGCAGCTGTGGCTCAGTATCGCCGCAATCATGGTAATTGCAGTGGCCGCCAGCAATACCGTCTGGCAGCTGGCCGACGCCAAAGAGGTGTACCCGCAGAACATGCAGGGCCGCGCTATCGCGTTATTTAACACGTCCCTTTTTCTAGGCGCATCATTTATGCAGTGGATCTCGGGCAAGGCCCATGATTTATTCGACCTGCAGGGCGAAGATATTTTTACCTCTGCCTTTTTGATGTCTGCCATTGTCTTGTCCATTGGCATTATTGCATACATCATATTGCGGCGGCCGACGCGCAGCGTGTAGGCGGCGAGCAGCCGGTACCGGCTGGCTGCTTTTATAGCTTGCGACTGGGTGGGCGGTCCAGATCCAGAACCGGACCCAGCGGAACGATGCCATTTGGATTAATGGTCTGGTGACTTTGATAGTAATGCTGCTTGATATGATTAAAGTCAATGGTGGCGGCCACGCCCGGCCATTGATAGAGCTCGCGGGTGTAGCTCCACAGGTTTTCGTAGTCGATCAGGCGTCTTAGATTGCATTTGAAATGACCGTGATATACCGCATCAAAGCGGATCAGCGTGGTGAACAGGCGCCAGTCGGCTTCGGTCACGCTCTGCCCAAGCAGATAACGGCGCTCGCCCAATTCGGTTTCCAGCGCATCCAGGGTACCAAACAGGCTGGTAACCTCTTTTTCATAAACCGTCTGGTCTGTCGCAAAGCCTGTCTTGTACACGCCGTTATTAATGTTGTTATAAATTCGCGCATTAACTTGATCAATTTGCGGCAACAGCGCAGCAGGGGAGAAATCAACGCCAGTTGCGCCAATGTCGTCAAATGCGCTATTGAGCATGCGGATGATTTCTGCTGATTCGTTGTTCACAATGGTGTTGCGTTCCAGGTCCCACAGAACCGGCACCGTGACGCGACCACTATAGTCTGGCTGTGCTTTCAGATAGACTTCATACAGATGCGGGCGTTGCCGACCGGATCGCCCACGACCCCTGCGTCCGGCTCAAACGTCCAACCCATGTCGCCCATGTACGGGTTGACAACAGATACGCTGATCTTGTCTTCCAGTCCTTTGAGTGCACGCAGGATAAGGGTGCGATTTGCCCAGGGGCAAGCCAGCGACACATACAAATGGTAGCGTCCGGCTTCGGCTCGAAATCCACCATCGCCGCTCGGCCCGGGGCTGCCGTCAGCGGTGACCCAGTGACGAAACTGTGCGTCGCTGCGGACAAAGCGTCCCCCGCTACCGGCCGTGTCGTACCATTGATCCTGCCATTTGCCGTCGATTAATAGTCCCATTGCATTCCTTGCTATTGTGGCTTGGTCATGGCTGGCAGCCAGTAGCCAAGCGTAGATGAATACAGCATCGCGCCGCGCTCTGCTACTTGTACCGGCTACAGACCATCGAACGAATCTTTGCGGTCTATGATAGCCCCTGATGCTATGACATTGCAAAGGAGGTCACTGTGTTCAGCAGAAAAGATCGCCAGCCAGCCGCGATTCGATCAGATGAAACATGAGTACGATAGACTGGCCCAATCACAACCAGAAATGGCTTATATTAACGGTGCAAGGCCGATCATTGCAGAGATCGCTTTGCTTGTTTTTTGTACAACAGGAGATATTTTCCATGAATGAATCCAACAAAAAAACCGCTTCCGGCTCTACCACAGGCGCGGGTGCACCCGCGCAAAGCGATCGCAATTCGCTTACGGTCGGACCAAACGGCCCCATTTTGCTTCACGATGTTCATTTTCTTGAGCAAATGGCGCACTTTAACCGCGAAAAAGTGCCAGAGCGTCAGCCACATGCAAAGGGTGCCGGGGCATTTGGCGAGTTCGAAACGACGGAAGACGTCTCTGCATACACGAAAGCTGCAGTCTTTCAAAAAGGCTGTAAGACCGAGATGCTGGCACGGTTCTCTACCGTAGCAGGCGAGGCGGGCAGCCCGGATACCTGGCGCGACGTGCGTGGCTTCTCCCTGAAATTCTATACAGACGAGGGCAACTACGATCTGGTGGGTAACAACACACCGGTATTTTTTGTGCGCGATCCGATGAAATTTCCACACTTTATTCGCAGTCAGAAACGGTTGCCTGATTCAGGCTTGCGCGACAATCATATGCAGTGGGACTTCTGGACCAGCAACCCTGAAACGGCGCACCAGGTGACCTATCTGATGGGTGAACGTGGCTTGCCGCGTACCTGGCGTCATATGAACGGTTACGGTTCACATACCTATATGTGGGTCAATGCTGCAGGTGAAAAATTCTGGGTCAAATACCATTTCCATACGAACCAGGGTATGGCGTTTTTCAGTAATGCCGAAGCCTCTGAGATGGCGGGTAAAGACGCCGACTTTCACCGGCGTGATCTGTTTGACGCCATTGTCCGTGGCGAGCATCCGAGCTGGGTGATGTCGGTGCAGATCATGCCCTATGCCGATGCGGCCAAGTATCGCTTCAATCCCTTTGACCTGACCAAAACCTGGTCGCACAAGGATTATCCGCTGATCAAGGTTGGGACGATGACTCTGAATCGCAATCCCGAGAACTTTTTTGCGCAGATCGAACAGGCTGCATTCTCGCCTGGCAACGTGGTTCCAGGTATCGGCCTGTCTCCGGACAAAATGCTGCTGGGACGCGCCTTTGCGTACAACGATGCGCAGCGCAATCGGATCGGCACTAATTTTCATCAATTGCCGGTGAACCGGCCTAAAGTCCCCGTTAATACTTATATGTTCGACGGTCAGATGGCTTATGAGCATAGCGGTAATGCTCCCGTTTACGCACCTAATAGTACGGGACGTGACTGGGCCGACGCCACCGGGAAAATGGACGACGGCTGGGAAACGGATGGCGATATGGTCCGGCAAGCTTATACGCTTCATGCTGAAGATGATGACTTCGGCCAGCCTGGCACGCTGGTTCGCAAGGTTTTCAATGACGACCAGCGCAGCAAGCTGGTAGAGCAGGTGGCCGGCAGTTTGCTGGGCGGCGTGCGCAGTCCGGTTCTGGAGCGCGCTTTCGATTACTGGAAGCGTATTGATGCAGACGTCGGGCGTCGTATTGAAGAAAAAGTGCGTGCAGGTAATGCACCTGAGCCGGCAGCTGGCGAAGGCGAAGCCTGACCCTGAATCCAGCAGATCGCCCGCGAGCATGCGCATGCGTCTGGCCCAAGTGACTGGCGTAGATCAATGGCCCAAGCAAAGATTTACGCGATGAGCTTAGTTGATGTGTTTAAGCGATGTGATTAGACACGGCGTGTAAGCGGGTGAGGGCGGTTCAAAACAGCCTTCCGGAGCGTTGAATGCCAACTGTGATGGTTGGTATTTCAGCGCTTTTTTGTTGGCAATATTGATAGTTGCCACAAGCAACTGTGTGATGCCGCCATCATAAGCGCTGCCCCGACGTTGTTAATTTTATCTTGGCAGCGCTATTGACGTGATGGTCGCATAATATCTGCACGACATGTGCTCAAGCATAATGGTATAACCATTTCTGACGCCGGTTTATTCTTAAAGGAGTGGGCGATGGATTTGCGGCAGCTTGAGTGCTTTATTTGTGTAGCCGAATTAGGCAGTTTTACGCAAGCAGCGATGGTGCTTGGCGTAGGGCAGCCCGCGCTTAGCCGGCAAGTCAGAGGCCTGGAGGTAGAACTCAGGCAGACTTTGTTCTACCGCAATGGACGCGGTGTCTCTCTCACCGAAGCAGGTAAACGGTTGCTGGCACACGGACGGATAATCCAGACGCAATTTGAGCATGCCCGTCATGATGTAGACGATGCCAGAGGCTGCGCGCTTGGACGTGTGACTATTGGCCTTCCTTATGCCGCAGCTCGGGCGCTAAGCATTCCTTTTATAAGAGCATTCAGAGAGCAATATCCGAAAGCTAGCCTATGTATCACCGAAGGTCTGACTATCCATCTGTACGAATGGCTACAGGCGGGGCGGATCGATATTGCCTTGTTGCACGACCCGTTACCGTCTCCTGGCCTCGATTTATATCCGGTTCGCAAGGATAACCTTCTATTGCTTGCGTACAAGGACAGGGAAGCGTCGGCCATTGGTCCATCGATACCCTTGCGCAAAGTGGCAAGCTTGCCGCTCATCATCCCTTGTCGACCACATCCGTTGCGCATGATGGTTGAGACCCGGTTGGCCAACATGCAGTTGAAGCCCAACATTGCGCTTGAAATTGACGCGGTAGCAACGATCGTTAAACTTGTCTCGCAAAATGAGGGGTTTGCCATAGCGACGGATCACGCCGTGGCGATCAGCGACGCAAAGGAACATCTGCATATGCGTCGTATTGCCGCTCCGCGCATGATCAGTACACTGGTTATGGCTACTTCAGCGGACCGACCTCGCACAACACTGGTCGTTCGCACCTGCGAACTGTTGCAAAAAATTGTGGGCAACCATTCTCGAGGTACTGGCTAGGGTGCCGGCGATGTCCTGTTGTTCCGGTCAAATACGGCGCTCAATACCTGGTTCAGATATGTATTTTAGGAATATTAGCTAGTCGGAAATGCTTCTGTTATTTGAAACGAAGAACTATTAGCATGGCCCGGTGGTGAAAAAACAATTGTTTCGCTACAGATTTGAGGGCAGTGATACCGCCTATTACCATAAAAACAGCAGGAGACAAGCTCATGAAACATATCACCGAACAGCTAGTCAGGAAATTTCTCATATGCGCCATTGCGGCTTTTAGTGTCATTGGCGTGCCGGCCAACGCGGCGTATCCAGAAAAACCGATTACATTGGTCGTTCCCTTTCCGCCAGGGGGGGCCGTTGATACATTAGGCCGAATTTTTGCGGACAGTATTAATGCCCAAACCGGTAAACCGGTGATCGTGGAAAATCGGGCTGGAGCCAATGGCAATATTGGCACCGAGGCAGTGGTAAGGGCTGCGGCTGACGGTTATACGGTATTGATTGGGGCAAACGGCCTGGCTACCAACCCGGCGGTGTATCCCAAGCGGGGGTTTAATGAGGTCAGAGATCTTGCTCCGGTCGCTTACGTAGGTTATGCACCGTTAATCCTTGTCGTTTCTCGGAATTCTCCGTACAAGACATTTTCTGAAATGTTGAGTGAGGCCAAGGCTAAGCCGGGTGCCATTTCTTTTGCCACGTCTGGTAGTGGGAGCGCGCCCCACCTGGCCTCAGAGCTGCTAAAAATAACGACCGGTACCGACATGCTGCACGTTCCCTACAAGGGAGGCGCACCAGCCAAACTTGATCTGGTTTCGGGTCGGGTTTCTTTTATGTTTCTCAATCCTCTGGAGGCCGTACCCCAGGTGGAAAGTAAAAAGTTGCGCGCTTTGATGGTTGACAATGATAAGCGCATTGCGCAAATGCCTGAGGTTCCTACCGCCAAAGAGCTCGGTTATCCCGATCTAGAGGCAAAAGTCTGGTGGGGATTTGCGGTGCCAAAAGCGACTGCACCTGAAATCGTCCATACGCTTAATGCATACATCAACAATGCCTTGAAAGACCCCACAGTCCAAAGTAAGCTGGAGAAAATGGCGATTGAAATTGGTGGCGGAACGGTCGAACAATTCAGTACGTTTTATCTTGACCAGGTCGACAAATGGGAGAAGGTAGTAGAAAAGGCCAACCTTCGCGCCAACTGATACTGAATCCAATCAACTGCCTGTAAACAAGTAGACTTGCCTGGCATTGCATGAATGAATAGGATGGGGAATGATTATTGATTGCCACGGACACTATACGACGGCGCCCAAAGCGCTTGAAGATTTCAGAAAGCGCCAGATTGCCATGCTGGCCGAAGATCCGGGTGGCGAGTGTGAGCGAATGCGCCATATTACCGATGAGCAGATTCGCGAATCCCTGGAGACGAACCAATTGCGTATTCAACAGGAACGTGGGGTCGATCTGACCTTATTTTCTCCTCGTGCTGGTGGTATGGCCCACCATATAGGTGATACACGCACTAGTGAGCTTTGGACACGGCATTGCAACGATTTGATTCATCGCGCAGTATGCCTGTTCCCGACCAAACTGGCCGGTGTTTGTCAACTGCCGCAATCACCAGGCGTAAGCACTGCCAACTGCGTATCTGAACTTGTACGGTGTGTGCAGGAACTTGGATTTGTCGGCTGCAATATTAATCCAGATCCTACTGATGGTTATTGGACAGATCCGCCTCTTAGCGCTCATCATTGGTACCCGCTTTTTGAAAAAATGGTTGAACTGGACGTTCCCGGAATGATTCATACCAGTTGCTCATGCAACCCCAATTTTCATTTCACCGGTGCACATTATCTAAATGGAGATACAACTGCTTTCATGCAGTTTGTCCAATCAGATCTGTTTCGCGATTTTCCTACACTCAAATTGATTATCCCGCATGGGGGTGGGGCCGTGCCATATCACTGGGGGCGTTATCGCGGTCTTGCCCAGAACATGGGCCGGCCGCCATTGAGTACATTGCTTGAAAACGTGTTCTTTGATACATGCGTTTACCATCAGCCTGGCATTGAGTTGCTGTTGAACGTCATACCTCACGAGAATGTCTTGTTCGCCTCGGAAATTATTGGTGCAGTCAAAGGCTTGGATCCGCAAACCGGTTTTAATTATGATGACACGAAACGATATATCGATGCCATTGATTGGCTTACGCCTGATGAGCGTGAACTGATCATGGGCGGCAATGCCTTGCGAGTGTTCGGCCGGTTACGCAAGCAGCTGGAGTTCCAGCAGCGCAGTTCGTGATAGCTCTAATGAGCTTCAGTATTCGGCTATCATGAGCGAACCGACATATCCGAGGCCAGCGCCCTGAATCTGGAAGTAGCCATGGATTCGGTTTCCTGCCTGTATACCAATCCATAGCCGATACGCTTAACAGTCGATTCGTCTTCAAGCCGTTTGTAGATGATGCGATAGCGGTTGATGTTTTTCATCACCGACGGCACCAGGGCCAGGCCAAAATTGCTTTCAACTAGCGACAATACTGTCTGCACCTGAACAGCAACCTGGGATATCTTTGGCGAGAAGCCGGCAGACTGGCATGCGGCCATCATCGCGTAGTGCAGGCCGCGGGCATGTTCGGACGAATAGACGATGAATGGGATGTCGGCCAGATCGCTCAGGCGTACCTTCTGGTTGGCCAATGGATGCCCTTCGGGCAGCGCCAGAATGAAATGATCGTTTTCCAGAATTTGCATATTGACATCGGCGCTGGCCAATATCGGCGTTCTGATCAGCCCGATATCGAGCTTACCCGAACTGACTGCTTGCACGATTTGTGTCGAAGTGGCTTCACTGAACGAGAGCGAAATTTTTGGATATGACGAACGAAATGCCGATACCAGTTTCTGAAACAACTGTTGTGTGGTTGAGCCGACAATGCCGATACGCAACGAGCCATTGGTCCCTTCGCGGATTTCAAGTGCCGTTTGTTCCACTTGCTCGGCAGCCTGCAAAAGGCGGATTGAGAGTGGCAGAATATGCGCACCTTCTTCTGTGAGCGAGACGCCTTTTGGGTTGCGAAGAAACAGCGTAAGCCCCAGTTCGGCTTCGAGTTTCTGAATAGAGACCGAAAGCGGGGGCTGGGCAATATGCAGTTTTTCGGCTGCCTTGTGAAAGTTCAGCGTTTCGGCTAGCACGACAAAATGTCTGATACGGCGCAGTTCCAATTTGAATATCCTGATAATCGCATACCCGGGGCGTTGCCGGTACGCATTACCGGAACAGTCTGACAGATTTTATCAAGCTTGGCGCGATTTTAGCTGATGCTGCGCCGGCAAGCTCACTGTTTGGGTATACCCGCGCGCGCTGCCGCCTGCGACCAGCGTTCAATTTCGGTGCGTTGAAAACCGGCCAAATCGTTCGCATCGCCGGGAAAGGCTTCCCAGTTGATTTTTGCCAGGAAGGCTTTGGCATCGTCCGTTTGATAAATGTCCTCCAGGGTTTTACTTAGCAGATCGCGCAAGTTATCGGGCAGACCGGCTGGGCCGAACGCTGCTGTCCAGTTGACCATGTAATAGTCCGGATAGCCCAGTTCTTTCAGAGTGGGAATAGATGGGGCGGTTGCCAGCCGATCGGTACCGGTGACAGCAATGATTTTGACCTTTCCTGCGTTGGCCAGCGGCAGTATGGCTCCATAGTCTGCGAATACAAAGTCCACCTGGCCCGAAGCCAGGTCCGTGAGTGCGGGCGATGCTCCCTTGTAAGGAATTTGTCTGGCGGTAATCTGTGCCATGGACAGAAATAATTCAGTTGCAATCCGATAGGAAGCGCTGCCGCTACCGTAGTTCATTGTGCCAGAATGCTTTTTGGCATGCTCGACCAATTGGGGAATGGACGAATAAGGTGCAGAAGCATTGACAGCGACGCCCATTGCCCCAAAGCTGAGCTTGGCCAGTGGTGTCAGTCCCTTGACCGGGTCGTAGGGCAGGGATTTGAACATCGCTACATTGGTAGCAACGGGCGAGTTACTGGCAAACAGCAGGGTGTAGCCATCAGGCTTGGCATTGGCAACGGCTTCGGCGGCGATGAAACTGTTGCCGCCGGGTTTGTTTTCTACTAGCACAGGAACGCCGAGTTTTTCCGACATGTTTTTCGCTGCATAACGGGCATTGGTGTCAGTCCCGCTACCCGGAGGAAACGAGACGATCATTTTGATGGGTTTTTCCGGATAGGCTGCCCATCCGGCTGCCGGGGTAATCGACGCGACAAGCGCGGCCGTGATCCAAAGCGCTGCTAAGGGGGATGTTTTCATGTTGTCTCCATCATTCTATGTTGAATGTCATTATGCGTATGCTGGCTGGCGACTTTCGAGCCGACAAGGCAGGCCGCCTCAATTGGATTTGACGCCGGCTTCCTGCACCACCTGTTTCCAGCGTTTGGTTTCCTGCAGGATAAACTGGCGGTAAGCCTGGGGCGTTGAGCCAAGCGTCTCTGTTCCCTGTTTTTGCAGGGTTGCCTTGAAGTCGGGCGAGTCCAGGGTGTCCCGGATAGTTTTGTTCAGCTTGTCGATAATCGGTTGAGGGGTGCCACGTGGTACCACGACGCCTTGCCAGGCGCCAATTTCAAAGCCCTTCACACCAGCTTGGTCTACAGTCGGCACGCCGGGCAACACCTGCTCGTTGCGCTGCAGGCTTGCGAGGGCCAGTATCTTCACTTTTTTGCCACGGATGGCAGACAGGGAGTCATTCAGCGTATTGACCATGTAATCAACCTGGCCACCCATCAAATCGACCATCGCCGGGGCGCTACCCTTGTATGGCACGTGCAATGCCTTGATATCGAGCCCTTTGTTAAGCAAAAAGCCGCCCAGGTGGGTGATGTTGCCCATGCCGCTGGAGGCATAGCTGGTCTTGTTTGCGATGACATGTGCCTTGAGTTGTTCCAGATTGTCTACCGGTATTTTTGGGTTGACCAGTACGACCATCGGTACATTGGCCGTTGTCGATACGGGATCGAACGCCGTCGTGGGGTCATGTGACAAGTTCGGGTACAGTGCGGGGCTCAAGGCAATGGAGGATGTGTTGTACAGAATGGTGTAGCCATCGGCTTTGGCGGTGGACACATGTTGCATGCCAATGGTCGCATTGGCGCCGCCGCGGTTTTCCACCACGAACGGCTGTCTAAGACGTTGCGCCAGTTGCTTTGCCAGATGCCTTGCTACGATATCTGTCGGACCGCCCGGTGGGAACGGTACCACCATGGTTACCGGCTGTTGCGGCCATGTAATATCGGCTGCGGCGGGTGCGCTGAAAAAGCTGGTCAGAACGTAGCCAAGAAGTGCTGTTGCGGCGGATTTGCGGGTGTTGCAGAAAAACATGATTGTCTCCTCATGTGATTGTGGACTGCACATGCCTGAGCGTGCTTCTGGCCAGACTGTAGTTAGCGGGCCGGTTTGCTGGAACCGGTATCCAGCACCTAACCTGTCCTTTGTTCATCCCGGGTTGAGGTCAGGACTGCAAAAAGTGTGTCATTGTTTTTGTGCAGGATGTGCTGCCCGATTGCGGTTGCCCAGTATTGGGCCGAGCCGAAGCAGGACTTGCACTCCCGGATTCTGCGGGTGTATTGATGCAGGGGGTATTCCTGGCTGATACCAATCGCTCCGTGTATGGCATGTGCCATATCGGCAATACTGTCTGCGATATGTGCAATTTGAAATTGCGCAATTGCAAGCTGTTGGCAGTTCGGTACTGTCAGGGCGTTGTCGTTGTCGTTGTTGGCGGCAGCCATCTGCAATGCCATATCGGCAGCGCACACGTGTTCGGCCATTTCGCTGATCTGGTGCTGCACGGCCTGAAACTTGCTTACCGGTCGGCCAAACTGCTGGCGCTGGGCAGCATAGTCCAGCGTGAGTTCGAGGGCTTTTTCCATGGCGCCCACGGTTACTGCCAACATGGCGAAGACACTCAAATTAAATAGGTCTTGTGCTGCCTGCTCGTGCAGATTAAGCCTGGTCAGGCTCTGCGCCGGCCAGGCCACGGCTGCAAACAGACCGCCATGATAGGCCTGCAAAATCCGGCGATCTTGACTATGCGCCAGGAAACATTGCTGATCAGTGGCGATCAACATATGGTCAACCGAGTGGCCATGCCAGGCCTTGTGCAGTGTGGCCGAACGGGTCTGCGCATCAACCTGAAGCGCCGCACTGGCATAGCTGAACATGCCGTCGGGCAGGTCCACACTGTGCGCGTGCGCCCAGGCACGTATGACCACGGTCTGGGCAAAGGGTATGGGCACGTTGTGGTAGCCTTCCATCTTCAGCAATGCGAGCGCTTCATACAGGCTGCTGCCGCTGCCGCCGGCCGCTTGCGGCAGCAACAGGTCGGCAAAGCCACTAGCGTCAATTTCATCTGCTATTTCTATGCGCTGATTCTCCGTGATTTGCCGGCCAGGTGATGCGCCTGATGTGACATGACCGAACAGTTCGCCAAGGGCATCTTCGAGTAATGTGTCCATGTTGTTTCCTTAGCGCAAGCCCAGACCGCGTGCGATGATGCCACGTAGTATCTCGCGCGTACCGCCTCGCAGCGAATAGCTGGGGCAAATCTGGCTGACGAATGACAGCGTATTGATCAGTTCTGTAGATGCCATGTAAGCGGGAGACAGACCAAGGCACTGATCAATCAGTTTGGGAATATCCTGTTCGAGCGACGTGCCGTAATCCTTGACCAGCGTGGCTTCAAGCGCGGGGTTTTGTCCCTTGGCCAGTTTTGCGGTTATCGCAAGCGACATGTTGCGCAACACCGCCAATCGCGCTGTGATCTCGCCTACCTTGCTTTGAATAAGCGGGCTGTCCCAGCCCTGTTGGCGACACTCGCGGATGAAGCATTCGACCAATGCCATGCTGGAATACAGGCGTTCCGGGCCGCTGCGCTCGAAAGCCAGCTCTGCGTTGACTTGCTCCCAGCCCGCGCCTTCCTGGCCGATCAGAGCGTCTGGCGCCAGCTGGACGTCTGTAAAAAACACTTCCGAAAAATGCGCATCGCCGGCCAGATCATGAATGGGCCGGATGGTGACGCCGGGCAGGCTCAGGTCGATAATAAATTGCGAGAGGCCTTTGTGCTTGTCCTGGGTGGTGCCGCTGCTGCGCACCAATGCGATCATGTAGTGCGAGTGTTGGGCATTGGTGGTCCAGATTTTGCTGCCATTGAGGATCCAGCCATCATCATTTTTTATTGCCCGGGTGCGGATGCTGGCCAGATCGGATCCCGAGTCGGGTTCGCTCATGCCAATACAAAAGAAGGCTTCGGCCCGGCAGATTTTAGGCAGATAGAAGTCGCGTTGCGCCTGGCTGCCATAACGCAGGATCAGCGGGCCGCTTTGCCTATCGGCAATCCAGTGTGCCGATACGGGCGCACCGGCGCCGAGCAACTCTTCCGATACCACGAAACGGGTGAAATAGCCCTTGTCGGCACCACCATATTGCTGTGGCAGGGTAAGGCCCAGCCAGCCTTGCTGCGCTAGCTTTTTGCTGAAGTCAGCGTCGAATCCCATCCAGGATCGGGCGCGTTCGAACGCAGTCATGTGCTGCGTATTTTCCTGGATGAAGGCGCGTATCGGTTGCCGCAGGTTTTCGTCCTGGTCGGGCAGCCGGGCAAGTTCAAGATTGGTCAGCATGGGTGCTCGCTCTGTTTTGCCGATATCTCGTTTGCATTATTGCGGGCGGCCAGCCAGCATGCGTTTGACGTCATAACTGATCACAATTACATCATCTTGATTCCTGATGTCTACATGGGTATCGACAACGGCACGATTTTGCTTGCTGGTCGGTTTGATGCCTGTAACCAGGACATCTGCATGAACCGTATCGCCGGCGATGACCGGCGCCAGCATCTTTTTATGAACTTCGAGCAGGGCAAGTCCGGTGCCCTGGACCATCGATTGCATGAGAATGCCTTCAATGATGCCATACGTAAGCGCACCAGGCACGGGTCTGCCTGAGATGGCGCCGGCATCAAACGTCTTGTCTATGAAGATGGTTTCGAGCATGCCGGTGCAACTGATGAAATTGATGATGTCGGTTTCGGTGATGGTTCGCTTGAAGGTAACAAACTTCTGGCCCACTTGCAGATCCTGCCAGTAAAATCCCATGCCCAGTATTTTCGGGTCGTTTTGCATTGCTTATACTCCTGTTAAGTGGTTTGGTCCGGCTGATCAGCGCCCACAATATGCTGCTTGCATAAGTGATCGATTTGTTCCGGGCCATAGCCCAGCCAGTCCAGAATTTCCCTGGTATGTTCGCCAAGCCGTGGCGGCATTTTCATTGGCACCTGTGAATTGGACAGACTGATCGGATTGTTGGTGAAGCGGTAACGGTGACCCTGGTCGGTCAGCTCTGAAAAAAAACCGGCAGAAAGTAAATGCGGATCCTGTTCCAGCTCATTGAGCGTATTGACGCGTGCCGCAGGAATTTCCTGCTCATGGCAAAACTGTAACCAGTGGGCGGTGGATTGATTCTTAACGATGCTGCCTGTCAGCTCGTACAGCTGGTTGATATTTTGCGTGCGTGCGCTGATGCTGTGAAAGCGCTTGTCCTGCGCCAGCTTGTCATGGCCCGATTCTGTAAAGAACCGCTTCCAGTGCTCATCGGTATAGGGCATCATGCAAATATGGCCATCTGTTGTCTGATATGGCCGACGCCACTCTGACAGCACCCGGACATAGCCTGCGTCCAGATCCTTGTCGGCCAGATGACGTCCGTAGAAATGTTCAACCAGCACATACGAGACCATGGATTCGAACATCGGGATTTCGATCAGTTGTCCGCGGCCATCGCGCTCGCGCTGGAACAGGGCGGCCAAAATTGCGTGGGCAGCCATCAGGGCGCAGGTTTTATCGGCGGCAATGATCGGCATATAGCGTACCGCGCCGGTCTGTTGCCTGATCAGATCCGGTATGCCGGATAAGCCCTGAATAATATCGTCATACGCCGGCATGCCGCTATAAGCGCCGTTCGATCCGTAGCCCAGCAGCGCTGCGTAGATCAGTTTCGGATTGTGCCCTGTCAGGGTCGCCGGATCCAGCCCCAGTTTTGTCAGTTTCTGGGGGCGGATACTGTGCATGAAGACATCGGCGTCTTGCAGCAATCGCTGCAGCACCTCAAGCCCTTGTGGGGTTTTGATGTCGATTGCAATACTCTTCTTGTTTCTGTTGGAACCCAGAAAAACGGCTGATTGACCTTCCTGGTAGGCTGGCCCGGTATATCGAGTGGAATCGCCCTGTAGCGGTTCAACTTTGATAACCGTCGCGCCATAGTCGGCCAGGATCAAAGAGGCGTACGGGCCAAAGACCACGGAGGTCAGGTCAACAATGGTAATACCGGCTAATGCGCTGGGAGAGGTTGTGATGGCGTTCATACTATGGTTTTCCGAATAGGAAAAGCATAATCACGAATATGATATTGGTCCAATATTAAAAATAGATTATTTGATATTGTTTTAATATCACTGTAGATTGAAATCAATTTTGCCAGCGACAATTCCGTCCACTCATGCCGACGACCATGTCCCTGGCGATCCAGGGGAACTTTTGGCAAGTCGGACCAGCAGATCTTTTATATTGAGTCATCAAGAGGACTTCGTTTTGGATAGTGTCTAAAATACGGAATAGTCACTTGTTGTCGAATGACTCTGCATAAGGTACTCTTCCGTTCATGACCAAATCCATTACTCCCCCCGCCTCGGTGCGTGGCCCCGCTGATCACGATGTGAGAGATCAAATTGTTGCTGCTGCCACTGAACATTTCAGTCGCTATGGCTACGAGAAAACCACTGTTTCCGACCTTGCCAAAGCCATTGGCTTTTCCAAGGCCTATATCTATAAGTTTTTCCAATCCAAACAAGCCATTGGCGAGGTGATTTGTGCCAACTGCCTGAGCCAGATTGAAGCCGAGATCAGGACGGCGGTGGAGGAGGCCGAGCGTGCGCCCGAAAAACTACGGCGGATGTTCAACATAGGTGTTCAAGCCAGTCTGCGGCTGTTTTTTCGGGATCGCAAACTGTATGAGATCGCCTCCTCGGCCGCCGGTGAGCGCTGGCACGCAGTGCTTGTTTATGAAGAACGTATTCAGGGCCTGATTACGGATATTTTGCAGGAAGGACGCAGGACTGGGGATTTTGAACGCAAGACGCCGGTAGATGAGGCGACCATGGCAATCTACCTGGTTATGCGCCCCTACCTTGATCCGTTGTTGTTACAACACAACTTCGACTATGCTGATGCGGCGCCGGCCCAGTTGTCCAGTCTGGTGCTGCGCAGCCTTTCACCATGAACTGCTGAAACCATATTTAGTGACTATTGACTAAAATGGTCACTTGATGCAAAATGAAAGTCCTATTCAATCTGTTGATGAACTTTCATGTGCCTGCACCGCCTTGCCTCCTATGCCGCAATTGGCGCGCTGTCGCTTTTGCTGACTGCTTGCAGCGAAAATGCGCGATCTGACCCCCGCACCGAAGTGCCATTGGTGCGTGTGGCCACTGTGCAGCACGCCACGCTTGCTGCACGTGCCTTTACAGGTACTGTTGCTGCAAGGGTGCAAAGCGATCTTGGCTTTCGCGTATCCGGCAAGGTGTTGGAGCGTCTGGTGGATACCGGGCAAGTCGTCAGGCGCGGCCAGCTGCTTATGCGTATTGATGCAGTCGACCTGAAGCTGGCCGCCCGGGCGCAACAGGCAGCCGTTGCCGCTGCCCGTGCACGTGCCAAGCAGACGGCCGAAGACGAAGCACGCTACCGTAGCTTGCGGGGAACCGGGGCCATATCGGCATCGGAGTATGATCAGGTCAAAGCGGCGGCCGATGCTGCCAAGGCTCAGTTGAACGCGGAACAAGCCCAGGCAGAAGTAGCCAACAATGCGAATCAGTATGCGCAACTGCTGGCCGATGCCGATGGCCTGGTCATGGAAACCCTGGTCGAACCCGGGCAGGTTGTGGCCACAGGACAAGTCGTGGTGCGCATCGCCCACGCCGGACACCGTGAGGCTGTGATCCAGTTGCCGGAAACCCTGCGCCCGAGCGTGGGTACTACCGCCCAGGCCAGCCTGTTCAGCAAACCGGACGTTGTTATTCCGGCCACATTGCGACAGCTGTCGGATGTGGCCGACCGACTGACCCGTACGTTCGAAGCGCGATATGTACTACAGGGCGAGTTCGCCAATGCGCCGTTGGGCACCACGGTCACGGTCAGGATTCCGGACGAACCAGGTTCTGCTGCAAGCGATTGGCAGGTGCCGATCGGCGCGCTGTCTGATTCGGGCAAGGGGCCGGGCGTGTGGGTTGTCAATGGTGAGTCTTCGACCATAGACTGGCGTCAAGTCACGCTTGTGCGTCTGGATGTCGATAGCGCTTTTATCGCCGGTCCATTCAGGCAAGGCGATCGGGTGGTTGCGCTGGGCGCACATTTGCTTCATGAAGGCCAGAAGGTCAGGGTGGCTGACCAGTCCGTTGGCCTGTGTCACGGGAGCCAGCCGTGAGCAAGCGTGGTTTCAACCTGTCAGCGCTTGCCGTACGCGAACACTCGGTCACCTTGTTTTTGATTTGCATGATTTCGCTGGCCGGGCTCATCGCCTTTTTCCAGTTGGGTCGTGCGGAGGATCCGGCCTTCACAGTCAAGGTGATGACCGTTATTACTGCCTGGCCGGGCGCGACCGCACAGGAAATGCAGGATCAGGTTGCCGAGAAGATTGAAAAGCGCATGCAGGAGCTGCGTTGGTATGAACGCAGTGAAACGTATACACGGCCCGGGCTGGCTTTCACTACCGTCACCCTGCTGGATAGCACGCCGCCATCGGAGGTGAGCGAGGCGTTCTATCAGGCTCGCAAGAAAATCAGTGATGAGGCGGGCAATCTGCCGTCCGGAGTGATCGGCCCGATGGTCAATGACGAGTACGCAGATGTCACCTTTGCCCTGTTTGCCCTTAAGGCCAGGGGCGAGCCGCAACGCCTGCTCGTGCGTGATGCGGAAAAGCTGCGTCAGCGTCTGTTGCATGTTCCCGGTGTAAAGAAGGTCAATATCGTCGGCGAGCAGTCTGAACGCATTTATGTGGCGTTTTCGCACGAACGCCTGGCAACGCTGGGGGTAAGTCCTCAGGCTGTGTTTGCCGCGCTCAACAGCCAGAATGAATTGACGCCGGCCGGCTCGGTACAAACCAAGGGGCCCCAGGTATTCATCCGCCTGGATGGGGCTTTCGATGAGCTGCAGAAAATCCGCGATACGCCCATCCTGGCTCAGGGACGCAGCTTGAAACTGTCGGATATAGCGACGGTGACACGCGGCTATGAGGATCCGGCCACGTTCATGATTCGCAATGGTGGCGAGCCGGCTCTGCTGCTGGGTATCGTGATGCGCGACGGCTGGAACGGGCTTGATCTGGGCAAGGCAATAGATCAGGAAGTCGCCGCCATCAATACCAATATGCCGGTAGGGATGAGTTTGACCAAGGTCACCGATCAGGCCGTTAACATCAGCTCAGCGGTCGATGAATTCATGGTCAAGTTTTTCGTTGCCTTGCTGGTGGTCATGTTGGTGTGTTTCGTGAGCATGGGCTGGCGTGTGGGGATCGTGGTCGCTGCCGCTGTGCCGCTCACGCTGGCGATCGTATTTGTGATAATGGCTGCAACCGGCAAGAACTTTGATCGCATTACCCTTGGTTCGCTTATTCTCGGGCTGGGCCTGCTGGTGGACGACGCCATCATCGCCATCGAAATGATGGTGGTAAAAATGGAAGAGGGTTACAGCCGCATCAGCGCCTCTGCCTATGCCTGGAGCCATACGGCGGCACCCATGCTCGCCGGTACGCTGGTTACCGCAGTCGGCTTCATGCCCAACGGTTTTGCACGTTCTACTGCGGGGGAATACACCAGTAATATGTTCTGGATCGTTGGCATTGCCCTTATCGCTTCCTGGGTGGTAGCGGTGGTTTTTACGCCTTACCTTGGTGTGAAGCTTTTGCCTGAACTGAAAAAAGTAGAGGGCGGCCACGGTGCGCTCTACGACACGCCGCGCTATCATCGCTTTCGGCAATTGCTTGGCCGGGTGATCAAAGGCAAATGGCTGGTCGCAGCTGCGGTTATTGGTCTTTTTGTTGTCGCGGTGCTGGGCATGGCGGTGGTCAAGAAACAGTTTTTTCCGGTATCCGATCGTCCTGAAGTGCTGGTTGAAGTCCAGATGCCTTATGGCACTTCGATTGTGCAGACCAGTGACACCGCAGCCAAGGTGGAAGCCTGGTTGGCCAAACAGCCCGAGTCTAAAATTGTCACCGCTTATGTCGGGCAAGGCGCACCCCGTTTTTATCTGGCAATGGGGCCGGAATTGCCCGATCCGTCTTTCGCCAAAATTGTGGTCCGCACCGATAACCCGGACGAGCGTGAGGCGTTGAAGTTCAGATTGCGGCAAGCGATCGCCGATGGTCTGGCACCCCAGGCGCAGGTGCGCGTTACCCAACTGGTCTTTGGCCCTTATTCGCCTTTTCCTGTTGCTTACCGCATAAGCGGTCCGGACCCCGACAAGCTGCGTCAGGTCGCAAGCCAGGTGCAGCAAGTGATGAATGCCAGTCCGATGATGCGTACGGTCAATAATGACTGGGGAATGCGGGTGCCAACGCTACATCTGGCCCTGCAGCAGGACCGGTTGCAGGCGCTGGGGCTCACTTCCAGTGCAGTTGCGCAGCAATTGCAGTTCTTGTTGGACGGCATTCCGATCACTGCTGTACGTGAGGATATACGCACGGTGCAGGTGGTTGCGCGCTCGGCAGGCGAAGTCCGGCTTGATCCTGCAAAAATAGGCGACTTTACCCTGACGGCAGCCGATGGCCAGCGGATTCCGCTTTCGCAAATAGGCAGCGTTGATGTGCGCATGGAGGAGCCGCTCTTGCGTCGTCGCGATCGTATGCCCACGATCACTGTCAGGGGCGATATCGCCGAAGATCTGCAGCCGCCAGATGTGTCGGCATCCATTACCCGGCAGCTGGAGCCGATTATGGAAAAGCTCACGGATGGCTATCGCATAGAGCAGGCCGGCGCCATCGAGGAATCCGGCAAGGCAACGGCAGCCATGTTGCCTTTGTTTCCCATCATGCTGGCCATCACGCTGCTTATTATTATTCTTCAGGTGCGATCAATCTCGGCCATGGTCATGGTTTTCCTGACCAGCCCCTTGGGGTTGATTGGCGTGGTGCCGATTTTGCTGCTGTTCCAGCAACCCTTTGGCATCAATGCGCTGGTTGGCCTGATTGCGCTGTCCGGAATCTTAATGCGTAATACGCTCATCCTGATCGGGCAGATTCACCATAACGAACAGGCCGGGCTAAGCCCATTTCATGCTGTCGTGGAGGCGACGGTTCAGCGTGCGCGACCGGTGATTTTGACTGCCCTGGCGGCGATCCTGGCGTTTATCCCGCTGACTCATTCTGTATTCTGGGGCACGCTTGCATACACGCTGATAGGGGGCACCTTCGCAGGAACCATTCTGACCCTGGTTTTTTTACCGGCCATGTATTCCATCTGGTTCAGAATCAAGCCCGACAAGGCGAGCTGATATGCACTATTTCAAGCGTATTGAGCGTACCCCGGTTCAGAGGATCCCTTTTCAAGTGGGAATTTTGGAGAAGCCGAGAGCCCAAGACACGGGTCCGAATCGATGCAATCGCATCCATTGCAGGCGTTATTGTGTGGGGCACAGAAGGGTGATTATTGCCAGGTGCTGCGAGTCAGTCGGATAGTCTGGGCCAGATTCAGGCGTTTGGCCTCTCGCTCTGCGTAGTCCCGTTCGCCCGGCTCGTATGCGCCTTCATAAAGGCAGCTGCTGCGGTACCATTTGCAATCATTATTGCGTTCCGCTGCAACAGGGGGCTTATTGGCGCCTCCACCGCAGCCGACAATAAAAACGGCGAGAGACAAGACCACGGCGCATCGGCTAAATGTTTGAACGGACATATTCCTACTCCCAAAGAGGTGTAGCGGCCATTTTATAGCATGTCTGCCAAAAGCCAGGCTTGATGGGCAAATCAGGCCGGAAAACGGCCCGGCGTGGCCCGATGGCTGAAAGCAGCCTGATAAGAGAAAAACAGATGGTGGGGCACTGCCCGGCATCAGATATCGATTGTTTTGCCCTGCAAAGGCGCTGATCCTGGTCCGGGTTCGCACTGATTGGTGTATTCACTCGGCCCCTTCCATAACGTAAAACAATCACCGGTCCGGTATAGTCGAATCCGCTTAGTCCCTCCATGGCACATTACGATAGTCTTACCGTTTGGTCAGGAAACAGGCAAATATATGCCGAACATTATGTCGCTCTGCCTTGCGTGGATGCTTTCCTGATTTGTACCGAGGAAGCGGCCTGTACCGCTCAAAGGCGCAGTATGCATGACCGGACCACTCTGCGAGACTATCCAATGCTTGAGAATCAAGCAAGCGCGTGGACCACATAAGCGCATTACACAAACATGATCAAGGTATGGCTGCCGTCTTGAGTCGATTGATCCTTGGTGCTATGGTCGTCGATGGCAGCACGAAAAGGGCATAAGGCTCAAGAGGGGCTTGTGCTGGTCATCAAGGGGCGCTCGCCCCATACTTACTTTGCGGGAAACAGATATGTGGCAATGTCTTATTATTGAAGACGATCGAGATAACGCTCGTTATCTGGCCAATGGCCTGACCGAACTGGGGCATTTGGTGAGCGTTTGCGGGGACGGAGCAAGCGGGCTTGAAAACGCCATGAAGGACAAATGGGACATTATCATTTTGGATCGTATACTGCCCAATCATGTCAATGGCCTTTCAATCCTATCGGCCCTGCGGGTGATGGGAAAAAAAACGCCGGTCCTGGTGCTTAGCGCGCTGTCGGCAGTTGATGATCGGGTTGATGGACTAAGGGCCGGTGGCGATGACTATCTGGTCAAACCATTCTCCTTTTCTGAGCTGGTGGCGCGACTGGATGCCTTAATCAGAAGAACGCGGCCCGATCTGGAAGTAAAACAACTGCGGGTTGCAGATCTGGCGATTAATGTCGCGACGCAGAAAGTCATACGTGCTGGACGATCAATTTCCTTACAGCCGCAAGAATTCCGCTTATTGATGTATCTCATGCTGAATGTGCACCGGATTGTGACGCGAACGATGTTGCTTGAAACGATTTGGGGATACAGCTTTGATCCCCAGTCGAATGTGATTGATGTCCAGGTCAGCAGGCTGCGCCGTAAGATCGATTTCAGCGACACCATCCCGCTGATCCACACTGTACGCGGTGTGGGATACACCCTGTCCGATAGACAGGGAGCCAGTCATACGGAACTCGAACAAGAATGACTCATTTTTTCAGACGCCTGTGGAGCTCCATCTCTTTTCGTCTGACGTTGAATTATGGTTTGTTGGCTATTTTCACAACGTCAATATTGATCATCTTCATATACGTTCAGTTCATTGGCGCCTTACGCACTGAATACACAAGGCAAATCACAGCGACCGGACAACGTCTGATTGCCGCCTTTGAAGATGGAGGCAGTGATGCACTTATATCTGCCATTGAACTGACGCTTTCGGATCGAATCGACTCTGATCGTGAAATCTATTTGCTGCTGGATGAGCAAGGTAACAAGCTGGCGGGAAACCTTGCAACATCCCCGCAATTGAACGCCACAAATGCCGAAATATTGGATGCAGAGGTAGCTCAAAATGGCATTCCTATACGTGGCCATTTACAAATTCAGACCCTGGCCGACGGTAAATTGTTAGTTGTTGGACAGGATTCAAGTGAGATAGGCGATATCACCTCGTTAATTGGGCAAGCAACGGCCGCAGCCATTCTTTTGGCTGTTCTTATGGTGCTTCTGGGAACCTATATATTCAGAAGAGAATTGGCATACCGCGTTAATCACATTCGACAAACGACACAGCAAATCGGTGCTGGAAAACTCTCTAAACGTATCTCCGCATCGACGGGTGAAGACGAGTTCACATTGCTTAATCGTGACATTAATACGATGCTGGACAGGATCGAACTGCTGATGAAGAGCGCCCGGCACATTTCGGATACCATTGCGCATAATCTTCGTACGCCGCTGACGCGCATCATTGGGGGGTTGCGAGCAGCGCAGCAACCGGGCGTATCCATGCCCGACGCACTAAAGGCCAATCAACACGCAATAGAAGACATCGAACGCCTTAGCGTGTTGCTGGAAAAACTCCTGCAAATCGCAGAGATGGAGGCTGGGATACAGCGTCGTTCGTTTAAGCCTTGCGAGCTGGACGTCGTTGTTACCGACGTGGTGCAGATGCACGAGGCGTTCGCGGAAGAAAAAGGCATTTCGCTATATCATGCACACCTGGATAACGTTACGCTTTATGGCGATATAAATTTACTTGCCAGCGCACTGGCTAATCTGCTCGACAATGCCGTTAAGTATGCCAGCCATCAGGTCGTGGTTGAAGTGGTCAGGCAGGGAAGTACCGGACGTATTACGATCAGGGACGATGGGCCCGGCCTGCCCGCCACCGAGTATGAGCATCTTGGCAAACATTTTTATCGATCGGATCTATCCTCGGAGGGACACGGCCTGGGCTTAACCAGCGTCATGAGCATTGTTGGTTTGCACGGTGGAACGCTTTCTTTTTCTAATGCTCAGCCAGGACTGCAGGTAATCGTCTCACTGCCGCTTGATTCAACACAGAGTTAACGCCATAAGGATGGGAAGAAGTGCTTATGTTCGAAAGCGGCCTTACAGTCCGATGAGACAGCACCGTGCGAAAACTTCTCTAAGACAACCCACCTGCTGTACGCATCAGGCCCGGAAGAATCAAAGGGCAATGTCGCGGTGCGCATGAGGGCGTGCCAACAGCGTCCCAAGCGTGTATGTACATACTTCCACGGCCTTCGCATCAGGCGTGCTGCCTGGCTCAAAGCGTGATGGCCGACTAAGTCGGCCGTTCCTTCAGAAAACCCTGGCGTGGATCATAACGACTATGCGGATTGGGTCTTGACCATGGCTGACCGTTGGCGCAGGTTGCTCCAGAAACCCCACACCAGCAAGGCTGCCGTCAGGGCCAGCACCCACATGCTGATCGGACGTTCGATGAAGGTCTGGATACTTCCACGTGAGAGCAGCATGGCGCGCCGGAAGTTTTCCTCCAGCATCGGGCCCAATACGTAGCCAAGCAACAGCGGAGCGGGCGGAAAGTCAAGCACGCGCAGTACGTAGCCACCAATGCCGAAGACCAGGACGGCGTAGACATCGAAGACGTTGTTGTTGACCGAATAGGTGCCGATACAGATGAACATCACGATCGCCGGGTAGAGGATGTGATATGGAATGGTTAACACCCGGATCCACAGCCCGATCATGGGCACATTGAGGATCACCAGGACAATGTTACCGATCCAAAAGCTCATCACCAGACCCCAGAACATCTCGGGCTGCTCGGTCAGCATTTGCGGGCCGGGCTGGATGCCGTGGATCATCAGCGCTCCAATGATCAACGCCATCGTCACACTGCCAGGAATGCCAAGCGTCATTGTCGGGATGAAAGACGCCTGGTCTGATGCGTTGTTGGCCGACTCCGGGGCCATGATCCCCTCGATTGCGCCCTTGCCGAAGCGTTCGGGTGTCTTCGAGGTCCGTTTCTCGAGCGCATAGGCCATGAAGGCCGCTACGGTGGGGCCCACGCCGGGCAACACGCCGAAGAATGATCCCAGACTTGAGCCGCGGGCCATGGGTCCCCATGAACGCTTCATTTCGTCACGCGTGGGCAGCATGGCCTTCATTGATACGTCGATCTTGCGGTCGGCCGCTTTCACATGATTGATACTGGCGATGATCTCGGTGACGCCAAACAGGCCCATGGCAATGGCGACGATCTGCACGCCATCCTGAAGCTCGGGGAATCCCATATCGAAGCGTGCTACGCCGGAATTGACGTCGGTGCCGACCATGCCCAGCAACACACCGGCCACAACCATGGTAATGCCCTTGATGGCCGAACCGGACGACACCACAGAGGCTGCCACCAGGCCCAGCACCATCATTGAGAAGTACTCTGCGGGGCCGAATTTGAATGCAACTTCGGCAACGAGCGGAGAGAACAGCATCATCATGAGTATGCCGGCGCTGGCGCCGAAGAAGGAGGCGACGGTCGTCATCAACAGCGCGACGCCAGCGCGTCCCTGTTTTGCCATGGGGAACCCATCCAGACACGTTACCGCGTTGGCTGGCGTTCCGGGAAGATTCAGCAGAATAGAGGCTGTCGATCCGCCGTAGGTGCTGCCATACCAGATGCCGGCCAGCATGATCAGCGCGGCAGTAGGTTCCAGGACATAGGTGATTGGGAACAGCAGCGACATGGTCGCAAGGGTGCCGACTCCGGGGATGACGCCAATCAGTGTGCCGAGCGATACGCCGGTGATGCACCAGAGAAGATTGTTCCAGTCTAGCGCGGTCGTCAGACCGAGCATGATGTTGTCAAAAATTTCCATCTTTATCTTCTCCTACCAGGGCCAGGCGAACGTAGGCAGGATGACGCCCAGTCCTGCTTTAAACACCAGGGTCGCGCCGACTGAAAGTGCCACGGCCAGGATCAGCGAACCTCTCCAGGACAGCTTGCTATCGGAGATACCGGCCAGGATCGTCTGCACGATGATCGCTGGCACCAGCCCGAACGGCAGGACCAGCAACGCGAATGCGAGCATTGAAAGACTGACCCAGAACAGCGGTCTCAATTCAAGGACCGGCAGAGGTCCTTCACGCAGCAATGCAGGAATAATTATCATGATTCCGCACAGCATTAACAGGCCACCGACGAGGGCAGGGAAGTAGCCTGGCCCCATCCGGGCAGCCGTGCCAACATCGAACGCAGTCAATGAATGGAACATAGCCCCGGCTCCGGCAATGGTGATCAATACCCCCCCGATCAAGTCTCGGTAGTCGACTCGACGCATGCAGTTGTCTCCTTGGAAATTGTTTAATACCGCTCCGGTTCAGTGCACGAAGCTTCGAGCCAACAATTATGTCTTTGGGTCGCGTATGCGGCAACTTAGCTTTTTCTTACCATTTGGTCATGCAGCGAACCGTTGGAATAATCCGTTCAATTCCAGGTCGGTAGGGCATGAGGGCGGCGCACAAGCCAGGAGCAGGGCGTTGAGCGATACCAAAGCTACCCGGTACTAGCGTAAAACGCGCAGCCGACATCTGCCGAATGAGCGCGCCAGTGGTTGGCTATCGCATGTGCGGACTATGTTAGGATTTACCGGTAAAAACCGATGAGGGTGGGCCACTTGATGGACTGGTGTGAGGCGCAATAGTTGTGTCCTGAATTGTTTTTTTCTAATTATTAGGACAACGACGTTCCAGCAGCACAAAAAACAAAAGGCCTCCATATGGAGACCCTAAGTAATGTGGCGCGCCCGGCAGGATTTGAACCCACGACCCCTTGGTTCGTAGCCAAGTACTCTAATCCAACTGAGCTACGGGCGCGCTGTAACTGCAAGAAAAGAATTATGCGCTAAAGAGGACCGGATTGCAAGTTCTTTTCATGTCGAATCTTAAAAAATGTTGATAACGTACGACATGCCTGCCATTTCAGCATTTTGTGCTTTGATTTTGTTGTGCGAGTACAACGTGAATTGTTGCATATTCATCCGGGTTGAGGCTAGATGGGGGAGGCGATTGGCGGCAGGTGAATTTTGTTGCCATTTGCTTATGGCTTTACGACAGCCATCGCGTATGGCGCAAAAGCCCCGAATAACGGAAAATACGAAGGGACCTATGATGGAAACAATTTATGATGCACTGCGCGAAAGCCATGAAACCCAACGCAGTCTCTGTAAGCGGCTGCTTCGTACCAAACCAGGTACGGGCAGCAGGGACGATATTTTCAAGGCGCTGTATATTGAACTCGAAGCGCACGCAGCTGCAGAAGAACGTTTTTTATATGCGCCCATCCTGATGGATGACAACGGCTTGTCGCCTTCGCGACATGCGCTAGCCGAACACCACGAGATTGAGGAAATGCTGGAGGATTTGCAGTCTGAACCTTCCAATTCACCAGGATGGCTGGCACAAGCCAAGGCACTGTCAAAAAAGGTGCATCACCATTTGCGTGAAGAGGAAAAAAAATTCTTTCAGGCGTCTGGAAAAATTCTCACGGATGCGCAAAAGACAAAGCTGGCAAAGCAGTATCGTCGTGATTTCGAGCGGATGAAGAAGGTGCTCGCCTAGAAAACTGGCGACCGGTGCGTTTTATGACACCGGCGCGGCGACAGAATAGAAAAAGCCGCCTGTGTCATGCATGCATAAGGGCATACACAAGGCAGCTTTTGGTCGATTCCCCGATCTTGTCGTCTGTTGTTAAACAGGGAACATTACCAGGATACTGACGCCTGAAATTTATTTGTGGCGTTCAGCAGCGCCTGATATCGCAGCACCACCGCGTTCCAGATCCTGTCCGGCGCCGGAAATGGTATTGCATGCAGCCAGGCCGAGCAGAGATACCAGTACAGCAACAAGTCCCAATTTTTTCATGATTTATTCTCCTATGTCGGTCTAATTACAAATACAACCGTGATAATCCGCGATTCCGAATAAACTGTCAACGTCCAATTGTCGTTGCAGGAAAATTTCTCAGGGAATGTTATTTCAGCTGACTACTCATTTGGTGACCACCGATCGCATCCAGTCGCTCAGCTCGTCGGCATGCTCTTCTTCGTCATTAAGGATGTTTTCCAGGAGCCGGCGTGTTGTCGGGTCCTTGTCGCCGATCAGCTCGATCATTTGCGTGTAGGACTCAATCGCGACCCGCTCGGCAATCAGATTCGATTTGATCATCTCGTGCAGGTCTGCGTCGTCATTGTAGTCGGCGTGGCTGCGGGCCAATAGTGTGTCTGGTGCGAAATCCGGCTCGCCGCCCAGTTGCACGATACGTTTGGCAATGGCATCGGCATGGGCTGATTCTTCATTGGCATGAACCAGAAATTCGTCTGCAATGGCAGGGGACTCCAGTCCCGTCGCAGTAAAGTGGTGGCGCTTGTAGCGCAAAGTACAGACAATCTCTGTCGCAAGCGCGTCGTTCAGCAGACGCACAATGTCTTCACGCCAGGGATTGTCTTGCGCTACAACGGCGCCATCGTCCAGACTTTGCTTTGCCTTTTCAATGGCCGCCGCATCCAGTTGCAGACGAGTTGCGGTACTTTTCTTCATGCTTGCTTTGCTCTTCTCTTTCATAATAACTCCTGTCTTTAAATAAATATTTAATAAGGAATATCGGATTCAGAATAGTGTCAGATAGAATGAATGCCAGCTAGCCATAGATCTATGTTCAAATAATAACATCAATAGGCAAGGTGAAAAATGACTGGTGCAAAAGGTAGCGATCATATGCCAACGCTCATTGTGTTATCGCTGCCATGCTATCGTGGCTGATTCGCCATCGCTTCAACGACAGGAAAAACATATGCAGGATACAGATATCAGACATGCGCAGGTTGAAGATTTTGACCAGTGGAGCGTGTTATGGCGCGGCTACCTGGCGTTCTATGGCGAGCCGGAAGACGCGCAGACCAGCCAGATAACCTGGCAGCGTTTGATAGATGGGCAGGAACCCATGCATGCGCTTGTGGCTGTCCGGGGTGGGCAGGTTGTCGGGTTTGCGCATCTCATCGGGCATCGTTCTACCTGGTCGCAAAAAGACCGCTTGTACCTGAATGATTTGTTCGTTGCACAGGCTCACAGACAGAACGGCGTCGCCCGGCAATTGCTTGAGCACGCCCGGCATTTTGCCGCCAGCAACAACTATGATTGGTTGTACTGGACGACTCGTGAAGGTAACGCTACCGCAAGAACGCTTTACGATCAGGTCGCCAGCCAAACAGACTTTGTACAGTATCGTGTTTTTATAGATTGAAACCCATTCGTTGAGTATGAGCGTCAACGAACACATCTCCATCACATCGGCATGTCGACACTTTGGCGGATCATCGCGTACGCTTTTTATCGTCGTTCGTTGTTACGCAGCGAGGTCATCCGCCGGTTGCGGTTGCTGCGTCCAGCTGGGCCATCAGGTTTTGCCTGACGACTCCATCGCCTGCGCCAGCGCACGCTCGCCAGATAAGCCGTCGCCATTGCGCAGGTTTTCAATAACGCCAGCCTGATCTGCCTGGCTGCGATTCTGGCTCAATTTCCATTTCCCTTCGATGCTGGTAACGATGATCTCCAGTCCGATGATGGCGCGTTTTTGCCGGTCAATAAAATCGGCTGGCGCATCTGTGACGTGCCAGGGATCAGGTCTGCCGGTTTCCTGCAGACGGGTTAATGCGCTGATCTGGCTTTGCAGCCAGTCGGCATTATCTGTTGTGGATAGCGTACCGCGCATTTGCGCCATGACATAATTCCAGGTAGGGACCACCTGATGGGTTGTGGCTTTGCTTGGATACCAGGATGGCGAGATATAGCCCTGTTCACCCTGGAATACCACCAGACAGGCAGGATCTGCCGTCAATAATTTCCAATGCGGGTTGGCCCGTGCCATATGCGCCCGCAATACGCCATGTTCGCCCTCTTCGGGAAAATACAGAAACGGTATCGGGCTGGCCTGAACGCCATCCGGGCTCTGGGAAATCAGCAGGCCCAAGGGATGGCTGCGTATCAAATCTGCAATTGCCTGGGTGTCGGCAACGCGAAAGTGGGATGGGTTGTACATGATAGTCTGATTCAAAGTGGGGTGCCGGTCAGGGGCACACTGTAGTGTCATGTACATTATACGAAGTGCAATTCGCAGGCAAGATATCAGGCATGCGCAACGCCTAGAAAAATGGGTTTGCGCGGCTTTTGGCAGACAGTCGGTGCACCTGTTGCGCTCGCTTGATGTTTTTTGGTAGAGGGGAACAAACGGTCCGGAAGTCTATGTTCGCGCAATATCTTTGTTCATCTTTTATTTTGCATCTATTTTTCAAATAATTAAAATTTCATTTGCGATGCCTTCTTTCTAGAATAGGGCTTGAACGTCGCATATGCCCGGTTGATGCTGGGACCCTCATGTTTGCGACAAATAGTCAGGTGTCGTCTCATATGTATCATTTTTACGATCAGTATTGTGTTGAACAGGCTGCCAAAAGTCGACTGCGCGCATTGCCGGCGGTAGATATTCCGGTTTCGCTCGATTTTTCCAGTAATGACTATCTTGCTCTGGCCACGCATCCGGATGTAGTGAATGCCGCAATAGACGCCGCCAGACAATGCGGTGCCGGCTCAACCGGTTCCCGGCTGCTGTCCGGCAACTACCGTCTGATAGAGTCCTTTGAACGGCAGATCGCCCTGGACAAACAGACCGAAGCCGCTGTCATATTCAGTTCCGGGTATCAGGCCAATATGACCGTCCTGGCCAGTTTGTTAAGCCAGCGGGTCCTGCCGGCGCCACCGATTGTTTTTTTCGACAGGCTCAATCACTCCAGTCTTTATAACGCGATGTTTTTATCGGGGGCCGAATATGTGCTATTCGAGCGCAACAACATGGCTGACTTGCGCCGTCAGTTGCAACAGTATTGTGTGGCCTCGCGACCCGCGTTTATCGTAACTGAAACTGTTCACGGGATGGAAGCGGATTTGTTGCCCATTGCGGATTTGCTTGATATTGCCGCCAGCTACAACTGTTTTCTGTATCTGGACGAAGCGCATGCCACCGGTTTGTATGGTCCGCAAGGCTATGGCCTGTCCACGACTGTTGATCTATCGCCGGTGCCGCATATGGTGATGGGAACCTTCAGCAAGGCAATCGGTGGGGCAGGCGCATATATTGCCTGCAATGCGATCATGCAACAATTCATTCTAAACAGAACGGCCGGCTTCATTTATTCAACGGCGCCATCGCCCATGAGCGTGGCGGCTGCAGCCCAGGCATGGCGTATGGTTCCGGCGCTCGCTGCACAACGCCAGCAGGTATTTGCCATGGCCGATTTGCTGCGCCAGCTGTTGCGTGATCGCGGCATAACCGTCATGGGAGATGGCACCAATATCGTGCCGGTATGCCTGGGGGATGAATCGGGCACGCTGGCATTGAAGCAAGCATTGCTGGATGAGGGGATGATGGTGTCGGCGATTCGACCGCCCACGGTCCCGACAGGTACGTCGCGATTACGTATTGCTATTAATGCGCTTCATGATAGAGATAGTGTGCACCAACTGGCCCAGGCCATTGCGCGACACGTGTCTCGTCCAGCGACAGGGTGTTGAAGATGCGTATTTTTGTCACTGGAACCGATACCGATGTGGGTAAAACGCTAGTATCTGCCTGGCTGTGCCGGCATTTTGGGCTGGATTATTTCAAGCCGGTGCAGGCGGGCCTACAACCGATGACCGATAGCGAGTGGGTGAAGAGTCATGCCGGTTGTCATACTTACCCGGAAACATATCGGCTGCGGGAGCCGGCATCACCTCATCATGCCGCCCGACTGGAGGGCAGGCAGCTCGCGCTGGACGACATACACCTGCCTGTCGCGCAACGACTGGTGGTGGAAGGCGCGGGCGGTGTCATGGTCCCGCTGGGTCCAGGATGCCTGATGATTGATCTGATCGCCAGGCTGGGTCTTCCGGTACTGGTGGTTGCCTCGACCAGGCTGGGAACGCTTAACCACACGCTGCTTACCTTGCAGGCGCTGCGCTTGCGCGGTATTGCTGTGCTGGGCGTCATACTGAACGGACCGCTTTGCGACATGACGGCCCGCACAATTGCAGAATATGGCAGTGTGCCTGTGTTGCAGCACATTCCACCGCTGCCGGCTGGCGTAAGTGCATCTGCCCTGATGCAAATTGCGCCGACGGCCGCGCTTAAATGTGCTTTGGGAGTGCAAGAATGAACATGGACAAGGGGAGTGTAAAAATGAATCGGAGAGTGGATTGCACGTTGGCTGAGCGGGATAAGGCGCTGGTGTGGCACCCGTTCACGCAGGAGCAAACTGCTGCGCCACGCCTGCCTGTCTCGCATGGGCGCGGCCCATGGCTTTACGATACGGACAATCGTGCCTATCTTGATCTCGTATCAAGCTGGTGGGTGAATCTGTTCGGGCATGGTTGCTCTCACATTGCGCAAAGTATTGCTGCGCAGGCAAACAAACTGGAGCATGTGCTGTTCGCCGGTTGCACCCATGAGCCTGCTGTGCAACTGTGTGAATCGCTCAACGCCATACTGCCCGCGCAACTGGGCAAGTTCTTCTTTTCCGATAATGGTTCTACGGCTGTTGAAGTGGCGCTGAAAATGGCACACCAGTACTGGAAGAATGCGCATGGGCAGGAGCGTAAGCTGTTTATCGGCTTTGAAGGCGGCTACCATGGCGACACATTTGGCGCGATGTCGGTTGGCGCGCATTGCGGCTATCACGATCAATTCCGTTCTTTGTTTTTCGAATCGGTGGCAATCCCTTTTCCGGATACCTGGTGGAATGATCAAGAGGTGCAGGCCAGAGAGCAGAAAGCGCTGGCGGTGCTGGAAGCTGCGCTGATACGACAGTCTGGTCAGGTCGCCGCCATGATTATGGAGCCGCTGGTGCAGGGCGCGGCAGGCATGCGTATGTGCCGGCCGCAATTTGTTGCCAAGGCATGTGCACTGGCTCGCGCACACGACACGCTGGTGATTTTCGATGAGGTTATGACCGGATTCGGTCGCACCGGTACCCGCTTTGCGTTCGAGCAGACAGGCGTGGTGCCGGATTTTTTATGCGTGTCCAAGGGGATAACGGGCGGTTTTCTTCCGCTGGCATTGACCATCACGGGCGACCATATCTACGAGGCTTTTTTGTCAGAGCAGGCTGATCGTGCATTTTCTCATGGGCATTCCTATACGGCCAATCCGCTGGCCTGTGCAGCTGCCGTCGCGGCCATGGATTTGCTGGTAACCGATGAGACGTCTCGTGCATTGGAGGTGCTGCCGCAGTGCCACCATCAGGGATTGCAATTGCTGCAACAGGCAGTGCCGGCGATACAGCGTCCCCGGGTTACCGGGACCATTGCGGCCTTCGATCTGCCGCTGTCGTACCCGCATTCAGCCGGGCAGTTGCATCAGCGCTTTTTGGAAAAGGGCCTGTTGATTCGCCCCATTGGCCAGACAGTGTATGTGTTGCCACCCTATGTCACCAGCCCGGCGCAGCTGCAGGCAGCGTATGAAACGATGGGGCAGGTGCTTGCGTCGGGGTAAGCCAAGCCCATTGAAATGAAATGAACGCTGAAATGAAAAAAGCCCTTGAAATTCAAGGGCTTTTAAGTGTTTTTGGCGGAGACGGAGGGATTCGAACCCTCGATGCAGGTTTTAGCCCACATGCTTCCTTAGCAGGGAAGTGCCTTCAGCCTCTCGGCCACGTCTCCGAACAATCCGAGATTCTAACACGATTTTTGTGGCCACCGCCACAAAATTTACTCAAAATGCCAGCAACTTGCGGAAAATTTGCCAGGGTGTGGCGGCTGCGCTATTGCCTGGCTCGCTTGCCGCCTCTAACCCGTTGTTTCCCTGGCTATTGGGCCATTGAGCCGCGATCAGGACTGTTCGGCTTCCTGGTCCAGGCCGAAGGCTTTGTGCAGGGCGCGCACGGCCAGTTCCATGTATTTGTCGTCAATCAGAACCGAGGTCTTGATTTCACTGGTGCTGATCATCTGGATGTTGACGCCTTCCTTGGCCAGCGTGCTGAACATCTGGCTGGCGACACCGGCGTGCGAGCGCATGCCGATACCCACGATAGACACTTTGCACACCTTGTCGTCGGTCAGCACTTCGCGGGCACCAACGGCAGGCAGGATGGTGTCGGTCAACAATTCCGTCGCCCGTTTGAATTCGTTGCGGTTCACGGTAAAGGAAAAGTCAGTGGTGCCATCAACAGACTGGTTCTGGATGATCATGTCGACGTCGATGTTGGCTTTGGCAACGGGGCCCAGAATGGCATAGGCAACGCCGGGCTTGTCAGGTACACCCAGCAACGTCAGTTTGGCTTCGTCGCGGCTGAACGCGATACCGGAAATGACAGCGGATTCCATTTTTGAATCTTCCTCAAAGGTAATTAATGTTCCTGAATTTTTCTCTTCCTGCAGGGGGATCGCAGGGTCGGTGAGCGATGACAGGACGCGCAGCGGCACTTTGTATTTGCCGGCAAATTCGACGGAACGGATCTGCAGGACTTTGGAGCCCAGCGATGCCATTTCCAGCATTTCTTCAAACGATACAACAGACAGGCGGCGCGCTTCGGGCACCACGCGCGGATCGGTAGTGTAGACGCCATCGACATCTGTATAGATCAGGCATTCGTCGGCGCCGATCGCTGCAGCAATGGCAACGGCCGACGTATCGGAGCCGCCGCGACCCAGCGTCGTGATATGGCCGTCTGGATCAACGCCCTGGAAACCGGTGACGATAACGACCCGGCCACTGTCCAGCTCTGCCTTGACGCGTTTGTCGTCGATGGACTTGATACGCGCCTTGGTAAATGAGGAGTCTGTTTTTACAGGCACTTGCCAGCCGGTGAAGCTGCGGGCTTTGATGCCTTCGGCCTGCAGGGCCAGAGCGAGCAGGGCGCTGCTTGCCTGTTCACCGGTAGAGGCGAGCATGTCAAGTTCACGACCATCGGGCAATTCGGAAATTTCCTTGGCCAGCCCCAGCAGGCGATTGGTTTCACCGGACATGGCCGAGGGCACAACCACAACCTGATGGCCGGCGTTGTGCCACTTGGCTACGCGTTTCGCAACATTCTTGATTCGTTCAACGGAGCCCATGGAGGTTCCGCCGTATTTGTGGACTATGAGAGACATCGAATTTGCAATAAAAGTTGCCCGAGATCGGGAGTAACTCATTATTCTACAACGAGTGAAATATTTATTCTGGAAAAAGCCAGCCTGCCGTGGCATTGCGTCAGCCAGACCGCCCCGTTTCGCTTATTGCCGGGCATCCTCCCAGACTATCCCGTCAGGCTTGGTCTTGCTAAGCACCTCTTTGTACCCGGCCAGGGCATGTCATGTGATCACAGGCGTGGTATTCTCTTTTTCAGTGAATATAAAACAATGTTTTTTGAGGAGGATATCATGGCAAAAACAAAAATCGTCCAGGTCGCCAGCGGCACGCAACTAGTCAATAGTCATCTGCAGGAGAACTACGAGGTGCTGGCCTTGTGGGAGCAAGCAGATCCGCAGGCGTTTCTGGCCGAGCACGGCAAGGGTGTGCGCGGTATGGTAACCACTGCGGGACATGGGCTGAAAAATGAATGGCTGGACAGCCTGCCTGAACTGGGCGTGGTCAGCAGCTTTGGCGTAGGATACGATACGATTGATGCCGGTGAACTGAAAAAGAGAGGCATACAGCTAGGCAATACGCCAGATGTCCTTAATGCGTGTGTGGCCGATCTGGCGGTGTGTCTGCTGCTGGGCAGCGCCCGGCAACTGGTCTGGGGCGATCGTTATGTGCGTGAAGGGCGCTGGCCGGTAGAGGGCCAGTTCCCACTGGCGCAGAGCGTATCAGGCAAGAACGTGGGTATCGTCGGCCTGGGCGGTATAGGGGTGGAGGTGGCGCGCCGGCTGGCTGGTTTTGATTGCGAGATCCGCTACCATAATCGCAAGGCGCGCGATGATGTGTCGTATGGCTATGAAGCCTCGCTGACGGGGCTTGCCGAGTGGGCCGATTATCTTGTGCTGACATGCGTGGGCGGACCCTCCACGCATCATCTGATCAATCGCGAGGTGCTGCTGGCGCTGGGGCGCAAGGGGACGGTCGTCAATGTTTCCCGGGGTACGGTGATCGACGAGACGGCCATGATCGAGTTACTGCAGCAGGACAAGCTGGGCTTTGCTGCGCTGGATGTGTTCGAACATGAACCGGACGTGCCCCCGGCGCTGCGCGAGCACGCGCGCGTGACGCTGATGCCGCACTCGGCCAGCGCGACGGTGGAAACCCGCCTGAAAATGAGCCAGCGTGTGATTGATAACCTTGACCGGTTCTTTGAAACGGGCCAGGTAATATCGCGGGTTGTATAGAAAAGAGCGATGCCGCGCGTCGCCACGGCCGCAGAACGTCTTATAAATGACATTCTGAAAGCGCATTTCGCAGTATCTTGCGGTATCGACATTTTCGTATAATGAGTTCATGGCCTGCCGCAGCGCAACTATATACAGTGCGGGTGCGGAACGTGGCCGATCGTAGGCAACATTGTCCGGTTCACAGGCGGGGCGTTCGTTCTTTTGTGTGCCGGACGAAAAAAATAACGGAGACAGCAATGAATATCGGTTTTATCGGGCTGGGTAATATGGGCGCGCCAATGGCGCTGAATCTGCTCAAGGCAGGCCATCAACTGCAGGTGTTTGATCTGGTTGACACTGCCGTGGCCGAGCTGGTTCAGGCAGGCGCTACATCGGCGACCTCACCCCGGGAGGTGGCAGCCGCCCGCCCCGAGGTGCTCATTACCATGCTGCCTGCCTCGGTGCATGTCCGCAAGGTTTACCTGGCAGAGGACGGGATATTGGCCGCAGTCGATCCAAGCGTGCTGTTGATAGACTCTTCCACCATTGATCCACAAACGTCCCGTGAGGTTGCCGCGGCGGCGCAGCGGCAAGGCAATGCCATGCTGGATGCGCCGGTTTCCGGCGGCACCGTAGGCGCCAAGGCCGGTACACTGACGTTTATGGTCGGTGGCGAACAGGCTGCCTTTGACAAGGCTCGGCCGATACTGGAACACATGGGCAAGAATATCGTCTATTGCGGTGGAGCCGGCAATGGGCAGGTTGCCAAGGTTGCCAACAATATGCTGTTGGGCATTTCCATGATCGGCGCGGCCGAAGCGATGAGCCTTGGCGTATCGCTGGGCATGGATCCCAAGGTATTGGCCGGCATTATCAATACGTCATCCGGCCGTTGCTGGAGCACCGAAGTCTATAATCCCTGGCCCGACGTGGTTGAAACGGCGCCGGCCTCCAAGGGCTATGCCGGCGGCTTCGGGACTGACCTGATGCTCAAGGACCTGGGGCTGGCCACCGAAGCGGCCCGTGCGGCCAAAGTACCGGTGGTGATGGGTGCGACGGCGCAGCAGCTGTACCAGACTTTCAGCGCACAGGGCAATGGTCATCTGGATTTTTCCGCCATCATCCAGTCTATGGGAAAGGTTGAAAAATGAGTACATTCGACACAGCGCTCAGCGAAGAACAACGCATGATTCGCGATATGGCGCGCGACTTTTCCCAGCAGGAAATTGCGCCGCACGCCGCCGCCTGGGAGGCTGCCGGCTGGATTGATGATGACGTGTTGCGTCGCATGGGAGACCTTGGCCTGTTGGGCATGGTCGTGCCCGAGGAGTGGGGCGGATCGAAAACCGATTACGTATCGTATGCACTGGCGCTGGAGGAAATATCCGCTGCTGATGCAGCAACCGGCACGCTGGTATCGGTTCATTGCTCTGTCGGTTGTGGCACCTTGCTCAACAGCGGTAACGACGACCAGAAAAAGCAATGGCTGCCCGACCTGGCCAGCGGTCGCGCCATCTCGTGCTTTTGTCTGACTGAGCCACAGGCCGGGTCCGAGGCGCATAACCTGAAAACCCGTGCCCAGTTGCAGGATGGCAAGTGGGTGCTCAATGGTGCCAAGCAGTTCGTTACCAATGGCAAGCGCGCCAGGCTGGCCATCGTGTTTGCGGTGACTGATCCGGACCAGGGCAAACGCGGCATTTCCGCTTTTCTGGTGCCGACCGACACACCGGGGTTTATTGTGAACAGGGTGGAAAGCAAACTGGGTATCCGGGGTTCGGATACCTGCGCGATTACGCTTGAAAACTGCGCGATCGGCCAGGAAAACCTGCTGGGTGAACGTGGCCGTGGCCTATCGATTGCATTGTCGAATCTGGAAAATGGACGCATCGGTATCGGAGCACAGGCGGTGGGTATTGCACGCGCCGCGCTTGAGGCCGCGATTGCTTACGCCAAAGACCGTATCCAGTTCAATGAACCGCTGATCAAACACCAGAGCATCGCCAATATGCTGGCAGATATGCATACCCAGGTCAACGCTGCCCGGCTGATGGTATTGCACGCGGCGTCATTGAAGGACAAAGGCATTCCGTGTTTGTCAGAAGCGTCCCAGGCCAAGCTGTTTGCGTCGGAAATGGCCGAGAAGGTCTGCTCGCAGGCGATTCAGATTCACGGCGGCTATGGCTATCTGGAAGACTATCCGGTGCAGCGCTTTTACCGTGACGCCCGCATTACCCAGATTTACGAAGGAACCAGTGAAGTACAGCGCATGATCATCACCCGCGGACTGGTTGACTATACCGGGTTTTGCCCCTGAGATCGCTTGCATTTGCCGTAAACGCGGGTGTAAGGTAAAAATGGTATCATCGCCAATCTGCAGGGAGCCCGTTATGGAAGATGACAAAAAAGCCGATGCCAGCGAAAAAAACAATGATAGCGTGGGGCCTGCCGGTCCCCGGGAATATGTGAAAGGTCAGCAGGATGGCGGCGGCGCTGCGGGCAATGCCAGCAACAAGGCGAGCGTTCAGGCAGCCGACAATCTGGAGAACAAGGCGGGCAAGCGGGCCGACAATGTTGCTGCCACTCCCGCCGCCGCTACTGCCGCCACAACCGATGCCCCCGGCGCCCCGCAAAAGAAAACGGCAGCCAGCTCCCCGGCAGCAAAAACGGCCAGTCCCGATAGCGGCTCAGGTGTCGTCGCTTCTGTGGAATATGTCCGCGGTCAACGCCACGCCGTCATTGCACCTGAAAAAATTGCCGGCTACAAGCGCGATGCAGATCACTTGCTATGGACGGGTCTGAAGGATCCGTCTGACGAAGAATTGCGCATGACCTGTAAAAACCTGTCTTTCAGCAAGCTGGCGACCAAGGAGATCGTCAAGCGTCATTACCGTCCGAAAGTAATCGACTATGGCGACTATATTCTGATTGTCGCTGTGACCATCTCGCGCGAAAACAAGAAAATCGTCTATGGCGAGATGCAGATGATTTTCGGACAGAGCTTTATTCTGACCGTCAGGCGGGGCGAAGCGATGACCAACACGCCCTTGCGCAAGCGCCTGGAGGGCTCGCCGGAGTTGATTGCTCGGGGCAGTGACTTCGTGGTGGCTGAAATATTGGATGGACTGGCAGACAGCTACCTGCAACTGGCCGGCAGTTTCGAAGTCGACGTTGAACAGCTGGAACAGAAAATGATTCTGCACGGCTTTCGTGAATCCGATGTGCGCAAGCTCTACAAGATGCGGCGTGATTTATTGCGTGTGCATACGTCCATTGCACCTGTCATTGAAATCTGCACGCGAATGTCGGTGGTCAACCTGACCTTTGTGGAGCAGGACTCACAGGGTTATTATCGTATCGTTGCCGACCGGGTGGCGCGGATTGATGACCAGATGAACGCCTTGCGCGAATCGCTGGCCTTTGCCTTTGAAGCCAGCCAGATGATTGCCCAGGCGCACCAGACCGACATTACCAAAAAACTGGCTTCCTGGGCGGCGATACTGGCCGTGCCTACCGCCATTGCAGGGATCTATGGCATGAACTTTACCAATATGCCGGAATTGAACTGGACCTATGGCTATCCGTTGATCATGCTATTGATGTTCCTGATTTGTGGCCTGCTGTTTCGTCAGTTTCGCAAGACCGGCTGGCTGTAAATCCCCATGCTAATGATGAGGTGAGCGTGCGTTTATGAGCAATCTCATTCATAATATCTCAGAGAGTGTCCGGTCTGGTGATACCCGTCAGGCCCGGCACGGTAACGATACGCTGCCGACAAAAATAGCAGCCATCGGCCAACGAAGCGGAGAAAAATTTTGAGCGATGCAGCAGTGTTTGATTATATTGTTATCGGATCCGGGATTGCCGGCGCCTCTTTTGCATATCAGCTGTCGCAGCGACCGGGCACGATTCTGGTGCTCGAGCGCGAGGCGCATGCAGGATACCATTCGACGGGGCGCTCTGCCGCCATGTTTATTGAAACCTACGGGCCGCCGCAACTGCAGGCACTGACCCGCGCCTGTCGGTCATTTTTCGAGAATGCCCAGTCCAGTGGCTTTTCCGAGCATCCGGTGCTGCATCCCAGGGGCTGCATCTATGTGGCAACCCATGCGCAAAAAGAAATTCTTGACAGCACCTATCGTGAGCTGCTTGCCCGTGCCCCGAATGTCGAATGGCTGACCGCGGCGCAGGTCCTGGAACGCGTGCCGTGTATGAAGCCGGACGATCTATACGGCGGCATATATGAACGAGACGCAGAAGATATCGATGTTGACGCTTTGCACCAGGGATACCTGAAGGGCATGAAGCGCAACGGCGCCGAGCTGGTTTTCTCGGTGGACATTCGCCAGGGACGACGGCAGGACGGGGTCTGGACCCTGGAAAGTGCCGACGGCAGGCAATTTCGCGCACGTCACGTTGTTAATGCCGCCGGCGCCTGGGCCGATGTTGTTGCACAGGCTTGCGGCGTGCAGGCCGTCGGGATCCAACCACGACGGCGCAGTGCATTTACCTTCGCTGCACCTGAAGGGCTGAACCTGGAGACGCTGCCCATGGTCTGTGATATTGAAGAGACCTATTACTTCAAGCCAGATGCTGGTCAGTTACTGGGCTCACCGGCGAATGCGGATGATGTACAGCCGCAGGATGTCGTGGCCGAAGAGCTGGATATCGCAACCGGCATTTATTATATTGAGCAGGCAACGACCCTGCAGATTCGCCGGCCTACGCATGTCTGGGCAGGCTTGCGCAGTTTTGCACCGGATGGCAATCTTGTTATTGGGTGGGATTCTGCTACAGAGGGGTTTTTCTGGCTGGCCGGACAGGGCGGCTATGGTATTCAATCTTCAGACGGCGTTTCTCGTCTGGCCGCTGCGCTGGCTTTGAACGAGGCCGTACCGGACGATTTGCTGGTACAGGGCGTAGATCCAGGGCTGTTGAGCCCCTTGCGGTTTCGTGCGGGTTGACCGTGCCAGCAGGCGAAAGGGAAAACGGCCCCGCCAGTAACATATAGGCGGGCCGTTTTTGCCTGGATGGTCTGCTTTTTGACAGGCCAGGGTTCATTTGAATTGGCCGGGATGTATTCGGCACTGTTCAGTTACCGCTTTGCCGACCAAAACCGTCTTAAGCCTTGGCGACCTGGGTTTCCAGTTCCGTTTTGAGCTCCGGCGTCAGGTCAAGTTGCTTGGCCAGTTCATCCAGATACGCTTTTTCCATGAAATTCGTACTGTCAATAATGGACACGCTAATGGCATACATTTGCGATGCCAGGTGCGGATCGGTGGCCAGGCTGGCAATGGCAACCGGATCTACTGGTTTGGCCAGTTCGGCCTTGAGCCATGCCTGTTCTTCAGGCGTGCTCATTTTGCTGAAGTACTGGTCCAGGATGGTCTGCTCGTTTTCTTCGATATGACCATCTGCCTTGGCGGCGGCAATCATGGCTGTCAGAATGGCTTTGCTTTGCACTTCCGCCTGCGCTGCCGGCAATTGATTGATCGGTGTCGGTGGCTGTGTTTGAACGGCTGCAGGGGTTGGGGCAGATGCCTGCATCTCGGGCTGACGGTCAGACTGGTTTGCCTGCCAACGCTGGTAAGCACGATATGCCACGGTGCCCAGCGCGGCCAACCCGCCGTAGGTTGCCAGGTTGCTGTTGGCTTTGTGCCCCACCAGCATGCCCAACACACCTGCACTCAGGGCTGTTTTGTCACCGTCGGACAGTAGTGACTTGTCGCCGGATGTGGCCGTTTTTACTGATGATCCAGCCTGATTCATTGCCGATTTACCGGCGCTGAGCAGGGATTCGAGTATATTAAGTGCACTCATGAGGGGTATCCTTATTCAATGGTGGGACCGATAGCGGTCAATTTGAGTCAGATCAATCGACATCTATCAATGCTCAGACCTAGTCTACCAAGTTTGAGTGTCATATTGCAGTCAGTATTTGCTGGTTTTTATAAATATTTACGTTGGCTATTGCGGTGCTGTTTCGTTGAAACACCGTGACAGGACGCGTAGAATATCCTTTAATTTCAATAGATGGAGAGATGGATGCCAAGTTTTGACGTGGTCAGTGAAGCCGAAATGACAGAGGTGCGCAACGCAGTCGATCAGGCTAACAAAGAAGTTTCCACCCGTTTCGATTTCAAAGGGTCCGATGCCCGCATCGAGCAAAAAGAGCTGGAGCTGGTGATTTATGCCGATGATGATTTCAAGGTGGCGCAGGTACGTGAAGTGCTGCTCAACAAACTGGCCAAGCGCAACGTGGATCTTCGGTTCCTGGAAAAAGGCAAGGAAGAGAAAATTTCCGGCGACAAGCTCAAACAGTTTAATACCATCAAGAAAGGCGTAACCGGCGATTTGGCCAAAAAAATCGTGCGTATTATCAAGGACAGCAAACTGAAGGTGCAGGCAAGTATTCAGGGCGATAGCGTCAGGGTCACGGGCGCCAAGCGCGATGTGCTGCAGGATGTGATTGCCCTGCTGAAAAAAGAAGTGGCCGACGCACCGTTAAGCTTTAACAATTTCCGGGACTGATGTCGATACTATCAGTGGCTGCTATATCGATGGTCAACTCTCGGTGTTGATATTTCGGTGTTGATATTTCGCTGTCGATATTTCTTTGACGCCGTACCCTTGCGGCATATCGGCCAGTAGCCTAAGGTAGTCGCCTTCGAAACCGTACTCGGATATCATTTCTGATAACCTACGTGACAGGCCGGTTGATCTTGTACGGGTAGTCGCCCAGGGTTGTGGACAGAGGCTGCGGCACGCTGTTTTTAGCATAAAAAAAGCCCGCCTGGCCTGCTGATAGGATCAGCCGGGCTGGCGGGCTCTCTCATAATAGGGCTTGCGATTTTCGTGAAAAACGCCGGGCCCGATTATGCGCAATTACATGACACGACTGCGGTATTCGTTGGTGCGTGTGTCGATTTCGATTTTATCGCCGATATTGCAGAACAGCGGCACGGCCAGATTGTAACCGGTACTGATTGTGGCTGGCTTGAGCACTTTGCCTGATGTATCGCCCTTGACAGCGGGTTCGGTATAGGTGATTTCACGAACAATGATCGTAGGCAGTTCTACAGAAATGGCACGGCCTTCGTAGAACACGACTTCAACGGTCATACCTTCTTCCAGGTAGTTCAGTGCGTCGCCCATGCTTTCGGCTTCGACTTCATACTGGTTGTATTCTTCGTCCATAAACACATACATGGGGTCGGCGAAATACGAATAGGTGCATTCTTTCTTTTCCAGCAAGACGACTTCAAATTTTTCGTCTGCCTTGGACACCTGCTCGCTGCCAGAACCTGTCAGCAGATTTTTGAATTTGAGTTTAACAACAGCGGAGCTGCGGCCAGACTTGTTGTATTCGGCTTTTTGCACGACCAGGGGTTCTGAGCCCACCATGACGACGTTACCTACGCGCAGTTCTTGTGCGGTTTTCATTAAATATGCTCCGGATGGAATGGATGTGGCAGATTCCGCTGCAGACCTGGCAGGTGTGGTGCCTGAACGCGGACGCCGGCGGAAAAAAGTATGATTTTAGCCTGAGTTGGCGGCTTTTTCATAAAAAATCCGGATGGATTCCGATAATGTCTTGTTTTTAGACAAATTTTCGGCAAATGTGCGACAGCTTCTGCGCCAACTATCCAATTGCCCGGGAGTATTGAGCAAGGCTGTCAGCTGGTTGGTGAAGTAAGCATGCCTGGACGGCGAATTCCAGCTGCGCATCAATGCCTTGGTCTCTTCCTGTCCGGGAAAAAGCGCCAGCCATGCCTGCAGTTTTTTCAGATGAATATCGTCACTTTGTTCGTATATCTGCCAGAGAAAAGGTTTGCGAGCCCAGATCGCCCGGACAAAACTGTCTTCGCCGCGCACAAAGTTCAAATCGCATAGCCATAACAATCGGTCATATTCGTCCTGGGGTAGAAAAGGGATGCGCAAAAGCGTGACGCCCGGCAACGCAGTCTGCAGGGCTTGTGCAGCGTCGTCCTTTGATGGGACAGGGGTATTGGCCTGCGCTATCGCTGCGGCCGGGGATGACTTCTGGGGTGTTATCTTGGATGCTGCTTCGGACGATGCCGATGAGGACGCAAAGGTGTCGTTCATGCCAGCCTCAGGGATCGAAACGGCACCATGCAACTGGGTAATGGCATCGCGCTCCAGCTGAGGTAGGACTGATTGGGGTACCAGTAGTACGACCGGTCTGCGTGATTTTCGCAGGGCATGCAGCAGGCTGCGATAGGGTGCCGACGCATAGCAGAACAGACTGACAAACAGCGTGTCAGCGTCCAGATAGGTCTGCACTTGCGGCAGGCCAAGACGCTGTACAAACTGTTTTTTCTTAGCTGAAGAATGCATCCAGCTGCGTCGACGTTCGCTCAATCCGGCCTCGCTTATCAGCCCGCCGGTCTGGTCTGAAAAACCGGGAAAGAAGAAATACTTCGTGATGCCGTTGCGTTGCGGAGAAGGCTGGGCGTGAAAGCCCGCCGTCCAGGGTTCGGCCGACAGATACTCAAGATTGAGCCACAGCCTGGTATGGCCAGGCATGGCATCAATATATTCAGCCGGGGGATCGCAGGCGAATGCCTCGATCACCAGTTGCGCCGGCGTATGCGAGGTCTGATTGTCAGTCCAGTGAATGATCTGGATGCCTTCGACCTCTTGTTCATCCAGATCAGGCTGCACTGCGGGGGCCAGGCGACAAAAAACGGTCAGGTCATCAACCCAGAGCCTGACCTGTGCCGGCCATTCGCGATGCAGAGAGCGGGCAAGCCGCCAGCACACGCCGATATCGCCAAAATTGTCGACAACCCGGCAGAAGATATCGATATCGAGTTTGCCGCGTGTCAGGGGTTTAGTGGAAGCGTCCAATCGGATCCTCCGATACGTCAGGCATCATCACGGGCATCAACTCGCCGGCCGGATTGGGGAATAACGGTTCGTCCGACACATCGCTGCTGCCATCGAGCACTTCCTTAAGGCAGGTGATATGGCGAATACCGTTGTTCTGCAGATGGTCCAGTAACGTATTGAGCTGAGCAAAATCGTTGATGGTCTCCAACTGCTGATCTTCGGTCTCGTCCGGAAAGACCGGCCACAGGCACCCGTAGATCACTTCATGCGATTGCAGCAACGTAAAGCCGATCCTGATTTCCCGCAAGGCGTCGTCCTGATACAGGGCGACGGTGGCGCGAAAGGCATCGGGCGTGGTGTCAAAGACCGTTTGCAGCCATTGCGTGGCCGCTGTGATGGCTGCAAAGCGGATACGCTTGTCAGCCTGGCGATTGGCAATGTAAAACGCGTCAGGCAGCATGAGTTCGATGCCGCAGGCCGGCAGCAGTTTCTGGAACAGCGGCGTCGCCGCGGTACGCCAGTTGTCAAGGCAGGCCTGACGCTGTTCGCTGAACGGCCCCTCGGTTTGCTGCCAGCGGAAAATCGCCTGGCCTTTCGGAGTGCAGAAGGCAGCCAGCACGAAGCGGCTGTCCGACATCAATTGCATGTCTTCGGACACGTCATCAACCGGCACTCCGGAACGTGCATGCGTGCCGAAAACCTTGCCGGTAATGGCCATCATCCACTGGAAAACGCCGGTAAACGAGCGGGGCATCTGATCGACACTGAGAATCTGCGGATGGATGGCCATTCGCACGTCACTGGCGGCAATATGCTGTCCAAGCAGCGTGCCAAGCACTTGCTGTGCGGCGTCATCAAGAATGGGCAGGGGAATCTCGAATCGTGTCCAGGCAATCACAGGGATAGCCACGAACACGCAGTCGTAGGTCGTGCCATCGTGGACCCATTCGCAGGACTCCGATAGTGTTTCTGCGTTTTCCAGCAGAATGTCATGGGTTTCAGAGTCGCTGTCGGATAAATGATCCAGCAGTCTTTCCACCGTTTTCTTGCGGTTCTGCTTGAAAATATCCAGAAGAGACGTCTGAATCAGATTTTCCCAATAACGATCTTCAACGATGCAGCCTGATTGCTTCAGGGCAAGGCATAAATCGAGTAGTGGTTGATCGCTGGCGTGCAGGCTGGCTGGTTTTTTCCGGTTCATTACACTTGTAGTTGCGCTGCCGGTTGGTCTTTAAATAAAAGACAGGCCGGGCAGCAAGTTAGGATCGCGCCGCTGCGCTGATCGGGCAAAACACCATTTGTTCGCCCGGGTCGGCGGTGCTGGGACATGCGGCAGAAGACTCAGCCTGTTGTCCCGGCACGGTGCGGACCCTGGCGTGCATCAAAGCAGCTGGCGCAGTACGAACGGTAAAATACCGCCGTTCTGGTAATAATCAACTTCAATTGGTGTGTCAATACGCAGCAGAACGATGACATCCTGTGAGGTGCCGTCATCCCGACGGATGGTTAGTGTGACATCCTGCTGAGCCTTGATGCCGTTTTCCAATCCGCTGATATCGAAGGTTTCGGTGCCGGTAATGCCCAGTGTATCGACACTGACGTTGTCCTTGAACTGCAGCGGCAGCACACCCATGCCAACCAGATTGCTGCGATGGATACGCTCAAAGCTGCGTGCGATCACCGCCTTGACGCCCAATAACTGTGTTCCCTTGGCTGCCCAGTCGCGCGAAGAACCTGTGCCGTATTCTTCACCGCCGAACACCACGGTGGACACGCCATCCTGGATGTATTTCATGGCGGCGTCGTAAATGGACATTTGCTCGCCGCTGGGCTGGTGCAGGGTTTCGCCGCCTTCCACGCGACTCCCCGTAGGCAACGGCGGAATCATCAGATTTTTGATCCGTACGTTGGCAAATGTGCCGCGCATCATGATCTCGTGGTTGCCACGGCGTGACCCGTAGCTGTTGAAATCCGCTTTCATGATGCCGTGCTCGTTGAGCCAGCGGCCGGCAGGCGAGGTTTCCTTGATGGAACCAGCAGGTGAGATATGGTCGGTCGTGACCGAGTCGCCAAAGATGCCCAGCGCCCGGGCATTCTTGACCGGCGGCATGGGTGACGGCGTCATTTCAAAGTCGTCAAAGAACGGCGGCTTGGCGATATAGGTCGATTCAGGCCAATTGTAGACGTCTCCGGTCACGCCCTTGATATTTTCCCAGAGCTTGCCTGGATTGGCTTTGACTTGGGCGTAATTCTGACGATAGACTTCGGGCTGCATGGCGGCCGTCAGCAGTTCCTGCACTTCCTGTTCGCTCGGCCAGATGTCGCCAAGCCAGACGTCGCCGTTTTTGCCTTTGCCAACCGGCTCGGTCATGAGGTCCTTGTTGATGGTACCAGCCAGGGCATAGGCGACCACCAGCGGAGGTGAGGCCAGGAAGTTAGCCTTGATGTTAGGATGGATCCGGGCTTCGAAGTTGCGGTTGCCGGACAGCACGGCAGCGCAGACCAGATCATTTTCAGTGATGGACTGGTTGATGTCGGCCGACAGGTCGCCCGCATTGCCAATACAGGTGGTGCAGCCGTAGGCCGCGACGTCAAACCCGAGCTTGTCCAGATAGGGCAGCAGGCCGGTTGCCGTCAGGTATTCGGTGACCACGCGGGAGCCGGGCGCCAGCGATGTCTTGATATGGCTGGAAATTTTCATGCCGGCCTGCACCGCTTTTTTGGCCAGCAGGCCTGCGGCAAGCATCACACTGGGGTTGGACGTATTGGTGCAGGAGGTGATGGCGGCAATCAGGATATCGCCATTTTTGAGCTTGGTGCCCGCGCTGGTCTCGAAAGTCTGCTCGAATTTTTCAGGGCTCTGGTTAAAGCCGTTTTCGATGGACGGTTTGATGAACAGGTCGGCAAAGGTATCTTTGACGTTGCCGATCTCGATACGATCCTGCGGGCGCTTGGGGCCGGCCAGGGAAGGGGCCACGGTAGACAGGTCAAGGTGCAGCAGTTTGGTATAGCGGATATCCTTGCCCTTGGGAATGCCATACATGTTCTGGGCTTTGAAATAATTTTCAAGCGCGGTCACTTCCTGCTCGGTGCGGCCAGTGCCCTTGAAGTAGTCGATGGTGTGATCGTCGACCGGGAAAAAGCCCATGGTGGCGCCGTATTCCGGCGCCATGTTGCCAATGGTGGCGCGATTGGTGACCGACAGTGTCGCGGTACCTTCGCCACAGAACTCTACGAATTTACCCACAACTTTTTCACGGCGCAGCATTTCGGTCAGGGTGAGCACCAGATCGGTCGCCGTGACGCCGCCGCGCAGTTTGCCGGTGAGCTCTACTCCGATGACATCAGGTGTAAGGAAGTAGACCGGCTGGCCAAGCATTGCGGCTTCTGCCTCAATGCCGCCTACACCCCAGGCAACCACGCCAATGCCATTGATCATGGTCGTGTGGCTGTCGGTACCCACCAGAGAGTCAGGATAGTAAACATTGTCTTTCTGGTAAACGCCGCGGGCCAGGTATTCAAGATTGACCTGGTGAACAATACCAAACCCGGGAGGCACGACGCCGAAGGTATCGAAGGCCTGCATGCCCCATTTCATGAACTGGTAACGCTCCTGGTTGCGCTGGAACTCCACTTTCATGTTCAGGTCCAGTGCTTTCTTGGTGCCGAAATAATCGATCATGACCGAGTGGTCCACCACCAGGTCAACCGGCACCAGCGGTTCGATCCGTTTCGGATCCCGGCCCATTTTATCGGCCACCGCGCGCATGGCGGCAAGATCGGCCAGCAATGGTACGCCGGTAAAGTCCTGCAGGACGACACGGGCAACCACAAAGGGAATTTCGTCTTCGCGTTTGGCAACCGGCTGCCAGTTGGCAAGCTGGCGCACATGTTCTTCGGTTATTTTCTTGCCATCGCAGTTGCGCAAGACCGATTCAAGCACAATTCGAATGGAAACCGGCAGCGACTGGACGTCAACGCCAAGTTGCTTGCCCAGTTCGGGAAGGGAATAATAATTTGCAGTGTTGCTGCCGATACTGAATTCTTTGAGGGTGCTTGCTAACGACATTTTTCTCTCCGGGGCGGTTCCGCACAAACAGTATTAAGTGTAGATCATTTTACTCCTTTTTAGCTGTGCGACCGGCAACAAAAAAGGCGGCTACCCTACAGGATAGCCACCTTTTCCGCATATTACAGTTGAATTTAAATGACTGGCTGCATCATGCTGCAAAGAGTTTACCCAGATCGGCAATACCGGCCCGGATCTTTTCTTCGGTTACGGTCACGAAACTTAAGCGCAGCGTGTTTTTTGGCGCGTTGATGTTGGGATAGAAAGGTTCACCCGGTACATAGGCCACTTTGTACTGTTCAACGGCCTGGGCCAGTGCCAGGGTGGTGTCGAATTTTTCGTCCACTTTGACCCAGATAAACATGCCGCCGGTGGGGCGGGTCCATTTGGCAGACTTGGGAAAGTGCTCATCCATGGCGTCAAGCATGTACTGGCATTGATTACGATACAACTCGCGTACCTTGGGCAGGTGCGTGTTCAGGAAACCGTCCTTGATGGTTTCGTATACGGCCATTTGGGTCACTGTCGCGGTGTGCAGGTCGGTTGCCTGTTTGATTTGCACCAGTTTGGCAATGATTTCGCGCGGAGCAACCAGATATCCGAGACGCATGCCGGGGGCCAGCACCTTGGAGAAAGAGCCCATGCGCAAAACAGTCGCACCGGCCTGGCGGCCCAGATGCAGCAGTCCGGGCAGCGGTTCGCCCACGTAGCGCAATTCGCCGTAAGGGTCATCTTCGACAATGGGCACGTTCAGGCGGGCGCAGCGCTCGACCAGTGCCTTGCGGCGTTCCAGATCCATGGTGCGGCCGGTCGGATTCTGAAAGTTGGGCAGGCAGTATATAAAGCGGGCGCCGTCGGCTTTCTCGTCGCTGATGTCTTCGGGTATCAGGCCGCCATCATCGGTAGCGACCGGCTCATAAACGGGCTCAAACAGTGAGAATGACTGAAGCGCGCCCAGATAGCTGGGCGATTCCACCAGCACTTTGCTGCCCGGATCAATGAACAGTTTGCCGATCAGATCCAGCGCCTGCTGGGAACCGGAAACGATAAGCACCTCGTCCACATCGATCTGCGTGCCGCGTGCCTGAAAGTCGCTGACAACCCATTCGCGCAGTGGTCGGTAGCCTTCGGTCGGCCCGTATTGCAAAGCCACCTTGGGAGATTCAGACAGTACCTTGTCGTATGCGGCGCGGATCTGGTTGGTGGGGAAACCCAGATGTGAGGGCAGGCCACCGGCAAACGATGTGACATCAGGACGTTCGGTAATTTTCAGGATCTCGCGGATCGCGGAGCTGGTCAATTGCGTAGCACGTTGGGAAAATTGAAATGGAACTCGGTTCATAATGACGGTTGGAATTGTTCGGACTGATAGATGAGGCGCAGGTTGCGCACTGGCACAGCCCGGCATCACAGGAATGGCTTTAACCCATACAGAACCGCAAGTCTTGTGTAAAAGACATGTTTATAGAAATTTTGTTAATTCGTATAAAGCGTCTATCTGGTAAAGTATGCTGTTGATTACACCACCACCGGCGCGGCTTTTCAAGCGATTGATGCAAAAGTGCCGAATTTGTGAGCTAAAGGTGGTTTTTGCCGCCAAACTGTTATGGCCGGCTCACCGATACAGCGCCAGTGAAGGCTCATCGGGTAGTCGGGATGGCAGATTGGCCGCGTCGCAATAGGTATGCCGTTGCCGATCCGGCCCGCAGGCTTTTTTTGCGAAGGGTATAAATCCGTCACGTCAGCCGTGTTCGTGATGCTGCTCGCAAAACCTTAGATGATTGCCGAAAGGGTCCGCAATATTCATGGTGAAACCCCATGATTCTTTGGTTACGCCCGGGCGTGCAAATGACGCTTTCTTGCTGATCAGTTCTTGCTGCAGCACGTGGATCCCTTCCATGGGCAGGAAAACGGCGCTACCTGGCGTACCATCGCCGAAGTGTTCGCTCAAGTGCAGCACCAGGTTGTCACGGGCAATTTCCATGTATAACGGCAGGTCGGGTGCGAAACGATGCTCCCAGCGCTTTTCAAAGCCCAGGAAATCCAGGTAGAACGTCTGAGCAAGCGGGATGGAGAAAATGCGCAGAATGGGGATGGGATGATCAAGATGCATGACAACGTATCCTAAAAAGGCCCGGGGAGCGGTGTGTATTCGCGTTGCGTGAACTAAAGGTGGCTACCAACGGCTCCGGGCACAACAGGGCAATGGTACAGCATTGGTGTGCTGCCGATGAAGCGGCGGCAAGAGACCATCATAAAAATGAGACAAAAAAACCCGGTACTATGTACCGGGTTGACTGACACGCAAGTGTGCCGGCGTCATGTCGCTCAACCCCTAAGGGCAGAGCGATGGTGACCGAATGATCAGATGCCAACAGAGTCTGCAATTTCCTTGAAGTCTTCGATTTGATCGAAGTTCATATAGCGGTAAATGCTTTCGCTGTTCTTGTCGATAATGCCCATGTCGGCCATGTACTCTTCGCGCGTCGGAATTTTGCCCAGACGCGAGCAGATGGCGGCCAGTTCGGCAGATCCAAGGTATACGAAGGTGTTCTTGCCCAGGCGGTTGGGGAAGTTACGGGTACTGGTAGACATGACGGTTGCGCCTTCGCGAACCTGTGCCTGGTTACCCATGCACAGCGAGCAACCCGGCATTTCCATGCGGGCACCGGCTACCCCAAGCACGCCATAGTGGCCTTCTTCGGTCAGCTGTTTCTGGTCCATTTTGGTTGGTGGAGCAACCCACAATTTTACCGGGATATCGCGCTTGCCTTCGAGCAGTTTGGACGCGGCGCGGAAGTGCCCGATGTTGGTCATGCAGCTACCGATAAACACTTCGTCGATTTTTGCACCGGCCACATCTGACAGGGTTTTGACGTCATCAGGGTCGTTCGGGCAGGCAACGATAGGTTCGTGCACATCGGCCAGGTCGATTTCGATGACCGCAGCGTATTCCGCGTTGGCATCTGGCTCGAGCAATTGCGGATTGGCAAGCCAGGCTTCCATGGCCTTGATGCGACGGCCCAGAGAACGCTCGTCTTCGTAGCCATTGGCGATCATCCATTTGAGCAATGTGATATTGCTGTTCAGATATTCGATAATGGGTTCTTTATTCAGACGTACGGTACAACCGGCAGCAGAGCGTTCTGCGGATGCATCCGACAGTTCGAATGCCTGTTCGATTTTAAGATCGGGCAAGCCTTCGATTTCCAGGATGCGGCCGGAGAAAATGTTTTTCTTGCCCTGTTTGGCAACCGTCAGCAGATCGTTCTTGATGGCGTACAGAGGAATGGCATTGACCAGGTCACGCAGAGTCACGCCCGGCTGCATTTTGCCCTTGAAGCGCACCAGCACTGATTCGGGCATGTCCAACGGCATGACGCCGGTGGCTGCGGCAAAGGCGACCAGACCGGAGCCGGCAGGGAAACTGATGCCGATCGGGAAGCGGGTGTGCGAATCACCGCCAGTACCCACTGTATCGGGCAGCAGCATGCGATTGAGCCATGAGTGGATGATACCGTCGCCGGGACGCAGCGCAATACCACCGCGATCACTGATAAAGTCGGGCAGCTCGTGGTGGGTTTTGACGTCTACGGGTTTCGGATAGGCTGCGGTATGGCAGAAAGACTGCATGACCAGATCTGCAGAGAAGCCCAGGCAGGCCAGATCCTTGAGCTCGTCACGGGTCATGGGGCCGGTCGTGTCCTGGCTGCCCACCGAGGTCATTTTCGGTTCACAGTATGTGCCGGGGCGAACACCGGTGCCTTCAGGAAGCCCACAGGCACGGCCGACCATTTTCTGGGCCAGCGTGTAGCCTTTGCCCGAATCTGCCGGATCAATTGGCAGGCGGAACAGGGTAGAAGCAGGCAAACCCAATGCTTCACGGGCCTTGGTGGTCAGGCCACGGCCGATGATGAGGGGAATACGACCGCCGGCGCGCACTTCGTCAAACAGCACCTCGGACTTGACCTTGAACTCGGCGATCACCTTGCCGTCTTTCAGGGCTTTGCCTTCGTAAGGACGCAGTTCCACAACATCGCCCATGTTCATGTCGGAGACGTCCAGCTCGATAGGCAGCGCGCCGGCATCTTCCATTGTGTTGTAGAAAATGGGGGCGATCTTGCTGCCCAGACAGACGCCGCCAAAGCGTTTGTTTGGCACAAAAGGAATGTCCTGACCGGTGAACCACAGCACGGAGTTGGTTGCCGATTTACGTGAAGAGCCGGTACCGACCACGTCGCCGACATAGGCAACCAGATTGCCTTTTGCCTTGAGTTCGTTCAACTGGCTGATGGGACCGATTTTGCCCGGTTCCTGAGGCTCGATGCCTTCGCGCGGGTTTTTCAGCATGGCCAGGGCGTGCAGCGGGATATCCGGACGGCTCCAGGCGTCAGGCGCCGGAGACAGGTCATCGGTATTGGTCTCGCCGGTCACTTTGAAAACGGTAATGGTCAGGCTTTCCGGCACTTCAGGACGGCTGGTGAACCATTCGGCATCAGCCCAGCTTTGCAATACGGCCTTGGCGTTGGCATTGCCTTTTTCGGCTTTTTCCTGAACATCGTGGAAGGCATCAAATACCAGCAGGGTTTTTTTCAATGCTTCGGCAGCCAGCGTGCCCAGTTTTTCGTTGTCCAGCAAGTCTACCAGCGGGCTGATGTTATAGCCACCCAGCATAGTGCCGAGCAGTTCAGTGGCTTTTTCATCGGAAATCAGGGCGCATTTTTCTGTACCAAAGGCCACGGCAGCCAGGTAAGACGCCTTGACTTTGGCGGCATCGTCAACACCGGCCGGTACGCGGTGGGTAATCAGATCAAGCAGAAAAGCCTCTTGCCCGGCTGGCGGTGCCTTGAGCAGCTCAATGAGTTCTGCCGTTTGCTTTGCCGAAAGAGGTAGCGGAGGGATGCCCAGCGCATCGCGTTCTGCGGCGTGCTGACGATAGGATTCCAACATGATAAGACCCTTGAAATAGAGGAGGAGGGAAATGATTTTCGTCTATCATTATAAGGGTTTAGCGCTATATTAGCAAATGTCTTATATAAGACATAAGACTGAAGGCCACACTGCGGCAGATGGCGAAACCCGTTACAATCTCCTTCCGCCGACAGCGAATATTCAATTCTGTGTCAGGCTCACAGGTGTCAGACGCGGTTTGCCGCCGCTCAACGAATCGTAAGGAAACAAAATGGCCGGAACAAAGAAGTTCACACTCGCCGTTGGTACTATTGCTGTGGTCGCTGCGGCTGCCTGGTTCGGCGCCAATTACTACGCCAAAACCCAGATTGAGGAAAAACTCAACGCCTATCTGGTCGAAAACGACATCCAGAATAACGTGACCTGGGGCTCGCTTGACGCATCCATATTGGGCAACGGTTCTCTGCATGACGTCAAGGTGGTGCGCAAGGATGATCCGGCAAAGTTTTTTACCATCAAAAACGTCACGGTGCATGAGCTGCAGACCGGCAGCGACAGCAAAAAAGTGGACTTTGCCTTCTCCGGGCTGGCTGACGAGACCGGCAATAGTCCGTTTCGCGCGGCCTTGATGGAAAAGGCAGGTGAGCTAGGCTATGAGAGTCTTCCTTTACTGGACGGACGAATCAAGGGCACATTGAATGAAAAACAGGATAGCTCCGACTATGATGTCACTCTGAGTCAACCAGAGGTGGGCAATGTCAACCTGGTGCTCAAAGCAGATAAAATTGTCGAACTGATCAACACCGTTCGTACCCGCGAAGAAGAGCTCAAATCCAATCCGCTACTACTGATCAGTGCTCTGTCGCCCGTCACCATACGGCAATTGAATATCAAGTTTGATGATGCCGGTCTGATGCCGCGCGTAGTCAAGGTGCAGCAGGGCGTGGCGCCGGTAGACGGAAAACCAACAGCTCAACAGAAAGAGGCGTTTGATGCCCGCCAGGCCAAATCAGAAAGTGACTGCCGTCAGCAGGCGCCTACCCTGGGGATCGCAGATCCCGAAGGTGTTTGCACTGCAGTCAGCCGTTTCATGAAGAACGAGGCCAAGAGTCTGAATGTGCAGGCCAGCCCGAACCCGCCGCTGCAGCTTATGACATTTGTCATGCAAACACAGATGGGCAACCCACAGGGCATTATCAAGGCGGTGCAGCAACTGAACCTGAAGGTAACCAACTGATCGCTCTGGTGGGCCTGGGCTACGCGTTAAAAGATATATAACAACGGCAAGCACGTTTGCCGTCGTGCTGCAAAAGATGAAAGGCCTTGTGTTTGAACGCTTTGCGTAAGGCACAAGGCCTTTTTGGTAAATGATGCCCGGTTGCACTGCGTCCCTGTGCCGATACGGCTGAACTGATATTTGAATCGGTGCAGATATATCTTAAACGGCGCAGATATCGTCTTTCAGTCGATCACGATGAGTCACTATCTCATGATCGCTATGCCGGCCGGGCTTCTGAAGGTATCACGGTCGGGGCGATGTCGCGCGCATAAGCAGATTGCAGTGATCACCTGCCGCGCTTTGTCTCAGGCGCGAAGTGGTTGCAGTTCCGGGTGACGCTGAAAATAAGCCGCTGTGTAACTGCAGACCGGATTGATCTTCCAGCCATTGTCGCGCGCCAGATCAAGGGCGAACTCGGTCAACTGGCCGGCAATGCCTCGCCCGCCGACAGCATCGGGCACAATCGTGTGCAGTATGTGCATGACCGGTGCCTGCAGCCGATAGTCAATGTAGCAAAGGCTGTTTTCAACGGTGGCTTCGATACGGCCCGCGTCGGGCCTGTGGGTGATCTGCAAGGTCATCGGCAATCCTTTTTTATGGGCGGTCGCAAGCGCAGGGGCGCTGTGACACAGTAACCGGGTATTACTGTTTGGCCGTCAGCATCAGGCCCCAGAAGATAATCATCAGAACAATACCCAATAGACATGCACCCCACAGGCCGAGCAGCGGCCAGCGAATGCGTAGCGGAACCGTTTTCGGGTTGACATGCGCCAGCAGAATATTGGCGTGGCCGGCGAGCCATACGGTGCTGTTGGGCAGAAACAGACGTAAAAAATAATCCAGCAAGATCGCCCCGCGGATCCCCAGTGGATAGCGGTTAAATGGTTGTTGCGTCAGATAAGGGTGTTTCAGCAGGGCATTAGTCTCTTTAAGCGAGACGAAGGCCAGATACAAAATAGAGGCAACGGCAATAACAAGACAGGCGACCAGCAGGCTCAGGATAAACGGCAGGGCCGTCGCGATATAAGGATGAAACATGGCAGGCAAATGGTATGACAAAAGTAAAGGGCGAATCTATTAATAGTAAGCGAATTTGCAGGCAAAGAGGGTATGCGGGTAGCCCGGTGACGATATTTCCTGCTGATGCAGCACGTGCCGAATGATAGGCAATTGCCGGGGGAGGGCGCCTGGGGCAATAGCAACACCGGCAAAAACAGCACCCGAGGGATGGCCTGAGCGAGCCCCCCTGCTTGCCGGGCGTCGCCAGGTGGGACGGCTTCGGGGGAGGGCGGGGCGCTTTTCGGGCGCTCGTCTTGCCGCAGTTAACCGGTCAGATGCGTTGGTTCGTTTAATTTAAATGACATACATGTCCACGTACTCGTGGACGGGCATGGCTTCAAGCGTTTTCTGATCCAGCGAGACCGCCAGGATTTTTTCCTGCTGCTTGTCTGGAAACGCCCGTGCCAGATTGATACGAAATTTGGCCTGCAGCAGCGGGATGCCGTCTTTACGGCGACGTTTGTGACCTAACGGATATTCGCAGACGACTTCATCCAGCTTGCTGCCATCGTTAAATTCAACCGTCAGGGCATTGGCAATGGAACGCTGCTCGGGGTCATGATAATCGCGGGTAAAGGCAGGGTCTTCGACGCATTCGATTTTTTCGCGCAAGGCGTCGATGCGTGGATCAGCAGCGATTTCGTCCTCGTAGTCGCCTGCAGTGAGGTGACCGAACAGCACGGGCACGGCAACCATGTATTGAATGCAGTGATCGCGATCAGCCGGGTTATTGAGCGGGCCTTTTTTGTCGATGATGCGGATACACGCTTCGTGGGTGCGGATCGTAATTTTCCTGATATCGTCTGCAGTCTTGCCGGCGGTCTTGAGCTGATCATGAATCTGCATGGCGCATTCAACCGCTGTCTGCGCATGAAACTCGGCCGGGAACGAGATCTTGAACAGCACGTTTTCCATGACGTAGCTGCCGTAAGGGCGCTGGAACTTGAAGGGCTGCCCTTTGAACAGCACATCATAAAACCCCCAGGTTTTTGCCGTCAGGACCGATGGATAACCCATCTCGCCGGTTTTAGCCATCAATGCCAGGCGTACGGCGCGGCTGGTGGCGTCGCCGGCAGCCCAGGATTTGCGGCTGCCTGCATTGGGGGCGTGACGATAGGTGCGAAGACTTTGACCATCCACCCACGCCAGCGATACGGCATTGATGATTTCCTCGCGCGTCAGGCCGAGCAGGTGCGCGACCACCGCGGTAGAGGCCACTTTGACCAGAACAACATGGTCCAGGCCTACCTTGTTGAACGAATTTTCAAGTGCAATGCACCCCTGGATTTCGTGCGCCTTGATCATGCCTGTGAGCACTTCACGCATGGTCAGCGGCGCCTTGCCTGCGGCTACTGCGTTACGCGAGAGCCAGTCGGCCGTGGCCAGAATGCCACCCAGGTTGTCCGATGGGTGGCCCCATTCTGCTGCAAGCCAGGTGTCATTAAAGTCGAGCCAGCGAATCATGGCGCCGATATTGAACGCCGCCTGTACCGGGTCCAGCGCAAATTGCGTGCCGGGCACCTTGGCGCCATTGGGCACCGTAGTGCCCGGCACGATGGGGCCCAGCAGCTTGCGGCATGCCGGGTATTCCAGCGCTTCCAGCCCGCAGCCCAGCGTATCGATCAGGCAGTTGCGCGCCGTTTCATACGCAACAGCGCTGCTGATTTCATAATTGAGCACGTAGTCGACAATATCGACAAGTACCTGATCTGGCTCAGGGCGAACATTCGAAATAGGGCTGGACATGTGGTTCCCCGTAACACAATATAAATAATACGATTGCGATTATTTGCGTTTGGACAGTGGTACGAACTTCCGATCGTCCGGACCGGTGTAGTTGGCAGTCGGCCGGATGATCTTGTTGTCGATGCGCTGTTCAATGATGTGAGCTGACCAGCCTGCGGTACGTGCGATGACAAACAGCGGGGTAAACATCGACGTGGGAATGCCCATCATGTGGTAGGACACTGCAGAGAACCAGTCCAGGTTCGGAAACATTTTTTTGATGTCCATCATCACTGTTTCCAGTCTTTCCGCAATATCGAACATCTTGGTGGTGCCTGCATCCTGCGACAGTTTTTTTGCTACCCGCTTGATCACCACATTACGCGGGTCGGATATCGTGTACACCGGGTGACCGAATCCGATAATCACTTCCTTATTTTCTACACGCTTGCGAATGTCGGCTTCGGCCTCGTCAGGCGAGTCATAGCGTTTTTGCACTTCAAACGCCACTTCGTTGGCGCCACCATGTTTCGGGCCACGCAGCGCGCCGATGGCGCCGGTAATGGCAGAGAACATATCCGAGCCTGTGCCGGCAACAACGCGTCCGGTAAATGTAGAGGCATTAAATTCATGTTCTGCATACAGAATGAGCGAGGTGTGCATGGCACGAACCCATTCTTTGGATGGCTTCTCGCCGTGCAGCAGGTGCAGGAAATGACCGCCGATGCTGTCGTCGTCGGTTTGTACATCAATGATGCGGCCATTGTGGCTGAAGTGATACCAATAGAGCAGGGCGGAACCCAGCTTGGCCATCAGTCGGTCGGCGATATCGCGGGCGTCGGCCACATTGTGATCGTCCTTTTCGGGCAGGGTGCAGCCCAAAACCGAAACGGCGGTGCGCATGACATCCATCGGATGACTATGGGCAGGCAGCGATTCAAGCACTGTTTGCAGGTTGGCTGGCAGGCCGCGATAACGTTTGAGCTTTTGTTTGTAGGCGGTCAGTTCTGCCTGCGTGGGCAGTTTGCCATGGATGAGCAGGTGAGCGATCTCTTCAAACTCACTGGAGTCAGCCAGGTCAAGAATGTCGTAGCCGCGGTAATTCAGGTCGTTGCCGCTGCGTCCCACTGTGCAGATGGCCGTGTTGCCGGCGACCACGCCGGAAAGGGCCACAGACTTTTTCGGTTTGAAACCGGCAGGATTGTCTCCGGTAGCCGGCGTCGCGGCAGGCGCTGGCGCGTTGGCGGTTTTGCGGGCTTTTGTTGGCTTGGTCGCTTTTGTAGACATGATGAATCTCCTGACTATTGTGAAATATTATCTTTTGCTGGCGAACAGGGCGTCAAGCTTCTGTTCAAAATTGAGGTAGCCGACGATGCGATCATAAAGCTTGTCGCGTGTCTGCATCTGGTCATCGACATTTTTCTGATGGCTAACCCGGCTGATGGCGGTGTAGACGCTCGCTGCTGTCGCGGTCGTGGCACGGAAAGTCGACAGGGGATACAGTACCATACCCAAGCCGACGTTGCCGAGTTCTTCTACGCCGATCATCTGTAGCGGCTTTTGTACAGACAGGGCATGGCCAAAGCGCTCGCCTGTGGGCACAATGGTCGACATACCGTCTCCGAAGGTACATGATATGCAGAAATAGTATCTGCGTATTTACGACTGAACACTGTCTTTCAGCAGATCATGTCATGGTCACCACTTTGGCGCTTTCGTATGTGGGCCGCGGTACTGTAAAAAAATAGCCACGATGTCGTGGCTATTTGTACATCAATGGATCAGCCCAGAAGGTCGGCTACGCCGTCGCGCTCTTCGAGCAGCTCGTTCAGGGTAAAGTCCATGCGTTCACGGGAAAATTCGTTGATTTCCAGGTCTTTGACAACCGTGTATTCGCCGTTTTCCGTAATGACCGGCACGCCGTAGATAATGCCTTCGGGAATGCCATAAGAGCCGTCAGATGGAACACCCATAGTGACCCATTTGCCGTTGCTGCCCAGGACCCAGTCACGAACGTGATCAATGGCTGCATTGGCTGCTGATGCAGCAGAAGACAGGCCGCGCGCTTCAATGATGGCTGCGCCGCGTTTGCCCACGGTAGGGATGAACGTATCTTTGTTCCACGCATCGTCGTTGATGAGTTTTTCCAGGCCTTCTCCACCAACGGTGGCAAAGCGGATGTCAGGGTACATGGTGGGAGAGTGATTGCCCCAGACCACCAGTTTTTCGATATCCTTGACTGCCTTGCCGGATTTCTGTGCCAGTTGGGTCAGCGCACGGTTGTGGTCCAGGCGCAGCATCGCGGTAAAGTTCTTCGCAGGCAGATCCGGCGCAGATTTCATGGCAATATAGGCGTTGGTATTGGCAGGGTTGCCAACAACCAGCACTTTCACATTACGGCTGGCCACTTCATTGAGGGCCTTGCCTTGCGCTGTGAAAATCTGTGCGTTGACCTTGAGCAGATCTTTACGCTCCATGCCGGGGCCGCGCGGACGTGCGCCAACCAGCAGGGCGATATCAGCATCTTTGAATGCGGTCTTGGGGTCGCTGTGAGCGGTAATTTCCTGCAGCAATGGGAAGGCGCAGTCATCCAGTTCCATGATGACCCCTTTGAGGGCCTTTTGCGCTTTTTCATCGGGAATTTCCAGCAGTTGCAGAATAACGGGCTGGTCTTTACCGAGCATCTCGCCTGATGCAATGCGGAAAAGCAGAGCGTAGCCGATCTGACCGGCGGCGCCCGTGACGGCGACGCGTACGGCGGGTTTGGACATAGGGATCTCCAATAAATAAGGGGAAAAAAATGAATATATTTGAAGTGATTTTAACGCTAAAGCTTAGTAGAAATCTGCGGTATCGTCAAATTGTCTTATAACTTATATCTTATATAAGAATAGACAATTCTGCTTGCAATATGAGATAATAAGCAGGTTTTAATTTGTTCACAGAACATGTCTGAAATCCCAACCCCTTCGTTGAAATCGCCTGCTGCGGCATTCAGCCCTTTGTACAAACAGATCAAAGACCTGCTGGTCCATAGTCTGCACGAAGGCGAATGGAAGCCGGGTGAAAGCATCCCCAGCGAACTCGAACTGGCTGCACGCTTTCAGGTCAGCCAGGGCACCGTGCGCAAGGCGATAGATGAGCTTGCGGCCGAGAATCTGTTGATTCGTCGTCAGGGCAAGGGAACATTTGTTGCTACGCACCATGAAGCGCAGGTTCGTTATCGTTTTTTAAGGTTAAAATCCGATTGCGACGCAAATGCGGCGCGTGCCCAAAGTGTCTATCTGCAGTGTACTCGCCAGCGCGCGACGCAGGATGTGGCCCGTGTGCTTTTGCTGCGTGGCAGCGATTCGGTGATCTATATCCGGCGAATCATGTCCTTTGGTGCCGTTCCCACGGTGCTCGATGAAATCTGGCTCCCGGGTGATGCATTCAAGGGTCTGAGCATTGAAAAGCTTCAGGCAATGAACGGTCCGCTCTACGGTTTTTTCGAGACGGAATTCGGTGTGAACATGGTTCGTGCCGACGAAAAGCTCAAGGCCATGGCCTGTGATGCAGAAACCGCCGGGCTGCTCAAAGTCGAGCAGGGTACACCGCTGCTGCAGGTCAATCGCGTTTCCTACACCTATGGGGACAGACCCATGGAGATTCGCCGCGGTTTATATGTTACAGAACATTATCATTATCGAAATGGTTTAAACTAATTCGATCTGAATGTGCGAGGACCGGATAGCGGTTCTTCGCCTTTTCACGTGCTTTTTTTATTTTTAATTTGTTGTAGTTTGTTTCCTAGAGGCCGTTATGTCAGACACCCCGTCAAAACAGCGCCCGCAATATCGTAATATCGATATTGCCCAGATTACAAAATACCACCTGCCGGCCGCCGGCAAAGTGTCTATTTTGCATCGAATCAGTGGCGCTCTGCTTTTTCTCAGTCTTCCCATCATCCTGATCCCACTTTTTGCAGCCAGCGTGGCTTCGCCGGAAAGTTTTGCATCGTTGGGCAGCGGGGCGGGTGGTCTCATTCTTAAGCTGATCCTGCTGGTTTTGCTTTGGGGCTTCATGCATCACCTGTGCGCCGGCATCCGTTATCTGGTTCTTGACCTGCATATCGGCATCGACAAGGTCTCGGCACAGAAAAGCGCCGCTGTGGTAATGGGAGTCAGCCTGGCGCTGACCCTGGTGTTCGCCGTTAAAATGTTTGGAGCGATCTGATGACCAAGGAACTGGTAGGTACTAAGCGGCTGGTTGTGGGTGCCGGCTACGGTATCAAGGATTTCATCGTACAGCGTATTACAGCCGTAATCCTGGCTGTGTATTCAGTCATTTTCCTGATTGCTGCGCTGTTTACCCCCATTAACTACGAATCCTGGAAGGGTTTCTTTACGTTCTCCTGTTGGGGCCTGCCCGTCGGGCAGATTGCCGCAACGCTGGCGTTTTTCTCGCTTGCCTGGCATGCGTGGATCGGCGTGCGCGATATCTGGATGGATTACGTCAAACCCGTAGGTGTCCGACTGACGTTGCAGGTGCTCACTATCCTGTGGTTGATCGGTGCTGTCCTGTATTTCGCAAAAATTGTCTGGAGTTTATAAGCCGTGGTCGCTATCAATTCATCATTACCGCGCCGCCAGTTTGATGTAGTGGTTGTAGGTGCCGGCGGGTCCGGCATGCGCTGCTCCCTTCAATTGGCTCAGGCCGGATTATCCGTCGCCGTCCTTTCCAAGGTTTTTCCAACCCGTTCCCACACGGTCGCCGCGCAGGGCGGTATCGGTGCTTCGCTGGGCAATATGAGCGAAGACAATTGGTACTGGCATATGTACGATACCGTCAAGGGATCAGACTGGCTGGGCGACCAGGACGCCATCGAGTTCATGTGCCGTCAGGCGCCCAATGCAGTTTACGAACTTGAGCACTTCGGTATGCCGTTTGACCGTAATGCCAATGGCACTATCTACCAGCGTCCTTTTGGCGGCCACACTGCCAACTTCGGTGAAAAACCCGTACAGCGCGCCTGTGCTGCGGCCGATCGTACCGGACACGCGCTGTTGCATACCTTATATCAGCGTAACGTTGCCGCGCGCACCCAGTTCTTCGTGGAATGGATGGCGCTGGACTTGTTGCGCAACGACGCCGGCGATGTCGTGGGTGTTACCGCCCTCGAAATGGAAACCGGTGAAATCTATATTCTGGAAGCCAAGGCGGTCGTACTGGCTACCGGTGGTGCCGGCCGTATCTGGCAGGCTTCCACCAATGCTTTCATTAACACGGGCGATGGCCTGGGCATGGCTGCCCGCGCCGGTATCTGCCTGCAGGACATGGAATTCTGGCAATTTCACCCCACCGGCGTGGCCGGTGCCGGTGTGCTTATTACCGAAGGCGTGCGCGGCGAAGGCGGCATCCTGTTGAACAAGGATGGCGAGCGGTTCATGGAGCGTTATGCGCCAACCCTGAAAGATCTGGCGCCGCGCGATTTTGTGTCGCGCTCAATGGATCAGGAAATCAAGGAAGGTCGCGGTTGCGGTCCTGATGGCAGCTATGTCGTACTCAAGCTGGATCACCTGGGTGCAGATGTCATCAACAAACGTCTGCCATCCATTCGCGAGATTGCCATCAAGTTCGGTAACGTGGATCCCATCAAGGAACCAATCCCCGTGGTGCCTACCATCCATTATCAGATGGGCGGTATTCCGGCCAACTATCATGGCGAAGTGGTTACCTGGGAAAACGGCGAAGAAAAAATCGTCAATGGTCTGTATGCGATCGGCGAGTGCGCTGCCGTCTCTGTGCATGGCGCCAACCGCCTGGGTACCAATTCACTGCTGGACCTGGTGGTCTTTGGTCGCGCAGCGGGCAACCGGATTGTGGAATCGCATCTGGAGCGCCAGATGTCGCACCAGGATCTGCCCAAGGAGTCGCTGGACTTCTCGCTGTCACGCGTCAATGAACTGGAGTCGCGTACAACAGGTGAAAAAGTACAGGACGTGGGCAACAGCATTCGCGCTTCCATGCAGCGTCACTGTGGCGTATTCCGTACCCTTGAGTTGCTCAGGGAAGGTGTCGGGCAGATCGACGAACTGGCCGAGCAGGCTAAGCATGTCAAATTTGATGACAAGTCCAAAGTCTTCAACACGGCGCGTGTCGAAGCCCTGGAACTGGCCAATATGACTGAAGTGGCACGCGCCACGATCCAGTCGGCAGCGAACCGTACCGAAAGCCGCGGCGCGCATGCCTTGAATGATCATCCTGAACGTGATGATGTGAACTGGCTCAAGCACACGTTGTGGCACTCTGCCGATAATCGCCTGGAGTACAAACCAGTGCATATGAAGCCGCTGACCGTCGAGTCGTTCCCTCCAAAAGCACGTACATTCTAAGCAGAGTATTATGAGCACAAAACGTATCATGAAATTCGAGATTTACCGCTACGATCCTGACAAGGACGAGCGTCCCTACATGCAGAAACTGGAAGTGGAACTGCAACCGACAGACAAGATGCTGCTCGACGCTATTATCCGCATCAAGAATGACGTAGATGACAGTGTGGCCATCCGTCGTTCCTGCCGTGAAGGTGTGTGTGGCTCCGATGCCATGAACATCAATGGCCGAAACGGTCTGGCGTGCACGACCAATCTGAACGAGCTCAAAGAGCCGATTGTTCTGCGCCCATTGCCTGGTCTGCCGGTTATTCGCGACCTGATCGTGGACATGACGCACTTCTTTAACCAGTATCATTCCGTGCGCCCGTATCTGGTCAACGATACGCCGCCGCCGGAAAAAGAGCGCCTGCAATTGCCCGAAGCCCGCGAAGAGCTCGATGGTCTGTATGAATGCATTCTATGTGCCTGCTGCTCGACTTCCTGTCCTTCATTCTGGTGGAACCCTGACAAATTTGTCGGTCCTGCCGGGTTGCTTCAGGCTTACCGGTTTATTGCAGACAGTCGCGACGAGGATACGAATGCCCGTCTTGACAATCTGAATGACCCATACCGTCTGTTCCGTTGCCATACGATTATGAATTGCGCCGATGTATGTCCGAAAGGGCTGAATCCGACCAAGGCAATTGGCAAAATCAAGGAACTGATGGTTCGTCGTGCGGTCTGATCAAAGATGACCACACTAACCGAACTGGAACGGGCGCGCCTTCGCTGGCGTGCTCGCCGGGGACTGCTTGAAAACGATCTGATTATTACCAAATTTCTGGATCGTTACGAACAGGAGTTGACCGACGAGGATGTCTCGTCGCTCACCCAGCTTTTTGAACTTGATGACAACAGTTTGCTTGATATTCTTCTTGATCGCGCTAATCCGGAAGGTATCTATGATACGCCTAATATAAAACGCCTTATCGACTTGATGCGGCAGGGATAGCAGGCAGACCGAAGTCTGGTTTTTTCTTAAGGATGTTAAATGAACCTCTCTGACAAGAAAGCGATTCTGAGCTTTTCAGATGATTCGACGAAGATCGAGCTGCCTATTTACAAAGGCACAGTAGGACCGGATGTAATCGACATCCGCAAGCTGTACAGCCAGACCGACATGTTTACCTATGATCCCGGCTTCATGTCCACAGCGGCCTGCGAATCCGCGATTACCTATATCGATGGTGAAAAAGGTGAATTGCTGTATCGCGGTTACCCTATAGAGCAACTGGCAGTCAATTGCAGCTTCCTGGATATCTGCTATCTGATCCTGAACGGTGAATTGCCCAACTCAGCGCAGAAAGAAGACTTTGACCAGAATGTAACGCACCACACCATGGTCAACGAGCAGTTGCATTTTTTCCTGCGTGGCTTTCGCCGTGACGCCCACCCCATGGCTGTGCTGACCGGTCTGGTTGGCGCGCTGTCTGCGTTCTATCACGACTCTACGGATATTACTAATCCAGAGCACCGTCACATTTCAGCGATTCGTCTGATTGCGAAAATGCCGACACTGGTGGCCATGGCGTACAAATACTCTTTGGGTCAGCCTTATATCTATCCGCAAAATGATCTGTCCTATACAGGCAACTTCCTGCGCATGATGTTCGGCACACCTTGTGAAGAATACAAAGTCAACGATGTGGTAGAGCGTGCGCTTGATCGCATTTTCATTCTGCATGCCGATCACGAGCAGAATGCTTCTACGTCGACCGTGCGGCTTTGCGGTTCTTCAGGCACCGATCCGTTTGCAGCGATTGCTGCCGGCGTGGCTTGCCTGTGGGGCCCTGCTCATGGCGGCGCCAACGAAGCCTGCCTGAAGATGCTGGAAGACCTGCAAGCCAACGGTGGTATCGAGAAAGTCGGCGAGTTCATGGAAAAAGTGAAGGACAAGAACTCAGGCGTGCGTCTGATGGGCTTTGGTCATCGCGTTTACAAAAACTACGATCCTCGCGCCAAGCTGATGCAGGAAACCTGCAAGGAAGTGCTCGAATCACTGGGTCTGCAAGACGATCCACTATTCAAGCTGGCGATGGAAGTCGAACGTATCGCCCTGGAAGATCCATATTTTGTCGAGCGCAAACTGTATCCGAACGTCGATTTCTACTCCGGTATCGTGCAACGCGCCATTGGTATTCCAACGTCGCTGTTTACCGCGATTTTTGCACTGGCTCGCACAGTAGGCTGGATTGCGCAGTGGAACGAAATGTTGTCTGATCCTGATTACAAAATCGGCCGCCCACGCCAGTTGTATACCGGCTACTCGGCTCGTGATGTTGGCAGTATCGAGACCCGCAAGTAATTCCTGCGTGTTGCTTGTCGGAAAAACCGCAGATCTTCGGTCTGCGGTTTTTTTTCGTCTGTCTGTTTCCAAGCGTTCCTCTCTTGCTCATCTCGTGTATTGTGCCAGTCAGGGTGCATGCGGTGAAATGCCGTTTCGGATTGGGCGTGTGGTGTGGCGCGTGACCTTGTCTTGGCCATGTAGGCGTGCCGTTGATGGCACCGGCCGTACCTGACAGTGTTGGGAAGTGAAAATAATTGGGACGTAGGACCGTTAAAAAAGTACGCGCGCGAAAAAAAGCCGAACCACGATTGTGATTCGGCTGGCTGGTCGCCCGGCCCCGCTGCCGTTTATGCGGGCAGCAGGTTTTACGTGACCGACTAGTTGTTGTACGGGCTATTCATGCTGAAACGGCCCGCGCCGGCAAAAAAGACGGCGATAGCGGTAAACAGGAAGAAGTATTGTGTTTCCAGTCTGAGCGCGCCGTTGCCAGTCACCATGAGCAGCTGGCCGCTATGGGCCAGAGCAATGGCAACCAGCATGTTGATCACAATCAGCACTGCGGCAATACGCGAGTATAGGCCCACAATCAGCAGGATTGGTGCAATCACCTCGCCAATGTACACGCCATACCCCAGCCATCCGGGCAGCCCGGTGGAGGCAACCATGCCCATAATGCCACCAATACCGTTTTGCACCTTGAAGATGCCGTGCATGAGCAGGAGAATGCCAAGCGTCAGGCGCAGCACAAGTTTTGACAGATCATCCGAACGCATTATTTTGGCTCCTCAAGCGTATCAACGACGGCCAGCGCGGTCATATTGACAATGCGTCTTGTGGTTGTGCTGGTGGTCAGAATGTGGACCGGCTTGGCAGCGCCCAGCAGAATCGGTCCCATGGCAATGCCATGGCTGCCAGTCATTTTCAGCATGTTGTAGGTGATATTGCCGGTATCCAGATTTGGCATAATCAACAGATTGGCGCGACCGGCCAGAGTGGAGTCGGGATAGGCGTCCAGGCGGATGCGTTCGGACAATGCGGCATCGGCGTGCATTTCACCATCTACTTCCAGGTCCGGACGGCGTTGCGCGATCAGGCGACGGGCCGAGGCCATTTTGCGTGACGAATCCGAAGGACGGCTGCCAAAATTAGAGTGCGACAGCAAGGCAATTTTGGGTTGAATGCCAAAGCGGATCATTTCATCTGCGGCCTGGATCGTGATGTCTGCAACCTGCTCGTCGGTCGGATCTTCGTTTACATGCGTATCGCAAATGAACAGGGTCTGGTCAGGCAGAATCAGCACGTTCATTGCGGCATAGGTAGTCACACCTTCTTTCAAGCCAATCACTTCCGACACATACTTGAGCTGGTTATCAAAGCGGCTGCCAACGCCGCAGATCATGGCGTCGGCGTCGCCGCGGTCCATCAGCAATACACCGATCAGGGTATTGTGCTTGCGCACCATCGCTTTTGCCACGTTGGGCGTGACGCCGTCGCGACCCTTGATTTTGTAGTAAGCCGTCCAGGTTTCGTTGAAACGTTCGTCGTCTTCGGGGTTGACCACTTCTACGTTGGTGCCGGCGGCCAGGCGCAGCCCCAGTTTCTTGACGCGCATCTCGATCACTGCAGGGCGACCGATCAGAATCGGATAGGCCAGCTGTTCGTCGATAACTGTCTGCGCTGCACGCAATACACGTTCGTCTTCGCCATCGGCATAGACCACGCGTTTCGGTGGGGTGGTGCGTGCCTGTTTGAACAGGGGACGCATCAATGGGCCGGAGCGGTATACAAAGCCCAGCAGTTGCTGGCGATAGGCATCCATGTCTTCGATCGGACGAGTTGCAACACCCGATTCCATGGCCGCTTTGGCAATGGCTGGGGCGATCTGCACGATGAGTCTGGGATCAAAAGGCTTCGGAATAATATATTCGGGACCAAAGCTCAGATCCTGTCCTTCATAGGCCAGTGCGACCTCATCGCTGGGCTCGGCCTGAGCCAGTTCCGCAATGGCCTGCACGCAGGCCATTTTCATTTCTTCGGTGATGCGGGTGGCGCCTACGTCGAGCGCACCGCGGAAAATAAAGGGAAAGCAAAGAACATTATTGACCTGGTTGGGGTAATCGGAGCGGCCGGTCGCGATAATGCAGTCCGGACGCACCGCTTTGGCATCTTCCGGACGGATTTCGGGGTCCGGGTTGGCCAGGGCCAGAATCAGGGGCGAGGGCGCCATGGTGGCAACCATGTCCTGTTTCAGGACATCCTTGGCCGAGCAGCCCAGGAAGACGTCGGTGTCGCGCATCACATCGGCCAGGGTCCGATCCTCTGTTTTCTGCGCGTAGCGCGCCTTGTTCGGTTCCATATTCTCGTCGCGGCCTTCCCAGATCACGCCGCGGGAGTCCACAACATAGATATTCTGGCGTGCAACGCCCAGGTTGACCAATAAATCCAGGCAGGCAATCGCTGCGGCGCCTGCGCCCGAGCATACCAGTTTGATCTTGCCGATATCTTTGCCGACAATTTTCAGGCCATTGAGAATGGCTGCGGAGGAAATAATGGCCGTGCCATGCTGGTCATCGTGAAAAACCGGGATTTTCATGCGTTCGCGCAGTTTTTTCTCAATATAGAAGCATTCCGGCGCCTTGATGTCTTCCAGATTGACTCCGCCCAGGGTGGGTTCCAGCGCAGCGATAATGTCCACCAGTTTGTCGGGATCGTTCTCGGCCAGTTCGATATCGAATACGTCAACGCCGGCAAATTTCTTGAACAGGCATCCCTTGCCTTCCATGACGGGCTTGGAGGCCAGGGGGCCGATATTGCCCAGTCCCAGTACCGCCGTACCGTTGGTAATGACGCCGACCAGATTGGCGCGCGAGGTGTATTTTGATGCAGCGATATCGCCCTCGGCGAAAATGGCCATGCAGGCCGCTGCGACGCCGGGAGAATAGGCCAGCGACAGGTCATCCTGGTTGGCCAGTGGTTTGGTCGGAGTAACGGAGATTTTGCCCGGTGTCGGATAGGCGTGGTAATCCAGGGCAAGTTTGTTACGGTCGTGACTCATGGTTTTTATCCTTAAGGTTCAACAATATTGTTATGCTCATTGCTATGCTTGAATCGCAGTTTCGATATGATAACGCCGTTGTTCGCTTTCCGGCGGCAACTTGGCTCCTGCGGCTGCAGGCGGCAACCACTTCGATTCAGGCCTGGGACTTGCAGGTTTCTGTTGTCGTGGTCATCAGGCTGGCGCGGCTTATTGGTTAACTGTGGGTTAGCGGGCAGGGCGGTTGCGATCGTCAATCAGATAATTTTGGCCCGGGATGCTCTGATCGTTTCAATGAAACGGGCCTGTTCACGAAAATGCGTCATTGCCGGCATGCCCTTCCAGTTTTGCCGGATGGTTGCGACAAATCCGGGTGGTCGCATTGATGGCATGGGTCTCATGGCGTGGGTCGTTAGCAACGAATTATTGAAATATACCAAGCACAATCGATTGAAACCGGTAATTTCTTTCATAATCGAAAAAGTTCCTTGGATTAAGCCTTCCCGATGGTTATACTTGAATGCATTGGCTATCAAGGCTATGTTATGTGCCTTCTGCCCGCTATCCGCAACTCGGTCTAGCCGTAACCCGGAAGGTATACCTGCATCTCAAAGGGTGAAACACCCACAACGGTGAAGCGATTTATGACGACGGAAACTGAAAAAAAATCTACCTCTTATTTATTTGGGAGTAATGCTCCCTATGTTGAAGAACTGTACGAAGAGTACCTGGCCAATCCGGCTGCCGTGGGGGACCACTGGCGCGACTATTTCGATCAGCTTCAGCACGCACCCGCCACAGACGGGTCTCAAAGTACCCGCGACCAGAGCCACTATTCTGTTGTCACCTCCTTTGCCCAGCGCGCCAAGGCCAATGCCTTTGCCCAGGCTGCAAGGGGAGGTATGCCGACCCTGGAAGTGGCCAGCAAACAGCTTCATGTCCAGTCATTAATCGCTGCCTACCGCACCCTGGGGGTGCGCTGGGCCGAGCTTGATCCGTTGAAACGCCGCGAACGCCCTGAAATTCCGGAACTCGATCCCGCTTTTTACGGTCTGACCGAGGCCGATCTGGATCAGGTGTACTCTGCCACCAATACTTATTTCACGAAACAGGGCACCATGACCTTGCGTGAAATTCTCAATTCCCTGCGTGACACCTATTGCGGCGCCGTCGGCGCCGAGTTCATGCACATGTCCGATCCCAAGGCCAAGCGCTGGGTCCAGGAACGCCTGGAGTCCACCCATGCCAACGGCTCTTTTGATGGCGATACCAAGAAACGCATTCTGCAGCAACTGACCGAAGCCGAAGGGCTGGAGCGTTTTCTGCACACCAAATATGTAGGCCAGAAGCGCTTTTCACTCGAGGGTGGCGAGAGCTTTATCGCCGCTATGGACGAGGTTGTCAATCACGCCGGTGATCTGGGCGTTCAGGAAATTATCGTGGGCATGGCTCACCGTGGCCGCCTGAACATGCTGGTCAATATCATGGGCAAAATGCCCGGCGACCTGTTTGCCGAGTTTGAAGGCAAGCATGCCGAAGGCCTGACCGATGGCGATGTGAAATATCACAACGGTTTTTCCAGTGACCTGTCCACCCGCGGTGGTCCGGTTCATCTTTCCCTGGCATTTAACCCCTCGCATCTGGAAATTGTTAATCCGGTTGTGGAAGGCAGTGTGCGGGCCCGTCAGGAACGCCGCGCCGATCCTTTGGGGCAGCAAGTATTGCCCGTGCTGGTGCACGGTGACGCAGCCTTTGCTGGCCAGGGCGTGGTCATGGAAACGCTCAATATGGCGCAGACACGCGGCTATGGCACCGGCGGTACACTGCATATTGTGATCAACAACCAGATCGGCTTTACCACATCTGATCCGCGCGACTCACGTTCAACGCTTTACTGTACCGATGTGGTCAAAATGATCGAAGCGCCGGTCTTCCACGTGAATGCTGACGACCCTGAAGCCGTGGTGTTCGCAACGCGCCTGGCGCTGGACTACCGCATGGAGTTCAATCACGACGTGGTCGTGGATATTATCTGCTACCGGAAACTGGGGCATAACGAGCAGGATACGCCGTCGCTGACGCAGCCGCTTATGTACAAGAGCATTGGCGCGCACCCAGGCACACGCAAAATCTACGCAGACAAGCTGACCACCCAGGGTGTATTGGCCGAAGGCGAAGGCGAAGAGTTCGTCAAGAATTATCGCCGGCTCATGGAAGATGGTCAGAAAACCGTCGAGCCTGTTCTGACCGACTACAAAAACAAATATTCCATCGACTGGACGCCGTTTCTGGGCGCCAAGTGGACCGATAGCGCCGATACGGCGGTGCCGCTAGCCGAGCTCAAACGCATCGGCGAGCGCATTACTACGATACCCGACTCCTTTACGCCGCACAATCTGGTGAAAAAACTGCTGGCCGATCGCCGTGCAATGGCAATGGGCGAGCAGAACCTTGACTGGGGTATGGGCGAACACCTGGCGTTTGCAACGCTGGTGGCGTCGGGCTATACCATCCGTATTACCGGCCAGGATTCCGGACGCGGCACCTTCACACACCGTCACTCTGTACTGCATGACCAGAAACGTGAGCGCTGGAACGACGGCACCTATATTCCGCTGCAGAATGTCTCTGATTCCCAGGCGCCGTTCACGGTCATCGATTCGGTGCTATCTGAAGAAGCAGTACTGGGTTTTGAGTATGGTTATTCCTGCTCCGAGCCCAACACGCTGGTGATCTGGGAAGCGCAGTTCGGCGATTTCGTCAACGGTGCGCAGGTTGTAATCGACCAGTTCATCAGTTCAGGCGAAGCCAAATGGGGACGCCAGTCCGGCTTGACGCTGATGCTGCCGCATGGCTACGAAGGTCAGGGACCAGAGCACTCTTCGGCACGCATTGAACGCTTCCTGCAACTGTGCGCCGACCATAACATGCAGTGCGTACAGCCGACGAATGCCGCGCAGATTTTCCATCTGCTGCGTCGTCAGATGATTCGGCCATTCCGCAAGCCGCTGGTGATCTTTACGCCGAAATCACTGCTGCGTAACAAGGACGCAACGTCGCCATTGAGCGATCTGGCGTCCGGCGAGTTCCATCCTATCCTGGGCGAAATCGACAGCAACCTTGACGGCAAGAAAGTCAAGCGCGTATTGGTGTGCTCAGGCAAGGTTTACTATGATCTGATGAACGCACGCAAGGAACGGGATGCCGATCATGTTGCGATCCTGCGGGTAGAGCAGCTGTATCCGTTTGCGCACAAGTCGTTTGCCAGTGAACTGGCCAAGTATCCGAATGCGACGGAAGTCGTATGGGTACAGGACGAGCCCCAGAATCAGGGACCATGGTTCTATATCCAGCACCACCTGTATGAAGACATGTCTTCCGGACAGCGCCTGGGTTATGCCGGACGTACTGCTTCGTCCTCGCCTGCGGTTGGCTATATGGCCAAGCATATTGAGCAGCAAAAGGCCTTGGTGGAACAGGCTTTCGCGCCCAAGCTCAAAGGGTTCATTCTGACCAAGTAAGCGGTCTAATTACAATTTTACGGATTATCGAAAATGGCTATTATTGACGTTGTAGTTCCTCAGCTCTCCGAATCGATCTCAGAGGCGTCCCTGCTTGAGTGGAAAAAGAAAGTAGGCGAAGCTGTAACTCAGGATGAAACCCTGATCGAAGTCGAAACCGACAAGGTCGTTCTGGAAGTGCCTGCACCGGCCAGTGGCGTGTTAACTGAAATCGCCCAGGGCGATGGCAGTACGGTCACTTCGGGCCAGTTGCTGGCAAAAATTGACACCGAGGCAAAAGCCGGTGCAACTGCTCCTGAAGCGGCTGCTGCTGCGCCCGCCGCTCAGCCGGCTGCTGCCGAGCCTGCCAAGGCCGAAGCCGCTCCAGCCAAGGCTGCCGAAGCCAGCAAAGGCAGTGCAGGTGTTGCATCGCCTGCCGCCAGCAAAATCCTGTCGGAAAAAGGCATTGCTGCGGGTGACGTAGCCGGTTCCGGTCGTGACGGTCGTGTGACCAAGGCCGATGCCGCTGCTGCTTCTGCCAAACCGGCAGCGCCTGCCGCCGCTGCTGCCGCTCCAGCCAGCCTGTCTCTGGACGGCCGTCCGGAACAGCGTGTGCCTATGACGCGTCTGCGCGCGCGTATTGCCGAGCGTCTGATTCAGTCCCAGCAGGAAAACGCCATTCTTACGACTTTCAACGAAGTCAACATGAAGGCCGTGATTGATCTGCGCAATGCCTACAAAGATCGCTTTGAAAAAGAGCACGGTGTGAAACTGGGCTTCATGTCCTTTTTCGTCAAGGCTGCGGTTGCCGCACTGAAAAAATATCCATTGCTCAACGCTTCTGTTGATGGCAAAGATATCATCTATCACGGTTACTTCGATATCGGTATCGCGGTCAGCAGCCCACGCGGTCTGGTCGTACCTATCGTACGCAATGCAGACCAGTTGTCTTTTGCCGAAATCGAAAAAACCATTGCCGATTATGGTGTTAAAGCCCGCGAAGGTAAAATCAGCCTGGAAGACCTGACTGGTGGTACCTTCTCTATTTCCAACGGTGGTGTCTTCGGTTCCATGCTGTCCACCCCCATCATCAACCCGCCACAGTCTGCCATCCTGGGCGTACACGCCACCAAGGATCGCCCTGTTGTAGAAAATGGTCAGGTGGTTATCCGTCCGATCAACTTCCTGGCCATGTCATACGATCACCGTATCATTGACGGCCGCGAAGCGGTTCTGGGTCTGGTTGCCATGAAAGAGGCGCTGGAAGATCCACAGCGCCTGCTGCTGGAACTGTAATCGACGCAGTCTGAATGCGCCCCTTCGCGGGGCGCGCGTTTTTCATAGGATGCGTCAACGCATCTGCTCTATCGAAATCAAGAGAAAATTATGTCTTCACAATTTGACGTTGTCGTAATTGGTGCCGGCCCTGGCGGCTACATTGCAGCGATCCGTGCTGCGCAGCTGGGCAAGAAAGTCGCGTGTATTGATGCCTGGGCTGATGATGCCGGCAATCCCAAGCCCGGCGGCACTTGCACCAATGTCGGCTGCATTCCGTCCAAAGCCCTGCTGCAATCGTCCGAGCATTTTGAACAGGCCAACCACCATTTTGCCGAGCACGGCATTGAAGTGGGCAGTGTCAAGCTCAAGCTGGATGCCATGATCGGTCGCAAGGACACGGTTGTCAAACAGAACAACGACGGTATTTTATATTTGTTCAAAAAGAACAAAGTCACGTTCTTCTCCGGCGTCGGCGCGTTCGATGGCAAGGCCGAAGATGGCAGCTGGAAAATCAGCGTCACTGGCAAGAAAGCGGACAGTCTGACCGCGACCCATGTGATCGTGGCCACCGGTTCGGTCGCTCGCGCCTTGCCTGATCTGCCGTTTGACGAAAAACAGATTCTGTCCAATGACGGGGCCCTGCGTATTGCCGGCGTACCCAAGAAGCTGGGCGTGATTGGCGCGGGTGTGATCGGTCTGGAAATGGGTAGCGTCTGGCGTCGTCTGGGCGCGGAAGTGACCATCCTGGAAGCCATGCCCGAATTTCTGGCTGCCGCCGACGTTCAGGTGGCCAAGGAAGCGCAGAAGGCATTTGCCAAACAGGGCCTGAAAATTGAAACCGGCGTTAAAATCGGCGAGATCAAATCCACAGCCAAGACCATCACCGTACCGTATACCGACGCCAAAGGTGCAGAACAGTCGCTTGCCGTAGACAAGCTGATTGTCTCCATTGGCCGGGTGCCTTTTACCGGCAACCTGAACGCGGACAGCGTTGGCCTGCAACTGGACGAGCGTGGTTTTATTAGCGTTAATGAAGAGTGCAAGACCAACCTGCCGAACGTCTGGGCGGTGGGCGATGTAGTGCGCGGTCCGATGCTGGCGCATAAGGCCGAAGAAGAGGGTGTTGCCGTTGCCGAGCGCATTGCCGGTCAGCATGGTCATGTCAACTTCGATACCATTCCCTGGGTGATCTATACTTCTCCGGAAATTGCATGGGTCGGTAAAACCGAGCAGCAATTGAAGGCAGAAAAACGCGAAATCCGCACAGGCAGTTTTCCGTTCCTGGCCAACGGCCGCGCCCGTGCTTTGGGCGACACGACCGGCTTTGCCAAGGTGATTGCCGATGCCAAGACAGATGAAGTGCTGGGCGTGCATATTATTGGCCCCATGGCGTCCGAATTGATTGCCGAAGCCGTTACCATCATGGAATTCAAAGGCGCCGCTGAAGATATTGCGCGTATTTGCCATGCGCACCCAACCTTGTCCGAAGCGCTGAAGGAAGCCGCACTGGCCGTTGATAAACGTGCCCTGAACTTCTGATCGGCAGCACCATGTTGAATACGGCAAGGGCACCAGTTTTGACCGGTGCCGGCCGTCAGCCTGATATTTCTGTATCGGACAATCCGGGGTGCCACTGGCACCCCGGCCTGTTCCTGCGGTACCACCGTATCGGTCTGCCTGCCCGGGTAGGGCGCGCCGCTGTCAGCTGGCGATTCCTGCCATCCATCCGAATTGATTCCAATCGACCTGCTTCATGAACGTACTGCAATATTACGAAAAGACCCTTGCTGAGCGCGGCTATCGGGCCGATGAGGCCCAGCAGCGGGCCATTGCGCGCCTGCAGGTTTTTGCCGACGAACTGGTTACTTACCAGCAGGAGCTGGGCAAACCCTTCCGGCGGTTTTTCCGTAAACCCGAGCCGCCGCGCGGCGTGTACATGTGGGGCGGGGTCGGCCGCGGCAAAAGTTTTTTGATGGATTCGTTCTTCATGACGGTGCAGATCGAACAGAAGACGCGGATCCATTTTCATGAGTTTATGCGCAGCGTGCACCACCAGTTGCAGGCGCTGCGCGGCAAGAGCGATCCGCTGGACGAAGTGGCGCGCATCATCAGCGACAAGTACAAGCTGATCTGCTTTGATGAGTTCCACGTCTCGGATATTGCAGATGCCATGATTCTATACAAGCTGCTGCTCAATCTGTTTGACAATGGCACCAGCTTTGTCATGACCTCCAATTATGAGCCCTCGACGTTGTATCCCGATGGCTTGCACCGTGACCGGATTTTGCCGGCCATCGCCCTGATCCAGAAACGCATGGATGTGGTCAATGTGGACACGGGCGTCGATTATCGTCAGCGAACGCTGGAGCAGGTACGCATGTACCTGACGCCACTCAACGAGGATACGCAGGCGCAGTTGCAGCAGGCGTTTGACAGCCTGGCCGAAACGGCGCCCCAGGACACCGATTTGCATATCGAGAACCGGGTCATCCGGGCTGTGGCAGTCGCCGGATCGGTGGTATGGTTCAGTTTTGCGCAGCTGTGCGGTGGGCCGCGCTCGCAAAATGACTATCTGGAACTGGCCAATCGCTATCAGACAATCATCCTTTCCGACGTACCCCGCATGATGCCCCGGCACTCGTCCGAGGCCCGGCGTTTTACCTGGCTGATCGATGTCCTGTATGATCACCATGTCAAGCTGATCATGTCGGCAGAATGCCCTCCCGAGGAACTGTATACCGAAGGGGTGCTGGCCAACGAATTTCATCGGACCGTCTCCCGTATTACCGAAATGCAGTCCAGGGAGTACCTTGAGTCTGAAAGACGATTGTCGGTGAAACTTTAATACTATTGCAGTTGGAATGAGAATATGAGTGCTGAACAAACCTCCCTGGCCAATGGCGCAAGCCGCAATGTGCGCGTATTGACCGGCATTACCACATCCGGAACGCCGCACCTGGGCAATTATGCGGGCGCGATCCGGCCGGCCGTTGCGGCCAGCCGCCAGCCCAATGTCGACGCCTTCTTTTTTCTGGCCGACTATCATGCACTGATCAAATGTGATGATCCGCTACGCGTGGCCAGCTCGCGCCTGGAAATTGCCGCAACCTGGCTTGCCGCCGGGCTGGATCCAGACAAGGTTACTTTCTATCGCCAATCGGATGTGCCGGAAATTCCGGAGTTAAGCTGGATCCTCACGTGCGTTACACCCAAGGGTCTGATGAATCGCGCCCATGCTTACAAGGCATCGGTGGACCAGAATGTGGCCCGTAGCGTTGAGCCCGATGACGGGGTGAATATGGGGCTGTTTTCTTACCCTGTATTGATGGCCGCCGATATTCTGATGTTCAACGCCAACCGTGTGCCGGTTGGCCGGGACCAGATTCAGCATCTGGAAATGGCGCGTGATATCGCACAACGCTTTAATCATCAGTACGGGGCAGGGCGGGATTACTTCGTGCTGCCCGATGTACAGATTGACGATGATGTGGCTACGCTGCCCGGTCTGGACGGCCGTAAAATGTCCAAAAGTTACAACAACACCATTCCGCTGTTCGAAGGGGGCGCCAAGGCATTGTCAAACGCCATTGCGCGCATCGTGACCGACTCGCGCGCGCCAGGTGAAGCCAAGGATGCCGACGCGTCCCATCTGTTTCTGATTTACAAGGCGTTTGCAACGCCTCAGGACACCGAAGACTTCCGGCGCGAACTGGCCGAGGGCATGGGCTGGGGCGATGCCAAGAAAAAACTGGCCACACATTTGGAAACCATTCTGGCGCCGATGCGCGAGCAGTATTTGACCCTGATGGATAACCCCGAGCGGATTGAAGATATTCTGCAGTCAGGCGCTGACAAGGCGCGTAAGCTGGCAATTCCGTTCATGCAGCAAATTCGCGAAGCTGTAGGCTTGCGCAATGGAACACGGGTAAAAAGTGCGGTGCCGGTAAAAAAGAAAAGCGGCAAAGCGGCCAGGTTTATCAGTTTTCGTGATGAAGACGGCGCCTTCAGAAGCCGCCTGGTGTCGGCCGATGGCGATACACTGCTGCTGTCAGGCGCCTATGCGGAGCCCAAACAGGCCGGGCAGTTTGCATCGCAACTGCTGTCATTGGATCTGCGCGCGCTTATTCATCGCAATCCCGACTACAGTGTCACGGTGGTGCTCGATGAGCAGACGCTGGGTTCGAGTCCGGCCATGCAATCGGATATGGAGCGCGAAGCGCTGATCGTGCGGCTGTTGCAGGCAGTGGAGTCGCTGGCGCCTGAGCGCAAGGCATAGTCTTCTGGCCGGATTGTTTGGTCATATGAGCTGGCAAGTAGCGGCAAGAGCAGGGATGCGCGAGCTTGCCGCTGCCGCCCTGGTTGCTCACGCATCCCATTCCCTATAAGATTTGCGGTAAGCGAAATCACGCAATGGCAATATTGCCTTCATTTTTCAGACAGAGTCAGCATATGGATACCCGGGTGACCGACCACGATTTGCATATCATCAATGAAGCACAGTATGGCGTTGTCATTGATCTGGTGTATGCCGGCAGCAATAACATCGCAGGGCGTATCGTGTACCAGACCGCCCAGTGCGCATTGCACAAGGATGCGGCGCCGTTATTGCTCCGGGCGTCGGCGCTGGCCCGTTCTGCCGGATATACCCTCAAGGTTTTCGACGGTTACCGGCCGCCAGCAGCGCAGCATATCTTCTGGTCGGCGCTGCCCGATGCCCAGTATGTTGCGGATCCGTCACAGGGATCGCATCATTCGCGCGGTACGGCAGTAGATGTGACTTTGCTGGATGGGCACGGCGTCGAACTGGATATGGGCACGGGCTTTGACGCCATGGAAGACGCGTCGCACCACGATTATGCAGATCTGCCCGCAGCGGTGCAGAAAAACCGGTTGCTTTTGCTGGGTATCATGCTGCATGCGGGTTTTCGGGGCATCAAGTCCGAATGGTGGCATTACGAATTGCCCAATTCAAGTGCTTACCCGATTATCGAAAGCACGCTGGTAACGGTATAGCAAGGCAGAGCGCAATAGAGCGATTCTGGTATAGGGATATATGACTATTTCCTATTCCAATTACATTTGCTAAGATTTGTCCTTCATGTGCAGGGGGCGTGTCCATTTTCATCTCCTGCATACCAGTCATTGTCGCCAATGCCTGTCAACCGCAATACCCTGGCGCAGTTTGCGCAGGTAGCGGCAATCAGGCCAGGCGCCTGTCATCAGGACAATCTACCGGAGCCTTACCATGTCAGTTCGCCGTACGTTTATAAGAAACGCATTCATGGTGGCCTGTGCCGCCACCCTGGGATTGTCTGTCGGCGTCGCGGCGCAGGCGGCTACGCCCAAGAACATGCTGGTCATCTCCAAGAGTGCCGATCCGCAAATGCTGGATATCGCAGTGACCATGGACAATAATGACTGGTCCATTACTTATCCCAGCTACCAGCGGCTGATCAAATACAAGGCAGGCGGCTCGACCGAAGTGGAAGGCGAACTGGCAAAAAGCTGGACAACCTCTGCCGATAAGCTGACCTGGACATTCACCCTGAATGACGGGCAAAAGTTCAGCGACGGCACGCCTGTTAATGCGCAGGCGGTCAAATACAGTTTTGACCGTCTCATGAAAATGAAGCAGGGTCCGTCCGAACCGTTTCCTGCCGGATTGCAGGTGACGGTCAAGGATCCCATGACGGTCGAGTTCAAACTGGATCAACCCTTTGCACCTTTTCTGAATATTCTGGCCAACAACGGCGCGGGCATTGTTAATCCGGCGGCAGAGCAGCAGGCGGGCGGCGCAGATAAATATCTGGCGGGCCATACGGCCGGTTCGGGGCCGTATCAGCTGGCCAAATGGAACAAGGGCCAGAGTCTGATCCTGGAGCGCAACCCGCATTATGGTGGATCCAAGCCTGCACTTGAAAAAGTCGCATTCAAAATCGTCCCGGAATCCTCTGCGCGACGCCTGCAATTGCAGAATGGCGATCTGGACATCGTAGGCAGCATCCAGCCTGACCAGGTCAAGGCCATGCAAAATGCCAGCGGCGTGGTATTCAAAAAAGTACCATCGCTGCTGGTTACGTATCTGTACCTGAACAACAAAACCGGCCCGCTGAGCAATGCGACACTGCGCAAGTCAATTGCCCAGGCAGTCGATTACAACGGCATGATCAACGGGATTATGAATGGCGAGGCCAAGCCGCTTAATGGTCCCATCCCCGAGGGCATGTGGGCCCATGACGATGCTGCACCTGCGTTCAAAACCGATGTGGCCGCCGCCACGGCAAGCATAGGCGGGGCAGCACCAGCCAAACCGCTTACCTTGCTGTACTCCACCAAAGAGCCATATTGGGAACCTATTGTGCTGTCGGTCCAGGCCAGCCTTCAGGCCATTGGCGTCAAAGTGCGACTGGAAAAGCTGGCCAATGCCACCATGCGTGACCGTCTGGGCAAAGGCGACTTTGATATCTCGATTGGCAACTGGTCTCCGGATTTTGCCGACCCGTTCATGTTCATGAATTATTGGTTTGATTCGTCCAAACAGGGGCTGCCTGGAAACCGTTCGTTCTATTCCAATCCTGAAGTAGATAAACTGGTGCGTCAGGCTGCTCAAGAGACCGATCAGGCCAAGCGAACAGAGCTTTACCAGCAGGCGCAAAAGCTGGTCGTGAAAGATTATGCCTATGTCTATCTGTTCCAGCACAGCAACCAAATGGGCTTGCGCGACAATGTAAAAGGTTATGCATACAATCCCATGCTGCATGATGTCTATAATGTAGCGGATATTTCCAAAGACTGACGCCAACAGGCAATGCCGGGGCGCATGTGGCACCCGGCCTGCCATTGGTGGTGCCGGCAGCGTCATGAAACGACCTGGCAAGGGCGATGTGCCGCGATCTGCGGCATATCGTTTTATTGCAGTCATACGCGATACGCTTGCCGTGTTGATCATGACCGGCCCAGCGTGATGCCGTTTGCGCGTTGCGGTTATTTGGCGAAAACCAGCCGCTGCGCTGCGCTGCCGTTGCAAGCGCGCTGCTCGTGGGGTAATTCAACCGGGTGAAGTAGCGGTCTTGTCTGCGACAAGACGCCGCCACCCATTCCGAAAGGGCCTGTTTTGTTTTTCCAGATATTGTGTAAGCGCCTGCCCTGGCTCATTCTGGTCATGCTGGGCGTATCAGTGATCACTTTCATCGTGTCTCATCTGATTCCCGGCGACCCGGCGCGGCTGATTGCCGGAGATCGGGCGACCGAAGAAATCGTGGCCGGCATCCGGCAAAAGCTTGGGCTGGATCTGCCGCTGTACGAGCAGTACTGGGTCTACCTCAAAGGACTGTTGCACGGAGATCTGGGTACATCTATTCGTACCGGCCGCCCGGTTGTCGACGATCTGCTCGCGTTTTTCCCGGCAACCCTGGAGCTGGCCATTGTGGCGCTGATCTTTTCCATGCTGATTGGCATCCCACTGGGCGTTTTGTCCGCAGTGTACAAAAACTCCTGGATCGACCAATTGGCACGTACCCTGGCCGTGACGGGTATTTCCATGCCTGCATTCTGGCTGGGCCTGGGCTTGCTGATCATTTTCTATGGCCATTTGTCCTGGTTTCCTTCAGGCGGACGTATAGACAGCCTGTTGGGTGATCCGCCGACCGTTACTGGTTTTTTTCTGATTGATTCGGCACTTGCCGGAGACTGGGATTTGTTTTTCAGCACCGTTGAACACCTGGTGCTGCCGGCCTTTACCCTGAGCTTCGTCCATCTGGGCGTCGTGGCCCGGCAGATTCGCTCTTCCATGCTGGAGCAACTGTCCGAAGATTATGTGCGCACCGCCCAGGCCTATGGGCTGGGGCGCTGGAAAATCATTCTGGCCCACGCACTTCCCAATGCCCTGATCCCGTCTGTGACTGTATTGGGCCTGGCCATGGGCGACTTGCTATACGGTGCCGTACTGACCGAAACGGTCTTTGGCTGGCCCGGCATGGGTCTGTATGTGGTCGAATCCATCCAGGCACTGGATTTTCCGGCAGTCATGGGGTTCGCGGTGCTGGTCTCGTTTGTCTATGTCCTGCTCAATATGCTGGTTGATCTGCTATACAGCGTGCTGGACCCTCGTATCAAGGATGCAGGCTGATGACCGCCACAACCGCAACTTCGCAACTGTCCTATTCGCTCGCTTATTTCTGGTATCAGCTGCGCCGCAGTCCCATGATGCTGCTCGGGCTGCTGCTGATTGTCCTTATGTGTCTTGCCGCAATTCTGGCGCCATTGCTGACCGCGCATGATCCGAATGCCATTGATCTGGGCAGCCGGCTGCTGCCGCCATCTGCTGCGCATTTTTTCGGGACTGACGAAGTCGGCCGGGATCTGTTCAGCCGGGTGCTGTACGGTGCGCGCCAATCTATTGGTGTTGGCATTTTCGTTGCGTTGGTGGCCAGCGCTATCGGTTCGGTGATCGGTTGCTTTTCCGGTGTTATCGGCCGAACCGTAGATACGATCATTATGCGTGCAATGGATATTGTGCTGTCGGTCCCATCGCTGGTACTGACGATGGCCCTGGCTGCGGCGTTGGGGCCGAGCCTGTTCAATGCGATGATTGCCATTACGATTGTGCGTATTCCCTATTATGTGCGGCTGGCACGCGGTCAGACGCTGAGCATTCGCGAGATGGCTTATGTCCAGGCCGCCAGAACATTTGGCGCTGGTCGAAGGCATATCGTGCGCTGGCATGTCTTGCGCAATGCATTGCCGCCGGTCATTGTGCAAATGACGCTGGATATCGGCAATGCAATCCTGATGGCGGCCGCGCTCGGGTTTATCGGCTTGGGTGCGCAGCAGCCCACTGCCGAATGGGGAGCAATGATCGCATCAGGCCGTAACTTCCTGCTGGATCAGTGGTGGTATTGCACGTTTCCCGGCGTGGCGATCCTGATCACCGCCATTGGCTTCAATCTTGTGGGCGATGGCGTTCGTGATATGCTGGACCCGAAACAGAAGGTGAAATAATGACGCCGAACAGTCAGCTCAATACGTCGCGGCACGTTGCGGCGTCGGCAGCAGGGCAGGACAGCATCCCGCCTGTCCTGGACATAGATAATCTGCATATCGAATTTCCGATCTACCGGGGTGCCGTGCGTGCGCTCAATGGCGTGACCATTCGGGTACAGCCGGGTGAAATCGTGGGTATTGTCGGCGAGTCCGGATCGGGAAAATCTGTTACCGCAATGATGAGCATGCGCCTGATTGCCCAACACAACTATGTTGTTCGCAAGGGCAGTATTCATAAATCGGGAAAGAACATACTGGAGGCTTCGGAAAAGCAAATGCGCCAGATTCGCGGCAGCGATATGGCCATGATTTTCCAGGAACCAATGACGGCACTGAATCCGACCATGAGGGTTGGCCGACAGATTACAGATGTCATCAGAAAGCACACTACGCTTTCCCCGAAGCAGGCGCGCGAGCGTGCTATCTCGCTGCTGCGGGATATGCATATTGCGGATCCTGAGCAGGTGTTCGATGCCTATCCCTTTGAGCTGTCCGGCGGGATGCGCCAGCGGATTATGATTGCCCTGGCATTTTCCTGTGATCCATCGTTGCTGATCGCCGATGAGCCGACAACGGCCCTTGATGTCACGGTGCAGAAACAGGTCCTGATGCTGCTGCGCGAACGGGCGAAAAAAACCGGAACGGCCATTTTGCTTATCACGCATGACATGGCAGTGGTGTCGCAATTTTGTGAACGAATTTACGTGATGTACGCAGGCAGCGTGGTAGAGCAGGGCGCTGTCGCTGACGTGATTGGCCGGCCTAACCACCCATACACCCGCGGGTTGCTTGGAGCGTTGCCTGAGAACGCGAGCGCCGGCGCGCCGCTGCTTGCTATTGCCGGGCAGGTGCCCAACCTGGCTGATCTGCCTGAAGGATGTGCTTTTCGTAACCGCTGCAGTCTGCAGGCGCCGGCCTGTAGCCAGGTGCCGCCGTTAATGCCGGTGGCGGGCCCTCCAGGGCATGCTGCTGCCTGCTGGATGACTGTTGGGGAGAAACACGATGTCTGAAGCTGTTCTCACACTTGATGACATCCATGTCCGCTTTCCCGTAAAACGCAACTGGCGCGGCCAGGCCCGAACCTGGGCGCATGCGCTCAATGGCGTTGACCTGAACGTGGCGCGCGGCGAAACGCTGGGCGTGGTGGGCGAATCCGGCTGCGGCAAAACCACCCTGGCCCAGGTGCTGATGGGCCTGCAACAGCCATCGCAAGGTCAATTGCGCTGGAACGATGAGCGTGGCCAGCCCAATGTGCAAGTCGTTTTTCAGGATCCGCAATCTTCGCTGGATCCGCGCTTGCCCGTCTGGAAAATCATTACCGAACCGTCCTACGTTAAAGGCGAATCGCAAGAGGCGGCCATGCGGGCGCGTGCGGCACGACTGGCGCAACAGGTCGGTCTGTCGCCAGATTATCTGAACCGCTATCCGCACGAGTTTTCGGGAGGCCAGCGCCAGCGTATTGCCATTGCCCGCGCGCTGGCCTCCGACCCGGATGTGATCGTGCTCGATGAGCCGACCTCGGCACTTGATATTTCAGTGCAGGCGCAGATTATCAATTTGCTATTCACCTTGCAGCGGGAACATCAGCTTACGTATATCCTGATTTCGCACAACGTCTCGGTCATCCGGCACATGAGCAACCGCATTGCCGTCATGTATCTGGGGCAAATCGTGGAACTTGGCGACACCGCGCAGGTTCTTGCGCAGCAGCGCCATCCCTACACCCGGCTCTTGCTGGATGCGGTACCGGTGCTGGGCGCGCCATTGCCAGAGAACGGCGTACAGGCCATTCCTGAACTGCCGGGTAATCGCGTGTTGCCAACGGGTTGCTTTTTCCTGGATCGTTGCGCTTTTCGCAAGCAGGGATGTGGCGAGCAGCAACAGCTCAAACCCGTATCCACAGAAACGCCGATGCATAGTGTTCGGTGCCACCGTTACGATCATGATGAACCCGATGGAAAATAACCAAACGCAGGCAGACGCTGCACGTGCAGCAAGAAAAAAAGGATTTGGCGTCATTGTCTCATTGCTGCCTTATATCTGGATGTTCAAGTGGCGGGTGATGGCCGCGCTTGCCTGCCTGGTGATTGCCAAAGTGGCCAGCGTCATGCTACCTGTATATCTCAAGGATATTGTTGACCAGCTCAGCCTGCCGGGAACTGCGCTGATGTTGCCGGTTGCCGCGCTGCTGGCCTACGGCTTTGCCCGTATCTCCAGCAGTGTCTTTTCTGAATTGCGTGATGCCCTGTTTTCCAAGGTCACGCAGGGCTCAATACAGCGTATTGCCACCACAATCTTTACCCATCTTTTCGGTCTTTCTATTCGCTATCATCTGGAACGGCAGACCGGTGGCCTGAGTCGTGACATGGATCGGGGCACCAAAGGCATCGGTTTCCTGCTCAACTTCACTCTGTTCAACATTCTGCCGACCTTGCTTGAACTGACCATGGTCATGGTAATTCTGCTGGTTCGCTATGACATCTGGTTTGCCGTTGTTATTCTGGCCACCATTGCCGCCTATATCGTGTTCACCCTTGTGGTCACGGAGCGGCGCATGGTCATGCGCCGGCGTATGAACAGCCTGGACAGCATGGCCAATACACAGGCGATTGACGCGCTGATCAATTATGAAACCGTCAAGTATTTCAATAATGAATCGTATGAGATAAATCGCTACGATACCAATCTGGGCAGTTGGGTGGACTCGGCTGTTAAAAACCAGATATCGCTGAACCTGCTGAATGCAGGCCAGGGCGTCATTATCACGCTTGGCATGGTGGTCCTGTTGTGGATGGCGGCCGGAAGGGTAACGACCGGTCAGATGACGGTAGGAGATATTGTCCTGATTTCAGCCTATCTGACGCAGCTGTATGCACCGCTCAATTTTCTGGGATTCATTTATCGCGAAATCAAGAACTCCCTGTCGGACATGGAGCGCATGTTCGGTATTCTTGACCAGCACCAGGAAATTGAAGACACGCCACAGAGCGTGCCCATGGACACTCGCGATGCAGAAATCCGCTTTGAACATGTGGGTTTTGCCTATGAGCAGCAAAGGCAGATACTGCATGACGTGAACTTTACGATTGCTGCGGGGGAAACGGTTGCCGTGGTCGGCACCTCGGGCGCCGGCAAATCTACGCTGGCGCGGCTGTTGTTTCGCTTCTATGACGTTACATCAGGACGGATCACGATCAACGGTCGTGATATCCGGGAGTACACGCAACTGAGTCTGCGCCAGCATATCGGCATCGTGCCGCAGGACACGGTTCTGTTCAATAACAGTATTTATTACAACATTGCCTATGGGCGTCCTGATGCAACACGGGACGAAGTGCTGGAAGCCGCCCGGGCTGCCAGCATTCACGAATTCGTGATGTCGCTGCCCGAGGGCTACGACACGCAGGTGGGCGAGCGTGGTCTGAAATTGTCTGGCGGTGAGAAGCAGCGCGTAGCCATTGCCCGCACCATTCTGAAAAATCCGCCCATCCTGGTGCTGGATGAGGCAACCAGTGCGCTGGATACACGCACCGAAAGAGCGATCCAGGATGAACTATACAAAATTACCAAGGGCCGCACCACCATGATTATCGCTCACCGCTTATCCACGATCGTGGATGCCGATCGGGTCCTGGTCATGGATCAGGGCAGGGTGGTTGAGCAGGGCTCTCATGTTCGGCTGTTGCAGGCCAATGGCGTGTACGCGCGTATGTGGGCCATGCAGTTTGCCGCAACGGATGAAGGCACCGATGTTTGAATAGTGAGGGACAGGGCAGGTGGGGATGACAGCAGGTGAGGTCCGATACACCGGCCTGGCAACATTAGCCAGCTCAAAAGCACTGGCGGGTGCTAACGCGTACTGCGGGCGGCCATAGACGTGTCGCCAGGCACGGTATGCCATTGGCAGCGGTCAACTGACATTAAAACTGACATTCATTGGTTGGTGCGAACCGGCATAAGGCAGATGCAATATACGCTGTTATTGCATCTGCTATTTAACGACTACTGGCTCAGCCCGGCTGACTTGATCACTTCCTTCCACTTGCTCACTTCTTCCTTCTGGAATTGGGTAAATTCGTCCGGGTTGTTGCCTACGACGGTGAAGCCCAGTTTTTTCATGGTTTCCTGCGTGCGCGGCTGCTTCAGGCTTTCGCTCACTGCCTGGTGCAGTTTGTCTATGACGTCTTTGGGTGTGCCTGTTGGTGCGGCAACCCCTTGCCAGGAGTACACGACCATGTTCTTGATCCCGGATTCAGCCATGGTTGGCGTATCGGGCAGCTCGGGCGAGCGCTGCGCGCCGGTAATTGCCAGCGCCTTGAGTTTGCCGCTTTGCACGTGTGTCAGCACAGCCCCCAGATTCTGGAATGACACATCGACCTGTGCACCCAGCAAGTCGGCAATCGCTGCGGCGCCTCCCTTGTAAGGGACATCGATGCCCGTGGTGTTGCTGCGCTGTCTGAACATCACCGCAGACAAATGGTCGGACGAACCGGTGCCGGAAGAGGCATAGGAAATCTGGTCGGGATGTTTGCCAGCATACTCGATCAGTTCGGCTACGGTTTTGACCGGAATTTTTGATGATACGACCAGCACATTCGGATTGCGCACCAGCTGACTGACGTAATCGAAGTCTTCGCTGGGTTTGTAGGATAATTTTTTATAAAGTCCTTCGTTAATGGCAAAGGTGCCGATAGAGCCGACCATCAATGTGTAGCCATCGGGTTTGGCGTTTTTCAGTTCCTGTGCGGCAATGGCGCCGTTGGCCCCCGGCTTGTTTTCGACAATCACTGTCTGGCCAAGCACTTTTTCCATTCCCGGTGCGATGGCGCGTGCGGTGATATCCGAAGAGCCGCCCGGCACGAAGGGCACAATAATTCTTACTGGTTTGTCCGGATAGGCTGCCAGCGCCGGTCCCGCTACCATCAACGTTGCTGCAAGTGCGCCCGCGATCACTTTCTCTATCATACGTTCTGTTTCCGTCAATATTATTCTGTTAAGATAAGATGTCTGATGTTGTTTATACTTGTACGACAACTATATTTACACATCGGTATAAAGTCAAATGAAATATCAAATCAACTTACGGGTCACCTATCTACAGCAGGATTGCACATGAAAACATCGCCAGTTTCATCCCAGGATCTACAACGTTCCGTGATCGCCGTACCGCCTTTGGCGCGCGACACGGAATATCGTCTGAACAAGTCGGCCAATCGTGCCTTGTTATCCCATCTTTATGAGGGTGGTGTGCGTACGGTGATGTACGGTGGCAATGCCAATTTCTATCATCTGGGCGTCAATGATTACGCCGATACGGTGGCGCAACTGGCCGATCTGGCCCAGTCCGATATGTGGGTGCTGCCTTCGGTTGGTCCCGATTTTGGCAAAATGCGAGACCAGACAGCCATTTTACGTGGCTTCGACTTTCCCACGGCAATGCTTCTGCCAATGACTTTTCCTTATACGCAGCAGGGGCTGGCCGATGGCATTCGTTATTTTTCAGATGCATTCGGCGACAAAATCGTGGTTTACATCAAGTCTGAGAATTATCTGCCGGCCGAAACCATGGCCCGCCTGGTCGAAGAAGGCCGGATTGTGAGTTTCAAATATGCAGTGGTGCGGCCCGATCCCACGGATGATCCGTATCTGCGATCCATTCTTTCCTGCGTCAGCGCAGAGCTGATTGTCAGTGGCATTGGCGAGACGCCGGCCATTGATCATATGGCGCATTTTGGCCTGAAAACCTTTACCAGTGGTTCGGTGTGCCTGGCGCCTGCCGGTTCAATGGGTCTGTTGCGTGCAATGCAGGCGAACGATACGGCAACCGCGCAAAGCCTGCGTGCGCCTTATATGGCGTTTGAAGCGCTGCGCGACGGCATCAACCCGATCAGGGTTCTGCACGATGGCGTTTCATTGGCTGGCATTGCCGATATGGGGCCGATCCTGCCGATGTTCTCGGGCCTGACCGACGATGAGGCGCAGCAGGTCGGGCCGGTTGCTCGTCAATTGGCTACCTGGGGGCGCAGCCAGCTGGCGGAAAATAAGCAGGAAAGCTTTGCTTGATTTACTATTGGGCCATGCGGACGTGTTGTTATCCGCTGTTGAACAGGATGAATGCAACATCCGGCTGGCACAATAGCAATACGGGAAAGCAAACGGAACACGGATGGCCTCCTGCGCTGTGGTTCGCGCGCAGCACCATGATCAATTGAAGCTGGTGACCAGACACATTACTTTTAGCCGCACGCGGTTGTTTCGAGTTCAATGAACAGTTAGATCTACACAACGGGCGCATGCCGCCCGCCAACAACGGAGACAAGGATGATAAATTTCAGCAAAACAGTCAGTGCCATGATTCTGGCTTTGGGGATTGCCGGCAGCGCCAGCGCAGCCTATCCGGATGCACAACCGGTTAAGGTACTGGTTGGCTACACGCCCGGCGGCACCACAGACCTGGTGGCGAGGATTGTTGCCAAGGGATTGAGCGATGAGCTCAAGCAGAGCTTCGTGGTGGAAAACAAACCGGGCGCCAGCAACAATATTGCCATGACGGATGTTGCCCGAGCCAAACCCGATGGCTACACGCTTATCGTCACGACCATTGCCAGTTCAGTCAATGCCACGCTGTTCAAGAAGCTGAACTATGATTTGAAAAAGGACTTTGCGCCGGTTGCCCTGATTGCTAAAGTGCCCAACGTGCTGGTGGTCAATCCCAAGCTGCCGGTCAATAATGTGAAAGAACTGGTTGAATACATCAAAAAGAACAAGGACAAGGCCACTTATGCTTCTTCAGGGGTTGGTTCCTCGCAGTTTCTGTGTGGCGAGCAACTGAATCAGGATGCCGGAACCCAGGTTCTGCATGTGCCGTTCAAGGGCAGTGCGCCAGGCCTGACCGCAGTGATGTCCGGCGATGTGCTGATGGAGTTTGATAATATGCCTTCGGCCTGGCCGTTTGTCAGTTCCGGCAAGCTCAAGGCGCTGGCCGTGACCAGCAAGGAAAAATCGGCAGTGGCGCCCCAGTTGCCTACGATGATCGAGGAAGGCTTCAAGGACTTTGATATTTCGTCGTGGTTCGGCGTGTTGGCCCCGGCTGAAATGCCCAAGCAAGACGTGGCCTTGCTCAATAAGGCGATCCTGAAAGTGGTTGCCAAACCCGATGTGCAAAAACAACTGGCAAACCTGGGCGCCATTCCTCAGGAGATGACCCCAGAGCAATTTGGCTCATTCATCAATGACGAGGTTGATCGTTGGGGCGCTCTGATTACAAAACTGGGCGTAAGCGCTAACTGATCTGCCAGCTAAACCATTTGATCGCGGCCCGTTATGTAAACGGGCCGCAGTCTTTTATCTTCTATTTTTTAAGTTTGGCAAACGCGGCGGCCATGGCGTTCATGGATGTAGCCGCCGGCGCCTGATTGCGCGCCGATTGTCGTCCGCCACCGTTTGATCGTGGCGCCGCCGCGCCCGGTCGCGAATCGCGTCGCGCCACAGGTCCGGTATCGTCGTTCAGCCGCATGGTCAGGCCGATACGATTGCGCGCCACGTCCACTTCCTGAACCTTGACTTTGACTGTCTGGCCAACGCGAACCACATCCCGCGGATCTTTAACAAACGTGTCGGACAGGGCGGAAATATGCACCAGGCCATCCTGGTGCACGCCGATGTCAACAAACGCGCCGAAATTGGCGACGTTGGTGACCACGCCATCCAGAATCATGCCTTCTGACAAATCCTTGATCGTTTCGACGCCTTCCTGGAAGGTGACGGTCTTGAACTCGGGGCGGGGGTCGCGCCCTGGCTTTTCCAGTTCCAGGAAAATATCTTTCACGGTGGGCAGGCCGAAGCGATCATCGGTGAACTCGTTCGGAGACAGGCCGCTTAACGCTTCCTTGTTACCCATGATCGTTTTGACGTCCTTGCGGATTTTATCCAGGATGCGTTCGACGACGGGGTACGCTTCGGGGTGGACGGCAGAGGCATCCAGCGGATTGTCGCCGTTCTGGATGCGCAGAAAGCCGGCCGCCTGTTCAAAGGCCTTGGCGCCGAAACGTGATACGTCCATCAGAGTTTTACGTGTTGGGAATGCGCCATTCTGGTCACGCCAATCGACGATATTGCGGGCCAGGGTGGAGTTCAGGCCTGATACACGCGAGAGCAGGGCGGCAGAGGCCGTGTTCACATCGACGCCCACCGCATTCACACAATCCTCGATCACGGTATCGAGCGAACGCGCCAGTTCCCGCTGGTTGATATCGTGCTGATACTGGCCAACACCAATTGCCTTGGGCTCGATTTTTACCAGTTCGGCCAGGGGGTCCTGCAGACGGCGGGCAATGGACACAGCGCCACGCAGACTCACATCCATATCGGGAAATTCCTTGGCTGCCAGTTCTGAGGCTGAATACACAGAAGCGCCGGCTTCGGAAACCACGATTTTGCGCAGTCCCGCATTGGGCAGGGCTTCGATCAGTTCGGCGGCCAGCTTCTCGGTTTCGCGCGAGGCGGTACCGTTGCCGATGGCGATCAGTTCTATCTTGTGTTTATTGACAAGGGCTGCCAGCGTGGCCAGCGATCCGTTGCGATCGCGACGTGGTTCAAAGGGATAGATGGTGGCGGTATCGAGCACTTTGCCGGTTTTGTCGATGGCGGCTACCTTGACGCCGGTACGAATACCCGGGTCCAGACCCAGCACAGATTTGGGGCCGGCCGGCGCTGCCAACAGCAAATCTTTCAGATTCGCGGCAAAAACGCGGATGGCTTCTGCTTCGGCCTCTTCACGCAGTTTGGTGATGAATTCGGATTCGAAGGCGGTGAGCATTTTTACGCGCCATGTCCAGCGCGCTACATCGGCCAGCCATTTGCCACGGGCGCTGGCCGCAGGCGAATAGTCGGCATCCAGTTCCAGAAAGCGGCTGATGCGTTCTACGCAGGGATGGGGCACCAGCGCATCCTGTTCGTCGCTCAGGCCAATGCGCAAATCCAGCGCGCCTTGCTGGCGACCGCGCAGCAGGGCCAGCACACGATGCGAGGGCAGGCTGCGGATGGACTCGCGAAAATCGAACCAGTCGCGGAAATTGGCGCCTTCCTCTTCTTTGCCTTCAATAACTTTGGAATACAGAAAGCCATGCTGGCCCAGGTAGTCGCGCATATCGGCAACCAGGTCTGCATTCTCGGAGAACTGTTCGGCCAGAATGTCCCGTGCGCCATCCAGGGCGGCGCGCGCGTCTTTGACGCCCAGCTCTTCATTGACATAGTCCTGAGCTGCGACAAGCGGATCGGCATTGCGCTCGGTCAGCAACAGGTCGGCCAGCGGTTGCAGGCCGGCTTCACGGGCGATCTGGGCGCGGGTGCGGCGCTTGGGCTTGAAGGGCGCGTACAGGTCTTCCAGGCGTTGCTTGGTGTCGGCCGCGGCGATGGCTTCGGTCAGCTCTGGCGTAAGCTTGCCCTGACCGCCAATGGATTCGAGCACGGCGGCGCGACGCGACTCCAGTTCCCGGACATAGGCCAGTCGCACTTCCAGATTACGCAATACGGTGTCGTCCAGGCCGCCGGTGGCTTCCTTGCGATAGCGTGCGATAAACGGAACGGTCGCCCCGTCGTCAAGCAGCGAAACGGTCGCTTCGATCTGACTGGCACGAACATTGAGTTCGGCAGCCAGCAATGCAATAATGCGCGCCGGGTCAACCAGCGGGGACGAGGCAGTAACAGAAGAAGAGGATGCGTTCATACTTAACGGTAATAATTAAACTTAACGCGACATTGTGCCATAAGCATCGCGGTTGGCGCAGCAGAACTGGAGTATGATGCCACATGTAATGCCGCGAGGCGAGGTCGTAGGAAACGTTGTGCGAGTACTTGATTTTGATATTTCCGACTGGTTTGGTCAGGAGGGACCGCTGGCGGCAGCGGTGCCTGGTTATACGCTGCGCGACGCGCAGATCCAGCTGGCGCAGGCTGTCGATGAGACGATTGCCTCGCATTCGGTGTTGGTGGCCGAGGCCGGCACCGGCACCGGTAAAACCTGGGCCTATCTGATTCCGGCGTTCCTGTCGGGCGGCAAGGTGCTGATCTCCACCGGCACCCGGACCTTGCAGGATCAGCTGTTCACCAAGGATGTCCCACGGGTTCGCGATGCCCTGGCGCTGCCGGTTCAGGTCGCGTTGCTCAAGGGTAGAAGCAATTACGTCTGTCATTATCATCTGGATCGCCTGGAGCAGGACGAGCGTGCGCTCAAGTCCAGGGATGAAATCTCCCAGTTGCGGCAAATCCGTGTATTTGCATCACGCTCGCGCTCCGGTGATAAAACCGACTGCGGCCAAGTGCCCGAAGATGCGGATATCTGGAACCGGGTCACCTCTACCCGGGAAAACTGTCTTGGCCAGGACTGCCCCAACGTCAAGGAGTGTTTTTTGCTCAAGGCGCGGCGGCAGGCGCAGGAAGCCGACGTGGTGGTCATTAACCATGCCCTGTTTTTTGCCGATCTGGTGTTGCGTGAGGAAGGCATTACAGACCTGTTGCCGGCCGCCGATGCGGTGGTGTTCGATGAAGCGCACCAGTTGCCCGACACGGCCACGCGTTTTATGGGTGATGTGGTCTATTCCGGTAACATCACCGATTTTCTGAAATCGGCCGAAGTGGCGGCGCTGGCGTATGCCCGTGATAGCGCCAAATGGACCGAAGCCTGCCAGCGGGTATCCTATTATGTGAAAGATCTGCGGCTGGTGGCGGCGCCCATAGAAAAAATGCCCGGACGCAAGGCGACCTTTGAGCAGATTCCCGAAGCTGATCGGTTTTTTGATATTCTGAACAAGCTTTACGATGAGCTGGTTACCCTCACCGGCATGCTCACTGCCGTGCAGGAGCGCCATCCCGATCTGGCGACGGCGGCAAAGTCGGGCACAGAATTGTGTGCCCGGCTATACCGCTGGTCGCAACCGGTCATTTTGCCGGAAGGCGTGACCCGCGACAGCGCTGACCTTACCGTTAATGCGGCGCAGCGGCCAGGACAGGCGGCTGAGTCCAAAGCAGGCAACGTGGTGACCGAACAACTGGTGCGCTGGGTAGAGGTGGGGTTGCACCATTTTCGCCTGCAGATGGCGCCGCTGTCGGTCGCCGATGCTTTCTCGCGCCAGCGGCGCAAGGATCAGGCTTGGATTTTTACTTCTGCGACCTTATCTGTCTATAAGGATTTCTCGCACTATACCCGCCAACTCGGGCTCTACGGCGCGCGTACCGAAAGATGGGAGTCGCCTTTTGATTACCAGGACCATGCCATGCTGTATGTGCCTGACCATCTGCCTGAGCCGCAGTCGCCCGATTTTCAGAAGCAGTTCGTCACAACGCTGATTCCATTGATCCAGGCCAGCCCGGGTGGCGTGCTGGTATTATGCACAACCTTGCGTGCCGTCGACAATATATCGGCCTTGCTGCTGGAAGCCTTTGATACGCATTTCATCGAACGACCGGTATTGCGTCAGGGAGAAAGCTCGCGTGGCACCTTGCTGGAACAGTTTCGAAAACTGAAGAACGCAGTGCTGGTAGGCAGCGCCAGTTTCTGGGAAGGGATAGATTTACCGGGCGATATGCTCACCCTGGTGGCGATTGACAAGCTGCCTTTTGCACCACCCGATGATCCGGTGCTGGAAGCGCGTATCAAAGCCTGTCGCGAGTCGGGCGGCAACCCGTTTTTTGAGTACCAATTGCCTAGTGCCGCCATTGCCTTAAAGCAGGGCGCAGGTCGACTGATTCGCACTGAAAAGGACTGGGGGCTGCTGGTGGTCGGGGATCGCAGGCTGGTTGAGAAACCCTACGGGAAACTATTGTGGCGTGGTCTGCCGCCGTTTCGTCGTACGCGCAAGCTCGATGAGGCCACCGCTTTTCTCCAGACCCATGCCAAGGATATTGCATTGCCCGAGGGCAATGACACCGTATCGTAAATTCGTTTTACAACCGATGCAGTAACAAAAAAAAGGCGGCCCATGGGCCGCCTTTTCTACCAGAAGGTATGTGTCTGGTCTATCTTAATTGAAGACGCGTGCTGGATTCAGCCATGAGAACCAGCCACCGCTGTCCTCCAGGCCTTGTTCATAGTATTTGCTGTTAGGGTAGTTCTGATCCAGAATCCGTTTTGCATCATTGGCCTGATCAGCCATGCCAAGTTGCTGGTATGACTTCATCATGATATACAGCGCAGGTTCGGCAGCGGCAACACCGGTAAAGTCTTTCAGAACCGACTGGCTGCGGTTAATGGCGGCAACGTAGGCATGACGTGTGTAATAGTATTTGGCTACGTTGACTTCGTTGTCTGCAATGGTGCTCACCAGCCACGTCAGGCGCTGCCTCGCGTCACGGGTATAGCGGCTTTCCGGATAGCGCTGGATAAGCTCATTGAACGCGTCGTATGACTGGCGCAGGCCCTTGGGATCGCGCTCGCTGGGATCCTGCCCGGTCAGGCTGCGCAGATAGGAGCTGGGCGGCGTAAACGTAACCAGGCCTTTCAGATACAGCATGTAATCGGTGCCCGGATGGCTGGGGTACAGGCGCAGGAAGCGGTCAATGACAGCCACGGCCTTTTCCGGTTCGTTGTCCTTCCAGTTCACATAGGCCTGATCGATCAGCGATTGCTGGGCGAAACTGGAATAGGGGTAACGGGCTTCGACTGCTTCCAGATAGGTGCGCGCGGTTTTGTAGTCGTTGCTGCGCACGTTGTCGCGAGCCTCCTGATATAACTGGGGCGCTGACATACCGGCTGTTCTGTCAGCTTCTCGGGTCATCATGCTGCTGCAACCTGCGATAGTCAGGCAGCCCAGCGCAATGAGAGAAGTTCGAAGCAAACGTTTATGCATAATTTGGAAGTGACTGTTAGTTAAAGTTCAAAAAGCAATCTGATAATACCATTGCCGCGTTATTATAAGAACATTATATGATTTTACAGTGTTTTCTATCGATGTCAGACCCAACTTTGCAGGATGCCGACGAAATTCCCGACAATGAGCAGCGGCAATTCCGTCTTCCCATGACCATGATCGGCGAGCGCCTGGACAAGGTTCTGGCTGCGCTCATTCCCGAACATTCACGCAGCAGGTTGCAGGGATGGATAGAACAAGGGCATGTGCTGGTCAATGGCGTACCCGGCAAAATCCGCCAGAACGTCGGCGCCGACGACCTGCTGCTGGTCACCATGCAGCAGGCGCCCGAACAGACGGCATTTACACCGGAACCGGTGGATTTTATGGTCGTGGCCGATTCCCCAGACTGGATTGTGGTCAACAAGCCAGCCGGCCTGGTCACCCATCCCGGCGCCGGCAACTGGTCGGGCACGCTGTTAAACGGTCTGCTCTACCGGTATCCCGAACTGGCCCATGTGCCACGGGCCGGCATTGTGCACCGGCTGGACAAGGACACCGATGGTTTGCTGGTGGTGGCGCGCAATGAAGCGGCTCAGACACATTTTGTCAGGCAATTGCAGGCACGCACCATGGGGCGGGAATATGAAGCGCTGGTAATGGGACATAGCCCTGCCAGCGGCAGCGTCACCCTGCCTATCGGTCGTGATCGCCACGTACCGGTGCGTATGTCCACCGTCACGCCGATTGCTGCCAAGGAAGCAATTACCCATTATGAGCGCGTCGCTTTCGGCTATATCGATGAGGCGCCCGTCAGCCACGTGCAATGCAGGCTGGAAACCGGCAGAACCCATCAAATCCGGGTCCATATGCATGCGCTGGGGCATCCCCTGGTGGGTGACACCCTGTACAACGGCAAGTCGCTAGGCCATGCACAGCGCCAGATGCTGCATGCACGGCGGCTCACCTTTATTGATCCGGCCACAGATCAGCCGCGCTCATTTGACGCAGCCCGCCCTGACGATATGGAGCGGGTAATGGCAGCTATTGAATGGACATCAAAATGAAACCGTTACATGTGACCGGACAGCACTGGCCAGGCGTGCGCTATTTCACTAGCACGCGCCATGGCGGCGTAAGCCGCGCGCCCTACGATAGCAATAATCTGGGGCTGCACGTCAAGGATGATCCACAAGCGGTAAGGGAGAACCGGGAGCGGTTGCGCGCTTTTTTACCGGGTGATCCGGTCTGGCTTGACCAGATGCACGGCACCAGCGTACTGGATGCAGATACGGCCACGGTCGGTCCCGACGTGGCGGGGCCGTTTGACGCCAGTATGACGATGACGCCCGGTCGGGTATTGGCTATTTTGACCGCCGATTGTCTGCCGGTGGTGTTTGCCTCTGACAAGGGGGTGGCGGCGGCCCATGCGGGCTGGCGTGGTCTGGCCGCAGGGGTGCTGGAAAATACTGTCAAAAAACTGCATACTGCTTGCGGTAAACTGCCTGATTACGCTTGGATTGGTCCAGCCATTTCCCGCCAGGTATTTGAAATTGGTCCGCAAGTGCGCGAGGCGTTTCTTGATGTAGATCCCACGGTGGCCTTCTGCTTCATGCCGCATCCGCACAATGCCGGCAAGTGGCTGGCCGACCTTTCAGGCATTGCAGCCCATCGCCTGACTGCGCTGGGCATCCGGCAGGTTGAGCAAAGCGGCCTGTGCACGTACCGGCAGGATGACCTTTTTTATTCCTACCGGCGCAGCCAGACAACCGGCAGACTGGCCACGGTCATTTGGCTCGAGCCCTGATTGTTCCCGGCAGTTGGTGATGGCGCAGAGCCAGGCCTGATGGGCGCTCAGGGTTTCCCTTAGTGGGGTAGATACCGTCTGACGTACTGTTTGTTTTTATATAGAATGATTTGTACATGGTGAGCATACACGAATGAACATCAGACCACCACAGCCGGAGAGACGAGTGACCAACGAGACTGATCAAGCACGGGCAGGCCAGGCAGATCCGGCACCGGATGCAGTTTTGCCGGCACGGTTGCAGGCCGAGTTCCTCGCCAAGTGGCAGCAAATCGCCGCAGCTGGGCAGCAGGGGGCCTTGCCGCCACTAACTGACAGAAGGTTCAGCAGTCCGGCCTGGCAGGAAAGCCCGCAGCATCTGCTCATGGCCCACCTCTATCTGCTATCGGCCAGCATGATGCAGAAAATGGTCGATCAGGCCGCAGTGCCCGATAATGTGCGGGAACGACTGCGATTTTCAGTTGAACAGTGGAACGACGCCATGTCGCCCGCCAACTATTTTCTGACCAATCCCGATGCACTCAAAACCTTTACAGACACCAACGGGGAGTCGTTGCAGAAGGGATTTCTGAACCTGCTGGGCGATCTACGCAAGGGTCAGATTTCCCAGACAGACGATTCGACCTTCGACGTGGGTCGCAATCTGGCCACAACGCCTGGTTCCGTGGTATTTGAAAACCCCTGGTTCCAGTTGCTGCAGTATGCGCCGCAAACGCCAACCGTACATCGACGGCCGTTGCTGATGGTCCCGCCTTGCATCAACAAATATTACATTCTGGATTTGCAATCGGGCAATTCCCTGGTGGAGTACGCTGTCAGCCAGGGCTTTACCGTGTTCATGGTGTCCTGGCGCAACCCGACCGGGGCAGATACCGATGGCATACAAAAATCAACCTGGGACGACTATATCGAAAAGGGCGTACTGACCGCGATCGATACGGTCTGCCAGATTACCGGCCAGCCGCAAATCAATGCTCTGGGTTTTTGCGTAGGTGGCACCATGCTTTCCAGCGCACTGGCGGTCGCGCGCGCACGCGGCGATAACCCGGTGGCCAGTGTGACGCTGTTGACCACGCTGCTCGATTTTGAAGATACCGGCGTACTCGATGTGTTCGTCGATGAAGCACATGTGGCCTATCGGGAGCAGTTGCTGGGACAGGGTGGGATGATGACGGCCAAAGAGCTGGCCACCACCTTTTCGTTTCTTCGGCCCAATGAACTGGTCTGGAACTATGTCGTCAGCAATTATCTGAAAGGCAAGGCGCCGCCCGCATTCGACCTGCTGTACTGGAACTCAGACGGGACCAACCTGCCAGGGCCTTTCTTCACCTGGTACTTTCGGAATATGTACCTGGAAAACAGACTGTGCCGCGCCGGCGCGCTGAAAATATGCGCGGAAGCAGTAGATCTTGCCGATCTGGACATGCCGGCATACGTTTATGGTTCAAAAGAAGACCACATCGTTCCCTGGCATGCGTCATTTGCCTCGGCGCGCCTGCTCTCGGGTGATGTCCGGTACATTCTGGGGGCTTCCGGTCACATTGCAGGTGTGATCAATCCGCCGGCAAAGAACAAACGCAACTACTGGTCCAGTGATACCATGCAGGTGCAGCAGACCGATGCCCGGCAATGGCTGGAAAGTGCAGAGTCGGTGCCTGGCAGCTGGTGGCCCGACTGGAGCGGCTGGCTGGCGGGACACAGCGGACGCAAGGTGAAGGCCAAAGCGACGCAGGGCAATGCTGCCTACCCGCCGCTGGGCCCGGCGCCAGGGCAGTATGTCAAAGTCAAAGCCTGATCAGGCCAAAGCATCGATTTATTACCGTGAAAGTAGCCTAAGGAGTTCAAATATGACACAAAAAATAGCATATGTTACGGGTGGGATGGGAGGTATCGGGACCTCCATCTGCCAGCGCCTGCACAAAGATGGATTCACGGTTATCGCCGGCTGCGGTCCGCAGCGCAATGCCCAGCAATGGATTGACGAACAGGCGGCACAGGGGTATACATTCTATGCATCGGCAGGGAATGTGTCCGACTGGGATTCGACAGTCGCCGCGTTTGAAAAGGTCAGGGCCGAACACGGCCCCGTGGACGTTCTGGTCAATAATGCCGGAATTACGCGTGATGGCGTGTTCCGCAAAATGTCCATTGATGACTGGCGTGCGGTCATGGATACCAATCTGAACAGCCTGTTTAATGTGACCAAGCAGGTGATTGAGCATATGTATGAAAAGCGTTGGGGGCGTATCATTAATATCAGTTCGGTCAACGGACAAAAAGGGCAGTTTGGCCAGACTAACTATTCCACAGCCAAAGCAGGCATTCATGGCTTTACCATGGCACTGGCACAGGAAGTGGCCAGTCGCGGGGTGACCGTCAATACGGTTTCTCCGGGTTATATCGGCACCGACATGGTGCGCGCCATCCGCCCCGAGGTGCTCGAGCAGATTGTTGGCACGATCCCGGTTCGTCGTCTGGGCACGCCCGAAGAAATTGCCTCGATTGTGTCATGGCTGGCTTCAGACGAATCCGGCTTTTCCACCGGCGCAGACTTCTCGGTCAACGGTGGCCTGCATATGGGTTAAGTCCTTCAACCGGACAAAGACAGTTATTTAAAGGTTAAACAGGTAATGGCTAAAGCAACCGAAACGGACACCGTCCGCACAATTAAAAAATATCCCAATCGTCGGCTCTACGATACGCAGACCAGCACATATATTACGTTGCAGGATGTGAGACAGTTGGTGTTGGACAATGTCCGTTTTCAGGTGCTGGATGCCAAGTCGGGCGAAGAACTCACGCGCAGCATCCTGCTGCAGATTATCCTTGAGGCGGAATCTGGCGGCGTTCCCATGTTCAGCTCCACCATGCTGGCGCATATCATCCGTTTCTACGGACACGCCATGCAGGGCGTCATGGGTTCCTATCTGGAAAAGAACATGCAGGCATTTGTCGATATTCAGGACAAACTGGCCGAACAGTCAAAAGGCGTCTACACGCCGCAATTTGGTGCCGAAGCCTGGTCGCAGTTCATGAACATTCAGGCGCCGCTGCTTAACAATATGATGAACAATTACGTTGAGCAGTCCAAGAACATGTTCGTGCAGATGCAGGAGCAGATGCAGAACCAGACCAGCAATATATTTGGTGGTTTCCCGTTCAATCCAGCCGATCTCGATAAAGACAAAGATAAAGAAGACAAATAAGCCGGCGGGTGGCCGGTGGCAGGCTGCCCCGTGAACCGGCCGCCAACATTCGCGCTATGAGGCTCAGGGGCCGCTGGCCAGGATATCAGCAAATTGCGGATTGGTACGCCTGGTCGCTTTGGTGGACTTGGTCCGGCCAGACGGATCGATCCGTCCCTGACGCCAGTTGGTTACGTCGGTAGTGAAGGGGCAGGCCGGATTTGCGCATCGTCCTGCTTCCTGAACGGCGAATGCTCGTGCAGCTCGTCCAGATAGGCCTGAACATGCACCGTTTCCTCATCCAGAAAGCGATGAATGGCGTCTGCAAATTCGGGCCGGGCGATCCAGTGCGCAGAATAAGTCGTCTGCGGCAGCAGCCCGCGCGACAACTTGTGTTCTCCCTGAGCCCCGCCTTCAAACAGGGCAATGCCATGGGTGATGCAATAGCGTATGCCCTGCATATAACAGGTTTCAAAGTGCAGCCCGGGTATATATTCCTGCGCACCCCAATAGCGACCGTACATTTTATTGCCGCCGATCATGTTCATGGCACAGGCTACCGGCGTGCCCTGGCGCTGCGCAATTACAAGCAGCAGGCTGTCGGGCGCATATTGCAACAACTGGCTGAAGAACGCCTCTGAGAGATAAGGCTGGCGACCACGCTCGTAATATGTATTGCAATAGCAGGAAAAGAAAAATGAGAGATCTTCAGCGGTGATCTGGTGACCGCGCTTAAATTCAAACGTGATATCGGCCTGAGCCACCTTGCGCGCTTCCTGGCGAATTTTCTTGCGTTTGTCATAGGTGAGACTGGTCAGGAAGGTATCGAAATCGGCATAACCGGCATTGTTCCAGTGAAATTGGACGCTTTCGCGTACCATGTAGCCCGATTCACGCAGCACGGCCAAATCGTTCTGTTCGGGAAAGAGTACGTGAATGGATGAGACCTGCATGCGTCGGGCCACTTCAATTGCCGCCTGGGCGAGCACGTGCCTGGCCTGTGCATTGCGGCCAATCAGGCGAGGGCCGGTGACTGGTGAAAACGGGGCGGCGCACAACAGTTTGGGATAGTATTCAAGGCCGTACTGGCTGAAGGCGCGGGCCCAGGCCATATCGAATACAAATTCGCCCTGCGAATGGGTTTTCAGATACATCGGCATGAAACCAGCCGGCTGCCGGTGCTGATCGTATAGAATCAGGTGACACGGTTGCCAGCCGGTATCCTCGCTGGTGCAGCCGGTATTTTCCATGGCACGTAAAAATGCCGGAGAGACAAACGGATTATCATCGGACCAGGCCCGCCAGTCAAAGTCAGGCAGGTCGGCCAGCGAGTGCAGGAGTTCTACCTGCATGTTGTTTACGTCGTCAGATGACACTGCATACCACCGTTTATTGCCACCACCACTTCAGACTCCTTGTATGACTACGACTGCAATTGATACCGACAACAGGGTTGCCATTACCGCTGTTACCGGTTTTCTGGGAAGCGGAAAAACCCGTTTTATCAACCAGCTGTTACAGCAACCCGGCATGGCCAACACGGTTGTGATCGTAAACGAAATCGGCCAAGTGGGAATTGACCAGGCAAACTGGTCATTCGTGCAGCCTTCCACTATTCTACTAGAAGGCGGCTGCCTGTGCTGTCAGATGCAGGGCTCCATGAGCGCGACATTGCAGCGCCTGTTCACCGATGCCCTGGCGCAAACCATTCCCCGCTTCAATCGTATTATTGTCGAGACCAGCGGTCTGGCAGACCCTTCGGCCTTGCGTTTTACATTGCATAGTGATTTTTTTCTCAAGGAACGTTTCTTCTACAATGGCTGCATCTGTATCGTGGATGTTGTCAATGCCGATAAACAGAGCGGTTATGTTGAATGGTCCCGACAACTGGTGCAGGCGGATCTGGTCCTGTTGTCCAGAACAGACAGCATTACGGCAGAGCAGACGTCTACCGTTGCGCAAGATGTCACAACTCTTACCGATGCACCGGCCATGACCATACCGCACTTTTTTGCGAACGAAAAGCCGCTGGATATACTGTCAAGACTGCAGGTATCGTCCGGGCCAGGCGCCGCGGTTTCCAATTTTATGACGGGGCCGCTGGCCGGCGCTATTCGTATCGGCCAGCAGGATGTGGTGCAACAGCTGGAGCAAGAACAGGCGCATCAGCGACCCAAACCACACGCTTCACTGCGCCCGGTGCAGACGCATTCGGCCATCAGGATCGTGACGCTGGAGTTTACGCAGCCACTGCGGCGCAGCGTGTTCAATCAGGCTCTGGAGGCGATGCTTGACAGTCTGGGTGCTGCATTGATCAGGGCTAAGGCATTATTGCGTTTTGTTGATGATCCAGGTCTGTATCTTGTCAATATCGTACATGCACAGCGCTATCCTGCTCAGCGCTTGCGGATTGCGCAGGCTCAGGATCGTGCTGCAATGGTGCTGTTTCTTGATGGGGCTATGGCGCAGGCGAGATTGCCCCAGGCCGAAGATTTTTATCAGATAAGCAGCCCCCGGGCCTGATCGAAGTTGGCATTATTAATTAGTTTGGTGAGGCGGTTGTTTGCGTCGATTTTCGGGCAAGCGCGACTGTCCGGGGCATGTTCGACGTGTTATATCGCTTTGATTGATCTTCGGAAGTATGGTCACGACTGATGCGAATCGCATAATTGTTTTGCGTTATCACTTCACTTTATTGCTGTGGGTTTTCGCTAAAGTAAGCGCGTGCTGGGTTGTTGATGTTTTTTCAGCAAGGCAGGTCACAAGTTCGGGTATCGGCCAGCAAGAAAACGGCTTATAAAATGAATGACCGCAAGCTTTGCACCGCCAGAAACTTGGTGGCAAAGCTTGCGGTATCGTACCTGAATCTGTCTATTCGCTGTTGCGGGCAGAGAGATTGTCTGCAATGCTCAGGCCTTTAAGCTTCAGCCCGTTTCATCATCAGGTCATTCAACCTTCAGACCACTCACCCTTCAGGCACACCGAGCGTCAGGCAAATCAGCTTGATTGGTCCCGGGTGCCGATGCGCGTATCAGCGAATAATACACGCGGCATCAAAGGTCGTTATTATGGCGAGACCAGAAGTCATTCACTTGCTTTTCGGCTTCTTCTTTGGTGCGCCCATATTTTTCCTGCAGGATACCTGCCAGTTTCTGAGCACTGCCATTGACTTGGGTGACATCGTCGTCAGTCAACTCTCCCCACGTTTGTTTTACAGAGCCTTTGACTTGTTCCCATTTACCGGCTGCAATATCTTTATTCATACTTTGCTCCTGTTTCAGTTAATGTGAAAATCAGTGTTTGACACTCTGATCACTTGAGTCTTTAGCGTAGCATGCACAATGGCATGCCAACTGTCAGGGATGTAACGCGCGGTAAACGGTCGCGGTAATAGCACGCACAAGAAACAAAAGTAGCTGTGCCAATTGTGTTTCTTGCGGGATTCTGAAGACGCCCGGTGTGCAACGCTGTACTGCAAATTTCGGTGTCGCCTGCCGAAACGCAAAAATGCCCGCATAAGAGCCAAATAGAAATAGTTACAAGGAATCCGCAATCAAGGCGTGAACGCGCACCCAGGTCTCATTGGTGTGTTCCATTTGCATACTGCGTTGCGAATTTCATCGGCAAACTTGCATTGTGCTGCTCGTGCGTGCGCGCTGTGTATGAAGATAAATCAATCCGACGAGCAGCCAAGCTTTTGCGCCAGGTCAAGCATATCTCGCGCCACGACGTCCCAATCCTGTTCGGGTACAAGGTCTTTTGTTTGTCCGGGACCGTGTTCGGCAGGACGGGGAATGAAAGCCGTGCGCATGCCGCAAAGGCGCGCTGCAGCAAGGTCACTATTGTGTGCCGCGACCATGCAAATCTGCTCGGGCCGCAAATCCAGAATCTCTGCTGTTCGCAAATAGGCTTGCGGCGCGGGTTTATAGGCCTGGGCAATTTCGGCCCCAAGAATAGCGTCCCAGGGCAGGCCTGCCCGTTTTGCCATATCCAGCATCAGCCGGATATTGCCGTTCGATAGCGGTGCAATGATATAGCGTCTTTTGAGACGGATCAGCCCGGGTACCGAGTCAGGCCAGGGATCCAGCCGGTGCCAGGCCAGATTAAGTTCGGTCAGTGCTTGCGCAGGCAAGCTGGCGACGGACACGCCAAACGTTGCCAGCGTCTTTTCCAGACTCTCCCGGTGCAGCACATCCAGCCTTGTAAAGGGGCGTCTGCCACTGCGCACTTCTTCCATTGAAGGTGAATAATGACTGCGCCAGATGTCGGCAAAAGCGGCAGAGTCAACGGTTGTCTGGGCATGTCTGCGGGCAAACTCAGTCACTTCGCCGATGACACCGCTGCGCCAGTCAACGACCGTTCCAAAAACATCGAACACCAGTGCGCGCAAATCAAGCTCTATTGCATCTGTCATAGTCTCTTTCCTTTGAAAACGCGGTTATGCAGGTTGCCACGCACAGCACAAAACGTACCCGTGACATGATAGCAATGTACTACATTGACCAATTGCATGTTGTTTGAGACTCAACGTTCAGTTGCAAACGGCGCGGTCCGCCAATCAGATTTGACCGCTGGCAGCGTCACTTAAAACGCAGGCAATTGAGTGGCCAGACGAACGATGGCACGCGCGCACTATGCTTATTACATCCCGGTTTTACTATGTAAATGTACTTGTCTTTCGGCATTTACGGATTTTTTGATCTGATCAAAATCACTAGAATATTTTCGCCGCCGCAGGATATGCATCCGGATGCGGGTGACCGCTCCTGGCATACACATGCTGGCGCAAATGTTGATTTACTCAGAGAGAAAATTTATATGTGTAGACAGAAAAAAACGAGACCCCAAGTGACCGCCATGGCGTTTGCATCCATGCTACTGTTTTGTCAGCACGCTGGCGCGGAGCAGGGCGAGCCGAAGTATGTCGAGCTCGGCTACCAGGCCGAAGCTTTTGGCACGGGCGCGGTGGCTATCGGCTGGGGTGCAACGGCACGGGGAAAGGGCAGCATTGCCATCGGGTCAAAGGGCGAGGTAATTGGTTTACACGGCACATCTGCCGCGAACGGTGGCATTGCGATAGGCGACGGGTCCGAGTCCCACATCAATGGTGATGTCAATTTTGGTTCGCGCACACTGTCGGGGCTTCGTGATGGCGTTAGCGATGATGAGGCTGTCACCATGCGTCAAATGAAAGCGGCGCAAGCCTATACCGACCTGTCCAAAACCCAGGCCATTGCAGCGGCCAACGCATACAGTGACGCCGTAAAGAACGAAACTATTGCGCAGGGTAAAAAGCATGTGGAGCAGATCATTGCGGCCGGCCGCGCGCAGCACGATACCAAGCTATTGTCACTGGCAAGGTCGTACTCTGATCGGCAAAATCAGGCCATGCTGGAAAACGCCAATGCGTACAGTGAGAAAGTAGGACGTAACGTCCTCTCCAGCGCGAACGCATTTACTGAGCTTCGCAGCCGCCAGGCCCAGGACAATGCGGTTGCGTTGTCCAGACAATACACAGACCGGCGTGTTGGCCAGTTGGAATCGCAAATAAAAAAATTCCGGCGACGGGCCAATGCGGGCATTTCCGGAGCAATGGCCATGACAACCTTAACGCCGCCCCCGGCCAATGCGAATACTTCATTTGGAATGGCGATGGCAACATACAGGAGTCAAGTGGCCCTGGCCTCTGGTGTCACCTTCAGGATGGGCAAAAGCAGCAATCTGCGCCTGAATACCTCATGGGATTCGGCTGGTGGCATAGGTGCAGCTGCCGGTTTTAATGTGGCCTGGTAGCCCGCGCAGAAGGCATTTGCAGCGATCATAGTCATCCGTTGTTGGCTGGTGAATCCCCTCAATGGCTATTTTGGCGCTTACACGCGCAGTATCACTGTCAGGCGACAACGCGCGTGCTCGCTGGGGGCGTACACACAGATGGGCCGTCCCCGGCGATTCATTGTGAAAAGCGGGTCATAGTGGCTTTTTTGCCATCATTTTCACCTAAAGTCGGCAATTGTATATAAGTGAAATCAAATTTACACTTATGATATCGATAGCCGCAGGTTCGTCGGTAAGATGACCATATTTAACCCATGGGGAATCCAAAATGAAAAAAATGATTGCGTTTCTTGGCCTTTCTGTCGTTTTCCTGGCCGGCTGTACGGCTCGGGGACCGTCTGTTTCAGTCGATCCAGGGGGTATTTATCCATATGGCTATGACGGCGGTGGTCATGGTCACTATCGAGGAGGCGGCGGCGGTCGTTTCTGCCCACCCGGACAAGCTAAGAAAGGCAATTGCTAAATCGCAAATGCCTGGCATTGCATAAGACCCGTTTAATAAAGCCCGTTTACACAAAACGGGCTTTTTTTCGACTCTTTCCAGTGGGATGTGTTTGCGCAGGGCCGGGCTGAAACTGTCATAAAGAATGATATATACCCGACAAGCAAGACAGCGATGAAACCGGTACCTGTGCCTACAAAGGTGAGTCGCTTAGATATTATATTGACCAGGCAGCCTTAGCGCACAAGCACGAACGGGTCACTTTATTGTTTGAACAGGCCGCCACATTGAACCGGCTTTGTGAGAAGCGATCTGTTGCATGAGCAGGCAACTGCCTTCTGTATTTGAAGCATCCATTTGCCTGATTGGCCCTGAATATTGTCCGACATCAAGCCCAGGAAAAATGGGTTGGGCTACAATCATCAATTCAGATAATGGTCAATATAAGGAAATTGGCATGATAAACGACACAACTTCGAAACCCTATGGCGTACCCAAATTATGGGAGGGTTATGGTTTCCCATTTGTTTTTGTTCCGGTTTTGGTCGGCGTCTGTGCGGTGCTGTTGCTGTTGGAGCAATTTTTTTCCTGAACGAACGCATATGTTCGTTGCGCCACAGGCATACTATCTCAAAAAAAAGCCAATGTTTGCTCACGCCTATAATCAACAACTAAACAGGATATAGCCTGTTAATCAGGGCGTTCAAGCAGGCGCTCGATATCTCCAAATACCGCCTGCCATTCCTGTGGCGACAAATCAAAGAAGTTGAAGCTGCGAAGCAGGAAGGCGCCTTCGTTGGCAATAAAAGCCAGCCGGGCATTGCGCCCTTGTGCAGTGGAAAAATCCAGCCCGCGCAACTGTCTGGCGTACCAGGCGCGGGTGTCGGCCAACTGGTCGGAGTTCGGAATCAGCCCGGCAAGCATGGCCGCAAAACGTGATTCATCCTCAATATCGGCCTCTCTGGTTACCTTTATGTGGGCGCGTACATGCGCAAGCGCGTCAGTTTTGCCACCTGCTGCCTGCGCAACCTCGGTGTCGAAATGATCGCTCCAACGCATGATCATCGCCTTGATCAGACCCTCTTTATTACCGAAGCAATACTGTACGCCGCCCTTGGTAATACTTGCAGCTTTGGCTAACGCGTCCATTGTCAGACCGGCAACACCATGTTGCGCAACAATTTTCTCTGCTATATCCAGCAGTTTCTCTCGGTCAATCGAGCGCGGCCTGCCCGCAGTTTGTGGTTTGTTTTGGTTCATATCAAAAATTACTTTCCATACGTATGGATTTATATTATAGTGCATCGCTTGGTTCCCACAAGGAATAATTTGATTTCATATCGAGCAAATATAGCGATCAGAGGCGCACGCCCACGTTGATACTTGTGTATGAATCGCAACGCCCGGGCTTTTACTAACGGCCGTCGGAGCAAACAAATTTTTTATCATGACTGCAATCCTTAAACCTGTACATAACCGGTGGCTGATACTGGCTATCGTCTCCAGCGCTCTGTTTCTTATTGTCATTGAGCTGACGGTGCTATACACCGCATTGCCGCGTTTGACGCATGACCTGCAGGCAAGTGCTTCACAGAAGCTGTGGATTATCAATGCTTATCCATTGGTGGTTGCCGGTCTGCTGCCCGGTTTGGGTACGCTGGGTGATCGCCTGGGACACAAGCAACTTTTTCTTAACGGCTTGCTGGTGTTCGGCGTGGCATCGGTGGTGGCTGCATTCGCACCCGGCCCCGAAGTGCTTGTCCGCAGCCGTGTATTGCTTGCGGTGGGCGCCGCCATGATGATGCCGGCCACATTGTCCATTATTCGTCTAACCTTTGAGGATGATAAGGAACGTGCTTTTGCCATTGGCATCTGGGCTGCTGTTGCGTCCGGCGGTGCCGCGTTCGGGCCGGTAGTTGGCGGTATTTTGCTGGAGTTTTTCTGGTGGGGTTCGGTCTTTCTGATCAATGTGCCGGTGGTCTTGATTGCCTTCGTGGTTGGCGCGCGCGTTTTGGAAAAACGGCCGGGTAATAAAACCCGTAAATGGGATCTGATCGGTTCTGCGCAAATCATGGTTGGCCTGATTTGCCTAACCTATGCAATCAAGGAACTGGGAAAGCCACAAGCAGACTGGATTGTATTTGTCATCACGCTTGTGCTGGGAATTGGCGCTCTGATCATTTTTTTTCGTCGGCAAAAACGCGCCGCGGCACCTTTGATTGACCTTGGTTTGTTTCGCAACAAACAGTTTCTGCTTGGGGTTATCGCTGCATCGGTTATGTCGGCAACGCTCATCGGATTCGAACTCGTTTTTAGCCAACGGTTGCAATTGGTCAGTGGTTACTCTCCATTGCAGGCCGGCTTGCTTATTTTGCCTATTCCTCTTGCGGCTTTTGTTGCCGGACCGCTAATGGGATCGTTGCAGCCAAAGCTTGGTACGGCTCGCCTGTTATGGTTTTCATTGCTGGTCTCGGGGGTTGGTTCACTGTGCTATTTGTTTATATTCAATGGCGCCATCCTGTGGTGGTCAGTGGCACTGGCGGTTTTCGGATTTGGTGCGGGTGCGGCCATTACGGGCGCATCCACAGCCATTATCAATAACGCTCCTGCCAGTCGGGCAGGCATGGCAGCTTCAATAGAGGAAGTGGCCTACGAACTCGGGGGTGCAATGGGCGTCACTATTTTCGGCAGTATCATGTCTGTGATTTATACGATGAAATTGGTGTTGCCTGCCGATTTTTCTGTGCCGGGTATTGTGCGAGACAGCCTGGACCAGGCGCATCTGGTTGCAGAGCAATTGCCATTCGAACAAAGCCAGCGGCTATTGTCGATCGCTTACGCTTCATTTGACTACGCCTTTATCGGGGTGGTAGTGGCAGTGACGGCTATGCTGTTTCTGACAGCCGGCGCTATTTATCTGGTGAATTTGCGGTCAGCCGCGAGCACGACCGCCGAGTCTGCCACGAGTCATTAGCCGCCAGGCAAAGTATCATATATGACGGCTGGCGCTTGCACAAACTAGGGCTGGCAGTGCCGGCTGCGGGTCGTGCCCTAAACCTGAGGGCCGTAACAATCGGCCCAGCAGTTGGGCGTTTCGTATAGCCTGGCGTGCGTCAGCTTCAGTTGGTCCCCGTATTGCGTCTGATAAGCGGCGGCCAGGGTATCGAACGCGATCTGGACCAGGTTTTCGGCAGTGGGAATCCGATCCAGCACAACGGTTTTATGATCAGCGATCGACTCCAGAAAGCTGCGTACGACCGTATCACCGCTGTACACCAGGAAGGCATGATCCCAAACGTCGACGATCAGCGCCTTGGCCATGGCCTTGACATCGGAAAAATCGATCACCATGCCACGGTCGGAGGCGCCGTCAACCATTGAAACGGGCCCCGAAAGCGTAATTTCAAGTGTGTAGCGGTGGCCGTGCATGTTGCGGCACTGGCTTTTGTGATCGGGTATGCGGTGGCCTGCATCAAAGTGCAGCGCACGAGTCACGGTAATCATGGAATGCCTATATATTTATGTGTTTGTACGCTCAGGCGCCACTTGGGATGATCCATGCAGTATTGCACCGCGTGTTCAGTGGCGGCCAGACGATCCGGCCCGTCCATGGGCTGCAGGAAAAAATGCGAAAAATCCAGAGTTTCAAAGCGCTCAGGCGGGGCATCAGATTGCAGAAAGACAAGTTTCAGCTCGTCGCCTCGCGTTTGAATCAGCGGGTTGTTTCCCTTCGGGCTCACACAGATCCAATCGATTCCCGCCGGTGCGGCCAGGGTGCCATTGGTTTCTATGGCAATCTCGAAGCCTTCGGCATGAACCGCGTCGATAAGAGCGGTATCCAGCTGCAGCAGCGGTTCGCCGCCGGTAAATACAACATAGCGCGAACTGCGTTCGGGGCCCCAGGTGTTGGCCAGCGTCGTGGCCAGGGTAGCCGCGCTAGCAAACTTACCACCGCCGATGCCGTTGGTCCCAACAAAATCGGTGTCGCAAAACGTACAGGCCGCAGTAGCACGATCAATCTCGCGCCCAGACCATAAGTTGCATCCGGCGAACCGGCAGAAGACGGCCGCGCGGCCCGCTTGCGCTCCTTCGCCTTGCAGCGTCTTGAAGAGTTCTTTTACTGCATATGTCATGAGTCGGGCCAAAATGGAGTTAATGTCACATTCTAGCTAATTGGGGTCAGTCCAGCAGGGGTACGGGCTGCAATTTCGGAAATTTCCAATTTTCCTTAACACTCCCAGGGCGCTTGATCGGTTACGCAGATCCGATAGCGTGTCAGCGCCTCAGCGCATAGTGTCCTGCTGATTTTCCCCTGTTGCGCAAGTGCGCTGAGCGCTGCGACCGCTATGGCATATTTGTCGACCTCAAAAAATTCCCGAAGTCTGGTCCGCGTGTCGCTGCGACCGAAGCCATCGGTGCCAAGCACGATGTATGGGCAATTTATATATGACGCAATAAGCTGCGGTAGCGCCCGTACATAGTCCGTAGCAGCAACCACCGGAATATCACCATTGATGCACTCAGCCACGTAGCCGGTTCGTGCAGGCTGATCCGGGTGCAAGCGGGTCCATCGCTCTGCCTGCCTGGCTTCTCTTGCCAGTTCGGTAAAACTGGTGACACTCCATATGTCACTCTCGATATTCCAGTCCTCGGCCAGCAACTGTGCTGCTGCCAGCACTTCAGGAAAAATCGCGCCCGAACCCAGTAATTTCACGGTTGCGCGAGAATCGGCGACGCCTTTTCCAGAAAACCGGTACATGCCTTTGATAATGCCGCTTTCCACGCCTACCGGCTGAGTGGGTTGCGCATAGTTTTCATTCATCAGGGACAGGTAATAGAAAACATCTTTCTGCTCCATGAGCATCTCGCGCATGCCATGGTCAAGGATGACGGCAACTTCAAAAGCGAAGGCGGGATCATATGCCCGGCAATTGGGTATGGTCGACGCGATAAGCTGGCTGCTGCCGTCCTGGTGTTGCAGGCCTTCGCCGCCAAGCGTGGTTCGTCCGGCAGTGGCCCCGAGCAGAAAACCCCTTGCACGCTGGTCTGCAGCGGCCCAGATCAAATCTCCTATACGCTGGAATCCGAACATGGAGTAAAAAATATAAAACGGCAGCATGGCGATCCCGTGCACCGAGTAACTGGTTGCGGCCGCTACCCATGAGCTGATGGCCCCAGCTTCGCTGATCCCTTCTTCCAGAATCTGACCATCTTTTGCTTCACGGTAGCTGAGGATCGAATCGATATCTTCGGGTTCATACTGCTGGCCAGCACTTGCGTAAATTCCTACCTGTTTGAACAGATTGGCCATGCCAAATGTGCGGGCCTCGTCCGCAACGATGGGAACCACATGCTTGCCTAGCTTGCTATCCTTCAGCAAGCCGCCAAGCATTCGCACAAATGCCATGGTGGTCGACATCACCTTGTCGTTGGCCTGGATGGCAAATTGCCCATAGTTCGCCATGGCGGGCACAGGTAATGGTGAGGCCGTTTTGCTACGCCTCATCATGCTGCCGCCCAGTGCCTTTCTGCGCTCCTGCAAATAGTGCATCTCGGCCGACGTGCTGTCGGGTTTGTAAAATTCAAGATTTTCGGTCTGGGTATCTGTCAAGGGCAAGCCGAAACGGTCCCGAAAGGCCAGAAGCGCTTCTTTTGTTAATTTTTTTTGCTGATGCGTGGTCATTTTTCCCTGACCGGTCTCTCCCATTCCAAACCCTTTTTTTGTCTGGGCCAGAATGACCGTTGGCTGTCCTTGATGATGCAATGCCGATTTATAAGCTGCATGGATTTTCACCAAATCATGGCCGCCGCGTTTGAGCATATCAATCTGTTGGTCACTGAGCGCATCCGCCAGTTGTTTCAGGCTCGCATTTTGCCCAAAAAAATGTTCACGATTGTAACGCCCGTCCTTGGCGGCAAAGGTCTGAAATTGCCCGTCCACCGTCTCGGCAAAGATCTTTTGCAACGCCTTTGCGTCATCGCGCGCGAATAGTGAGTCCCAGTCGGAGCCCCACACCAGTTTAATAACATGCCAGCCCGCCCCTTTAAACAGCATTTCCAGTTCGTCGATAATTCTTCCGTTGCCTCTTACCGGGCCGTCCAGTCTTTGCAGATTGCAATTGACGACCCACACCAGATTGTCCAAATGCTCTCTGGCGGCCAGGGTGAGGGCGCTCATGCTTTCCGGCTCGTCCATCTCGCCATCACCGAAGACGCCCCACACAGTACGGCCTTCAGTATTTTGCAGGCCTCTGTGTTGCAGATAGCGCATAAACCGGGCATGGTAAATCGAGCTGATCGGCCCAATGCCCATGGATCCCGTGGGAAATTGCCAGAAATCGGGCATCAGCCATGGATGAGGGTAGCTGGACAGGCCCATGACGCCTGCGCGTTGCGCTTTTATTTCCTGGCGATAATGCAAAAGATTCTGTTCGTCCAGCCGGCCTTCCAGGAAGGCACGCGCATAAACACCTGGCGATGAGTGGGGCTGATAAAAGACAAGATCACTTGCCATACCATTTTGAGGATCGCGAAAGAAGTGGTTAAAGCCCACTTCGAATAGATCAGCGGCGCTCGCGTAACTGGCAATATGGCCGCCCAGATCTGCAAATTGGCCATTTGCACGCACCACCATGGCCAGCGCATTCCATCGCATAACGGATGCCAGTTTCTCTTCGATTTCCAGATTGCCAGGGAATGGGTCTTGTTCATCTGCCGATATCGTATTGATATAGGGCGTTCCGATAGCGGGTTGCCACGGAATGTTCAGATCACGGCTCGTCTCGAGCAGGATATTGAGCAGATGTTTTGCCCGAGCCGGCCCCGATGCAGCGGTCACAGACGTAAGGGCCTCGCACCATTCCCGGGTTTCAAGCGGATCTTCGTCATCTGCGCCAGGGCTGACGTGCTGGTGCTTATAGGCAAGGCTGAAGTCGTTCATGTATGGTCTCCGTTATGGCTCAATTATAATTTATAAGAGACAATATATTTAACCGATTATGCTGTAATATAGTTATGTATTCAGCACAAAATATTTTTATATTAATAAATGGCGGCATAATGAGCTTAGATGATATTGATCTGAAAATACTGAAAGAGCTTCAGGGTGATAGCAATCTTTCAAACGTGGAACTGGCAAAGCGCGTGCATCTTTCGCCATCCCCATGCCTGGCGCGGGTCAAGGCCCTGCAGTCGGCGGGCATCATCCGGCAGTATGTCGCGTTGCTGGATGCCCAGAAACTGGGCCTGCATTTAAATGTTTTTATCTCGGTCAGTTTGAAACGCCAGGACCGCACCTCGTTGCAGGCGTTCGAATCGCGGGTTTGTTCCCGGGACGAAGTCATGGAGTGCTATTTGATGTCCGGCGATGCGGACTATCTGATTCGGGTGGCCGTGCCAGATATTGAGTCACTGGAGCATTTCATCATCGAGCAATTGTCGCCAATGCCGGAAATAGAAAAAATAAGATCCAGTTTTGCGCTCAAGCAGGTCCGCTACAAAACAGCGCTGCCGTTACCGACGGCCGGCCGCAGGGATTGATGTGGTCGTTCTGATTTCAGTTTTAAATCGCTGTTAAACAGTGGTTGATCACGCCGTCGAGACGACGTGGTACACGTGGAGAAAATAGAGTAAGTAGAAAAAGGCGCGAGCCAAACAGAAAATGGCCCAAGTGCTTGTTAATATGCACTTGGGCCATTTTTTGAATCTGGTTGCGGGGGCAGGATTTGAACCTACGACCTTCGGGTTATGAGCCCGACGAGCTGCCAGACTGCTCCACCCCGCGTCTGTGTAAGAAAAGAATATTAGCCCATTTTGAGTTATGATGCAAGTCTGATAATACAAAGCGACATATCATGGACCAGAATTTATCTCGAAAAATCCTAGAAACCGCCTTGCTGTGCGCCGATGAGCCTATGAGAATAGGGGATTTGCGTAAGTTGTTTACTGATTTGGACGAAGTTGACAATGATGTAATTAAGCAACAGTTGCAGGTATTGCAAGACGAATGGGCAGAGAAAGGTTTAGAATTATCGGAATTGGCAAGTGGTTGGCGTTTTCAAAGCCGACCCGAGATGCAAAAGTATTTAGAACGCCTGAATCCAGAAAAGCCGCCCAAATATTCACGGGCAGTCATGGAGACTTTGGCAATTATTGCCTGGCGTCAGCCTGTCACTCGCGGAGACATAGAAGATATTCGCGGGGTCACGGTTTCATCACAAATCATCAAAACGTTAGAAGAGCGCGGCTGGATAGACGTGTTAGGACATCGTGATGCCCCCGGGCGTCCGGCGTTACTGGGCACGACAAAGCAGTTTCTCGATGATCTTGGCTTAAAGGCGCTTGATGACTTGCCTGTACTGGAAAGTGGCGAAGCTGGCATGCCGGATTTATCCGGGCTGGATATGAATATCACGGCTGCGGAACAGCCTGCTCAGGAGCAGGTAGAATCAGAGATGGTTTTCGATGAGTCTGCGCCTGATCAACCGGCACCAGATGCAGCCGGTTCAGTGCAGCCTGATTCAGTTGCCCCTGATGAGGCGTTGACTGGATCTGATAGCAAGGATGCTGGTGGCAACGACTCTGATGTCCCGGATGCTGGTGCCCAGGCTTTGTCCGGGTCAGCGGATCGGTCGGCTGATGTGGTGGCCGAATCGACCAGTGAAGTATCGGAATTGGCCGATGAAATCAGCGAAGTATCAGAAGAGAGCAATATTGGTGCAGACGGATTGGTTCCTGCTGCTGGCGCGCAAGCGCAGAATACCGGAAAGACTCAAGAGCGCGTTGCCCACGGCGATGTGACCGAAGAGATGGCTGCTGCGGACGAGACAGCATCAGCCGCCCAAGAGATGCCGGCTGGGTTCAGCCCAGATTCGACATCGCAAAATGAACAGCCAGACGATCATAGCGTTGATCCTGCTGATGACAATTCATCAGACCGGGAGGCGAGTGATAATCAAAACGACGATTTAAAGAATAAAACATAGTTTTTTGGAGTTACCAACATAATGAATAGTTCGGATCACGTTGATACGGAAAACAATTCAAATGAAATGCGTTCAAACCGTTCAAACGATTACGACAA